>CAVXNT010000021.1:0-16188 GCA_963763225.1 uncultured Actinomycetota bacterium | reverse complement strand
TGGTGATCGACAACCCGACGGTGGAGCGGGTCCTGACCGCCGGCGCGGTGAACGACGCGCTGGAGAACGCTGCACGCGAGCTGGCCACCGGTGGCGCGGTCAACGCCCCGCCGTACCGGGTGTTCACGCCCCGTCGCGAGGAGGAGTACGGGCCGCAGTTCCCGCCGAGCGGTAGTCCGGCGCACCACTCCTACACGTCGCTGAGCGGCGCGATCGCGAACCTCGACGTCACGACGGACCGCATCGACTCCGACATCATCACCTACGTCCAGACCCCGGACGGCATCCGCCAGCGCCGGGTCCCGGGCACGCCGGACCGCAAGTTCTGCGGGCTGATCTACGTCTACAGCTCGGTGACCGGTGAGCTGCTGGCGATCATCCACGACGGCTTCCTGCAGAAGTTCCGCGTCGCCGGCACCGGCGCGGTGGGTGCCAAGTACCTCGCCCGCCGGGACGCCCGCGTGATGGGGCTCGTGGGCACCGGCTGGCAGGCGCAGGCGGCGGTGCACTGCTTCGCCGCGCTCGGCCGGCTGGAGCGCATCGAGGTCTTCAGCCCCTCGCCGGGCAAGAAGGAGGCCTTCGCCGAGCAGATGTCGGCCGAGGCCGGGATCGAGGTGGTGCCGGTCGGCTCCGCGCGCGAGGCGGTCCGGGGCTCCGACATCGTGTACATGGCCACCAACTCCAAGGACCCGGTGGTCATGGCCGACTGGTTGGAGCCCGGGCAGTTCGTCAGCAACGTGTCCGACGTCGAGCTCGAGCTGGCCGGCTGGGAGCGCTGCGACGTCCTGACCATGAACCGGCACGGCCGCCGCTGGATGCGCTACGCCATCGGCGGCGTGGAGGTCATCCCCGAGCACGGCCGTGACCAGTACACCCGGCCGACGAGCATCGACTGGGACGCGCTGCCGCTGCTCGGTGAGGTCATCGCCGGCACGCACCCGGGGCGTACCTCGGACGACCAGATCACCGGCCTGGTGCTGCGCGGCGACGGCGTGCAGTTCACCGCCGTGGCGCACCTGATCTACACCCTCTGCAAGGAGCGGGGCCTGGGCGTCGAGCTGCCGCGGGAGCTGTTCCTGCAGGACGAGAAGTACATCCCCTGACCCGGCCGCCGTCGGCACCCGAGCACCCCTGAGCGGACTTTCTGTACAGAAAGTCCGGGGAGGGTCAGTCGCGGATGTCCTGCAGGAACCACTCGGTCGGGAACCGCTGACCGAGGTCTCGTTCCTGGGCGAGCTGCCAGACGCGCCCTCCCACGGCGGCGAACTGCAGGCCCTGCGTGCCGGTGGTGACGAACAGGGTGATCTCGTCGTCGCTCTCCCGCGCCGACGCCCGGCCGCGGTGGACGTCGGTGAGCGTCGGGTAGACGCCGGTCTCGCGGCTCTGGCCCCGGGGGATGCGGGCGCGCTCGTGCGGCTGGCCCGACACGTACGACGCGATCCCGCCCGACATCCACTCCATGCCCGGCACGGGCGTGCCGGCGGGCACCGTGTTGACCCCGAGCTGCAGCACGCGGTCGGCCCGAGCGACGAGCTCGGCCGACAGCTCCCGCCGGGTCACGCAGGTGACGTGGGTGCCGGGGGAGAGCCACGCCGGGTCGAACGTCGCCGACATCGAGTCGGTGGCGGTCGCGACGATCGCCGCGCCCCGGACGGCCTCCTCCGCGCTGTCGACTGCCCGTACCTCGAGGCCGAGGTCGCGGGCGGCGGTCTCGGCGAAGCGGCGCCGGTTCTCCGGCGTGGTGCTGTACACCCGCACCTCGCGCAGCGGCCGCACCTCGGCGATGGCCTCGAGGTAGGTGCGGGCCATGCCCCCGGAGCCGATCAGGCCCAGGGTGTCGGCGTCGCGCCGGGCCATCACGTCCACCCCGATGCCCGCGGCCGCGCCGACCCGCACGTGCTGCAGGTAGCCGTCCTGCAGCAGTGCGAGCGGGGCGCCGTTCTCGGTGCTGTACAGCAGGATGATCCCGGAGTAGGTGCCCGGCTCGATGCAGTACTTCTCGCTGGTCCGCCCGTCGGGCCAGGAGGTGACGTCGGACTTGATCCGCACCGCCACCACCCCGTACGAGCGGCAGGTGCCCGCCATCGAGCCCCACTGGTAGTAGTCGTCGTCCCGGCCGGTGGGCGCGTACAGGTCGATGCGTGGCACGAAGGCGGCGTCGCCACGGGCGAGGTCGGCGTAGCCGACGCGGAGCGCGGCGATGCCCTCGCGCATGGTCAGCACGGACGCGATGTCGGCGTTGGTCAGCAGTCGCATGGGTCGTCCCCTGGGGATAGACGGTGATCGACGGTGATCGGCGTCAGAATGGCACAACGGTCTGTTGGTAGGACCAATGTCTGTGTAGCGTGGCTCACGATCCCCGCACCTGCAGACGGCGGCACGCGCAGCGCGCCGCGAGGAGGTCCCGAGCCCGCATGACCGACAAGCGCACCGCCGGAGTGGTCGGACTGGGGGCCATGGGCCGCCCGGCGGCGGAGTACCTGGCCGCTTCCCCCTTCGACACCTTCGCCTACGACCTCGACGACGCGGCGCTCGCCGCCATCGAGAAGAAGGGCGCCACGGTCACCCGCTCGCTGCGCGAGCTGGCCGAGCGGTCCGACGTGGTGTTCGTGTTCGTCCCGAGCGACGACGACGTCCGCACCGTGTGCCTCGGCGACGACGGCCTGCTGGCCGGCGCCCGGCCCGGAGCGGTGCTGGCCATCTGCTCGAGCGCGCTGCCCGAGACCTGCCAGGCCATCGCCGACGCCGGCCGCGAGAAGGGCGTCGACGTGCTCGACGCGGCCCTCACCGGCGGCGTGCGCGGCGCGGAGGCCGGCGAGATCAACCTGCTGGTCGGCGGCGACGAGGCGGTGCTCGACCGCATCCGCCCGCAGCTCGAGCCCTGGTGCGGCAGCGTGCACCACCTCGGCGGCCTCGGCGCCGGCCAGGTGGGCAAGACCGTGAACAACCTCGTGCACTGGGCGCAGATCTCGGCGATCAACGAGGCGCTGCGCTTCGGTCAGCGGCTCGGGGTCGCGCCGACGAAGCTGCGCGAGGCGCTCAAGGACGGCCCGACCGACAGCCGCACGTTGCGCGAGATGCAGCTGATGCGTTTCACGTGGCACAAGAAGGACCTGGCCAACGCCTTCGCCATGGCGCAGACGGTGGAGCCGCCGATCGAGCTTCCGGTGGCCGCGACCGCCCGCGAGGCGATGCTGTCGATCACCGTCGACTCGGTCGCCGAGCTGCTCGCCGACGACGAGGGACGCGCCTGATGCCGCGGTACCGGGTCGCCGTCGACACCGGCGGCACGTTCACGGACTTCGTCTTCCTGCGCGAGGACACCGGCGAGCTCTCGATCGCCAAGCGCCTGTCCACGCCGCACGACCCCTCGGTCGCGATCATGGAGGGCGTCGACGCACTGCTCGAGCGGCCCGACAGCGAGGGCGTCACGTACTTCTGCCACGGCACCACGGTGGGCACCAACGCGCTGCTCGAGGAGAAGGGCGTGCGCACCGGCCTGCTGGTCACCGAGGGCTTCCGCGGCATCTACGAGGTGATGGAGCAGTCGCGGCCGCACGGCCCGGCGCTGTTCGACCTGAACTACCGCAAGCCCACGCTGCTGGCCCCGCAGAGCCGCACCGGCCAGGTGCACGAGCGGGTCGACTTCCGCGGCGAGGTGCTGGTGCCCCTCGACGAGGAGGCGCTGCGGACGACGCTGCGCGGCCTGGCCGGCGAGCAGATCGAGTCGATCGCCGTCTGCCTGCTGTTCAGCTACCTCTACCCCGCGCACGAGCGCCGGGTGCGCGAGATCGTCGCCGAGGAGCTGCCCGGCACGGTGGTGTCGCTCTCGTCGGACGTGCTGCCGCAGATCCGCGAGTACGCCCGCCTGTCCACGACCGTGGTCAACGCCTACCTGCAGCCGATCCTCGAGCGCTACCTGCACAACCTGCGCAGCCGGCTGGTCGACGTCGGCGTCACCACGGCGCAGGCCTACGTCATGCAGTCCAACGGGGGGACGGCGACCTTCGACAAGGCGTCGGAGAAGGCGGCGGCCACCCTGTTCTCCGGCCCGGCCGGCGGGGTCACCGCGGGTGCCGCGCTGTCCCGCGCGCTGCGGCATCAGCAACATCATCACCTTCGACATGGGCGGCACGTCCTGCGACGTGGCCCTGATCGAGGGCGGCGCCCCGCGGCTGACCAGCGGCGGGCTGATCGCCGGCCGCCAGGTGGCGCTGCCCAGCCTCGACATCGACACCGTGAGCGCCGGCGGCGGCACGCTGGCCGGCGTCGACGCGCAGGGCGTGCTCAAGGTCGGCCCCGACAGCGCGGGCTCGGTGCCCGGCCCGGCCTGCTACGGCCGCGGCGGCACCCGCCCGACGGTCACCGACGCCAACCTCGTGCTCGGCTACCTGTCGGCGCGCTCCCGGCTCGGCGGCTCGCTGGCCCTCGACGTCGACGCCGCGACGCAGGCGGTGCGCACGCACGTCGCCGACCCGCTGGGCATGGACGTGGTCGACGCGGCCCGCGGCGTGGTCGACATCGTCAACATCCAGATGGAGGAGGCCATCAAGGGCATCTCCACCATGCGCGGCTACGACCTGCGCGACTTCACCCTCGTCGGGTTCGGCGGGGCGGGGCCGGTGCACACCGCCGCGATGATGGAGGACCTGCACATGGCGGGGGCGCTCATCCCGGCGCACCCCGGCGTCCTCTCCGCGCTCGGGCTGATGATGGCCGACGTCCAGCACGACTACGTGCGGTCGCGGCTGGACGCCCTCGCCGAGCTGACCGGCCCCGACATGCTGGCCGTCGTCGACGGCCTGGTGGCCACCGCCAAGGCCGACCTGGCCGAGGAGGGCTTCGCCGACGACGCCGTCGAGATCGACTACACGCTCGACATGCGCTACCGCGGTCAGGGCTACGAGGTGCCGGTCAAGGTGTCGCGGACGGCGCTGGAGACCGGCGACACCGACACCATGCGCAAGGCGTTCGACGCCGAGCACCTCGACCGGTTCGGCCACGCCGCGCCCGAGGAGTCGGTCGAGGTGGTGTCCTACCGGGTCACCGGGCGCGGGCTGGTGCCCGAGGTGCGGCTGCTCGAGCACGAGCCGACCGGCCGCCCGCTGGCCGAGGCCCAGGTGGACACCCGCCCGGTGCGCTTCGGCGACGGAGACCGTCGAGACCGCCGATCTACGCCCGCGAGCTGCTCGACGTCGGCGTCACCTTCACCGGTCCGGCGATCGTCGACCAGGAGGACACCACGGTCGTCGTCCTGCCGGGCCAGCCGGTCGAGGTCGACCGCTGGCGCAACCTGCGCATCTCGCCCGCCCCGAAGCAGGAGGCCTCGAAGTGAATGTCGCCCCCGTCACCTTCCAGGTGCTGCGCGCCCGCCTGTCCGGCGTCGTGCAGGAGATGCAGTTCTCCCTGTTCCGCACCGGCTTCTCCACGATCATCCGCGGAGTCGCAGGACGCCTCGTGCGCGTTCCTCGACCCGCAGGGCCGGGTGGTGGCGCAGCACGTCGTCCTCCCGCTGCACATCGGCGCGTTCCCGGCCTGCACCGCCGCCGTGCTGCGCGACTTCGGCGACGACCTGCGCGAGGGCGACGCCTACCTGATCAACCACACCTACGAGGGCGGCAGCCCGCACGCGCCCGGACTTCTTCGTCATCTGCCCGGTGTTCGTCGACGGCGAGCTGCTCGGCTTCGCCGCCTCCATGGCGCACAAGGGCGACATCGGCGGACCGGTGCCGGGCAGCTGCTCGGCGTCGGCCACCGAGATCTACAACGAGGGCATCCACCTGCCCGCCGTCCGCTACCAGCGCGACGGCGTGACCAACCGCGACATCGAGGCGATCATCGCCGCCAACAGCCGCACCCCGGAGGTCGTGCTGGGCGACACCCGCGGCCAGCTGGGCTCGGTGCGGGTGGGGGAGCGCCGGCTGCAGGAGATCGCCGAGAAGCACGGCCTGGCGGAGCTGCGCGGCTACTTCGAGGACGTGCTGGCCGTCTCCGAGCAGCGGGTGCGCGACGCGCTGCGCAGCTGGCCGGACACGGTGGCCGAGGCCGAGCGGTTCGTCGACGACGACGGCATCGACCTCGAGCACTCCTTCCGGCTGCACGTCACGGTGCGCAAGACCGGCGACCGCATCGAGTTCGACTTCACCGAGAGCGACGACCAGACCCGCGGCCCGGCCAACATCCGCCCGCCGCTGCTGCGGGCGGCCTGCGCCTACGTGGTCATCTCGCTGCTGGGCCCCGACACCTACGTGAACTCGGGCCTGCTCGACGCCATGGACATCACCACCCGCACGGGCAGCGTCGTCGACCCGCACTTCCCGGCGGCGGTGAACACCTACAACCCGACGGTGCACGCGGTCGTCGACGCGGTGTTCGACGCGATGAGCGCGATCGTGCCCGGCCGCGGCCGGGCCGACGGCTGCGCCAGCCGGTCGTTCGTGATGAGCGGTGGCCGCGAGCCCGGCACGAAGAAGTACGTGCAGTACGAGATCTTCGGTGGCGGCACCGGCGCGCTCAAGGACCGCGACGGCGTCAGCGGCTCGTCGGTCAACCACACCAACGGCAAGATCGCGCCGATCGAGATCGTCGAGAGCGAGTACACGGCGCGGGTCAAGCGGCTCGAGCTCATCCCCGACTCCGGCGGCGCCGGTCGCTTCCGCGGCGGCCTGGGCATCCTGCGCGAGTACGAGGTGGTCGAGCCGGCCCGCTTCTCGCTGCGCTCGACCCGGCACAAGGTCGCCCCGCTCGGGGTCGACGGCGGGCACTCCGGCCGGATCGGCAAGCTGACGGTCAACCCGGGGACGGCGACCGAGCGGGTGCTGCCCTCCCGGTACTCCGATCTGCCGCTGCAGCCCGGCGACACCTTCCGGCTCGAGACCCCCGGCGGCGGGGGCTACGGCGACCCGCTGGCGCGCGACGTCGACGCGGTGGTCGCCGACGTCGCCTCGGGCTACGTGTCGGAGGCAGCCGCCCGGAACGACTACGGCGTCGTCGTCACCCGGAACGACGACGGCACGGTCGTGCTCGACCGGCCCGCCACCGAGCAGCTCCGTTACGAGAAGTCCCAGAACTCGCCGGTGCCCGTGCCGGCACTCGCCCAGGAGGTAGGCACCGAATGACCAAGCTGGCCGGGAAGGTCGCCGTCGTCACCGGCGGTGGACGCAACGTCGGCGAGGCCATCGCCGTCCGGTTCGCGCGGGAGGGAGCCAAGGTCGCCGTCGTCGACCTGGACGCCGAGCGCGCCGAGCACACCGTGGACCTGGTGGAGAAGGAGGCACCCGGTGCGGGCGCGGCCTTCGTCTGCGACGTGTCCGACTCGCAGTCGGTGCAGGACATGACCGCCGCCGTCGTCGAGGCGTTCGGTGGCGTGGACATCCTGGTCAACAACGTGGCGATCACCGACCGCGGCGCCACCGTGCTCGACCTCGACGAGGCCGAGTGGGACCGCGTGCTCAAGGTGACGCTGACCAGCGTGTTCCTGTGCACCAAGTACGTGGGCAAGGCGATGGTCGACACCGGCCGGGGCGGGGCGGTGATCAACATCGGCTCGACGTCGGGCTACCGGGCGCGGCCGAACGCCACCGCGTACCCGGCGGCCAAGGCCGCGGTGATCAACCTGACCCGGTCGTTCGCGGCGCAGCTGGCGCCCTACGGCATCCGGGCCAACTCGGTCACCCCGAACAAGGTGGGTTCGCCGGTCGGTCAGGACGTCGAGCCCGAGGACCGCAAGCGGAAGAACCTGGTCGGCCGCGGCGCGCAGCCGGTGGACATCGCGAACGCGGTGCTGTTCCTGGCGTCGGAGGAGTCCGGGTTCATCGACGCCACCGACCTGCTGGTCGACGGCGGCGTGCTGCACGGGCCGATGGACTGATGGCGGGGTACTGAGCCATGCCCCGGTTCTCCAACGTGGGCGGGGTGCAGGGCTTCGGCCCGGTCGACCCCTCCGACGACTACCAGCCCTTCGAGTGGGTCTGGCAGGCGCGGGTGTGGGCGCTGAACAACGTCGTGCCGCCGCGGTTCGGGCACTCGACCGACGAGAAGCGCGACCTGGGCGAGCAGCTGCCCGCCTCGGTGCAGATGCAGCAGGGCTACTACGAGCGCTGGCTGACCCGGCTGGAGCAGATGCTGGTCGAGGACGGCGTGCTCGCACCCGGCGAGCTCGACGCCGCGGTGGCCGAGGTGGAGGCGGCGCTGGCCGCCGACGGATCGAGCGGGGAGCACCGGAGTTGGGACGAGGAGAGCGGCGCGGCTTCGACGGGTGCCCGGCCCTGGGCGACCACGTACGAGTGAGCGCGGCGGACCCCGACGAGTTCCGACGGGTGCCGGGCTATCTGCGCGGCCAGGTCGGCGTGGTCGTGGCCGAGTGCGGCGAGAAGCCGCTGCCGGTCGGTTTCGGCGCCGGCGAGGTCTTCCGCACGCCCGAGCCGGTGCTCACCGTGCGCTTCGACGCCGGCGAGATCTTCGGGCGCACGGGAGCGGGGTCGTTCGTCCACGCCGATCTGTGGTTGTCGAACCTGGAGGAGGTGCTCCCGTGACCGCGGACGCGGGAAACGAGCGGATCAACCGGCGGGTCGCCGTCCTGGAGCGGCTGCTGACCGAGAAGGGCGTGCTGCAGCCGGGCGAGCTCGACCCGGTGATCGACGGCTTCCTCGCCCGGGCGATGCCGCTCAACGGCGCGCGCCTGGTGGCGCGGGCCTGGACCGACGACGCGTTCCGGCAGCAGCTGCTCGCCGACGGCGGCGCCGCGGCCGCGTCCCTCGGCATGCCGGTGGGCCCGGCCGGGCACGGCGACGTCGACCTGCGGGTCGTCGAGAACACCGAGGCCGTGCACAACGTCGTCGTCTGCACGCTGTGCTCCTGCTACCCGCTGCGGCTGCTGGGCACCCCGCCGGCCTGGTACAAGACCGCGGCCTACCGCTCGCGCGTGGTCCGCGACCCGCGCGGCGTGCTGGCCGAGTTCGGCCTCGAGCTGCCGGCCGAGCGCGAGATCACCGTCTGGGACTCCACCTCGCACGTGCGCTACCTGGTCCTGCCCCGCCGTCCGGCGGGCACCGACGGCGCTGACCGAGGACGAGCTCGCCGCGCTCGTGCGCCGCGACGCCCTGATCGGCGTCGCCGACGTGCCGTCCCCCCGGTGACCGTGCACGCCACGGACGTCGCCGTCGAGCGCCCGGAGATCCCCGGGATGCGGCGCTGGCTGATCCTCGCCGCCATCACGACGGGGACGTTCATGACCAACCTCGACGCGGCCGCGGTGACCGTGGCCCTGCCCACGATGGGGCGGGAGTTCGACGTCGGGCTGGACACGCTCCAATGGGTGGTCTCGGGCTACTTCCTCACGATCACCGCCGTGCTCCCGGTGTCGGGGCGGCTCGCCGACACGCTGGGGCGCAAGCGCGTCCTGAACTCCGGCCTGGTCCTCTTCGTGGTCGCATCGCTGCTGGTCGCGCTGGCCCCGACCTTCGCGCTGCTCGCCGGGGCCCGGGTGCTGCAGGCCATCGGGGCGTCGATGTTCATGGCGACGATCATGGCCACCGCCGTCACCACCTTCCCGCCGCACGAGCGGGGCCGGGCGCTCGGGATGCTCACCAGCGTGGTCGCGGCCGGCACGGTGGTCGGCCCGGGACTCGGCGGCCTGCTGGCCGAGGCCTTCGGCTGGCGCTCGATCTTCCTCATCAACCTGCCGGTCGGCCTGCTCGGTGCGATCGGGACGTTCCTGCTGGTCCCGGCCGACCGGCCGGCCGATCGGCCGGCCCGGAAGCGGTTCGACCTGCTCGGTGCGCTGTTGTTCGCCGGGTTCTCCAGCGCGCTGCTCCTCGGGCTGGGCACCGGCGCGAGCGCCGGGTGGACCAGCGGGGCCACCCTCGGCCTGCTGGGGGCCGCGCTGCTGCTCCTGGCGCTGCTCGTGGCCCAGGAGTCGCGCTCGTCCGGTCCGGTGATCGATCTGGCGCTGTTCCGGCGCCGGGTGTTCGGTCTGGGGAACCTCGCGGCCTTCTTCTCCTTCGTGCTCATGCTCTTCCCGGCGGTCCTGTTCCCGCTCTACCTGCACGAGGTCGAGCACTGGTCGCTCGGTGCCACCGGCCTGCTGATGATGACCCAGGCGGTGGTCATGCTGCTGGTCTCGCCGGCGTCCGGCTGGTGGAGCGACCGCGTCGGCTCGCGGCGCCCGACCCTCGTCGCGCTCGGCTGCACCACGACCGGCATGGCCGGCTGCGTGCTGCTCGGCACGGCCCCGGTCTGGCTGGTCGGCGCCGTCCTCGTCTTCTTCGGCCTGGGGTTCGGCCTGTTCCTCCCGCCGAACAACTCCGCGGTGATGGGCGACATCGCCCGCGAGCGGGCCGGAACGGGGGGCGCCACCCTGGCCACCGTCCGCAACCTGGGGAAATCCGTCGGTGCCGCGCTCGCGGTGTCGCTCTTCTCGGTCTTCGCCGGCACGTCGGCCACCGTGGGAGTCCCGGACGACGTCCTGGTCGCCGGCTTCCGGGGAGCGTTCCTGGTCGGAGCGGTGCTCGCGGCCACGGCCTTCGTCGTCGTGATCGCCATGTACCGGGGGCGCGATGCGGCCGGCGACGGTCGACCCGGCGGGCAGGTGCCGTGAGCAGATCCATGGACCGTTCGAGAAAGGGCAGGCATGACCGACCGAGACTGGAACGACCCGGGGCGCGTCGACCGCTGGGTGGCCAAGGACGCGCAGCGCCGCGTCGTGCAGTCCGCCCGGGAGCTCGCCGTCGCCCTGGTGGGCACGACCAGCCGGCCGGCCACCGTGGTCGAGCTCGCGGGCGGGGCGGGCAGCTTCCTGGCCACGTTCCTCGACGCGTTCCCGGACGCCACCGGGCTGTGGTCGGACGGCTCCGCCGAGATGGAGCGGCACGCCCGGGCGACGCTCGACCGGTTCGGCGACCGGGTGGACTACCGGATCGCCGACATGCGCACCCCCGGCGTCGCCCCGGACTCGGTGGACGTCGTGGTCTGCGCCCGCGCCACCCACGGCCTGCCCGCCGAGGAGCTCGTGCCGTTCTACCGCGAGGTCGGCGCCATCCTGCGCCCCGGCGGTTGGCTGGTGAACCTCGACCACATGGCGGTGACCGAGCCGTGGGGCCCCCGCTACGACCAGGTCACCGTCGCGGTTCTACGACCAGTCGGAGACCTCGGCGCCGGTGCGCGTCAAGGAGCGTGGCGCGCACTCGCTCGAGACCCACCTGCGCCGCCCTGGCGAGGCCGGCTTCGCCGACGCCGACACCCCTTGGCGGCTGCTGGCGACCGTGCTGCTGCTGGCCCGGCGCGCGGCATGAGCACCCCCGATCCCCACGAGAGCACAGGAGGAGCGCCGATGCCGGCGAGCAGCGCACGGACGGTCTACGACGAGTTGCTGGTCGGCGCGATCGACCTGCACTGCCACGTGGACCTCGAGTTCTCCCGCACGCACTTCCGCAAGGCGCTGCCGGAGTGGGAGTGGCTGCCCCGCGCCGAGGCGGCGGGGCTGCGCGGCGTCGTCCTCAAGTCGCACCTGTGGCCGTCGGTGTCGCTGACGCCGTTCCTCGACCAGGTCTACGCCGGCCCGGTCGAGGTGCACACGAGCATCACGCTGAACCCGATGTCGGGCGGCCTCGACCCGTGGGCGGTGGAGGCGGCGGCGGCGATGGGCGCCTCGGTGGTCTACCTGCCCACCTGGGGGTCGAGGAACGACGCCGAGCGCGGCGGCTTCCACCGCCGGCTGGCCGAGCACTTCGACACCTTCGACCCGGCCCGGCTCTCCACGCTGTCGATCACGGGGGAGGACGGCGCGCTGCTCGACGCCACCCACGAGATCCTGCGCCTGGCCGCCGACCGCGGGCTGATGCTGAGCACCGGGCACGTGTCGTGGCGCGAGTCGCTGGCGCTGGCCGCCGAGGCCGCACCGCATCGGCTTCGACCGGGTGCTGTTCGGCCACCCGATGTCGGGGTCGGTCGGCGCGCCGAGGGACGCGATCCGCGAGGCCGCCCGGCTGGGCGCCTACATCGAGGTCTGCTGGCCCACCGTCGCCCCGGGCCGCAACGACCCGGCCGACGTGGTCGCGATGATCCGCGAGATCGGCGCCGACCGCGCCGTCGTCACCAGCGACTTCTTCGGCGGCGCCAACCCGTCGCCGTCGGACCTGCTCCGCATGCTGGTCGGCGTCCTCTTCGACGCCGGCCTCTCCGCCGACGAGATCCACCGAGCGGTCGCAACCAACCCGGCCGCCCTGCTCGGCCTGCCCGCCTTCGGCGGCTGACCGACCCGCGTCGGCAGCCGTCTGGCACTCGTCGACACGGCGGCCGGCATCGAGGCTGCCCACCACCGGAAAGGAAGTGACTCAGTTGCGTATCAGGAATCCACGGTCCACCCGCACGCTGGCCGCCGTCCTCCCCGTCGTCGCCCTGCTGGCCGCCGGCTGCGGCGGAGGGAACGACAGCGGAAGGCGGCGGGGCGGCCGCGTCCGGCGGTGGCGCCGAGCTCCTGCTTCGAGGGTGAGACCGTGACCTTCGCCGTCCCGTATCCTCCGGGTGGCGGGTACGACACCGTGGCCCGGGCGCTCGCGCCGGCGCTCGAGGACCAGCTCGGTGCGACGGTCGTGGTGGAGAACCAGCCTGGCGCCGGCGGCCTGACGGCCGCGAACAACCTCGCCCAGGCCGATCCCGACAGCGGCACCTTCGCGATCCTGCCCAGCGTGGGAATCCTGGCGGCCACGCTCGCCGGCGTCGAGGGCGTCAATTTCGACCCGCTGGACTTCACCTTCATCGCGCGCGTCACGCCGGACGAGCGGCTCATGGTCACCGGCCCGAACAGCGGCCTGGACACGATCCAGGACGTCCTGGACGCCGACCGGCCAGATCACCTTCGCCGCCACCGGCCCCGGCGGCGGTGACTACATCGACGCCACCATCGTCTCGCAGATCCTCGGCCTCGACGCGAAGGTCGTCAGCGGCTACCCGGGGTCGGGGGACACCGCTCTGGCGGTGACCAGCGGTGACGTCGACGCGGTGTTCAGCAGCGTCGCCGGCCTGCTGTCCGCCGTGGAGAGCAAGCGACCTGATTCCGGTCATGGTCGCCGGCGAGGAGCGGGCGCAGGACCTGCCGGACGTGCCGGCGATGCTGGAGCTCGACCTGGACGAGGAGCACAAGGCGCTCGCCGAGGCCCACGCCCAGCTGCAGCAGGCCGGCCGTGCCATCCTGGCCCCGCCCGGGATGGACGAGAACTGCGCCAGCGAGCTCTCCTCCGCGTTCGAGGCCGCGGTGCAGGACCAGCAGGTGCTCGACACCCTGGAGCCGGCGAACGAGCACGTCTCCTACCTCGGCGGTGACGAGCTCAGGGAGATCTACCGCTCGGTGCTCGAGGACTCGCCCGACCAGTACGTGAGCCTGGTCGAGGAGCGCCTTCGCCGGCCAGAAGTGACCCGAGCGGGCCGTCGGCCGCAGGGTGCCTCGGTGCCCCCTGCGGCCGACGGCCCGGCCTTGTGCCGCGGATCGCAAGGCGCATATGGTCCTACCAATGGTCCAAGAACGCCCGGGGGCGCGGGCGAACCGGACCGCTGCCGGCGCAGCAGTACCAGTGACCGAACCCAGCCGACGAGCGAACGGATGGTGACGCATGGCGGAACAGCACGGAAGTCCCCTTCCGGGGCATGCTGATCGGCGGCGAGCTGGTCGAGGCGACCGGCGGCGCCACCCTGGAGTCGGTGAACCCGGCCACCGAGCAGGTCATCGGGCAGGTGCCCGACGCGAGCGCCGACGACGTCGACCGCGCCGTGCGGGCCGCGCTCGACGCCGGCCAGGCCTGGCGCGACCTCACCTGGCAGCAGCGGGCGAAGGTGCTGCGCGAGTACGGCCAGATCCTCGAGGACAACGCCGAGGAGCTCGCCCACCTCGACGCGATCGACTCGGGCAACCCGATCGCCAGCATGCGGGCCGACGTGCAGGGCGCGGTCGGTGAGATCCGCTACTTCGCGGGCATCGCCGGTGAGACCAAGGGCCGGACGATCCCGAGCGGGCCCGACGCGCTGACCTACACCGAGTTCGTGCCCTACCCGGTGGTGGCCCGGATCGTGCCGTTCAACCACCCGATCAAGTTCATGGCCGCCAAGTCGGCCGCTCCGCTGGCCGCCGGCGCCCCGGTGATCGTCAAGCCGGGCGAGCAGACGTCGCTGTCGGCGCTGCGCTTCGGCGAGCTGGTCAAGGACCTGTTCCCGGCCGGCGTGTTCAACGTGCTCACCGGCAACGGCGCCACGGCCGGCGCGGCCCTGGCCGGCCACCCGAAGGTGCCGCGGGTGGCCTTCACCGGCAGCGTGCCCACGGGCCAGCGGGTGGCCGCGCTGGGCGCGGAGCAGGTCAAGCACCTGAGCCTGGAGCTCGGCGGCAAGAACCCGCTGATCGTCTTCCCCGACGCCGACGCCGCCACCACCGCCAGGGCCGCCGTCGCCGCGATGAACCTGGCCCGCTGCATGGGTCAGTCCTGCGGCTCGGCGTCCCGCATCTTCGTGCACGAGGACGTCAGCGAGCAGTTCCTGGCCGCGCTGGTCGACGCCGTCTCGAAGCTGACGATCGGCGACCCGCTGGCCGAGGACACCGACATGGGGCCGCTCTGCTACCGGGCGCACTACGACAAGGTCACCTCGATGATCGCCAGCGGCGTCGAGGAGGGGGCGAAGCTGCTGTACGGCGGCGGCCGCCCGAGCCGGCCTCGACACCGGCTTCTACGTGGAGCCCACGGTGTTCTCGCAGGTCGACATGAGCATGCGGATCGCCCGCGAGGAGATCTTCGGGCCGGTGATGAGCGTGCTCACCTGGACCGACTACGAGGACATGCTCGAGCAGGTCAACAGCCTCGACCTGGGGCTGACCGGCAACATCTGGACCAACGACATCTCGCTGGCGCTGCGCACCGCCCGGCGCATCCAGTCGGGCTACATCTCGATCAACGGCACCGGCAAGCGGCCGATCGGGTCGCCGTTCGGTGGCTTCAAGCAGAGCGGCATCGGCAAGGAGAGCGCGCTCGACGAGCTGCTCAGCTACGGCCGCGAGCAGTCGGTCACGGTGACGCTGCGATGAGCGAAGGGACGTCGAACGTGGAGGAGCAGCCGCGCAGCATCGCGGACGCGGTCGTGGTCATCACCGGTGCCGCGCACGGCATCGGGGCGGCGTACGCGCGACGACTGGTCGACGACGGGGCGGCCGTGGTGGTCGTCGACCTCGACGGCGACGGCGCGGAGAAGCTGGCCGGTGAGCTGCGCGAGGCCGGCGGCCGGGCGCTGGCGGTGCGGGCCGACGTCTCCAGCGAGGACGACGTGCAGGCGATGGCCGAGGCCGCCGTGGCCGAGTTCGGCACGATCACCGGGCTGGTCAACAACGCCGCGGTGTTCTCGGTGGTGCCCATGTCGCGGTCGCCGTTCGACGAGATCTCGCTCGACGAGTGGGACCTCATGATGCGGGTGAACGTCCGCGGACCGTGGCAGGTCTCGAAGGCCGTCATCCCCGCGATGCGGCGGGCCGGCTACGGCAAGATCGTGAACATCTCGTCGGGGACGGCGCTCAAGGGCTCGGCCAGCCGGATCCACTACGTCACGTCGAAGGCGGCCATCCTCGGGTTCACCAAGGTGCTCGCCCGCGAGGTGGGGAGCGACGGCATCCGGGTCAACTGCGTCGCGCCGGGCAGCACGCTGTCGGAGGAGTCCCCCGACGAGTCGACGATCGCCTACCGCAACACGCAGGTGTCCGGACGCGCGATCCCGCGGGTCATGCTGCCCGACGACGTCGTCGGTGCGGTGCGGTTCATGCTCGGCCCGGAGAGCGACTTCGTGACCGGGCAGACGCTGGTGGTCGACGGCGGCAGCCACATGCACTGAGAGGACCCCGTCCTCCCCGGACGGGCCGCCTGCGCGGGTGGGGTGACCCACCCGCGCAGAGCTCAGTGCGACAGGGAGCGGGCGAACCGCTCCATGGCCCGGCGCCGCTGGGCGGCGGAGGCGGTGGTGTCGATGCCGAACGCGCGCGCGGCGCGGAACGACTCGCGGATCAGGTTGTGGCGACGGCTCATGGTGCGCTCCTCGAGCAGGGCGTCCCGGCCTGCGCTGCTGTCGCGCCCGAATGCTCGCGGGACGTCCTCTACTCAAGTAAAGGCATCGGCAGCCGGCAAGAGTCCTTGAGAGGCTGTGAGTCCACTCACCGCGGGACCT
>CAVXNT010000020.1:0-205241 GCA_963763225.1 uncultured Actinomycetota bacterium | reverse complement strand
GTATGCCGGCTTGACTCAGCGTATTGCTAAGGGCTCCAGCATCCTCAAGCAGCTCAACGCGCGGCTCGGCGACGAGGTGTTCTTCGCCGGCGTCGTCGACCACTTCACCACCCACCGGTTCGGCAACGCGACCATGCACGACCTGTTCGCCAGCTGGGAGCGGGCGGCCGCGCAGCGCGACAGTGCCGTGGACCTCTCCTCGTTCACCAGCAACTGGCTGCGCACCGCCGGACCCGACGCGATCGTGCTCGACCGTGCGGCCGGCGTGGTGCGGCGCACTCCCCCGGCCGGCCACCCGGCCGAGCGCAGCCACACCGTGCGGGTCGCCACCGCACGCCCGGAGGACAAGTGGGAGGTCGCCACCCTGACGCTCGCGAGCGCCGAGACGCCGCTGGCGGTCGCCGGCGACGCGGCCGTGGTGCTCGACCCGTTCGAGGACACCTGGGCCGTGGCGCAGCCCGACCGCGCCACGGTGGCGGCGCTGGCGTCGCTGCTGCCAGCGACCGAGGACCCCGCGCTGCGCGCCGGCATCTGGAACAACGTGCGCAGCGGCTTCCACAACGCCGCCGTGGCGCCGGCCGACGTCGTGGACCTGCTGGTGGCCGGGCTGCCGACCGAGGACACCGACGACGCCGTCTTCCACACGCTGCCGTGGGCCCTGCGCGAGGTCGTCCCGATGACCGCGGACCCCGCGGCCGCCCTCGACCGGCTGCACACGGTGCTGGTCGAGAAGGCCACCCGGGCCCCTGCCGGCTCGACCCTCCAGCTCGCGGCGTACCAGTCCGCGGTGAGCACCGCGACCGACGCCGGCCAGCTGCGCTCCTGGCTGGCCGGCCGGGTGCTGCCCGACGGCGTCGAGGTCGACCTCGACCTGCGCTGGCGGATGCTGGTGCAGCTCGCGACGCTCGGAGAGACCGACCGCGAGGAGCTGCAGCAGGCGCTGGACGCCGAGCCCACGGCCCGGTCCCGGGTCGAGCACTCCCGGGCGATGGCCTCGCTGCCCGACGCCGCGGCCAAGGCGTGGGCGTGGGCCCGGTTCGCTGGCGAGGTCGACGTGCCCAACTACGAGCTCGAGGCGGCCGGGCTCGGCATGTGGCGCTCCGGCCAGGAGCACCTGACCGGGCCGTACGTCGAGCGCTACTTCGCCGAGGTCCCGGCCACCGTGGAGGTGCGCAGCGGCTGGAACCTGGCCGACGGCGCCGACTCGTTCTTCCCGGTCACGGCCGTGGACGAGCCGACCGCTGGCGCTGGCCCGGGCGCTCATCGCCGACGAGGGCGTCGACGCCTCGATCCGCCGCCGCGTGGTCGACGCCACCGACGACCTGGAGCACCGGCTCGCGGTCCGCCGGGCGTTCCCGACCGCCTGACGGGTACGTTCCCCGTGTGACCGATCGCCCGCGCCGCCCCGGACCCACGGTCCGGGCGCGCGTGCGGGAGATCGCTCGCCGACGGGGAGCGCCGCCACGAGGACCGGCTCGCCACCGAGGAGCCGCTGGAGATCCGGCTGGCCTGGCCCGGCGAGGCGCCCGCGCCGGGTCTGGGTGACGATGCGGACCCCCGGCCACGACTTCGAGCTCGCCGCCGGGTGGCTGGTGCACGAGGGCCTGGTCGGCGCCGGCGACGTCCACGAGGTCGCCTACTGCACCGACGTCGACCTCGCGCCCGAGCAGGAGTTCAACGTCGTCACGGTGCGCTGGCCGGGCCGCCCCGGCGCGACCCCGGCCACCGGCACGACGCCCTGACCACCGGCTCCTCGGCCTGCGGGGTGTGCGGCAAGGACAGCGTCGCCGCGGCGCTCGACCTCCCCCGCGCCGGCGGCTGGGCCGGGGCCGCTGCCGGTCGCCCGACGTCGTACGCCGCCTGCCGGACGCTGCTGCGGCGAGCGCCAGGCGGTCTTCGACCGCACCGGCGGCGTGCACGCGGCCGGCCTCTTCGACCGCCGACGGCGAGCCGCTCGTGGTCCGCGAGGACGTCGGCCGCCACAACGCGGTCGACAAGGTCACCGGCGCCCGGGTGCTCGCCGGCAAGCCGGCCGCCGAGGCCTGCCTGGTGGTCAGCGGCCGGGCCGGCTTCGAGCTGGTGCAGAAGGCCGTGGCCGCGGCACCGGCTCCCTCGTGGCCGTCGGCGCGCCGACCAGCCTCTCGGTGCGGCTGGCCCGAGAGCCGGGCTGGCGCTCTACGGCTTCACGTCCGCCGACCGGTGCGTCCGCTACGCCTGAGCTGGCCGCCGAAGCCTGGTCGCGACCTGGCGGCGCGGTTTGCTCACAGACCGCAGATCGGGAGCGTCACAGCCCGCGGTCCGGTGAGCAAACCGCGGACCGGCCGGGCGGACCGGGTGCACCCCGGACGTGTCGGCGGTCCTTCCTAGGTTGCGTCCCATGCGCATCCTCCACACCTCCGACTGGCACCTGGGCCGGTCGTTCCACCGCGAGGGCATGCTCACCCACCAGGCGGCGTACGTCGACCACCTGCTCGAGGTCGTCGAGCGCGAGCGGGTCGACCTGGTGCTGGTCGCCGGCGACGTCTACGACCGGGCGCTGCCCCACGTCGACGCCGTCCGGCTCGCCGACGAGGCGCTGGCCCGGCTCGCGGCCTCCCGCGCGCAGGTCGTGATCACCAGCGGCAACCACGACTCCGCCCAGCGGCTGGGGTTCAGCTCCCGGCTGATCGACGCCGCCGGCGTGTTCATCCGCACCGACGCCGGCAGCGTCGGCGCGCCCGTGCTGCTCGAGGACGAGCACGGGCCGGTGGCCGTGCACGGCCTGCCCTACCTCGACCCCTCCGCGGTCCGCGAGCCGTGGGGGCTGCCGGCGCCGCTCCCACGAGGCGGCCCTGGCCGAGGCGATGCGCCGGGTGCGGGCCGACCTCGCGGGCCGCTCCGGGGCCCGCTCGCTGGTGCTGGCGCACGCGTTCGTCGCGGGGGCGCAGCCGAGCGACTCCGAGCGCGACATCAGCGTCGGCGGGGTGTCGATCGTGCCGACCAGTCCCTCTTCGACGGCGATCGACTACGTCGCGCTGGGCCACCTGCACGGCCGGCACACGCTCACCGAATCGGTGCGCTACAGCGGCTCCCCGCTCGCCTACTCCTTCTCCGAGGCGACGCACCGCAAGGGCTCCTGGCTGGTCGAGCTCGGGGCCGACCGGGCTCACGAGCGTGGAGTTCGTCGAGGCCCCGGTCCCCCGGCCGCTGGCCCGGCTGCGCGGCAGCCTGGAGACCTGCTGGCCGATCCCGCGCTGGCCGGCCACGAGGCGCCTGGGTGCAGGCGACGCTGACCGACGACGTGCGGCCCCGCCAGGCGATGGAGCGGCTGCGCGCGCGGTTCCCGCACACGCTGGTGCTCGGCTTCGAGCCGGCGTCCGGGGGCTCCGCCACCGCGCCCGGCGGCGCGGGTGCAGGGCCGCAGCGACCACGCGATCGCCCTGGACTTCGTCGAGGAGATGCGGGGCGGCCCGGCCACCGACGCCGAGGCCGCGCTGCTGCGCGAGGCGTTCGACGCCTGCTGCGAGGACGCCGACGTCGACGTCCTGGTCCCGTCGGCCGGCCCGGGAGCGGGTGCCTGATGCGCCTGCACCGCCTCGAGGTGACCGCGTTCGGGCCGTTCGCCGACACCGTGTCGGTCGACTTCGACCAGCTCTCCGACGCGGGGCTGTTCCTGCTCTCCGGTGCCACCGGCGCCGGCAAGACCAGCGTGCTCGACGCCGTCTGCTTCGCGCTGTACGGCGACGTCCCCGGCGACCGCGGCAGCGCCCGACGGCTGCGCTGCGACCAGGCCGCGCCCGGCGTCGCGCCCCGGGTCGAGCTGGAGGTGACGCTCGCCGGGCGCCGGTTCCGCCTCGAGCGCTCGCCGGCCTGGGAGCGCCCGAAGAAGCGCGGCACCGGGCTCACCACCGAGCAGGCCCCGTGACGCTCAGCGAGCGGATCGACGGCTCGTGGCACCCGCTGCCACCCGGCTCGACGAGACCGGCCACCTGGTCACCCGCGCTGCTCGGCATGAACCTCGCCCAGTTCACCCAGGTCGCGCTGCTTCCCCAGGGCCGGTTCCAGACCTTCCTGCGCGCCCGCTCCGAGGAGCGCCACCAGCTGCTCCAGCAGCTGTTCCGCACCGGCCGGTTCGAGGACGTCGAGCGCTGGCTGCGCGAGCGCCGGGTCGCGCTGCGGCGCGAGTCCGACGGCGTGCAGCGCAGTCGTCGCCCAGCTGCTCAGCCGGGTCAGCGAGGCCGCCGAGACGCCCTGCCCCGACGGACTGGGACCTGACGACCTCGCCGCGCCCGCGGCGGCCGGCCGGGCGGTCGGCCGACCTGCGCGAGGCGGCCGCAGCCCGGGCGAGGAAGCGCCGCCGCGGCCGAGTCGGCCGCCGGGTCCGAGTCGCGCCGCGCCGGCCGCTCGACGAGGCCCGCGACCTGTCACCGCCGGGCCCGCTCGACGACGCCGCGGCGCCGAGCACGAGCGCCTGCTCGCCGACGCCGACCGGCACGACGCCGACCGCGCCGGCTGGCCGCCGCCCGGCGGGCCGCCGGCGTCGTCCCGCTGCACCGGCGGCCGCCGGTCGACGGAGGCCGCCGCGGCGATGCCTCGACCTGCTCTTCGCCGACCGCGGCACCCTCGAGCAGGCGGTGCGGGACGCGACCGACCTCGCGACAGAGTGCGGGCCGCCGCTCCGCCGAGGCGCGGCTGCGCGACCTGGAGGTCGAGATCCCCGCCCTCGAGGCCCGGCACCGGTCGCTGACCGAGTCGCTGGCCGAGACCCGCGCGACCAGGGCGGCGCTGCCCGGGCAGATCCTCTCGCTGCGTGAGGAGGCGGCCCAGGCCCGCGAGGCCGCGACCGAGGCGGACCGGATCGGCGCCGAGGTCCAGGTGCTGCGCGGCCGGCTCGCCGCGGCCGAGCAGGCCGCCACGCACCGGGAGCTGCCCGCGGCGCGCGAGGAGTGGCTCGCAGCCAAGGAGCCACGCTGACCCGGCACGAGCCGCTGCTCGCGCTGCGCCAGGCGCGGATCGACGGGATGGCCGCGGAGCTCGCCGGTGCGCTCGCCGTGGGTGCCTGCTGCCCGGTCTGCGGGTCGGACGAGCACCCGCCGAAGGCGAGCGCCGCGCCCGGCTCGCCCGACGCCACCGCGGAGCAGAGCGCCCAGCGCGCCCCCGACGACGCCAAGACCGACGACCGGCCGCGACCTGCGGGTCCGCGACCGAGACCCGGCTGGCCGTGGCCGGGGCGAAGGCCGGGCCCGCGTCCCGCGAGGACCTGCAGGCCGAGCTCGGCGAGCGCGCCGCGCTGCTCACGCCCCTACAGGACCGGGCCGGCCGCCGGGACCACCTCGCCGCGGCGCTTGAGGCGGCCGAGGCGGAGCTGGCGCGGCTCGGGGACCGGATGCTGGAGCAGGAGCGGGAGCCGCGGCGCTCACGACCACCCTCGACCAGCGCCGCGAGGAGGTCGCGACGCTCCGCGCCGAGCTGGCGGACCTGCTGGCGGGCTCCGGCCAGCCCGACCTGCGCGCGCTGCTCGAGCTGCACCGGCCCGCATCGAGGCGGGCGAGCGCGCGGTGCGCGCGGTCGACGAGCTGGACACGGCGCGTCACGCCCTGGTCGAGGCCGAACGGTGCTCGTCGAGGCCGTGACCGAGGCGGGGTTCGACGACGAGGAGGCCGCGCTGGCCGCCACCCTCACCGCCGAGCGGCTCGCCGCCCTGGAGCGGCAGGTCGCGCGCCACCAGCGCAGCCTCGACGCGGTGGAGGCGGTGCTGGCCGAGCCCGGCCTGCGCGAGCTCGCCGAGGCCGAGCTGCCCGACCTCGAGGCGCTGGCCGCGGCCCACGAACGGGCCCTCGCCGCCCTGGGCGAGGCGCGCACGACCGCGAGCCGCTGGACCACCCGCCGCGACCGGCTCACCGGCCTGGTCGCCGAGCTCTCGGCCACGCTCGACGCGTGGGCGCCGCTGCGGCAGGAGCTGGAGACCACCGCCCACCTCGCCTCGTTCGTCGACGGCAAGGCCGCGGACAACCGGTGGCAGATGCGCCTGTCGGCCTACGTCCTGGCCTACCGGCTCGCGCAGGTGGTGGCGGCGGCCAACGAGCGGCTGGCCCGGATGAGCGACCAGCGCTACACCCTCGAGCACACCGGACGGCGCGGCGCCCGCGAGACCCGCGGCGGGCTGAGCCTGCTGGTGCGAGACGACTGGTCCGGGGAGTCCCGCGACCCGGCGACGCTCTCGGGCGGCGAGACGTTCGTGGTCTCGCTCGCGCTGGCGCTCGGCCTCGCCGACGTGATCACCCAGGAGGCCGGCGGCGCCGACCTCGACACCCTCTTCGTCGACGAGGGCTTCGGCTCCCTCGACGCCGACACCCTCGACGACGTGATGGACGTCCTCGACTCGCTGCGCGACGGCGGCCGGGTGGTCGGCGTGGTCAGCCACGTCGCCGAGATGCGTGACCGGATCCCCGCCCAGCTGCTCGTCCACAAGTCCCGGCACGGCTCCACGCTCGCGCTCGCCCGCTGAGCCGCCCGCGACGACCAGCTCAGTCGCCCATGATCACGACCCGGTCGATGACACCGTCCCGCACCCGGTAGGCGACGACGTACCCGGTGGTCTCGACGCCGGTGCGCACCCGCTCGTGGTCGACGACCCAGTCCCGCTCGCGGAGCCGCTCGGTGACGTCGGCGTGGACGTCGGCATGGTTGGCGAACAGTCTCGCGCGCGGCGTGCCGCGCGACCGCCCGTAGGCCTCCCGCATCTCCGCGTGCCCGGTCATGAGGGTGCGGCCGTCGCCGCTGGTCACCATGGCGTCGGAGGCATAGCAGGCGACGAAGCCGTCGACGTCGTGGGCGTTGTACGCCGCGAGCTGGGCCACCACCGGATCGTCCATCTGCACTCTCTCCTCAGGATCGGGTCCGGACCACGACCGGTTGGTCGTCGTCCAGCCACTGCAGCCCGCCGGCGGTCGCGGACAGCCAGTCCTTCGCCCGCTGCCACGCGGACCACCATCGCACCGGCGTGCCCGAGCCCGGGGCGATCTGCCGGTCCCCGTCCTCCCAGTCCGTGGCGCACGCCGACGGGCTGGGGCTCCACGTCGCCTGGAGCGCGTCGAGACCCGTGAGGCCGGGCACCGTCGAGCCCGCCGTGTCGGTGGGCGTGGTCGGCGCCGGGACGGCAGTGGACCCGTACGGCGAGGCGGCTCCACCTCCGGCGGGCCAGGGCGCTGCGCGGCCCTCGCGCCGAACGTCGGCGGCACCACGCTCGCGGAGCCCCCGTCCAGCGACGTCGTGCGAGCATATGCAGGGTGGTCAGGGCGCCGAGCCGACCAGCGAACGCCCCCGCACCGAGCTGGTCCGGGCCGCCGCCGCCCGGGAGTCCGTGCCGTGCGCGGGCAGCACCTGCACCCCGGCCCATCAGGCCGGTCCACTCCACCGCGCAGCCGCGCGCGAGGGCGCCGCTCGTCGGCGGGCCCCCAGACCAGCGCCGACTCGCCCGGCAGCACGATGCCCGACGGTACGGCGACCGCGGGCCCGCGCAGCCAGCGGGTCCAGACGTCGCCGCCCACGACCGCGGAACGCATGGCCGCCCGGCAGCGTCGCCCAGGCACCGTGGCTGCCGTTGTAGAAGAGCACCGGACCCGCGCGCCGGTCGCTGGTGCAGCCCCGCAGGTCGTGCAGCGAGGGTGCCGGACCACTCGCGGGGGTGGTGAGCGTGCAGCCGCACCGGGTAGTCGGTCGGGCACCCGCTCCGGGTCATCACCGCGACGCCCGCACGCTCGGCCCGGCATCCGCGCGAGCAACCCGCGAGCAGGCCGCTCAGGCCGAGCAGTGCCACGGCGAGGACGGAGACGAGGAGGCGGCCTCGACGACCTGCGGGCATCTGCTCCCCCTTCGGGCCGTTCGCGAGGCGACACAGACGGTTTCGCTCCAGTGTCGGCACCGCGCACCCGCCGCGGCGACTGCGTCCCCTGCGCCGCTACGAAGGTCCCTTGACGCCCACGGCAGCGGCCGGCGGATCCGGCCCGAGCGCGCGTCGGCGCCGGAAATCCGGTGGCGCGCTCCGATAGGTTCGCCCCCATGAGCGGCTCCGGGAGTCGACCCGACCTTCACCGCCCTCCCCTACCGAGGCCTCGGCGACGCCGCCCTGACCCGGGCCCGCGAGCTGGGGGTGAGCCACGCGGACTTCCGGTTCGAGCGGGTGCGCTACCAGCACCTGGGGGTCCGCGACGGCGTGCTCCAGGGCGCCAGCGACCACGAGGACCTCGGCTTCGCGGTCCGCGTGATCCACCGCGGGGCCTGGGGGTTCGCCTCCGGCGTCGTGCTGACCGCCGAGGAGGCCGTGCGGGTCGCGGAGACCGCGGTCGCGGTGGCGCTGGTGGCCGCGGAGATGACCAGCACCCCGGTCGAGATCGCCGCCGGAGCCCGTCTACGACGACGTCACGTGGGTCTCCTCCTACGTGACCAACCCGCTGGACGTGCCGGTCGCCGAGAAGGCGGCGCTGCTGATCGACTGGACCGACCGGCTGCGCACGGGCGCGGCGGTCGACCACGCCTCGGCGTACCTGCCAGCAGGTGCAGGAGAACAAGTACTACGCCGACCTGCCGGGCACCCGCACCACCCAGCAGCGGGTGCGGATGCAGCCCGGCTTCGAGGCGATGGGCGCCGGCGCCGACACCTTCGACTCGATGGCCAGCATCGCGCCGCCGGTCGGCCGCGGCTGGGAGTACCTCACCGACGGCAGCTACGACTGGGACGGCGAGATCGCACAGGTGCCCGAGCTGCTCGCCGAGAAGCTCAAGGCGCCCAGCGTCGAGGCCGGCAGCTACGACCTGGTGATCCACCCGTCGAACCTGTGGCTGACGATCCACGAGTCGATCGGGCACGCGACCGAGCTCGACCGCGCGCTCGGCTACGAGGCCAACTACGCCGGCACCTCGTTCGCGACCTACGACAAGCTCGGCAAGCTCCAGTACGGCTCGCCGGTCATGAACGTCACCGGCGACCGCACCGTCGAGCACGGGCTCGCGACCATCGGCTACGACGACGAGGGCGTGCAGGCCCAGTCCTGGGACATCGTCCGGGACGGCGTGCTGGTCGGCTACCAGCTCGACCGGGCGATGGGCCTGATGAAGCCGGAGCTGACTGCACCGGATTCCGGGCAGGGCCGCTCCAACGGGTGCGCCTACGCCGACTCCCCCGGCCACATCCCCATCCAGCGGATGGCCAACGTCTCGCTGCAGCCGGCCCGAGGACGGCCCGGCGACCGAGGAGCTCATCGGCCGGGTCGACGACGGCCTCTACATCGTCGGCGACAAGAGCTGGTCGATCGACATGCAGCGGTTCAACTTCCAGTTCACCGGCCAGCGCTTCTACCGGATCGCGAACGGCGAGCTCGTCGGCCAGGTGCGCGACGCGGCCTACCAGGCCACCACCACCGAGTTCTGGGGCTCGATGGAGGCCGTGGGCGGCCCGCAGACCTGGATGCTCGGCGGCGCGTTCAACTGCGGCAAGGCCCAGCCGGGCCAGGTCGCGAGCGTGAGCCACGGCTGTCCCACCTCGCTCTTCCGCGGCGTCCGCATCCTCAACACCACCGACGAGGCAGGCCACTGATGACCCTCTCCACCGACACCGCGACCGCCCTCAGCCCCCAGTCGCTTCGTCGAGCACGCGCTCGCGGCCAGCGGCGCCGACGACTGCGTCGTCATCGTGCGCGGACGCGACCAGCGCCAACCTGCGCTGGGCCAACAACACGCTCACCACGAACGGCGTCATGCACGGCCGTCACCGTCACCGTCGTCTCGTTCGTGCAGCAGGCCGGCGGCGTCGCCACCGGTTCGGTGACCGGCAGCGCCACGACCCGACCGACCAGGTCGACCGCCCTGGTCGGGCGGCCGACGCCGCCGCCCGCGCCGGCTCGGCCGGCCGAGGACGCCGGCGAGCTGGTCGGCGACGCGACGTCGCCGGACTGGGACGACCCGGCCCCGGTGCCGACCGACATCCACGTGTACGACGCCTTCGCGCCCGCCCTGGGCGAGGCGTTCGGCCGCGCCGCGGCCGCCGGGCGGGTGCTCTACGGCTTCGTCAACCACGAGCTGACCACGACGTACCTCGGCTCCACACCGGCCTGCGGCTGCGGCACGTCCAGCCCACCGGGCCACTCGGCTGCACCGGCAAGACCGCCGACCTGACCCGCAGCGCCTGGGTCGGCGCGGCGACACCCGGACTTCACCGACGTCGACCCGCTGGCGATCGACGACGAGCTCGCCCGGCGGCTGGCGTGGGCGGAGCGACGGGTCGACCTGCCGGCGGGCCGGTACGACACCATCCTCCCGCCGAGCGCCGTGGCCGACCTGATGATCGACGCCTACTGGTACGCCGGTGCCCGGGTCGCCTGGGAGGGCCAGTCGGTCTACAGCCGGCGCGGCGGCGGCACCCGGATCGGCGAGCGGATCGCCCACCCCGGGGTCAGCCTGTGCTCCGACCCGCACCTGCCCGGGCCTGGAGTGCCTCCCGTTCACGGTCGCGACCACGTCCGGCAACGAGCAGTCGGTCTTCGACAACGGCCTGCCCGCTGGCGCGCACGGACTGGATCCGCGACGGCGAGCTGAGCGCGCTGCTCCAGACCCGCCACAGCGCCGCGATGACCTCCCAGCCGGTCACGCCGGCCGTCGACAACCTCGCCCTCACCGTCGACGACGCCACGGGCACGATCGAGGACCTGGTGGCCGGCACCGAGCGCGGGCTGCTGCTGACCTGCCTGTGGTACATCCGCGAGGTCGACCCGCAGACGCTCCTGCTGACCGGTCTCACCCGTGACGGCGTCTACCTGGTCGAGAACGGCGAGATCACCGGCGCGGTCAACAACTTCCGGTTCAACGAGAGCCCGGTCGACCTCCTCGGTCGCTTCACCCACGCATCGGGCTCGGTTCCGACGTTCAGCAGGGAGTGGGGCGACGACTACTTCTCGCGGACGCTGATGCCGGCGCTCCGGGTCCCCGACTTCAACATGTCGAGCGTGTCACAGGCCCAGTGACGCGACCGTCCGGCGGAACCGTCGCCACACCGTCGGGAGCGCGGTGTCCAGGTCCTCGGCCCGGCGCTGCTCGCGGGCGTGCATCCGCCCGTAGACGAAGGTGGACTCCCCGGCCGACGCGGCTTCCGCGCTGCAGCGGACCAGGTGGGCCCGCGTGACCACGGTGTCCTGACGCGCGCCCAGGTGGGTGGTGAGGCGCTTGCTGGCCTCGACCAGTCGACGGGCCGGCTTCCCGTCGGCGGCCTGCCACGCCTCGCCGACGTACCGCAGCCGCTTGGCGGCCTTGCGCAGCTCGTGCATCGCCACGTCGTGGTCGGCCCGGCCCGCGATGACGGCGTACCGGTCCTCGACCCGGGACAGCTCCTTGCGAGCCCGCCGCCGCAGCGCGCGCTCGTCCGCGGCGAGGTCCGGCAGCGCCTCGAGCGCCGACCGCAGGGCGGCGTACCGCGCCGAGTCCAGGACGCCGGGTGCGGGCTCACCGGCGCCGTACGTGCGCGCGATCCTCCGGACCGCGGCGTCGTCGGTGAGCTCGGGCGGCTCCTCCGCCAGCATCCGCGTCAACTGCTCGCCGACGACGTGCCGGTCGCGCGCCTCGCCCAGCTCGCCGCCGAGCCAGCGCAGCTCGGCGCGCAGCGGCTCGGTGACCTCGCGACCCAGGACGCCGCGGTACGCCGGGAGCACGGCGCGCAGCCGCCGGCAGGTCACCCGGGCGCGGTGCACGCCCTCGGGATCGCGGCGTCGCACCTGCTCCTCGCGCCGGACCAGGTCGGCCACCAGGTCCGCGAGGGCAAGGATGGGTGACACCCGCCCATGATGACGTAGGCTTCGCCGGCCACGTCACTTCTCGGGACGGAGATCCCCCATGCGAGCCACCCCGCGGGCCATCGCGCGTGCCGCCGTCGTCGCCACCGCGCTGGTCGCGACCGCCACGCTCGCTCCTGCGGCGCCCGCCTCCGCCGCACCGCCGGTCACCCAGGACGACCACGCGTCGCTGTACGCCGGCGAGGGTCGCGTCATCGACGTGCTGACCAACGACTCCGACCCCGACGGGGACGACCTCGCGGTCTGCCGGGTCCCCGACGCCGGCGACCACGACGACTACTACGTCGGGATCGAGGACGACTCGCTGGTCGTCTACCTCTCCGACCAGCGCACCGAGGACCTCTCGATCACGTACTACACCTGCGACTACGAGACCCTCGTCCCGGCCACGCTCACCATCTCGGTCAAGCCGGTGGCACCGCTGACCGTCCGCAAGCTGCACCGACCCGGCCGGCTGCGGGTGACCAACGACAACGACGCGCGGGCCCGCTTCCTGTGGGGCAGCTTCCAGGAGAAGCGTCCCGACGGGCATGTCGGCATCGCCCCCCACGACTCGGTGGTCGTCCGGGTGCACCGGCACCGCGTCGACTGGGTCGGGATCCTCAAGCGGACCGTCCTCGCCGGCCAGGGCCACGTCCGGGGCATCGAGCTGCCGAAGCACGCCCGCCGGGCCCCGGCCCGCACTCAGGTCGAGGAGGGGTGGCCCCCGGGGATCGGCGCCTCCGCGTCGTAGGGCGTGCGGGTGTAGATGAACGTCGCCACCTCGAGGTGGCCGACCGAGCCCGTCGGCCCGGCGCACGACGTGCAGCTCCTCCCCGGCGTGGTAGCCCGAGCGGCCGACGATGCGACCGTCGTCCTCGGCCCGGAAGCGGTAGAGCTCGACGTCATTGCGGCGGCCCACCAGCTCGGCGCCCTCCATCGCGAACACGAACGGTGTGTTGCCCCAGTGCCAGACGCCGGGGACGCCGGCGAGCGCCTCGGGAACGCCGGCGCTGGGCAGCCACGGCTCGGGCAGCGTCGGCTCGCAGCGCTCGAGCTCCTCGAGCAGCTCGGTGACCACCATCGCCGGCGAGTAGCCCGTCGTGGCGTTCATCAGCACCGCGCCGCCGGTGCGACGCCGGCGGTCCACGAGCAGGTGGCGAGGAAGCCGGGCATCGAGCCGGTGTGGCCCGCCAGGGTGCCCGAGCCGCCGGTGAACAGCTGGAAGCCCAGGCCGTGCGCGGCCTGCAGCCGGCCCTCGGGGCTGCCCGCCTGGGGAGCGTACGCACGGTCGAGCTCGTCGACCGACAGCACGTCCGGGTGGCCCTGGCCGAGGAACGCGGCGTAGGTCGCCAGGTCGGTGACCGTCGCCCACACCTGCCCGGCCGGCGCCATCGCGCCGGTGTCGGTCGCCGGCTCGTCGGTCAGCGTGCCGTCGTACGGGTGGACCGACTGCCCCTGCGCGGCGGCGCCCTCGGGCAGGTACGACGTGCGCGCCATGCCCAGCGGCACGAGCACGCGCTCGCGGACCGCGTCCCACCACGAGGTGCCGAGCAGGCGCGCCGCGAGCTCGCCGAGCAGCGCGTAGCCGAGGTTGGAGTAGTGGAACCGTTCGCCCGCCCCGAAGACGGCCCCGCCGCCGTCGTTGCGGGCCACCAGCTCGTCGAACGACAGGCCGGCGGACCGCTCCCACCAGGAGCCGGCCGGCTCGGACTGCATGCCCGACGATGTGCGCGAGCAGGGTGCGCACCGAGCGGTCGGCGTACCCGACGTCGCCGAGGACCACCGACGCCGGGTCGTCCAGACCGATCCGGCCGTCGCGCACCAGCTGCAGGACCAGCACCGCGGTCATCGTCTTGGTGATCGACCCGATCCGGTACTGCACGTCGAGCGCGTCGTGGCCGGGCACGGCCGGCGAGCCGTAGGAGCCGAACCACACCGGCCGGCCGTCGCGCACCAGGCCGGCGACGACCGAGGGCAGCCGGCCCGTGGCCTGGGCATGGGCGAGCCGGGCGAGCAGGCGCCGGGAGGTGTGGTCGCTGACCGTCGGTGGAGTGTCCGTCACTCCGCGAATGCTTCCAGAGGCGGGCACGCGCAGACGAGGTGGCGGTCGCCGTACGCCTGGTCGATCCGCGCGACCGGCGGCCAGTACTTGTCCGGGTCCGGCCCGGTCGGGAACACCGCGAGCTCGCGCGAGTAGGCCGGTCCCAGTCGCCGACCAGGGAACGCGACGTGTGCGGTGCCCCGCGCAGCGGCGACTCCTCGGCGCTCCACTCCCCCGCGCCGACCCGGTCGATCTCCTTCCGGATCGCGATCATCGCCTCGACGAACCGGTCGATCTCGGCCAGGTCCTCCGACTCGGTCGGCTCGACCATCAGCGTCCCGGCGACCGGGAACGACATGGTCGGGGCGTGGAAGCCGTAGTCGACCAGCCGCTTGGCGACGTCGTCGACGGTCACGCCGGTGTCCTTGGTGAGGCCGCGCAGGTCGAGGATGCACTCGTGGGCGACCAGGCCGCCGTGCCCGCGGTAGAGCACCGGGAAGTGCTCGCCGAGCCGGGCGGCGACGTAGTTGGCGTTCAGTACCGCGACCGCGGTCGCGCGGGTCAGCCCCGCCGCGCCCATCAGCCGGATGTAGGCCCATGAGATCGGCAGGATGCCGGCCGAGCCGTACGGCGCAGCGCTCACCGGCCCGATGCCCTCAGCGCTTGGCGTCGTCGGGGTGCATCGGGTGGGAGGGCAGGTACGGGCGCGAGGTGCTCGCGCACCGCGACCGGGCCGACGCCGGGGCCGCCGCCACCGTGCGGGATGCAGAAGGTCTTGTGCAGGTTCAGGTGCGACACGTCGCCGCCGAACTCACCGGGCTTCGCGTAGCCCAGCAGGGCGTTGAGGTTGGCACCGTCGACGTACACCTGGCCGCCGTGGTCGTGCACGATCCGGCACAGCTCGGTGATGGTGTCCTCGTAGGCGCCGTGCGTGGACGGGTAGGTCACCATGATCGCGGCCAGGTCGTCGGCGTGGGCCGCGCACTGCGCGCGCAGGTCGTCGAGGTCGACCTCGCCGCCGTCGTCCGACTTCACGACCACGACCCGCATGCCCGCCATCACCGCGGACGCGGCGTTGGTGCCGTGCGCCGAGGACGGGATCAGGCAGACGTCACGCTCGTCCTGGCCGTTGGCGCGGTGGTAGCCGCGGATCGCCAGCAGCCCGGCGAGCTCACCCTGCGAGCCGGCGTTGGGCTGGATCGAGACCCGGTCGTAGCCGGTGACCTCCGCCAGCCACCCCTCGAGCTCGTCGACCAGCTGGCGGTAGCCGACGGCGTCCTCGGCCGGTGCGAACGGGTGCAGGTCGGCGAACCCCGGCAGCGAGATCGGCTCCATCTCGGTGGTGGCGTTGAGCTTCATCGTGCAGGACCCGAGCGGGATCATCCCGCGGTCCAGGGCGTAGTCGCGGGCCGAGAGCCGGCGCAGGTAGCGCAGCATCGCGTCTCGCTGTGGTGGGTGTCGAACACCTCGTGGGTGAGGTACGTCGTGGTCCGCCGCAGCTCCGCGGGCAGCGCTCCTCGACCGGTTCGGTGCGTCGCGGTCGGGCGTCGACGCCGAACGCCGCGTGCAGCGCGTGCAGCGTCGTGCGGGCCGCTGACCTCGGAGGACGACAGCCCGACGTGTGTCGGCGTCGACCAGGCGCAGCTGCAGCCCCTCGCTCGTGCGCGGCGGCGACGACCTCGGCCGCCCGCCCGGGCGTCGCCGACGGTGAAGGTGTCGAAGAAGGCCGTGCGTCCGCACGGCGTACCCGGCTGCCGCCAGCGAGGCCGCGGCGCGCGCCGCGCAGCTCGTGGGTGCGGCGGCGCGATCGCCGCGCAGGCCCTCGGGCCGTGGTAGACGGCGTACATCGACGCGACCACCGCCAGCAGCACCTGGGCGGTGCAGATGTTGGAGGTCGCCTTGTCGCGGCGGATGTGCTGCTCGCGGGTCTGCAGCGCGAGCCGGTACGCCGGGCGGCCCTCGGCGTCGACCGAGACGCCGACCAGCCGCCCGGGCAGGTGCCGCTCCAGGCCGGCGGCCACCGACATGTAGCCGGCGTGCGGACCGCCGTAGAAGAGCGGGACGCCGAAGCGCTGGCTCGAGCCGACCGACGACGTCGGCACCGAGCGCGCCGGGCGCCTCCAGCAGCGTCAGCGCGAGCAGGTCGGCGGCGACCACCGCCAGCGCGTCGCGCTCGTGGGCTGCCTCGATCACCGGACGCGGGTCGAGGATCCGCCCGGACGCGCCCGGGTACTGCACGAGCACGCCGCACAGCTCGCCGTCGGGCAGGCCGTCGGCGAGGTCGGCGACGACGACCTCGATGCCCATCGCCCCGGGCCCGGGTGCGCACCACGTCGATGGTCTGCGGGAGCGCGTCGGCGTCGACCACGAACGGCCCGGAGGCCTTCCGGTTCGCGCCGGCGGACCAGCGTCATCGCCTCGGCGGCCGCGGTGCCCTCGTCGAGCAGCGAGGCGTTGGCGGTCGGCAGGCCGGTCAGGTCGCCGACCACGGTCTGGAAGTTCAGCAGGGCCTCGAGGCGGCCCTGGGAGATCTCCGGCTGGTACGGCGTGTAGGCGGTGTACCAGCTGGGGTCCTCGAGGACGTTGCGCCGGATCACCGGCGGCGTGACCGTCGCGTGGTAGCCGAGGCCGATCATCGGCCTCGCCGGGCCGGTTCGTGCCGCGCGATCGCGCGCAGCTCGCGGGTCGACGGCCTGCCTCGGTGAGCGGGAGCGGCAGGTCGAGCTCGGCCGCCGAGCGGATCGCCGCCGGGCACGGCCGCGTCCATCAGCGCGTCGAGCGACTCGAAGCCGAGCCGGTCCAGCATGGTGGCGACGTCGGCGGCGCGCGGACCGATGTGGCGGTCGGCGAACGCCGGGACCTCGTCGTACTCGGTCGGGGTGGGCTGGTCGGCCATGCGGGGGCTCCTCGGCTCGACGTCTCGTCGTTCGGGTGCCTCCCCCTCTGTCACCGCCGCCGGTCACCGCGCGGTGGCTCCAGAGCTGCCTGGCCCGCGCGGTCCTGGCGCCTGAGAGGTTCCGGGGAGGAATTGCCCCTTCGGCGTCCCCGCTCGCGCACCGGCCGGAGACTCTCCCGTGCGGGATAGTCGGCGAGCCCAATCTACCAGCGGGGTCATCCGGTCTGGCGGGTCAGCCGCGCGGCGCGCCGGCGGCGAGCTCGTCGCCGGCGCCGGCGCGTCGTCGGCGTCGGCCGTGCGCTCGCTGGGCAGCTCGGCGAGCGTGCCCTCGATCTCCTGCCAGACGCCGCCGATCGCGATGCCGAAGACGCCCTGCCCGCCCTGGAGCAGGTCGATGATCTCGTCGTTGCTGGTGCACTCGTAGACCGAGACGCCGTCGCTCATCAGCGTGACGCGGGTCAGGTCGTCGGTGCCGCGCTCGCGCAGGTGCGGACCGCGGTGCGGATCTGCTGCAGCGAGATGCCGGCGTCGAGCAGCCGCTTGACGACCTTGAGCAGCAGGATGTCCTGGAAGGAGTAGAGCCGCTGCGAGCCCGACCCCTTGGCGCCGCGGACCGTGGGCTCGATCAGCCCGGTGCGCGCCCAGTAGTCGAGCTGGCGGTAGGTGATGCCGGCCGCGTTGCACGCGGTCGGACCGCGGTAGCCGGTGTCGCTCGGCAGCGGGGAGACGTCGTCGGTGAACAGGAGGCCCTGCTCCTCCGCTGCGGCAGCCGCGTGGGCGACCTCCGGGTCCTCGCGGTGCTGCTCGTTCTCGTTCACACGGTCCTCCGTCAGCTACTCCGTTGCGCGTAACCCCTGGGGAAGGTGCCGCTCGGCCCAAGATCCGGGGCACCACAGCGGTGGAGTTACAACAGAGACACTTCACGGTAAGCCCCGGCGCCGGGACCGTCAAAGAGGTCCGCGGCGTGTCGTAACCCTCAACCTCTGGTTGAGGGTCATGGTCAGCCGGGACTCGAAGTCCTCGGGCGTGACCTGGTCGAGGAACTCGCGGAACTGCTCGACCTCGTCCTCCTGCTCGGCGGGGACGGCGAGGCCGGCCTCGTCGAGCACCTCCTCCGCGCACACGATCCGGGTGCCGGTGCGCAGGGCGAGCGCGATCGAGTCCGACGGCCGCGCGCTGACCTCGGCACCGGAGCCGAAGACCAGCGTCGCGAAGAACACCCCGTCCTTGACGTCGGTGATGCGCACCTCGGTGAGCTCGTTGCCGGTGGCCTCGAGCACGTCCTTCATCAGGTCGTGCGTCAGCGGCCGCGGCGGGACGACGCCCTGCTGGGCGAACGCGATGGCGGTCGCCTCGACGGCACCGATCCAGATCGGGAGGTACCGCTCCCCCGCGACCTCGCGCAGCAGCACGATCGGCTGGTTCGAGGGCATCTCGACCCTGACTCCCATGACATCGACTTCGCGCACGTCGACCACCCTACTCCGCGCGGGTGAGCCGCTCCCCGGCGTACTCCTGGGCGATCCGTGCCCTCAGCCGGACCGCAGACCGATCTTCACCAGGGTCGCGTGCAGCCGCACGGAGAGGGCGGCGATCTCGCTGACGGTCTCCTCGGCGCGGGCCTTGGCGGCGGCGTCGCGGCCGCGCTTCTGCGGGGCGACCACCTGCTCGACCAGGCCGACCTCGCGGTCGGCGGCGGTCTTGAAGGCGCGCAGGTGGCGCGGCTCGAAGCCGAAGTCGGCCAGCTCGCGGGCGGTCCTGGCGACCACGAGCGCGTCGGTGTCGTAGTGGCCGGTGCCCGGGCGGGCCACGATCAGCCCGAACTGCTCGAGCTGGTCGAGCAGCTCCTCGGAGATCTCGGCGATCTTGACCAGCTCGCGCCGCGAGAGCCGCAGGTTGTCGCGGCGCTGGAAGGACTCCGCGCTCGGCATCCCGTCCGCCGCCAGCGCGACCGGTCGGCACCGTGGGCACGACCGGGTCGATCGGCGGCGGCTCGAGGCCCCGGTCGATGGCGTCGAGGTGCTCGCCGATCACCTTCGAGCGGCAGGTAGTGGTCGCGCTGCATCCGCAGCACGTAGCGCAGCCGGTCGACGTCGTCGTGGGAGAACTTGCGGTAGCCCGCCGGCGTGCGCTCGGGCTTGATCAGCCCCTTGTCCTCCAGGAACCGGATCTTGGGGATCGTGATCCCGGGGAAGTCCGGGCGCAGCCGGTCGAGCACCTCCCCGATGTTCATCCGCGCCCGCGAGGACGAGGCGGACGCTGCCCGAGGCACGCTCGAGCCCGTCATCGCTCGCCGGCTCGTGCCCGGAGAAGAAGACGAGCCGGTACTTGCCGATCTGGACCTCGTCACCGTCGGTGAGCTGGACCCGGTCGATCCGGTCCCGGTTGACGTAGGTGCCGTTCAGGCTGCCGACGTCGCTGACCGTGAACGTGTCGCCGGCGCGGTGGAACTCCGCGTGCCGCCGCGAGACGGTCACGTCGTCGAGGAAGATCTCGCTGTCCGGGTGCCGGCCGGCGGTCGACGACGTCGGCGTCGAGCAGGAACCGGCTGCCCGAGCCCGGGCCGCGCTGCACGACCAGGAGCGCGTGCCCGACGGGCAGCGCGTCGACGGCCGCGGCGTCGACCGGGTTCAGCTGTCGGTCGGAGGTCTCGACCTTCTCGCCGCCCATGCCGATCGAGATGGTCGCCGTCGACTCCTCCGCCCCGGCTCGCCGCCGGGCCGGGCGCGCGGCGAGTCGGGCGTCACCAGCCGGGTGCCGCACTGGGAGCAGAAGCGGGCGTCGTCGGGGTTCTGCTTGCCACACGCGGTGCAGAACGGCATCGGTCAGTCCTCCGAGCACAGCGGCGCTCGAGCCGAACCCTCAAGGCCGGGTTGAGGTTGACGGTTGCCCGAACCTATCAGCCGGGCGGCCGATCAAGCCAGGTCCGGGCGATGTCGGCAGCGGCCCGACCGGCGGTCAGGAGACGGTCAGAGTCGGTCAGGACGGTCAGGAGTCGAGGGTGGCCTCGTACGCCGCGGCGTCGAGCAGGCCGTCGAGCTGGCCGCCGGTCGGCGGGCACGACCTCGAAGAGCCAGCCGCCGCCGTACGGGTCGTTGTTGACCAGCTCGGGCGTCGCGTCGAGCGCGTCGTTGCGGGCGACGACCTCGCCCGCAGACCGGCGCGTAGACGTCGCTGACCGACTTCGTCGACTCCAGCTCGCCGCAGGTGCTGCCGGCCGTCGACGCTGTCGCCCCCACCTCGGGCAGCGAGACGTAGACGATGTCGCCGAGCGCGTCCTGGGCGTAGTGGGTGATCCCGATCCGCACCGAGCCCTCGTGCTCACCGGGCTCGCGCACCCACTCGTGCTCGGTGGTGTACTTCAGGTCGTCGGGGTACACGGCAGCTCCTGTCGGTCGAGATGCTGGGGTGCGGTGATCGTTGCGGTGCACGTGCCGTAGGCTGCGCGGGCTGCGGGCTGGGCGAAGTCCGCCTTCGTCTGCTTGACGACGCTCTCGATGTCGAGGGACGACAGCTCGTCGACGGTCACGCTCGCGCCGTCGTCCTCGAACTGGGCGCGCGGCCCGTCGGGGAAGTCGATGCCCGGAGTCGGCCAGGGTGTGGCTGGTCACCGATCGCGTCGATGACGTACGGCGAGGTCACCAGCTGCCCGTCCGACGAGCAGGCCGCCCGGCGCGTCCTCGACGGCGGTGTCGGCGACCACCCGGACCTTGCCGTTGACCTGGATCGCCTCGGCGCCGGCGGTGCGCAGCTCCTGGATGGTGTCGACCATGGTCTGCACGTCGACGGTGCCGGTCTCCTCGGTCACGGTCACCCGGATGCCGGGCCCGGTGACCGGCACCAGGCCGGCCAGGATCGCCAGGGTGTCGGCCTGCTGCTGGGCCTGGGCGAGCGCCGCCTCGCGCGCGCCGGTGGTCGACTGGAGGTCGTCGCGGGTCCGCTGGAGCCGGGCGATCTCGGACTCGGCCCGCTGGGTGGTGCCCGCCAGGCCGTTGAGCACGTCGATCAGGTCCTGCTCCCGCAGCCCGGCGTAGGTGTTGTCGACCTGGGTGAACCGGACCTGGGTGACCCCGGCGTACCCGAGCAGCGCGAGCAGCACCGCCACCACCACCTGGCCGCGGGTCGGCCGCAGCAGCGCGCGTGCGCAGCCGGCTCGCGCCCGGTCGCCGACCCGGTCGGCGTACCGGTCCGTGTCGGCTGCGGGTCGTCGTGGCGTCGGGTCAGGCATGGAACAGGTGGCTCCGGATGGCGGCGACGTTGGAGAAGATCCGGATGCCGAGCACCACGATGACGCCGGTCGAGAGCTGCCCACCGACGCCGAGCTTGTCGCCGAGGTAGACGATCGCCGCCGCGATCACGACGTTGCTCAGGAACGACACGACGAACACCTTGTCGTCGAAGATCCCGTCGAGGTAGGCGCGCAGCCCGCCGAACACCGCGTCGAGCGCGGCGACGACGGCGATCGGCAGGTAGGGCTCCAGGCCGAGCGGCACGTCGGGCTGGAACACCACGCCCGAGCACGATGCCCACGAGCAGACCGAGTGCGGCGATCACTCCGGTGTCTCCTTCACGTGCTGTTGGCTGACCTGGTCCGCCGTCCCCGTCACGGCCGACCGCAGCCGCGCGACGCGGGCCGGGGCTGCCGGGAGGTACAGACGGTCCACATTGTCCATGGTCCAGGGGAAGCCGATGTTGCTGGACCGTGCTTCGGAACTCCAGGCCGCTCGTCGTCTGCATCAGGTCGGCCTGCAGGGTCTTGCTCGTCGCCGATCGCCGTCACGACGTACGGCGGGGACAGCGACCGGTTGTTGACGTGGATCGCGACCCCGGAGTTGCGGATGGCCGAGCGCGCGGTCAGCCGCTGGCCGTTGACCGCGACCGCCTCGGCGCCGGCCTGCCACAGCCCGTTGACCAGCGGCTGCAGGTCCTGGTCGCGGACCTGGGTGCCGTTCGGGGCGTCGTCGACGGTGACCCGGACGCCGGGTCCGGTGACCGCCCCGAAGCCCGTCGCCGTGGCCAGTCGCTGCTGGCGCGCCTGGGCGGCCAGCGCCTTCGAGGAGACCTCGTCGAGGTGCGGCCTGCAGCCCGACGTTCAGCTCGCGCAGCTTCACGGTCCGGTCGCTGCAGCTGCGCGAGCTCGGCGCGGCCGTCGTCGATCTGGGCGATGAGGGTGGACCGGCTGGCGCTGCGTACGTCCTGCCCGGCCGAGGTCTGGACGGCCGCGACGGTGACCAGCACCCCGAACACCGCGACCACGGCCACGGCCGCCGAGGTGCACGGCGGTCGCGTGCCGTGGCGGCCGGTCGCTGGCCGCGGGCCCGGCGCTCGGCCGCGTGCTGGTAGTCCTCGTCGAGCGACTGCTGGGTGATCAGGGTCAGCAGCGGCGTGACTCGGCGCGCTCGTTCGCGCGCAGGTGTGCTCAGACATCGGAGCCGCCGTCCGCCGCTCGGTGGTGCGCAAGCAGGGTGCGGACCTGCCAGGCGTAGAGGACCCCGGCCCACCAGTACAGGCCGATCCCCCAGATCGCGAAGGCCCAGCCGAAGACGTTCGCCAGGGTGGCGACGGTCACCGTCCCCGTCGCCGAGCAGCAGCAGCGGGAAGGCGTAGAGCAGGTTGAAGGTCGCGGCCTTGCCGAGGAAGTGCACGGGCAGCGCGCTGTAGCCCCGGGTCCGCAGCAGCGGCACGAGCCCCCACAGCAGCAGGTCGCGCAGCGGCAGCGACAGCGCGACCCACCACGGGATCACCTCGCGCAGCGCCAGCCCGACGACGACGGCGAGGATGTAGAGCCGGTCGGCCACCGGGTCCAGCACCTGCCCCAGGTCGGAGGTCTGTCCGAGGCGGCGGGCGAGGTAGCCGTCCAGGAAGTCGGTGACGCCCATGACCGCGAGCAGCAGCAGGGCCCAGGCGTCGGCCTCCGGGCCGAGCACCAGCCAGAGGAACACCGGCACGCCGGCCAGCCGGAGCACGCTGAGCAGGTTGGGTACCGTCCACACGCGCCATGCTCGATCGCGCGTCGAGTCGTCCGCCACTGCTCGCCTGTCTGCTCTCCTGGTCGCTGCCGACGGCAACTGTATCCGGCGGACCCCCACTGTTCGGTGTCAGACGGCGTCCTCGTGGTGCGCGGCGTCGCGGATCTCGCCGACGAGCTCCTCGATGACGTCCTCGAGCGTCGCCAGCCCGAGGGTCTGCCCCTGGTCGTCCACGACGCGCGCCATGTGGGCGCCGCGCCGCTGGAGCGTCTCGAGCGCGTCGTGGAGCGGGGCGTCGGCGCTGACCGGCGCGAACGGGCGGATCCACTTGTCGTCGACGGGCCGCTCCCGGCGCTCCTCGTCGGGCTCGAGGACGTCCTTGATGTGCAGGTAGCCGAGCAGCTCGCCGTCCTCGGCCACCGGGAACCGGCTGAACCCGGTGGCCGCGCAGAGCTCCTCGACCGCGGCCGCCGACCGGCCCCGCGGCACCGTGGTGAGCGACCCGGGCGGCATCAGCACGGCCGAGACCGTCTTCTCGGTGAACCCGAGCGCACCGGCGAGCCGGTCGTACTCGTCGGCCTCGAGCAGCCCCTCGCCGCGCGACTCCTCCACCAGCGCGGCGACCTCCTCGCGGGTGTACGTCGAGCTGACCTCCTCGGTGAGCCGGGCCCCGAGCAGCCGCAGCACGCCGCCGGCGACCCAGTTGATCACCACGACGACCGGCCGGAGCACGGTGACGATCGCCCAGATCGGCGGGCCGAGCACGAGCGCGGCCCGGTCCGGCGCGGCGAGCGCGAGGTTCTTGGGGATCATCTCGCCCAGCACCACGTGCAGGTAGACCACGATCCCGAGGGCCGACGACGAACGAGATCGGGTGCAGCAGCTCCTCCGAGACGTGCAGCGCGTGCAGCACCGGCTCGACCAGGTGGGCGACGGCCGGCTCGCCGACCGCGCCGAGCACCAGGGAGCACACGGTGATGCCCAGCTGGTTCACGCCGATGACCAGCGAGATGTTCTCCATCGCCGTGATGGTGGTGCGGGCCATCCGGGACCCGGCCTCCGCCCGCGGCTCGAGCTGCGTCCGGCGCGCGGACACCAGGGCGAACTCGGCGCCCACGAAGAAGGCGTTGCCGAGCAGCAGCAGCACGGCCAGGACGACGGCGGCACCGGCGCTCACCGCTCGCCACCGTCCCCGGCCGGCGCCTCGCGGGACCCACAACCGCAGCCGGTCGATGCGGAGCCCGTCCATCCGCTCCACGCCGAGGACGGCGATCCGCTCGCCCAGCTCCTCGGGGTCGGAGCGGTCCGGGACGACCACCTCGGCGCGGTCGCCCACCTCGGGCACCCGGCCGAGCGTGCGCAGCACCAGGCCCGCGATCGTGTCGTAGTCCTCGTGGTCGGGCAGCTCGACACCGGTGACGTCCTCGACCTCGTCGGGCCGCAGGAGTCCCGACAGGCTCCAGGAGCCGTCCCGGTGCTGGCGGGCGTTCGCGCTGAGCCGGTCGTGCTCGTCGGCGATGTCCCCGACGATCTCCTCGACCACGTCCTCGAGCGTGACGATGCCGGCGAACCCGCCGTACTCGTCCATCACCACCGCCAGCTGGAAGCTCTCGTCGCGCAGCAGCGCCAGCAACGGGTCGAGCCGCAGCGAGTCGGGCACGATGATCGGCCGCGCCACCAGGTGCTTGACCCGCGTGGTCGCGCGCTCGGCGAGCGGGAGCGCGACGGCGTTCTTGACGTGGACGGTGCCCACGACGTTCTCCTCGGCGTCGAGCACCGGGAACCGGGAGTGCCCGGTCGCCCGGGTGAGCTCGAGGACGACGCTGGCACGGTCGTTGGCGTCCAGGCTCTGCGTCCGCACCCGCGGCGTCATGATCTCCCCGGCGGTGCGCGTGCCGAACTCGACCGACCGCTCCATCAGCTCGGCGGTCTCGACGTCCAGGGTGCCCAGGTCGGCCGAACGCTGGATGAGCGAGGCCAGCTCGGTCGAGCTGCGTGCGGACCGCAGCTCCTCCTGCGGCTCGACGCCGAGGCGGCGGACCGCGGCGTTCGCGGACCCGTTGAGCAGCCGGATCGGGAGCCGCATCGCCGCGGTGAACCCCCGCTGGAAACGCTGGGTCGCGCGGGCGACGCCCATCGGCTTGGCCAGCGCGAGGTTCTTCGGGACCAGCTCGCCGAAGATCATCGTCAGGACGCTGCCGAGCCCGAGGCCGACGCCCACCGCGATCGGCGTGATGGCGCCCTCGGGCACGCCGGCGGACGCGAGCGGCCCGTCGATCAGCTGGGCGATCGCCGGCTCGGCCAGGTAGCCGATCGCGAGGTTGGTGATCGTGATGCCCACCTGGGCGCCGGAGAGCTGGGTCGACAGGGACCGCAGCGCGTGCTGCAGCCCCCGCGCCGCGCCGTCGCCGGCGGCCGCGGCCCGGTCGACCTGGCTGCGGTCGACGGTGACGAAGGAGAACTCCGCCGCCACGAACACGCCGCAGGCCGCGATCAGCAGCAGCGCCGCGAGCAGCAGCAACCAGGCGGTCATCGTCGCTCTCCTCGACCGGGGCTACGGGGCCAGGAGAGCCGGGGACTTTGGGAGCCGTCCATGGGCTGGAAGTCGTGTCCTCAAGATCGGGGGCGGTCGAGCCGATACTGTACCGGGCGAGGAGCCGACGGACCGCCCACGGACCGCAGACTCGGAGCCCTCGATGACCTACAGCCCGGCACGCCACCGCGGCCAGAAGCTGCTGTCGCCGGCGGCTCGGCACCTCGTCGGCCGGTTCTCGTACGGCGTGACGCCGGCGCTGGCCCGCCAGGTGCGCGCCGCGGGTGGTGCGCACCGGTGGTTCGACCGGCAGCTCCAGCCGTCCTCGATCCGCGACGCCGCCGCCGACGACATGCGCTCGTGGTGGCCGAGCCTGTCGCGCAGCGCCACCGAGATCTGGCAGCGCCAGCGGGACCGGGTCGAGGGCGGCTGGGACGTGATGGCCGACTACCAGCGCTGGCTGCTCCTGCGCCGGATCCACTCCCGGCGCCAGGTGCTCGAGGTGGTGACGGAGTTGTGGGAGAACCACTTCAACGTGCCCGCCTACCACGACAGCGCGTGGTTCTGGCGCACCCAGTACGGCGACACGATCCGCGCCCACGCCCTCGGCCGGTTCGACGACCTGCTGCAGGCGGTCATCACCCACCCGGCGATGCTCATCAACCTCGACAACGTCAGCTCCAGCGCCGCGCACCCGAACGAGAACCTCGGCCGCGAGCTCCTCGAGCTGCACACCGTCGGGCGCGGGCGAGTACGACGAGGACGACGTGAAGGGCTCGGCGCGCATCCTGACCGGCTGGAGCGCCGACATGTGGCGCACCTTCGACCCCGTCTACCGCCCGCGCTGGCACTGGACCGGGACCGGTGCGCGTGATGGGCTTCGCCGACCCGAACGCCGACGCCGACGGGCGGCCGCTCACCCGGGCGTACCTCAGCTACCTCGCCCACCATCCGGCCACGGCGCGACGGGTCGCCCGCAAGCTCGCGGTGAAGTTCGTCAGCGACGCCCCGTCCGACGCGCTGCTCGACCACCTCGCCGAGGTCTACCTCGACCACGACACCGCGATCCGGCCGGTGCTGCGCGCGCTGGTGCGCTCGAGCGAGTTCGCCCGGGCGGTCGGCGCCAAGGTCCGCGACCCGGGCGAGGACGTCGTGGCGACGTACCGCGCCCTCGACGTCCGCATCGCCCGGCCGCCCGCCGGGGACTCCGGGGCGTACGCCGCCAACCAGATCCTCTGGCAGGCCGACACCATCGGGACCAAGCCCTTCGACTGGCCCCGCCCCGACGGGCAGCCGATCGACAACGACGCCTGGGCTTCGCCCTCACGGATGCTGGCCTCGATGTCGGTCCACGTCGACCTGGCCGGCACCTGGTGGCCGAGCGCGGGCGCGACGTACCACTCGACGGCGTGGTGGGTGCCGGGCTACCCGATCCGGTTCGACCTGCTGGTCGACCACCTGTCCCAGCGGATCCTGCACCGCCGCTCGACCGCACAGCTGCTCCAGGCGTGCTGCGAGGCGGTCGACGTCGAGCCCCACGAGAGGATCACGCGCGACCACGGCCTGGTCCGCTGGAACTGGTACCGCCTGCTGACCACCTTCCTCGACTCCCCCGCCTTCCTGACCCGGTGAGCGCCATGAACCAGTCCTTCTGCTGCGACGAGTACGCCCGGCTGTCCCGCCGGTCGTTCCTGGGCGGTGCCGTCGCGCTCGCCGGCGCGACCACGATCGTCGGCTCCGCCGCCATCACCACCTCCGCCGCCGCGCTGGCCCCGGCGCCGTCGGTGCTGGTCGTGCTGTCGCTGCGCGGCGCCGCCGACGGGCTGTCCCTCGTCGTCCCGCACGGCGACCCCGTCTACTACCGGGCCCGGCCGAGCATCGCCGTGCCGTCGGACCGGCTCCTGGTCAAGGACGCCATGTTCGGGCTCCACCCGGAGCTCGCGCCGCTGGTCCCGCTCTGGAACGCCGGCCGGCTCGCCGCCGTGCACGCCACCGGCCTGCCCGCGCCGAACCGCTCCCACTTCTCGGCGATGGAGGAGGTCGAGGACGCCGACCCGGGCTCGACGGTCCGCAGCGGCTGGCTCAACCGGCTCATCGGCACCGACGCCTCATCCTCCCCGCTGCAGGGCTTCAACGCCGCCGGCGGCGTCGTGCCGACCTCCCTCTACGGCGACCAGCCGGTGATGTCGGCCGGCCGCGTCGACGACGTGCACATCCCCGGCGACGACAAGTGGGACACCACCAAGGGCCGGCGGGCGTCGCTCCACACCCTGTGGGACCGCGAGCGCGGGCCGCTCGGCACCGCGATGCGGTCGATGTTCGGCGCGCTCGACGACTTCGCGCCGGTGCAGGACACCGCCGACAACCGCCCGACGTACCCGAAGTCGGACCTCGGCGGGGCGCTCTCCGAGGTCGCGCGGGTGATCCGGGGTGACGTCGGCGTCGAGGTGATCACCGTCGACCAGGGCGACTGGGACATGCACTCCGACCTGGGCACCGCCGACCGCGGCTGGCTCCACGACAACGCGAGCGACCTGGCGACGTCGCTGGCGGCGTTCTTCGCCGACCTGGGCGACCAGGCCGACAAGGTCACGGTCGTGACGATCAGCGAGTTCGGCCGGCGTACGGTCGAGAACGCCAGCAACGGCCTCGACCACGGCTACGGCAACGTGATGCTGGTCGCCGGCGCGGGCGTCCGGGGCGGCACCTACTACGGCCGCTGGCCCGGCCTCACCGACGACCTCGACGGCGACCTCCTCGTCACCACCGACTACCGCAGCGTGCTGTCGGAGGTGGTCCGCTCCCGCTTCGGAGCCTCGACCGCCGCCGTCTTCCCGGGCTTCTCCCCCGAGTCGGTCGGCGTCATGGCGGCCGGCTGAGCCGCGCCGACGCCCCCTGGACGAGAACACGTTCTACCTGACAGGGTGGCGGCGTGCGCGTCATCCAGTGGGCCACCGGCGGCGTGGGCAGGGCCGCGATCGAGAGCATCCTGCTGCACCCCGAGCTCGAGCTCGTCGGCTGCTGGGTCCACTCCGACAGCAAGCACGGCGTTGACGTCGGCGAGATCCTCGGACGCGAGCCGCTCGGCGTGCTCGCCACCAGCAGCGCCGAGGACATCCTCGCGCTGGAGGCCGACGCGGTCGTCTACGCACCACTGGTGCCGAACCGCGACGAGGTCGCCGCACTGCTGCGCTCGGGCAAGAACGTCGTCACGCCGGTCGGCTGGTTCTACCCCACCGAGAAGGACGGCGCTCCCCTCGCCGCTGCGTGCGCGGAGGGCGGCACCACGCTGCACGGCACCGGCATCAACCCGGGCGGCATCACCGAGCTGCACCCGCTGATGTTCTCCGCGCTCTCCTCGGCGGTGACGTTCGTGCGCGGCGAGGAGTTCAGCGACATCCGGACGTACGACGCGCCGGACGTCGTCCGGCACATCATGATGTTCGGCGGCAAGCCGGACGAGGCGATGGGCGGCCCGATGCTCGGGCTGCTCTCGGGCGGCTTCATCCAGTCCGCGCGGATGTGCGTCGACGCGCTCGGGTTCGCCGCCGACCCGCACATCCGCACCTCGCAGGAGGTCGCCGTCGCGACCGCGCCGATCGACTCGCCGATCGGCGTCATCGAGCCGGGCCACGTCGCCGGCCAGCGGTTCGTGTGGGAGGCCTTCGTCGGCGACACCTGTGTCGTGCGGATCGCCGTGAACTGGCTGATGGGCGAGGAGCACCTCGACCCGCCGTGGACGTTCGGCCCCCAGGGCGAACGCTTCGAGGTCGAGGTCAAGGGCGATCCCGACTGCTTCGTCACCATCAAGGGCTGGCAGCCGGAGACCGTCGCGGAGGGCCTGGCCCGCAACCCCGGCGTGGTCGCGACCGCGGTCCACTGCGTGAACTCGATCCCGTACGTCGTGGCCGCCGACCCGGGCATCAAGACCTACCTCGATCTCCCCCTGATCGCCGGCCGCGCCCACCCCGACCTCCGCTGACGCCAGCGGGTCAGGGGGCCAGGAGGTCAGTGCTCGCGGTACGTCGCGGCGAGGTCGAGGTCGCCGTGCCCGGCGTCGACCGCGCGGGCGAAGTGGTCGCGGATGCCGGGCATCAGGCCGAGGTCGACCCCGGCCGAGCCGGCGGCGGCGAGGATCAGCTCGACGTCCTTGAGGGCGTTGGCGAGCCCGAACGACGGCGCGACCTCGTCGGCGAGCATCGCCGAGCCCTTCAGCTGCACGTACGGCGCATCCAGCGCGCCGCCCTTGACCACCTCGAGGAACAGGGCCGGATCCAGGCCGAGCTCCCGGGTCAGGGTGAGCGACTCGGCGACCCCTTCGACGACGGCGAAGACCCACGCGTTGGCCGCGAGCTTGAGCCGCGAGCCGCCGCCGGCCTCGCCGACCCAGAGCGTCCGGCTCCCGATGGCGTCGAAGACCGGCTGCACGCTCGCCCGGGCCGAGTCGGGCCCCGAGGCCAGCACCACGAGGGCTCCGTCCTCGGCCGGCTTGCGGGTGCCGAGGACCGGCGCGTCGACGTACACGACTCCCAGGTCGGCGGCCAGGTCTCCGAGGGTCCCGGCGGCGTCCACGCCGACGGTGGTCGTCTGCGCCCAGACCGCACCCTGGGCCAGGGCACCGCGCGCCTCGCCCATGGTCTCGGCGACCGCAGTCGCCGTCGAAGAGCATCGTCACGACGATGTCGGCGCCGTCGACCGTGTCGGCGACCGACGAGCAGACGGTCGCCACGTCCGCCAGTGGCTCGGCCTTCTCGGGGCTGCGGTTCCACACCCGCAGCGGGTGTCCGGCTCCGGCGATGTTGCGCGCCATGCCGGCGCCCATGATGCCGGTGCCGAGGAGGGCGACGGTCGGGTTCGCAGCACTCATGCGCCCGACGCTACGACCGGCGCCCAAGGCCGCCAGCCGTCAGCGGTGGTGGCCCGTGCCGTGGGCGTCCGTGCTGCTCCCGACCTGCTGGATCACGCCGTGCTGGTCGTGTCCGAGATCGTCGAAAGCCTGATTGGCGTCGCTGAGCTGCACCAGCGTGCACAGCGCCGCGACCGTGATCACGACCGCCGCCGCGACGGCGTGCAGGATGTCGCGCATCGAAGTCCCCCCAGACCTTCGCGATGCCGGGAGAAGCGGTTCCTCCCTGGTCGCCATCCTGCCACGGCACCGGCCGTCCGGCGCTCAAGGGCTCCTCAAGTTCGAGGCGTGTCGCTCACACCAGCTTGTCCAGCCGGGCCGACGGTCTCCTCGAACTCCGCGACCAGCTCGGCCATCACCTCGGCCACCGGGCGCACCTCGTTCATCCGGCCGACGATCTGGCCGACCGGCATCGAGATCACGTCCGGGTCGTCGGAGGCGTTGATCCGGTTGTGCGCGTCGGCGACCAGCAGGTTCTGCAGCGGCATCGGCAGCGGCTCGGGCGCGTCCTCCTCGGCCCACGCCTCGGTCCACTTGGTCTTGAGCAGCCGCGCCGGCTTGCCGGTGTAGACCCGGGTGCGCACGGTGTCCGACGAGGTCGCCCGGGTGAACGCCTGCGTCCATCCGGCGTTGGACTGGAGGTTCTGTACTCCTCGGTGCCCAGCCAGATCGAGCCGGTCCACACGCCCTGCGCGCCGAGCGCCAGCGAGGCGGCGACCTGCCGGCCGCAGCCGATGCCGCCGGCGCCGAGCACGGGCACGTCGGGGCCGACCGCGTCGACGATCTCGGGCTGCAGCACCATGCTGGCGATCTCGCCGGTGTGGCCGCCCGCCTCGTAGCCCTGGGCGACGATGATGTCGACGCCGTTGGCGACGTGCGACGCGCGTGCTTGGCGGCGCCGGCCAGCGCGGCGACCAGGATCGCCGTGCTCGTGGCCCTTCTCGATCACGTCGACCGGCGGCGAGCCGAGCGCGTTCGCGATCAGCACCGGCCGGTGGTTGAGCGCGACGTCGACGTGCGAGCGCGCCACCGAGTGCAGCCAGCCGAGCACGCCCTCGCGGCCCTCGCCCTCCGGCAGCGGCGGGACGCCGAGCTGCTGCAGGGTCCGCTCGACGAAGCTGAGGTGCTCCTCGGGGATCATCGCCTTGAGGTCGACGGCCTTGCCCTCGGTGGGGATCTTCATCGGCATCACGACGTCGACGCCGTACGGCTTGCCGTCGGTGTTGTCGTCGAGCCAGGTCAGGGTCTGCTCGAGCTCGTCGGTGTCGTTGAACCGCACGCAGCCGAGCACGCCCGAGCCCGCCGGCGCGGGACACCGCGGCGGCGACCTGCTCCGACGGGGTGAACGCGAAGATCGGGTACTCGATCCCGAGCTCGTCGCAGAGCGGCGTGCGCATCGCTCACACCACCGCCGTCGGGTGCTGTGGCGGCGAAGCCGGCCATCGCCAGCTCCTTCGCGGCCGGGGTACTGCGCCTTGCCGGTGGCGTTGCGCGGGATCTGGTCGACGACGGTCAGCGCGCGCGGCAGCTTGTAGCCGGAGAGGAACTCGCGCAGGAAGCTGCGCAGCTCCTCCAGCTCCAGCGCGTCGCCCTCGCGCAGCTCGACGACCGCGGCGACCGCCTGGCCGTACTTCTCGTCCGGGATGCCGACCACGAGGACGTCGTACACGGCGGGGTGGCCTTGATCGCCATCTCGACCTCTTCGGGGTAGACCTTCTCCCCGCCGGTGTTGACGCAGTTCGAGCCGCGGCCGAGCAGGGTGACCCGGCCGCCCTCCTCGATCCGGGCGAAGTCGCCGGGCACGGAGTAGCGGTCGCCGTCGATCTCGAGGAACGTCGCCGCCGACTTCTCCGGGTCCTTGTAGTAGCCGACCGGCACCGAGCCGCCGCGAGCCGAGCCGGCCGATCTTGCCGACGTCGGTGGCCAGGTCGAGCGGCTGGTTGTCCTCGTCGATCACCACGCTGTCGGGGCCCGAGTGCGACCACCGGGCCGTCGGTGCTGATGTTGTTGTTGTCCTGCATGCCCATGCCCTGGAAGCCGGTCTCGGTGGCGCCGACCGAGTCGGTGAAGATCGGTTGGGGAACGCCGCCATCCAGCGCTCCTTCACCGGCGGGCTGAAGATCGCGGCGCTGCTGGAGATCGCGAACAGGCTGGAGCCGTCGTACGGCGTCCGCCGGCCGCGGGCTCGCTCGAACTCCTCGATCAGCGGCCGGGCCATCGCGTCGCCGGTCATGAAGATCAGCTGCACCCTCTCGCGCTCGATGATCTCCCAGGTGCGCTCCGGGTCGAACTTCGGCTCGAGGATCGTCAGGTGCCCGGCGAACAGGTGCATCAGCAGGCCGGCCTGGGCGCCGCCGTGCATCAGCGGGCTGAGCGGGAAGGTGACCATCCGCGGGTCCGTTGGCCTGCTTGGACTGGTCGAACTCCGCCAGCGGCTCGCCGGTGTAGAAGTCGATGCCGCCGCCGAGCACGCGCCAGAAGTCCTCGTGGCGCCACATCACGCCCTTGGGGAAGCCGGTGGTGCCGCCGGTGTAGATGATGTGGATGTCGTCGGGGCTGCGCTCGCCGAAGTCGCGCTCGGCGCTCTGGCCGGCGATCGCGTCGTCGTAGAGGACCCCGCCGAACGACCGAGTCGTCGGACTGGTCGTCGGGGTCGAGCACGTCGGCGACCACCACGGCCGTGTGCAGCTTGTCGTGCTTGGGCGCAGCATCGCGGCGACCAGCGGCGCGTAGGTGCGCTCGAGGATGACCGCGACGACGTCGGCGTTGTCGAAGAGGTAGTTGAGCTCCCCCTCGACGTAGCGGTAGTTCACGTTGATCGTGACCGCGCGGATCTTGACGATCGCCAGCACCGCGACGACGTGCTCGATGCTGTTCTTGGCGTAGATCGCGACGTGGTCGCCGGGCTGCACCCCCTGCGCCTGCAGGTAGTGCGCGAGGCGGTTGGCCTCGGCCTCCAGCTCGGCGTAGGTCACGACCCGGTCACCGACCTTGACGGCGGCGTTGTCGGGCGCCGCGTCGACGGCGTGTTCGAAGAGGTCAGCGATGTTGTGAGCCACGCCGCGAGACTAGAACACGTTCTTGTTCTTGGCTAGCATCCCCCGCATGACCGACTCCGCACCCCACTGCCTGGTCGAGCAGGACGGGCACAAGCTCGTCGTGACCATGAACCGTCCCGAGACCCGCAACGCGCTGTCCGGCGAGATGCTGGCGATCATGGAGGAGGCCTGGGACCGGGTGAACTCCGACCCCGAGATCCGGGTCTGCATCCTCACCGGCGCCGGCGGCTACTTCTGCGCGGGCATGGACCTCAAGGCGGCCACGAAGCAGTCGCCGGACGACAGCTTCGAGTCCGGCGATTCGACCCCTCGGTCATCAAGGGCCTGCTCAAGGGCTTCCGCCTGACCAAGCCGCTCATCGCCGCCGTCGAGGGCCCCGCGATCGCGGGCGGCACCGAGATCCTCCAGGGCACCGACATCCGGATCGCCGGCGAGTCCGCCCGGTTCGGCGTCGCCGAGGCGCGCTGGAGCCTCTACCCGATGGGCGGCTCGGCGGTCCGCCTCCCCCGCCAGATCCCGTACACGGTGGCGATGGACCTGCTGCTGACCGGGCGGCACATCAAGGCCCCGGAGGCCAAGGAGATCGGCCTGATCGGGCACGTCGTGCCCGACGGCGAGGCGCTCGCGAAGGCGCACGAGATCGCCGACCTGATCTGCGCCAACGGGCCGCTCGCCGTGCAGGCGATCCTCAAGACCGTCCGCGACTCCGAGGGCCGGCACGAGGAGGACTGCTGGGCCGACGACGCGAAGGTCGGCATGGCGGTGTTCGCCTCCGAGGACGCCAAGGAGGGCCCGCGCGCCTTCGCCGAGAAGCGCACCCCGAACTTCCAGGGGCGCTGACCTCCCGGATCAGCCGACGGCCCGGTCCCCGGTCCAGTACTGCGCGCGCAGCGCCTTCTTGTCCGGCTTGCCCAGGCCGGTGAGCGGCAGCGAGTCCGCGACGATCACCTGCTTCGGCGCCTGGACCGAGCCCTTGCGGTCCTTGACCATCTGCTGGATCTCGGCCGTCATCGTCGCGATCGACTCCTCGTCGCGCGGCGCGTCCGAGCGCAGCACCACGATGGCGGTGACCGCCTCGCCGAACTTCTCGTGCGGCGTGCCGATGACGCCGACCTGGGCGACGGCGGGGTGCTCGGCGACGACGTCCTCGACCTCGCGGGGGAACACGTTGAAGCCGCCGGTGACGATCATGTCCTTGGTGCGGTCGACGATGTACCAGAAGCCGTCCTCGTCCTCGCGCGCGACGTCACCGGTGTGCATCCAGCCGTCGCGGAAGGTCTCGGCGGTCTCGTCGGGCAGGTTCCAGTAGCCGCCGGCCAGCAGCGGACCGGCCACGCAGATCTCCCCCGGTTCGCCGACCGGGACGCGCTTGCCGTCCTCGTCGAGGAGCGCGGTGCGGATGAACGCCGACGGACGGCCGCAGGACGCGAGCCGGCGGTCGTCGCCGCCCACGTGGTCCTCCTTGGCGAAGTAGGTGATCGCCATGGGCGCCTCGGACTGCCCGTAGTACTGGGCGAAGATCGGGCCGAAGCGGTCGATCGCCTCCTTCAGCCGGACCGGGTTGATCGCCGACGCGCCGTAGTACACCGTCTCGAGCGACGACAGGTCCCGGGTCTGCGAGTCGGGGTGGTCCATGAGGGCGTACAGCATCGAGGGCACCAGCATCGTCGCGGTGATCCGCTGCTCCTCGATGGTGCGCAGCACCTCGGCCGGGTCGAACTTCGGCAGCACGTACAGGCAGCCGCCCTTGAGCACGGTCGGGACGAAGAAGGCGGCGCCCGCGTGCGAGAGCGGCGTGCACATGAGGAAGCGCGGCGACTCCGGCCACTCCCACTCCGCCATCTGGATCTGGGTCATCGTGTTCATCTGGCGCGACAGGCCGATGACGCCCTTGGGCTTGCCGGTGGTGCCGCCGGTGTAGGTGATCGACACGATGTGGTCGGGCTCCAGCGTCGCCGCCTCGAGCGGCTGCGGGTCGAACGACGCGGCCGTGGCGACCAGGTCCTGGCCGACGTGGCTGAGCTCGTCGGGCACCGGGCCGATGGTGAGGACCTTCTCGAGCTTCGGGCACTTGTCCAGCAGACCCAGGGCCCGCTCGACGAACATCGGATTCGGGTCGATGGTCAGGCTGGTGATCTCCGGCGTCGTTGATGACGTACGCGTGGTCGTCCAGCGATCCGAGCGGGTGCAGGGAGCTGCGGCGGTAGCCCTGCGTCTGCCCGGCGCCCAGGATGAACAGCACCTCGGGCCGGTTGAGGGCGAGCAGCGCGCCCGCCGTACCCCGGCCCGCGCCCAGCGCCTCGAAGGCCTGCACGTACTGACTCATCCGCTGTGCGGCCTCGCCGCCGGTGATGGTGGTGTCGCCGAGGTGCATCACCGGCTTGTCCCGGTGCCGCTTCAGCGCGGCCACCATCAGGTGGCCGTTGTGGGTGCCTACTCGCAGGTCGTCGATCGGGGCAGCGTCGGTCATGGGCGCCGAGATTAGAACGTGTTCCAGTTTTGGGCAATCTCCCCCGCTCACCGGGTGCCTGTTAGCGTGCGATTCGTCGGTTCCGCGAGCAGAGGGAGGGACCTGGGGGTGTGCTCGCGAGCCACCCCGGAGACCCTGATGCCGCTCGTGCGACCGTTCCGCCGCAGTCCCGGCCTGCCCGGCCGGCTGCTGGTGCTGGTGCTCGCCACCCTGGCCCTGGCGCTCGGCGGGTACGCCGTCGGCCGCACGATGGACGACCCACCCGAGGCCCGGCATGACGCGTCGGCAGGTCCGGCGCCGCCGTCCGGCTCCGAGCGGACGACCCACCACCCGGTCGCATCGGCACCGGACGACCGGCCGCCGCGACACCACGCCCGGCGCGCGGGCGCCGTACTGCAGCCCACCGAGGGTACGGCCGCGGCGTCGGCGACCGACGGGTCGTCCCCGGCCGCCCCGACCGCCCCGACCGCCCCGGCAGCTCCGGCCGGCACCACGGACGCGACCGACGCGACCCCGCCCGCCACCGTCGGCCCGACCACCGCGGCCCCGTCACCGACCAGCCCGTCGCCGACCGCCGGACCCTCCGACAGCGCGACCTCGTCGGCCCTGCCGAAGGACGTCACGCCACCGGAGACCACCGTGTCCGGCGAGTTCCCCGACGCCGACGCGGCGACCTTCACCCTCGCCGCCGACGAACCCGCGACCTTCGCGTGCAGCCTCGACGGCGCTGGGTACGCGCCGTGCGGCACGGTGGTCCGCTACGTCGACCTGGCCGCGGGCTGGCACACCCTCGCCGTGCGGGCCACGGACCTCGCGGGCAACACGGACCCGACGCCGGCGGAGACCACCTGGCACGCCGCCAAGGGCGGGTGACTGCTCAGGCCAGCAGCTCCGCCACCGACCGCACCTCGTCGGCCGAGCGGCAGCTGAGCAGCAGCGTGGTCACGCCGGTCTCCTCCCACTGCGCGACCTTCTCCCTGACCTCGCCGGCGGTGCCGATGATGTGCATGTCGTCGACCAGCTCGTCGGGGATCAGTGCGGTGGCGCGGTCCTTCTCGCCGCCGAGATAGAGCCTCTGCACCTCGGCGGCGAGGTCCTCGTAGCCCATGCGCACGAAGACCTGGTTGTGGAAGTTCGCCTCCTTCGCGCCCATCCCGCCCATGTAGAGCGACGACGAAGGGGCGCATGGCGTCGATGACCGCGGCCTTCTCCTCGGCGCTCCGCGACCACCTGGAGGTGGCAGGTCGCCGCGATCTCGAAGTCGGCGCGGGTACGCCGGGCGCCCGGTCGCGCGAAGCCCTCGTCGAGCCAGGGCTGGTACATGCCCGCCGACTTCGGCGTGTAGAAGATCGGGATCCAGCCGTCGGCGATCTCGGCGGTCTGGGCGACGTTCTTCGGGCCCTCGGCGCCGAGCCAGATCGGCACGTCCGGACGCAGCGGGTGGACGATCGGCTTGAGCGGCTTGCCCAGGCCCACGGAGTTCTCACCGTGGTAGGGCAGCGGGTAGTGCGGCCCGTCGTTGGTCACCGGCGCCTCGCGCGCGAGCACCTTGCGGATGATCTCGACGACCTCGCGGGTGCGGGCCAGCGGCTTGCCGAAGGGCTGGCCGTACCAGCCCTCGACGACCTGCGGACCGCTCACGCCCATGCCCAGGATCACCCGCCGCCGTTCGAGGTGGTCGAGGGTCAGGACGTGCATGGCGATCGACGTCGGCGTGCGCCCGGACATCTGCACGATCGACGTGCCGAGCTCGATCCGCGAGGTCTCGCGGCCCCACCAGGCCAGCGGCGTGAACGCGTCGCGACCCCCAGGCCTCGGCGGTGAAGACCGCGTCGAAGCCGGCCTCCTCGGCCGCGGCGACGAGCTCGCCCACGCCCTGCGGCGGCTGCGCCTGCCAGTAACCCAGCTGCAGTCCGAGCTTCATGTAGGTCTCCTCACGTCACGGGTGGCTTGCCGGATTGTAGAACGTGTTCTAGTTTCGGACCATGACACGAACACTGTCAGCACCGGTCACCGTAGCGTTCGACTACACCCGCTCGACCGGGCCCGGTGCTCGGACGCTTCCTCACCGGCCTGCGCGACGGCCGAGGTCGTCGGCGGCCGCACCTCCGAGGGCCGCGTGGTCGTCCCCCCGCCGGAGTTCGACCCGGTGACCCACGAGGCGATCGACGAGTTCGTCGAGGTCGCGCCGACCGGCACCGTCACGTCGTGGACGTGGGTGCCGGAGCCGGTCAAGGACCAGCCCTTCGACCGTCCCTTCGCCTTCGCGCTGGTGACGCTGGACGGCGCGGACACCCCGCTGCTGCACGCGCTGGACGTGTCGTCCCCCGACGAGGTGTCGACCGGGCATGCGGGTGCAGGTGCGCTGGGCCGAGGAGCGGGTGGGGGCGATCACCGACATCGCGTGCTTTGAGCCCGTCGCCGGACGCGACGAAGTCGCGGACGGCGCTGGCGGGCCAGATCGAGCGCGACCGCGGCTGAGGAACGAAGCCGCGACGGAGCAGTCGAGATCCGGTGACGTGCCCGCCGCGGTGACAGGTGTCATCACGCCCGTCTCGCTCGACTACCTGTACGCCGCCTCCCCCGAGGAGTCGGCCTTCTACCGCGGCCTCAACGAGGGCCGCATCGTCGGCCAGCGCTGCCCGGCGTGCCAGAAGGTCTACGTGCCGCCGCGCAGCGCCTGCCCGGCCGACGGCACTCCGACCGCCGAGGAGGTCGAGGTCTCGCAGACCGGCACGATCACGACGTTCTGCATCGTCAACGTGCCGTTCCTGGGCCAGAAGATCACGCCGCCCTACGTCTCGGCGTACGTGCTGCTCGACGGCGCGGACATCGCCTTCCTGCACCTGATCCTCGGCGTCCCGGCCGACGAGGTGCGGATGGGGATGCGGGTGAAGGCGGTCTGGAAGCCGCGCGAGGAGTGGACGTACTCGCTGGAGAACATCGACCACTTCGAGCCGACCGGCGAGCCGGACGCCGACTACGAGTCCTACCGGCACCACCTCTGAGGGGTGTGACGTGATGAGAGACGTTGCGGTCGTCGGGTTCGCCCAGCGACAGATGGAGGAGTTCGACGGGTCGCCCACGTGCGTGGAGCTGCTCGTCCCCCTGTTCGGCGAGTGCTACGAGCAGACCGGCTGGACCCGGCGCGACATCGGGTTCTGGTGCTCCGGCTCCTCGGACTACCTGGCCGGGCGGTCGTTCTCGTTCGTGCCGGCGGTCGACGCGATCGGCGTGATCCCGCCGGTCAACGAGTCGCACGTCGAGATGGACCTGGCGTGGGCGATGTACGAGGCCTGGCTGAAGATCCAGACCGGCGAGGTGGACACCGCGCTGGTGTACGCCTTCGGCAAGGCGTCCGCGGGCGTGCTGCGGCGCACCCTCGCCCTCCAGCTCGAGCCGTACACGATGACGCCGCTCTGGCCGGACACCGTGTCGCTCGCCGGCCTGCAGGCCCGGGCGGGCATCGACGCCGGAGCGTGGGACGAGCGGGCGATGGCCGAGGTGGCGAACCGCTCGCTGACCGACGCGGAGAAGAACGAGTACGCGATCCGCAAGGGCGGCTCGTCGGTCGAGGAGCTGCTGTCGCGGCCGATGTACGCCGACCCGCTGCGCAAGCACGACTGCTCTCCCGTCACCGACGGCGCGGCGGCCATCGTCCTCGCGGCCGGCGACAAGGCCCGTGAGGTGCGCGACCAGCCCGCCTGGATCAACGGCATCGCGCACTACATCGACCCGATCAGCATGGGCACCCGCGACCTGACCCGCGCGCCGTCCGCGGCGCGGGCCGCCGCCGCGGTCGACCTCGACGGCGTCGAGCTCGCCGAGCTGCACGCGCCGTTCAGCCACCAGGAGATCGTCCTGCGCCGCGAGCTCGGCCTGGCCGACGACGTACGCGATCAATCCCTCGGGCGGCGCGCTGACCGGCAACCCGATGTTCTCCGGCGGCGGCATCCGGATCGGCGAGGCGGCGACGCGGATCTGGTCGGGCGAGGTCTCCAAGGCGGTCGGGCACGCGACCAGCGGTCCCGCCCTCCAGCAGAACCTCCTGTGTGTCCTGGGCTCTACCACCGAAGGGGCGAAGAACTGATGGCGAAGCAGCCCGCAGCCGTGGTCGGGATCGGGCAGACCCACCACCGCGCCAAGCGCGAGGACGTCTCGATGGCGGGTCTGTGCCGCGAGGCGATCGACCGAGCGCTGCTCGACGCGAACATGACCCTCGACGAGATCGACGCGATCGTCGTCGGCAAGGCCCCGGACCTGTTCGAGGGCGTGATGATGCCCGAGCTGTTCCTGGCCGAGGCGCTCGGCGCCGCCGGCAAGCCGCTGCTGCGCGTGCACACCGCCGGCTCGGTGGGCGGCTCCACCGCGATCGTCGCGTCCTCGCTCGTGCAGGCAGGCGTGCACCGCAAGGTGCTCACCGTCGCCTACGAGAAGCAGTCGGAGTCGAACGCCATGTGGGCGCTGTCGGTGCCGCTGCCGTTCAACATGCCGGTGCACGCAGGCGCGGGCGGCTACTTCGCCCCGCACGTGCGGTCCTACATCCGCCGTTCGGACGCCCCGACCCACATCGGCGCGATCGTGGCGGCCAAGGACCGGCAGAACGCGTTGAAGAACCCGTACGCGCACCTGCGCAACCCGGACACGACCGTGGAGTCCGTGCTGGCGTCCCAGATGCTGTGGGACCCGATCCGGTACGACGAGACCTGCCCCTCCTCCGACGGCGCCTGCGCCCTGGTGATCGTCTCCGAGGATGTCGCGGCCGCCTCGCCGAACCCCGCCTGGATCCACGGCACCGTGATGCGCTCGGAGGCGACCACCGCCGCGGAGCGCGACCAGGTCAACCCGCAGGCGTCTCGGGACGCGGCCGCCGCGCTGTGGAAGCAGGCCGGCATCACCAACCCGATCGAGGAGATCGACGCGGCCGAGATCTACGTGCCGTTCTCCTGGTTCGAGCCGATGTGGCTGGAGTCGCTCGGCTTCGCCGAGGAGAACGGCGGGGGCTGGCGGCTCACCGAGTCCGGGGCGACCGCCATGGACGGCAAGCTCCCGGTGAACTGCTCGGGCGGGGTGCTCTCCTCCAACCCGATCGGCGCGTCCGGGATGCTGCGCTTCGGCGAGGCGGCCCTCCAGGTCCGCGGCGCCGCGGGCGAGCACCAGGTCGACGGCGTACGCCGCGCACTGGGCCACGCCTACGGCGGCGGCTCGCAGTTCTTCGCGATGTGGGTCGTGGGGTCGGAGAAGCCATCGAACTAGGGGCGACACGCCGGCGGGTTTCACCGGCTGACCGGTGAAACCCGACCGACACGCCGAGTGAACCCGGCGTGTCGGTCGGGTTTCCCACGACAAGTCCGCCCTGGACGGCCGGCCCGGCACCTACGCTGGGTCCATGGAGCGATGCGCGTGGCCGAACTGATCCGCACCAACGACCTGGCCCTGATCGCCGTCGTCGAGGCGCTGCTCAACGGCGAGGAGATCCCCTGCCACGTGGCGGACCGGCACGCGAGCGTCATCGACGGCTCGATGCGGTTCATCCAGATGCGGGTGCTCGTGCCGGACGACCGGGCCGACGAGGCGCGCGAACTGATCCGCGAGGCCGACCTCGGGGAGTGGCTGCGGGGGTGACGTCGGGCGCCCGTTCGCCCTGGGCGAACGGTGCACGACGCCGTACGCGCGCGACGGCCTATCGTCGGCGCATGGGTGACGTCGTCGCATTCCCGTCCCGGCCCGCCGCGCAGGCTCCCGGAGCCCGAGCCCCTGTGGCGCGAGGCCGTCGGCCGCGAGCTGCGCGAGGAGCGGCGTACGGCGGGCCGCACGCTCGCCGACGTCGCCGGGCAGGCCGGCGTGTCCACGCAGTACCTCTCCGAGGTCGAGCGCGGCCGCAAGGAGCCGAGCTCCGAGGTGCTCGGCGCGGTGGCCGGCGCCCTCGGCCTGCGCCTGGTCGACCTGACCAGCCGCGTGAGCCGGCGCCTCGGCGGCATCTCCGGCCCGGTCTGCCTCGCCGCCTACCGGTACACCTAGGCCGCCGGCAGCTTCCGGCTGTCCAGCACGCCATCGGCGAGGCCGTAGGCGACCGCGTCGGCGGCGGACAGGACCAGGTCGCGGTCCGTGTCCTCGCGGACCTGCCCGACGGACCGGCCGGTGTGCTGGGCCAGGATCTGCTCCATCTCGGCGCGCACGCGGGCGATCTCCTTGGCCCGCAGGGCGAGGTCCGGAAGGGCGCCCTGGCCGCCGCCGGACGGCTGGTGCAGCACCACGCGCGCGTGTGGCAGCACCAGCCGGCTGCCGGGCGCCCCGCCGGCGAGCAGCACGGCGGCCGACGACGCCGCCTGGCCCACGCACGTCGTAGCGATCGGCGAGCGCACGAACTGCATCGTGTCGTAGATGGCGAGCATCGCCGTGACCGAGCCGCCGGGCGAGTTGAGGTACAGGTTGATCGGCGTCTCGGGGCTCTCCGACTCCAGGTGCAGGAGCTGGGCGATCACCACGTTGGCGACGCCGTCGTCGATCTCGGTACCGACGTAGATGATCCGGTCGGTCAGCAGCCGGCTGTAGATGTCGACGGCCCGCTCGCCGCGCACGGTCTTCTCGACCACGCTCGGGATCGTGTACTGGCTCATGCCCGCACCCCGAACGCCGCCGCCGGCCGCGCCGGCGTCACCGCGCTGACGTCGGTCAGCACCTGGTCGACGAAGCCGTACTCCCGGGCCTCCTCGGCGGTGAACCACCGGTCGCGCAGCGAGTCGCGCTCGACCTGCTCGACCGGCTGGCCGGTGTGCTCGGCGATCAGGCCGATCATCACGTTCTTGGTGTGCTCGAGGTTCTCGGCCTGGATCTCGATGTCGATCGCGGTGCCCCCGATCCCGGCGGAGCCCTGGTGCATCAGGACCCGCGAGTGCGGGAGCGCGTACCGCTTGCCGGGCGTGCCCGCCGACAGCAGGAACTGGCCCATGCTGGCCGCCAGCCCGAGGGCCAGGGTGCTGACGTCGTTCGGGATCAGCCGCATCGTGTCGTAGATGGCGAACCCCGCACTGACCGAGCCGCCGGGCGAGTTGATGTAGAGGCTGATGTCGCGGTGCGGGTCCTCGGCCGAGAGCAGCAGCAGCTCGGCGCAGAGCCGGTTGGCGATGGGGTCGTCGACCTCCTGCCCGAGCACGAGGATGCGCTGGTGCAGGAGCCGGGCGGTCAGCTGGTCGTCGAGGGATCCGGTGAGGGGTACGTCTGTCATGCGACCAGCCTTCGGCGCCCACGGCCGGCACGGAAGCGGATCCGCTGCGAGCGGATCTGCTGTCAGACGAGGGAGACGGACGCCAGGGCGGAGTCGAGCTGCTGGAGGGTGCTGACGCCGACGATCGGCTTCCAGCCCCGCCGCACCAGCCAGGCGAGCACGAGCTGGGAGGCCGGTACGCCGCGGGCGTCGGCCTCGGCGCGCAGCTCGGCCAGCCGCCGCGTGGTGCCGGGGTGGTCGTAGGCCTCCGGCAGCGGCCGGTCCGCGCGGTCGAAGCTGCCCTGGACGAGCGGGCTGTAGACCCACAGGTCGACGCCGGGATGCTCGTCGAGGTAGTCGACGGTCTCGTCGCTCACGAAGCCGAACCGGTGGTCCTTGCCCGGCACCTGGGCACCCGGCCGCGGCTCGACGTACGACGTGGTGAGCTGCAGCGCCGTCCACGGCTCGACGCCCAGCCGCTCGGCGATGGCCCGGGCCCGCTCCACCCGCCAGGTCGGGTGGTTGGAGACCCCGAGCCGGCGCGCGAGCCCGGACGAGACGAGCGACCCGAACGCCGCCACCGTCTCCTCGAGATCGGTCGACCGGTCCTCGGCGTGCGCCCAGTACAGGTCGATGACGTCGACGCCGAGGCGCTCCAGGCTGCGTGCCGACTCGCGCTCGATCACCGGCGCCGACAGGCCCTCGGGGCTGCCGTCCTCGGTCGGCTCGACGCCGACCTTGGTCGCGATCACCAGCTCGTCGCGCAGGCCGGGGTTCGCGGCCAGCCAGCGTCCGAGCAGCGCCTCCTCTGGCCGCCGTGGCCGGACGGCGACGACCAGAACGAGTAGGCGTTCGCGGTGTCGAGCATCCGCCCGCCGGCCGCGACGAAGCGGTCGAGGAGGGCGAACGACGTCGCCTCGTCGGTCCGGGTGCCGAAGTACATGGTGCCGAGAACGAGGTCCACCCGGCCCACCCTAGGGGCCGGGGTCGCTGGGTAGGGTCGTCCCCGTGATCGAGCTCCGCACCCCCACCCAGATCGAGCAGATGCGTCCGGCCGGCCGCTTCGTGGCTGACGTCATCACCGCCCTCGCCGAGAAGGCGGACGTCGGCGTGAACCTGCTCGAGCTCGACGAGCTCGCCCACGGCATGATCCGCGATCGCGGGGCGGAGTCCTGCTACATCGACTACCACCCGTCGTTCGGCGCCTCCCCGTTCGGGAAGGTGCTGTGCACGTCGGTGAACGACGCGGTGCTGCACGGCCTCCCCCGCGACTACGTCCTCCAGGACGGCGACCTGCTCAGCGTCGACTTCGCGGCGAACGTCGACGGCTGGGTCGCGGACTCCGCGCTCAGCGTCGTGGTCGGCACGCCCCGGCCGGAGGACCTCGAGCTGATCGAGGTCACCGGACGGGCCCTGGACGCCGGCATCGCGCAGGCGCGCCCCGGCAACCGGCTCGGCGACATCTCCGCCGCGATCGGCGACGTGGCCCGGTCGGCCGGGCTCGGGGTCAACCTGCAGTTCGGCGGGCACGGCGTCGGCCGGACGATGCACGGCGAGCCGCACGTGCCGAACGACGGCCGGCCCGGACGCGGCCTGAAGCTGCGCCCGGGCCTGGTGATCGCCATCGAGCCGTGGTTCCTGCACACCACCGACGAGATCTACACCGACGCCGACGGCTGGACGCTGCGCAGCAAGGACGGCTCGCGCGGCGCCCACATGGAGCACACCGTCGCCATCACGGCCGACGGCCCGCTCGTGCTCACCGCACGTACTTGACCTGCAGGTCCTTGATGCCGTTGATCCACGAGTGCCGCAGGCGCGCGGGGTCGGACAGCTTCGTGATGTCCGGGGCGTGGTCGGCGAGGGCGTCGAAGATCACCCGGATCTCCTGCCGGGCCAGGTTGGCACCCAGGCAGTAGTGCGCGCCGTGGCCGCCGAAGCCCAGCTGGGGGTTCGGGTCGCGCAGGATGTTGAAGGTGAACGGATCCTCGAAGACCTCGTCGTCGAAGTTCGCGCTGGCGTAGAACAGCGCCGCCCGCTGGCCCTTCTTGAACTCCACGCCGCTCACGGTCACGTCGGTGAGCGCCGTGCGCTGGAACACGCTGACCGGGGTCGCCCAGCGGACCACCTCGTCGACCATGGTGGCCGGCCGGTCGCGCTTCCAGATCTCCCACTGCTCGGGGTTGTCGAGGAAGGCGTTCATGCCGTGCGAGATCGCGTTGCGGGTGGTCTCGTTGCCGGCGACGGTCAGCAGGATCACGAAGTAGCCGAACTCGTCGTCGGTCAGGCCGCGCTCGCCCTTGTGCGCGTTGATCAGCTTGGTGATCAGGTCGTCGCGCGGGTTCGCCTGCCGCTCGGCGGCGAGCATCATCGAGTAGCCGAGGATCTCGGCCGCCGCCACGTCGTTGTTGCCGGCGTAGTCGGGGTCCTCGCCCGCGAGCATCTGGTTGGACCAGTCGAACAGCTTGTGCCGGTCCTCCTGCGGGACGCCGATCAGGTCGGCGATGGCCTGCAGGGGGAGCTCGGCGGCGACGTCCTCGACGAAGTTCCCGGTGCCGCGCTCGGCGGCGTCCTGCACGATCCGGCGGGCCCGCTCGACCATGAGGTCCTCGAGCTCACCGATGGAGCGCGGGGTGAAGCCGCGGGACACGATCTGGCGGGTCTGGGTGTGCTCGGGCGGGTCCTGGTTGATCAGGATCACGCGCTGGAGCTCGATCTGCTCGCGGGCCATCTCGGTGGGGAACCGGACGATCGCGCCGTTCTCGTACGTCGACCAGCTCTTGCTGTCCTTGGAGATGGCGGCGACGTCCTCGTGCCGCGTCACCGCGTAGTACCCGCTGCCGGACTCCGCGGTGAAGCCGCTGCGCCACACCGGGTCCTGCTCGACCCAGACGATCGGATGGTTCTGGCGCGCGGCCCGGAACTCGTCGTGCGGGATCGCCTTCTGGTTCAGGTCGGGGTCGGTGAAGTCGAACCCCTCGGGCAGGACGTCGGATGCGGTCACGGAAGCTCCCTATGGATCGGCGGCTGGGCCCAAGGCTGGAACACGTTCTAGTGACCGAGAATACATACCGCAGGTACGTGGGGAAAGGTTGTCCGCGATAAGAACGTGTTCTAGTTTTCTCCCATGGGTACTCCGGTCATCGTCGACGCCGTCCGCACTCCCCTCGGCAAGCGCAAGGGCTGGCTCGCGGGCGTGCACCCCGCCGTGCTGCTCGGCTTCGCGCAGGCGCAGGTCCTCGCCCGTGCCGGCATCGAGAGCGACCTGGTCGAGCAGGTGGTCGGCGGGTGCGTGACGCAGGCCGGCGAGCAGTCCAACGACATGGTGCGCCGCGCCTGGCTGCACGCCGGGCTCGCCCAGCACACCGGCGCCACCGCCATCGACGCCCAGTGCGGCTCCGGCCAGCAGGCGACCCACCTCGTGCACGACATGATCGCCGCCGGGACCATCGACGTCGGCATCGCCTGCGGCGTCGAGTCGATGTCGCGGATCCCGCTGGGCGCCAACGTCCCGGCGGGCATGGGTGACCCGCGGCCCGAGGACTGGACCATCGACCTGCCCAACCAGTTCGAGGCGGCCGACCGCATCGCCCGCAACCGCGGCTTCACCCGCGCCGACCTCGAGGCCTTCGGCCTCGCCTCGCAGCAGAAGGCGCGCGTCGCCGTCGACGAGGGCCGGTTCAAGCGCGAGATCGCCCCGATCGAGGCGCCGGTCCTGGACCAGGACGGCAAGCCCACCGGGGAGACCCGCCTGGTCGACACCGACCAGGGCCTGCGCGAGACCACCCTCGAGGGCCTGGCCGGCCTCAAGCCGGTGCTGCCCGACGGCCTGCACACCGCCGGGACGTCGTCACAGATCAGCGACGGCGCGTCCGCCGTACTCCTGATGGACGAGGACAGGGCCCGCGCTCTCGGCCTGACCCCGCGCGCCCGGATCGTCAGCCACTGCCTGGTCGGCGCCGACCCGTACTACCACCTGGACGGGCCGATCGAGGCCACCCAGCGGGTCCTCGACCGCACCGGGATGGCCATCGGCGACTTCGACCTCTTCGAGGTCAACGAGGCGTTCGCGTCGGTCGTCCTCTCGTGGGCGAGCCAGCACTCCCCCGACCTGGACAAGGTGAACGTGAACGGCGGCGCGATCGCGCTCGGTCACCCCGTCGGCTCGACCGGCACCCGCCTGATCGCCACCGCGCTGCACGAGCTCGAGCGCCGTGACGGCTCCACGGCGCTGATCTCGATGTGCGCCGGCGGCGCGATGGCGACCGGCACGGTGCTCGAGCGCCTCTGACGCTGGGTCGCCGGCCGGCAAGTTTCATCGGCCGGCCGATGAAACTCACGCTTGGACGACGAAGGTTCATCGTCCAAGCGTGAGTTTCGTGGTCTGGCTCGGGTGGCTGGGGTTCTTCTCCACAGATCGCGTCGACCCCCGGTGAACGGCGAGCAGCGCGGGAATCGTCCTCCGCATGGCGCACATCCCGTTCGACGAGCACGGCATCCTGCTGCGACGCACCGCGATCCAGCTCGGGTACGACGACAACTGGCTCCATCGCCAGGTCAAGGAGCACAAGCTGGTGCGGATCCGGCAGGGCGCCTACGCGGACCCGGCCGTCTGGCTGCCTGCCGCCTCTCCCGAGCAGCACGTCATCTTGAGTCGTGCCGTCATGCAGCAGTACGACGATCGCGTCGCCCTGTCCCACGCCAGTGCACACGTGATGCGCGGTGGCCCGGACTGGGGGCTGGACCTGAGCAAGGTCAACATCACGAACCTGTTCGGTCGCGGTGACCGCGACCAGGCCGGCATCACGCACCATCGGGGCTGGGTCGGCGTCAACGACGTCACGCGCGCGGACGGTCACTGGCTGACTGCGCCGGGCCGGACCGCCGTCGAGACCGCCGCCCTGCTGCCTCTCGAGCCGGCCGCCTGCGTGCTCGACTGGACGCTGCACAACGGCTCGACCACGGGGGCACAGCTGATGTCGTACGCCGAGGAGTACATGCGGGACTGGCCTGGGACAATCGGACTTCCGCTGGCCGTGGAACGCAGCGACGGACGCTCGGAGTCCGTCGGCGAGTCACGGACGCGCCTGCTCCTCGAGGACCACGGCCTTCATCCCGAGCCGCAGTGGGAGGTCCACCACCCGTCCGGCCGGCTGGCCGGACGCGTCGACTTCCTGCTTCGCGAGCTCGGGCTGATGATCGAGTTCGACGGGCAGGTGAAGTACGGCCGCCTGCTGAAGCCGGGACAGACGGTCGCCGATGTCATCCGGAAGGAACGGGCCCGCGAGCTACTGCTCGAGGAGCTCACCGGCTTGCGCATGCTCCGTCTGATCTGGGTCGATCTCGACCAGCCAGGACGCACGATCGACCGCATCCACCGCGCGGCGAGTCTGCGCAACGCCGGCTGACTGCATCACGCGGCGATCGACATTCCACCCCGGCGCCCACCACGAAACTCATGCCTGGACGACAAAGGTTCATCGTCCAGGCATGAGTTTCATCGGCCGGCCGATGAAACTTGCGCCGGTTACGCGCCGTACACGGGCTCGGGCGCCGGTGCGGCGGCGAGCAGCTCGCGCAGCGCGGGGCCGACCTCGGCCGCCTCCCACCGGCGTCCGGCGTCGCGGGAGGGTCCGTGCGCCCAGCCGGTCTCGACGGTCATCGTGCTGCCGTCGATCTCGACGACCCGCCCGGTGACGTCGCCGGCCTCCTCCGACGCCAGCCAGGCGACGATCGGCGAGTTGTCCTCGGGCAGCGCCATCGCGGAGGTGTCGAACGCGCCCTCGGTCATCCGGGTGCGGGCGACGGGTGCGATGGCATTGACGGTCACGCCGTACCGTCCCAGCTCCTGCGCCGCGACGAGCGTGAGGCCGGCGATCCCGGCCTTCGCGGCCGAGTACGTCGCCTGCCCGACCGAGCCCTGCAGCCCGGCGCCGGACGAGGTGTTGATCACCCGGGCGACGCGCTGCCGGCCCTCCTTGGCCTCGGCCCGCCAGTAGGCGCCGGCGTGGCGCAGCGGGGCGAAGTGGCCCTTGAGGTGCACCCGGATGACGGCGTCCCACTCCTCCTCGGAGGTGTTGACCAGCATCCGGTCGCGCACGAAGCCGGCGTTGTTGACCAGGATGTCGAGCCCGCCGTACGTGTCGATCGCCTGCTGGACCATCGCGGCGGCCTGCTCGAAGTCGGCGACGTCGGCGGTGTTGACGACCGCGCGGCCGCCGGCCGCCTCGATCTCGGCGACGACGGCCTCGGCCGGCGTCTCGCCGGTCCCTTCGCCGGACAGCGAGACGCCGTAGTCGTTGACGACGACCGCGGCGCCGTGCCGGGCGAGCTCGAGCGCGTGGGCGCGGCCGATGCCGCGGCCGGCCCCGGTGACGATGGCGATCCGGCCTTCGAGGAGCTGGGTCATGCGAGTCCCTTCTGGACGAGGAGGAAGGCGGGCGTCTCTCCCCCGCCATGACAGGCGACGGTGGCGCCCGAGACGTACGACGCCAGGTCGCTCGCCAGGAACGCCGCGACGGTCCCGACCTCGGCGGGGCGCGCCATCCGGCCCAGCGGGATGGTCCGCTCGATCGCGGCGACCGACGCGTCGTCGCCGTAGTGGTCGTCGGTCTGCTCGGTCCGGCACAGGCCCACGTCGATGCTGTTGACCCGCACCCGCGGTGCCCACTCCATCGCCAGCGACGCGGTCAGCGAGTCCAGTCCGGCCTTGGCGGCGGCGTAGGCCGCGATCGTCGGCGCGGGCCGGGCGGCCGAGATCGAGGAGATGTTCACGATCGATCCGCCGGAGTCCTGCTGTTGCATCACCGCGTTCGCGGCCTGCGCGCAGGCCAGCGGCGCGAGCAGGTTGAGGCCCACGATCTTCTCGTGGAACCGCGGCGACGCGGTGGCGGCGTCGGCCGCGGGCGCTCCGCCTGCGTTGTTGACCAGGACGTCGAGGCGGTCGAGCGAGCCGACCAGCTCCCGCACCGCGTCGGCGTCGCGGACGTCGCAGGCCCGGTGCGTGGTGCCCGGGACCGGCTCGGCGTCCGACCGCGAGCAGGTGACCACGGTGGCGCCCGCGTCGAGCAGGGCCCGGGTGATCCCGAGCCCGATCCCGCGGGTCCCGCCCGTGACGAGCGCGACCCGCCCGGTGAGGTCCACGGCCAGCGTCATGCTGCTACCCTACCAAGCACTTGCTTGGTCGAGACAAGCCCGACCCCGAGGACGAGGACTCCATGGCGATCACTTCCGAACGACGGCCGGACGGCATCCGGGTGGTGACGATGGCCGCGCCGCCGGTCAACGCGCTCACCGTCCAGGGCTGGTACGACGTCGCCGCCGCCCTCGACGAGGCGGCCCGGGACCTCGACACCAAGGTCGTCGTGCTCCGCGCCGAGGGGCGCGGCTTCAACGCCGGCGTCGACATCAAGGAGATGCAGCACACCACCGGGTTCGAGGCGCTGATCGGCGCGAACCGCGGCTGCTACGCCGCGTTCAAGGCGGTCTACGAGTGCGCGGTACCCGTCGTCGCGGCCGTCAACGGCTTCTGCCTCGGCGGCGGCGTCGGCCTCGTCGGGAACGCCGACTGCGTGGTCGCCAGCGACGACGCCTACTTCGGCGTCCCCGAGGTCAACCAGGGCGCGCTCGGCGCGGCCACCCACATGGCCCGGCTGGTGCCCCAGCACATGATGCGCACCCTCTACTTCACCGCGCGGACCATCAAGGCCGCCGACCTGGTCCAGTTCGGCTCGGTCCTCGAGGTGGTCCCCCGCGACCGGCTCGACGACGCCGCGCTGAAGGTCGCCGGCGAGATCGCCGCCAAGGACACCCGGGTCATCCGCGCCGCCAAGGAGGCGCTCAACGGGATCGACCCGATCGACGTGAACCGCAGCTACCGCTTCGAGCAGGGCTTCACCTTCGAACTCAACCTCGCGGGTGTGAGCGACGAGCTGCGGGACGCCTTCGTGGGTGGACAGAGCGCCGGGACGGAGAAGAGCAAGGCATGAAGGGCCCACGCGACAAGCGGATGACCGTCGACCAGGTCGTCGGCGAGCTCGAGGACGGCATGACCATCGGGATCGGCGGCTGGGGACCCCGCCGCAAGCCGATGGCGCTGGTCCGCGCGATCCTCCGCTCCGACCTGAAGGACCTGACGATCGTCAGCTGGGGCGGCGCCGACGTCGGCCTGCTCGCCCGCGCGGGGAAGATCCGCAAGCTGGTCTACGCGTTCGTCTCGCTGGACTCGATCCCGCTCGAGCCGAACTTCTCGAAGGCCCGCCAGGAGGGCACGATCCCCGAGCTGGTCGAGCTCGACGAGGGCATGTTCCAGACCGGGCTCCGCGCGGCCGCCCAGCGGCTCCCGTTCCTGCCGATGCGGGCCGGCCTCGGCTCGGACGTGCTGGTCAACCAGCCGTGGATCAGGACGGTCACCAGCCCGTACGACGACGCCGAGGAGCTGGTCGCGGTCCCCGCACTGCGCCTCGACGTGGCGCTGGTCCACCTCAACCGCGCCGACCAGCACGGCAACGCGACGTACCTCGGCCCGGACCCGTACTTCGACGACCTGTTCTGCATGGCCGCGGACCGGGCGTTCGTCAGCTGCGAGCAGATCGTCGACACCGCCGGCCTGACCGTCGACACCCCCGTCCAGCGCCTCCTGCTCAGCCGGATGATGGTCAGCGGGGTCGTGGAGACGCCGAACGGCGCGCACTTCACGACCTGCACGCCCGACTACGAGCGCGACGAGAGGTTCCAGAAGGCGTACGCCGCGGCCGCGTCCGGCTCGGACGAGGACTGGGGGGCGTTCGAGGACCGGTTCCTGGCCGGCGACGAGGCGGCGTACCAGGCCGCGGTCCAGGAGTTCGGGGAGGAGCAGGCATGACCGACGCCACCCGGGCCGACGTGTGCGCCGCGGCGATCGCGGACGCGTTCCAGGACGACGGCGAGATCTTCGGCAGCCCGATGGGGCTGCTGCCGATGCTCGGCGTGCGTCTCGCCAAGCTGACCAGCAATCCCGACCTGGTGATCTCGGACGGCGAGTCGCTCTTCCTCGCCGGCGTGCCGCCGCTCTTCGCCAGGGGCGACGTCGTGGAGGGCTGGATCCCGTTCCGCAAGGTGTTCGACGTGGTCGCCTACGGCAAGCGCCACGTGATGATGGGCGCGACCCAGATCGACCGCCACGGCAACCAGAACATCTCGGCCATCGGCGACTGGAAGCAGCCCAAGCGCCAGCTGCTGGGCAGCCGCGGCGCGCCGGGCAACACGGTCAACAACCGCACGTCGTACTGGGTCCCGAAGCACTCCACCCGCGTCTTCGTCGAGCAGGTCGACATCGTGTCCGGCGTCGGGCCCAAGCGCGCGAAGGAGGCCGGCCCGGCGGCCGCGCGGTTCAACGACATCCACCGGGTCGTCAGCAACCTCGCGGTCTTCGACGTGCGCGGGCCGGGCGACACGGTGCGGCTCCTGAGCGTCCACCCCGGCGTGACCGTCGACGAGGTGCGCGAGGCCACCGGCTTCGAGCTGGCCGTCGAGGGCGACGTCCCGGAGACGCGGCAGCCCACGACGGAGGAGCTGGTCCTGATCCGCGAGGTGCTCGACCCCAAGGGGCTGCGCTTCAAGGAGGTCCCGGACGGTGATTGAGCAACTCCTGCGCACACCCTTCACCGACCTGGCCGGCGTCCGGCACCCGGTCGTGCAGACCGGCATGGGCTGGGTCTCCGGGCCGCGCCTGGTCAGCGGGACCGCGAACGCCGGCGGCCTCGGCATCCTGGCCAGCGCCACGATGACCTTCGCCGAGCTCGAGCAGGCGATCCTCGAGGTCAAGGGCCGCACCGACCAGCCGTTCGGCGTGAACCTGCGCGCGGACGCCGCCGACGCCGCCGACCGCTGCCAGCTGCTCATCGACCACGGCGTGAAGGTCGCCTCGTTCGCCCTGGCGCCCAAGCCCGAGCTGATCGCCAAGCTCAAGGAGCACGACATCGTCGTGATGCCGTCGATCGGTGCGGCCAAGCATGCGGTGAAGGTGGCGTCGTGGGGTGCCGACGCGGTGATGGTCCAGGGCGGCGAGGGCGGCGGCCACACCGGGCCGCGTCCCGACCACCCTGCTGCTGCCCACGGTGCTCGACGCGCTGCACGATTCCGGGGCAGACATCCCCGTGATCGCCGCGGGTGGGTTCTTCGACGGCCGCGGCCTGGCGGCCGCGCTGTCGTACGGCGCCGCGGGGGTCGGCATGGGCACGCGGTTCCTGCTGACCCGCGACTCGGCGGTCCCCGACGCCGTCAAGCGGCTCTACCTCGAGCGCGGCCTGACCGACACGGTGGTCACCGCCAAGGTCGACGGGATGCCGCACCGGATGTTGCGCACCGAGCTGGTCGAGGAGCTCGAGGAGTCCAGCACGATCAGGAGGATGGGCCCGACGGTGCGCCGCACCCTCGAGTTCAAGAAGGACTCCGGCATGTCCTGGACCGCGCTGCTCAAGGACGGCCGGGCCATGAAGAAGGCCCAGGGCCGCAGCCTCGGGCAGATGGCGCTGGCCGCCAACACCCCGACGATGCTGCGCGCCGGCCTGGTCGAGGGCGACACCTCGGCGGGCGTGCTCGCCAGCGGCCAGGTCGTGGGCGTGATCGACGACCTGCCGAGCTGCGAGGAGCTGATCGACCGGATCGTCACCCGCGCGGCCGACGAGCTGCGGCGGGCCGCCGGCTACGTCGTCTGACGCCGGCGGGACCGGCGCGCGCGTCGTACCCGTCCTCCCCACGCTGAGCGCGTGACCGCCGGACCTGGAACCCGACTTCGCCGCAAGCGAGCGTGCAGCCGTCGTCCTCGACAGCCGCAGCATCGATTGCCGACACTCATGGCGCTCGCACCGGCGACCTGAGCACGGATGCCGCTGACGGTCTTCCTGTGCCGCGGCCCGTGGGCCCGCTCATGGGCCGATGTGCGGTCACCCCGGGACGTCATACGGACGGTGTAAGCCCTTGCTCCATCCGCATGACGTCCTGAGGACGCGGTCGGTGGCATCGCACTCACATGCCGCGATCAGCGCGGAGCAGCCGATGAGCGGGCGCCGCCCGAGCGGGTCGTGTGCCTGCAGACGCGCCATGGCGCGTCCCCAGGCACACGACCCGATCACTCCGCGGGCGTCCGGCTACGCGGTCTGACGCCCCGGGACGTAGCCGCGCGGCGGCGCCCACTCCCCCGTCGCCCGCAGCCGCTCGTAGATCTCGTGCTCGGGGGCGAAGAACTCGTCGAGCCGCGCCCGCATGGTGCGGCTGAGCTCGGGCTCCCGCCGGACCTTGGAGCGGTTGTCGACCTGGACGTCGAGTCCGCCGCCGACCTTCTGGCCGATCCAGCGCTGCCAGACCTCGGGCTGCTCGAGGGCGAAGAGCCGGTCGACGCCGATGTCGAGGCTCCTCGCTCAGCGCGATGAACCGCGCCGGCCGGCCGCGCAGGGTGCCGGGGCGCGGGTCGTTGTCGACATATCGCCCGACGAACTCCTCGAAGGAGATCTCGCCGGTGAACTTGGCGGCGTCCTCCTTCGCCAGCGCGGGGCGCTGCCGGTAGCGCCACCACGACTCCAGCCAGGCCAGCGGCTCGCGAAACAGCGAGACCAGCTCGTAGTCGGTGCGCTCGTAGCCGCCGTTCTGCAGGACCGGGACCATCAGCGTGTGGAACGACCGGCAGTTCATGTGCTTCAGCCGCGGGTTCACGCGCAGCACCAGCTCGGCCTTGCCCTGCAACGACCGCACCAGCGACGTCGACGCGCACTTCGGCATGGAGAGCAGCACGAACCCGTGGGCCGGAAGCCCGATCATCAGCACCCCTGTCGCAGATCCGTCGGACCTGCGGCAGCCTAACGGTTCGGCTCCAGCGGCCGCTGCCAAGCCAGTGCGCGCCCGATCATCTCGTAGCCGAGCACCTCGTTGACCCCGACCATGTGGTCGTTCGACTCGGCGTTCCAGGTGTCGACGGTCCGCACCTGCGGCTGCGCCTCGGCCAGCCAGCGCAGCATCTCGGTCTTGAGCAGCACGCCGAGCCGGTGACCGCGGTGCGCGCGGACGACCGAGGTGTCGTGCTGGTGGGCGATCTCGGGCCGGTCCCCCTCGACCGCGACGATCGTCTGGCCGGCGAGCTCGCCGGTCACCCGGTGCCGGGCGAAGACCCGCAGCAGGGTGTCGCCGCGGCCGACCTGGGCGGTCTCGTACGCCGCCACGCGCTCGGGCGGGAACTCCTCGTCCTCGACGTCGAGGTCATCGGTCGGCGCGTCGTTGATGGCGGCGGTCATCTCCGCGAACGCGGCCAGCTCGTCCGCGGGCGTCGCACCACACCGGCGTACCAGCTCGTAGTCGGCCGCGTGGGCCAGCGCCTCGTCGTGCAGCCGGTCCAGCACGGCGCGGTCGACCCGGTCGAGGTGCTGGCGCCGGTTGACCTCGACCGCCTTGACCTCGAAGCCGTGCCGCGCAGCCCAGGCGCGGGGCCCGGGGAGGTCCCAGCTGTTGCCGCCCACCGACGTCCGTCCCTCGGCACGGGCGCGATCGAGCAGGAACGCCAGGACCGCGTCGCCGTGCCCCTGTCGCCGGTGCTCGGGGTGCACGTCGACACCGAGCCAGGCCAGGTGCTGGTTGTCGTAGGTCGTGGTCTCGTACTCGGCGGCGGCCACGTCGACACCGTCGACGGTCACCAGGATGGCGACGACCGGCTCGCAGTCCCAGCCATAGCGGAGCGCGGCGGCGGTCCCGGACGCGAGGATCGGGTGTCCCCACGGCTCGTCGGCGGCACGGACGGCCTCCTTGACGGCCGTGAACCGGCGTACGCCGTCCTCGTCCGACCAGGCGACCTCGGTGATGTCCATGTCTCGAGGATGACGCGGGGCCGCGCCCGCCGCATCCGGGTTTCCGGCGTCAGGACCGGCGGCCGGCGAGCGCCTCGAGCGCCGGCAGCGCCTCCTCGATCGTCCGCTGCTGCGCCGGCTCGAGCGCCTCGAAGCGCCGGCGCAGGGCGGCGAGGCGGGCGTGCCTCCCGGTCTCGATCATCGTCCTCCCCGCCGCGGTGAGCGTGACCCGCTGGGCGCGGCGGTCCTCGGGATCGGGCGCCCGGGCCACCAGCTCCTGCACCTCGAGCGCGTGCACGATGCGGGTCAGCGAGGGAGCGCTGACGCCCTCGATCTCGGCGAGCTCACCGAGCCGCAGGCCGTCCTCGTGCTGGCCGAGCGTGTACATCGCGGCCAGCCCACCGGGGCCGACCGTCGCGCCCCGGGTCTCCTGTCGCAGCACCCGCACCAGCCGGCCGAGCTGGACCAGCAGGGCCGCGGCCGGGTCGTCGGCGGTCACGCCTCCTCCTCGTCGACGTGCACGTACTTCCCGCCGGCCAGGTGCGAGGCGACCGCAGCGACCAGGCTCATCACGGCCGCCGCACCGAACACGACGACCAGGCCGTCGTGGAAGGGCTGGGAGATCAGCTCCGGGAAGAACGTCTTGCCGGTGAGGGTGGCGACCTGGTCGGAGCTCAGGTGGGGCAGCACGCCGAACGGCGCGAGGAGCGTCTGGATCGGGTTGAAGCCGAGGAACGAGGCGAAGAGCGAGCCGACCGGCGGGAGGTCCGCGATCTGCCCGGCCGGGCCGGCGGGCACGCCCTGGGCGGTCAGGCCGGACCGCAGGGACTCCGGGAGGTTCGCGGCGAGGCCGGCGACCATCAGCGAGAAGAAGATGCCGATGGACAGCGCCATCCCGGAGTTCATGAACGTCCCACGCATGCCGGACGCCGAGCCGCGCTGGTTCGCCGGCACGCTGTTCATGATCATCGAGGAGTTGGGTGCCGCGAACAGCCCGGACGCCAGGCCATTGAGCAGCAGCAGGCCCGCGAACTGCCAGTAGGCGAAGTCCACCGGGAGGAGCAGGAAGCCCAGGAAGCTCGCAGCCACGAGGATGCAACCGGCGGTGGCGAACCGGCGGGCCCCGAACCGGTCGGACAGCTTGCCCGAGATCGGCCCGGCGATCAGGAAGCCGACGGTCAGAGGCAGCAGGTAGATGCCGGCCCACAGCGGCGTGCTCTCGTAGTCGTAGCCGTGCAGCGGCAGCCAGATGCCCTGGAGCCAGATGATCAGCATGAACTGCATGCCGCCGCGGGCGGTCGCACTGAGGAGTCCGGCCAGGTTGCCGGCCCAGAACGGGCGGATGCGGAACAGCCCCATCGAGAACATCGGGTCGTCCACCCGGGTCTCGATGATCCCGAAGGCCACCAGCAGCGCGGTGCCGCCCACCAGCCCCGCGACCACCCAGGGATTGCCCCAGCCGGTCGCGCTGTCGCCGTACGGCTGGATGCCGTAGGTGATCGCCACCAGCACCGACGTCAGCCCGACCGCGAACGTGAGGTTCCCCCACACGTCCATGCCCCGGCGGGCGCGGGTGGTGCCGAGCTCGTGCAGCGACAGGTAGCCCCAGACCGCGCCGACGATGCCGATCGGGACGCTGACCCAGAAGACCGCGCGCCAGTGCCACTCCGACAGCAGTCCCCCGATCACCAGCCCGAGGAAGGAGCCGGCGACGGCGGCGACGTTGTTGATGCCGAGCGCCATGCCGCGCTCGTGGGAGGGGAAGGCGTCGGTGAGGATCGCGGCGGAGTTCGCGAACAGCATGGCGCCGCCGACGCCCTGGACCACCCGCCAGGCGATCAGCCACAGGGCCCCAGAACCGCCGTCGAGCGGATCGACCGAGAGCAGCACCGACGCGGCCGCGAACACCGAGAACCCGAGGTTGTAGACCTTGACCCGGCCGTAGATGTCGCCGAGCCGGCCCAGCATCACCACGAGCACCGCGGAGACGACCAGGAAGCCCATGATCATCCACAGCAGGTAGCCGACGTTCCCCTCGCCGAGCGGGTCGAGGTGGATCCCCCGGAAGATCGCCGGCAGGGAGATGATCACGATCGAGGAGTTGATCGTCACGATCAGCATGCCGAGCGTGGTGTTCGACAGCGCCACCCACTTGTAGCGCGGGTGGTCGGCGGAGAAGCGGGGGTCGCGGGTGCGGCGGTCGGTCTCCGAGGTGGTCATCCAGGCAGGTTACTTCACGTCTGCTAACCAATCCCGGCGTCTCGCCGGACCGCGAGCCGGCGGTCAGGGGTGATCGGGAACAATGGATGCGTGAACCAGCAGACAAAGCGGCCGCGCCACCTGATGGACCCGGCCAACCCCCGTCGCGAGATCCGCAAGCCGGGTGACTCGGGGCCCATGCACCTCGAGCCGGTGCAGAAGTGGGTGCTCTCGGTGCTCGCGTTCACGACCATCATCCACATGTCGATCGGGCTGGTGATCGCGGCCCTGTACGTCGACTCCGAGCGGCCCGGCGCCGAGTACGGCCTGCTCGTGATCGCGGCGGCCTTCGGGGTCGTGTCGGTCGCGGTGTTCCGCGCGATCCACCGCAAGGCGATGGCCTCGTGGTGGCTGCTCCTGGGCGTGGTGCCCGGCGTGGTCGGCCTCGTCCTCCTGCTGCGCTGACTCTCGAGCGCTGAGGACGAGACCGACCACCGGAGATGGATCAGCTCAGCGATCTCAGCGTCAGCGCGTGTCATCGACGACGAAGCTGGTCTGCAGCGAGTAGTCCTCGGTGCCGGAGAAGCTGATCGTGACCGTCTTGCCGGCCAGCGACGACACGTCGAACGACCTCAGGACGTAGCCCGAGTTGTGGTCCAGGTTCGAGTACGTCGCGAGCGTGGTCGACCCCGCCTTCACCGTGAAGGTGTCGTACGCCGAGTAGGACGTCGACTCCGCGGTGTCGATGTGCAGGTAGAACGACAGCGTGGCCGAGCAGCCCGACGGGATGGTCACCGACTGGCTCAGCGTGTCGGTGTGGCTGCTCCCGTAGCCGTCGAACCAGGCCTTGTAGCTGCCCGAGTGCGCCGGCTGGCCGCTGTCGGTCGTGATCACGCCGGCCGTCGCCGACCAGCTGGCCGAGCCCGACTCGAAGCCCGGGTTGAGGATCTTCTGGCCGGAGCAGGAGGTGCCACCACCGCTGCCGGAGATGGTCCACGTGAACGTGGCCGAGCCGGAGGCGTTGGTCGTGTCCTTCGCGGTGACCGTGGTCGAGTACGTGCCGGCCGTGGTCGGCGTACCCGAGATCAGCCCGGTCGAGGAGTTGATCGACAGGCCGGCCGGCAGGCCGGTGGCGGAGTAGGTCAGGGTCTGGCCGGCGGCCGAGTCGCTGGCCTGGATCTGCAGGCTCTTCGCGGTGCCGACGGTGCCGGTCTGGCTGCCGGGGTTGGTCACCGTGACGGTGTTGCCGCTGCTCGTCGAGCAGGTCGGGTCGCTGCTCTGCGCCGGGACGCTGACCGCGTTCCAGGCCGCCTTGACGGCGTTGAACTCGGTGCACGAGTTCGGGTACAGGTTCTTGGCCGCGGTGAGGGTCCAGGTCCGGTACTTCAGGTACGACGACGACGAGGTCTTCATCAGCATCGCGTTGTACATGATGGTGATGGCCTTCTGGATGCCGATGCCGGTCACCGAGGAGCCGTTGCAGGTCGGGCTGGTCGGCTGGCCGTCGGTCGGGTTGGTGCCCTCCGCCAGCAGGTAGAACCAGTGGTTGCCCGGGCCGGCGGCCGCGTGCACCTCGGCGGTCGGGGTGGCCGACGAGTAGCAGTTGTCGTCACCCGCGAGCGACGGGTTGTACATGTAGCGGATCGGGCCGTTGCCGACCAGGTTGACCTCCTCGCCGACGGTGAAGTCGGGGGTGTCGGCCGGGTTGTTCGCGTACCACTCGGTCGCGGCGCCGAAGGTGTCGGCGACGAACTCCTGGGTGCCGTTGCCCGAGATGCCGCCCGGCGTGTGGTCGTCGATGCCGTGGCCGAACTCGTGTGCGACGACGTCGATCGAGCCGATCCACTTGCCACCGGACTGGGTGTGGCCGACCTGGACCTGCGTGCCGTCGTAGTAGGCGTTCACGTCGTTGAGGCCGACGCGGATCGGCACCCAGCCGCCGGAGCCGGTCATGCCGTTGCGCCCGAGCCAGGAGGACAGCATCTGCCGCTCCTTCTCCGCGCTGTAGAACGCGTCGACGCAGCCGGTCTCCCGGTTGGTGGCGTCGCCGTTGCCCCACGTGTCGTCGGTGCCGGTGAAGGTCGCGTTGCCCGAGGCGTTCTGGCACTTCATCGACGTCGCGTTGGGGTTGGTCATCGAGTACGACGAGCCGGAGCCGGACGTCGGGATGATGACGGTGCCCTCCCACGCGCCGTTGCCGGTGCCCTCGGCCACGTGCTCGACGCGGTCCAGGACGCGGCCGGACCGTGCGTCGACGTACACGGTCAGCCGGGACGGCTCGCCCGCGCGGCGACCGACGACGGTCGTCTCCCACGCCAGGGCCGAGCGCTGGCGCTGCAGCACGACCAGGTGCGAGGCGCCGTCGTACCGGCCCTGCTGCACCTGGCGCAGCGCGGTACGCCGGGCGGCGCTCTTCGAGACCTTCGCGGCCACCGACGACAGGCGCACCTGGCGGGTCTGCGCGACGTTGGTGGTCAGCAGGCTGCCGGCGGAGTCGGTCACGACGACGAAGTCGCCGCCGACGACCGGCAGGCCGCGGTAGGTGCGCTCGAAGGGCACGTACTGCAGGCCGTGCGAGGACTGCACCGGCAGCGCGCGGAACGCGTCGTGCGGCGTGGCCCTGAGGTAGCGGGGCGGGGTGGCGACGAGCTTCTGGGCCGTGGACCGGGCCTGGGCGCGGGCGCCGTGCCCGTGGGTGTTGACGGACTTCACTGCTGGTGCGCGATGCGTGGCTGCTTCGGCGCCCGTGGGCACCGAGACGACCGCCAACGCCGAGACGAGGGCAGCGGTGAAGCCCCCCGCGACGAGTCGTTTCAACTGACACTCCTTGACTAGGGCTCGTGGTGGAGCCCGGCGGATGGACATGGCTCGGCGTCAGGAGTGACGTGGTGTGGTGTCGCCCGAGACACGAACCTCGCGAACTCTCGCCCCGCGCGACATGTCGGGTCAACGGCGCGGACGTGCGGAAATGTGCACTGCGAGATGTTGAGGCAGCGGACGGTTTCCCGGCTCATGCGGCTGACGGTGGACGGGTCGCCGTCAACGGCGGCTGCCTGATCCCGACGACGTCGCCACGGGACGGGCCCGTGGGGAACCGAGGGACCGGGCTGTCAGTCGGGCGCCCGCCACGCCACTCGTTTCAGCGGCCGAGCCGGACCTACCTCAAACCGCCCAGGATGGGACGCACCGATCTGGCACCGATGAGCGGTTGTCGGTGCCGGCGGGTCGTGTGCCTCACACCGACCCAGAGGTAGGTCTCAGGCACACGACCCGACGGTCGACGGTGCGGGTGCGGGTGCGGGTGCCACTGGTCGCGCGGTTCCGCCCTGCGTCTCTTCGCCGCGAGGCGGCGCCCCGTGGCCCGCGCGGTTGCCCAAGCGGAAGGTGCAGGCGTTGCACGGAGCGCGGAGAACCGTTCACAGCCTCCACGAGATCGGTGCCTCCGGATCGGGCTCGTAGCGGCAGGTCGATCCGGTGCGGACGTGGGTGGTGAGGTGGCGTCCCACGACCGGGTCGGCGGCGTGAATCGCGTCGAGCGCGGCAGAGATGGCCTTGCGGACCGTGACCCGCGCCCGCTCCGCGCCGCTTCCGGTCGTCCGGCGGCGTCCGCCGAGCCCGGTGGCCGCCGACACCTGGGCCAGCAGCGCCTCCCGCTCGGCCGTCAGCTTCGCGCTGTGCGGTGCGTCGCTGCAGGCGTCAGCCTCGTCGAGCTCGGTGTCGATCTCGGCGAGGCGGCGGCGGTACGCCTTGAGCCCCTGACCGTCGATCACGTCGCCGAGGCCCGACTGCTCCACGGTCTCGACGCCCCCGGCGAGATGCAGGGCGGGTATGTCAGTCCCGGCGTGGCTCAACAACGCGTGCAGGTGCTCGAGGCCGCGGCGCGCCGGGATCGCCGACTCGACGGATCCGCGGCCGACGAACCACACCCCGGCCAGACCCGGCCGCAGGGTCATCGCGGTCGACCGCTCGGGCTCGTCGGCGCCGGACGCGTGCGCCTCGAGGCGCTCGCGCCACCAGGTCGCGCCGATCCGGCGGTACGTCGCCAGCGCAGCGTCGCGCAAGGCCACCGCGCGCTCGGCGTCGCCGAGTCGTGCGCTCGCGCGGGCCAGGGTGTCGTCGGTGACGCCGTGGAACATCACCGCACCGGCGTTGATCACCGCCCGCCCGGCGTACGGCAGCAACAGCGGCGTGATCGTCTCCACCAGCTCGTCGAGGCCGGTTGAGAGTGCGACGTCGAGCAACAATTGCAGCACGAGCAGGTAGTTGTGGTCGCGCGGCAGGGTGGTCAGCGCTCGCTCGTCGAATGTCGAGGCAAGCCGGCGGGCGTCGTCGCTCAGCCCCAGGCCGAGGTAGATCCAGGCGATCTCGGCGACGATCTCGCGGATCCCCTCCCGCTCGGCGATCGCTTCCCCGCCTCGAGCCGTCGCGACGATCGCGTCACTGCGGTCCCCGGTCTGCACCGCGCTGTACGCGGTCAGCGCCGTGACCACCATCGGTCCGTCCGGCAGCTCGCCGGCGGTCTGCTCGGCCAATGCCAGGAGCGCGGCGACAGTGTCAGTCCGTCCGCGCATGAGGTCCAGCATCAGCCGGCGTGAAGCGGCGAAGAAGAGAGCCCGTCTCGACTCCGCGGCGAGCCTCTCGAGGGCTCGCACCTGCCGGTTCAGCTCCGACACGTCGAGGACCTCCGCGGCGACCGTCAACAGCCACAGGTGTGCCTTAAGGCGGGCTTCGGCGTCGCCGAGGTGCGCGGCGACGTCCGCGAGCTTGCCGGCGAGGTCCGTGCGGACGTCCAGCTCGTCCGGCCCCCAGTGCGTCGCCAGCGCAGCGTCAAGAGCATCGGTGAGGACGCTTGCGTCGCCCGTGGCCTCGGCGTGCTTCACGGCGGCAATGGCGAACGGGACGGCGCGCGTGCGCTCCCGGGAGTAGACCCAGCAGCGGGCCAGCGCCGCAGCGAGCAGGGCACGATCGAGGTCGACGTCGGTCGCGTCGTACGCCTCGAACAGCACGGCGGGCAGTCGGCCCGGCTCGGTGCCGAAGAGATAGGTACCGGCGAGGTCGAGCGCCGCCTGGGTGCGCGGGTCGACCTCGCCGATGTACATGTCGGCCATCGTGGCATCAGGGTCGCAGCAGCGTCACGGCCTCGGCGTGCCGGGCGCGGGCCGCCTCGTCCCAGTCGCCCGTGCAGTAGACGCTGATCTCGGTGATTCTGCCTTCGTCGTCGAGGTCGCAGAGGAACGCCTCGCGGCAGTACCACTGGCCGCCGGCATCCTCCCAGCGCTCCTCGACCTTGAGCGTGTAACCGTTGTCGGCGACCAGCACCTTCTCGACCCGGGTCCGGCCGGCCGGCGGGTGCAGGCTGGTCTTCGCCGCGATCATCTCCGTCGCGCCCCGCACCTGCAGCCGCCAGTGCGGCAACGAGATGTCCGCGAAGACGTCGGCGGCGAACAGGCCCTCGCTTGCCCCGGTCTCGAGGAAGGCGACGAACCGGTCGACACTGGCCCGGACGGTCGCAGGCATCTGCCCCGTCGCCGCCGCGGTCGTCCCGGTCACGACGCCCCTCCAGCCGCCGCCAGGTTGGCCTCGACCACGGCCATCGTCTCCTGGAGGCTCGCGCTCGGGCTGAACTCCACCAGGCTGGTCCCGGCGGTGATCAGCGGCAGATGGCCCGGGGCGGCGTAGTAGGCGTCCCCAGCACCGTAGGTCTCCTCGTGGCCCGTCCAGCGGAACGTGATCTGGCCGCTCTGGACGACACCCCAGTGGGGGCACTGGCAGCGGTCGTCCGGAAGGCCCTGGAACAACGGGGCCGGGTCCGAGCCCTCGGGATAGGTCTCGAAGCCGACGGTGTATTGGTCGAGCTCGGCGTACCGGCCCTGGAACTCGCGCAGGTCCACGGCGATGGGAGTCGTCATCTTGTTGGCGCTGGGCATTGCTACCTCCTCGGGGTGAGTCGCTCTCAACCAGGAGGCGTGACTTCTCCCGTCACAACGTGACCTCCGACCTCGGCGGCGCGTCTTTCCGCCGCGAACGCATGCCCGCTAGTGGGTCGGTTCGTGGGATGGAGGCTGTCCTCCTCTCATTGAGCTGACAGCTTTCCACCGAGTTCGACGGAGTGCCCTCCAGGCTGACCTGACAGACGTCTCGCGGATCCGGCGCAACAATGCGATCCATGAGTGAACATCCGCAGATGCCACGGGACGTAGAACGACGCGAAACTGTCGAGCGATACCACCGATTGAAGGATGCGGAGGAGGACTTCGACATCGCTAAGGCTCGGGCAAGTTCACCCGAGGAACGACAGCGCTTGATGGAAGAGATGTCTCGGCTCCTCGACTCGACTCCATCGTGAGCAGGACATCCAGCGCGGGAAGCGATCTCGAGGCGTCGGGATCCTGATGCACCAGATCATGTGGGCACGGTGGTTAGAGCTATCGCAGGTGAGCACGAGAAGGCGTCGCTTCGCGACTGCGCGACGACGGCGATTCGTGCTCGCGAGACCCAGTACCTCCTTGACGATGCCCAAGGCGGGACTCGTCGCCATCGCGGATTTTCCGACGTCGACGATCGAAGCGCTTTACGAGGACACGAGGCACTTGATTCCCGAGCGCGCCCGAAGTCGACGGCCGTGAGAGGATTGCGGATGGGCTCGCAGCGGTTTTCGGGCTCCCGGAGCCAGACCGCCAAGGCCTCATCTCGGGACTGACGCTCTTGTTCGACCTTCGCAACGAGGGCTTGCACGGCTACTCGGAGCCGCTACCACCGGCAGCGCACCCTGTCGGCTTTATGACGGGGTCCGAGCCGCTCGCTTCAACGGGCCGGAGTCCCGAAAGGCATTGGACTTAGCATTCCGAGTCCTCGCCTACGCCGAGGATCCGCCGGCGCCGGCGAACAGATGGGTGCGCCGTTGGGTCACCGATCGCGCGGCGTACCACCAACGGGTCGTCAAACCCATCCGAGGCGATCACCCCAGGATGTAGGTGACCCGCGGATCGCAGCCGACCGACCTCATCGAGCCTTCCCGCGATATCGCCGGAGTGTGCGTCTTTACGCCGCCTGGCGGACGCACGCCGACACGGAAGCCCGGGGTGCCGCCGACGACGCGGCCGTGCGCGCCTGTGTCGAGGCTGTTAGCTCAGGTGGCGGAGGAAGAAGCGGCCGGCGTCTTCGGCAGCGAACGCCGGAATACCGGCGCGCCCACCCAAGTTCGCTTGCAGGGTCTTCTCTTCAGACCCGAACGCATCGAACAGGTCTAGGGCCATCTGTCTGTCGTTGTCGTGGTCGTCCCACTGGAGCAAGACGTGTAGCGGGATCGTGACTCGGCGCGCCTCCTCGATGTGGCCGTGGGGATGTAGCTTCCGGCGAAGAGACCCCCTGCCACGATCGTGGTTCGACCAGGCCAGTCGTACGCCGATTACGGTACTCCCCGGGAGACACCGATCGGCTCGAGGACCTCGGTCGAGCATACCTCGTCGAGGACTTCCTGCCAGTCCGCACGGCCTGCCGGCCCAGCGTATGGACAGGAGGTCACTGCGTCCTCGCCGGCTGCTCGCTACCAGGATTGCCTGGCGCAGTTCGCGCGCGCCTCCTCGAGCAGCGATCATCGGCCGTTGCCCGCTACCGGATCGCTCGATGGCGATGTCGCGTTTCAGCTCTGCGAGTGTCCAGCCCGAGCTTCTACTTGGATGCAATCCCGGACCCGCCCGGCTGCCAATAGGATCAACGTACAGTGCGGATGCGTGTCGGCCATGGCGTCCACCTGAGCCAGGACCTCGGCGACGGTGAACTTGCGTTTACGATGTCGCCGTCGAGCACGCGTTCGGACATACGTGCACGGTCGTTCCTTTCGGAAGTGCTCTATCAGACGCTCCCGAAGGACCTACCGCCCGACCGCCTCCCCAAAAAGCGCCCACGTCACACGTACGCAGACACCACCTCCTCGTTCACCGTCCGTCAACCGGCAGGTATCAACGCTCTCTAATACCCATCGATTCGTCCCCCACTAGAAGTCGCCCGCCGTCCCGTATAGGCGAGCGCTCACGCGCGTCACACCGCCGCAGGCCTGTCGGCGTGCGCTGACAGACTCGAGGCGTGCCCAGGCCGCCGCGGATCGAGCCCGCCGGGGACGTCGTTGCCCGGATCGCGGCCACGCCTTGCGCTTCCCGATGCGTACGAGGAGGACGCCTGGACCGGCGTGCGGTGGCGGGTCCGGAAGAAGACGTTCGCGCACGTCCTGGTCGCACAGGAGGGTTACACCTCGGCGTACCGGGAGGTGACCGGCGTGCGAGCCCACCACGTGCTGACGTTCCGATCCTCCGGCGACGAGCTGCTGGCCCTGACCACGCCGGGCCGCCGTTCTACAAGCCGCCCTGGTCGCCCACCGTCGTCGGCATGGTGCTCGACGACGACACCGACTGGACGAGGTGGCCGAGCTGGTCACCGAAGCTACCGGCTGTGCGCACCTCGGAAGCCGCGCAGCTCGATCGATGACGCCTCAGCCCTGATCCACCGGTGAGGGTGCCGGTGTGAGCGTGGCGTAGAACGAGAATGCCCTTGCTGGGCGGGAGAATCGGAGTTCTCACACACCTGATTCGCCACCGAGCAAGGGACACCTCGTAAGTGAAAGCCTCTCACACGATCCGGCCCGCTTTCGATGACCCGAACCTGGTGTCGGACGCGGGCCTGGTGCCGGTGCTCCGGCTGGCCGAGTCCGCCGGACTGCACGACCTCCTCGAGGAGCAGTTGACCGTTGCTTCGCCCAACGCGACAGTCAAGGCAACCAGCGTGGTGGGCGGGATGCTCGCCGGCGCGGACAGCATCGACGACCTCGACCTGCTCCGCCACGGCGGGATGCCACGACTGTTCGCCGGGGTGCGAGCGCCCTCGACGCTGGGCACCTTCCTGCGCTCCTTCACCCACGGGCACGTCCAGCAACTCGACGCCATCGGCGGCGATCTCCTCGCGGGCCTGGCCGGCCGGGTGCCCGGCGTGGTCGCCGGCGCGAACACCGCTGAGGGGTTCGCGTGCATCGACGTCGACGACACCATCCGCGAGGTCCACGGCTATGCCAAACAGGCCGCCGCCTACGGCTACACCGGGGTGCGGGGACTGAACATCCAGCTCGCCACGGTCTCTACGCCGCTGGCCGCGCCGGTGATCGCCCGGGCCAGGCTCCGCAAGGGCAGCACCGCCTCGGCCAAGGGTGCAGGCAGGCTGCTGGCCCAGGCCATCACCACCGCCCGCACCGCTGGCGTGAAGGGACAGATCCTGTGCCGCGCCGACTCGGCCTACTACGGGTGGGCCTTCGTCGGCACCGCAATCCGGAAGAAGACCTGGTTCTCCGTCACCGCCCGGATGACCAAGACGGTGACCGCCGCGATCGCCGGCATCGACCAGGACGACTGGGTCCCGATCAAATACCCCCGCGCGATCTGGGAGGAAGCCGAACAGCGCTGGATCTCCGATGCCGAGGTCGCCGAAGTGCCCTTCGTCGCGTTCACCGGGCGCCGCAAAGCCCAGCACGTCACCTGCCGCCTCATCGTGCGCCGCGTCAAGCGGCTCCAGCGGCTGGCATCCGATGGCACCGAGCAGGGCGAGCTGTTCGCGACCTACCGCCACCACGCGTTCATCACCAACAGCACCCTCGGCATGGTCGAGGCCGACCAGCGGCACCGTGACCACGCGATCGTCGAGCAGACCATCGCGGAGTTGAAGGACAACGCCCTGGCACATCTGCCGTCCGGGTCGTACGCGGCCAACGCCGCCTGGGTGTCCCTTGCCGTGATCGCGTTCAACATCGCCCGCGCTGCCGCGGTCGCTGCCGACCTCGCCACGGCGCGATGGGCCACCCTCCAAAGGAAGATCATCAGGGTCGCCGGACGGATCGCCTCCACCGCCCGCCGACTCGACCTGCACCTGCCGACCGACTGGCCATGGGCCGAGGGCTGGCTGTCGCTGCACGCCGTCGCGACCGGCCCACCACTCACCGCAGCGACCTGACCACCCAGCCCCAGCGGGCGCGACCAAGGACTCGAAGTGGAAAAGCCGGCACCGGCCGGCAGACCAGCCGCGCCCTCCCCGCAGCGCCTCGGCGAGATCCACCCAAATCACCGATCAGAAATCAACGATGGTGGATCCGGGCTGAGCTCGCGTGGCACCTAACTTGGAGCGGTGCGAAGCCATGCGGGTGATACGGCCGAGATCCGGATTCCCGTCCCCGGCGGAGCGCTCGTCGGACACGTCGGCGGCGACGGAGCTGAGCTGTTGCTCCTCCACGGCGGCCCGGTCTCGAACTACATGGAACCGCTGGCCGACGAGCTGCGCGACGGCTTCCGCGTGGCGACGTACCAGCAGCGCGGCCTGGAGCCGTCGACGCTGGCGGAGCCGTACGACGTCGCGACGCACGTAGCGGACGTGATCGCCGTACTCGATCACCTCGGCTCGGAGCGTCCGATCGTCGTTGACCCCCTGGGTGGCGCCGGCGACGGCGGCTTCGAGGAGTTCGGCGCGGAGATGTCGCGTCGCACCCCGCCGGACGAGGTGGAATGGGCAGAGATGCTCGACGAACGCCTGATGAACGGCATCGCCACCGAGGCTGAGGCGATCGAGTCGCTGCGGATCTTCTGGCCCGCCTACTTCCCCTCCCCCGAGCGTGCACCCGACTTCCCGGACCTACGGGTCAACTCCATCTCGGCCGGCGCCACGCTCCACTCCGCCGTGGAGGAGCTGCCCGGGCTGGCCGACCGGCTCGCGGGCTGCCAGGTGCCGACCGTCTTCGTGCACGGTGCCGCCAGCCCGATGCCACTCACGGCGTCCACGGACACCGCCGACGTCATCGGGACGGCCGCCCGCGTGGAGGTCGTCGCCGACGCCGGACACTTCGTGTGGATGGACGTCCCGGGATGCCTGCGGAAGCCGCTCGATGGCCTGCTCCCCCAGCGATGAGTTCCAGGGGAACAGCGGGTCTGGATCACCATGTGCAGCAAGCGCATCGTGCCGGTCAACGGCGTCGAGCTGTGCGTCCAGACGTTCGGGCTGCCCGATGATCCGACGGTCCTGCTGATCGGTGGGATGTCGAGTCCCATGGACTGGTGGGAGGACGAGCTCTGTGAGCGGATCGCCGGCGGGTCCCGCTACGTCATCCGGTACGACCACCGCGACACCGGCGGCTCCACCACGTGTCCGCCCGGGCGGCCGGACTACACCGGCGCCGACCTGCGCGACGACGCGGTCGCCCTCCTCGACGCGCTCGGGGTGCCCAGGCTCACCTGGTCGGGGTCTCCATGGGCGGCGCGATCGCGCAGTGCCTCGCCGTCGAGGCGCCCGAGCGGGTGAGCTCGCTGACCCTGATCGACACCACGGCGGCGCTGACCGGCGCCCCCGCCGAGCTGCCCGGGATCGAGCCCGAGCTCCTGGCGTACTTCGGAACCGCCCGCGACCCGGAGGAGCTGGACTGGGCCGATCACGCGGCCGTGGTCGAGAAGCTGGTCGAGGACCAGCGCGCCTACATGCGGCGTGGCTTCGAGGAGCCCCGGGTACGCGCAGTGGCCGAGCAGATCGTGGAGCGCAGCATCGACGTCGCAGCGATGTTCAACCATGCGCAGGTCGAGGCGGGCCGAGAGGCAGATGGATGCCTGGCCGACATCGCCGCGCCCACCCTGGTCGTCCACGGGACCGCCGATCCGCTCTTCCCGCTCGGCCACGGCGAGGCGCTGGCTGCGGCGATCCCGAACGCCACCCTGCTGCCGCTGCCGGGCGTCGGCCATGAGCTTCCGCCACCTGCGGACTGGGACGTGTTCGTCGCGGCGCTGCTGCGGCACACCGCGGGCGCCTAGTTTCGCCGCTGGGCCGGGTCGTAGTCGCCGGCCAACTCGACGTCGAACGGGCTGTGCCACACCTCGATCACGATCGGCTTCGGACGCGGCCTCGGCTGCTCGGTCCCAGCTGCCGTGATCGGCCGCGTGCCGGTGTGGTCGACGAGGTAGTAGGCGCCGTAGGGGTCGCGCCAGATGTAGATGCCGGGGAAGGGTTGTTGGACCTGCCATCCGCCGTGGGTCTTGATGCGGTGGTGGCGGGTGGTCATCGGGCCGTAGTTCCCCACACCGGTGATCCCGCCCTGGTGGTAGGGCACGGTGTGGTCGACCTGCATCGAGTCACTGGTCGATGAGGCGTAGGGGAAAGTGTCGGCCGGCGTCATGATCCGCACGGCCTGTCTATGTCGGTCCGGGATCTCCCAGGCATCGACCGGCGCCTGCCCGGCCAGGTCCAGCACCGGCCGGACCGTGAACCGGGCCTTGGCGCCCAGGGTCTCGCGGATCCAGTCCTCGGTCACCGGCCCATGCCCTTCGACCCGCAGGATCGCCTCGCGGTCCGGACCGGCATACACGTGGACGTGCAGCTGCACCGTGGGCAGCAGCTCCGCCACCAGGTCCGGCACCGTCGCCGCGTCCGGGACACCCGGGCAGCACCGGACCCTCCGGGTACTTCGGGGGTCTGGGGTGTGGGGAGCCGGTGGCGGCCGCAGGTCAGCAGCAGCACCGCCAGCACCCGCCGCTCGTCCTCGACCATCTCGGGGAGGATGTCGGCGAGCTGGGTGGCGTACGCGACCACCGCGGCCTCGACCGCGTTGATGGTGGCCACGTCGGCGCGCATCAGGAACGAGGCCATCCCGTTGCCCTCGGTGCGGGTCTTCCGCGCGAACGTGGCCCTGCGGGCGCGCTCCTCCTTCTCCCGCGCCATCTCCGGGGCGGCCTGGGCGACCTTGGCCTCCACCAGCGCCTCGAACCGCGACCACGCGATCCGCCCGTCCGCGGACTCGACCACCGCAGCGTCCACGTACCCGGCTTCGTCGGGCTGCAGGTCCCGCGTCTTCGCGGTCACGTGGCGGGCATAGGACGCACGGACCTCCCCGGCCTGCACCCGCGCCCACAACTGCGGATGCCGGTGGTACAGGTCCTGGGCGTCGGCGATCAGCTGCGCCGCCGCGTACGGCGACCGCCCGATCCGCGCCCCAAACGTCGCGGCCGCGAACTCGGTCACCCCCGGCGTCCCCGGCCCACCCAGCCGCCGGACCTGCTCCCGCCCCGGCCTCGCCGCCTCGGCCGGGTCCACCCGGTCCTCACCGTGGATCACCGCCCACTGGTACGCCGCCCGCAACAGGTCCACCTCGGCCCGGCGCGCCGTCTCCGCGCAGGCACCGGCGAACGCGAGGACCTGCTCCTCGCCCATCGCCTCCAACGCCCCTGCTGCCATGACTTCAGCCAATCAGGGCCCACCGACAGTCCAGGCCGGAATCCCCCGTATCCACAGGGGTTCCAGGTCACGGTCCGGTAACGATCCGTGGGCCGAGCCCAACTGCGGTCGGATGGCGGGCCTCGGCCAAGTTGAAGCCTCCTCGGCAGGTGACCGGGGACGGCGACTACGACGGGTCTTCCGTTCCAGCCTGACGCGCTGACGCCTCCCCAGTTGGCGACTGCGTCGCTCGGGAGTATCCACCTTCGATGAAGAAGACCATGTCTACGACCTTGGCTCGCGTGTACAGCCGGGTCGTTGGCTGCCCAGTCGCGAAGTCGAGTGTTGGCACGGCGCAGCCGGTCGATGCTCGGTGCGTTCTCGCGGTAGAACTTTCCGACCCGGCGTAGCGATCCCTTGCTGAAAGTGGAGACGCCGAAGCCCTTCTTGAAGTAGGTGTCGAAAGCCGGGACGCAGCCGAAGACGCCGAGCATCACCTTGGTCACCAAGATGTCGGATGCTTCGATCGGCCGTAGCGCCCGCCGGACATCACGCGGCGGTTCGTAGACCAGGTCAATGCCAGTCGCGTCGTAGCCGTCGAGATCGAGGTCCCACACCTCGGCAGGAGCCTCAGCGATGGTACTTCGATCAGAGGGGCACCAGATGCCGGACGCTTCGCTGCAGTAGTTCGGCCGATCCCCGCAGCATCCCCCAACTGGCGAGGTAGAAGCCGAGGTGGAGGCAGCTGACCTCCATGCCGGCCGGCTCGCCCCACTCCGCGACCGCCGTCCGATGCTCTTGGAAGTGGTTGAAGCAATAGTCGAAGGAGGCGTACCGTGCGCCCGGATCGCGGTCGCTGAGGTATCGACCTACCGCTCGCCTCGATGTCCACCTCGTCCGCGCCCACAACTGCGCGCCGCGTTCGAACGAGCGGCGTTCGGCGAGCTGCGCTGTCCGGTCTCCCGGGCCGTCGAACCGGCGGTACAGGCCGCGGTCGACCCGAGTGATGAGCGGCTTCCGCTTTGCGAACATGCCCCGCGATTCCGTGACGCGTTCGACGTTGCTCCCTGGATGTGCGCCCGCAGCGACTGCTCCTTCACGTCCGGGTAGTGTGACGGAACCAGCTGACGATCTCGGAGGCTCGAAACGGCTCCGAGAGATACTGAACGCACTCTTCGAGGCGGTCCCAGATCCGTACGCAAGGTCAGCCGCGCAGTCCCGCGTCGATCTCGGCCAGCGCCTGGGCCAGGTCCACGGTCGGCTCCCAGCCCCAGCCGCGCGCGCGCTCGGCGAGGATCCGCCCGGTCCACGCGGGAGCGTTGTCCCAGACCGGCTCCACACCCACAGCCGCGGTGACCGTCTCGACGTAGTCGCGCAGGGTCCCCGCGCCGGTCGCCACGTTGACCGCCGTACACGCTCCCTCCACCGGTCCGCGGTGCGGATCCGTGGACGCCGCGGCGCGACCCGACGCCACCGCCGCGATCAGCGACACGAGGTCGTCGACATGGACCCAGGGGAAGCTCTGTCCGGGCACCGCATGACGAGCCTGCTCGTCGTCGCGGATCGCCGCCGGGCGCAGCGTGTTCCAGACCGAGCTCTCTCCAGCGCCGAGGATCGCCGGAGGACGAACGACGATGCGGGTCAGCCCATCGAGCTCGCCGAGCGCGGCATCGGCGTCCCTCTTGGTCACGGCGTAGTCGTTGGCGTCGTCCCCGACCAGCGGCGACGACTCGTCCACGTCACCGACTCCGGGTGACCGGTCGTAGACGGCCGCGGTCGACACGTGCACGAACCGCGACACGCCCGCCTCCCGAGCGGCTCGCGCCAGGATCGACGTGCCCTCGACGCCGATGCGGTGCTGGGTCTCCCGGTCGGCCCCCATCGGATGGACCGTCGAGACCACGGCCGTGGCGCCCTGCACGACGGCCGCTGCCAGGTCGGGGTCGTGGAAGTCGCCGACCCGTTCCTCCACCCCCGCCACCGCGGGGGCCGTACCGGGACGCCGTACCACCGCACGCACACTCGCGCCTTCCGCTGCCAGCGCCGCACAGACCCGCGAGCCCACGAAGCCGTTGGCTCCGGTGACGACGACGACAGGATGACGGACCTCACTGGACTCACTCATGGGACAACCCTTCCACGCGCGGGGGCGGGACGGTGCACACCCGTCGAGTGGGTACGAGGGACGCATGAGCCCCGACTCGACCGACGGCTTCGTGCGCGTGCGTGGCGCCGACGAGCACAACCTCCGCCACATCGACGTCGACATCCCCCGCGACGCCATGGTGGCGTTCACCGGCATCTCCGGCTCGGGGAAGTCGTCGCTGGCCTTCGGCACGCTGTACGCCGAGGCGCAGCGCCGCTACTTCGAGTCGGTGGCGCCGTACGCGCGCCGGCTGCTCCAGCAGGTCGGTGCGCCGCACGTCGGAGAGATCACCGGACTGCCGCCGGCGGTGGCGCTGCAGCAGCGTCGCGGCGCGGCCACGTCCCGCTCGTCGGTCGGCACCCTCACCACCCTGTCGAACCTGCTGCGGATGCTCTACTCGCGAGCGGGCGACTACCCGCCGGGGCCGACCACCTCGCGGCCGAGGCGTTCTCGCCCAACACCGTTGCCGGCGCCTGCCCCCGCTGCCACGGGCTGGGCGTCGTGCACGACGTCACCGAGGAGCTGTTGGTCCCCGACCCCTCGCTGAGCATCCGCGAGGGCGCGATCGCCGCGTGGCCCGGCGCCTGGCAGGGCGTGAACCTGCGCAGCATCGTCAGCGGCCTCGGCATCGACATCGACCGGCCGTGGCGCAGGCTGAAGAAGAAGGACCGCGACTGGCTGCTGTTCACCGACGAGCAGCCCTCGGTCCTCATCAAGCCCGAGCGCGACCGCATCGACTACGGCTACTACGGGAAGTTCTGGAGCGCCCGCAAGCACGTCATGCACGTGCTGGCCGACTCCAAGAGCGAGCGGATGCGGGAGCGGGCCCTGCGGTTCGTCGAGGACGCGCCCTGCCCCGACTGCCACGGCAGCGGGCTGCGACCGGAGGCGCTCGCGGTGACCTTCGCCGGGCGCTCGATCGCCGAGGTCAACGACCTGCCGTTCACGGAGGTCGTCCCGCTGCTGCAGCCGTTCGCCGGACTCCCCGAGGAGGCCAACGAGGTCGCCGTGCGTATCTGCACCGACCTGGTCGCACGCATCGAGGTGCTCCTCGACCTCGGCCTGGGCTACCTCAGCCTCGGGCGCAGCTCGACCACGCTGTCGCCCGGCGAGGCGCAGCGTCTGCGGATCGCCACGCAGCTGCGCTCCGGGCTGTTCGGGGTCGTCTACGTGCTCGACGAGCCGAGCGCGGGCCTGCACCCGGCCGACGCGGAGCCGCTGCTCGACGTACTCGACCGCCTCAAGGCGTCCGGCAACTCGCTGTTCGTCGTCGAGCACGATCTGGACGTCGTACGCCGCGCCGACTGGGTCGTCGACATCGGGCCGGGCGCAGGCGAGGCCGGCGGCCGGGTGCTCTACAGCGGCCCGGTCGCGGGTCTCGAGGACGTCGCGGAGTCGGCCACCAGCGCCCACCTCTTCGGCCGCGCCGAGCGGCTCGAGCACGACGTGCGCGTCCCGCAGGGGTGGTTGCCGCTGGCCGGGGTCACGCGCCACAACCTGCGCGACCTGTCCGTCGACATCCCGCTCTGCGTGCTCACCGCCGTCACCGGGGTCTCGGGCTCGGGCAAGTCGACGCTGGTCAGCCAGGTCCTCGCCGAGGACGAGACGGCGCTGGAGTCCTTCGACCGTCTCGTCCTGGTCGACCAGCGCCCCATCGGCCGCACGCCGCGGTCGAACCTCGCGACCTACACCGGGATGTTCGACGCGGTGCGCAAGCTGTACGCCGCGACCGACGAGGCGCGGGCCCGGGGGTACGGCGCCGGCCGCTTCTCGTTCAACGTCCCCGAAGGTCGCTGCGAGACCTGCCAGGGCGAGGGCTTCGTCGCCGTCGAGCTGCTCTTCCTGCCCGGCACGTACGCGCCGTGCCCCGAGTGCCACGGCTCCCGCTACAACCCCGAGACCCTCCAGGTCACCTATCGCGGCAAGAACATCGCCGAGGTGCTGGCGATGTCCGTCGACGACGCCGCGAAGTTCCTCGCCGACCTCCCGGCCGCCTCACGCACCCTGGAGACGCTGCGCGAGGTCGGGCTCGGCTACCTGCGGCTGGGGCAGCCGGCGACCGAGCTCAGCGGCGGCGAGGCGCAGCGCATCAAGCTCGCCACCGAGCTGCAGCGGGCCCACCGCGGCCACGCGCTCTACCTGCTCGACGAGCCGACCTCGGGACTCCACCCGGCGGACACCGCGCTCCTGCTGCGCCAGCTGCACCGGCTCGTCGATGCCGGCAACACGGTGGTCCTCGTCGAGCACAACCTCGACGCCATCGCCACCGCCGACTGGGTCATCGACCTCGGCCCCGGCGGCGGCGACGCCGGCGGCCGCGTCGTCGCGACCGGAACGCCGACCGACATCGCGAAGGCCGAGCACAGCGCGACCGCGCCCTACCTCGCGCGGCGGCTCGAGCGGGCCTGAGCTTCCCCCGGTGGCCGAAACCCGCCCCGTCGCGGAACCATCAGCCGCGCCGACCGGCGAACGACGTAGTCCGATCGGGCCATTTCTCACCCCAAGGTGGTCTAGACCTCACTGTTCGACGGACATGGCCAGTTTCGCGACCTAGGGTCGCGACCGAATCAGGCCGAACCATCGGCCCGGACTTGGAGACTGACCAACGATGAACGCCACACCCCCTCCCGGCTGGTACCCCGACGGCGCAGGCAGCGGCCTGCGGTACTGGGACGGTCAGAGATGGACCGAACACACCGCGCCTGCGCGCCCGGTGCAGTCCAGCCAACCATCCCGAGGGAAGGTGCTCGGTCGGAGTTCCCCGAGCGTTCGAGCCCAGCTGGTTCCTCCGGCACAAGGCGCTCACCGGCGTCATCGCATTCGTCCTTCTGCTCTTCGTCGCCGGAGTGATCGGGAGCGCGAACGAAGATCCCACTCCAGCGGCCGGCGCCTCCGCCGGCGCCACCAATGACACGGACGCCAAGACGTCGGACGCGGCGGACACCGAAGTCGACCCAGAGCCCGTCGACACTGACGGGGACGGGGTGAGCGACGAGGACGACTTCAGGCCCGACGACCCGAACATCCAGTCACGCGACGACGTCGACACCGACAAGGACGGCGTGGCGGACGGCGAGGACTTCCGGCCCAAGGACCCGAAGGTGCAAACGCGTGACGACGTGGACACCGACAAGGACGGCGTCGCCGACTACCGGGACGCCTTCCCGAAGGACGCCAAGTACAGCCGGGACACCGACGGTGACCACGTCGCCGACCAGATCGACGACTTCCCCAAGGACCGCCGGTACAGCACGGACAGCGACGACGACGGCGTCGCCAACGCCGTTGACGCCTTCCCGCAGGACCCGAGCCGTTCGAAGATCACCCTCGCCATGGAGAACGCGCTGGCATCGGCTCAGGACTACCTGGACTACTCCGCGTTCAGCCGCCAGGGTCTCATCGACCAGCTCTCCTCCCAGTACGGTTCGGGTTACAAGCTGGAGGACGCCACGTGGGCCGTCGACCAGTTGACGGTCGACTGGAAGCAGCAGGCGGTCCGTTCCGCCAAGGACTACCTCGCCTTCACGTCGTTCTCTCGTCAGGGACTGATCGACCAGCTGTCGAGTCCGTACGGCGCCCAGTTCACCGTTGAGGAGGCCGTCTACGCGGTCAACAAGATTGGTCTGTGATCAATCAGCCGTGCGCCGGCAGCACGCAGAACTCGTTGCCCGACGGGTCGGCGTAGTGCCGCCACGGCAGCTCGCCCCACGCCGAGTGGAGCTCGCGGCCGCCGCGCTCGGCGATGCCGGCCGCGACCCGTCGGGGTCCTCGCCGGTCTCGAGCCGGACGTCGAGGTGCAGCCGGTTCTTCGCCGTCCCTCTTCGGTGCCTGCTCAGGGCACAGCTCGAGGAGCGGCCCGCGCAGCGACGGGTGGCGCAGGGACCGGGGCGCAACGCCGGCGTCCTGCCAGCCGGTGAGCCAGGACCAGAACTCGCACGTCCCGGTCGCGGGTCGGCGGAGTCGAGCGGAGCGCCGCGAGCGGTCCGGTGTCGGCGTACGCCGCCTCGTTCCTCCATCACGCAGCAGGGATTGCCCTCCGGGTCGGCGAGCACCACCCAGGGCACCCCCCCCTGGCCGATGTCGAGGCTGCGGGCGCCCAGCCCGAGCAGCCGCTCGACCTCCTCGGCTCGCGGGGCCCGCCCGCGAGGTCCAGGTGGAGCCGCGGCTGCTCCTCGCGGGTCGGCGCCCCGGCCCGGGCCGACGCGCTGGAAGCACACATCGAGCACCGGCCCGCCCTGGACGGCGAGCCGCGTCTCGAAGGCGTCCGGCTCGTCAGTCAGGCGCTCGCTGCCGAGCACCCCCTCCCAGAACCGGCCGAGCCGCTGCGGGTCCGCCGCATCGATGACGAGGTTCTCCAGGTACATCCAGCCTCCTATGCCCGGGAGCGGGGCGAACGCTACGAGCCGGCGTCCTCCGCGTCGGACAGCCTGATCTCCACCATCAGCTCGTCCGCGATCGCCTCGAGGAGCGACCGCAGGTCCTCCATACTGGCCGAGGGCGGGGCCTCGAGCACCGCCTGGGCCTCGAACAGGTGCCCGCCGGCCATGGGTGCCTCGCGGACGTCGGTGACCAGCTCCTGGATGCCGACCTGCTGGGCGGCGAGCGCAGCGGACACCTCGGCCACGATGCCCGGGCGGTCCGCACCGAGCAGTTCCAGGTGGAATCGCAGGGACGGCAGCTCCGCGGGCGCATCGGTGCGCTCGAGCGTCACGTGCAGTCCGGCGTCCTTGAGTGCCGTCAGGTCGTCGACCAGCGCATCGGCCCGGTCGTCGGGGACCTCGAGCAGCAGGACCCCGGCGAACTTGCCGCCCAGCCGCGCCATCTGGCTGCGCTTCCAGCTCGCGCCGTGGGCATTGATCGGCTCCGAGAGCTCGGACACCAGACCCGGCCGGTCGTCACCGATGCAGGTGAGTGTGAAGGTCGCCATGGCCGCAGGCTATGAGATCCGCGCCGGCCGTGTCTCCCGCTGCGACGTCGTCCGCCCACTACCCTGAGGCCACCGCAGCGAGGAGGCGCACGTGTCCGACCATCCCGTCCTGCTCAACACGGCGATCGACGCGCGGGACTGCCGAGCGCTGGCGGAGTTCTACCGGCAGCTCCTGGGACTGCGGTACCGGGACGGGGACGAACCACCGACGGACGGCAGTGCGGACGACGCCGACTGGCTGGTCCTGCTCGATGCGGACGGCAAGCGGGTCCTCGCCGTCCAGGAGAAGCCGGACACGACGCCTCCGACCTGGCCTTCCGAGCAGGTCCCGATGCAGATGCACATGGACTTCCGGGTCCGCACCGTCGCGGACCTGGAGCGGCATCGCGAGCGCGCGGAGGCGCTGGGCGCCCGCCTGCTGCACGACCGCGCGCGGGACGACGGCGAACCGCTCTACGCGCTCGCCGACCCCGCCGGCCACCCGTTCTGCCTGCTGGTCCAATGAAGCCGGAGCCACCTCACTGGGTGTGTCCACATCGCGACCGTGGCGCTCGCACCACCGCGCGAATCGCGGCTGGACGTTCCTCGCGGCGCGGCCTCGGGACGTCATACGGACAGATCAAGGGGTGACACCGTCCGCATGACGTCCCGGGGCGCCCGCTCATCGGCTGGTCGACACCACGCTGCGGTCAAGAACGACACCCCCAGTCAGAGGCGCTCGATGATCGTCACGTTGGCCTGGCCGCCGCCCTCGCACATGGTCTGCAGGCCGTAGCGGCCGCCGGTGCGCTCGAGCTCGTTGAGCAGGGTCGTCATCAGCCGGGTGCCGGTGGCGCCGATCGGGTGGCCCAGCGCGATCGCCGCCGCCGTTGACGTTGACCTTCTCGTGCGGCACGCCGGTCTCGCGCATCCACGCGAGCACGACCGACGCGAACGCCTCGTTGCACTCGAACAGGTCGATGTCGTCGATCGCGAGACCCGTGCGCTCCAGCGCGTGCCGGGTCGCCCGGATCGGGCCGGTCAGCATCCAGACCGGGTCGTCGCCGCGCACCGACAGGTGGTGGATCCGCGCCCGCGGCGTGAGCCCGTGGTCGCGGACCGCCTGCTCGGAGGCGATCAGCATCGCCGAGGACGCGTCGCAGATCTGCGAGGCGACCGCGGCGGTGATCCGGCCGCCGGGTGCGAGCGGCTGGAGGCCGGCCATCTTCTCCAGCGACGTGTCGCGCGGGCACTGGTCGATGTCGACGACGGTGCCGTCGGCCAGGGTGACCGGCTCGATCTCGTTGCCGAACCGGCCCTCGGCGATCGCGGCGCGGGCCCGCTCGTGCGAGGCCAGGGCGAACTCCTCCATCTCCTCGCGGGAGATGTCCCACTTCTCCGCGATCATCTCGGCGGAGCGGAACTGGCTGACCTCCTGGTCGCCGTACCGCTCCTGCCAGCCCGGCGACTCGGCGAACGGCGTGGAGAAGCCGTACTGCTGGCCGACCAGCATCGCCGCGGAGATCGGGATCGCGCTCATGTTCTGCACTCCCCCGGCGACCACCAGGTCCTGGGTGCCCGACATCACGCCCTGCGCGGCGAAGTGCACCGCCTGCTGGGAGGAGCCGCACTGCCGGTCGATGGTCACGCCCGGCACGTGGTCGGGCAGCCCGGCCACCAGCCAGGCGGTGCGCGCGACGTCGCCGGCCTGCGAGCCGATCGTGTCGCAGCAGCCGAGGATCACGTCGTCGACGGCCTCCGGGTCGACGCCGGTACGGCGCACCAGCGCGGCGATCGAGTGCGCCGCCAGGTCGGCCGAGTGCACGCCGGCGAGCGCGCCGCCGCGCTTGCCGACCGGGGTGCGGACGGCGTCGACGATGTAGGCCTCAGCTCATGAGTGAATCCCTTCCAGGAGGATCGAGAGGTACTGGTCGGCGATCTCGGTGTGCGTGCGCCGGCCGCCGGGGCGGTACCACCGCGACGGCGACCCAGACGGTGTCGCGGATGAACCGGTAGGCGAGCTCGACGTCGAGGTCGTCGCGCAGCACGCCCGCGTCGACACCCGTCGCGCAGCAGCGTCAGCCACACGTCGCGCGACTGCTCGTTGCGCTCGGCGAGGTAGCCGAACCGGTCGAAGGTGCAGCAGGTACGCCGCGTCGTTCTGGAAGATCGCCACCTCGTCGTGGTGCTGGTCGATCGCGTCGAAGGAGACCCGCACCGCCTGCTCGAGCTTCGCGCGCGGGTCGGCGTCGCTGGCCAGGATCGCGTCGTACTGGCCGAACAGCTCCTCCTGGAAGGTTCGCAGGATCTCGTCGACCATCGACTCCTTGGAGTCGAAGTGGTGGTAGAGGCTGCCGGACAGGATCCCCGCCGCGTCGGCGATGTCGCGCACCGTGGTGTTCTTGAAGCCCTTCTCGGCGAACAGCCGCGCGGCGATCGCGAGCAGCTCCTCGCGGCGCTGCGTCGCCGGGGCCTGCGCGTCCTTAGGCATGCTGGCTGCTCACGGAGACGACCTCGCCGGTCAGGTACGACGCGTAGTCGCTGGCCAGGAACACCATCACGTTGGCCACCTCCCACGGCTCGGCCGCGCGGCCGAACGCCTCGCGCTGCTTGAGCTCGGCGAGCAGCTCGTCGGAGGTCACCTTCGCCAGGAACGGGTGCATCGCCAGGCTCGGCGCGACCGCGTTGACCCGGATGCCGTGCGGCGCCAGGTCGATGGCGGCGCACCGGGTCAGCGCCATCACGCCGGCCTTGGCGGCGGCGTAGTGCGCCTGGCCCTCCTGGGCGCGCCAGCCGATCACCGAGGCGTTGTTGACGATCACGCCCTTCTTGCCCGCCGCGGCCATCCGGTGCGCCGGCCGCGCGCACGCAGCGGAACGTGCCGGTGAGGGTGATGTCGAGGACCCGGCTCCACTGCTCGTCGGTCATCTCGAGCACGCTCGCGGTGCCGCCGAGGCCGGCGTTGTTGACCATCACGTCGACCCCGCCGAGCTCGTCGGCGGCGTCGAGCAGCGCCTGCACCTGGCCCTCGTCGGTGACGTCGCAGACCAGCTGCCGCACCCGGTCGGCGCCGAACTCGGCCGCCAGCGCCTCCTCGGCCTCGGCGAGCCGGCGCTCGTGGGTGTCGCTGAACACGACCGACCCGGGCGCCCTCCTCGAGGGCGCGGCGTACGACGGCGGCGCCGATGCCGGCGCCCGCGGCGGCGGTCACCACGACGACCTTGCCGGCGAGCAGGTCGTGTCCGGGGACGTAGTCGGGGGCCGGCTGCTCGGGCCGGTGGTCGCTCATCGGGTTCCCTTCGGTTCGCGGGGCAGGCCGAGCACGCGCTCGGCGAGGATGTTGCGCTGCACCTCGTCGCTGCCGCCGTAGATCGTGTCGGCGCGGGAGAACAGGAAGAGCCGCTGCCAGCTCGTCGAGGTCTCGTACGGCGCGCCCGCGGTCAGCCCGGCCGGGCCGAGCACGTCCATCGCGACCTCGCCGAGCTGCGGTGCCAGTTCGCCCAGACCAGCTTGAAGATCGAGCTGCCCGCCACCGAGCCGAGCCCCGTCGGACCGACAGGCCGCGCAGCGCCTTGAGCCGGATCACCTCCAGCTCGACCTCGGAGCCGGCGAGCCGGTCCCGGACCACCGGGTCGTCGATGGCGCCGTTGTCCTGGGCCAGCTCGACCACGCCGTCCAGCTCGCGCGCGAAGCCGACCTGCTGGCCCAGCGTCGAGACGCCGCGCTCGAAGCCGAGCAGGGCCATCGCGACCGCCCAGCCCTCCCCGGGCTCGCCGACGACCAGGTCGGCCTCGGTGCGGGCGCCGGTGAAGAAGACCTCGTTGAACTCCGACCCGCCGGTCAGCTGCTCGATCGGGCGGATCTCGACGCCGTCCTGGTCCAGCGGGACCAGCAGGAAGGACAGCCCGTGGTGCCGCTCGCTGACCCGGGCTCGGTGCGGGCGACGACGAAGACCCACTGGCTGAAGTGCGCGTTGCGAGGTCCACACCTTCTGGCCGTCGACACCCACTCCGTCGCCCGTCGAGGCGGGCCCGGGTCTGCACGTTGGCCAGGTCGGAGCCGGCGCCGGGCTCGGAGTAGCCCTGCGCCCACAGCTCCTCGACCGCGACGATCGGCGGCAGGAAGCGCGCCTGCTGCTCGTCGGTGCCGAACGCGATCAGGGTCGGGCCGAGCAGCTCCTCGCCGAGGTGGTTGACGCGGACCGGCGCGTCCGCCCGGGCGTACTCCTCGTGGAAGATCACCTGCTGGCACAGGCTCAGCCCGCGCCCGCCGTACTCGCTGCGGCCAGCCGACGCAGGTCCAGCCGTGCTCGGCGAGCAGCCGGTTCCAGGCGAGCCGCTCCTCGTGCGCCTCGTGGTCGCGCCCGGCGCCGCCGAGGCCGCGCAGCGCGGCCCACTCGCCGGCCAGGTGCTCCTCGAGCCAGCCGCGCACCTCGGCGCGGAAGGCCTGGTCCTCGTCGGAGTCGGTCAGGTCCACGGGTGGTACCCTACCAAGCAATTGCTTGGTTGGCTGACGGAGGTACCCGTGGAGACGGACCATCCCCGCCGCGCTCCGCGCTGCCGCGGAGCGGTTCGGCGACCAGCCGGCGTACGTCGAGGGCGACCGCGTCCTCACCTTCGCCGACCTGCTCGACCGGGTCCGCGACGACCGCGCGCGGGCTACCGTCGCGCGCGGCGTCGGGCCGGGCGACCGCGTGGTGCTCTGGGCGCCGAACAGCATCGACTGGGTCGTCGCCGCGCTGGCCGTCTCCTACGCCGGCGGCACGCTCGTGCCCGCGAACTCCCGCTACACCGGCCACGAGGTCGCCGACCTGGTCGACCGCACCGGCGCCGTCCTCGCGGTGGTCGCCGACGGCTTCCTCGGCCGCACCCAGATCGCCGACCTGCGGGCCGCCAGCGACCTGACGAGCGTCCGCGAGATCGTCGACCTCGCCGACCTCGCCTCCGTGGCCGCCGACCCGGCGCGACGTCGACCGGGCTGCGCCGAGGCCGTGTCCCCCGACGACGTGGCCGACATCCTGTTCACCTCCGGCACCACCGGCCGCCCGAAGGGCGCGATGTCGGCGCACCGGCAGACCGTCGGCGTCGCCGACGCCTGGGGCGTCGCTCGGCGGCGTCAACGCCGACGACCGCTACCTGGTGGTCAACCCGTTCTTCCACTCCTTCGGCTACAAGGTCGGCATCGTCGTCGGGCTGCTCACCGGCGCCACGCTCTACCCGGTCGCGACGTTCGACCTCGACGAGACGATGCGGCTGATCGAGTCCGAGCGGATCACGGTGCTGCCCGGCGCGCCGACGATCTACCAGTCCCTGCTGGCCGCGCCGGGCCGGGCCGAGCGCGACCTGTCGTCGCTGCGGCTCGCGGTCACCGGCGCGGCCGTCGTCCCGGTCGTGCTCATCGAGCGGATGCGCGCCCCGGAACCGCAGGGCCTGCGGCATCGACCAGGTCGTGACCGCCTTCGGCATGACCGAGGCGGTCGTCGTGACCATGTGCCGCGAGGGCGACTCCGCCGAGACCGTGGCGACCACCTGCGGGCGCGCGTCCCCGGCATGGAGATCCGCATCGCGCCGGACGACCGGGGAGCTGCTGCGTGCGCGGCGACTACGTGATGCTCGGCTACCTCGACGACCCGGCGGCCACCGCCGAGGCGATCGACGCGGACGGCTGGCTGCACACCGGCGACGTCGGCGTGCTCGACGAGCGCGGGCAACCTGACGATCACCGACCGGCTCAAGGACATGTACATCTCCGGCGGCTTCAACGTGTACCCCGCCGAGGTCGAGCAGGCGCTCGCCCGGCATGGACGGCGTCGCGGACGTCGCCGTGGTCGGCGTCCCCGACGAGCGGATGGGCGAGGTCGGCAAGGCGTACGTCGTCGGGCCGACGGTCGGCACCCGACGACGTGATCGCCTTCGCCAAGGAGCGACTGGCCAACTTCAAGGTGCCGCGGGACGTCGAGCTCGTCGACGCGCTGCCGCGCAACCTGTCCGGCAAGGTGCTCAAGACGCGAGCTGAGGAAGTAAGATGGATCTTGAACCTGAGCGAGTCCGAGCTCGCCTTCCGCGACGAGGCGCGCGCCTGGCTGGCCGAGCAACGTGCCGGCCGAGCCGCTGCCGTCGATGGACACCGCCGAGGGCTTCGCCGCCCACCAGGAGTGGGAGGCGCGGCTCGCCGACGCCCGCTGGTCGGTGGTGTCGTGGCCGCGAGGAGTACCACGGCCGCGAGGCGTCGCTCGTCGAGTGGGTGATCTTCGAGGAGGAGTACTACCGCGCCGGCGCGCCCGGCCGGGTCTGCCAGAACGGCATCTTCCTGCTCGCGCCGATCATCTTCGACCACGGCACCCCCGAGCAGCAGGACCGGTTCCTGCCGACCATGGCCACCGGCGAGCGGATCTGGGCGCAGTGCTGGTCCGAGCCCGAGGCCGGCTCCGACCTGGCGTCGCTGCGCTCGACCGCGCGCCGCGACGACGAGCGCGGCGGCTGGGTGCTCAACGGGCAGAAGACCTGGTCCTCGCGGGCGGCGTACGCCCACTGGGGCTTCGGGCTGTTCCGCTCCGACCCGGAGGCCGAGCGGCACCGCGGGCTGACCTACTTCCTGCTTCCCCCTCGACGCCGAGGGCGTCACCGTGCGGCCGATCGCCCAGCTCGACGGCGAGGCCGGCTTCGCCGAGGTCTTCTTCGACGACGTCTTCGTGCCCGACTCCGACGTGCTCGGCGCGCCCGGCGACGGCTGGCGGGTCGCGATGTGCACCGCCGGCAACGAGCGCGGGCTCTCGCTGCGCTCCCCCGGGCGCTTCTGCGCGGCCGCGGACCGGCTGGTCGAGCTGTACCGCGAGCGCGGCGAGCCGTCCGAGCGCAGGCGACGGCGTCGTCGACGCCTGGATCAAGGCCCAGGCCTACCGGCTCTACACCTGGGGCACGGTCACCCGGCTCGCCGCCGGCGGCGACATGGGCGCGGCGGGCTCGGTGAACAAGGTGTTCTGGTCCGAGCTCGACATCGCGCTGCACGAGACCGCGCTCGACCTGCTCGGACCCGAGGCCGAGGTCGAGTCACCGTGGCTGGACGGCTACATGTTCTCGCTGTCCGGCCCGATCTACGCCGGCACCAACGAGATCCAGCGCAACATCGTCGCCGAGCGGATCCTCGGCCTGCCGCGGGAGCCCCGGCGAAGCCGATCGGAGGGAGCGAAGTGAGGTTCGAGCTCGACCGAGGACCAGCGCGACTTCGCCGCCGCGCTCGACGCGCTGCTCGCCTCCGGCGACACCGTCGCGTGCGGCGCGGGCCTGGGCCGACGGCGACCACGCGCCGGGCCTGAAGCTCTGGAAGCGGCTCGCCGAGCAGGGCGTGACCGCTCGCTGGCGACCGAGGCCGACGCCGGTCGAGGTGTGCGTCGCGTTCGAGGCGCTCGGCCGGCACGCCGTGCCCGGCCCGTGGGTCGAGTCCGCGGCGTACCTGCCGCTCGCGCTCGGCCGCGAGGTCGACCGGCGTCGCCACGGTCGCGCTGCCCCCGCACGTGCCGTACGCCCTGGACGCCGACGCGGCCGACGCAGGTGTACGTCGGCTCGCTCGCCCGCGGAGTCGGTCGGCGAGCGGGTCGCCTCGGTCGACCCGCACCCGGCACCTGTTCCGGGTCGACCGGCAGCCGGCGAGACGGACGACGCGGCGTTCGACCTGGCGGTGCTCGCCACCGCCGCCCAGCTGCTCGGCGCGGGCGAGCGGCTGCTCGCCGACTCGGTGACCTACGTCAAGCAGCGCAAGCAGTTCGGGCGCGAGATCGGCTCCTACCAGGCGATCAAGCACCAGCTCGCCGACGTGCGGATCGCGTCTCGACTTCGCCCGGCCGCTGGTCTTCGGCGCCGCGCTCGGCGAGGTCCCCGCCTCGGCCGCGAAGGTCGCGGCCGGCGACGCGGCGTACCTGCGCCTCGCGCACCGGCCTGCAGGTGCACGGCGCGATCGGCTACACCGCGGAGTTCGACCTGAGCCTGTGGCTGACCAAGGTGCGGGCGCTGGTGACCGCGTGGGGCACCCCGGCGTACCACCGCGGCCGTGCTCCTCGGCACCAGGGCTGCGCTGATGGAGTTCGCGCTGCTCCGAGGAGCAGCAGGAGCTGGCCGCGACCGTCCGCTCGCTGCTCGCGAAGCGGGCCGACCGCGCGCGTCGAGCGGCTACGACGAGTCGCTGTGGCAGACGCTCTGCGAGCAGATCGGCGTGGCGGCGCTCGGCGATCCCCGAGGAGCACGACGGCTTCGGCGCTCGCTCTTCGAGACGCTGCGTCGTGCTCGAGGAGCTCGGCCGGTCGCTCGCGCCCGCGCCGCTGCTCAGCTCGCTGGTCACCGCCGAGGCGCTGCTCGCCGGCGCCGACGAGGACGCGCGGCAGCGGCTGCTCCCCCGCATCGCCGCCGGCGAGGTGGCGGCCTTCGCGGACGGCGACCGGCCGGTGCTCGACGGTGACGTGGCCGCGATCGTCGTCGCCGCGACCGACGACGGGCTGTACGAGGTCGAGCGACGCCGAGGTCGCCTGGGTGCCGACGATGGACCAGACCATCCGGCTCGCGACGGTCACGGGCTGGGCGGCGGACGCGGATCGGCGACGGTCCGGCGGCCCGGGACCGGGCCCGGCTGGTGGGCGCGGTCGGGTGCGCCGCACTGGCGACGGGGCTGTCCGCCCGCGCCCTCGAGATGACGGTCGCCTACAGCAAGGAGCGGGTCCAGTTCGGCCGGCCGATCGGCTCCTTCCAGGCGCTCAAGCACCGGATGGCCGACATGCTGGTGCTCGCTCGAGATGTCGCGCTCGGCGTGCTGGGCGGCGGCGTACGCCGTCGGCGACCGGCGCGGACGACGCCGAGCAGCCTGGCGCACGTCGCGGCGTCGCTACTGCTGCGAGGCCGCTGGCCACGATCGCCGGCGAGACCATCCAGCTGCACGGCGGCATCGCGATCACCTGGGAGCACGACGCGCACCTGGTGTTCAAGCGCGCGCACGCGCTGGGCCAGCTGTTCGGGTCACCGCGCGAGCACCGCGCGCTCGTGGCGCTCTGACCGGGCAAGTCCCTGTCGACGGCCACACGGGGGCAGCCGCATCGACCGGATCTGCCGAGAGCCGTTCAGCCCAGGACGTCAAGCGGCCCAACCGAACCTGTCACCCGTTCGTGCAGCAGACCCCTTAGGTATCCATGGGGCAGTGTCCGCGGACTTCCTGGCTACGGCTGGTGCACACCACCAGCTGCGCGGGGAGCGTGGCGGTGAAGCGCTCGCCCGCGACGGTGTAGTCGACCTTGATGCCGGTTCGTTCCAGCACCCCGGTGCCGGTCACTCGAATTCCGACGAACAGCTCCCAGCCGGGCTCGCCGGCCGCCGAGGGCGTGATGGAGGCGCCCATGGCGTCGATCGGGCGGGTGCCTTTGAGCTCGGGTCCGGCCGGTGGCCACCCGTGGAGGAACTGGACGAAGCCCGTTCGCCGGTCCGGTGAGGCGACCTTGGCCCCCAGCAACTCGAACCCGCCGTTGTCGACCAGCGCGACGGAGTCGATGGTCGCCGGCTCGTCGCCTGCCACGGACAAGATCTCGAAACCGTCGGTGAACACCGCGCCGGTGCGCAGTGTGACGGCGCCGCCATGTGCGGGTGGTACATGCATCGGACCGTCCGCACGACGCTCAACGCTCCCGGCCTTCGGGTCGCTCCTGCCGAGGTGGACGGCAGTGGCGCCAGCCACCAGCGACGCTACGGCGACCACCACCGCTGCCGTCCACATCCTCATGCCTTGTCCATCTCCTCGACGAACCGAACGTCGGCCGGGTAGCCACCCTTGCCGCACACTACTGCGGCATGCGGGTCACCGGGGCAGGTGCGAGCCCTCCGTCAAGGCCTGTTCCGGCTCTGTTGACCGGATGTGGGCGACTCGTTACCGATCGCTCTGGACCGTTGCCACGAGTTTCCGGGGAATTCTCGTCCGTCACATCCGTCACTCCTACGGTCAGCTCATGACCACGTTCATGACCAACCCGTCGGACCTCGACCTCCACCTCGAGCCGCTCTTCGACGGCACGGGCGAGCGCGAGGAGCAGCTGCCGCGCACGGTCGCCAACCCGCGCCGTACGACGTGGACCGGCTACGGCAAGGGCGACCCCGACCGCCTGCCGTCGGCCTGAGCTGCGCCAGGGCCGGCGCGGCTCAGCGCGCGTCGGTGGTGCGGTACTCGCCGCGGTAGAACAGCAGCGGGTCCTGCCCACCGTCGTCACGGCCGACCAGGTCCACGACCCGGCCGATCACGACGTAGTGGTCGCCGGCCTCGTGGACGGCGTGGATCGTGCAGTCGACGTGGGCCAGCGCTCCCTCGAGCATCGGGGACCCGGTCTGCGGCGACGGCGTCCACTTCACGTCGGCGAACTTGTCGACGCCGCGGCTGGCCATGGTGTTGGACAGGTCGGCCTGGTCGGCGGCCAGGAAGTTCACGCAGAACTTGCCCGAGCGCTGGATGTGCGGCCAGGCCCGCGAGGTCTTGGCCGGGATGAACAGCACCAGCGGCGGCTCGAGCGAGACGCTCGAGAACGACTGGCAGGTCAGTCCGACCGGCTCCCCGTTCGACGTACCGGTCACGACGGTGACGCCCGAGGCGAAGCGGCCCAGGACGTCGCGGAAGCGGCGCGCGGCGGCGACGTGCTCGGGGTCGTCGTGGACGGCGACGTCCTCGCCGGGCCGGAACTCGAAGTCGATGTCCTGGTCGCCCAGCCACGAGTAGATCAGCTCCGGGCTCGGCCAGGTCTCCCGGGCGTTGGGGTTCATCCCCTCCGGGATCTCGCGGCTGGGCTCCGAGGTCATGAGGACCAGTTTCCCATTCCGGCCGATTTCACTGCGCTCCGGCGCCGAAGTCGTGGCCCCAGTAGGACACGGCGGTCGACTCCCGGGCGACCCAGCGGGCGTCGTCGACGGTGAGGCCGTCGGTGCCGAACTCGACGTCGAACCCGCCGGGCGACTTGACGTAGAACGAGACCATCTCGTCGTTCATGTGCCGGCCGAGCGTGGCCGAGAGCGGCGCCTGGTGCTTGCGCACCCGCTCGAGCGCGCGCCCCACGTGGTCGAGCTCGTCGACCTCGAGCATGATGTGGACGCACTTGGACGGGTTCGGCATCGGCAGGAACGCCAGCGAGTGGTGGCGCGGGTTGACGCCGAGGAACCGCAGCCACACCTTCGAGCCGGGCTCCTTGCCGACGAACTCCCCCGGCATGCTCATCGAGTCGCGCAGCCGGAAGCCGAGGACGTCGGTGTAGAACCGCAGCGCCTCCACGTCGTCGGTCACCGGCAGCACGATGTGGCCCATCCCCTGGTCGCCGGTGACGAACCGGGCGGCGTACGGCGTGACGACGGGCCGCGACTCGTAGGTGATGCCGTGGAAGAGCTCGAAGACGTTGTCGAACGGGTCGGCGAACCGGACCAGCTCCTGGACCCGGCGCTCGGCGAGCTCCTCGCGGGTGCCCTCCTCGAACTCGACGCCGGCCTTCTTCAGGTGCTCGCGGGCCTCCTGCAGCGCCTGGTGGTCGGCGACCTCCCAGCCGACGCAGTCGAGCTGGTCGACCTCGGCGGGGAAGACCACGAGCCGCGCCGAGACCTGGTCGATGCGCCAGTACTGGTGGTCGGGGTTCGGCCCGCGGCCCTCGGCGAGGCCGAGCACCTTGCCGGCGAAGGTCCCCCACTGCTCGAGGTCGGTGCTGGCCACGCGGACGTAGCCCATGGACTTGATGTCGATGGTCATGAGCGCTCCTTGTGCCGGGCGAGGAACGCGGTGGAGATCTCGGCGAACTCGTCGGCCGCCTCGATCTGCGCCCAGTGCCCGCAGTTGCGGGAAGACGTGCAGCTGGGCCTTCGGGATCAGCTTCAGCGCCGCCATCGCGCCGTCGAGCGGGTTGACCCGGTCCTCGCGGCCCCAGGTGAGCAGCGTGTGCTTGCGCAGCCGGTGCGCCTCGCGCCAGAGCATCCCGTCCTCGGCGGTCTCCGGGTTCCAGAACGACATGCCCATCGAGCGCATCGCCTCCTGGGCCCCGGGCGCGGTCGCGTCGGCGAACCGCTCCTCGACGAGCTCGTCGGTGACCAGGTCCTGGTTGACCACCATCGTCGAGATGAACGCGCGGAGGTTCTCGCGGGTCGGCTCGGCGCCGAAGTCCATCAGCCGCTGGACGCCCTCGGTCGGGTCGGCGTGGAAGAGGTTGAGCGAGAGCCCGCCCGGGCCCATCAGGACCAGCCGGCCGACCCGGTCGGGGTACGTGAGCGCCAGCCGCATCGCCGTGCCGCCGCCGAGGCTGTTGCCGAGCAGGTGCACCCGGTCGATGCCGAGCTCGTCGAGCAGCTGCACCACGTAGTCGGCCGAGTGCCGGTAGTAGTTGCCGACCACCGGCGGCTTGTCCGAGCCGCCGAAGCCCGGCTGGTCCACCAGCAGCGTGCGGAACTGCGCGGCGAACCGCGGCAGCGCAGTGCCGAAGTTCGACCACGCCGACGCGCCCGGCCCGCCGCCGTGCAGCATCACGAGCGGCAGCCCGCCGCCGAGTCCCGATCCGCTCGCCGGCCTCGTAGTAGTTCAGGGTGACGTCGCCGGCCTTGGCCGAGCGCTGCACCGCTCTCCTTGGAGAAGTCGTCATGTCGGACACTCAGTACATCCCCGGGTCGATCTTGTGGCCGAACTCGTGCGCGCCGTACATCTGCAGCGCGCGCTCGGGGTCGTTGGCGGCGTGCACCCGGCCGGCGTGCGCGTCGCGCCAGGCCCGCTGGAGGTAGGTGCCCTCGGCGAGCGCGCGCCCGCCGGACGCCTCGAACAGCGCGTCGATCGCGTCGATCGCGCGCTGGGTGCCGAGCACCTGGTCGCGGCGCACCTTCAGCCGCAGCTGGAGCGGGATCTTCTCGCCCTGTTCGACCAGCGCCATCTCCTCGCGGATGTTGTTCATCGCCAGCGCCCACGCGGCGTCGATGTCGCGAGGACGCCCTGGCGATCCGGACCGCGGCGAACGGGTCCAGCGAGGCCTTCTCCCCGAGGTACGCCGCGCGCACCCGCTTCTGCTGCATGTCGACGTGCTCGGCGTACGCGCCGTAGGCCATCCCGATGATCGGCGTGCAGATCGTCGTGGTGAAGATCGAGTGGAACGGCAGCTTGTACAGGTCGGAGGTGTTCTGCTCCTGGCCCGGGCCCTTGCACTGGCCGGTCTCGCCCATCGACAGCGTGAACGCCTCGGGGACGAACACGTCCTCGACGATGATGTCGTTGGAGCCGGTGCCGCGCAGGCCGACGACGTTCCAGACGTCGTCGATCGGTAGTTCTCGCGCGGGACCATGAACGTCTTGAAGTCGACGACGTTGCCCTCCTCGTTGAACACCAGCCCGCCGAGCAGCACCCAGGTGGCGTGGTCGCAGCCGGAGGAGAAGCTCCACTTGCCCGACAGCGTGTAGCCACCGTCGGTGACGTCGGCCTTGCCGGTCGGCGCGTACGACGAGCTCAGCCGCATCGTCGGTGTCGCTCCCCCAGACCGCCTGCTGCGCCTCGTCGGCGAACAGCGCGACCTGCCACGGGTGCACGCCGAGCACGCTGGAGACCCAGCCGGTCGAGCCGCAGGCGCTGGCGATGTCGCGCACCGCGGTGTAGAAGTCGACCGGGTCGGCCTCGAGGCCGTCGAACCGCTGCGGCTGGAGCATCCGGAAGAACCCGGTCTCCTCGATCTCCTTGATCGAGGCCTCCGGCACCACCCGGAGTCGCTCGGCCTCGTCCGCGCGCTCGCGGATCGTGGGCAGCAGGTCACGGATGCCGTCGAGAACTGCCTTGGACATCGCATCTCCTGTCATCGTTCGAGTCACGAGCACGAACACATCGATACTAGAACACGTTCTTGTTTTGGGCCAGATCGGCGCGCCGCTCGTCGCGTAGCCGCCCCCGAGCGCCGTCGTTGACCGGGGCATGCAGCGTCCTCGCCGGTCGCGCCTGGCGACCCTCGTCCTGACCGTCCTGATGACCGCCGGGCTGCTCGTCGGCGGCACCGCGGGTCCGGCGCCGGCCGCGACCCCCGGCTGGCTGACGTGTCCCGGCCGGGACGTGCTGCACGGCGCGCACGGCGTCGTACTGCTCGTCCCCGGCACGGGGTCCCGCCCGGACGAGGCGTACGCCTGGGGCTACGAGCGCGCCCTGCAGGCCGACGGCTTCGCCACGTGCACCCTCGCACTCCCCGACGACGGCCTGGGCAGCTTCACCGAGGCGGCGGTGCGGGTGCGGCGGGGGATCCTGCTCACCGCGCGGCTGGCCGGGCGGCGCATCTCGGTGGTGGGTCACAGCCAGGGCGGCGCCCTCCCGGTGTGGGCGATGAAGTTCTGGCCGCGCGTGGCGGACCGGCTCGACGACGTGGTCAGCCTCGCCGGACCGTTCGGCGGCACCGAGCTCGCGAGCGGAAGCCTGCACGGCGAGCCGGTGTGCCGCGCTCGCGTGGCAGCTCCGGGTCGGTGCACGCACGGTTGCGGCCCTCCAGAACGCCCCGCTGCCGGCGGGCGCCTCCGTCACCTCGCTCGCCGGGCCGTACGACGAGATCGTCCGGCCGCAGCCGCAGGCCAGCCACCTCGACGGCGCCAGCAACATCGTGCTCAACGAGGTGTGCGCGGCCGACCCGTCGGAGCACGGCCTGATCCTCGGGGATCCGGTCGGCTACGCACTCACCCTCGACGCGCTCACCCACCCGGGCCCGGCGGATCCGTCCCGGATCCCGGCGTCGACCTGCTCGGAGACGTTCATCCCGCACGGCGACCCGGCCGGCTCCACCGCCTTCGGCCAGAGCATCGCGCGGTTCACGACAGGGATCCTCGACCCGAACCGCTGGGTGACCTCCGAGCCGCCGCTGCCGGCGTACGCCCGGCCGTACGCACGTCCGTGAGCAGCGCGACCCGTCCGTACGCCGCCAGGTCCCCGCTGCCCACGAGCACGACCTGACCACCGCGCAGGGTGACGACCTCGGCGAGGTCGTCGACGAGGGCGCGCGGGGAGTCCGGGCCGACCAGGTCCTCCTCGACCAGCAGCAGGTCGGGCGTGCCCCGGTGGGCGGCGTGCCAGCACGCGGCGGTGCCGCTGGCCACCGCGCCGGGGTGCGCGTCGTGCGCTGCGCGCAGGCGGTGCAGCGCGGGTACCGGGGGGCGGGCTGCGGCGTGCTCGACCGCGACCCGGGCGACCACCGGGAACGACAGCCAGAAGGTCCGGCTGCCCGCGGGGCTCGCATAGATGGCCACCGCCCGGTCGGTGGGCTGACCGGCGACGCGTTCCACCCGCTCGGCGAGACTGCGCGCGCGAGCCGGGTGCGCCCGACGATCCCCGGTCCCACAGCTCGCGACGGACCTCCTCGGCCAGGCCGCGCAGGCGCTCGGCGTCGGGCGCCGTCATCCGCGGCGCGGGTTCGGTCGGCATCAGCAGCCGGACGGCGGTGTGCGCATCGGCAGCGGTCATCGGACGGCCCCTTCCCGCTCCTGGGTCGCGGCCGACGGACGGGTGGCGCGCAGGCTCGCCACGACGGCCACGGTGATGCTCGTGGCGATGGCCGTCAGCGACAGCCAGATCGGCACCTTCCAGACGTCGAGGAGCAGCATCTTGATGCCGACGAAGACCAGGATCGCGGCCAGGCCGGCCTTGAGGTAGACGAACCGGTGGATCAGGTCGGCGAGCAGGAAGTACATCGCCCGCAGACCGAGGATCGCGAAGGCGTTGCTGGTGAAGACCAGGAACGGCTCCTGGGTCACGGCGAAGATGGCGGGGATCGAGTCGACGGCGAAGATGATGTCGGTGGTCTCGACGAGGACCAGCACCATGAACAGTGGCGTGGCCACCCACCGTGCCGCCCTGCTTCACCCAGAACTTCTGGCCGTGGTACTCGTCGGTGCTGGGGATCCGCCTGCGGACCAGCCGCAGCACGGGGTTGCGGGAGGGGTCCATCTCGTCGTTGCGGTGGGTGAACATCTTCCACCCCGTGAAGACCAGGAACGCCCCGAAGAGGTACAGGACCCAGGCGAACTGCTCGATGAGGACCGCGCCGCCGGCGATGAAGATCGCCCGGAAGACCAGCGCGCCGAGCACGCCGTAGAACAGGACCCGGTGCTGGTACTCCCGCGGCACGGCGAAGTAGGTGAAGATCAGCGCGAAGACGAAGACGTTGTCGACGGCCAGCGACTTCTCGATCAGGTAGCCGGCGAAGTACTCGCCGCCGGCCTCGGCGCCGTACGCCCACCACACCACGCCGCCGAAGGCGAGCCCGAGCGTGACCCAGACCGCCGACCAGACCGCGGCCTCCCGGACCGAGACCACGTGCGCGGTGCGGTGGGCGAACAGGTCCACCGCGAGCATCGCCAGGATGACGGCGAGGACCGCGGCCCAGGCCCACAGGGGAACATCCATCGCGTACCTCCAGCTGCCCGCTGGCGGGCCGTGGAGGTCTCCCCACCGCCGCCTGCCGGGCGGCCGACGCACCGGACCGGACACGGCCGGCCGGACTGACGGTGTCGTCGCGAGTGGGGTACTCCCCTCTGCGCGATCAAGTATTCACGAAATGTAGTTCGTATGTCAAGCGGCCTTCAAGTCGTCGGCCGAGCCGCCGGATCCCGCGGGCCGCCCGCGCCTTCACCGTGCCGTGCGGTACGTCGAGCCGCTCGGCGATCTCGCGCTGCGTGAGGTCGGCGGAGTCGGCTCCGCTCCACCACGACACGCTCGTGGTCGGGCAGCCGGGCAAGCGCCGCCCGGACGTCGGCGGCGCGCGCGGAGCGGTCGGCGGTCTCGCGCCCGTCCTCGCCGGGCAGGTGCTGCAGGACCTCCACGTCGACCGGCCGGGGGCGTCGGGCACGGACCGCGTCGACGGCCCGCCGGTGGGCGATCGTGAACAACCAGCCCGTGAAGCGACGCTCCGGGTCGTACCGGTGCGCGTGACGCCACGCAGGTCCAGGAACGTGTGCTGACGACGTCCTCGGCCTCATCCCGCCCGACGTACCTGCTCACGTAGGCCAGCACCGCCGGGGCGTACGCCGCATAGGCCCGGTCGATCGCATCGCGGTCCCGCCGCACGATGCGCCGACCGATGTCCTTGCCGAGCACGGGATCGAGACGTCGCCTGCCGGGTGCCTCCATCGAGAGCCTCCTTCGTGCCCGCGCGGGCGGGCCGTCGGAGGTCTCCCCCACCGCCGGACCAGGCCCGGCGGCCGACGCGCCGAGCCGGCATCGGGGCCGGCCGTACTGACGGCGTCGTCGTGAGTGGGGTACTCCCCTCGTGCGCTAGAGTATTCGCGAAGTGACATTCGATGTCAAACCGGCCACAGGAAGTTCGCGATGCCGTCCCTGCCCGTTGCCCACCCCAGCCACCCGGACCCCGGCTGCGGCGCGACAACCTCGTCGCTGCCGCGCTCCACGTCGCGCAGGCGGTGGCGGTGGCCGCCCTGGCGACCGGGTTCGCCCTCCCGGTCACGGCGTACGTACCTGCAGGGGCCGCCGGGCACCCCCGCCGCGGCACCGGTGACGTTGTTCGACCTCCCGACCGGTGCCGCCGTTGCCGCGTTCCTGGCGATCTCGGCGCTCGCGCACCTGCTGGTGTCGACCGTGTGGTGGCGCCGTTACGTCGCCGACCTGGCCCGGACCGCAACACGGCGAGCTGGGTGGAGTACTCGCTCTCCTCGTCGCTGATGATCGTGGTCATCGCCCAGCTCGTCGGCATCTCCGACGCCGCCGCCCTGCTGGCGCTGTTCGGGGTCAACGCGTCGATGATCCTGTTCGGCTGGCTGCAGGAGCGCTACGAGGAGCCCGGCGGCGGGGCTGGCTGCCGTTCGTCTTCGGCTGCATCGCCGGCATCGTCCCGTGGCTGGCGATCGCCCTCTACGTGGTCGCCCCGGGCTCGGGCTCCGCAGCGTCCCCGCCGGGCTTCGTCTACGGGATCCTCATCTCGCTGTTCGCCTTCTTCAACGTCTTCGCGGTCAACCAGTGGCTGCAGTACCGGGCGCGCGGCCGGTGGCGCGACTACCTGTTCGGCGAGCGGATCTACATCCTGCTCAGCCTGACCGCGAAGTCGGCCCTGGCGTGGCAGGTGTTCGCCGGCACACTGGCCGGGTAGCCGTACCATCGTGCGTACTCAGACTCACGTATATTTCTTCACATGAGTAGTGGCGGGTGGACCTTCCTCTCGAATCACGGACATGTGCTGGTCTCGCTCGCCCGTGACCCCGACGCCCGCACCAGGGACGTCGCGGACGCAGTCGGGATCACCGAGCGCGCGGTGCAGCAGATCGTGCGCGACCTGGTCGAGCAGGGCTACCTGAGGAAGGCCAAGGTGGGGCGCCGGAACCGGTACACGGTCGTCCGCCGTGCCCGGCTCCGGCACCAACAGGTGTCCCGGATCGACCTCGGTCACTTCCTCGACCTGCTGGCCCCACCGGTCCCCGGGGACCCCGAGGACCCTGAGGACCCCGGGGACCCCGGGGACACGGTCAGCCCCTGACCGCCGCGGTCACAGGTCGGCCGGACGCAGCACCAGGACGATGCCGTGCGCGATCTGCTTGTTGCCCTTGTTGATGTCCAGCGCCGCGGGGTCCAGGTACGGGTCCGTGGCGTTGGGGTCCTGGTCCTGGAGCTGCACGATCGGCAGCTTCGGGTAGATCACGTCGACGGTGACGCTCTGGCCCTGGGCGGTGGTCAGCGCGACACCGTCCGCGCGGAGGGCGTCCTTGGCGCGGATCGTCGCTCCGGGGACCACGTGGTAGAGCAGCACCGTCTCGACGGTGTCGATGCCCAGGCCGGCCAACGCGTCGAAGACGGCCTTCTCGTTCTTGAACGTGGTGCCGGTGAGCTCGGTGGCCAGCTGGCGGAAGGACCAGTCGTTCGGGATGAACGCGGTCAGGGGGACCCGGCCCTTGGTCAGCGCCGCGACCGGGCTGTCGGGCTTGGCCGCGATGACGGCCAGGGCCGCCTCGGTGACGATGTCGTAGTCGTACCACCGCTTGTCGAACCGGTCGCCGTCGGCCGTGAGCACCTTGGCCAGGCTCTTGTTGCCCAGGGGCTTGTGTGCCGGGCTCTTCGAGGCCGGGTCGGCGGTGGCGGGCGCGACGGCGACAGCCCCCATGAGGGCCGTGGCGGCCAGGGTGACGCCGAGGGAGCGGAACTTCATGACGATCTCCTTGGAAACGTGGGCCGCCGGGCGCGACCGCTTGCCCGTGTTTCGGACCGACCCACCTCACCGGTTGCCGGTTGCGGGCGACTTACCCGATTTCGGGTATGCCGCCCGCCGTCGCTGGTCAGAGACCCTGGGGCTGGGCGAAGAAGCGGTCCGGGTCGTACCGCTCGCGGACCTGTGCCAGCCGGTCCGCGTTGGCGCCGAAGTAGGCCCGGCCCGGGTCGGGGAGCGTCGGGTCGGCGTAGTTGACGTAGGCGGTGTTGCCCCAGTGCGGCACCATCGCCGCGCGGAAGCCGCGCACGTAGCCGTCGGCGGCGGTCGCGTCACCGGGCGGGAACGTCGCGGTGTACTGCACCGTCGCCAGCGCCTCGCGGTGCACGAACGCCGTGTCGCCCGGCGCGAGGTCACGGACCCGGCCGCCGAGCGCGTCCAGCGAGATCCCGGCCTCCTTCAGCCCGCTGGCCCCGGCACGCTGGACCTGGTCGAGGAGGTCCGCGATGCCCGCTGGGTCCAGCTCGTCGTACGCGACGTGCGAGGTGGCGCTGAACGCCTCCCGCGCCGGGGAGCCGGCGTAGGCCCGCATCGCCTCGAGGTAGCCGCGGACGTGGTCGGCCCGGACGCTCGGCCTCGGCACGTGGTCGAGCAGTCCGGACAGCTGCGCGTCGAGCTCGCCGCTCGGCCCGGTCCACGTGCCCGACATCAGCAGCGTGGGCCCGTCGGGGTGCGTCGCGCCGCCGAGCGCCTTGAGGGTCGACCAGAGCCGGCTGTCGGCGGTCGGAGCCCACTGCTGCCAGGCTCGGATCACCTCCGCGGCGGCCGCGAACGGCCACTGGAGGTACGTCGAGCTGATGGTCGGCGCCTCGACCGTGTCGAGCACGAAGGACGTCACGACCCCGAGGTGGCCGCCACCCCCGCCGCGCAGCGCCCAGTACAGGTCGGGCTCCTCCTGGGCGCTCGCGGTGCGCTGCGTGCCGTCCGCGGTCACGACCTGCAGGGAGCGCACGGCGTCGCAGGTGAGGCCGAGGGCGCGGGTGAGCACGCCCACTCCCCCGCCCAGCGTCAGTCCGGCGACCCCCACCGTCGGGCAGGAGCCACCGGCGATCGCGCGTCCGCGGCCGCCGACTTCCCCGTAGACGTGGGCGAGCGTGGCGCCGGCACCGATCGTGGCGGTGCCGCCGTCCAGGGCGACCCGGTCCAGCGGCCGGCAGTCGATCACGAGGGCCCGGGGCGAGCCGCCGCCGGACCAGCCCGGGTAGCTGTGCCCACCCGACCGGATCGCGACCGGAACGTCGTGGTCACGCGCGAACCGGATGGCCGTGGCCACGTCGGCCGCGGACGCGACCGAGAGCACCGCGAGCGGGTGCTGCCCGTCGTACCGCGGGTTCTGCAGCAGCCGCACGCGGTCGTACGCCGGGTCGCCGGGCCGTGCGAGGCTGCCGGTCACCGAGCGGCGCAGCCGGGCCCAGTCGGGACGTCCGGCCGCGGCGCTCGTCGTGGACGGGCTCGACGGCGTCGGCCCAGCCGCCGGCGGCGTCCGATCTCCGGTGCAGGCGGACGCTCCCAGGGCTCCGGCCCCGAGCATCCCGGCGCCGAGCACGCTGCGCCGGCTCCAGCTCCTCACGCGTCCACGCTACGGCCCGGCGGGCACCGTCACGGCGCGGCCGGCCGTAGGTTGCTGCCATGGGGTTCTTCGACTTCCTGCGCGACAGCCCGCGGTACGCCGCGACGCCGGGCAGCATCAACCGGCTGAACAAGCGGCACCGGTTCCTGGTACAGCCCTACGCCGACGAGATCCGGGGCAGCTCGGTGCTCGACCTGGCCTCGCACGACGGCCGGTGGTCGTACGCGCTGAGCGCCGCGGGAGCCGCCGAGGTGGTCGGCGTGGAGGCCCGCGAGGAGCTGATCGAGCAGTTCGCGGCGTACCCCGAGGGCCCGGACAAGGACCGCGTGAGCTTCATCGCCGGGGACGTCTACCAGGTCCTGCCGCGGCTGGTCGTCGAGGGCAGGCGGTTCGACGTCGTGGCGCTGCTCGGGCTCTTCTACCACGTGATGGACCACTACGGCCTGCTCAAGCTGATCGCGCGGCTCGAGCCCCGGCTGGTGATCGTGGACAGCGAGTTCGCGATGACCACCGACCCGGTGATCCGCCTCATTCGCGAGAAGACCGACAACCGGCTCAACGCGATCCCGCACGTCGCCGACCAGGTGCGCGCGCCCGCCGGCATCCCCAGCAAGGCGGCGATGGAGCTGATGGCCGACTCGCTCGGCTACGACGTCGAGTGGGCCGACTGGGAGGCGCTCGGGCCGCGGCAGCGACGCGGCCTGCAGTCGTACTACCGCGAGCCGCCGGAGTGGAAGCGGCGTGACACCTGCGCCCTCCGACCCAGCGGGGCCTGACCGGGACCGATCTCCCGGGCCGCCGGGACTCCGGGCCCAGGCGTCCGGGACACAGCTGCGACGAGCCTCCATCCATGACAAGGCTCCTCTTCCGCATCTTCAGCATCCTGTTCGCACTCCCCTGTGCGCTGCTGGCCGTCGGCGCGCTCCTCGAGGGCGTCCTCTCCGGCGGCCAGGGCGGCACCGACCACGTCCTGCTCGCCACCCACGCGACGATGCTCGCGCTCCTCGCGACCGCCTTCGCCGGCTCGGTGTGGCGCAGCGCCGATCGGATCGCCTGGTGGCAGACGGCCCTGGTCGTGGTCGGCTGCCTGCTGGCCACCGGCATCCGCTTCCGCGTCTCCGACCCGGCGTTCGAGGTCGGGTTCCCGCTGGCGATCGCGCTCACCGGGCTCCTGCACCCGGCCCGGGGACAGCTCTTCCGGCCGACCGGCCGCGTCGACGGCTTGCTCGCGGTCGTGGCACTCGTGGCCGCCGCGCCGGTCGCCGTGCTCGCCGCCCACCTGGGCGGGGTCGCGTCCGACCTGACCGGCGAACGGCAGCTCGATGTCATCGCGGGCTACCACGCCATCATCAGCCTGCCGTTCCTCGGCCTGCTGGCCGCGCTGCGCACGCCCGGGTGGCGGCTCCCGGCGATCGGCGCCGGAGTCGTCGCGACGGTGTACGGGGTGGCGTCCCTGATGTGGCCCGACGACACCGGCTCGGCCGGCGTCGTAGGCCTGGTCGCGGTCGCCCTCGGCGCCGGCTTCACCGCGCTCGCGTTCCGCACGGCCGGCCGCGGCCGGGTCGACGAGCCGGTGGTCGCTGTCGCGGATCCGCTCCGCTGAGCCGCGCGCCGGGCCATACTCCTGACATGCCACGCTCGGGTCGCGCCGCGGTGACGGCCTGGCTGGCCGGCGCAGGGATCGTGGCCACGCTGGTCCTGCACCGGATGAACCCGCGGGACAGCGAGCTCACCACCTGGTGGCTGGCCAGCCTGACGATGGCACTGTCGCTGGGCGTGCCCGGCTGGCTGATCCTCCGGGGGCGGCCGGGGAACGTCGTGGGCGGGCTCCTGCTGGGCGCGGGGGCGCTCCAGGTCCTGACCGCCGCGTCGCGGGAGTACGGCGTGCTCGCCGTCCTGCGCGACCTCCCGGCGGGCACCCTCGCCATCACGGTCTCGGAGAACCTGTGGGTCGTCTCGGCAGGCCTGATCGTGCTGCTCGTCGTGCTGTTCCCCGACGGGCGGCCGCTGACGGCGCGGTGGAGGTGGGTCGTCGCGGCCAGCTGTCTCGCCACGGCGATGCTCGTCGTGGCCGGCCTGCTCCGACCGGCGGTGACGGAGCTGGGCGGCGGCGGGACGCGGGCGCGCAACCCCCTCGGGTGGGACTCGCCGGTGCCCGCGGCGGTGTGGACCTCGGGGGCCGGGCTCCAGCTGCTGGTGCTGGTCCTCATGGTCGTCGGGGTGGCGTTGCGGTACCGGAGGTCGGTCGGCGTCGAGCGCCTGCAGATGCAGTGGTTCGTTCCCGCGGCCGGGCTCGCCGCACTCGAGCTGCCGGTGGAGGTGCTGCTGCCCGACCAGGTCGGCAGGGTCGCCGGCCCGCTCGTCGTCGCCCTGATGGCCGCGGCGGTCGCGGTCGCGGTGCTGCGACACCGGCTCTACGACATCGACGTCGTCGTCAATCGCGGGCTGGTCTACCTCGCCCTCAGCGGCTGCCTGGTCGGCGCGTACCTCCTGGCGGCCGTGCTCCTCGGCGTGCGTCTCGACGGACGCGTGCCGCTGGGCGGGTCGCTGGCCGCGGCGGTCCTGGTGGCGCTCGCCCTCGCCCCGCTGCGCCAGCGGCTCCAGCACGGCGTCGACCGGATGATGTACGGCGAGCGGGCGGACGGGTACGCCGTACTGGCGGCCGTCAGCCGGGAGACCACCGCGTCGACCACGCCGGCCGAGTCGCTGGACGTCCTGTGCCGCACGGTGGCGCGGGCGCTGCGACTTCCGTACGTCGCCGTCGAGGCCGACGACCGCCTCCTGGCCGCGGTCGGCCGGGCCGGCGTCGAGCCCGCCGGCACGCCCGTCCAGGTGGCCGGCCGCGCGGTGGGACGGCTCCTCGCCTGTCCCCGCCCCGGCGAGCCCACCCTCTCCCGCGTCGACGCGACCCTCCTGGCGGACGTGTCCGGGCACGTCGGTGCCATGATCCGGGCCTTCCAGCTCACCGAGCAGCTGCTGATCTCCCGGCAGCAGCTGGTGGAGGCCCGCGAGGACGAGCGCCGGCGGATCCGCCGCGATCTCCACGACGGGCTCGGCCCGACGCTCGCGGCCGTCCGGATGACCGGTGACGCCGCCGCCGCGATGGTCACCGCCGACCCGACCGGCGCCCGGCGCCTGCTCACCGGGCTGGGCCACGACGTCGAGGATGCGATCGCCGACGTACGCCGTCTCGTCCACGAGCTCCGGCCCGCCGTGCTCGACGAGTTCGGGCTGGTCCGGGCGGTGCGCCAGCAGGCCGAGCGGCTCACGCGTGGCGGTTGCGTGTTCGAGGTCGTCGCAGCCGACCCGATCCCGGCGCTCAGCGCGGCGGTGGAGGTGGCTGCCTACCGGATCCTCACCGAGGCGATGACCAACGTGGCGCGGCACGCGCGCGCCTCCCGGTGCACCGTCAGGGTCGAGGTCGACGGGCGCGTCCGCCTCTCCGTCGAGGACGACGGCGACGGCGTCGCCCGCCCCTGCCCGACCGCCGGCGTCGGGCTGACCTCCATCCGCGAACGGGCCAGTGAGCTCGGCGGGACCAGCCGCGTCGAGTCGATCGACCCGCACGGCACCCGCGTGGTCGCGACGCTTCCCCTGGGCAGCACCCGATGATCCGCGTCCTGATCGCGGACGACCACCCGGCCTTCGTGGCCGGCCTGGGTCACCTGCTCGCCGCGATCGAGGGCGTGGAGGTGGTCGCGACCGCTTCGGACGGCGAGCAGGCCGTGGCCGAGGGGGTCCGCCACCGTCCCGACGTCGCCATCATGGACCTCCAGATGCCCGGGCTCGGCGGCATCGAGGCCACCCGGTCGCTCCGGACGCGGTCACCGGAGACGGCGGTGCTGATCCTCACGATGCTGGAGGACGACGAGTCGGTCTTCGAGGCGATGCGAGCCGGCGCACGCGGTTACGTCGTCAAGGGCGCCGGCCTCGACGAGATCTCCGCAGCCGTCACCGCCGTCGCGCGCGGCGACGCCATCTTCGGCACGGCCGTCGCGACGCGGGTGCTGGACTTCTTCAGCGGGCCGCAGCGGCCGGCGGTCCCGTTCCCCGAGCTGACCGACCGGGAGCGCGAGGTGCTCGAACAGCTGGCGTCGGGCGCGGACAACGCGACCATCGCCCGCCGCCTGTCGCTGTCGCCCAAGACGGTGCGCAACCACGTGTCGAACATCTTCGCCAAGCTGCAGGTCGCCGATCGGACCCAGGCAGCGCTCCGCGCACGCCAGGCGGGCATGGGAATTCGCCGGACAGACTCCCTGTCCTGATCATCGAACCCCCTGGGTGCGGCGGCTGTAGCCGGACCCCAGAACCGGCCGAGGAGGTGCGCCCGGCGGACCGGTTTCCCAGCCGCCGCGTCCAGCTCGCGCAGCAGGAGGTACTCGGTGCCGCGCGAGGCGTCGGGAGCTCGCGCAGGCCGTTCGCGACCCGGTCGCCCTCGACACGGGCCCAGTCACCTACAGGCCCCGGTTGTGGGCGATCGCCTCGCGCACCAGCGCGACGAAGGCCGTCTCGTCGAGCTCGTCGTCCTCGCGCAGGTCGATGGCGCGTCGCGTGCCGGCGGTCAGGCTGGCGTTGAAGATGCCGGTCGGGTCGGCCAGGGAGGCGCCCTTGGCGAAGGTGAGCTTGACCTTGTCCCGGTAGGTCTCCAGCGTGCAGACCAGCCCGTCGCAGGAGAACGTCGGGACGCCGTCGGGGTTGGTGGGCTTGCGCCACTTGACCTCCTCGACGACGTCGGGGTCGGCGCCCAGGATCAGCGCGCGCATCGTCTCGACTCGCTCGGCCCGCCAGCCACCACTCACCCGCGGGACCCTATCGAGTCGCTCCGCTCGCGGCCACGCGCCCGGCGTACCGCGGGGACCGTTGGGGTGATCCCTGCGCGTCGCCGGCTACGCGGTCCCGGCGTCCGCCCGGGCCTTGTCCTGCTCGCGCCTTCAGCATCAGGGCGATGTCGATCAGCTGGTCCTCCTGGCCGCCGATCAGCTTGCGGCGGCCGGCCTCGAGCAGGATCTTCGCGCCGGAGACGCCGTAGCGCTCGGCGGCGTTGCCGGCGTGCTTGAGGAAGGAGGAGTAGACCCCGGCGTACCCCATCATCAGCGTCATCCGGTCCAGCTGGCACTCCTCGGGCATCGCCGGCTTGATGACGTCCTCGGAGGCGTCGACGATCTGGAGGAAGTCGATCGCCGGTCTCCCAGCCGAGCTTGTCGCAGACGCCGACGAACGCCTCCAGCGGCGTGTTGCCGGCGCCGGCGCCGAAGCGGCGCACCGAGCCGTCGATCTGGGTCGCGCCCGCGCGGGCGGCGATCACCGTGTTGCGCGACGCCGAGGCCGAGGTTCTCGTGGCCGTGGAAGCCGACCGTCGGCCTCGTCGCCGATCTCGGCGACGAGCGCGGACGACCCGGTCCGCGGTCTGCTCCATGATCAGCGCGCCGGCCGAGTCCACGACGTAGACGCACTGGCAGCCGGCGTCGACCATGATCCGCGCCTGCTTGGCGAGCACCTCGGGCGGCTGGGTGTGGCTCATCATCAGGAAGCCGACGGTCTCCAGGCCGAGCTCGCGGGCCAGGCCGAAGTGCTGCATCGGAGATGTCCGCCTCGGTGCAGTGGGTGGCGATCCGGCAGATCTGGCCGCCGTTGTCCTGGGCGGCGCGGATGTCGTCCTTGGTGCCGACGCCCGGGCAGCATCAGGAACGCGATCTTGGCCCGCTTCGCGGTCTCGGCCGCGATCTTGATCAGCTCCTGCTCCGGGGTCTGGGAGAACCCGTAGTTGAACGACGAGCCGCCCAGGCCGTCGCCGTGGGTCACCTCGATGACCGGGACGCCGGAGTCGTCGAGCGCCTCGACGATGTCGTGGCACCTCCTGGGCGGTGAACTGGTGCCGCTTGTGGTGCGAGCCGTCGCGCAGGCAGGTGTCGGTGAGCCGGAGGTCCAGGTCGCCCGCCGGGTCGGTTCGATGTCGGCGCCGAGGTGCTGGGCCAGGTGTCGAGCTCAGTGCGGTCGAGGTCGCTCATGCGACTCGCACGCTGCCTTGGCGATGTCCTCGCCCGACCTGGGTGGCGGCGGCGGTCATGATGTCGAGGTTGCCGGAGTACGGCGGCAGGAAGTCGCCGGCGCCCTCGACCTCGACGAAGATCGCCACCTTCGTCTGCGCCGCGGGTGGCCGGCGACGGGTCGTCGAGCTGCGGCTCCTGCAGCAGCCGGTAGCCGGGCACGTACTCCTGCACCGCCGCCTCCATCGCGACGACCGACTGCGACGATCGCGTCGCGGTCCGCGTCCGGCGGCGACCGCGCAGAAGATCGTGTCGCGCATGATCATCGGCGGCTCGGCGGGGTTGAGGATGATGATCGCCTTGCCCTGCTCGGCGCCGCCGATCGTCTCGCACGCCGGCCGCCGTGGTGCGGGTGAACTCGTCGATGTTCGCGCGGGTGCCCGGGCCGGCCGACATGCGACGAGACCGACGCGACGATCTCGGCGTAGCGACACCGGTGGCCGCGCGCGAGACCGCGGCGACCATCGGGATCGTGGCCTGGCCGCCGCAGGTGATCATGTTGACGTTCATCGCGCCGCACGTGCTCGCTCGCCGTTGACCGGCGGGATCACGCCGGGCCGACCGCCGCGGGCGTCAGGTCGACCGCGCGGATGCCGGCCTCCTCGTAGCGCGGCGCGTACTCGCGGTGCACGTAGGCCGAGGTCGCCTCGAAGATCAGGTCCGGCAGCTCGTCCTGCTTGAGCAGCCAGTCGACGCCCTCGTGGGTGGCCTCCAGGCCCTTCGCTCGGCGCGCCAGCTTCAGGCCCTCGCTGGTCGGGTCGACGCCGATCATCCAGCGCGGCTCGATCACGTCCGAGCGCAGCAGCTTGTACATCAGGTCGGTGCCGATGTTGCCGGGCCCGACGATGGCGGCGGTCAGCTTGCTCACTGGTGCTTGCTCATCGTGCTCTACTCCTCGAAGTCGACGCGCAGCGGCGCGAACCCGCTGATGGACGCCTCGACCCGGTCCCCCGGGGCGAACGGCACGAACGGGCCCAGGGCCCCGGACAGGATCAGGTGGCCGGCGCGCAGCGGGTCGCCGAACCGGCGCGGCCTGCACGGCGAGCCAGCGCAGCGCCTCGAGCGGGTCGCCGAGGCAGGCGGCGCCGTTGCCGGCCGAGCGCTCCTCGCCGTTGATGGTCAGCGACATCGTCGACCTCGCGCGGCTCGAGCTCGCTCGAGCGGGCCGGCCCGTCGTCGGTGCCGACGACGAACAGCCCGCTGGAGGCGTTGTCGGCGACGGTGTCGGTGAAGCCGATCTTCCAGTCGGCGATGCGGGAGTCGACGATCTCCAGCGCCGGCAGCGCCACGTCGACCGCGTCGCGGACCAGCGTCGAGCGGTGATCTCGCTCCTCGGGCAGGTCGAGGTCGCGGCCGAGCACGGAAGGCGACCTCCGCCTCGACCCGCGGCTGCAGCAGCGTGCGCATCGAGATCGGGCTCGCGCCGCCCGGCCCCGGCGCTGACGTCCATGTCGTCGAGCAGGTAGCCGAAGTCGGGCTGGTCGACGCCGAGCTGGTCCTGCACGGCCTCCGAGGTCGCGCCGATCTTGCGGCCCGACGACGGTGGCGCCGCGCGCGAGCCGGGCCTGCGACCAGACCCTGCTGCACGGCGTACGCCGCGGCGCAGGTCGTCGGTGCCGATCAGGTCGCGCACCGGGCGCGCACGGCACCCGGGTCGCCTGGGCCTGCGGCGAGCCGCGTCGACGGCGGCGTGCGACGGCGTCCTGGGAGGTCACGGCGACGATAGTAGAACCTGTTACAGTTTCTGCGCCATGAGCGACCCCTCCGCCGCCGCCGAGAGCGTCGACGTCGTCGTCGTCGGCGCCGGCGGCGCCGGCATGACGCGCCGCGCTCGCCGCCGCGCAGCCGCGGCCTCGACACCGTCCTGGTCGAGAAGAGCGCGCTACTTCGGCGGGTCGACCGCCCGCAGCGGCGGCGGGGTCTGGATCCCGGGCAACTACGCGCTGCGGGAGGCCGGCCAGGCCGACCGATCGCCGAGCCGTCCAAGCTCTACCTCGACTCGATCGTCGGCGACGTGGTCCCGAAGGTCCGCCGCGACACCTACCTCGACCGCGGCCCCGAGGTGCTGGACTTCCTCCGGGAGCACACGCCGCTGCGGTTCACCTGGGTGCCCGAGTACGCCGACTACCACCCCGAGGCGCCCGGCGGCCGCGCCGCGGGCCGCAGCGTCGAGCCGGTCCCGATGGACGCCCGCTTCCTCGGCGACGAGCTCGACCGGCTGCACCCGCCGTACACCAAGGCGCCGGCCAACATGATCGTCACCCAGGCCGACTTCCGGAAGATCAGCCTCGGGCTGCGCACCGTCCGCGGCCCGCTCACGATGGTCAAGGTGCTGCTCGCGCGCGGCTGGTCAGCCTGGCTGCGCGGCCGGAAGATGTACGCCATGGGCAACGCGATCGCGATCGGGCTGCGCAAGGGCCTGATCGACGCCGGCGTGCCGGTGCACTACGACACCGAGCTCGACCGACCTGCTGCTCGAGGACGGCCGCGTCGTCGGCGTCCGCGTGCGTGCGGGACGGCGTCGCGAGCACGTCGTCCGCGCCCGGCGCGGCGTGATCCTGGGCAGCGGCGGGTTCGAGAAGAACCTCGAGCTGCGCGAGAAGTACCAGCCCCAGCCGACCTCGGTCGACTGGACGACCGGGCTCGCAGTTCAACACCGGCGGCGGCGCTCGCTGGCCGGCATCGCGGCCGGCGCCGCAGACCGACCTGATCGACGACGCCTGGTGGGGCCCGACGATCCCGCTGCCGCGCGGGCCGTGGTTCTGCCTGGCCGAGCGCAACCTGCCCGGCTCGATCATCGTCAACTCCGGCCGGCAAGCGGTTCATGAACGAGGCGCTGCCCTACGTCGAGGCCGTCCACGAGATCTACGAGGGCGAGGCGACCGGCGTCCCGCACGTGCCGGCCTGGATGATCATCGACCAGCGCTACCGCAACCGCTACCTCTTCGCCGGGCTCTGTCCCGCGCCAGCCGTTCCCCGGCCGCTGGTACAAGAACGGCACGGTCAAGAAGGCCGCGACGCTGGCGGCGCTCGCGGCGGAGATCGACGTGCCGGCCGACGCGCTCGACCGAGACCGTCGAGCGGTTCAACGGCTTCGCCGCGCACCGGCGTCGACGAGGACTTCCACCGCGGCGAGAGCGCCTACGACAAGTACTACTCCGACCCGACGGTCAAGCCGAACCCGTCGCTGCACGCCATCGACCAGGCGCCGTTCTACGCGGTCAAGATCGTGCCCGGCGACCTCGGCACCAAGGGCGGGCTGGTCACCGACGAGCGCGCCCGGGTGCTGCGGCCCGACGGCTCGGTGATCCCGGGCCTGTACGCCGCCGGCAACGTGTCGTCGGCGGTGATGGGCCACACCTACGCCGGCCCGGGCGCGACCATCGGCCCCGCCCTGGCCTTCGGCTACCTCGCCGCCGAGGACATCGCGCGCACCGCCGCCGCGGCACCGGTCCGAGCAGCGCCGTGACCCCGAGACCGGAGGCGCCTGATGCCGATCGACCCCGACGTCGCGATCGGCGCCGAGCTGCCCGACCGCACCTTCTCCTGGACCGAGCAGCGACGTGCTGCTCTACCACCTCGGCATCGGCGCCGGCTCCCGCGCCGGCGACACCTCGACCCGAGGCGCTGCGCTACACCCTCGACGGCGACCGGCCTCCAGGTGCTGCCGTCCTTCGGCGTCGTCGCACCGACCTTCCACGAGACCGACCCGCCGCCGCTGGACCTGCCCGGGCTGCGACATCAACCTCGCCCAGGTGGTGCACGGCTCGCAGTCGATCGAGGTCGCCGGCCCGCTGCCGACCTCCGGCTCGGCGACGCTGTCCGACCCGGATCAGCGACGTCTGGGACAAGGGCAAGGCCGCGGTGATCTGGCAGGAGGGCGTCGCCACCGGTCGCCGCGAGCGGCGAGCGAGCTGTGGACCGTCGCGCTCCTCGATCTTCGTGCGCGGCGAGGGCGGCTGGGGCGGCGACCGCGGCTCCGTCGACGGCCGGTCGAGCTCCCCGACCGCGAGCCCGACGCCGACACGACGTACGACGTCACGCCCGCAGCAGGCGCTGCTCTACCGGCTCTGCGGCGACCGCAACCCGCTGCACGCCGACCCGGAGTTCGCCCAGGCGGCCGGCTTCCCGGCGCCGATCCTGCACGGGCTCTGCTCCTACGGCATCGTGCTGCGCACCGTCACCGACGACGCTCCTCGACGGCGACGCCGCCCGGGTCGGCGGGCTTCGGCGGCCGGTTCGCCGGCGTGGTCTTCCCCGGCGAGACGATCCGGGTGCGCGGCTGGCACGAGGACGGCCGCATCGTCGCCTCCGCCACCGTCGCCGGCGGCGAGCGCGACGGCGCCCCGGTGCTCGCCGACGTCGTCCTCACCCCCGCCTGACTGCGCCACCCCGGAACGTCATACGGACGGTGCAACCCCTTGCTCCGTCCGTATGACGTCCTGCGACCGCAACGGCGGCTCCGGGCCGCGGGCTAGTCCTTCAGCCGGGCGCGCACCCACGCCGGGGACGGGTTCGTGTGCGCCTCCTCGCCGACGAAGACCGTCGGGACGGTCTCGTTGCCGTCGTTGACCGAGCGCACCCGGGCCGCGGCGTCGGGATCGCGGTGGATGTTCACCCAGACCGCGCGGCGCCCGGCGAGGCCGAGCAACAGCCGCATCCGGATGCAGAACGTGCAGCCCGGCCGCCAGTAGATCAGCGGTACGTCGCGCTGCTGCGCCGCCGCCCGGCCGGCGGCCTCGCCCGGCGAGCGCGGGAACGCGACCGGCGTGACCATGACCAGCACGACGAGCGCCGCGAGGACGAACATGACCGTCGAGATCACTGCGGCCCCCGGGCGATCACGTAGAGCCGCTCGGTCGTCTCGCCGCGCGACGCGACCGGGCCGCGGCGGTACCACTCGACGTCGGTGAGGCCGGCGGCCGCCACCAGCGCCGACGACCTCGTCCTCCGGGTCGTGCAGACGAAGTCGAGGTCGATGGGCTGGTCGAACCACTCGTCGTGGTGGCGTACGTCGGAGCCCGCGTGCATCGCCAGCACCAGCCAGCCGCCCGGCGCCAGCGGCCGGGACAGCGCCTCGACGGCGTCCGGGAGCTCGGTGGGCGCGAGGTGGATCAGCGAGTACCACGCCAGGACCGCCGCCCACCCGGGCGCGGTGGTCGGCCGCATCAGCCGGCGCAGGTCGCCGACCTCGTAGAGACCCGTCCGGGAACCGCCGCCGCGCCTCGGCCGACCATGCCGGGCGCCAGGTCGATCCCGGTCGCGTCGGCGCCCCGCATCGGCGAGGTACGCCGTGACGTGGCCCGGCCCGCAGCCGACCTCCACCACGGGCCCGCCCGCGGCGTGCGCGGCGACCCGGTCGAGCAGCCACCGTCTCGAACGGCAGGCCCGCGAGCTCGGCGAGCAGGCTGTCGGCGTACGCCGTCGCGACCGCGTCGTACGAGGTCCGCACGCCGCTCGTCGCGGGCCTCGGCGCCGTCGGCGAGCACGCTCCCGGTCGCCGGCGGTGGCCGCGGGCTGCCTCGGCGTCGCCGCGACCGGTCCCGAGCAGGTGCACCCAGCGGTTGTCGCGCTCGCCGCTGCGCCGCGGCAGCTCGCGCACGAGGCCGCGCCCGGCCATCCGCCCCAGCAGCGCCTCCACCGTCGCCCCGGTCGGCGAACGGGTGCAGCCGCTCGGTGCGGGTGCGCAGCTCGCCCGGCGCCTGCGGGCCGCGCAGCAGCAGCACCGTGAGAGCGCCCGCTCGTCCGTCGGCGAGGTCGAGCACCTCGTCGAGCGCCTGGTGGTACTTCAGCGTCCGCCGGCCGGTGTCGGACCACACGATCCGCAGCAGGCCGCGGTCCTTGAGCCGCCGGCCGACCTGCTCGACGGTCTGCTCGTCGTACGTCCACGACGGGGTCGCGGTTGTTGGTCTGGTTGCAGGCGGTGCGCAGGGCGTTGAGCGTCAGCGGGTACGTCCCGGGCACGGTCACCTGCTTCTCCAGCAGGCTGCCCAGGACGCGCTGCTCCTCGGGGTCGAGCGGCTCGGCGAGCGGGAGACGGTCGGTCACGTGCTTAGGCTGCCCCATGAGCAAGCCGCACAAGCGCCTGGGTCCCCGGGCGTACGAGGCCGAGCTGTTCCGCCTGCAGGCCGAGCTGGTCACGCGTCCAGGAGTGGGTCCGGGCCACCGGCGCGCGCGTGGTCGTGGTCTTCGAGGGCCGCGACGCCGCCGGCAAGGGCGGCACCATCAAGCGGATCACGCAGTACCTCAACCCGCGGGTCGCCCGGATCGCCGCCCTGCCGGCACCCAGCGAGCGCGAGCGCGGGCAGTGGTACTTCCAGCGCTACGTCGAGCAGCTGCCCGCCGCGGCGAGATCGTGCTCTTCGACCGGTCCTGGTACAACCGCGCCGGCGTCGAGCGGGTGATGGGGTTCTGCACGCCCGAGAGTACCGGCGGTTCCTGCACCAGTGCCCGATCTTCGAGCGGCTGCTCGTCGAGGACGGGATCCTGCTGCGCAAGTACTGGTTCTCGGTCAGCGACGAGGAGCAGCAGCGCCGGTTCCGGTCCCGGCTCGACGACCCGATGCGCCGCTGGAAGCTGTCGACGATGGACCTGGAGTCCATCACCCGCTGGGAGGACTACTCCCGCGCCAAGGACGAGATGATGGTGCACACCGACATCCCCGAGGCGCCGTGGTACGTCGTCGAGAGCGACGTGAAGAAGGAGGCGCGGCTGAACATGATGGCCCACCTCGTCTCGACGATCCCCTACGCCGACGTCGACCAGGCGCCGATCGAGGTGCCCGACCGGCCGCCGGCCACGGGCTACGTGCGGCCGCCGCGGGACCAGGCGACGTACGTCCCCGACCACGTGGCGACGCTACTGCACCACGGGACCTGACCGCTCACATCCCGGCGACCGTCGTGACCCGCTTCTGGTCGGGGTCCCAGCGGCGCAGGCGGGTCAGGGTCAGCTCGACGTCGGCGTAGCCGAGCACGTCCACCGCCCGCTGGGCGTCGGCGCGGTCGACGCGCCGGGCCAGCGTGACGTGGGGCAGCCAGCCGAGGTGCTGGCGGTCCGGCACCTGCACCCGCACGGCCAGCGCCCGGCGTACGACGTCGTCGTCGATGTCGACCGCGCGGGCGACCGTCAGCCGCTCGCCGCCGAGCAGCAGCAGGCCGGCGGCGCGGGCGCGGATCGGCAGCAGGCTGCCCAGCCGGGCCCGGGCCACGTCGAGCGCGGCCTCGGGAAGGTCGGGGGCGGACACGACGGTCACGTGCGGGGCGTTCGTGCGGCCGGGATGGTCGAGCTGGGAGGGCAGCCCGGCGTCGCGCAGGGCCTGCCAGTCGCGGCGGACCAGCTCCTGGCCCGCCTCGTCGGGGACCAGCTCGAGGGCGTGGAGGTTCGGCACACCCCGAGCCTGCCCGACACCTGCCAACGACGCCCACCGAGGGTGTGCCGGACGGGCTGTTGGGTATCTGTCCTGCGGACCGGAACGACGATGCGGAGGTAGTCGATGCGCGCACTGACGGTGCGACCGGGCAGCACGGAGGGCGTCCGGCTGGACGACGTCCCCGACGCGACGCCGGGGGACGACGAGCTGCTCGTCGAGGGCGTGGCCGTGGGCGTCTGCGGCACCGACCGCGAGATCGTCGCCGGCGACTACGGCTGGACGCCCCCGGGCCGCGACCGCCTGGTGATCGGGCACGAGTCCCTCGGCCGCGTGGTCCGGGCCCCGGAGGGCAGCGAGCACGCGCCGGGCGACCTGGTCGTCGGCGTGGTGCGCCGGCCGGACCCGGAGCCGTGTGGCGCGTGCGCGCGCGACGAGTGGGACATGTGCCGCAACGGTGAGTACACCGAGCGCGGCATCAAGGAGATCGACGGCTACGCCAGTGAACGCTGGACCGTGCCGGCGAAGTACGCCGTCGGCGTACCCGCCCAGGTCGGGCTCGCCGGCGTCCTGACCGAGCCCACCAGCGTGGTCGCGAAGGCGTGGGAGCAGGTCGACCGCGTGGGCGAGCGGGCCTGGTTCGAGCCGGAGCGGGTGCTGGTGACCGGCGCCGGCCCGATCGGCCTGCTGGCCGCGCTCCTCGGCGTCCAGCGCGGGCTCGACGTGCACGTGCTCGACCGGGTCGAGGACGGCCCCAAGCCGGACCTGGTGCGCTCGCTCGGCGCGACGTACCACTCGTCCTCGGTCAGCGACGTCGCCCGGCAGGCGCGGCCCGACGTGGTGATCGAGGCGACCGGCGTCGGGCAGGTGGTGTTCGACGCGATGGCCGAGACGCAGTCCTACGGGATCGTCTGCCTCACCGGCGTCTCCCCGCGCGGCCGGACGCTCTCCGTCGACGCCGGGAGCCTCAACCGCGAGCTGGTGCTCGAGAACGACGCCGTGGTCGGGTCGGTCAACGCGAACCTGCGCCACTACCGCGCCGCGGCCGACGCGCTGGCCGCCGCCGACACCGCCTGGCTGCGCCGGCTCATCACCCGGGCCGTCCCGCTGGAGAAGGCGGCCGAGGCGTTCGAGCGCGGCCCCGGCGAGGACGTCAAGGTCGTCATCACGCTGGAGGACGCCTGACGGCATACTGCCGCCCATGGCCCTCCTCGACACCTGGACCCGCGGCGAGCACACGCCGGACGGCACCAGCCACCCGACGTACCGGAAGGGCAGCGGCCCGGGCGTGGTCGTCATCCACGAGATCCCCGGCATCACCCCGGCCGTGATCGGCTTCGCGGAGGAGCTCGTCGACGCCGGGTACACCGTCGTGATGCCGCACCTGTTCGGCACCCCGGAGGCACCGGCCACGGTCCCCGCGGCGATGAAGGCCCTGGGCCAGGTGTGCGTGCGCCGGGAGTTCACCAAGCTCGCGACCGGCGAGACCAGCCCGGTCGCGGGGTGGCTGCGCAGCCTCGCGCGGTCGCTGCACGCCGAGCTCGGCGGACCGGGTGTCGGCGCGCTGGGCATGTGCTTCACCGGCGGGTTCGCGCTGGCGATGATGGTCGACGAGTCCGTCGCGGCGCCCGTGGTCGCGCAGCCGTCCGTGCCGTTCGCGATCGGCCGGCGGCGCGCCGCCGACGTCAACCTGTCCCCCGACGACCTGGCCGCGGTCAAGCGGCGTACCGCCGCCGGGTGCCAGGTGCTCGGCCTGCAGTTCGCGGAGGACCCGATGACCGGCACCCGGTTCGACACCCTCGGGCGCGAGCTCGGCGACGCCTTCCTCCGCGTCGACCTGCCCGGCAAGGGCCACTCGACGGTGACCGAGCACCGCTCGCAGGAGGCCGTGGACCGGGTGCTGGCGTTCTTCGGGGAGAGGCTCGCGCTGACCCGGCGAGGGCTCTTCGTCGCGCCGTTCGACGCGCTCGCCGACCCGCGCGTGATCGGCGACCTCGCGGCGCGCGCCGAGGCGGCCGGGTGGGAGGGCCTCTTCCTCTGGGACCACCTGCAGTACGGCGAGCGGGTGTCGGCCCTCGCCGACGTGTGGACGTGCTGCGCCGCGGTCGCGATGCGCACGTCGTCGCTGCTGTTCGGGCCGATGGTCACGCCGCTGGCCCGACGCCGGCCGCAGGTCCTGGCGCGGCAGGCGGCCTCGCTCGCCGTGCTCTCCGACGAGCGGTTCGTGCTGGGCCTCGGCCTGGGCGACGACTGGGTCGGTGAGTTCAGCGCGTTCGGGGACGAGGACTCGCCCCGGGTGCGCGGCGAGATGCTCGACGACGGCCTGGCCGTCCTCACCGGGCTGCTCTCGGGCGACCCGGTCACCCACGACGGCCCTCACTACCGGGCGCGCGACGTCCGCTTCCGCCCGGCGCCGCGGGTGCCCGTCTGGCTCGCCGGCCGGTTCCCGAACGCGGCTCCGCTGCGCCGCGCCACGGCGTACGACGGGTTCTTCGTGATCGGGCTGGGCTCGCCCGACGACGTGGCCACCGTCGCCGACCAGGTGCCGGGTCCGCCGTACGACCTGGTGATCGACGTGACCCCCGACCAGGACCCCACGCCCTGGCTCGACCGCGGCGCCACCTGGCTCCTCACCCGGGTCGGCCCCTACGACCTCGACCTGGCGGCGGTCGAGCGCCTCGTCGACGCCGGCCCCCACGGTTGAGTCGTGAGTTCTGACCGGTTGAGTCCGGACTTATGACAATCGAGTCCGGACATCTGGCGCGGCTCGCGACAACAACTCCCGACTCAACCGGTCAGAACTACCGATTCAACCGTCAGGCGGAGAGGACCAGCCCGCGGTGGGGACGCCGGTGCCGGCGGTGACCAGCACGTGCTCGACGTCCGTCGACCGGGTTGACCGAGGTGCCGCGGACCTGGCGGACCGCCTCGGCGATGCCGTTCATGCCGTGGATGTAGGCCTCGCCGAGCTGGCCGCCGTGGGTGTTCAGCGGGAGCCTGCCGCCGATCTCGATGGCGCCGTCGGCGACGAAGCCCGGGCGCCTCGCCGCGCCCGCAGAAGCCGAGCTCCTCCAGCTGCATCAGGACGTACGGCGTGAAGTGGTCGTAGAGGATCGCCATCTGCACGTCCGTCGGGCCCGAGCCCGGACTGGCGCCACAGCTCGCGCCCGACCACGCCCATCTCGGGGATGCCGATGTCGTCGCGGTAGTACGACGTCATCACGAACTGGTCGCGCGCCGCTGCCCTGCGCCGCCGCCGACGACGTACGCCGGCTGCTGCGCCAGGTCGCGCGCCCGCTCGGCCGAGACGACGACCAGCGCCACCGCGCCGTCGCTCTCCTGGCAGCAGTCGAGCAGGTGCAGCGGGTCGACGATCATCCGCGAGGCCTGGTGGTCCTCGAGGGTGATCGGCTTGCCGTAGAAGAACGCGTTCGGGTTCGTGGCGGCGTGCCGCCGGTCGGCCACCGCGACCCGGCCGAAGTCCTCCGAGGTCGCGCCGTACTCGTGCATGTAGCGCCGCGCCTGCATCGCCACCGTCGCCGCCGGCGTGCCGAGGCCCATCGGGTAGGTCCAGGCGTTGTCGAGGCCGTTGGTGTTGACCTGGCGTCGCGGCCGCGACGCGAGAACTGGCCGAACCGCGCATCCCCGAGCGCTCGTTGAAGCCGCGGTAGCAGACCACGACGTCCGCGACGCCGGTCGCGACCGCCATCGCGGCCTGCTGGACGGTCGCGCACGCCGCCGCCGCCGCCGTAGTTGATCCGGCTGAAGAACCGCAGCTCGCCGCAGCCGAGCTCGCGGGCCACGCGCGATCTCCGAGGAGGTGTCCATCGTGAACGTCGTCAGCCCGTCGACGTCGGCCGGCGTCAGCCCGCAGTCGGCGAGCGCGTGCTGCACCGCCTCGACGGACAGCTGGAGCTCGGAGCGCCCGGACTCCTTGGAGAACTCGGTGGCGCCGATGCCGACGATCGCGGCCTTGCCGGAGAGCCCGCTCATCGCGCACCACCCGCACGGTGCCGGTGACGTGGTCGCCGAGGGAGACCCGGCCGACCACGGTGATCGTCGCGATGCCGTCCTCGACCGACGTCGACGGTGCCGCTGAAGGTCAGCGTGTCGTAGGGGTACGCCGGGGCGCCCAGCCGGATCGCGATGCCCTTGAGCTCGGCGTCGTGGCCCGCATTTCCGGCGAGCCCAGTCGACGACGTACCGCTCCACCAGCCCGTTGGTGGTCAGGATGTTCATGAAGATGTCCTTCGACCCGGCCGCCTGGGCGACGTCGCGGTCGTGGTGCACGTCCTGCCAGTCGCGGGTGGCGATCGCGGTGCTCACGATCGTGTCGGGGTCAGCGGCAGGCTCCACTCGGGGATCTGCTGGCCGGCCTCGCGCGTCCTCATGCGCTCTGCCTCCACACCGGCAGGGTCAGCTCGTCGTCGATCCGCGTTGAAGTCCACGCGCAGCCGCATCGCCGATCTCGATCTCGGTCCTCGCGCGTCGCCACGTCGACCACCTCGCCGACCATCCGGACGCCCTCGTCGAGGTCGATCAGGGCGATCACGATCGGCAGCTCCTTGCCGGGGACCGGCGGGTGCCGGTGCACGACGTAGGAGAAGACGGTGCCGGTGCCGGCGGCGACGACGTAGCCGCGGTCGAGGCCCCGCACTCGCGGGCAGGCCGGGCCGGGCGGGTGCCGCAGCGCGCCGCAGGCGTTGCACTGCTGGATCCGCAGCTCGCCGGCGGCGGTGCCGTCCCAGAAGTACTGCGAGTCCCGGTTCGACCATCGGGCGGACGACGGCGGTGGGGTCGGTCATGCCGCGCTCCTTGCGGGATGAACTTCAGCACCCGGAAGAGCATCGTCGCCACCTTCTCGCTCCGTCCGTCGGGATGGTCGACGTACCAGGTGTTGCGGGAGGTGACGAAGTAGCCCTCGCCCATCGCGGTGCTCTTCGGGCCCGACCACCGACTCGAGGCGCGCTGGTGACCCGCAGCTCCTCGCCGACCCGCAGGTAGCGCTCGTAGGTCTGCTCGCAGTTGGTGCCCAGCACGCCGGTGTACCCCTCGTCGGTGAGGAACTCGGTCATCCGGCTCAGCGGGTCCTCGGGCGGCCGCCGCGCGGCCGCAGGCCCGGCATCGTCCACACCTGCGCCATCGACGGCGGCGCCTCGCCGGCGCGGAACGCGGTCGTTGTCGTAGCCCATCGCGTCCATCCAGGTGCCGATCGTCGGCTGGTTGACCGGGTACGGCGCCAGCGACTCCGACGCCTCGCCGAACGCCTCGATCCGCTCGGCCTCGGCCATGATCCGCTCGTGCCGGTCTCGCTCATCGCGGCACCCTCGGCAGGTCCGAGCCCGAACATCGCGATCAGCTCGCGCTGCACCTCCTGACGCCCCCACCGAAGGTGAGCACGAGGTTCCGCTTGGCCTGGCGCGTCGAGGTATCTCATCAGCTGGTCGGTCTCCTCGTCGGACGGGTCGCCGTACCGGTGCACGATCTCCGCCAGGTCGCGCGGCCGAGGTGCTGCACCTGGTCGGCCGGCGAAGACCTTCGACGACGACGCGTCGCCGACCGAGATCGTCGCCCTCCGCGGCGGCCCGGGCGACCTCCCAGTTGAGCAGCTCGTTGACGCGGAACACCGCGGTCACCTCGCCCATGGTCCGGCGTACGTCGGGCTCGGTCGATCACGCCGGCCTTGGTGGCCCAGTCCGCGACCCGGTCCCGCAGCCCCTCCAGCCGACCGGCCGGGCCGAGCATCACGCGCTCGTGGTTGAGCTGGGTGGTGATCAGCTTCCAGCCCTGGTTCTCCTCGCCGACCAGCATGTCGGCCGGCACGCGCACGTCGTTGAAGTAGGTCGCGTTGACGTGGTGGGAGCCGTCGGCGGTGATGATCGGCGTCCAGGAGTAGCCCGGGTCGCTGGTGTCGACGATCAGGATCGAGATCCCCTTGTGCTTGGGGGCGTCGGGGTCGGTGCGGCACCGCCAGCCAGATGTAGTCGGCCTGGTGGCCGCCGGTGGTCCACAGCTTCTGCCCGTTGACCACGTAGTACGGTCGCCGTCGCTCGGCGCTGGCGGTGGTGCGCAGCGACGCCAGGTCGGTGCCGGCGTCCGGCTCGCTGTAGCCGATCGCGAAGTGCACGTCACCGGCGAGGATCCGCTTGAGGAACATGTCCTTCTGCTTCTGGCGTGCCGTACCTGATCAGCGTCGGCCCGACGGTCTGCAGCGTCACCGCCGGCAGGTGCACGTCGGCGCGCTGCGCCTCGTTGGCGAAGATGGTCTGCTCGATCTCGCCGAGCCCGTGGCCGCCGTACTCCGTCGGCCAGCCGATGCCCATCCAGCCGTCGCTCGCCCATCTTGCTTGACGACGCGCTGGTAGGTCTCGCCGTGCCGGTCGACGGCATCATCTCGCGCGTGCTCGTCTCGCTCGGCCAGGCCGGTGAAGTACGCGCGCAGCTCGGCCTTGAGCGCCCGCTGCGTCGGCGGTGAGCTCGAGGTTCTTGGTCGGTCGGGTCCTCGACGTGGCACGTCGGTCGCGGCCGGCCGCCGAGCGCGTGGGTGATGTCGGTGACCCAGGAGAAGTAGCGGTGCATCGGGTAGGTCATCGTCCACGCCCATGCCGCCGTGCAGGTGGTGGCAGGTGCGCATCGCGCCGGGCGCCTCGTGCGCAGACCCAGTACGCCGCGACGGCGAGGTCGTCGGTCGCGTCGAGGCCGCTCGGCGATCCGCCAGGCGGCGTTCTCGGCGGCGAGGTCGATGGTGCGCGAGGCGATGTAGACGTCGGCGACCTGCATCGCGACCGCCTGGAACTCCGCCAGCGCGCGGCCGAACTGCGTCGCGGCCCTTGATGTACGCCGCGGTCAGGTCGCGCGCGCCGGCGACCACGCCGGCGGCCGTGACGCACAGGCCCGCGACGGCGCGAGCTCGCGCAGCAGCCGGGCGCCGCATCCTCGCCGGGCAGCAGCTCGGCGCGGCGCGCCGTCGAGCACCACGGTGTGCTGGCGGCCCCGAGCGACGGCATGGACTCGCAGCAGCTGGTCACGCCCGGGCCGGCCGGGTCCACCAGCGCGACGACCGGACGCTCCCCGTCGGAGGCGGTGACCAGCAGCCGGCGCGCCCGCTCGGCCTAGGTGACGCCGATCTTGCGGCCGGTGACCCGGCCGTCGGCGTACGTCGGTGGGGGCTGGCTCGGGCATGCCGGCGCCGACCTCGCGCAGCGCGGGCGTCAGGAGGACCTCGCCGGCGGCGACGCCGGGCAGCAGCGGGCCGCGCTGGTCGTCCGAGCCGGCCGCGGCCAGGGTCAGGGCGCCGCAGCACAGCGTCTCCCAGACCGGCAGCGGCACCGCCCGGGTGCCGGTCTCGCGGAGCAGCACGGCGACCTCGGTCAGGCCGAGCCCCTCGCCGCCGTGGGCCTCCGGGACCGGCAGGCCGAGCAGGCCCGGCCGCGGCCAGCGCGGACCAGTCGGCGTCGCGGTCGGTGCTCGTCGGTGGCGGCGCGGTCCAGCACGTCGCGGACCACCGAACGGACGGCGTCCGCTGCCCCATCCCTGGGCTCACGGTCCTCCTGCGATCTCCTGCCGCGCTGTCGGGTACCTGCCGTGCAGAAACTGTAACCTGTTCTACTCCAGAAGGGCACGCCCGTCGAGAGCGAGGATCTCCGTTGCCTGTCCCCACGGGCCTTCCTCAGCGCCGCGTGCTACGTGCCCTACGCGCGCGATCCCCGAGGGGCGGATGGTCGAGCTGCCCGGGCCGCGGCACGACGTACGTCACCGACACCCCCGGGCCCGCACGGACTCGCCCGACCGATCGTGCTGCTGCACGCGTCGGCTGCACCGGGCTGCTCACCTGGTATCCCCTCGATCGAGCCGCTCTCGCGGCGCTTCCGCGTGGTCACCCTCGACCAGCGCTGGCACGGGCGCGGCATCCAGTCCGAGGAGTTCTCCCTCTCGACTGCGCGGACGACGTCGGCCGCGCTGCTCGGACGTCCTCGGGCTCGACGACGTGATCGTCGGCCGGCTACTCGATGGGGTCGATCATCGCCCAGCGGGTGTGGCGCCAGCATCCCGACCGGGTTGCCGGCCTGGTGCTGTGCGCGACCACCGACCGGTTCCGCTCGACGGTCGCCGAGCGGATCTTCCACCAGAGCATGGACTCGCGATGCGGCGCCCGCGGCATCTCCCGGTCGCGGGTACCGCGACGCCGCGCGGCGCGCACGGCCACCAGCGCGCCATCGGACCTGGCTCCGCCGGACATCCACGACTGGGCGATCGACGAGTTCCGCAGCACCAGCCCCTGGGCGGTCGGCCAGGCGGTCGCCGCGCTCGGCCGGCACCACTCGCGGCCGTGGCTGGACCGCATCGACGTGCCCGACCGCGGTCATCGTCACCCTGCAGCGACCGGGTGCTCCCGCCGAAGAGCCAGATCGACGCTGGCCCGCCGGATCCCGGGCGCCACCATCCACGACATCGACGCCGGCCACGCCGTCCTGCGTGCTGGCCAGTCCGAGGTCTTCGTGCCGGCGCTGGTCGAGGCGGCCCGCACCGTCACACGCCCGGAGTCGCGACTTCCTGCAGGTAGGCCGCGTTCGTCGGTCGACGTCTGCGAGGAGCGCCCGCGACTCGGGCGACTTCTTCGCGCCGACTTCTTGGCGGCGGCCTTCTTCTTCGCCCGCGGCTTCGTTGATCGCGGGCTGGCCTTCGGCTGCAGCCTCGACCGCCGCCTTGAGCCGGTCCAGCTCCGCGGGGAAGCGCTGCACGAGGTCGTCCACGTCGGGCATCGACTCCGGCAGGCGATGATCCCCACGTGCACCGGCCGTTGTTGGACATCACGGTGATGTTCAGGCCGGCGCCGTGGAAGACCGGCCCGAGCGGGTAGAGCGCCTCGATCTGCGCGCCCATGAAGTACAGCGGCACCGGCGGGCCCGGGACGTTCGAGATCACCAGGTTGTGCACGACCGGGTGCCGCTCGGGCAGCCGGAGGCCGGCGTACGCCCGCACCGCGAGCCCGAAGGTGCGCGGCGCGGCGAACTCGGCCCAGTCCTGGAGCGAGTCGGCGCTGATCGCGGAGTGGTGCTCCTTGGCGAACCGGTTGCGCTCGGCCATGTCGTGCAGCCGCTCCAGCGGGTCCTCGGTGTCGGTGCCGAGCTTGGCGAACAGCGCCGAGACCTTGTTGGCGCCCTCGGAGCGGCGCGACTGCTCGCGCACCGAGACCGGCACCGTCGCCAGCAGCGAGGACGACGGCAGCTCGCCGCGCTCCTCCAGGTAGTCGCGCAGCGCGCCCCCGGCGACGGCGAGCACGACGTCGTTGACGGTCGTGCCGGTGGCGTTCTTGATCTCGCGGACGTCCTCCAGGTCCATGTCGGCCAGGCGCGATCACCCGGTGCGCCGGTGATCGTGCCGTTGAACGACGTGCGCGGCGCCGAGAACGGCGCCGCCATCGCGGTGCCCGCGCGGGCGCGGCCGACGGTCCGGGTGATCAGCTGGGTCGACGGCGCCACCAGGCGGACGGCGCTCAGCGGCCGGGTCACGTGCCGAGCACCGCCGCGTCCGAGCAGCTCCACCTTGCCGCGGCTCGTGCCCGGTGGGCTGCTGTCCGCCGCGGGCACGATCGGGTCCGCGTCCGGCTCGAGGCTGCACAGGTGCGAGATCAGGTTGGCGCCCGAGACGCCGTCGACCGTGGCGTGGTGCATCTTCGAGAACACCACGATCTTGCCGTCGTCGTAGCCCTCGATCACCCACATCTCCCACAGCGGCGCGGAGCGGTCCAACGGGAGGCCGGCGAGGTGCCCGGTCAGCTCGACCAGCTCGCGGTACCCGCCCGGCGACGGCAGCGCCAGCCGGTGCACGTGGCGGTCGATGTCGAAGTGCCGGTCGCTTGCACCCAGATCGGGTGGTCCAGGCCCAGCGGCACCTTGCGCAGCTTGCGGGTGAACTCCGGCACGTCGCGCACCCGGCGTCGATCTCGTCACGGAACCGGTCGAACGAGTAGCCGCTCCGGCATGGTCGCCGGGTCCAGCACGATCACGCCGCACACGTGCATCAGCTGTGCGGGCGTCTCCAGGTAGAGGAAGCTCGCGTCGAGCCCCGACAGCCGTTCCATTGACCCTCCCCTTCGCCGGACTGGAACGTGTTCCAGCCCTCAACGAGCCGGCCGCGCGCAGGACACGCGTGACGGCACTCTCACTCTCCACCCTGCACGCCCAGGAGAGAACCCGTTCTAGCATTTGTCCCATGTCGTTCCTGCGCCGCCAGCTCGTCACCGCCGCGCTCACCGCCAACGCGATCCGCCCGGTCCCGGGGTTCCGGGCCGGGATCCCGGCGTTCGCGGCCGGCTGGCTCACCTCCGAGCTCGCCCCGCACCTGATGGCGCTGACGGCCGCCGACACGCCGACCCAGGTGGCCCGCCGGCGGACCGGACGAGGCCGGCCTCGCCCTGGCCGCCGCCAACCTCGCCGGGCAGGCGTTCCTGGTCGACCAGGCGCGCCGGGTGCAGCAGGGCGCCGAGGACGCGCTGATCGAGGGCATCGGCGCCGACTACGGCGACCAGCTCGACCGGCTGCCCACCCCGGCCGAGCTCGCCACGCCGTGGCGACAGCTGGTCAACCCGTTCCGGATGCGCAACGGCGCGGTGGCCGTGGAGAAGGACATCCCCTACGCCCCCGAGCACGGCAAGCGTGGCCTGCTCGACATCTACCGCCCGGCCGCGGGCGCCGAGCCAACGCCCCCGTCCTGCTCCAGGTGCACGGCGGCGGCTGGACGCATCGGCAGCAAGGACCAGCAGGGCATCCCGCTCATGCAGCACCTCGCCGCGAAGGGCTGGGTCTGCGTCGCGATCAACTACCGGCTCGCGCCGCGCGACGCCTTCCCCGCCCAGATCATCGACGTCAAGCGGGCGATCGCCTGGATCCGGGAGCACATCGGCGAGTACGGCGGCGACCCGGCGTACCTCGCCATCACCGGCGGCTCGGCCGGCGGCCACCTCTCCGCGCTCGCGGCGGTGACCCCGAACGACCCGGCGTACCAGCCGGGCTTCGAGGACGCGGACACCAGCGTGGCCGTCGCCGTGCCCCACTACGGCGTCTACGACTTCGCCGGGTGCACCGGGCTGCGCAACGCCGAGCTGATGCGCGACGAGTTCCTCGCGCCGCGGGTCGTCCAGCGCAGCTGGGCGGAGGCGCCGGAGGTCTTCGAGGCCGGCACGCCCCTGCTGCGGGTCGGCAAGGACGCCCCGGACTTCTTCGTCCTGCACGGCGCCCACGACTCGCTCGTCCAGGTCGAGCAGGCCCGGCTGTTCGTGCAGCGGCTGCGCGAGGTGTCCGGGGCGACGGTGGTGTACGCCGAGCTGCCCGGGGCGCAGCACGCGTTCGACGTCTTCCCGTCGATCCGCAGCGCCCACGTCGTGCGGGCGATCGACCGGTACCTGCACTGGCACTGGAACGGCTGGCGCCGCGAGCACGCCCCTACAGCGCCAGGAACCCCGCCGCCGCCACGAGGATGATCCCGCCGAGCTCGACCAGCCCGATCCGGGCCGGCCGCCAGCCCGGGTCGTGCCACCAGATCGCCCGCACCGCGAGCAGCACGAACGGCGCCACCAGCAGCCACGAGCCTCCGGCCGCGGCGCAGGCCGCAGCGACGACGACCGGGGCGGCGACCGCCACGATCCGGGACGCGGTGGTGTACGCCGGGTTGTTGCGCTCGCGGATCAGCGACTTCACGTGCAGCGTCGAGCCGACCAGCGTCAGCGCCGTGGCCAGCGCCGCGAGCAGCACCTCCGAGGTCGTCATCGCCTCGACCGGCGGCCGGAGACCGGACGCGCCGTCGACCACCCCGGCGACGACCGGCACCAGGAGCACGCACTCGACGACCAGGACGAGGTCGTTGCCGATCGACCGCTCCCGGCGCCGGCGCGCCTCCTGCAGGTTGACCGCGAACAGCGCGAGGTAGGCGACCAGCACCCACAGCAGCCACGGGTGCGTGACCAGCAGCGGCACGCCGGCGACGACGCAGACCGGCGTCCAGACCAGCGCGGCCCGACGGAACCGCGCTCGCCGACGCGCGGTCAGCAGCCCGGTGAACGCCCAGCTGCTGGGGTACGCCGCCACCCACGCGACCGCGAGCAGCGGCAGCCACGGCGACCAGCCGGAGGCCGCGACGCCGAGCAGCAGCGGGAGGCCGAGGAAGCCCCACGCGCCGTGCTGGGGCGGAACGACGGGGTCGCGCCGGCTCACCGCGGCGCTTCGGTCACCTCGTCCGCGAGGTAGGCGTCCTCACCGATCGCCAGCAGGACGGCCGGGGCGTCGTCGGCCAGTGTCACGGTCACCGTGATCTCCGTGCCGGTGTCGGCCAGACCGGCGAGCTCGTCGGCGTTGGGCTCGACGGTGCCGTCGGCGTCGAAGTCGGCGAGCGCGTCCGCGGCCAGGTAGTCCGCGTCACCCACGTCGAGGACCGTGTCGTCCAGGCACCACGCGGGCTCCTCGTCCGTGCCGCACACCTGCAGGACGCCGGTCAGCTCGGTGGACTCGGCGGGCGCGGGCTCCGGCGTCGGGTCCGGAGTCGGGTCCGGAGTCGGGTCCGGCGTGGGTGTCGGCGTGGGTGTCGGCTCAGGCGTGGGCGTGGGCGTGGGTTCGGGGACGGGCGTCGGGTCGGGCGTGGGCTCCGCGGTGGGCTCGGGGTCGGGCGCCGGCTGGTCGGAGGCGTTCTGGTGGCCGCCGCCGAGGTGCGCCTGGTCGGCGTGCGCGACGGGTGCCGACTGGTGGTGGCCACCGGGCCGGTCGCCGCGCTGCTCCTCGCTCCGCGGGGTGGGCGCGGCGGTGGGCAGCGGCGGCATCGCCCGGACGACGAGCGGGGTACCGCCCGCGTCCGGCTGGCCGTAGTCCCCGGTGCGGTAGGTGCGCTCGAGGGCGATGACCGCGTCGACGTACGACGACGACGGGTTGTAGCGGTGCAGCGCCACCCGCATGCCGTGCCGGCTGTCGAGGGAGCCGGGGGCGGAGCAGAGGAACACCGCGGCGCCGAGGGCCGCGTCGTCGAGGTCGTCGGCCGAGCGCACGCCGTCGCCGTCGGCGTCGACGCCGACGGTCGCCCAGGTCGAGGGCAGGAACTGCATCGGGCCCACGGCCCGGTCCCAGCGCCGGTCGCCGTCGAGGCGGCCGCCGTCGGTGTCGGCGACGCGGGCCACGCGGCCGTGCCCGTTCAGCGCGACGCCGCGGATCAGCGGCGTCGAGACGCCGTCGTCGCCGAGGGTGGCACCGCCGTGCCGGCCGTGGTCGGACTCCACGCCGCCGACGGCGGCGAGCAGCGTCCAGGTCAGGCCGCACCCGTGGTCCACGCGGGTGGCGATGGCGGCGGCGCGCTGGTAGGCGGCGAGGGCGACGTCGGGGATGTCGGTCGCCGCGGCCGCCGCCGCGTCGTGGTGGGCGGCGTCGCGTGCGACGGCGACGCGTCCGCCGGACGTGGCGGGGACGGCGGGCTCTCCGGTGGTGACCAGGGTGTCGACGGGGCCGGAGCCGGTCGAGGCGGCCGGCGGCGGGGCCGCGGTGCGCGGGTTCATGACGACGGCGGCCGCGGTGAGCGTGACGGCGGCGGTGAACGCGAGGCGGGCGGGCCGGATCGTGCGCATCGTCGGGCTGGTCCTCGTCTGCTCTGTCGTCGGGTCGCGGTGCGTCCGCTCCAGACTGCGCCCGCCGGGCCCCGGCTGTCATCCCCCCGAAGGAGGAGGATTGACCGCAGGTGCCCGGAGAGCGATCCGGGACCGTCCCTCCGCGGAGGGACAGTGCCCGCGCCTGGCCCTTCCATGCCACGGTAACCGCAGGGTGCGGTGCGGGAGAGGGCTTTGGGCCACCCGCCGCGGGTCCGTTGGTCCCGGCGCGTCCGGGCCCGCGGTCAGCGCGGCAGGCCGAGGATGCGCTCGCCGGCGACGTTGCGCAGGATCTGCGTCGTCCCTCCGGCGATGGACAGGCAGCGGGTGTTCAGCAGCTCCCAGACGTCGGCGCGCACCTGCTCGTCGTCGCCGAGCAGGACGCGGTCGCCGTGCAGCTCGGCCACCAGCTCGGCGCCGTCCTGCCGGTTGCGTACGCCGAGCAGCTTGGCCACGCTCGACTCCGCGCCCGGTCCCTGCCCGGCGAGCGAGCGCAGGGTGGAGCGCACGCCCAGCAGGCCGCAGACGGTGGCCAGCGCGACCGCGTGGCCGACCCGCACCCGCTGGGCGGCCGACAGCCCGGCCGCGGCCAGCTCGACCGCACGCTCGGTGCTGTGGCTGAGCCGGGCCGAGCCCATCGCCACGCGCTCGTTCGCGAGCGTCGTGCGCGCCAGCTTCCAGCCGTCGTCGACGTCGCCGACCACGCAGCTCGTCGGGCACGAACACGTCGTCGAGGAACACCTCGTTGAACAGCGCCTTGCCGGTGATCTCGCGCAGCGGGCGGACGTCGACGCCGTCGCTGTTCCTCATGTCCACGAGGAAGTAGGTGATGCCGCGGTGCTTGGGCGCGTCCGGGTTCGTGCGCGCCAGGCAGATGCCCCAGTCGGCGCGCTCGGCGACCGAGTTCCACACCTTCTGGCCGGTCAGCCGCCAGCCGCCGTCCACCTTCACCGCGCGCGTGCGCAGCGAGGCCAGGTCGGAGCCGGCGCCGGGCTCGGAGAACAGCTGGCACCACACGAGGTCCCCGAGCAGCGACGGCGTCACGAACCGCTCGCGCTGCTCGTCGGTGCCGTGCTCGAGGATGGTGGGCAGCGCCCAGCCGGCGATGACGATGTCCGGCCGGGTGAGACCCGCGCGGGCGAGCTCCTGGTCGATGACGATCTGGGTGACCGGGTCCGCGCCGAGGCCGTACGGCGCCGGCCAGTGCGGGGTCAGGTAGCCGGTCTCGACGAACGCCGCGCGGCGCTCCTCCTCCGGACGTGCCGCGATCCGCTCGACGGTGCCGCGGATCTCCGTCGCGGATCGGCTCGTCCCGGCCCTCGAGGTCGAGCTCCACGCGCCGGCGTACGCCCGCGACCGCGGCGGCGGTGAGCCGCTCGGCCGCGTCGTCGGCGTCCCCGGCGAGCGCCCGCAGGGCGAGCGCGCGGCGCAGGTAGAGGTGCGCGTCGTGCTCGAAGGTGAACCCGATCCCGCCGAGCACCTGGATGCAGGACTTGGCCACGTCGACGGCGCCGTCGAAGCAGACCGCGGACGCGACATCGGCGGCGAACGCCCACTGCTCCTCGCCCGCTCCCGCCGCCGCGGCCACGTCCCAGGCGGCCGCGGTGACGGCCTCGGCGGTCTCGAGCATCTCGGCGCACAGGTGCTTGACCGCCTGGAAGCTGCCGATCTTCTGTCCGAACTGCTCGCGCACCTGGGCGTACTCCACGGCGGTCGCCAGGCACCACCGGGCGATCCCGGACGCCTCGGCGGCGGCCAGGGTGACGGCGGTACGCCGGACCCGGTCGGTCGTGAGGTCCACCGGCTCGCCGGCGTACGGGTCGAGCACCTCGAGGCGGCCGAAGCGGCGGCTCAGGTCGAGGCCGAGCGCGGGCTCGAGGCGCACTGCCTCGCGCGGCAGCAGCCGCCAGCCGCCCGCGACCTCGGCCAGGACGTGGGTGGCCGCGGGCGCGTCCCAGACGGTGCCGGCGGGGTCGCCGAGCGCCAGGCCGACGAGCGCCCCGTCCGGCGAGCCCGCCGAGCAGCGTGGCCGCGACGACCGGCCCGAGCAGGGGCCCCGGGACCAGCTCGTGGGCGCAGGCCTCGAGCGCCACCGCGACGTCGAGCGTGGTCCCGCCGCCGCCTCCGGCGGACTCGGGCAGCCCGATCGCCGGCACGCCCATGTCGGTGAGCGCGTCCCAGGCGGTCGCGAACGTGGCGTCGGCGTCCTCCTCCGCGGCGCGCGCGAGCTCGCGGCCCCGCAGGTCGGCGGCCCACTTGCGCAGGCTGGACGCGAGCTCGGCGTGCTCGTCGGAGATCCCGATGGACATCTACCCTCCGTCCGTGGTCCCGAGGCGCGCTCGGCTCGCACCCCGACCACCGGCGTAACTAGAACGTGTTACAACTCTACTAGAGTGCGCGCGTGACCGACATGCCCGCCGACCTGCTGCCGCACGCCCTCGACGCCAAGGGGTTCATGCCGGAGGACGAGGGGCTGCTGCTGCACCGGTACGCCCGGGAGCGGCTCCCCCACGGCCCCGCGCTCGAGGTGGGGACCTACTGCGGCAAGTCCGCGATCTACCTCGGCGCCGCCGCGCGCGAGGTCGGTGGCACCGTGTTCACCGTCGACCACCACCGCGGCTCGGAGGAGAACCAGGCCGGCTGGGAGCACCACGACGCATCCCTCGTCGACGACGAGTTCGGCCTGATGGACACGCTGCCGGTGTTCCGCACGACGATCGCCCGGGCCGGCCTGGAGGACCAGGTGGTCGCGGTCGTCGGGAAGAGCACGACGGTCAGCGCGCACTGGCGCACTCCCCTGTCGCTGCTGTTCATCGACGGCGGCCACGCCGAGGAGCACGCGCAGAACGACTACACCGGCTGGGCGCCCTGGCTGATGGCCGGCGGCCTGCTGGTCATCCACGACGTGTTCCCGGACCCCGCCGACGGCGGGCAGCCGCCGTACCACGTCTTCCTGCGCGCCCTCGAGGGCGGCGCCTTCACCGAGGTGGAGGCACTGGGCTCGATGCGGGTGCTCCGGCGTACCTCAGGAGAGGCTGGAGAGGCTGTCGGCTGAGGGGCAGCCGCACTCGAGCCCGAGCTCGGCGAAGTGCGGCGCCAGCGACGTGCCGCGGTAGATCCCCGAGCCCGCGGTGCTGTGCCCCGCGATCTCGCCGAGCGCATCGACGGCGAGGATCACCGCGGCCGCGGTGTACGTCGTGTGCTCGACCGGCCAGTGCACGTTGCGCGGCTCGCCGTCGGCCACCTCGTCGCCGTACACCCAGCCGGTCCAGTACCGCCCGTCGTCCTCGCGCAGGTGCTGCATGTCCGCCAGCAGCGTCAGCGCGCGTCGGTGGTCGCCGAGCAGGTCGAGCGCCATCGCGAGCTCGCACGTCTCGGCGCCGGTCACCCAGGGGTTGCTGTCGACGCAGTGGATGCCCAGCCCGGGCACCACGAACTCGTCCCAGCGGCTCTCGAGGAGCTCGAACGCGTCGCGACCGCGGACCGCGCCGCCGAGGACCGGGTAGTACCAGTCCATCGAGTACGTCGACTTGTCCTCGAACAGGTCGCGGTGCTCGCGCACGGCGTGCCCGAGCCGCCCACCGGCCAGCTCCCACTCCGGCTGCGGGTCGTCGAGCAGGTCCGCCAGCGCGACGCCGGCGCGCAGCGACTGATAGATGCTCGAGGAGCCGGCGAGCAGTGCGAAGCCCTCGGTGGGCGTCCAGTTGATGCCGCCGAACGGCAGCTGCTGGGAGACCACCCAGTCCAGGCCGGCGCGCACCGACGGCCAGTACCGCTGGACGAACGCGACGTCGCGGCGGACCAGCCAGTGGTGCCAGAGGCCGACGGCGAAGTACGCCGACATGTTGACCTCGCCGCGCTCGTCCTCCGGCTGGCCGTCGACGATCTTCATCGGCCAGGAGCCGTCGGCGCGCTGCAGCGTCGGGATCCACGCGTAGGCCCGCTCGGCCGCCTCGACCTGGCCGCCGACCAGCATCGCCATCGCGGCCTCGACGTGGTTCCAGATGTCGACGTGCTCGCCGGGGGTCCACGGCACCGCGCCGCAGGGCTCCTGCATGGCGGCGATCGACGCCGCCGTGTCGGCGACCTGCTCGGCGGTCAGGATGCCGTCGACGTAGGGGATCCGGGCGAGGGGGTCGCTCATGCCGTCTCCGGCTTGCGGAAGTACAGCACCATGCTCTTGCCGATCAGGGGGTCGAGCACCTTGCCGGCCAGCTGCAGGGTCCTGGGCTGCTTCATGATCTCCCAGACCAGCAGCTTGTGGTACGCCTTCGCGAGCGGGTGGCCGTCGTTCTCGACGCCGACCGCGCACTTGATCCACCAGTACGGCGCGTGCAGGCCGTGGGCGTGGTCCTTGCCCTCGAAGATCATCGCCGCGCCCGGCGTACCGTCGTTGAGCCGCCCGGCCTTGGTGACCTTGTCGACCAGCTCGTGGTCGGTGTAGATGCGGATGTGACCGCCCTCGGCGTTGTGGTAGTCGGCCGAGAGCCGCCAGTTGATGACCTCGGGCAGCCAGCGCGGGACCGAGATGGCCAGGGTGCCGCCCGGGCGCAGCACGCGGACCAGCTCCCGGATCGCGTCGACGTCGGCGTGGATGTGCTCGAGCACCTCGGCGGCGACGATCCGGTCGAACTCGCCGTCGGCGAACGGCAGCTCGAGCGCGTCGCCCTGCTTGATGTCGGCCTGGGCGCCGGCGGGGACCTCGCCCTGCTCCTTCATCGCGCCGAAGATCTCCAGGACGCCGGCGAGCTCGTCGGCGTCCATGTCGAAGGCGACCACATCGGCACCACGGCGGTACATCTCGAAGGCGTGCCGGCCCGCGCCGCAGCCCATGTCGAGCACCCGGTCACCCGGGCGCAGCCCGAGCCGGTGGAAGTCAACGGTCAGCACGTTCTCTCCTGTAGTCCTCGATCACGTCCTCGTACGCCGCGGCGACCTTCTGGGCCACCGCGCGCCAGCTGAACAGCTCCTGCACCCGCTGCCGGCCCGCCGCGCCGTACCGCGCCCGCCGTTCGGGGTCGTCGAGCAGGGCGGCGATCGCCGCCTCGAGCTCCCCCACGTCGCCGGGCGTGACCAGGTCGGCGCACAGGCCGTCCGGGCCGACGACCTCGGGGATCGCGCCCGCGTCGGAGACGACGAGCGGCGTGCCGCACGCCATCAGCTCGGCGGTGGGCAGCGAGAACCCCTCGTACAGCGACGGCACGCAGGCGATCTCGGCCGAGCCCATCAGCTCGACGAGCTCGGCGTCGCTGATGCCGTGCACGAACCGGACCGAGTCGGCGATCGACAGCTTGTCGATGAGCTGCTCGGTGCGGCCGCCGGGGGTCGGCTTGGTGACCAGCACCAGCTCGACGTCGCGCTCGGTGCGCAGCTTGGCGAACGCCTCGAGGAGCGTGGCGATGCCCTTCATCGGTGCGTCCGCGCTGGCCATGGCCATGATCCGGCCGGGCACCCGCGGCCTGGTCGGCGGGACGAACCCGTCGTCGACGCCGAGCAGGATCACCTGCATCCGTGCGGGGTCGACGCCGAAGTCCCGGGCGATGTCGCGCTTGGAGGCCTCCGACGGCGTCAGGATCAGGCGCATCTGCCGGGCCACCTTGGCCTGCATCCGCACGAAGCCGTACCAGCGGCTCAGCGTGAACTTGCGCCACGGGTTGCGGGTCGAGGCGATGTCGATGCGCCGGTCGTAGCTGATCGGGTGGTGCAGCGTGGTGATCAGGGGCAGCCCGAGCTTCTCGATCTCGAGCATCCCGTAGCCGAGGACCTGGTTGTCATGGACGATGTCGAAGTCGTCGACCCGGTCCTCGAGGGCACGGAGCGCCCGCAGGCTGAACGTCTTGGGCTCGGGGAAGCCCGCCGCGCACATGGTGGCGAACTCCTCGACGTCGATGCGGTCGCGGAACTCCTTGAGCTTCGGGATCCGGAACGGGTCGGGCTCGCGGTACAGGTCCAGGCTCGGCAGCTTGGTGAGCCTGACACCCGGGTCGAGCTCGGGGTACGGCTGGCCCGAGAACACCTCGACCTCGTGACCGAGGTTCACCAGCTCGCGGCTCAGGTGCCGGATGTAGATGCCCTGGCCCCCGCAGTGAGGCTTGCTCCGGTAGGACAACAGCGCGACCCGCATCCGCACCCCTTCTGATGATCATGCCGATCCGGGCGTGGACACGCCGTACCCGACAAACTGGAACGTGTTCCTATTTTAGCCCATGAAACGCTAGCCTAGTGTCCTGTCCGGGCGGGACTCTCGCAGCCCTCTAGACTCGGCGGACCAACGACGTTCCGAACCCTCTACCTCCGCAGGGAGCCCGTGTGAGCACCAACTCGCTGGCCGTCGAGGATCTCGGCTCGGCCGCCCAGCGCGACCGTCGCAAGCGGATCCTCGATGCGACCATCGCCCTCGCCTCGCAGGGCGGCTTCGACGCGGTCCAGATGCGGGCCGTCGCCGACCACGCCGACGTGGCCCTGGGCACGCTCTACCGCTACTTCCCGTCGAAGATCCACCTGCTGGTCTCCGCGCTGCACCGCGAGTTCGAGCGCACCGAGGCCGCCCTGCGCGACAAGCCGATCGAGGGCGACACCACCGCCGAGCGCGTGATCACGGTGCTCAAGCGCACCACCCGCGGCATGCAGAGCGACCCGCAGCTCACCGAGGCGCTGACCCGCGCGTTCATGTTCGCCGACGCCTCGGTCGCCGCCGAGATCCACCAGGTCGGCATGCTGCTCACCTCGATGCTGACCCGGGCGATGTACCCGGGCCGCGAGGAGGTCACCGACGAGGACGTCCAGATCGCCCGCGTGATCGGCGACGTCTGGCTCTCCGCCCTCGTCGGCTGGGTCACCGGCCGCAACTCCGCCGCCGAGACCGGCCAGCAGATCGAGGTCGCGGTCAAGCTGCTCCTGCGCGACTGAACGCCGAGTCGGCGTGAGTTGCCGCTCCCTGCCCGCCGAGTCGGCGTGAGTTACGGGCGCGGCCGGTAAGTCACGCCGACTCGGGGTGGTGGAGGCGGTAAGTCACGCCGACTCGGGGTGGTCGGGGCTGGGTCATGGACGGGGTGTTGGGTACCGGGCCGCCATGCCCCGAGACCGCACCTTGACGTTCCTGACCTCCGGGTACGACGCGGGTACCCGCCTGACCCGCGGCCGCGAGGCCGTCCCGGTCCGGTTGGGCCTGATCCCGACGGTGGTCACGGCCGGCCGCGAGGCGGCGCGCCTGGTGTACGACGGCGACCGGTTCGAGCGACACGGCGCCATGCCGGCGATCATCACGAGGACGCTCCTCGGGGTCGGCGGTGTCCAAGGGCTCGACGGCGAGCGGCACCACGCCCGGAAGGGGCTCTTCGTCGACCTGCTCGGACCCGAGCGGGCACCCGAGGTGGCCGCGAACGTCGAGGCCGAGCTGCGGGCCGCGGCGCCCCGCTGGCAGCGGCAGGACCGGGTGGTGCTGCGCGACGAGTCCGCGGAGCTGCTGTGCCGGGCGATCTCGTCGTGGGCGGGGGTGCCCCTCACGGACGCCGAGGTCCCGGCGCGCACGCGCGACCTGCGCCTGCTGATCGAGCTCGCCGACCTGCCCGCCGTCCACTACCTGCGGGCGCGGCTGGCCCGGCGCCGGCTCGAGTCGTGGGGTGCGGGCCTGGTCCGCCGGGTCCGTTCGGGTGACCTCCCGGTCGCGGAGGGCACCGCCCTGCACGCGTGGTCGTGGTTCCGCGAGCCGGACGGCTCGCTGCTCGAGCCGCGGGTCGCCGCCGTCGAGCTGCTGAACGTGCTGCGCCCGACGGTCGCGATCAACCGGTTCATCACGCTCGCCGCGCTCGCACTGCACCTCCACCCGACGTGGCGGGAGCGGCTGCGCGACCACGACGACGACGTACTCCCCTTCGTCCAGGAGGTCCGGCGGTACTACCCGTTCTTCCCGATGGTGGCCGCCCGGGCGCGACACGCCTTCACGTGGGGCGGCACGCGGTTCGACGAGGGCGAGCGGGTGCTCCTCGACCTGCACGCGACCGACCACGACCCGGAGGCATGGGAGGCGCCGGACGAGTTCCGGCCCGAGCGGTTCCGGGACCGGGACGTCGACGCCTTCGAGCTCGTCCCCCAGGGCGGCGGCGACCACCGCGGCGGGCACCGGTGCCCGGGCGAGTGGATCACCATCGAGGTGATGGCCAGCGCGGTGCGCTTCCTGGCGCGGGAGGTCGACTACGACCTGGCCGACCAGGACCTCACCGTGAGCCACCGCCGGATGCCGACCGGACCCGCCAGCGGGTTCGTCATCCGCCGCGTCCGACCCGCCCGGTCCTGAGGAGCCGCCGCATGCAGCGCCCCGCCATCGTCGTGATCACCCACAACCGTCGCGAGGAGGTCCTCGCGGACCTGGCCCGGCTGTGGGGGCTCGTCGAGGCCGGTGAGGCCGCCGAGGTGGTGGTCGTCGACAACGCGTCCCAGGACGGTACGGCGGACGCGGTCGCGCGCCAGTATCCGGGCGTCCGGCTGCTGCGCCAGCCCCGGAACCTGGGCGCGGTGGGCCGCAACGTCGGGGTGCGAGCCACGGCGGCGCCGGTCGTGGCCTTCGCCGACGACGACTCCTGGTGGGCGCCCGGGGCGCTGCCGCGGGCGGCCCGGCTGTTCGCCGACCACGAGCGCCTCGGGCTGCTCCACGCCCGGCTGGTCGTCGAGCCGGACGGCCGGACCGACAGCACCTGCGCGGGCATGGCGCGGGGCCCGCGGGAGCCCGGCCTCCCCGGTCCGTCGATCCTCGGGCACCTCGGCTGTGGCGCCGTCGTCCGCCGGGAGGCGTTCCTGGCCGTCGGCGGCTACAGCCCGATCCTGGGCTTCGGCGGCGAGGAGGCGCTGCTGAGTCTCGACCTCGACGTGGCCGGCTGGGCGCAGTGCTACGTCGACGAGGTCGTCGCCCACCATGCGCCGTCGCCGTCGCGCGCGGACTGGCCCGAGCGGTGGGCCCGCTACCGGCGCAACGACACCCTGGTCGCCCTCCTGCGGCTGCCGGGCGGGACGGCGGCCCGCGAGGCTGCGTCGCTGCTGCGGCAGGCCGTGGCCGATCCCGCCGTCCGGGCCGAGCTCGCGCCCTTCCTGAGGCGGCTCCCCGCCGTGCTCCGATCGCGCCGCCGGGTGTCGGACCGGCTGTGGCGGCGCTGGCTGGCGTTCCGGGCGTCGACCGCCTGAGCCCGACAGACGCGCCCGGCCCGTCAGGCGGCGGCCGGCCGCAGGAGGCCGTCGGTGCGCCACTCGAGGACGCCGTCCTCGGCGCGGCGGGCGCGGTACCCGTGCGCACGGAGGAGACGCACCGCGTCGTGCGCCATCACGCAGTAGGCGCCGCGGCAGTAGGCCACGACCTCGGCGTCGGCCGGGATCTCGTCCAGCCGGCCGGCGAGCTCGTCGACCGGGATGCCGATCGCGCCGGGCAGGTGCCCGGCGGCGTACTCCACGTCGGGGCGCACGTCGAGGACCACCAGGTCGCCGCTGCCGGCGCGGCCCAGGAGCTCGGCGCGGGTGATGGCCTCGGTGTCGTCCGGCCCCAGGTAGGCGCGGCGGGCGCGGTCGGTGCCCGGGCGGTGCCGGGTGGCCACCGACCGGAGATGCACCAGCAGCTGCGCGACGTCCTCGTCGGCGAGGAAGCTGACGACCCGCTTCCCGTGGCGCACGGAGCCGACCAGGCCGGCGTCGCGCAGCGCCTGGAGGTGCGCCGAGCAGGTGGACATGCCCAGGTCCGCCGCGGCGGCCAGCTCGTCGACGCCGCGCGGCCCCTGGGCCAGCAGGTCGAGCAGCTCGAGCCGTCCCGGGTGGGCCAGCGCCTTGCCGACAGCGGCGAACTCGGCGAACAGCGCGGTCTTGGCGGCGCGGTCACCCATGGTGGACTCCTTCAGGGTCGGTACGGCGGGCATCGGTGCGGCGGGCATCGGTACGGCGGGCGGCGCGCGGGTGGGTCTCGTACATGCGGACCGCGACCACCAGCCCCGACGCGGCCGTCAGGGCCGCGACCGCCCAGACGGCGGCCCGGATGCCGTAGGCGTCGGCGAGGACGCCGGCCAGGAGCGCGCCGACCGCGAACCCGCCGTCGCGCCAGAGTCGGTACACGCCGACGGCGCGGGCCCGCCAGGAGGGGTGCGCGACGTCGCCGATGGTCGCCAGCAGGGTCGGGTACACCATCGCCGTGCCTGCACCGAGCGCCACCCCGGCCAGGGCCCACCAGCCGAAGGAGCCGGCGGCCGCGACGAGCGCGAGGGCCGCGGCCTGGAGCAGCATGCCGCCGACGATCAGCCACTTGCGTCCCCACCGGTCCGACAGCGCGCCGGTCACCAGCTGGCCCAGCCCCCACACGGCCGGATAGATCGCGGCCAGGGCGCCGACCTGTCCGAGCGAGAGCCCCGCCGCGGTGAACAGGACGGGGAACAGGCCCCACGCCAGGCCGTCGTTGAGGTTGTTCACCAGCCCGGCCTGGCTCGCCGACGACAGCGCCGGCTCGCGGACGCTGGTCCGGACGGCGACCTCCCGGTCGGTGAGCGGCTCCGCGGCCACGCCGGAGGTCGCGGCGTGTTGCGCGGCCTCGAGACGGGCGTGGTCCCGCGTCTCGCGCACGAGGAGCGAGGACAGCCCGAGTCCGATGGCAGCGAACGCGAGCCCGAGGAGGAATGGCGCCGGCCGCAGGCCATGGGCGTCGGCGAGGTAGCCGGTGGCGAGCGCGGTCGCCGCGACCGCGACGTACCCCGCCGCCTCGTTGAACCCCATCGCCAGGCCCCGGCTGCCCGGCCCGACGAGGTCGATCTTCATGATCACCGTGGTCGACCAGGTCAGGCCCTGGCTGATGCCGAGCAGGACGTTGGCGGCGATCACCATGCTCCAGCTCGGCGCGACGATGAGCAGGATCGGCACCGGGACCGCGACCAGCCAGCCGGCGACCAGCACGGGCTTGCGGCCGAACCGGTCCGACCACGTGCCGGCCGCGTAGTTCGTGACCGCCTTGGCCAGGCCGAAGGCGAGGATGTACGTGAGGGCGGCGCTGTACTGCTGCACGCCGAAGTCCTGGCGGGCCAGCAGCGGCAGCACGGTCCGCTCCTGACCGAGCATCCCGCCCACGAACGCGTTGACGGCGACCAGCAGGGCGAACTGGGCGAGGTTCTCCCGCAGCCCGAGCCGGACGGTGGCGTGGTTCGTTCCGGGCACGCGCCCTCCCTTCGACTCGCTCCATCATTCCATGGATTCACGAATCGTGGGACGGTACGACGCCGGCGCCCCCGGTCAGCGCGTCGGCCGCAGCCGACGCCGCTCGACCTGGCTCGTCGCCGTCACCACGCTCAGCGGCGGCACGTCCTTGGCGACGACGGCGCCCGCGCCGACGACCGAGCCGTGCCCGATCGTCACGCCCGGGGTGACGGTGGCGGCCGCCCCGATCCACACGTCGTCCTCGATCACGATCGGCGCGTGGGTGATGAAGTCGAACCGTTCCTCGACCTCGACGGGGTGGCCCGCCGTGCTCAGCGTCACGCCGGGACCGACGAGGACGCGGTCGCCGATCGTGATGCCGCCGTAGTCGAGGAAGAAGCAGCCCTGGTTGATGAAGACGCGCTCCCCGAACGAGGCGCCGAGGCCGTAGTCGCAGTGGAACGGCGGCAGGATCGCCAGCGAGTCGGGTACCGGGCCGCCGAACACCTCCTCGAGCAGCGCCCGGCGCCCCGCCGAGGTCGTCGAAGGGAAGCGCGTTGAGACGCGCGCACAGCAGCATGACATGCTGGACACGATCGGCGAGCGCGCGGGACTCGGGCGTCCTGGTCGGTAGGCGTTGCTCCCTCTGCACGACGTCGATGCTGGCACGACCACGCGTCGGAGGGCGGTTACGCGGCGTCCGCGCGGCGCCGGACCCGGCGTCGCGGCCGGGCCAGCGCGTAGACCCCCATGCCGAGGGAGCCGAGCAGCACCAGGTGCGACACCCGCCGCGTCCGCGACGCTGACCGAGGCCACGGCGCCGGGAGCCGCCATCGCCCAGCGCCGGACCTGGCTGCTGGCGGCCGATCCGGTGGAGGCCCAGGCGGCGAAGTGCTCGCAGTTGTTGGTCACCAGGCGGTAGCCCTCGGTGCCCAGGCGCGACTCGGCGTTGCGGACGATCTCGTCGACGGGCAGGGGCTCCTTGTACGCCCGGACGTGGACCTCGTCGCCGGCCGCGAACTCCTCCCACGAGGTGCGCTCGATGCGGCGCACCGAGCCGCGCTCGCCGACGTAGTGGATCACCGTGCCGTCGCCGCAGTCGATCCCGTGGTGGCTGTAGTGCGGGCGGCGGCGCACGTAGACGTGGTCGCCGCGGGTCATGTCAGCGACGGGCTCACGGCGCGGTCGAACACGTAGCGGCGGAAGACCCAGTACCGCGTGGCCGTGCCCACGCCGAGACCGATGACGTTCGCGGACAGGTTGTCGGCCAGCGGGCTGGCCAGCCCGAGCACGTGCCGGCTCACCCACAGGCACAACACCGGGATCACCATCGTGAGCGCGCCGAGCCCGAAGAACCGGACCACGCCCGTGGTCGCGTCGCTGGCCTCCCGGTCGCGGAACGCGTAGGCGCGCATGCCGGCGTACGCCACGCACCCGGCGAGGACGTTGACCAGGACGTAGGCGAGCACGGGACGGCTCCCCAACGGCGCGGCCCCGAGGAACAGGCCGTGCACCAGCGCGTTGAACCCGACGAACGAGATGACCGTCGCGAGGCCACCGACGAGCAGGAAGCGCACCACCTCACCGAGGATCCGCCGGACGGAGGATCCGGCGGTCGGGGGGCTGCTCACCGGAGGAAGGTTACCGATGCCCCGCCCGGCGCCCTACTCGACGTACGCCGCAGTCGTCCCGCCGAGCTCCATCGCCGGCAGCCCGAGCTTGCGGTGGTCCCACGAGCGGGTCCGCCGGGGGTCGAGGCGGATCGCCGACCCGGTTGTGCGCCATGACCTCGACGAACGGCTTCATCTCCTCGGTGTACGGCGCGTTGTAGCGCTCGAAGATGTTCACGCAGACGTCCCACACGACCGACCTCGTCCTCGATGACGACGCCCTCGCCCTCGATCGCGACACCGCGGAGCTGGTCGTAGGTGTGGCCGGCCTCGACCAGGAAGCTGCACCGCGGGTCGCGGCGCAGGTTGACGGTCTTCTGCGCCTTCTTCTTCGTCTCGAACCAGATCGTGCCCGTCCAGGACGGCGTACCACATGCCGACGAGGTGGATCTGGCCCTGCGGGCCGTACGTCGCGAGCGTCGACGACCGCTGCTCGGGCGAGGAACTCGGCGACCTCGTCGTCGGTCATGACGATCTGGCCGCGCTGGTTGGCCATCGGGCCGGCGCAGACCTAGCCGCCGAAGGCGTGGGTCGCGGTGACGCCGCCGTCGATCGCGATCTCGGCGCCGTTGACGTACGCCGACTCGTCGCTGGCGAGGTAGACGTAGAGCGGGGCGATGTCCTCGGGGTGGCCGACGCGGCGCAGCGGCACCTTCGAGGCGCCGTACTCCATCGCGGCGTCGCCGCCGTGCACCCGCGTCATCGGGGTGTCGATCATGCCGGGGTGCACCGAGTTGACCCGGATGCCCTTGCGGGCCGAGCTCCATGCGCCGCGCACTTGGTCATGCCGCGGATCGCCCACTTCGTGGCGGCGTACGCCGTGCAGCCGGGCCATGCCGCGCGAGCCCCTCGATCGAGGAGGCGTTGATGATCGAGCCGCCGCCGTTCGTGCGCATCGTGTCGCGCGACCGCCTGCATGCCGAGGAAGCAGCCGAGCTGGTTGACCCGGAACAGCAGCTCGACTCGTCGGTCGCCATCGTCTCGATGTCGCCGAAGCGCAGGATGCCGGCGTTGTTGGCCAGCACGTTCGACCGGGCCGAAGCGCTCGTTGGTGTCCTCGACGACCGAGGCCCACGAGGCCTGGTCGCTGACGTCGTGGTGGGCGAAGTGCGCGCCGTCGCCCGCCGAGCTCGTCGGCCAGCGCCTGGCCCTGCTCCTTGGCGACGTCGGCGATCACGACCTTCGCGCCCTCGGCGACGAAGGCGCGGCTGATGCCCGCGCCCTGACCCATCGCGCCGCCGGTGACGATCGCGACCTTGCCGTCCAGCCGTCCCACGGTCACACCGCTCAGCTTCATGATCGAGTCGGCGGCGAAGCCGACGGCGGGGTCCCGGTCCGCGAAGAAGCCGCCGAGCTGCTTGTCGAGGTCGTCGAGCGTCCAGAGCGTGCCGGACTTGTCGAAGCGCTGCTCCACGCACCGGGGCGGCGACCAGCGCCACCATCCCGCCGTACACGACGAAGACCTGGCCGGTGATCGTTCGCGGCCGCCGGCGAGGCGAGGTAGGCGACGACCGGCGCGACGTGCTCGGGCGAGTACGGGTCGATCTCGAGCCCGGACTCGTCGGCGCCGAAGACGTCGGCGGTCATCGCGGTGCGGGCGCGCGGGCAGATCGCGTTGGCGCGGACCCCGCTGCTGGCCAGCGCCGCGGGCGGTCGAGACCGTGAGCGCGGCGATGCCGGCCTTGGCGGCGCGCGTAGTTGGCCTGGCCCGGGCGGGCCGCCGAGGAACGCCTCGGAGGCGGTGTTGACGACGCGCGGCGTCCGACGGGCCGCCGGTCTCCTTGGCCTTCGCGCGCGCCAGTACGCCGCGGCGTTGCGCGAGAGCAGGAAGTGGCCGCGCAGGTGGATGCGGATGACCTGGTCCCACTCCTCGTCGCTCATGTTGAACAGCATCCGGTCGCGGGTCATGCCGGCGTTGTTGACGACGATGTCGAGCGCGCCGAAGCCGTCGACCGCGGCGGCGACCATGGCGTCGGCGGTGGCCCGCTCCCCCACGTCGCCGGCGACGACCGTGGCCTCGCCGCCGCGGGACGCGGATCTCCTCGGCCGCCTCGTCGGCGCCGCCGGGCAGGTCGTTGAGCACGACCCGCGCGCCGGCGTCGGCGAGCGCGAGCGCCTCGGCGCGACCGAGACCGGCACCGGCGCCGGTGACGACCGCGACCTTGCCGTCCAGGGACAGGGCTCCGTTGCTCGTCACCGGGCCTCAGTCCTCCAGGGAGATCGCGGCGCGCGGGCAGGCGGCCACGGCGCGCTTGACGGCGTCGATGTTCTCCGGCGTCGTCTCCTCGGTCTTCAGCTGCAGGTAGTCGTCGTCGTCCAGCTCGAACACGTCGGGCGCCATCGCCTCGCACAGCGCGTTGGACTCGCACAGGTCGAAGTCGACCTTGATCTTCATGGGAGCCTCCTCAGCTTCCGTCTCAGGAGCCTTCACTGGAGTGACCGGGGAACACGTGGGCGCTCGGGTCGATGACGACCGCGGCGTTGTTGACGGCGGTGGCGGCCTCGCCGAAGCCGACCGCGATCAGCCGGACCTTGCCGGGGTACTCGGTGATGTCGCCGGCGGCGAAGACCCGGGCCAGGTTGGTGCGCATCGACGGGATCGACGACCACGTGGCGCTTCTCGACCTCGATGCCCCACTGCTGCAGCGGGCCGAGGTCGGCGACGAAGCCGAGCGCCGCGACGACCGCCTGCGCGGGCCGGGTCGTGACCTCGCCGTCGACGGTGATGTCGACCGACTCGACGGTGCCGTTGCCGTGCAGCGCCGACACCTCGGCCTGGTGACGATCTCGACCGACGAGGCCTGCACCGCCGCGACGGTGCGCTCGTGGGCGCGGAAGGCGTCGCGCCGGTGCACGAGCGTGACCGACCGGGCCACCGGCTCGAGGTGCAGGGCCCAGTCGAACGCGCTGTCGCCGCCGCCGACGATGACGACGTCCTTGCCGGCGTACGGCGCGAAGCTGGGCACGAAGAACTCCAGGCCGCGGCCCAGCCAGCCGTCACCGGCCGGCAGCGGCCGCGGGCTGAACTTGCCGATGCCGGCGGTGATCAGCACCGCCCTGGCGCGCATCTCGGTGCCGTCGTCGAGGCCGACGACGACGCGCGTCGTCGCTCCTCGCCAGCGTGGTCGCGGTGCGGTCGAGGAAGTACGCCGGGTGTGCGGTCGCGGCCTGCGCGACCAGCCCCTCGACGAGGTCGCGCCCCTTGATCGTGGGGAAGCCCGGCGACGTCGAGGATCTGCTTCTCGGGGTACATCGCGGTGATCTGGCCGCCCAGCTCGGGCAGCGAGTCGACGACGGCGACCCGCATGCCCGCGGAAGCCGGCGTAGTAGGTCGCGAACAGGCCGGTGGGGCCGGCGCCGATGACCAGGAGGTCGGTCTCGTGCGCGTGCTGTCTGACTGCTCGGCCACGCCGCGATCCTTCCGCTCGGTCCCGCCGCCGCACAACTGGAACGTGTTCTAGTTCGGCGTCGAACCGTATCGACTTGGTCGCTCGACTGTTCGAGCACCAGCCAGCCCTGGTCGGTGTGCACGACGGTCACCAGCGCGCGGTACTGCGCGACGTCGGTCCTCTGCTGGCCGTTCTGACCTTCTGGACGTACTGGTTGAGGAAGAGCAGCGCCTGCACCTGCTCCGGCGAGGCCTGCACGACGCCCTGGCCGACCGCCTTGACCTGGAGCCTGGTCTTGCTGCGCGATGAACTGGTCCTTGATGCTCTGCGGCGGTCTTGCGGTACTGCTCGGCGAAGGCGTCGGTCATCTTGCGCCGTCGCCTGCGTCGACCTGGTCGTCGTAGTTCTGGTAGGTCGTGGAGAGGATCTCCTCGGTGGACCGCGCGGCGGTGTCGACCGCCTCGCCCGCGCGGTGCGCGTCGCCGACCACGACCGGACGGGCGGCCGACGGCGCGGGTGTGCTGTCGTGGTCGAGGTAGAACAGCTCGCCGGCGCCCAGCAGCGACGAGCACGCACGACCGCGACGACCAGCGCGACGGACGGTGGTCGACCGCCCGGCCGGCCCGGGCTCGCTCCCCGGCGCGGCTCGCTCGCGTCGGCTCGACCACGTCGTCCCGCCGCTCCGGCTCGACCGGCTCGTCGACCGGCTCGGCCGTCGGGCCGGCGGCGGCATGCGGCCGGCCCGCGCGCGGCCGCGGTGGGGTTGCGGGAGCCGACGACGCGGCGGCGGACGGCGAGCGCTCGGCCATCAGCCCACGAACTCCAGGTTGTCGGTCAGCCACCGGCCGCCCACCTTGGTGCAGGTCCAGCTTGAGCCGGAAGTAGCGGGCGACCGGCTTGTTGTCGGTCGGACTTGTTGGCGACGGTCCCGGTCGTGGCGGCGAGCACGGTGGCGCTGTCGCTGTCGACGTCGACCACGCCGGCCCACAGCGACCTGGCCGTCCATCACCGACTGCTCGCGCTCAGCAGCTCGACCACGCCGGCGGTCGAGCTGTCGTACTGGTCCGGAAGTCGCCGGTCGCGCCGGCCGCGACCGCGTCGATGCTCTCCTGGGCGTCGCGGTAGTCGATGTTGATGAACGCCTCGACCTCGGTGCGCGCGGCGGCGAGGACGTCGCCGTACCGCTCCTGCTCGGCCGTCGCGCCCGCCGGTCGTCCTGGTACGTTGCTGCGACCGAGAGCACGCCACCGAACACGCAGGCGCACGCGAGCACCAGGGCCAGGACGTAGAGGCCGATGGCGACGTCGGACCCGGGCAGCGCGGACCCGGCGGTCACCGGCTGGTCACCGGACCCACCAGCAGCCACTTCCACGCGTCCCCTCCCAGGATCGACAGGTTGCCCTGATCGACGAATCGTACGGGGTTCGCCGTGGTCGTCGACGGCACCTGCGACGAATCCGGTCCGCGGGTCGTAGGTGGACCGGTAGACCGCGCCCGGGGAGCCGGGTTGCGCGGTGTCGCTCGGGCGAGTACTTCGATGCCGCGCATGCACGTACGGCGGGCCGCTGGCGCACTCGCGCCGGGAAGATCGGGCTGTCGGTCAGGTCGCTCGGCGGACGCCACTCGGCTGCGCGGCTTGTAGCCCTCGGTGCACGGCGGCACGCTGGTAGTCGAGCTGCAGGTTCACGTGGCCGTAGCCGTCGCCGGGGGTGCCCGGTGAAGCCGGCCGGAGATGACGCGCGGGTAGGTGACCAGCAGCTGCTCGAGGCCCGGCGAGGTGGGACACCACGACCTGGTTGACGCTGACCGCGTTGCCGAGCAGCACCGGCAGTGTCGGCTCGAGGTCCTCGAGCAGCGCGTCGATCTCGCGGGCCGCGGCCGGGGTGTCGGTCGAGGACGCGCGCGCAGGTCGCCGTCGCTCGCCGCGCAGCGACCGTGGTGAGGGCGTGCGAGGTCGCGGGAGAGCGAGCGGATGTTCTCGCCCTGGCCCTGCTGGGTGCGCAGCACCCGCTCGCCACGGTTCGAGCAGCCGGATGGTCTCGGCCGTGTGCGCCGCCGCCTCGTCGACGAACGCGCTGCCGCTGTCGAGCAGCTGCTGGAGCGGCCGCCCGGTGTCCTCGAACATGGTCCCGAGCTCGTGCACGACCAGCCTGCGCAGGTTCTCCTTGTCGACCGAGCCGACGAACCGGTCGAGCTCGACCAGCAGGTCGCCCTCGTCGACCGGCAGCGAGTCGGCGTCGCCGTGCGAAGGTGTCGCCGGACCGTGCGTACGGGCCCTGGTCGTCCGGCGGCTCGAAGTCGAGGTACTGCTCCCCCACCGCCGACAGGTTGTGCACGAACATCGGCGAGTCCGAGCGGCAGCTCGGTGCCGTCCTTCAGCGCCAGGTCGAGCGTGACGCCCGTCGCGGGTGGCGCGTCATCCGCGAGACCTTGCCGATCTTCACCCCGCGGTAGGTGACCTCGCTGCCCTCGTAGAGCCCGCCGGAGGTCGGGCAGCGTCGCGTGCACGGTGATCCCGCGGCCCAGGATCCGGTCGACGAGGCCGAGGTAGCTGCCGGCGACGTAGACGATGCCCGACGGCGCTCAGGACGAGGAAGGCCGCGATGCGGACCTTGACGCCGCGACTCACGGCGCACCTCCGTAGAGGGCGGCCGGGTCGGGTGCCCGGGTGGGGGCGCCGCTCGGCCAGCGCCCGAGCCGCGAGCGCGCCGCCCAGCGCGCCGCCGGCAGCCCGGGCAGGCCCGGCAGCCCGCCGCCGTCACCGGTGCCGAGCGCCGTCGACGATCGTGCAGACCGCGTTGCCGTCGTACTTCTTCTTCGCGCACTCCTTCTTCAGCTGCTTGACCAGGTCCGACCGACGGTGAGCACCTTCTGGCACGCCTTGCTCTGCAGGTCGCCGCTCTGCAGGCACTTCTCGACCAGCGGAGAGGGTCTGGCCCGGGGTCCGGCACGACCGGCGGCAGGCCGCCGCCCGGGTGACCGTTCGGGATGAGGTTCTCGAGGTTGATGTCGGCGCGGATCGAGGTGTTGGCGTAGTCGCCCTTCACGATCTCCGACGGCCTCCTTGGGGAACGGGAAGCTGACCAGCAGGTTGAGGCCCGGGGCGAGCTTGTCCCCGGCCTCGTGGAGCTTCTGCAGGATCGGCTGCAGGTGGTCGAGCGAGGCGAGGATGTCGTCCTTGCTCCGCGCCGATCACCCGGGTCCCGACCGCACCGAGCCGGTCCAGCGACCGCAGCATCCGGATCAGCTCGTCGTGCTGCGCGGCGAGCACGTGCACGGCGGGGCCCACGACGTCGAGGGCACTCGGTGATCGTGTTCTTCTCGTCGTTCAGCGTCGCGGTCAGGTGGTCGAGCGACCGCCATCGCCGTGATGATGTCGGCCTTCTGCGTCGTCGATGCGTCCCGACGACGTCGTCGAGCGAGCCGAGCAGGTGGCGGAGCCGGTCGGTGCGCCCGTCCATCACCGTCGTTGAGCTCCTGGGTGATCGTGCCCAGCTGTGCCACGCCGCCGCCGCTCAGCAGGAACGAGAGCGCGCCGAGCACCTCCTCGACCTCCGGGTTGCGACCGGTGTCGGACAGCGGGATGTCGTCGCCGTCCGAGAGCCGGCCCTCGGCGCCCGTGGCGGGCGCCTCGAGCGCGACGTACTTCTCGCCCAGCAGGCTGACCTGGCGGATCTCGGCGACCGCGTTGTCGGGCAGCTCCACGTCGTCGCGGATCCGCAGCGTCACCCGGGCGTGCCAGCCGACCCGCTCGACGTCGGTCACCTCGCCGACGGTCACGTCGTCGACCTTCACCGGGGACTTCGGGACGACGTTGAGGATGTCGCGAACTCCGCGGTCACCTCGTAGGAGTGGTCGGCGTCGACCGGCGAGCCGGGCAGCGGCAGGTCGTAGGCGCCGTCGAACTTGCAGCCGCCGGCGACGAGCGCGAGCCCGAGCAGCAGCGCCACGCGGCCGAGAAGACGTGCGGTCACCGAGCCACCTCCCATCAGGCTGCCGAGCGAGCCGCCGCCGGCGGCGGCGTACTGCTCGGACGCGGTCGAGTCCTCCGGTCGACGGGCCGCCGGCCCCGGGCTTCCCGGGGGTGCCCGGCGGGACGGTCGGGAGCTGGCCCTCGACCGGCTCCAGGAGCTGCTTGAAGAGCTTGCAGGCCAGGTCCTTGCTGGCCTGGGGCAGGCTCGGCCTGCTGCACGACCCCGCAGAGGAACCCGTCGGCGTCCCAGACGTTGCCGCTAGATGCCGATGCGGGAGCCGATGCTGCCGGTCCGGTTGTTGAAGGCCAGCGCCGAGGTTGCCGATCGCGACCGGCGCGACGCGCAGCGCGGTGTCGAGGCTCGTCCCTCTCCGAGCCGATCGTCTTGCACGACCCGGGTCAGCCGCTCGACGTCGGTCGACCAGCGCCTGGCGGTTGTCGTGGACGAAGGTCTGGACGGTGCCGACCGCGTCCGCGACCGCGGCGAGCGCGCGCCCGGATCTCGGTGCGCTCGTCGGCCAGCTGCGACGAGACGCCGGCGAGGTCCTTGATGAACGCCCGGACGAACCGGTCGTTCTCGCGCCAGGGTGGTGGTGAACCGGGCCAGCTGGTGGACGGTGTCGAACAGCGGTCCCGCGCCGTTGCCGAAGGTCTGGGCGGCGGCGGCCAGGCTGGTCGAGCATCTGGTTGCCGAGCGCGCCCCTGCCCGTCGCAGCGCGTGCGCGCCGGCCTGCGAGCACGTGGTCGAGGGTGCCGTCCTTGTTGACGCCGTTGGGACCGAGCGCCTCGGAGAGGTCGCGCAGGCTCGCGTAGATCCGGTCCAGCTCGACGGGCACCGCGGTGTCCGGGAGCGGGATGTCGGCGCCGTCGGCCATCAGCTCGTCCCCGAGTGGTACGCCGGGGTGAGCTGGACGAACCGGTCGGCGACCAGGGTCGGGGTGACGATGACCGCCTTGGCGTCGGCGGGCACGCGGTACGACGCGTCGTACTCCATGTCGACGCGCACCGAGTTGCCCTCGGGCGTCACCGCGGTGACGCGCCCGACGTTCACGCCGAGGATCCGCACGTCGCTGCCCTGGTAGATGCTCACCGCGCGCGGGAAGTGCGCGGTCACCGTCTTCTGCGGGGTCGTCGTCGCGCAGGAACACGAAGTAGGTCATGGTCAGCAGCAGGACGGCGACCGCGACCGCGATCGCGCGCCCACTGACCCGGCTGAGCGCGTCCATCACTGACCCTCCGAGAAGCCGGGCTGGAACTCGCCGGTCGGGATGGCCGCGAGGTTCGAGGCGTAGGCGTCGAACCACGGCCCGGTGCCGATGATGTTGCTGAGGATGTCGACGTAGGGCCCGAGGGCGTTCAGCGTGGCCTTGAGCTCCTGGTCCTTGTCGTTGAGGAGCTTCAGCAGGTCGTCGCACCTGCGCGAGAGCCGGCGCCGATCTGCGCCTGGTTGTCCCGCGCCACGCCGCGCAGCTGGTCGGCGAGGTCACGGGCGTTGACCAGCAGCAGGTGGATCGCCTGCTTGCGCCGCTTGACCTCCTCGAAGCACCAGGTCGCTGTTCTTCATCAGCCCGACCAGGTCCGTGCTGCGCGCGGCGAGCAGCCTGCTGACGCTCTGCGAGCTCTTCAGGAGCGTCTGGATCTGCTCGTCGCGCGAGGCCACGCGTCTGCGAGAGCCGGGCGATGCCGCGGAAGCTCTGCCTCGATCTCGGGCGCCGCCTTGTCGGTGGTGTCGCCGACGACGTCGAGCGCCTTGGCGAGCCGGTCGGTGTCGATCCGCTCGGTGGTCGTGGTCAGGTCGCTGAACACGCCGACGATGTCGTACGCCGACTCCGTGCGGTCCAGCGGGATCACGGCGTTCTCCGCCATCTGTCCTTCGCCGGCGGGCTGCAGGTCGAGGTACTTCTCGCCGAGCAGGTTGAGCACCTCGATCGACGCCCGGCTCTCGGGGCCGAAGTCGACGCCCTTGTCGATGTCGAAGGTGACCATCACCTTGTCGTCGCCACCGTCGCTCTCCACGAGGCTGACGTCGTCGACCCGGCCGACCCGGATCCCGCCGACCTGGACCATGTTGCCGGTGTGCAGGCCGCTCGCGTCGCTGAACTCGGCGCGGTAGGTCCCGCCCCGAATCCGGGGAACTTGGACAGGTTGAACGCGGCTGCCATCACCAGCAGCATCACGACGACGGTGATCGCGCCCAGGCGCAGGATCCGGGCGTCGCTGTAGCTGCGGCTCGTGCTCATGGCGCGGTCGCTCCGTTGCAGCGGGGGGCGGTCGAGTGGAAGTCCAGGTGGTTGAGCTGGCGCATCAGCTGCTTGACGCCCGGCAGGGCGCCGAGCCCGGCGGGCAGCGTGATCCGGCCGCTGAACCCGCAGATGTAGTAGTTGTACCAGGATCCGTAGGTGCCGGTCCGGGTCTGGTCGGTCATCGACTCGGGCAGCCGGTCGAGGAGCTCGGTCAGGCTGGCCCGGCTCTTCTTCTGGTTCAGCAGCGCGGCCAGCTTGCGCAGCTTGGCCACGTCGGACTTCACCAGCGGCCGGCCCTGGCGCAGCAGGTCGGCGACGACGACGGTGAGGTCGGAGATGTTGCTGATCGAGGAGCCGATGACCTGCCGGTCGCGGGCCAGGTCGCCCATCCAGTTCTTCAGCCCGGTCACCAGGTCGTTGAGCTGCCGGTGCCGGCTGTCGACGGTGGTCAGCGTCCGGGTGAGGTTGTCGACGACGCGGCCGATCAGCTGGTCGCGGTCGGCGAGGGTGTTGGTGAGTGACGCCGTCTTGGCCAGCAGGCTCTGGACGGTGCCGCCCTCGCCCTGGAGGACCTGGACGAGGTTCATGCTCAGGTCGTTGACCTGCTTCGGGTTCAGCGCGGAGAACAGCGGCTGGAAGCCGTTGAAGAGCACGGTCAGGTCGAGCGCGGGCTTGGTCTGGCTGATCGGGATGGTGCCGCCCGCCGCCAGCGGCTGGGCGCCGGAGTCCGCGCCCTCCTCGAGCGAGAGGTACCGGTCGCCGACCAGGTTGAGGTAGCGGATCTCGGCCCGCGACGCCGTGGTCAGCGGCACGTCGGACTGCACCCGGAAGGTCACCAGCGCTCCGGTGCGCTGGTAGTGCTCGACGTCCTTGACCTCGCCCACGCTGACTCCGGCGACCCGCACGTCGTCGCCCTTCTGCAGCATCGAGGCGGTGGAGAACACGGCCCGGTACGTCGTCCCGCTGCCGAAGCCGAAGTTGCCCATGATCGCGGCGAGCAGGCCGGTGACCAGCAGGGAGGCGAGCGTGAAGATGCCGAGCTTGATGCCCGCGGCGAGCGTGGCCGAATTCCTGCTCATCGCGCCGGCACCCCCTGCCGCACGAGCGGGCCGAACATCAGCGACCCGAGCGAGCCGAACGTGTCCGCGTCGAGCCCGGTGCGCTCGGCCAGCAGCGCGTTGAGGACCTGCTGGTCGCCCTCGGTGCCGGAGTAGTCGACGCCCGGCCGGTTCAGGGACAGGTACGGCGGGACCGGCGACGTCGGCGGGTGCTCGTCGATGTCGCTGCCCTGCTTGAGCGCGACGGGCGGGGACGGCACCGGTGCGTGCGGCAGTCCCAGGCACCAGGGCCCGTGGCCGACCTCGCCGTACAGCGGCTGGTCCTGCTTGCCGTAGGCCCGGTACTGCGGCGCGCCGAACTCGATGTACTGCTTGACCTGGTTGCCCTCGAAGGTGCGCGACAGGCGGGGTGCGTAGCGGGCGGCGCCCTCGAGCAGGCAGGGCAGCTCGGGCGAGTAGACGGCGAGCAGCCGGAGCACCGGTGCGCTGACCTGCCCGACGCGGATCAGGTCGGCGGCGTTCTGCTGGAGCACGTGGGTCGAGGTGTCCGCGAGGCCGCCGAGGTCGGAGAAGAAGGTGCGCAGCTGCTGCCTGCTGTCGAGGACCGTCCGCCCGGTCACCGTGACGTCACGCAGCACCCCGAGCAGGTCGGGCGCGGCGTCGGCGTAGGTGCCCGCGACGTCGGCGAGCTTGACCAGGTCGGTGCGCAGCGTCGGCAGGTGGTCCGAGATCTGGCCGAGGTAGTGGTCCAGCTGGTCCATCGTCCGGCCGAGCTGCTCGCCGCGCCCACCGAGGGCCGTCGCCAGTGCGTTCAGGGTCGCGTTGAGGTCGGCGGGCTGGACGGAGCGGAGCAGCGGGAAGAGCCGGGCCAGGATCCGGTTCAGCTCGACGTTGGTCTCGACGCGGCTCGCCGGGATGACGTCCCCGCTGGCGAGCGACCTCGACGCGGGGTCCTTCGGCAGGACGAACGACACGAACTTCTGGCCGAACAGGGTCGTCGGCAGGATCTGCACCGACACGTTCTCGGGGATCTGCTTCGCCTCGTCGGGATCCAGGGCGAGGGTGATGTCGGCCAGGTCGCCGTGCTGGTCGACGCCCGCGGACCTGTCCGACCAGGGCGCCGTGCAGCCGGACGTCGCCGAACTTCGCGAGCTGCAGCCCGGCCCGGTCCGCCTGCACCGTCACGGTCGTGACCCGCTCGAACTTCTTGTCGTAGACGGCGATCGACAGCGCGATCAGCAGCGCGATGACGGTGAGGAAGGCCGTCCCCGCCAGCAGCAGCCGCCGGTGCTCCCGCGGGCTGTCGTGGTAGATGTTCACCAGCATCCGGCGCGGCCTATCCCGTGATCCGGACGGTCGTGGTGGAGCCCCAGATCGCGAAGCTGAGGAAGAAGTCGGCGACCACGATCGTGACGATGCTGGTGCGGATCGCCCGGCCCACCGCCATGCCCGACGCCGGCCGGGCCGCCGGACGCGGTGTAGCCGTAGTAGCAGTGGATGAGGATGACCGCGACCGCGAGGAACAGCAGCTTGAAGAACGACCAGAGCATGTCGACCGGCGGCAGGAACTGCAGGAAGTAGTGGTCGTAGGTGCCCGGCGACTGCCCGTAGATCAGCGTGACGATCAGGCGTGGGGACAGGTAGGACGCGCGAGAGCGCCACGATGTAGAGCGGGATGACCGCGATGAACGCCGCGACCATCCGGGTCGTGACGAGGAACGGCAGCGAGGGGATGCCCATCACCTCGAGGGCGTCGATCTCCTCCGAGATCCGCATCGCGCCGAGCCGCGCGGTGTAGCCGCACCCGACGGTCGCGGCGAGCGCGATCGCCGAGACCAGCGGCGCGACCTCCCGGGTGTTGAAGTACGCCGAGATGAACGCGCTGAACTTCGCGACGCCGATCTGGCTCAGCGACGCGTAGCCCTGGATGCCCACCTCGGTGCCGGCGAAGAACGCCAGGAAGGCGATCACGCCGACGGTGCCGGCGATGAGGGTGAGCCCGCCGGCCCCGAAGGTCACCTCGGCGAGCGTGTTGAGGATCTCCCGCGGGTAGCGCCTGATCGGCGCGGGGCGCCCAGGCGAGCGCCTTGACGTAGAACAGCAGCTGGTCGCCGTACGCCTCGAGGGACTCGGCGGCGCCCCTGGACGAAGGAGCTGCCGAGCGCGGTGATCTGGGCCATGGCAGTCTCACAACCCCGGGGGCGGGACGACCTGGAAGTAGATCGCCGTGATCACCGCGTTCAGGAAGAACAGCAGCATGAACGCGACGATCACGGACTCGTTGACGGCGCGACCGACCCCGCTCGGCCCGCCGCCGGCGTTGAGGCCCTTGTAGGCGCCGACGATCGCCGCCAGCCAGCCGAAGACCACCGCCTTGATCATCGAGATGTAGAGGTCGGGCAGGCTGGCCAGCACCGTGAAGTTGGACGAGGAACGCGCCCGCCGAGCCGCCCTGGACGATGACCGTGAAGAAGTAGCCGCCGCCGATGCCGGCGCGCGATCACGATGCCGTTGATCATCGCGCGACGAACATGGTCGCCACGCACGCGCGGCGCGACCAGCCGCTCGAGCGGGTCGACGCCGAGGACCTCCATGGCGTCGATCTCCTCGCGGATCTTGCGCGCGCCCATGTCCGAGCAGATCGCGGAGCCGGCCGCGCCGGCGATGATCAGCGCGGCCGCGATCGGAGCGGCCTCGCGCACGACGCCGAGGACGGCGGTGGCGCCGGCGAACGACTGGGCGCCGAGCTGGCCGGTCAGGTTGCCGACCTGCAGCGAGATCACCGCACCGAACGGGATCGAGACGAGGATCGTCGGCATCAGCGTGACGCTGGTGATGAACCACGCCTGCTCGACGAACTCCCGGAACTGGAACGGCCGGGTGAAGATCCGCTTGGTCGACCTCGACGACCATCGCGGCGATCTCGCCGGGGCCCCGGATCACCGACACGGCAGAGAACGCCACTCAGCCACCTCCCCGGATCTGTCTAGACAGCCGCCACAGAATAGAACGTGTTCTCATTTCGGGCAACGCCGAGCGCCGCCCCGTCTCCCATCCCGACCAACGACGCTCATCCCCAGGGGTGACGGGCGCAAAACGTGGGCTGGACCGCTCGGCCACGTGCGTGCTCCTACGATGGCCATGTGCACAGGGAGGTCTGGTCGTCGTTCACGTACGACCCGCGGGACGCCCGCTTCGCGGGCATCCGCGCCTCGGACCAGGACCGCGACGCCGTCCAGCAGGTGCTGGCCGATGCGTACGCCGAGGGCCGGCTCGACCGCGACGAGTTCGACGAGCGCAGCGACCGGGTGCGCGCGGTGCGGGTGCTCGGGGACGTCCAGCCGCTGCTCGCGGACCTGGTCGCCCCTCCGGTCCGGGCCGACCGCGAGCTCGTCCACGCCTCCCGGCGCGACCTCGAGGAGATGGCCGACCGGCACTGGCGGACCCGGCGCCGCGAGGCGTTCTTCTCCTTCGCCGGCGCCAGCCTGGTCACGACCGCCATCTGGTTCGCGACGTGCTTCGGCGACGGTGGCTTCGACCCCTACTTCTTCTGGCCCGGGTTCGTGATCGCGCTCAGCCTGCTCAACCTCGTCCGCACCGCCGCCTCGCACGACGAGATCGCCGACCGCGAGGTCCGGCGGCTCGAGCGCCAGCGCGAGAAGCAGCAGCGCAAGTCCAACTGGCGCTTCTGACCCCTGGTCGGGGCGCCTGCGAGGATGGGCCGGTGCATCGCGTGGCAGCTCCCCTGCTCGCGGTTGCGGTGGCGCTGGTGCTGGCCGACTCGGCCGTGGTCACCCTGGCGCTGCCGGCCATCCTCGCCCACCTGCAGACCACGGTCAGCCAGGTCGCGTGGGTGCTGATCGCCTACAACGTGGTGCTGGCCGCGCTGGCCGTGCCCGCCGCCCTGCTCTTCACCCGGGCCCGGCCCGCGATCCTGGCCGCCGCCGGGATCGCCGGATTCGCGGCCGCCTCCGCGTGGTGTGCCGTGGCCGGGTCGATCGACGTCCTGGTCGCGGCCCGGTGCGCGCAGGCCGCCGGAGGCGCGCTGGCGCTCCTCGGGTGCCTCGAGCTGCTGGTGGCGGAGTACGGCGAGCGGCGCGGCGTCGCGACCTGGGTGACCGCCGGCGTGGTCGGCACCGCCGCCGGGCCGATGGCCGGCGGCATCCTCACCGAGGCGTTCTCGTGGCAGGCGATCTTCGTCGTGCAGGTCCCGGTCGCCCTCCTGGCGGTGCCGGCCGCCCTCCTGGTGCCCGCACCGCGGGAGACCACGCGCGACCGGCACCGCCCGGCGCTGCGCCCGAGCCTGACCCTCGCCCTGCTCTCCGCCGCCCTGACGGCCGCGCTGTTCCTGCTCGTGCTGCTGCTGGTCGAGGGCTGGCGCCGGTCGCCGGCCACGGCGGCGCTGACGGTGTCCGTGGTGCCGCTCGCCGCCCTCGCCGCCCTCCCCCTGGCCCGGTGGTTCCGGCCGACCCGCGAGGTCGAGGTGGCGGTCGGCTGCTTCCTGGTCGCCGGCGGACTGGGCTGCCTGGCCGTCCTGCCGTCCGCCCACCTCGGCTGGACGATCGCCCCGCAGGCGCTGGTCGGCCTCGGCCTCGGCCTGACGGTCGACCGGCTGACGTCCCAGGCACTCGAGCTGCGACTCCCCCGGGTCCGGCACGCGGGCTGGACGGTCGGCGCCCGGCACGCCGGCGTGGTCCTGGGGCTGGCTCTCCTGACGCCGGTGTTCACCGCCGACCTGGGGGACGCCCAGGTCACCGCGCAGGAGGCGATCACCTCCCAGGTCCTGGACGCGCCGCTGCCGCCCCAGGACAAGGTCGCCGTCGCCCGCGCGCTCGGTGACGAGCTCACCGCGCAGCGGGGTGGGGTCCCCGACCTGCACCACCCGTTCACCGAGCTCCGGGTGGACCCGGCGGAGCAGCCCGCGGTGGACCGGCTCGAGCGCGACCTCGGCGCGCAGGTCGAGCGCGCCGCCACCCGAGCGTTCCGCGACTCCTTCCTCATCGGCGCCGGCCTCGCCCTCGGCGCCCTGGTCGTGGTCGGCCTGGCCGCGGCGACGGGCGGCCCGGTGACCGGCCGGCTGCGGGACATGGGGCTGCCGGCGTTCGCCCTGGTCGCGGTCGCCGCGGTCCTGGGGATCCAGCTGGCGGCCGGTGGCGGGACCTTCGAGCCGCTGCGCCCGGCCGACCCGTGCGCCGCGCGTTCGGTCACCTCGCAGGCCGACGGCATCGACGGCCTCACCGAGCGGCTGGTGCTGCTCGGCCTGGACGACGCGGCGTGCACGCTCGGGGTCAGTCGCGAGGCACTCACCCTCGAGCTCGCCCAGCCCGGTCGGCGCACGGACGCCCAGGTCGAGGCGCTGCAGCGGGGGCTTGCTCGCCGCGGTGCAGCGGATGAAGGCCGACGGCACCCTGCCCCCGGCCTCGGACCTGGTCGACGACGCCCTCGCCGAGACCGACCTCAACCCGCTGCTGGAGGCGGCGATCCGCGCCCTCCCGGACGCCCTCGTCGACGCCGCGGTGAAGACCGACGACGTGCTGACCCGCGCGATCGACGACCTCGACCTGCGCACGCTGCTGGCGAACCTCGACGACCAGCAGGCGCTGGACCAGCAGATCCGCGCGGCGGTCACCCGGGCGGTCCGGGACTCCCTGGCCGACCGCCTGCGCAGCCTCCTGTGACCACGGCCGGTCAGGGCCGGGCCGGCGCCGGCACCTCGTAGAAGCGCACCTTCAGCGGCCGCGCCTCCTGCTTCCAGAGCACGGCGACCGCGCCGTCGGGCGCCATGCCGGCGTGCGTCTCCTCGAGGACCTCGACGCCCGCGTCCGGGGAGATCGTCGACCGGGCGGTCCAGTCGCCGCCGGCGGGCCGGTACGTGCCGTAGAGCCCGTAGCCGCCCCAGCCGAGGAACAGGTCGCCGGCGCGGTCGACGGTCAGCAGCACGTCGTACAACGTCGCCCGCGACCGCACCACCCGCACCGGCTCCGACCAGCTCCCGGCCAGCGGGTGGGTGATCAGGTCGACCGGCCCGCGTCCACGGCCGAGGGCGACGGTCGCCGTCCCCCGGGGGTCCATCACGAGCGCGAAGTCGCTGATCTCCGCACCGGACGGGACCAGTGCACGCCGGTGCCAGGCCCCGCCGACCGTGCGGGACGCGGCCGCAACGGTCGAGAAGTCCGGCGAGTAGGCCACGACGGCGTCCCCGGCCCGGTCGGCAGCGAGCTGGAAGGCGTGGCCCTCGCGGGCCACGAGCGACCGGTGCGACCAGGTGCCCTGGGCGGTCCGCTCGCGGCTGAGGACCGACTGCGGATGGCCGAAGAGCTGGCGGCCGTAGACCACCAGCGCGCCCTGGTCGGACATGGCCAGCTGCGGCCCGCGGGCACCGTCGGCCGGTGTCACGGCGACGGGGTCGTCCCACCGGCCGCCGGCGGAGCGGCTCGCGGCCTGGATCCGCCACTCGTCGGTGGCGCGTTCACGCCCCCAGGCCCAGGCCGCGACCAGGTCGCCGCGGCGGCCCACGGCGAGGTCGAGGTCCGCCGGCCCGGCGGCCGCCGTACGCGGGTCGGAGATGCGGACCGGCTCGGACCAGTGGCCGCTGGCGGGTCGGCGGGCGGCGGCGGCGACGACCGTCGCGGCGCGCTGCTTCCGCACGGTGATCCAGGCGGCGGTGACGTTGCCGCGGCCGTCCGCCACGACCACCGGGTCCACGCCGCGGCCCAGGTCCGTGCGCGCACCCCACTCCCCGTCGGCGCCCCGCTGGACCGCCACGATGGTGCCGGGGCTGCCGGCCGTCGCCCACACCACGGTCGTGACCCCGTGGGCGTCGACGGCGAGGTCCTCCGACCACGGGGTCGGGGCCAGGACCGTCACCGGCCCCCAGGCCGGCTCGTCGGCGCGCGCCGCGGGCGACGCGCCGGCAGTGACCGGTGCCGCGAGGGCGGCGGCCAGGATGGTCGGGACGAACAGTCGACGGCGCGTGGACATGGGCGGCCTCCCCCTGAGGATGTCGGGCCGGATCGGCCCACCCTCGAGCGTCCCGCGCCGAGCCGCCGCCCGGGAGGGCGGATCGGCCCCGCCTCGGGAGGCAGTCGGTCACACCCCGGCGGGACCGTCAGGCTCGAGGCTCGGTCGCCGAGGACCAGCCCACCACGTCGCCCTGGACGGGCCTGCCGAGATCGATGCTGGTCATGGGGCCGTAGCGTAGGTGCGATGCCCGGACGAGACCGCACCCCCGTGGCGGGGGCCGCACTCGTGCTGGTCGTGACCGTGGTCCTGAGCGTCGTGCTGGGTCTCGCGCACGTGCCCTCCGCCGTCCTCTTCGGCTCGCTGGTCGGAGGCATGGCGCACGCATTGACGTCCCGCACCGAGCTGGCCCTGCCCGCCTGGTCGTTCCGCACCGGCCAGGCCCTCATCGGCGTCACGATCGGCTCGCTGGTCAGCGTGGGTGCGCTCGCCGACATGGGCCCCGCGCTGCTGCCGATCGCCGGTGTCACCGTCGGCACCCTCGGCATCAGCCTGGCTCTCCGGCCGGCTCCTCGCGGTGCGTCGCGACGTGAGCCCGGTGACCGGCGCCTTCGCGATGATCGCCGGCGGGGCGTCCGGGGTGGTCGCCGTGGCGCGCGAGCTCGGCGCGGACGATCGGGTCGTGACGGTGGTCCAGTACCTGCGCGTGTTCGTGGTCCTGCTGGCGATGCCGGTGGTCACCGCGGTCGTGTTCCACCCCGACCACGGCCTCGGCGCGTTCGAGGTCGGCGGCGCGCTCGGTCCCCGCCGACCTCGCCTACACGGCGGCCGCGGCCGCGGGTGGCCTCGCCATCGCGCGGCTCGTCCGGTGAGCACCGCGACGCTGCTCGGACCGCTCGCGGTGGCCGTCGCGCTGACCGCGACCGGGTGGCTGGGTACGCCGGTCGTGCCGGTGCCACTGCAGTGGCTGGCCTACGCGATCATCGGGGTGCAGGTCGGGCTGCGGTTCACCCGCGCCAGCCTGGCGTCGATCGCCCGCATGCTCCCGGCGGTGCTGCTCATCATCGCGGCGATGGTGGCCGCGACCGCCCTCATGGGGGCGCTGCTGGCCTGGTTGACGCCGGTCGACGGCCTGACGGCGTACCTCGCGACGACGCCGGGCGGCCTGTTCGCCGTCCTCGCGACGGCGGCCGACAGCGGGTCGGACGTCACCTACGTGATGGCGGTCCAGCTGCTGCGGCTGCTGGTGATCCTGGCGTTCACGCCGCTTCTCGCGCGATCTCTTCGAGCTCGGCCCGGTCGATCACCCGCCGGGCCTGGCGCCGGTAGCGGCAGATCTGCGACGAGGCCGAGGGCCCAGAGGACGTACTGGGCGCTCATCGCCCAGCGGAACGCCGAGGGCGTGTAGTCGGTGCTGCCGCCGGGCGTGCGCCAGTCGAGGACGACCCGATCGCCACGACCAGCACCAGGCTGGCGAGGAAGCCGCCCTGGTTGATGATGCCGCTGGCGCTGGCCAGCCGGTGGCCGGGTTGGAGGTGCGGCCCACGTCGAAGCCGATCATCGAGGCCGGCCCGCCGACGCCGACCACCAGCGCGAGCACCACCAGCAGCCACACCGGCGCGGAGCCCGGCCAGGCCAGCACGACGGTCCACACGGTCGACGATCGTGGTCACGATCACCAGGACCATCGTCGAGCGGTGCCAGGGGTGGCTCGCCGACCAGCCAGCCCAGGGTCGGGCCGGCCGCCATCACGGCCACCACCATCAGGGTGAGCAGCAGCGCCGGCGGTCGCCGGGCGACGGCCCTCGCCCCGCACGAAGAACGGGTAGCCCCACAGCAGGCTCAGCGCCGTGGCGCTGAACTGGGTCGAGAAGTGCATCCAGAAGCCGAGCCGGGTGCCCGGGTGGGCCCAGGAGGCGGCCAGGCTGGCGCGGACCGTCGGCGAGCGACAACCGGGGGCCGCGCAGGTTGCGGGACTCGGGGCGTCGTGGAGGACGAGCAGCAGCGCGACGGCCAGCACGATCCCGAGCGAGGCGGCCAGCAGGTAGGCCTTCGTCCAGCCGAGGTGACCGAGCGCCCAGGTCATCGGGACCGCGGCCACGATCGCGCCCAGCTGGCCGAGCATGCCGGTCAGCTGGGTGACCAGCGGGATCCGGCGCAGCGGGAACCAGGTGCTGACCAGCCGCAGCACGCAGATGAACGTCATCGCGTCGCCCATGCCGACGAAGACGCGGGCCACCAGCGCCAGCCGGGTAGCTGTCGGCGAGGGCGAACCCGGACTGGGCGGCGGTCAGCAGCAGCGTGCCGGCCAGCAGCACGCTGCGCGAGCCGAACCGGTCGACCAGCAGGCCCGACCGGGATCTGCATCGCCGGCGTACACGAGCAGCTGCAGCATCGTGAACGTCGCCAGCTGGGAGGCGGAGATGTCGAACCGGTCGGTGGCGGCCAGCCCGGCGACCGCCAGCGAGGAGCGGTGGAAGACCGCCAGCGAGGTAGACCAGGAGCCCGACCGCCCAGACCGCCCAGGCTCGCGGACGTGCCCCAGATGGGCATCACTCCCGAAATTCTAGGCCTTCGCGGGTGCCCCGGAGCTCTCGCTCGGTCGTCATCGCACTGCCGTGACCAGTCCCGCATGGCCGCGCTTGCCTCGGAGCCTGCATGACCAGGTATCCCGATCGCTCACCGGCGGACGCGCGGCTCGCATCGCGGCCGGCACCCGCGGCGCCACCGAGAGCGGTCCGCCTGCGTGCTCCCGAGCGCCGCGCGTCTCGGTGCTCGGATCCTCGCCCCGGCGCGCGGACCGGATGCTCCCGGTCGGGCGGTCCACTGTCGACGCTCGCGGCCACCTGCCGGAGGAGCAGCCGCGGCCTTCGCTCGAGGTCCGAGCGCGACCGTGCGGTCGCCGAGCGCACCCCACTGGACCGTGGGCCTCGCCGACGCTCCGAGGGCAACGAGTCCTCAGCGTCTTCGGCCCGGCCGAGCTGAGCCGCCCGGTCGGCAGTCGAGGACGGAAGTCTCGACCCAGACAGTCAGTCGCTGGTGCGCCTCGATCGAGCACCTCACTCGCCGGTGGCTCGAGCCCTCGCTCGGGACTCACTTCGCTCCGCCTCCATCATCTGCCGCAGCTCCTTCTTCAGGTCGCCGATCTCGTCGCGCAGCCGGGCGGCGACCTCGAACTGCAGCTCGGCCGCCGCGCCCTTCATCTGGTCGGTGAGCTCCTGGATCAGCTGCGGCCAGCTCGGCGCTGGGCAGGCCGGCCAGGTCCTCGGCGTGCTTGCCGGCTCGCCTCCGGCGACAGCGCCGGGCACCGGGCTGCTTGCCTTGACGCCGCCGGCGCGGCCCTTGGCCTCGGTGCCGGCCCAGGTCTGCAGCAGCGCCTGGGTGTTCTCGTCCTCGCGGGCCAGCATCTCGGTGATGTCGGCGATCTTCTTGCGCAGCGGCTGCGGGTCGACGCCGTTGGCCTTGTTGTAGGCGACCTGCTTGGCGCGGCGCCGGTTGGTCTCGTCGATCGCGGACTCCATCGAGGGCGTGATCCGGTCGGCGTACATGTGCACCTGGCCGGAGACGTTGCGGGCGGCGCGGCCGATCGTCTGGATCAGCGACTTGTCGGAGCGCAGGAAGCCCTCCTTGTCGGCGTCGAGGATCGCGACCAGCGACACCTCGGGCAGGTCGAGGCCCTCGCGGAGCAGGTTGATGCCGACGAGCACGTCGTACTCGCCCCAGCCGCAGGTCGCGCAGCAGCTCGATCCGCTTGAGGGTGTCGACCTCGGAGTGCAGGTAGCGGGTGCGGATGCCGGCGTCGAGGAGGTAGTCGGTGAGGTCCTCGGACATCTTCTTGGTCAGCGTGGTGACCAGGACCCGCTCGTTCTTCTCGGCGCGCGGTCGGATCTCGTGGATCAGGTCGTCGATCTGGCCCTTGGTCGGCTTGACCACCACCTCGGGGTCGACCAGGCCGGTCGGGCGGATGATCTGCTCGACGGTGTCGCCGCCGACCTTGTCCAGCTCGTAGTCGCCCGGGGTCGCCGAGAGGTAGATGGTCTGGCCGATCCGGTCGAGGAACTCCTCCCAGCGCAGCGGCCGGTTGTCCATCGCGCTCGGCAGCCGGAAGCCGTGCTCGACGAGGTTGCGCTTGCGGGACATGTCGCCCTCGTACATGCCGCCGATCTGCGGCACCGTCACGTGGGACTCGTCGACGACGAGCACGAAGTCCTCGGGGAAGTAGTCGAGCAGGCAGTTGGGCGCCGAGCCGCGGTAGCGGCCGTCGATGTGCATCGAGTAGTTCTCGATGCCCGAGCAGGAGCCGACCTGGCGCATCATCTCGATGTCGTACGTCGTGCGCATCCGCAGCCGCTGCGCCTCCAGCAGCTTGCCCTGCCGCTCGAAGTTCGCCAGCTGGTCCTCGAGCTCGAGCTCGATGCCGCGGATCGCGCGCTCCATCCGCTCCGGGCCGGCGACGTAGTGGGTCGCCGGGAAGACGTAGAGCTCCTCGTCCTCGGTGACGCACCTCGCCGGTGAGCGGGTGCAGCGTCATCAGCCGCTCGATCTCGTCGCCGAAGAACTCCACGCGGACCGCGAGCTCCTCGTAGACCGGGAAGATCTCGAGGGTGTCGCCGCGGACCCGGAACGTGCCGCGGGTGAACGTCATGTCGTTGCGGGTGTACTGGATCTCGACCAGCCGGCGCAGGATCGAGTCGCGGTCGTGCTCCTCCCCCACCTTCAGCCGGACCATCCGGTCGACGTACTCCTGCGGCGTGCCCAGGCCGTAGATGCAGGAGACCGTGCTCACCACGATCACGTCGCGCCGGGTCAGCAGCGAGTTGGTCGCGGAGTGCCGCAGCCGCTCGACCTCCTCGTTGATCGAGGAGTCCTTCTCGATGTAGGTGTCGGTCTGCGGGACGTACGCCTCGGGCTGGTAGTAGTCGTAGTACGAGACGAAGTACTCGACCGCGTTGTCGGGGAAGAGCTGGCGCAGCTCGTTGGCGAACTGGGCGGCGAGGGTCTTGTTGGGCTGCATGCACCAGCATCGGCCGCTGCAGCTGCTCGGCCACCCACGCCACGGTCGCGGTCTTGCCGGTGCCGGTGGCGCCGAGCAGCACGACGTCCTGCGACGCCGCGCGTCGATCCGCTTGGCGATCTCCTTGATCGCGGCCGGCTGGTCCCCCGAGGGCTGGTAGTCGGAGACGACCTTGAACGGCGCCACCCGGCGCTCGAGATCGGTCACTGGTCGCATGGCTCGAGCCTAGACGGGGGCACCGACACCGCCACGACGGTCGCTAGATTGGGGCCGTGAGCAGCCAGCGGAACGTCCCCGAGCGGCTGCTCCGGGCGCTCCGGCGCACCATCCTCACCGTCGTCGGCGTCCAGTTCGCGCTGGCGATCGGGATGACCCTGGTCGACTCCTACCGGCGGCGCGGCAAGCGGCCCAAGCCGTTCCCGGTCTCGCCGCCGGCCGAGGTGCCGGTGGGCGAGGGCGCGCTGACGACGTTCACCTACGGCACCGACCTGTTCGAGGCGATGCTCGACGCGATCGAGCGGGCCGAGCGGCAGATCCTGTTCGAGACCTACATCTGGAAGGGCGACGAGGTCGGTGAGCGGTTCAAGGCGGCGCTGGCGGCGGCCGCCGACCGCGGGGTGGACGTCTACGTCATCTACGACGGGTTCGCCAACCTGGTCGTCTCCCCGCGGTTCAAGCGGTTCCCGCCGTCGCTGAAGGTGCTGCGCTACCCGGTCTACCCGGCCGGCTGGAAGTTCTTCGACCTGCGCCCGCTACGGCCGTGACCACCGCAAGATCCTCGTGGTCGACGACACGGTCGGTTTCGTGGGCGGCTACAACATCGGCCAGGCGTACGCCACCGAGTGGCGCGACACGCACGTGCGCATCACCGGCCCCGGCGTGTGGGACCTCAAGCGGGCGTTCGCCGACTTCTGGAACCTCAACCGGCGCCGCCGGATCGGTACGTCGGAGCGGCCGCTGCTGCTCGAGACCACCTCCACGTGGGAGTCGCGGATCCGGTTCCACCGCAACGTGCCGCGGCTGTGGATGTTCCCGATCCGCTCGATGTACATCGAGGCGATCAACCGGTCCTCCACCAACGTCTGGATCACCCAGGCCTACTTCCTGCCCGACCAGGACTTCGTCGACGCGGTGAAGGACGCGGCCGCGCGCGGCGTCGACGTGCGACTGCTGGTGCCGCACAAGTCGAACCACATCGTCGCCGACTGGATCTCCCGCGGGTACTTCTCCGAGCTGCTCGCGGCCGGCGTGCGGATCTTCCGCTACCGCGACGCGATGGTGCACGCCAAGACGGCCACCATCGACGGCAGGTGGTCGACGGTCGGCACCGCGAACATCGACCGGCTCAGCCTGCAGGGCAACTACGAGATCAACGTCGAGGTCATCGACCCGGACTTCGCGGCCGCGCTGGAGGAGATCCACCGCACCGACGAGTCCAACTGCCTCGAGCTCACCCACGGCGAGTGGGAGGCCCGCGACCTGCACCGCAAGTTCACCGAGGCGATCCTCGCCCCGCTGCGCCCGCTGCTCTGACGAGCGGCGGCGGGACGTCATACGGGCGGAGCAGGGGGTTCCACCCTCCGCATGACGTCCCGGTTCAGCGGGGCTGCGGGATGTCGATCACCGAGCTCAGCTGCAGCGCCTTGGCGCGGTCGCCCTTGACCTTCAGGTGCCCCTTGAGGACGCCGGTCAGCGGGTTCAGGTGGCCGGTGGCCAGGCGCAGGTAGTCGTGCGCCTGGCAGGTCACGGTGGCGTCGCGGTCCTCGCCCTCCTCGCCGGCGGTCACCGTCGCGGTGCCGCCGGAGACGCGTACGACGTACCGCTCGACCTCGCCCGAGGGGTTGCCCAGCAGCCGGAAGCCGATGGCCAGCTCGACGCCGGGCGGCGCGGCCGGGGTCGACGTACTCGGGCAGCCGGCGGAAGATCTCGCCGAGCACGATCGGCCGGAACCCCGACGACATCACTCGCTCGAGGTGGCCGCGGGAGGCGTCCTTGAGCGCGGTGGCGACGTCGACGGGGTCGAGCGCGGTCGGGTCGACGGCGACGGCGTCGGTGCCGGGCACCCGGAACATGCCGCCGACGGCGAGCGCGAGGTCGGCGTCGCCCTCGATGTCGAGCTTGCCGGAGAGGTACTCCAGGCCGGCGTTCCGCTCGCCGCTGACCAGCCGGACGAACCGCAGGATGCTGGTGCGGAGCACGACGTGGACCGGCTCGGCGGCCGCGGCGTCCGGCCACCAGCTCGATCGCACCCGCCGTGAACCGCAGGGCCCGGCGCTCGAGCACGGTGCCGCGGCGCACCAGGTCGAGGCGGACCGTGCCGCGGATCCCGGCCAGCCGCTCGGGGACGGCGTACTCGTGCAGGCGGGCGAGGATGCCCTCGATCGCGACCGGGCGGATCTCGTCGCGGCCGATCAGGTCGAGCAGGTCGGCGTCGGAGGTCTCCGCGACCGCATCGACCAGCTCCTCCGGGTCGGCCTCGGCGAAGAAGGCGGCGACCTCGTCGGGCTCGGCGGTGCGCAGCGGCGTCAGGTCCATCGCACCAGAGGTATCACGTGCGGGTGACGCGTGCCGGGAGGTGCGTGCGGGGCGCCATCCGGGCGCCGTGGCGGGGGCGGCGGCCGGCGGCCAGTGCGAGCAGCGACGGGCACCCGGCCGCGGTGCGGTCGCCACGGCTCGAGGAACTCGGCCATCTCGGCGTCGTCGAACGTCGCGCCCGGCCACGGCCCAGCCGAGGTCCTTGGCGACGTGGTAGTCCCCGAACGAGACGGCGTCGGCGTCGCCGTGCGCGCGCTGGCGCACCTCGGCGGCCGTCCACACGCCGATGCCGGGCAGGCTGGTCAGCCGGCGCTCGACCTCGTCGCCGGTCAGGCCGACGGTCCGCTCGAGGGAGTCGGCCACCCGCGCCGCGGTCACCAGCGCCCGGGAGCGGGCGGGGTCGACGTGCATCCGCAGCCACTCCCACGAGGGCACCCGCCGGATCGTCTCCGCTCCCGGCTGGATCCACAGCCGGCAGCTCGCGTCCGGGCCCGGGCGCGCGCTCGCCGTACCGGTGCACGAGCATCCGGAAGCCCGCGAACGCCTCCTGGCCGGTGACCTTCTGCTCGAGCATCGCCGGGCACCAGCGACTCCATCACCAGGCCGGTGCGGCCGATCCGCCAGTGCGCCGTGCCGGCGCCAGGCCTCGGCGAGCAGCGGGTGCCGGTCGGTGTCGAAGCCGGTGACGTCGTCGTCGGCGCCCAGCAGCGCCGGGCAGCGACGCCAGCGCCCAGTCGGCGCCGGGCCCCCACGCCTGCGGCGCGCACGGCGCCGTCGCGGGGCCGCGGCTCGACGACGAGGGTGGCCGGGCCCTGCGGCGTACGGATGCCGCGCCAGTGCGCCTCGCCGTCGCGGCGGTACGTCGGGTCGCCCGCTCCGCGGCGGTGCACGCCGAGCACGGCGCCCGCCGGGCACGGCCAGGCCGGCCGCCACTCCCGCACCCGTCCCTGCACGCCGGCGAGCGTAGCCCAGCGCCCCCACACTGGGCCCGGACACTGGAACGTGTTCTAGTCTGCGGGTCATGTGCCTGCAGATCGAGGACCGCGACCGGGTCCGCACGCTGACGCTCGACCGGCCCGACGCCCTCAACGCGTTCAACGAGGAGCTCTACGACGCCACGACCGAGGCGCTGCTCGCCGCCGCCGACGACCCGGCCGTCGCGGTCGTGCTGCTCACCGGCAACGGGCGGGCGTTCAGCGCCGGCACCGACCTGCTCGAGATGCACGCGCTGCGCGACCGACCCGGACTTCGTGCCGCGGCAAGCACGGGTTCGTCGGGCTCGTCGACGCCCTCGCCGACTTCCCGAAGCCGCTGGTGTGCGCGGTCAACGGCGTCGGCCTGGGCATCGGCGCCACGATCCTCGGATTCGCCGACCTGGCGTTCATGTCGAGCCACGGCCCGGCTCAAGTGCCCGTTCACCAGCCTGGGCGTCGCGCCGGAGGCGGCCTCGAGCTTACCTCCTCCCCCGGCTCGTCGGCCGCCAGAACGCCGCGTGGCTGCTGCTGTCCGCGGAGTGGATCTCGGCGCCGAGCAGGCGCCGGAGATGGGGCTGGTCTGGAAGGTCTGCGACCCCGACGACCTGCTTCCCGAGGCCCGGCGGCACGCCGACGCTGCTCGCCTCGCGGCCGATCTCCTAGCCTGGTCGCGGTCAAGCGCGACCATGACCGCGCCGCTGCGCGCGCAGGTCGATCGCGGCCGCGCGGGAGCGCGAGAACGCCGCGCTTCGCCGAGCTGATGGGCGGGCCGGCGAACCTCGAGGCGCTGACGGCGTTCGCCGAGGGCCGCGAGCCCGACTTCACCGGCTTGCCGGCGGCTGGTGAGCACCCGCATCGCCAGGTCGGTCGTGGTGGCCGTACCCCGAGGAAGTCCACGACCCGGGCGACCCGGTCGCGCTCGAGGGGCAGCAGGCCCGGTGAGCCGGGGACCTCCGGCGTCAGGCCGAGGTCGAGGTCGGTCCGGCCCGACATGATCGCGAGGTTGAACTCGTACCGCTCGCGGGCACCGGGCGCCATCAGGCACCTGCGCACGCGGGTGCCGAGGCGTCGTACGCCGGTCTCCTCGCACCACGAGTCGAGCGCGGCCACGAGCGTGGCGCCCTCGCAGTGCTCGATGTCGGCCCAGACCGCCTGCATGGAGCCCATCTGGGCCAGCAGGACCGCCGCGGTCCTCTCGCCGATCCCGCTCACGCCCGGGGAGGTTGTCACTGGGGTCGCCGCGCAGCGCCGCGAACTCCAGGTAGTTCTCCGCGGCGACCCCGTAGAGCATCCGGAGCCGGCCCGGGTCGAGCAGCGGAGAACCGCCGATGCCGCCGTCGATGACCCGGAGCACCCGGGTGTGGTCGCTGATGTGGGCGAACGAGTCGCGGTCGGAGGTGACGATCACGCAGTTCCACCCGGCCCGGACGGCCCAGGTCGCGGCCGAGGCGTTGACGTCGTCGGCCTCGAGCCCGTCCGGCGTGACCGTGCGGAAGCCGAGCGCCTCGAGGAGGGCTGCGGCCCGGTCGAGCTGGTCGACCAGCTCGGGGTCCTTCGGGCGCGCCCCGCCTTGTAGTCGGGGTAGTCCCGCTCGCGCACCGACGCGGTGCGGTCGTCGAGCCCGAAGACCAGCGCGTCGGGGGCGAACCGGTCGACGGCCTCGAGGATCTGGCGCAGCATCCCGTGCAGCGCCCACGCCGGCCGGCCGTGCCGGTCGCGCAGGTCGGTCGCGGCCCGCGCGTGGTGGTTGCGGTGGAGCAGCGAGGGCGCGTCCACCGCGAGCAGCAGGCGGCGCGTCTCCGTCCCCACGCGCCCGAGTCTGGCCGCCGGGCCGAACCGCCGCGAGCCCGGGGCCCGCCCGGCTGCTCAGGAGGCGGCGAAGGTCGCCTCGGCGGTGGTCACCGTGCCCGCCTCCCGGCCGGGTGCGCGGTGGTGGGTCCAGTAGAGGTTGGTGTGGGCGATCACCAGGTCCGGGGTGGGCTCGCCCCACGCCGACTGGTCCTCGGTCGTGTGCGCGTCGCTGACCAGCGTGGCGTCGCTCCTCCGGATCTGTCTTCGCAGCAGGTGGCACTGGCGGAGGCCTGCGCCGAGCACCGGCGGGTCCGCCTTGCGTACCGGACGGAACGTGGGAACGACCGGCTGCTGGAGGCCGAGCCGTGGGCGGTCGTGGTGCGTCACGGGCGGTGGTACCCGTTGTGCCGGTCCGTCGAGGCCGACGCGGTGCGCACCTACCGCGTCGAGGCCGGCGAGGAGGTGCGGGCCGCGCTCGCCGTCCTCGCGGACCGGCTCACGGCAGCAGCCCGGCGCTGACCGCGTGCCGGCGTACGGCGTCGCTGTCGGCCGCGAGCACGAACGGCACGTCGGCGTCCCAGGCGTCGGCGACCGCCTCGACCCGCCCGTCGCCGGGGTCCAGCCGCACCTCGCGGATGTAGACCGCGCGGATCCGGCCCGGGTGGGCGCGGACGATGTCGGCGTAGATCGCCGGGTCCTTCTCCCCGGAGTCGCCGATCAGCACGAACTCCAGCTGCGGGTGCAGGCGCAGCACCTCCTCGATCCGCTCGTGCTTGCGGGCCCGGCCGTCGCGGGTGCCGATCAGGTCGCGCAGCAGCAGCGGCCCGAGCGGGAAGTCGCGGTGCCGCAGGAACGCGGTGAGGAACGAGTGCAGGTTCCACGGGCTCGACGAGACGTAGAAGACCGGGTTGCGGTCGCCGCGCGGCCAGGTCCCGGTACAGCTCCGGGGCGCCCTCGAACGGCGTCCGGGTCAGCGCCGAGCCCGCGAACGTCTGCAGCAGCATCTCCCCCACCCGCTGCACCCCGGTCTCGATGATCGTGTCGTCGACGTCGGAGATCACGCCGAACCGGGCGTCCGGCCCGGGGACGCGCACCGCGACCTCGGTGCGGAAGCCCGGCTCCAGGCCGCGGTACGCCGCGGCGAGCTCGACGCGGCCGCGCTCCCACGGTCCGGTGACCGCGGAGGGCAGGAGCTCGACGCGGAAGTAGCCCTCGACGTCGGTCTCGACCTCGGCCACCGCGTCCCCGACGGTGACCCGCAGGGGTACGCCGGCGCAGCTCGTCGGTCGCGAACTGCCCCAGGCTGCGGCGGACCGCCGCCGCCGACGCCCTCGCCCTCGACGGCCTCCGAGGGCGGCGGGTTGTCGAGGACCCGGCCGCGCACGACGACGCCGTCCGGGCCGCCGTGGCCGCCGTAGGACTCGATCCGGAAGTGCTCCGGTGGCCGCCGCCGCTTCCGCCGCCGCAGCAGCACCTCGAGGGCGTGCTCGGCGTCGACGAGGAGGCGTTGCTTGCGACCCACGTCGCCAACGTACCGGGGGTGTCGGTGCCGTCCTGTTGGATGGGTCCGTGCTGCTCGCCGACGTCGTCGCCACCTCCGGCACCGTCGCCGCGACCCGGTCCCGCAAGGCCAAGGTCGCGGCGATCGCCGAGCTGCTCGCGCGAGCCGCGCCGGACGAGCTCGAGACCGTGACCGCGTACGTCGGCGGCGCGCTCCGCCAGCGCCGGACCGGCCTCGGCTGGCGCGGGCTCGCCGAGCTGCCGCCGCCGGCCGTGTCGGCGACCCTGGGCGTGCTCGAGGTGCACGAGGCGTTCGACCGGATCGCGGCGCTGTCCGGGGCGGGGTCGCAGGCGGCGCGGGCCGCCGCGGTGGCCGAGCTGTTCGGCCGGGCGACCGGCGAGGAGCAGGCCTGGCTGCGCGGCGTGGTCACCGGCGAGGTCCGGCAGGGGGCCCTCGACTCGCTGGTCCAGGAGGGACTGGCCGCGGCCGCCGGCGTACCCCTCGGCGCGGTGCGCCGGGCAGCGATGCTCGGCGGCTCGACCGTGGCGGTGGCGCGGGCGGCGTTCGCAGGGGTCGAGGCGCTCGGCGAGGTCGGGCTGCAGGTGCTGCCGGCCGGTGCTGCCGATGCTGGCCTCCAGCGCCCCGGACGTGGCGGCGGCGCTGGCCAGGGCCGGCGGCGGTGCGCCGGTGGCCGTGGACCAGAAGCTCGACGGCATCCGGATCCAGGTGCACCGGTCGGGGTCCGAGGTGGTCGTGGCGACCCGCTCGCTGGAGGACATCACCGCGCGGCTGCCCGAGGTGGTCGAGGTGGCGCTGTCGCTGCCGGCGACGTCGTTCGTGCTCGACGGCGAGGCGCTCGCGCTCGACGACGCCGGCCGGCCGCGGCCGTTCCAGGAGACCGCGTCGCGGACCGCGATGGGCAGCGAGGCGTCGCGGTCACGCCGTACTTCTTCGACGTGCTGCACCGCGACGGCACCGACCTCCTCGACGCCCCCGCGGCCGAGCGGCGCGGCCGCCCTGGAGGAGCTGGTGCCTGCCGCGCACCGCGTGCCCCGGATGGTGACCGCCTCGGTCGAGGACGCCGAGACGTTCCTGCGCGACACCCTGGGCTCGGGCCACGAGGGCGTGGTGGTCAAGAGCCTGACCGCGCCGTACGACGCCGGGCGCCGCGGCGCCGCGTGGGTGAAGGTCAAGCCGGTGCACACCCTCGACCTGGTGGTGCTCGCGGTCGAGTGGGGCTCGGGCCGGCGCCAGGGCCGGCTGTCCAACATCCACCTCGGCGCGCGCGACCCGGCGACGGGCGGGTTCGTGATGCTGGGCAAGACGTTCAAGGGGATGACCGACGAGATGCTCGCCTGGCAGACCGAACGCTTCCTTGAGCTGGAGACGTCGCGGTCCGGGCACGTCGTGCACGTGCGCCCCGAGCAGGTCGTCGAGATCGCCTTCGACGGCGTCCAGCGCTCGACCCGCTACCCCGGCGGCGTCGCGCTCCGCTTCGCCCGCGTCGTCCGCTACCGCGACGACAAGCCGGTCGCCGAGATCGACACCGTCGAGACCGTGCGGGCCTTCCTGGGGTGAGGTGAGCGTCGTCCGTAACGCCCGTGCAACTCGCAGTTGCACGGGCGTACGATGTCCGCCGTGAGCACCTCCCAGACCGACGGCCGGCGGACCGCGGCTGCCGCCCGGCGGCGGGCCCGCGAGAAGGACATCATCGGCGCCACCCGCGCCCTGTTCGACGAGCGCGGCGTCCGCGACGCCCAGATCGAGGACATCGCCAAGGCGGTGGGCATCAACCGGGCCATCGTGTACCGGCACTTCACCGGCAAGGAGGAGCTGTTCGCCCTCACGCTGGTCGGCTACCTCGACGAGCTCCGGGTGGACCTGGAGGAGGCGGCCCACACCACCGACGATCCGCAGCAGCGGCTGACCGCGCTCGTCGGCGCGTTCGTCGACTACGGCGTGGCGCACCCGGCGTTCGTGGACTGCGCGCAGACGCTGATGCGGCGTACCGGTCCCGACCTGCTCGACGAGATCTCCGAGAGCGCGCTGTTCCGCCTCGGCCGGGCGATCTCGTCGTGCCTCGCGCTGCTCAGCCAGGTCCTGGAGGACGGCGTGGCGGCGGGCGAGTTCCGGGTCGAGGACCCGGTGCTGCTGGCCAACACGCTGTACGCCAGCGGCCTCGGCGCCCTCCAGCTCGCCCGGGTCGGCATCCTGGTGAAGGAGGCCGCGCCGGGCATCCCGACCGTCGGCCAGATCTCACCGCAGCAGGTCCGCGACTACCTGGTCGCGTCCGCGCTGGCGCTCGCGACCCGCTGACGGCGACCGCGGGACGTCATACGGACGGAGCAAGGGGTGACACCGTCCGTATGACGTCCCGGCGGCCTAGATGACCCCGAGCGCGATCATCGCGTCGGCGACCTGGATGAAGCCGGCGATGTTCGCGCCGGCCACGTAGTTGCCGGGCAGGCCGTACTCGTCGGCGGTCTCCAGGCACCGGCGGTGGATGCCGCGCATGATCTCGGCGAGCCGGTCCTCTGTGTGGTCGAAGGTCCACGAGTCGCGCGAGGCGTTCTGCTGCATCTCCAGGGCGCTGGTCGCGACACCGCCGGCGTTCGCAGCCTTGCCGGGCGCGAACACGACGCCCGCCTCGGCGAAGGCACGGACCGCCTCCGGGGTGCACGGCATGTTCGCGCCCTCGGCCACGATCCGCGCGCCGCCCTTGATCAGCGCGGCAGCCTCGGCCTCGTCGACCTCGTTCTGCGTCGCGCACGGCAGCGCGATGTCGCACGGCACGTCCCACACGCTGCCGCCCTCGACGTACCGGGCGTCCGGCCGGGCGTCGGCGTACTCCGAGATCCGGGCCCGGCGCTCCTCCTTGACCTCCTTGAGCAGGTCCAGGTCGATGCCGGCCTCGTCCACGACGTACCCGCCGGAGTCCGAGCAGGCGACCACGGTGCCGCCCAGCTGGTGCACCTTCTCGATCGCGTAGATCGCGACGTTGCCGGAGCCCGAGACCACCACCTTCTTGCCGTCGAACGAGTCGCCGTCGGCCTTGAGGATCTCCTCGACGAAGTACACCGTGCCGTAGCCGGTCGCCTCCGTCCGGACCAGCGATCCGCCCCAGCTCAGGCCCTTGCCGGTGAGTACGCCGGACTCGTAGCGGTTCGTGATCCGCTTGTACTGGCCGAACAGGTAGCCGATCTCCCGGCCGCCGACGCCGATGTCGCCGGCGGGCACGTCGGTGTACTCGCCGATGTGGCGGTGCAGCTCGGTCATGAACGACTGGCAGAACCGCATCACCTCGGCGTCCGAGCGGCCCTTCGGGTCGAAGTCCGACCCGCCCTTGCCGCCGCCGATCGGCATGCCGGTCAGCGAGTTCTTGAAGATCTGCTCGAAGCCGAGGAACTTCACGATGCCCAGGTAGACCGACGGGTGGAACCGCAGGCCGCCCTTGTACGGGCCGAGCGCGGAGTTGAACTCCACGCGGAACCCGCGGTTGAGCTGGACGGCGCCGCTGTCGTCGGTCCACGGCACGCGGAAGATGATCTGCCGCTCGGGCTCGCAGATGCGGTGGATGACCGCGGCGTCGACGTACTCCGGGTGCTTGGTCACGACCGGGCCGAGGCTCTCGAGCACCTCGTGGACGGCCTGGTGGAACTCCTGCTCCCCCGGGTTCCGGGCGAGCACCTCGTCGTAGACGCCCTCCAGCGTGGGGTGGAGGTCGGCCACCCGTCAGCGCTCCAGGATCGCCACGACGCCCTGGCCACCCGCAGCGCAGATCGAGATCAGCGCGCGCCCCGAGCCCTTCTCCGCCGAGCAGCTTCGCGGCGTCGTTGACGATCCGCCCGCCGGTAGCGGCGAACGGGTGGCCGGCGGCCAGCGAGGAGCCGTTGACGTTGAGCTTGGACGCGGTCGATCGCCCCGAGCGGCGCGTCGAGGCCGAGCCGCTCCTTGCAGAAGATCGGGTCCTCCCACGCCTTGAGCGTGGCGAGCACCTGCGAGGCGAACGCCTCGTGGATCTCGTAGAAGTCGAAGTCCTGCAGCGACAGGCCCTGGCGGGCGAGCATCCGCGGCACGGCGTACGCCGGCGCCATCAGCAGGCCCTCGCCGCCGTGCACGTAGTCGACGGCGGCGGTCTCGCTGTCGACGAGGTACGCCAGACGGCTCGAGGTCGTGCTCGGCGGCCCACTCCTCCGACGACAGCAGCACCGCGGACGCGCCGTCGGTGAGCGGGGTCGAGTTGCCCGCGGTCATGGTCGCGGCCTCGCCCTTGCCGAACACCGGCTTGAGCTTGGCGAGCTTCTCGACCGACGAGTCCGGGCGCAGGTTGTTGTCGCGCTCGAGGCCGCGGAACGGCGTCACCTGGTCGTCGAGGAAGCCGCGCGTCGTACGCCGCCGCGAGGTGCTGGTGCGACGCGGCGGCCAGCTCGTCCTGCGCCTCGCGGGTGATCTCCCACTCCAGCGCGGTCAGCGCGGCGTGCTCGCCCATCGACAGCTTCGGTGCGCGGCTCGCCGTTCTGCGGGATCTCCAGGCCGATGTCGCCGGGGCGGATGGCGCCCAGCGCCTTGACCCGGCTCGCGGTGTCCCGGGCGGCGTTGACCTTCATCAGCTTCTTGCGCAGCTTGTCGCTGATCGCGACCGGCGCGTCGGAGGTGGTGTCGGTGCCGCCGGCGATGCCCACGTCGATGCTGGCCGAGCGCGATCTTGTTGGCGACCTCGATGGCCGCCTGCAGGCCGGTGCCGCACGCCTGCTGGATGTCGATGGCGGGCGTCTCGGGCGCGAGCTTCGAGCCCAGCACCGCCTCGCGGGTCAGGTTGAAGTCGCGGGCGTGCTTGAGCACCGCACCGGCGACGACCTCGCCCAGCCGCTCGCCCTCGCAGCCCGAAGCGGTCCACCAGGCCGTCGATGGCGGCCGTGAGCATGCTCCTGGTTGGAGACGTCGGCGTACGCGCTGTTGGAGCGGGCGAACGGGATGCGGTTGCCGCCGAGCACGGCGACGCGACGGGTGTTGCCCTCGGTGTTTGCTGCCATGGGTTCATCCTCCGTCGGGAGCTGGCGAACGAGAGAAGCGCATGAGGGGCACATCACGAAATGTGGACGCAGAGTTACACGAGGAGTTACATACCCACCATGAGCGATCTCTACCAGGGCTTCACGTCCTCACCGATCGGCAAGCAGCTGACCAAGATGCTCGGGCTGCCGCAGCCCACCAAGCTCGAGCGGTACGCCGAGGGCGCGCCGCTGGTCGACGGCACGGTCGCCGTCGGCGGCCGCGGCCGGCTCGCCGACTCGCTGGTCGGGGTCCTCGACTCGCTCGGCATCGCCGCCGTCGGGCAGACGGTCGGCGACGCCACGCTTCAAGGGGCTCGTCTTCGACGCCACCGGGCTCACCTCGTCGGACCAGCTCGTCGCGCTCCGTGACTTCTTCACCCCGCTGCTGCGCCGCCTCGACCGGTGCCCGCGGGTCGTCGTGATCGGCACCCCGCCGGAGCTGGTCGAGGGCGGCGAGCGGGTCGCGCAGCGCGCGCTCGAGGGCTTCACCCGCAGCCTCGGCAAGGAGATCGGCCGCGGCGGCACCGTCCAGCTCGTCTACGTCGCCGAGGGCGCGGAGGGCGCGGTCACCGCACCCTGGCCTTCCTGCTCTCCCCCAAGTCGGCGTACGTCTCCGGCCAGGTGATCCGCATCGGCGCGCACGGCACGACGGACGCCGGCGAGGTCGGCGACTGGCTGCGCCCGCTCGCCGGCAAGGTCGCCCTGGTCACCGGCGCCAGCCGCGGCATCGGCGAGCAGATCGCCCGGGTGCTGCACCGCGACGGCGCGACCGTCGTGGGCGTCGACGTGCCGCAGGCCGCCAGCGAGCTGCAGTCGCTGATGAAGGAGCTCGACGGCGACCACCTGGTCCTCGACATCACCGCCAAGGACGCGCCGCAGCGCATCGCCCGCCACCTGAAGGAGAAGCACGGCGGCGTCGACGTCGTCGTCCACAACGCCGGCATCACCCGCGACAAGAAGCTCGCCAACATGGCCGAGGACCGCTGCGAGCAGGTCATCGCGGTCAACCTGACCGCGCCGGAGCGGATCACCCGCGAGCTGCTCGACCAGAGGGTGATCAACGACAACGGCTCGGATCGTCGGCGTCGCCTCGATCGCCGGCATCGCCGGCAACGTCGGGCCAGACCAACTACGCCGCCTCCAAGGCCGGCGTCATCGGCCTCGTCGACTCCCTCGCCGACGAGCTGAACGACGGCATCACCATCAACGCGGTCGCTCCGGGCTTCATCATCACCCAGATGACCGCGGCCGTGCCGTTCGCGACCCGCGAGGTCGGCCAGCGCCTGAACGCGATGGCCCAGGGCGGCCTGCCGGTCGACGTCGCCGAGACGATCGCCTGGTACGCCAGCCCCGGCTCGACCGCCGTCAACGGCAACGTGGTCCGCGTCTGCGGCCAGATGATGCTGGGGGCCTGACAGCGCGCTGCCCGACCATGCTCGAAGGCGGCGCTGCCGGCCGTGCCCGGGGTCAACCTGCTGCCCGGGATCCGCGCACCGGCGGCGACCTGCCCGACCTGTCCCTGACCCGCCACGACGTACCGGTCGACCCGCGCCACGTCGCGGCGTACGCCGCGGTCTGCGGCTTCCCGCGCAAGGACACCCTGCCGCTGCCCTACCCGCACCTGCTGGCCTTCGGCCTGCACATGGCGATCATGACCGACGGGTCCTTCCCGTTCCCGGCGATCGGCACCGTGCACCTGGAGAACTCCATCACCCAGCACCGCCCGATCGGGCTCGACGAGAAGCTCCAGGTGACCGCGCGCGCCCGAGAACCTGCGCCCGCACGCCAAGGGCCAGGTCTTCGACATGGTCACCACCGTCCACTCGCGCGGCGAGCTGGTGTGGGAGGAGACCTCGACGTTCCTGCGCCGCGGCCGCGGGCGACGGCGGACGCACCGGGCGGCTCGACGTTCCCCGACGCGCCCGCACAGGGCATCACCTGGCGGCTGCCCGGCGACCTCGGCCGCCGGTACGCCGCCGTGTCGGGCGACCACAACCCGATCCACCTCTACCCGCTGACCGCGAAGGCGCTCGGCTTCCCGCGCCAGATCGCGCACGGGATGTGGTCGATGGCGCGCTGCGTCGGCGCGCTGGAGAACCGGCTGCCCGACGCGGTCACCGTCGAGGTGGCGTTCAAGAAGCCGATCCTGCTGCCGGGCACCGTCGCGTTCGGCTCCCGCCCGGTCGACGGCGGCTGGCGCGTTCTCGCTCAGCTCGCCGAAGTACGGCGCCCCGCACCTGGCCGGAGCGGCCCTTCCCGCGGAGCCGTGACGCGGGCACGGCCCGCGCGGTTACAGCGGATCTCGGCGTCCCGACCCGGTAGCCTCAGCCGGGCCATCGACACCGATCCCGGGAGCAGACATGTCCGATCAGCACGAGGTGCCCGCCGGTTCCAGCAGCTGGCTGACGCCGGCGGCGGCCGGGATCGCCGCCCTGACCATCGCGACCCTCAGCCTGCTGAGCAACGGCGCGTGGTTGTTCGTCGTCCAGGCTGGCTGAACCGCAACGGGTCGAGCGCGTACTCGCGACGGCGTGATGCTCACCGGCGTCGCCCAGGGGATCGCGGCGGCCGGAGCGCTGTTCCTCGCTCGGCGTGCCCTGGCCGGCCGGGTACCCGTGGCTCGCGACCTCGGCGGCGCGGCCGTCGTCGTGGGCGGCCTCGGGCTGGTGGTCGCCGTCCTGACGCTGCTGGTGGGCATCGCCGGCAACCACTGACCCACTGACCCACGGTTGAGTCGGGAGTTCCGACCACTCGAATCGTGAGTTCTGGCCACCAGGGTGGTCAGAACTCACGACTCAACCGTCAGAACTCCCGATTCAACCGACGGAAGTCACGATTCAACCTCAGGCTTGTCCGGGGCCGGTGTAGTCGTCGTGGCGGGGGCGGATCAGGCCCTCCTGGGCGACGGTGGCGACGAGTGTGCCGTCCTGGGTGAAGACCTTGCCGAAGGCCAGGCCGCGGGCGCCCTGGGCGGACGGTGACCACTGGTCGTAGAGCCACCACTGGTCGGCGCGGAACGGCCGGTGGAACCAGATCGTGTGGTCGAGCGAGGCCATCTGCGTCTTCGCCGGGTTGCCGCCGTGGGCGGCGAGCGTCGAGCCGAGCAGGCTGACGTCGCTGGCGTAGGTGAACGCGGCGGCGTGCACGAGCGGGTCCTCGCCCAGGCCCTCGCTCAGCCGGACCCACATCCGCGCCTGCGAGACGTGGCCGCCGTCGGGCTCGAGGCCGTACCGGGTGTTGCCGAGCCAGCGGACGTCGAGCGCCCCCCACTCCTTGGCGAGCGCGTCGGCCTCGGCGTTGCCGCCCTGCCGCATCACGTCGACCAGGTCGATCCCGTCCTCCGGCGCCCCGACCGCGGCATCGCGTCCTGGTGCTCCCAGCCGTCCTCGGGGCGCTGGAAGTTCAGCGACTGGTAGTAGATCGCCCGGCCGTGCTGGCGGGCGACCACCCGCCGGGTCACGAACGAGCGACCGTCGCGGATCCGCTCCACGTCGTAGACGATCGGCACGCTGTAGTCGCCGCCGAGCAGGAAGTAGGAGTGCAGCGAGTGCACGGCGTACTCCGGCTCCACGGTGCGGATGCCGGCGATGAGCGCCTGCGCGGCGACCTGGCCGCCGTACACGCGCGCCCGCTGGGTCTCCGGCTGGCGGCCGCGGAACAGGTCGGTGTCGATCTCCTCGAGGTCGAGCAGGTCGACGAGCTCCTGGGTGGGGTTCACGAGCGCACCTTCCGGAGGACGGCCTCCTGCGCGACCGAGGCGACCAGCCGCCCCTCGCTGGCTGAACACCCGGGCGAGCACCAGGCCCCGGCCGTTCGAGGCGGCCGGTGAGTGCTGGTCGTAGAGCCACCAGTCGTCGGCGCGGAAGGGCCGGTGGAACCAGACCGTGTGGTCGAGCGAGGCCACGAACACCTCGCCGGAGCCGAAGCTCAGCCCGTGCGCCGACAGGGCCGCGCCGATCAGGGTCATGTCGGAGAGGTAGGTGAACGCGGCGGCGTGCCAGAACGGGTCGTCGCGGCAGCGGCGACGACACCCGCAGCCAGATCCGCTGGCGCGCCGGCCGCGCCGGGTCGTCCTCGAGGGTGTCGATCCGCCGGATCTCGGCGACGTCCCACTGGTCGGCGTGCTCCTCGCCGCGGGCCCGCCGGCCCACCGGCCGGGCGTCGTCCGGGGACGGTACGTCGGGCATCGGCTCCTCGTGCTCGTAGCCCGACTCGTCCTTGTGGAAGTTGAGCGTCTGGGCGTAGATCGGCCGCCCGTGCTGCTGCGCGATCACCCGGCGGGTCACGAACGACCGGCCGTCGCGCAGGTGCTCCACGTCGTAGATCGTCGGCACCGACGGGTCCCCGGGCTGCAGGAAGTAGGAGTGCAGCGAGTGGACGGCGTACGTCGGCTCGACGGTGCGCGACGCCGCGACCAGCGCCTGTGCGGCGACCTGGCCGCCGAACACGATCGGCCGGGTCGTGGGCATCTGCGCGCCCCGGAACAGGTCGTCGTCGATCGTCTCGAGGTCGAGCAGCTCCAGCAGCTCGTCCGCGTCGCGCGGCATCAGTCCCCGTCCCCGGGACGCGGTCGCCGGCGTCGCCGGAGCCCGTCGTCCGGGCCGTCCAGCCCGGCCAGGAACTGCTCGAACTCCTTGCCGAGCTCCTCGCCGGTCGGCAGCGGCTGGTCGCGCGCGAGCAGGCCCGAGCCGCTCTCCTCGGCGCGCTCGAACGCGTCGTACTGCTGCTCGAGCGCCGTGACCACCTCGGCGACCTCCTCGTTGGCGGCCAGGTAGCGCGCGACCTCGGCCTCACGGTCCTCGGCCTCCGCGCGCAGGCCGGAGAGGTCGACGGTGAGCCGCCCGGCGATCTCGACCTGCTCGAGCAGCGCGGCCGACGCGCTCGGGTAGTCCATCTGCGCGAGGTAGTGCGGCATGTGCGCGACGAACCCCATCGCGTCGTGGCCCCACTCCCCCAGCCGGATCTCCAGCAGCGCCTGGGCGCTGCTGGGGATGCGCAGCTCGCCGCGCCACGGGCTCTCGCCGATGAGCAGGTCGGGGTCGTTGGCGTGGTGGGTGATCGCGATCGGCCGGGTGTGCGGGCACCGCCATCGGCACCGAGCCCATGCCGACCACCCGGGTCACGCCGAACCGCTCGACGACCTCGCGCACCGCGACGCAGAACGCCTCCCAGCGGGTGTCGGGCTCGGGGCCGTGCAGCAGCAGGTACGGCGTGCCGCCGGCGTCGTCGAGCAGCCGGACGACCAGCCGCGGCGGCGTCGTACGACGCGTAGTGGTCGCGCACGAAGGACATGGCCGGGCGGCGGGCGCGGTAGTCGTGGAGCTCGTCGACGTCGAACGTCGCCACCACGCGGCCGTCGGACAGGTCGACGAGGTGCTGGGCGGCCCGGCCCGCGGCGTTGCCCGCGTCCAGGAAGCCGTCGAGGACCAGCACCATCGTCAGGGCGGTGAGGTCCTCGAGCTCGGGCACGTCGTCGACGATGTGCACCAGGCGGTCGGGCATGGACGACACCCTAGTGGCGAGGGCGACGTCACACGCGCGGTGGGTGACCGCGTTGTTACTGCGGGGTAACCTGACCCGCATCCCCGACCCCGAGGAGACCCCGTTGTCCCGACAGCTGCGAGAGGTCGTCTTCGTCGACGGCGTACGCACGCCCGTTCGGCAAGGCCAAGGGCCAGTACGCCGAGACGCGCGCCGACGACCTCGTCATCAAGTGCATCCGCGAGCTCCTGCGCCGCAACCCGTCGCTGCCGCCCGAGCGCGTCGACGAGGTGGCCGTCGCCGCCACCACCCAGATCGGCGACCAGGGCCTGACCATCGGCCGCACCGCCGCCCTGCTCTCCGGCCTGCCGCAGAGCGTGCCCGGCTACGCGATCGACCGGATGTGCGCCGGCGCCATGACCGCCGTGACCACGACCGCCTCCGGGATCGCCTTCGGCGCCTACGACGTCGCGATCGCCGGCGGCGTCGAGCACATGGGCCGCCACCCGATGGGCGAGGGCGTCGACCCGAACCCGCGGATCATGTCCGAGCGCATCGTGGACCCGGACGCGCTGGTGATGGGCAAGACCGCCGAGAACCTGCACGACCGCTACCCGACGATCACCAAGGAGCGCGTGGACGCCTACGCCGTGCGCTCCCAGCAGAAGACCGAGGCGGCGTACGACGAGGGCAAGATCCAGCCCGACCTGGTGCCGGTCGCCACCCGCTCGGCCGAGGAGGGCTGGGGCCTGGCCATCAGCGACGAGCCGATGCGCCCCGAGACCACCCTGGAGTCGCTGGCGAGCCTGAAGACGCCGTTCCGCCCGCACGGCAAGGTCACCGCGGGCAACGCCGCCGGCATCAACGACGGCGCCACCGCCGCGCTGCTCGCCGACGAGGAGACCGCGCGCGAGCTCGGGCTGCCGATCAAGATGCGGCTGGTGTCGTTCGCCTTCGTCGGCGTCGAGCCCGAGGTGATGGGCGCCGGCCCGATCCCGGCGACCGAGAAGGCGCTCAAGCAGGCCGGTCTCACCATCGACGACATCGGCCTGTTCGAGGTCAACGAGGCGTTCGCCGTCCAGGTGCTGGCGTTCCTCGAGCACTTCGGCATCGCCGACGACGACCCGCGGGTGAACCCCTACGGCGGCGCGATCGCGATGGGCCACCCGCTGGCCTCCTCCGGCGTGCGGCTGATGACCCAGCTCGCCAAGGCCTTCGAGGAGCACCCCGAGGTCCGCTACGGCCTGACCACCATGTGCATCGGCATCGGCATGGGCGGCACGGTCATCTGGGAGAACCCGCACTGGACGGAGGATGCCCGATGAGCGACCTGACCACCCTGCTGACCCGCGCCCAGGAGATCTCCTCCGACGCCGAGCGCGTCACCCAGGCCCACCTGCGCAAGGTCACGCTGCCCAGCGGCACCGGCGTGATCGGCCTGATCACGCTGGACAACGGCGAGGACCACACCAAGCCGAACACGTTCGGCCCGCGCTCGCTGCTCGCGCTGAACGACGCGATCGACGCCGCGCTCGCCGACGACGAGATCACCGCGATCGGCGTCACCGGCAAGCCGTTCATCCTCGCCGCCGGCGCCGACCTGACCTCGATCGCCGGCGGCGGCCCCGACGCGCGTCCGCGTCGTCGCCGAGCTCGGCCACGCGGTGTTCCGCAAGCTCGGCCGAGAGGGGCGAGGGCGGCAAGCCGTCGTTCGGCTTCGTCAACGGCCTCGCCCTCGGCGGTGGCCTCGAGGTCGCGCTGCACTGCACCTACCGCACCGTGATGGACAGCGCCCCGGCCCTCGGCCTGCCCGAGGTCATGCTCGGCCTGGTCCCCGGCTGGGGCGGCGCCTTCCTCGTGCCGAACCTGGTCGGTCCAGAGAAGGCCGTGACGGTCATCCTCGAGAACCCGCTCAACAACGGCAAGACGCTCGGCGGCGCCGCGGCGTACGAGCTCGGCCTGGCCGACGCCGTGCTTCTCCGGCGCCGACTTCCTCGAGCAGTCCCTGCTCTGGGCGGACGCCGTGCTGCGCGGCGAGATCGTCGTCGAGCGGGCGGAGGTCGACCGCGGCGAGGCCTGGGACGCCGCCGTCGAGCGCGCCCGCGGCCTCGTGCTAGGCGAAGACCGGCGGCGCCAGCCCGGCGGCAGCAAGGCCGTCGAGCTGATCGACGCCGCCCGCGACGGCGACCGCGACGCCGGCTTCGCCCGCGAGGACGACGCGCTCGAGGCGATGTCGCGTACGCCGGAGCTGATCGCGTCGCTCTACGCCTTCGACCTGGTGCAGAAGCGGGCGAAGCGCCCGGCCGGCGCGCCGGACAAGTCGCTGGCCCGTCCGGTCACCAAGGTCGGCATCGTCGGCGCGGGCCTGATGGCCAGCGCAGCTCGCGCTGCTGTTCGTGCGCCGCCTCGAGGTGCCGGTCGTGCTGACCGACCTCGACCAGGAGCGCGTCGACAAGGGCGTGGGCTACGTGCACGCCGAGATCGACAAGCTGCAGGCCAAGGGCCGGATCAACGCCGACAAGGCGAACCGGCACAAGGCGCTGGTCACCGGCGCGGTCGACAAGAGCGACGTGTTCGCCGACGCCGACTTCGTCATCGAGGCCGTGTTCGAGGAGATGTCGGTCAAGAAGTCGGTGTTCGCCGACGTGGAGAAGGCCGTCTCCCCCGAGTGCATCCTCGCGACCAACACCTCCTCGCTGTCGATCACCGAGATGGCCGCGGACCTCGAGCACCCCGAGCGGGTCGTCGGCTTCCACTTCTTCAACCCGGTGGCCGTGATGCCGCTGCTGGAGATCGTCAAGGGCGAGCGGACCGACGACGCGGCGCTGGCGACGGCGTTCGCGACCGGCAAGGCGCTGAAGAAGACGACGATCCTGGTCAACGACAGCCCGTCGTTCATCGTGAACCGGCTGCTCGGCCGGTTCATGGGCGAGGTCGGGAAGATCGTCGACGAGGGCACTCCGGTGCCGGTCGCCGACTCGGCGTTCGCCGGCGTCGTGCCGATGCCGCCGTTCATGCTGCTCTCGCTCGTCGGCCCGGCGATCGCGCTGCACAACAACGAGACGCTGCACGGCGCGTTCCCCGACCGCTTCTACGTCTCACCCGCGCTCGAGCGCGTGGTCGAGGCACGGAAGTCGTCGTACTACGGGCCCGACGGCAACCTCGACCCCGAGGTCGAGGCGCTGCTGGAGAAGCCGGCCGACCCGGTCGTGCTCGAGCCGGCCGAGATCCGGACCCGGGTGCTGACCGGGCTGGCCGACGAGGCGCGCCGGATGCTCGACGAGGGTGTCGTCGTGGCTGCCGAGGACCTCGACCTCGCCATGATCACCGGGGCCGGGTTCTCGTTCTGGAACGGCGGCCTGACCATGCTCCTCGAGCGCGAGGGCCTCGGCCAGTTCCACTGACGGCCACTGGCTCACGGCTGGTGGGCGGGCAGGGCCACGCGGAACGTCGTACCGCGGCCCTGCTCGCTCTCCGCCGTCACGGTCCCGTCGTGGGCCGCGACGATGGAGCCGACGATGCTCAGCCCCAGCCCGGTGCCGGTGATCTGCTGCTCGATCGCCTCGCCGCCGCGGTAGAAGCGGCCGAAGACGTGCTCGAGCTCGTCGGGGGCGATACCGATGCCCGTGTCGGCGACCTCGATCACCACCTGGTCACCGTCACGGTGCGCCGTCACGGTGACGGCGTCGCCACGGCGGCTGTACTTGATCGCGTTCGAGAGCAGGTTGTCGACCACCTGCCGCAGCCGCTGCCCGTCGGCCCGGATCGGAGGCTGCGCGGGTGCGGTCGCGGTCAGGGTGATCCCCGCGCGCTCCGCGGAGACGCGCACGGCCTCCACGGCGTCACGCACCACCGCCGCGACGTCGCACGCGCCGACCTGCAGTTCCAGGCTGCCGTCGACGACCTGGCCGATGAGGAGCAGGTCCGCGAGCAGGACCTGGAGCCGCAGTGCGTTGCGCTGGACCACGCGCAGCTGCGCGGCGGCCTCGGCCGGTAGGTCCTCCCGCTCGCAGAGCATCTCCAGGTGACCGAGCACCGACGTGAGCGGGGTCCGCAGCTCGTGGGAGACCGACGCGACGAACTCGTCCTTGATCTGGATCGCCCGCACCAGGTCGGTGATCTCCTGGTAGGCCAGGACCGCGCCGAGCCGCTTGCCGTCCGGCCCGCGGACCTGGCGCGCCGAGGTCGAGTACGCAGCGCGGGTGGCCGGATCGCCGCCCACCCAGTAGGTGTAGTCGTCGAACTCCTCACCTTGGGTGGCGCGGTACGACGGCATGTCCTGGCGCGCCATGGGCGTCTTGCCGTCGAGGAAGTAGACCTCCCCCAGCTGGCCCGCGCTTCCGTCGTGACCCCGGGGGAACGGCAGGTGCATGGTCTCGGCGTGCCGCCGGTTCATCCGCTCGTACTTGCCGTCGGGGCCGATCAGCAGCAGTCCGACGTTCACCGTGTCGAAGATGGCCTCCATCTCGGCGTTCGCGGCCTCGAGGCGCTCCTCGTTGAGGCGCTGCTCGGTGACGTCGAGGACCTGGGACACGAAGTGGAGCGGGCGACCGTCCGACTCGCGCACGAGCGCCACCGACAGGTCACCCCAGACGACGTGCCCGTCGGCGTGCAGGTACCGCTTGCGGATGCGGTAGTTGTCGATCTCCCCGGAGATGGTCCGGTGGAAGAGCTCGAGGTCGGCGTCGAGGTCGTCCGGGTGCGTGAGCGCCTGGAAGTCGAGCCGTTGGAGCTCGTCCACGTCGTACCCGAGCATCTCGGACAGCGCTCGGTTGGCCATCAGCAGGTGGCCGTCGAGGCCGACCAGCGCCATGCCGATCGGCGAGTGCTGCAGCGTCAGGCGCCACAGATGCGCGCTGTCGGCAGGTCCCTCCACCAGGCACCCTCCTCGCCCCCCGAGATCGGACTGACCTCACGGTAGAGGAATCGGCGGCCGACGACCCGAACTTCAGCCCCCTTTTGCCCGGGTCGCGGGCGAGGTTGGATGGATCGGTGCGCACCGTCCTGGCTGTCCTCGCCGCCCTCGCCGCCCTCGCCGTCGCCGCGGCGACCGTGGCCCTCGGCACGGCGCCTGCCGCGGCCGGCGACGCCTGGGTCGTGAAGGCCCAGAAGCGGCTGAACCACCTGCACTGCCACGCGGGTCCGCCCGACGGCACGGTCGGCCGGTGGACCCGGTCGGCGGTGATCCGGTTCCAGTCCCGGGAGGGCATGAGACAGAGCGGCCACCTCGACGTACGCACCCGCAAGCGGCTGTACGCCGAGGGCGCGCGCCGCTGCGACGCCCGGCCGGTCCCGGCGCACTCGGGTGCGGGTCGCCGGATCGTGCTCTCCCAGCGGCAGAACTGGGTCTGGCTGGTCGGCCCGAAGGGCAAGGTCGTCGCCCAGGGCGGGATGGTCGACAATCCCTCGGTGCTGAAGCGCGGCTCGTACGTCGTGGGCTCCTACTGCGGGCGCGCGAGCCGGATCCGCCACAACCGCGACTACAGCGGCCGGCTGTGGCTCGACAACTTCGTCCGCTTCGCCCCGTGCGGCATCGGCTTCCACCGGATCCCGCGCTACCGGTCGAACGGCAGGCAGATCCACGCCGACTGGATCCTGGGCACCAACATGGCGTCCTCCCACGGCTGCATCCGCCTCGCCCGCGGGCTCTCGGGCCGGGTGTGGGACTTCACCGCCCGGCGGACGCCGGTGCACGTGGTCTGAGGTCGTCGAGCCGTCGCCGTTGCGGCGATCGAGACCCGCTCACCCCGGGACGTCATACGGACGGTGTCACCCCTTGCTCCGTCCGTATGACATCCCGAGGGCGCTGGTGCGACGTCATCCGATGTCCATCTGCTGGTAGGCCGGCGTGAGCTCCTCCCAGCGCGCCTTCCACCCGGGTGCCCCCGCCTCGGGGCTCCAGCCCTCCGGATGCACCGGGCCGTCGATCTCCAGCGACCGGCCGAGATCCTCGAGGTGGACACGCCAGCCGGAGGCGAAGAAGGGGAGGTGCGTCGCCGGCAGGCCTCGCTCCTCGACCACCAGTCGGGTCTTGGCGCCCTCCTCGGTCAACCACGCCTCGATCTGCCCCTCGTCGTCCGTGCCCGGCTCCGTGGTCAGCAGGAGGTGGTGCGGCGCGTCGCACATCTCGATGCGCAGCGAACCGGTCCAGGTGCTCGTGAAGACGGCCTGGACCGTCCCGCCGACCTGCAGGTCGCCCTCGACGCGGGCGATCCAGCGAGCCAGCCGCTCCGGCGCCGTGCAGGCCTGCCAGAGGTCGTGGACGTCCGTGTCGTACAGGTCCTCGACCCGGACTGCTCCGCGGGTCTCGTCGAGCGCTCGCATCGTCGCGGTCGTGGTCATCGTCGTTCCTTCTTTCCTCGTGCGATCTCGGTGTGGAGCGCGTCGAGCCGGTTCTCCCAGAGCCGGCGGTACTCCCCCAGCCACTCGTCGACCTCCATGAGCGCCTCTGGGCGGAGCGTGTAGATCCGGCGCTGCCCGTCCTGACGGACGTCGACGAGCCCGGCCTCTCGCAGCACCCGCAGGTGCCGCGAGGTGCCGGGACGGGCGATCGGGAGCGCCTCGGCCAGCTCCCCGGCGGTCGCCGGATGATCACGCAGGATCTCCAGCACCGTGCGCCGGCTCTCGTCGGCCAACGCGTGCAGCACGGCATCCATGGCGAAAAAGTAACCGTCTAGTTACGTACCCGTCAAGGTACGCATCGGTTTACGTTCGTCGGTGGAAGGTGACGTCGCCGTTGGGGTGGTAGGTGGTGTGGTACTTCTGGTCGTGGGCGCGTTGGTGGTGCCAGCCGCAGAGCAGGATGCCGTTGCCCAGGTCGGTGCGGCCGCCGTCGACCCACCGGGTCTGGTGGTGGGCGTGCAGTCCGGTGGTGCGGTCGCACCCTTCGGCCTTGCAGCCGCCGTCGCGGACCAGCAGCAGGACGCGCTGGGGTTCGGTGAAGTAGCGGGCTTTGCGGCCGATGTCGATGGGTTGGGAGGGCCCGTCGAGGACCACGGGGATCAGGCCGGCCTCACACGCGAGGCGGCGGGCCATGGCGGGGGAGATCCTCTCCCCGGTGTCGAGCATCCCGGCCTTCTCGAGTCGTCCCATCAGGGTGTCGACGTCGATGAGGACCACCATGGTCGCCGACACGCCGCCGGCGTCGGGGAGCTGGTGGGCGGGGTACCGCTCGATCAGCTCGCACAACGCCCGACCGAGCGCTTCGGGGGTGGGGCGGGCGCCGAACCCTTCGCTGTTCCCGGCTCCTTTGGTGGCGTGCTGGTGTTTGGGGGCGGCGATCGCGGCCAGCATCTTCCGCAGCGCCGCGCCGTGGACGGTGGGCAGGGTGAAGGTGCCGCGGGTCTTGCCGTGCCCGTCGTCGACCATGGTCAGGTGACACGCCCGCGCGGCGGCGGCTTCCTCGGCCTCGAGCAGGGCGGCTTCGCGGGCGTCGGCCTCGTCGGGGGCGATCACCTCGAACAGGTGCTTGCCGAACCCGATCAGCTCCTTGGCGTGGTGATCACCGGCGAGCCCGAGCAGATGCGCCTCGGCCTTCGCCACGAGTGCGCGGTCGAGGGTGTCGGGCAGCTTGTCGACCGCGTCGATGATCGCGCGGGCCTGGTCCACACAGATGTCCCCGGCCGCGAGCGCATCCCTCGTGGCGGGGTGGGCCTCCAGGCAACGGCCCAGGGCCATGGTCGCCGCCGCCGCACCCCGGGTGACCCGGGTGGCGTGCGCCAGCCACGCCGCCGTGCTGGACGCGGCCACGTCATCCCCGACCCCGACGAACTCCGCATGCGCAGCCACCCGAGCCTCCAGCTCGATCAGCCGGGCTCTGCCCGGGTCAACGACACCAGCGTCTGGCCGGTCTCGGCGGCGTCCATCGACCACACCGACGCCTCCGCCACCGCGTCCAGCTCGGCGTGCAGGTGCGCGGTCGCGACAGCCACCGGGTGCCGGGGGGTCGCGATCTCTGCCATGGACCAACCCAAGCATCGGCCACCGACAGTCACCCCTGATCAGAGCCAGTCTGTCTCATTCTCTGAGACGCTTTTCAAAACTTTTTTCGCGTCCAATCTCCCCGCCGCTTGCTCAATCACCGTGGCAGCGCTGGCCGTGAGCCGGGAGGCGACGGCGACCACCTGCGCGCCGTACCTGCCTCGCTGCCTTGTCGGCAAGGCAACCATCCACGACCTGCAGGCCGCCGACGGCCGGCTCAGGTCAGCTCCGGCAGCTCCTGGGCGGCACCGAGGAGTACGCGGAACGGGTCGCCGTCGTCGGCGAGCCGGTCCAGGACGGTGCGGATCGTCCACCGATCCGGGCGCAGGTCGGGGTCGTCGAGCTCGTCCCAGGCGATCGGGACCGACACCGGGGCGCCGGCCGCCGGACGCGGCGAGTACGGCGCGACGAGGGTCTTGTTGATCGCGTTCTGCGTGTAGTCGAGCCGGGCCAGGCCCTTGCGCGCCTTGACCTCCCACTTCCAGCTGACCAGCTCGGGCACCACCTTCCCGACCGTGCGCGACAGCTGCTCCACCCAGGCGCGGGTCTCGTCGAAGGTGTAGCCGGGCACGATCGGGATCCAGATCTGGACGCCCCGTCGGCCGGTCACCTTGGGCCGTCCGGTGACGCCGAGGTGCTCCAGCGCGGTCCGGTGCAGCCGCGCCAGCACCAGGAGGTCGTCCCAGCTGGTCCGCTCCCCCGGGTCCAGGTCGACCAGGGCGTAGGTCGGCTCGTGCGGCGACTCCGCGCGCGAGGTCCACGGGTGCCACTCCAGCGCGCCGAAGTTCGCCACCCAGACGAGTGCGGCCGGCTCGTCCGGCACGACGTACGCCGTGGTCTCCCCCTCGTCGGCGTCCGGGTTCTCCCAGCAGCGGAGCCACTCGGGCGCGTGGTCCGGCCGCTGCTTGTGCCAGAAGCCCTTCCCGTCGGCGCCGTTCGGGTAGCGGTGCATGTTGAGCGGGCGGCCTTCGAGGTACGGCAGGGCCACCGGCGCGATCCGCGCGGCATAGGCCAGCAGCTCACGCTTGGTGACCGGCTCGCCGCCGGGCGGGGCGGGGAACAGCACCTTGTCGAGGTTGGTCACCCTGAGCTGGCGGCCGAACACCTCCCAGGTCCCCTCCTGGCCCAGGGCCGCGAGCTCGTCGATGGCCTCGTCGGGCAGCGGCTCGGGCAGCAGCGAGACGCTGGCCTCGGCCGCCGGCGCGTCCGACCGCCAGAGCCGGTCGGGGTCGGCCTCCACCTCGTCGTTGGTGCGCCCGCTCAGGACCGAGCGCGGGTGGTCCTCGGGGTCCCATCCGTCGACGGCGTGCTCGTCGTGCTTGTGCAGCAGCATCCACTCGTCGGCGTCACCGCGGTCGCCGCGGCGGACCAGCACCAGCCGGCCGCGAAGCTTCTGTCCGTGCATCTCGGCGTGCAGCTCCCCGGACCGGACCGCGGCGCCGGGGTCGTCGGTGTGGACCGGCTCCCACGTGCCGGTGTCCCACACGATGACGTCACCGCCGCCGTACTCCCCCGACGGGATGACGCCCTCGAAGTGGAGGTACTCGACGGGGTGGTCCTCGACGTGCATCGCGAGCCGCCGCGCGGCCGGGTCGAGCGTCGGGCCCTTCGGCACCGCCCAGCTCACCAGGACGCCGTCGATCTCGAAGCGGAGGTCGTAGTGCAGCCGGCTGGCGCGGTGTCGCTGCACCACGAACCGCCGCTGCCCCGGCTCGCCGGTCACCGCACCCTCGGGCTCGGGGGTGCGTGCGAAGTCCCGCTTGCGGCGGTACACCTCCAGCTGGTCGGCCATACCGACACGGTGCCCGATCGCGGTCGCCCTCAGCCGTTGGCCGGGTCGTAGAGCGTCAGGATGAGGTGGGCCGCCTGCTCGGCCAGCTGGTGGGTGCTGGTCCCGAACTGGTCGCGCAGCACGGCGTCGGGGTCGGCCCCCGCACGGCCCATCGCGTCGAGCATCGCCCACGGGGCGCGCTCGCCGTACGCGTCGGCGACGTACTCGACGGCGAACCACGCCAGTCCGTAGTGGGCCTGGGAGTCGCCGTCGTTGAACGACGCGTCCGGGGGCAGGTCGTCCACCCCGGCCCGCGCGGCCGCCACGGCCGCCGCCGGGATGCGCCGGTCCTGCGGTGCCAGCGGGCGGACCGAGACGTACTCGGCGAGCCCCTCGGAGAGCCAGACCGGTACGTCGTCGTCGCGGGTGCCGATCGCGACGTGCGTGAGCTCGTGGCGCAGCAGCCGGTCGCGCTCGCGCCCGGACCGGTCGAGCATCCGCGGGTTCAACGCGAACCGGGTGCTGTGGCCGACCGGGAACGCCACGGCATCCAGGTCCTCCGGGTGGCCTCCGGGCACGTCGTGCAGGCTGTCGAGGAACGCCGGGTCCGACAGGGCGTAGACGACCACCGACCGGTTCCAGTCGTACGGGACCTGGGCGGCGACGCTGGCGATGCCGTTCTCGACCGAGGTGAGCAGCTCGGGGGCGTCGGCCGCGCTGCCCGCGTCGAACACCTCGAGCACCCCGGCGCCCTGGAGCACCTGGACCGGACCGAGGTCCCACGGCTGCGGGTCGCTCATCGTGACGTCGGTGAGCAGGAACCGGCCGGGGTGGTGCGGGGCCGGACGGAAGCGGAACCGGCCGGGCGTGCGCACGGGCTCGGCGTCGTACCCGTCGAGCTGGAGCACCAGGTCGGCGGTGGCCGCGTAGTCCTCGCCGTCGCGCAGCAGGCTGCCGGGGTCCAGGCGGTAGCCCAGCCGGGCGATCGGGAGTTGGGTCACGTCGTCGAACCACGTGTGCTGGCGTGCCCGGAACGCTGTGTCGCCGCCCAGCAGCCGGTCGAACCGGTCCGCGTCGGCCCGCTTGACCATGCGCGCCCGCGCGTCGAGGGCCCGCCCGATGGCGCGCACCACGTCGTGGGACGCCACCTGCTTCGGTGGCTCCTCGGCGTCCGTGCAGGACGTCAGCGTCGCCAGCAGCATTGCTGCGGCGACGACGAGGGCCGGGAGACCCCGGGTGCCGGATCTAGCTGGTCTGCTCGACATCGAGGGGAGAACGACCTTCCGCGAGCGAGGTCATGTCCTCCACGATGCCGAGCGCGATCGCCTGCGGGGTCAGGCCGATCCGCTCGAGGATCGCCGCGCGCTTGGCGTGTCCGAGGAACTCCTGGGGGATGCCGTGCAGCCGGAACGGCGTGTGCACACCGGCCGTGTTGAGGGTCTGCAGCAGGACGGCGCCGCAGCCACCGGTCTCACCGTTGTCCTCGATGCTGACCACGAGGCGGTGCGCGCGGGCGAGGTCGACGATCGCCGGATCGACCGGCTTGACCCAGCGCGGGTCGACGACGGTGACGCCGATGCCCTGGGCGACCAACCGGTCGGCGACCTGGACGCCGACGGTGCCCATCGCGCCGACCGCGACGACCAGCACGTCCTTGGGGCCGTTGCGCACCAGCACGTCGGCGCCGCCGGCCTTCCCGACCGCCTCGATGTCGTCCGGCGGCGGGCCCTTCGGGAAGCGCACCACGGTCGGGGCGTCCTCGACCTCGACGGCCTCGTTGACCAGCTCGTGCAGGCGGGTCGCGTCGCGCGGCGCGGCCAGCCGGAGGCCGGGCACCACCTGCAGGATCGACATGTCCCACATGCCGTTGTGGCTGGCGCCGTCGTCGCCGGTCACGCCCGAGCGGTCCAGGACGAAGGTGACGCCCAGGCGGTGCAGGGCGACGTCCATGAGGACCTGGTCGAAGGCACGGTTGAGGAACGTCGCATACACGGCGAAGACGGGGTGCAGCCCGCCGAGGGCGAGGCCGGCTGCGGACGTCGCGGCGTGCTGCTCGGCGATGCCGACGTCGAAGGTGCGGTCGGGGAACCGGGCCTGGAACTTGTCCAGCCCCACCGGGTGCATCATCGCGGCGGTGATCGCCACGACGTCGTGGCGCCGCTGGCCGATCTCGACCATGGTGTCGGCGAAGTGGTCGGTCCAGATGCGGCCCTTGGGCTTCTCCGCGCCGGTCTGCACGTCGAACGGCCCGGGGCCGTGGAACTGGTCGGCCTCGTGCCGCTCGGCCGGGTCGTACCCGAAGCCCTTGCGGGTGATCGCGTGCACGATGACGGGCCCGTTGAAGCGCTTGGCCTGCAGCAGCACCTGCTCCATCGCGGCCCGGTCGTGGCCGTCGACGGGCCCGACGTACTTCAGGCCGAGGTCCTCGAAGAGCCCCTGCGGCGCGAGCGCGTCCTTGAGGCCCTTCTTCATCGCGTGGAGGGCGTCGTACGTCGCGGGGCCGACGCCCGGCACGGCGTTGAGCCGGCGCTTGACCAGGTCGAGCACGTTCTCGTAGCGCGGGTTGGTCCGAAGCCGGGTGAGCGAGGTGGCCAGGCCGCCGACCGTCGGCGTGTAGGAGCGGCCGTTGTCGTTGACGACGATGACCAGCCGGCTCCGGTCGGCGATCGCGATGTTGTTGAGCGCTTCCCAGGCCATGCCGCCGGTCAGCGCGCCGTCGCCGATGACGGCGACCACGTGCCGGTCCTCGCCCCGGATCGTGTACGCCTTCGCGAGCCCGTCGGCGTAGCTGAGCGCGGTCGACGCGTGGGAGTTCTCGACGATGTCGTGGTCGGACTCGGCCTGGCTCGGGTAGCCGCTGACCCCGCCCTCCTGGCGCAGCTTCTCGAACCCGGCCTTGCGGCCGGTGAGCAGCTTGTGGACGTAGGCCTGGTGGCCGGTGTCGAACACGATCCGGTCGTGCGGGGACTCGAAGACCCGGTGCAGCGCGAGGGTCATCTCGACGACGCCGAGGTTGGGTCCGATGTGCCCGCCGGTGCGCGCGCAGGTGGTGATCAGGAAGTCCCGGATCTCGGTCGCGAGCGCGTCCAGCTGGCCGTCGCCGAGGTCGCGCAGGTCACGCGGCGACGTGATCGAGTCCAGGATGCCCATAGCGCTCGAGTCTACGGGTTCACCGGACCTCGCCCACGTCGGCGCGGGCATCGGGGCGAGGCCTGCCGGGCCCGTCTGGGTCGCGGCCATGCATGATCGACGCCGCAGATTGGGAACAGTCGTCGGGTGATGGGGACGACCGGGAGGGGATGCCCATGCCGCACGAGGTGCCGGACGTAGACCTGGCCGAGCTGCTGGCCGCGGCAGAGGACGCATCTCCGGCGGCGGCCGTCGCGACGGCGGCAGCCCACCTCGAGCGTCGGCTGGAGGCCGAAGCGGTGACCTTCTGGATCGCGGACGCCGCCGGTCAGCGGTTGCTGCGGATCACCGACGGGCAGCCGGCGGGCAGCGCGACCGACGCCGGCACCGCCTGGCGCGACCAGCGGATGGTGGTCGCCTCGTCGGTCTGGGTGCCGGTCACCGTGCGCGGCGACGCGCTGGGGGTGCTGGAGGTCCGGCTTCCCGGCTCGGGCACCGACGGGGCACCGCTCAGCCGACGGATGCGCCGGGCGCTGACCGACGTCGCGCACGGCCTGGGCTACGTCATCATCGCCAACCAGCGGTACAGCGACGCCTACGAGGTGGCCCGCAGGTCCGAGCCCTTCGACCTGTCCATGGAGATCCAGCGGCGGCTGCTGCCCCAGGCGTTCGTGTGCGAGGGCGGCTCCTTCGCGCTGGCCGGCTGGTTGGAACCGAGCGCGACCGCCGGCGGCGACACCTTCGACTACGTCGCGTCCCGGGACTGGTTGACGGTCAGCCTGATCGACGCCGTCGGCCACGACGTGCAGGCGGCGATGCTGGCCACGTTGACGGTCAACTCGCTGCGCAACGCTCGCCGTGACGGCGCCGGGGTGGGAGGCCAGGCAACCGCCGCACACCGCGTGCTGGACCGGTACGCCGACCCCGAGAGCTACGCCACCGGCATCCTGCTCGAGGCACCGCTGCAGTCAACCGACGCCCACGCCGCGGCGGACGACGGGCGGCCGGTCAGCGTGCGTGTGGTCAACGCCGGCCATCCCCCACCCCGGCTCCTGCGTGCCGGCGAGGCGACCATGGTCGACCTGCCGCCCGAACCTCCCCTCGGGCTGGCGGTCCTCCCGGGATGTGACGAGTACCGCACCCACGAGCTGGACCTGCATCCCGGCGACCGCCTGGTGCTGCTCACCGACGGCATGTACGAGCGGTCGGCAGAGGGCTTCGAGCTCGACAAGGTCCTGCTCGACACCGCGGCGGACCACCCCCGCAACGCGGTGCAGCACGTCGCCGCCGCCCTGCGCGACCACGTCGGCGGACGGCCCGAGGACGACGCCACGATCCTGGTACTGGACTGGTACGGCGGCAGCACCGAACGCTCCACCCGGGGCGGAGCCGACCGCGACAGCTGAGCGTCAGACGTCCACGACGGCGATCGCGGGCTCCTGGAGGCTGCCCAGCCACAGCCGGCCGTCGTGCTCCCGCACGCCGGTGACCATGTGGTACGCCGTGCCCGGCAGGTCGACATCGTGGACCAGCGCGCCGGCGTCGTCGTACGCCTGCGCCCGCACGGTCCGCCTGGGCTTGGGCTGGAGCGGCTCGGGGATCTTGGTGACCGCGCGCCGGAGCGGACGCGGTGAGCGCTGGAGCCGCTCGACGACCGGGTCGGTGGGGCTGGCGATCGACACCCAGATCAGTCCGTCGCTGCCGCGGGCGATGTTGTCGGGGTACCCGGGCAGGTCGGTGACCAGGTGGTCCCGGGTGCCGGCGCGCGGGCCGGCCAACCACCAGCGGACGACCGTGCGGGCGCCGGTCTCGGCGACCGCGACGTAGGACTCGTCGGCCGCCAGCGCGACGCCGTTGGCGAAGGCCAGGCCGTCGAGCACCACCTCCGGCACCCCGTCGGCGCCCATGCGCGCCAACCGGCCGGTGCGGGTGTCCTGGACGAAGTCGTCCTTCCACTGCTCGATGCCGTACCTCGTCGAGGAGTCGCTGAACCAGACCGTCCCGTCCGAGGCGATCGCGGCGTTGTTGCAGAAGACCATGGGGACGCCACCGATCCGGTCGGTGACCGCCTCGATGCCGCCGGTGCGCGGGTCGACCCGGAGCACGCCCTTGTGGGCGTCGCAGACCAGCAGCCGCCCGTCGGGGTCGATCTCGATGCCCAGCGGCCGGCCGCCGGTGTGCGCGACCCGGTCGATGCGGCGGCCGTCGTGCCCGACCCGGAAGATGCTGCCGTCCTCGGTGCCGGTGAAGACCGCGCCCTCGTCGGGACCGCGGCCGGCGACCACGACGTCCTCCGCGCCGGGTCCGGGGACGGGGACGACGGTGAGCTCGCCCATGGGCCCATCAGATCAGCGAGCGCACCACCAGCACCAGTGCCGACGCCGCGCAGACCGTGAGCACCGCGGGTCGGACGACGGTGACCGGGAGCCGGCGGCGCAGCCGCACGCCGACGTACGCCCCGATGCCGACCGCGGGCAGCAGCAGGCCGCCGACCGCGACCTGACGGCCGGTGAGGTCGCCGCTGACCGCGAGCCCCGTGAGACTGATCGCCGCACCCGCGAGGAAGTACACCGCCATCGTGGTGCGGATCTGCCGCGGCGGCCGGTGCTGGTAGAGGATCGCGAACGGCGGGCCGCCGATCGACGTCGCGGTGCCGGTGATCCCGCTGATCAGGCCGACCGTGCCGAGGCTGCGGCGGTTGACCGGGACGGCGAACGAGCGCCAGGTCAGCAGGACGGCCAGCAGCACGATGACGCCGATCAGGACGCCGAGCTGGTCCTCGTCGAACCGGAGGACGACCCAGACGCCGACGACCGTGCCGAGCACCCGCGGTGGGAGGGACCAGCCGAGGCCGAACCAGTCGATGTCGTGGTGCTCGGCGGCCAGCGTCAGCAGCGGCAGGACGCAGGCCAGGGTGATCAGCGACCCGGGCATCAGGTCCGGAGCGAGGAGCGTCACGACCGGCGCCGCCACCAGGCCGAGGCCCAGGCCGACGACGGTCTGCACGACCGCGCCGAGCAGCACGGCGAGCAGCACGACCGCCAGCACGCCCGGCGCGAGACCCTCCACCGGCCGGCCCTCAGCCGACCAGCGCCCGGTACTCGGGCGAGTCGAGGAACGCCGGCACCGCCGCCGTCGCGGAGACGGTCAGGTCGAGGCCGCGCGCGTGGGCCGGCTCGACGAAGACGATCTGGCGGCCCTCCCCCACGACCACGTCGTCGTCGGCGAGGTCGACGCCGGCGTACCAGACCTGGGTGGTGTCCAGCGTCCCGTAGGCCTCGTGGAACACCTCGAGCTCGCGGAACAGCCGCAGCGTCCCCGGCGGCAGCGCCAGGCCGGTCTCCTCCTCCAGCTCGCGGTACGCCGCGGGCTCGAACTCCTCGCCGTCCTCGACGTGGCCGCCGACCAGGCCCCACTTCTCCGGGTCGATCACCGGGTGCTCGTCGCGCTCCTGCAGGAGCAGCCAGCCACGCCGGTCGACGAGCAGGACGCAGGCGAACCGGTGCATGCCTGCCACGCTATCGCCATGCGCCGTGTCGCCCTGGTCCTCGCCCCACTCCTCACGGTCGCCCTGCTGGCGCCGGTGCCCGCGACGGCCCGCGTCCCCGACGGCCTGGCCGTGACCGGCTGGATCCTCGACGGCAGCAGCCCCCGGCTGGTGGCGCGCAACGCGGACGAACTGACCACGCTCAGCGTCGCCGGGGTGTCCCTCTCGATCCGCGGCGGGTCGGTGTCCGCGCCGTCCGACGGCGCCCGCCGCCTGCTGCGGGCGGCGCACCGACAGGGCCTGGCCGCCGAGCTGCTGGTGAGCAACTACAGCAACGCGGTCGGCGACTTCGACCCCGCCCGCAACCACGCCCTGCTCTCCGACCCGCGCCGGGTCGCCCGGGTCGCGCGGCGGCTGGCGGGCTTCGTCACCGACCAGGGCTGGGACGGGGTCAACGTCGACCTCGAGCGGGTGCGGGCCGGAGACGGCGCCGGCCTGGTCGACCTGGTGCGTGCGCTGCAGGAGCGGATGCCGGTCGAGCGGACGGTGTCGGTCGACGTCAGCGCGACCACGTCCGTGCGGTCCTACCGCCGGCACGGCTACCGGCTGCGCGGGCTGGCGGACGCCGCCGACGTGATCGACCTGATGACCTACGACCAGCACGGGCCGGGCTGGTCCGGTCCCGGCCCGATCGGCGCCCTGCCCTGGCAGCGCGGCGCCCTGCAGACGCTGCTGGAGATCGTGCCGCCGGAACAGGTGCAGCTCGGGGTCGCGGGCTACGGCTACAGCTGGCCGCGGCACGGCACCGGCACCAACCTCACCGTCCGCCAGGCGCGCGGTCTGGTCCGGCGCGACGGCGCCACCGCCCACTGGCGCGGCGCCGCCGGCGAGTGGACCGCCCGGCTCTCGGACGGCACTCGGCTCTGGTGGTCCGACGGACGCTCGTACGGTCGCCGGGTCGCCCTGGCCCGGGAGTACGGCGTGCGCGGCCTGGCCGTGTGGCGGATCGGCTCGGCGGACACGCTGGACTGACTGGGTGTCCCCATTCACCCCGGGACGTCATGCGGACGGTGTCACCCCTTGCTCTGTCCGTATGACATCCGAGGCCGCGCGAATCGGGACGCGCGGTGAGCCGTGCACCAGGCACACCCCCAGTGAACCGCCGCCCTAACCGCCCAGCCCGGCGGCCCGGCCGCGGGCGACCGCCTCGGAGCGGTCGGCGACGCCGAGCTTGGCCAGCACGTTCGAGACGTGGTTGCGCACCGTCTTGTCGGACAGGTGCAGCTCGCGGGCGATGCGCCGGTTCTCCAGGCCGCGCGCGACCAGGTCGAGCACCTCCACCTCCCGGCCGGTCAGCTGCGGGAACGCCTCGCGCCCGCCCCCGGTCGCGAGGCCGGTGAAGAAGCGGCCGAGCCGGTCCGCCACGGACGGGCTGAAGACGGCGCCGCCGGCGGCGACGGTACGGATCGCGTGCAGCAGGTCGTCGCGGCCGGCCCCCTTGACGACGTACCCCCGGGCGCCGGCGCGCATCGCGGCGACCACGGCGTCGTCGTCGGCGCTCATCGTCATCATCAGCACCCGGACGCCGGGGGTGGCGGCCAGGATCCGCGCGGTCGCGTCGACCCCGGACACGTCGGGCAGGTTCAGGTCCATGAGCACGAGGTCCGGCGAGAGCTCGGCCGCCCGCGCCACCGCACCCTCGCCGTCGTGGGCCTCGCCGATCACCTCGAGGTCGGTCGCGCCGGCCAGCGCGGCACGGACGCCGCTCCCCCGCCGGTCGCCGCCGCGGCGCAGGCGCTGCCGGTGGCCACGAAGGTGACGTGCAGCCAGCCGGCCGCCGACGAGGGCCGCCGTCCGGAGCAGCCGGCGACCAGGAGCGGGAGGACGGCGCCGAGCCAGAGCGCGGTCAGCACCAGGCCCTGGCCGGTCAGCTGGTGGAACCGGTGCTCGGAGAGCTCACCGGTGACCAGGAAGCGGCTCAGGTTGACGGTCCAGACGGTCGGCAGCGCGGCGGCCAGGAAGCCGGTGACCACGAGCGCGGTCCGGCGCAGCCGGCCGGGACGGGTGGTGCCGGTGGTGGTGGACGGGACGGTGTGTTCGGTGTCGATCAGCATGCGCTCACGCTCCTGCGCCCGGCGTCCCGGTCACATCGCCGCAATGTCCCGTCCGTGTCCCGGAAGCCGTGCCATTCTTCGACCATGCGGATCGGTGTCCTCGGCACGACCGTGGCCGCCGACGACTCGGGCCCGGTGAGCCTGGGCGGCCCCAAGCAGCGGGCGCTGCTCGCGGCGCTCGCGCTGCACCGCGGCCGGGCGGTGGCCGTGGACACGCTGGCCGACCTGGTCTGGAACGGCGCGCCGCCGCCCGGCGTCTCCGGGACCATGCAGGGCTACATCGCCGGCCTGCGCCGCGGCCTCGAGCCGGGCCGCACCACCCGCGGCGGCGGCACGCTGCTGGTCACCGAGCAGCCCGGCTACGCGCTGCGCCTGCCCGAGGCGGGGCTCGACGCGGCCGCGTTCGAGGCCGCCGTCGGCTCCGCGCACGGCACCGTCGCTCCCCTGGCCGACGCCCTGTGCCGCGGACGAGCCCTGCCGACGGGCGCACCGGACGCCGCCGCGCTGGACGCCCTGCACCGGTCGATCGGCGAGGCGCTCGCGCTCTGGCGGGGCGTGCCGTACGCCGACCTCGGCGACGCACCCGCCGCGGAGGCCGAGCGCGCCCGGCTCGAGGAGCTGCGGCTGCTGGCGAGCGAGGACCGGGCCGCCCTCGGCATCCTCCTCGGCCTGCACGCCACCGTCGCCGCCGAGCTCGACGCGCTCACCCGCCAGCACCCGCTGCGCGAGCGGGCCTGGGCGCTGCGGGCGCTGGCGCTGGCCGGCTCCGGACGGCAGGCCGATGCGCTCGCGGTGCTGCGGCAGGTGCGCGACGTCCTCGACGAGGAGCTGGGCCTCGAGCCCGGCCCCGAGCTGCGCGCGGTGCAGACGGCGGTGCTGCGCCAGGAGACCACCCCGGCGACGCATGCACCGACACCCGCCCCGGAGCCGGCCCAGGCCGCGCGCTGGGAGCCGGAGCCGCCGGCGGGCGGCGGAGAGGCCGCGCTGCCGTTCCCGACCCTGTGGGGCTGGTCGATGGCCGGCCGCGACGACGAGCTGGCCGCGGTGCGCGCGCTGATGGACCGGGTGGTCGCCGGGACCGCCGGCGGGACGGCGTTCGTCGCGCTCACCGGCGAGCCCGGCATCGGCAAGAGCCGCCTGGCGATCGAGGCCGCGACGTACGCCTCCGGCCTCGGCATGACGATCGCCTGGGGCCGCTGCTCCCAGGACGACGGCGCCCCGGCGCTGTGGCCGTGGACGACGGTGCTGGAGCGGCTCGGCTCCCAGCTGCCGAGCGGGGGCGTCGATGACGACGGAGGCGCGGCGTTCCGCGCGTTCGAGGGCGTCGTGGACAAGGTGCTCGCCGCGGCCTCCGCCCGCCCGCTCCTGCTGGTGATCGACGACCTCCACTGGGCCGACACCTCCAGCCTGCGGGTGCTGCGGCTGCTCACCGAGGCCGCCGCCGCGGACGGTCCGGGGCCGCGGCTGCTGGTGCTGACCACGTGGCGCGAGCACCCGGCCCCGACCGGGGCGCTCGCGGAGGTCGCCGAGGCGCTGGGACGCAAGCACGCGCTGAGGCTCCAGCTGCGCGGCATCTCGGTCGACGCCGCCGCGCAGGTGTTCCGGCAGATCTCCGAGACCGACCCCACGGCCGCCGAGGGCGAGGCGCTGCGCCGGCGTACCGAGGGGAACCCGTTCTTCCTCGTGGAGTACGCGCGCCTCGCCCGCGAACGGGGCGACCTCGCGGCGCTGATGGCCGAGCCGCAGCCACCGGCCGCGGTGCACGAGGTCCTGTCCCGGCGCCTGGCGCAGCTCGACGGCGGCACCCGCGACCTGCTGCGGGCCGCGAGCGTGCTGGGTCGGATCTTCGAGCTCGGCACTCTCGCACGGACCGTCGACCGCGACGAGGACACCGTGCTGGACCTGCTGGACCCCGCGCTCGCGGCCGGGCTCGTCGACGAGGACGGCGTCGACCGGTTCCGGTTCACCCACGCGCTGGTCCGCGACACCGTGCTGACGGGCCTGCCGGCGTCGCGGCGGGCCCGGGTGCACGCGCGGGCGGCCGCCGCGCTGGCCGGGCAACGGGGCCACGAGGCCGAGATCGCGCGGCACTGGCTCGCGGCCGGCCCGCGGCATCTCGCCGACGCCTGGCCCGCCGCCCAGGCCGCGGCGCGGTCGGCGACGGCCGTGTTCGCCTACGTCGAGGCGCTGGAGATGCTCGAGCACGCGCTGCGCGCACAGGACGCCGACCCGCAGTCCGACGACCACGCGCGGTTCGGCCTCCTGATCGACCTCGCCGATGTGCTCCGCCGCGCCGGGCGCTGGGTCGAGCTGCGCGGCGTCACCCACGAGGCGATCGAGGTCGCCGACGACCTGGACGACCTCGACCTGCTGATCCAGGCCGGGATCATGACCAGCACCGGTGCCCTCTGGCAGTCCGCCGCGCACGCCGAGGTCGACCCCGTGGTGGTCGACGCGCTGCGCCGGGCCCTGGACCGGCTGCCGGCCGGCGACGACCCGCGCCGCTGCCAGGTGATGCTGGCGCTGGCCGGCGAGATCTACTACGGGTCGACGGCGCAGGAACGGGAGGCGTTGACCGAGGAGGCCGTCGCGATGGCGCGGCGACTGGACGACCCGGCCCTGCTGCTGTGGGCGCTCCAGCACGCCGCGATCGCCGTCTGGCGCGGCGCGACCGCCGCGTGGCGGCTGGAGCTGACCGCCGAGGCCATCCCCGTCGCCCGCGAGCTGGGCGACGGACTCAGCCTCGCCGCAGCGCTGACCCAGCACGCGGTCGCCGCCGGCGAGCTCGGCCAGGTGGCGACCATGGACGAGAGCCTCGCGGCGGGCCGCGCCGAGGCGGACCGGCTCCGGCACGTCTACGCCCAGCTCGTCCTCGACTCGCTGGAGGTCGTCCTGGGCGGCGATGCGGGGGCGGTTCGACCAGGTGGAGACGATCATCGAGCACATGCGCGGCATCGGCGAGGTCGTCTCGATCACCGGCTTCGACGAGGCGGTCGCCGGCGCCGCCCTCATGCAGCTGCTCTGGCAGGGCCGCGACGAGGAGCTCGCCGGCGCGATGCTGGCCATGGAGGACAACACGTTCCTGCCGATCGCCACGTCGCTGACCGCGGTGCTGTGCCGGACCGGCCGGGTCGACGACGCCCGGGCGTACGTCGCGTCGCACAGGGACGCCGTCGACGCCGCGATGGGCACGGACACGTGGTTCAGCCCGATGGCGTGGAGCATGGGCGCCGAGACCGCCTGCTACCTCGGCGAGGGCGAGCTCGGCGCCACGGCGTACGAGCGGCTGGCCGGCCTCGCCGGCCGGCCCGCCTGCGCCGGGTCCGGCTCCGCGATCGGCCCGGTCGACATGTTCCTGGCCATGGCCGCGCACGCGACCGGCGAGGACGAGCTGGCGACCCGCCACGCCGACCGCGCGCTGGAGCTGTGCGCCGACTGGGACGTCCCGCTCGCGGCCGACTGGGTGCGCCGGGAGCGGGAGCGCTTCGGCTTCTGACGGTCGCGGGACGACCGTCGCGGGACGTCATACGGACGGAGCAAGGGGTTGCACCGTCCGCATGACGTCCCGGAGGTGAGCAGGTCTCACCCGTAGCGGAACGTCCGCGCCTCCCGGCGCGCGAAGCGGCGGTGCGTGAGCGACCAGACGACCCGGAACGGCGCGGGTACGCCGGCGAGGACCCGGTCGAGCGTCTCGCGCGGGAGGCCGTGGCCGACCCAGGCGACCATGCCCAGTGCCTCGCGGAACGAGCCCCGCTTGTTGATCTCGTCCTCGATCCGCGCCCAGTGCTCCGGGGTGACCAGCCGCTGGATGATCGCGATCGCCTCGGTCTCCTCGTGCGCGAGGTGCCGGCGCAGCGACTCCCGGGCCGCGCAGACCCGCACCACCAGCGCAGCGCGCGCGTCCTCGTCGGCGGTCCGGGCGAGCCGGCGCAGGCCGGCCGCGCACGACTCCAGCAACGGGTCGATCTCGTCGTGCTCGGCCGCCATCGCCTCGAGCACGGCGAGGTCGTCGAGGGTGCCGAGCTGCATCAGCGCCGGCCAGATCAGGTCGTCCTCGGCCGTGTGGTGCTTGTGCAGCACCGCGGCGAAGAGGTCCCACCGGTCGGCGAGCCGCTGCCAGGCGGCCCGGTCGTGGGCCGGGGTGACCCGGGCGGTGGTCGCGAAGGCGTCCAGGTCGCGCCGGAACGCGTGGTGCATCAGGTACATCATCGCCATGTCGATCGGCCCGTCGGGGGCCGCGGCCTGGCCGGGCAGCCGCAGCTGCCGCGGCCAGGTCACGTCGTCGTGCGTGGTCATCGGGCCACCGCCGCGGAGTCGTCGGACGAGTCGTCGGACGAGTCGTCGGACGAGTCGTCAGACGAGTCGGCGAGTCGGCGAGCTCGGCCCACAGCACCTCGGAGTCGTGCTGCTCGGCCCGGACGGTCGGCAGCAACCGGTCCAGCCACGCGGGCAGCCACCAGTTCCACCGGCCGAGCAGCGTCATGGTCGCGGGGACCAGCACCATCCGGACGACGGTGGCGTCGAGGACGATCGCGATGGCCATGCCGAAGCCGAGCTGCTTGACCACGGTGTCCGCCTCGGTCGAGAAGCCGAGGAAGACCACGACCATGATCGCGGCGGCCGCGGAGATGACCCGGCCGGTCGCGGCCAGGCCGCGCTCGACGCTGCCGCGGGCGTCGCCGGTGCGCAGCCAGTCCTCGCGGATCCGCGAGAGCAGGAACACCTCGTAGTCCATCGAGAGGCCGAACAGGATCGCGAAGTTGAGGATCGGGATCCAGCTCGACACCGGGACGGCGTGGTCGACGCCGAGCGCGCTGCCGCCCCAGCCCCACTGGAAGATCAGCGACCAGCGCGCCGTACGACGCCGCGATCGACAGCAGGTTCATCACGGCCGCCTTCACCGGCACCACGACCGAGCGGAACATCATCGCCAGCAGCAGCACCGAGACGCCCACCACGAAGCTCACGACCAGCCACAGCCGGGCGCCGAGCAGGTCGACGATGTCGGAGAAGAACGGCGTGAGGCCGGTGACCTCGACGCCCGCGGGCACGTCGGCGCGGATCGCGGCGACCAGGCCCGGGATGCGCTCGTCGGCCGGGCCGTACGCCGGCTCCGCCGTGAACACGTCGAGGGCGCCGTCCGGCGTGGTGACGGCAGCGGAGACGTGCACGATGCCGGGCTCGTCGGCGACGGTCGCCGCAACGGAGGCGGCGTCGGCACGGCTTCGGTCGACGACGATCGTGAACGGGCCGTTCGCGCCGGCGCCGTACTCGGCGTCGATGAGGTCGTACGCCTGCCGCGTCGAGCTCTCCGGGGCGGCGCTGGAGCCGTCCTGCGGCCAGGTGCGCATCCCGACCACCGGTGCGGCGAGCAGCAGCAGGAACATCAGCGCGGCGAGCGCGGCAGCCACCGGACGCTTGACCACGCCGCGCGCCCAGCGGGCGGTGAGCGGGGGCCTGGCGGCGCGCACGCCGTCGTTCCCGCGCGCCTTGCGGGTACGCCGCGGGAGCAGCCGGTCGCCGGCCAGGCCGCACAGCGCCGGCACGAGGGTGAGCGCGGCGGCGAGCACGGCGACGACCGCGATCGCGGTGGCGTAGCCGAACGTCGAGTACACCGGGAGCCCGCCCAGGCGCAGGCCCAGCAGCGAGATGAGCACGGTCACCGAGGCGAAGACGACCGAGCGGCCGGCGGTGGCCATCGCCCGGCCGGCGGCCTCCTGCTTCGGCAGGCCCTGGCCGAGGAACTCGACGTGGCGGGTGACCAGCAGCAGGGCGTAGTCGATGCCGACGCCCAGGCCGACCATCGTCGCGACCGTCGGGGCGGCGTGCTGACGTCCATCGTCGCCGGCGAGCAGGGTGACCCCCGCCGACCCGACGCCGAGGCCCATGAGGGCGACGGCGAGCGGGAGGCCCGCGGCGACGACGGAGCCGAAGGCGACCACGAGGATCACCAGGGCCGCGATGACACCCGCGACCTCGCCGGTGCCCTTCATCGTGGACTCGGTCTGGCTGGGCAGCTCGCCGCCCAGCTCGGCCTGGAGGCCGGCGTCGCGCAGCGGCCGGACGGCGTCGACGAGCGGGTCGTACCCGTGGGCGCCGACCAGGTCGTCGTCGGTGGTCGGGACGTCGTACGACGCCACGACCAGCGCGGTGTCGCGGTCCTCGGAGAGCCGCGGCGGGGAGACCGCGATGACGTGGTCGATGCCGGCGAGCCGCTGGGCGAGGGCGTCCAGGTCGGCCGGGTCGAGGGGGTGGCCCGCGCGGTCGTGGACGACGACCTGGGCGGTGGCGCCGCCGCCACCGGGGGCGTGCGCCCGGAGCTGCTCGACGCCGGTCTGGGCGCGCGCGCCCTCGACGTCGTAGTCGTCGTGGAAGGTGCCCCCGAAGGCCCCGGCCGCGACGAACGCGACGACCACGGCGGCGACCCAGGCGGAGATCGTCCGCCACGGGTGCGCGGCGGTGGTGCGCCCCAGGCGGTGGAGGATGCGGTTCACGGTGGTGCTCCCTGAAGTGGTGGATCGGTCGGTGGGAACACTGTGCGCGGCGGCACTTGGGACGGACTGGGAACCGGCTTGAGGTGGCTCCCCGGTAGGTTGTCCCCGATGACCCAGACCGAGCTCGCCCTCCTCGTCTCGATCGTCGCCGGCTTCGTGCTGCTGGCGGCGACGGTCGGCGCGTTCGCGATCACCCGGCCGCGACTGGGACTGGCGCTGCTCGTCCTCGCGGGCGTGGCCTTCGTCGGCTCGCTGGTCCTGATGGGCCGGGTCAGCGGCGACTGGCAGACCGCGAAGCGCCAGGAGGTGCTCGCCAAGTACGACGTGCGCGTCCAGGAGTGGGGTGCCCCGCTCGGCAGCTCGCCGGAGTGGAAGGTCGACGGCCAGGTCGCCGACTGCATCGTGGTGCTGTCGGGCGACCACGCACCGCTGATGACCTGCGACAACAAGGAGATGCCGAAGCGCTAGCCGCTTCCCGGGCCCCCGGCGCCGACCCGCTGCCGGAGCCCCCGCAGCATGCCGCGGCTCATCACCGCGTCGGCGGGCACGACGACCAGGTGCGCGCCGACGGTGAGCCACGGCGGCGCCGTCCGGGCCCGCCACCGGAAGACCAGCCGGGTCGAGCGTCCCGCGTCGACCGGGTGCAGCTCGAACGCCCAGGTCCAGTGCAGCCGGGCCAGGCCCCGCTCGCGCCACCGCAGCGGCAGGTGGGTGGTCGACTCGAGCACGAGCCGCGCGGGTGCGGCGACCTCGCGGACCACGAACTCGCACCGGGTCTCCGGCGGGCCGTCGGGGACGGTGTCCCCGACCTCGAGCGTGCCGAGGCCGGGCAGCAGCGCGTCGGCGCTCGGCCAGTTGTCGGGGAACAGCAGCACGTCGACCCACCGCGGCGTGACCAGCCGCCGCGGTGCCAGCCGACCTGGACCAGCCACGGCCACACCCGCTCGGGCGGCACCGGCAGCGTGGTGGCGTGGGTGGCGACCGCCTGCGGGCACTGCACGAGGTCGTCGCCGGCCATCGACGCCCGCCGCTCGGCGTACGTCGAGCCGGACGTCCGGCCCACGTGGTGCAGGAGCGCGAACCCGGCCAGCACGAGCAGCCCGGCCCGGCACCGTGGTCCCAGGTCATGGGCCCCACCGTGCGCCGGTCGCGGCGGGCGCCGTAGAGCCCTTGGGCCCGGGTTCAGGCGCCGAAGGGCCGGACCCAGGTCGCGACGCCCTCGTCGAGCCGCAGCTCGGCGTCGGTCTGCTCAGCCGCCTCGGCGTCGTGGGTGCTCATCACCACGATGGCGCCGCGCTCGGCCTCGGCCCGCAGCGCGGCGACCGCGCGCTCGCGGTTGGCGGCGTCCAGGTCGCTGGTCGGCTCGTCGGCCAGCAGCACGGCGGGTCGGGCCGCGAAGGCCCGGGCCAGCGCGACCCGCTGCTGCTGGCCGCCGGAGAGCTCCTCGATCAGGTGGTTCGCCGGACTCGTCGAGGCCGACCAGTGCCAGCGC
>CAVXNT010000019.1:0-16859 GCA_963763225.1 uncultured Actinomycetota bacterium | reverse complement strand
ACCGAGACGTCGGTCGAGATGCGACGGAGACTGAAGACCGGCCCCTGGTCAAGCAACTCGCGTCACGGCGGCGCCAGGGGCCGGCATCGAACGAGGTTCCCACGTTGCTGACCACCGGTGGCGACGAACGCCAGACCGACGAGGACGCCGAAAACGACGGAGACTCCTCGGACATCGCCGAGCAGCCAGGAGCGTGACGGGTCGAACGGAGCATCATCTCCGGCAGGCGCCATCCAGATCGCCGCCGTGATCAGGCCGTGACGAGAACGAGAGCACCGAGAATCAGGGCGAGCATGTGATGCTCCCTCCTGGAGACGTCGCCTTCAGGGAGGCGAACGGAGTGGGGCCGGCGTCGTTGAGCGTCGGTGGGCGTGGGCATGGCAACGTCCTTCCTTCCCGACTCCATGCTCAGACGGGACGAGGCCACGCGGCAGGGACGATGGTCCCGCGAGACGGTGAAGAGCTGCTCGTCTCGCCACGACCGCCGCTCCGGCCGGTCTCGTCGATGGACCCCGCGCCGGCATCGCGCGGAGGGTGTCAACGCTTCCTGCATCTCGACAGACGTCGGGCGGCACCCAGAGCCTCAGCAGATCCGCGGGAGCTGCTCGCCGATCGGCAGGGCGATCACACGGGTGCCTCCGAAGGCGGTCCGGGCCGCGACCATCCCGGGATGCTCCTCGACACAGCGACCGATCACGGCGGCCGCCGCACCCGCCGGGTGGGCACGCATCGCGGCCAGCACCTTTTCGGCACGCTCCGGGGGCACGAACGCGAGCAGCTTGCCCTCGTTGGCGACCTGCAGCGGGTCGAGACCGAAGAACGCGCACGCGTTGGCCACGACCTCCGGTACCGGGATCGCGCGTTCGTCGAGCTCGATCCCGACCTTGGACGCCTTGGCGATCTCGTTGAGCGACGCCGCAACGCCACCGCGCGTCGGGTCGCGGAGGACCCGGAGGTCCGTGGTCACCTCGAGCATCGCCGCGACCAGCCCGTGCAGGGGCTGGGTGTCGCTGCAGACCTCCGTTCCGAACTCGAGTCCCTCCCGCACGCTCAGGATGGCGATCCCGTGCACCCCGACGTCGCCGCTGACGATGACGACGTCCCCCGGCCGGGCCCGGTCCGGACGGATCTCGATGCCGTCGGGCACCAGCCCGATGCCGGCGGTGTTGATGTAGACGCCGTCGCCGTGCCCGGACTCCACGACCTTCGTGTCACCGGTGACGACCCGGACGCCGGCCTGGGTGGCCGCTCGCCCCACGCGCTGGGCGATGGCGCCGATCCGGGCGATGTCGGTCCCCTCCTCGAGGATGAACCCGGCGGACAGGAACAGCGGGGTCGCACCGCTCATCGCCAGGTCGTTGACGGTGCCGTTGACGGCGAGCTCGCCGATGCTGCCGCCCGGGAAGAACAACGGCCGTACGACGAACGAGTCCGTGGAGAACGCGAGCCGGCCACCCCCGAACTCGAGGACCGCCGAGTCCGCGAGCTGCTCGAGGCTGGCATCGGCGAACGCCGGCAGGAACACGTGCTCGATCAGCTCGCCGGACATCGCACCCCCGCCGCCGTGGCCCATCAGGACCGTCGGGCTGTCGCGCAGCGGGAGCGGACAGGTCCAGCCGTCGAAGCTCGGGGGACCGTCGGGAGCGGGCTCGATGGTCGTGTCATCCGCCAACGGAGGTCGCCTCCCGGTCGGTCCCGGCCGGCTCCGAGCGCTCGGGCAGCTCCATGCGGCGGTAGAGGTAGTACGCCGCGCACGCGCCCTCGCTGGAGACCATCGTCGCGCCGAGCGGGTTGCGCGGCGTACACGCCGTCCCGAACGCCTCGCACTCGTGGGGCTTGAGCAGCCCCTGGAGCACCTCGCCGCTGCGGCACGCGCTGGACTCCTGCGTGTGGATGTCGCCGACCGCGAAGCGGTGCTCCGCGTCGTACTCCCGGTAGCGCTCGGAGAGCCGCCAGCCGCTCTGCGGGATCATCCCGATCCCGCGCCACGAGCGGTCGACGACCTCGAAGACGTCCTCGAGCATCTTCCGGGCCACCGGGTTCCCGTCGTCCGACACCGCTCGGGCGTAGGCGTTCTCGACCTCGTGGCGGCCGTCCTCGAGCTGGTGGACCGCGCGCCGGATCCCCTCGAGGAGATCCAGCGGCTCGAACCCGGTGACGACGATAGGTACGGCGTACTTCTCGGCGAGTGGGGGGTACTCGCCGGTGCCCATCACCGTGCACACGTGCCCAGCGGCCAGGAACGCCTGCACCCGGCACACCGGTGCGTTCATGATCGCCTCGATGGCCGGCGGCACCCGCACGTGGCTGACCAGCAGGCTGAAGTTCTCGATCCCGAGCCTCTTGGCCTGGTAGACCGTCATCGCGTTCGGCGGTGCCGTGGTCTCGAAGCCGATGCCGAAGAACACCACCTGCTTCTCCGGGTTCTCCCGCGCCAGGGTGAGCGCGTCGAGCGGTGAGTAGACCACCCGGACGTCGCCGCCAGCGCTCTTGACCCGGAACAGGTCCTGCTCGCTGCCCGGCACCCGCAGCATGTCGCCGAAGGAGCAGAAGATGACGTCGGGGCGCGAGGCGATCTCGAGCGCCTGGTCGATGACCTCCAGCGGCGTCACGCAGACCGGGCAGCCCGGCCCGTGGATGAGCTCGATGCTGTCGGGCAGGAGCTGGTCGAGGCCGTGTCGGATGATCGAGTGGGTCTGCCCGCCGCAGACCTCCATCATCGCCCACGGCCGGGTCGCGGTGGCACGGATGTCGTCGAGCAGACGCTGCGCCAGCTCGGGGTCCTGGAACTCGTCGAGGTACTTCATCGCGATCCTCCCGTTGAGTCGTCGTCGTCGTCGACGACGCCGTCCGGCACCGGCATCCCGGCCTGCTGTGCGGCTCTCCCCCACTGGTCGCCGAACTCCGCGTCGAGCTCGCCCATCTGGCGGAACAGCTCGAGCGTCTCCCTGGCCGCCTGCTCGTCCAGTCGTTTGAGCGCGAAGCCGACGTGGACGATCGTGTACTCGCCGACCTGCAGGTCGGGCACGTACTCGAGGCACACCTCCTTGGTGACCCCGCCGAAGTCCACGGTCGCCATCCGGGTCCCGTCGCGTTCGGTGATCTCGAGCACCTCGCCCGGTACAGCTAGGCACACGTCGACTCCTGTTCCGGCGACAACCGTCGCCTGTCCGTCGGGTCGGAACGGTGGCTGAGCACCGCGATCTGGCCGAGAGCGAGACCGGCATCGCTCGCAGGAACCTGATGGTGCCGGAGCACTCGGAAGCCGACGTCGCTGAGGGCGTCCGCACACGCGGAAGTGAGGAAGGCGTTGAGGAACACCCCACCGCTGAGGGTCGCGGTGGCGATCCCGGTCTCGTCGCGGAGCCGGGTCAGTACGTCGACGACGAGGTGCACGACCGCGCTCTGGAAGCGAGCGCCCACCAGACCCGGGTCGGCGCCGCCGAGCGAGTCGGCAGCGGCCTGGGCCAGCATCGGCGCCGGGTCGGCGTCTGCCCCGAAGCGGTACCCGTCGACGAGGCCGAAGGGCCGGGCGCAGGCCTCGAGCTCCATGGCGGCCTGCGCGTCGTAACCGACCCGGTGACAGATGCCCGCGATCGAGGCCACCGCGTCGAACAGGCGTCCCATGCTGGAGGTGGGCACACAGGCGAAACCCGTCTCGAGCTGACGCTCGAGAAGAGCGAGCTCGTCGTCCCGGCAGGCAAGGACGGACGCGAGTCTCGGGTCCCAGCCGATGCCGGCGGCGCGCAGGTGGGAGAGCGCCATCCGGCACGGGTTGCGGACGCCGGCGTCGCCGCCGGGGAGCGGGACGTAGGGCAGGTGTGCCTCGCGGCTGTACGACGCGTAGTCCGCACGCAGGAACTCCCCGCCCCAGACCGCGCCGTCGGTGCCGAAGCCGGTGCCGTCGAAAGCCACGCCCAGGACGGCGGTGCCAGACTCCACGCCGTTGTCGGCCATCGTCGCGGCGACGTGGGCGTGGTGGTGCTGCACGTCCACGACGGGCCGGCCGCTCGCGTGCTCGAGCGCCCACGCCCGGGAGCGATACGCCGGGTGCAGGTCCGCGGCCACCGCACCTGGAGACACGCCGGTGAGAGCAGCCAGGTGTGTCACCGCCCCGTCGAACGCCCTCAGGGTCGCCAGATCGTCCATGTCACCGATGTGCCCTGACATCCACGCCAGGCGGCCCTCCGCGAGGCAGAAGGTGTTCTTGAGATCGCCGCCCACTGCGAGGGAGGCGGGCGCGTCGAACGGGAGGGCCACCGGCAAGGGTGCCTGACCGCGCGAGCGACGTACGGGCGACTCCTCGTCGCCGACCGCCCGGGTCACGCCGTCGTCACAGGGCACGTGGATCGGCCGGTCGTGCACGAGCCACGCGTCCGCCAGCCCGGAGAGCCGGTGGAGCGCCTCGTCGTCGTCGGTGACGATCGGCTCACCGGCGAGGTTGCCGCTGGTCATCACCAGTGCGTCGGGCCCGAGCGCGTCACCGGCCAGGCCGAGGAGGAGGTGGTGGAGCGGGGTGTAGGCCAGCATCACTCCGACGTCGGCGCTGCCCGGCGCGACGGCGGTGGCGACCGGCGCGTGCAGGAGCCGCGGTGCGAGCACGACCGGTCGGCCGCGTCTCGTGAGCAGCTCCTCCTCGGCGGACGAGAGGGCTACGAGCCGCCGGGCCTGCGCGACGTCCGAGACCATGACGGCGAACGCCTTGTCACCGCGCTGCTTGCGCTTGCGCAGCGTCTCGACGACGGCCGGGTCGGTCGCGTCGCAGGCCAGGTGGTAGCCGCCGATCCCCTTGACCGCGACCACGGCGCCCTCTGCCAGCAGTCGCCGGGCCTCCGCGATGGCGTCGCCGTCGTACGACGTCGTCCGCGACGGGCCGACGAGCCGCACCCGCGGCCCGCAGTCCGGGCAGCAGACGGTCTGGGCGTGGAACCGCCGGTCGCCCGGGTCGGCGTACTCCTCCGCGCACGTGGGGCACATCGCGAAGCCGGCCATGGTCGTGGACGGCCGGTCGTACGGCAGCCCGGTGACGATGGTGAACCGGGGCCCACAGTTGGTGCAGGTGATGAACGGGTGCCGGTACCGCCGGTCGGCAGGATCCCGGAGCTCGCCGAGGCAGTCGTCGCAGATCGCGACGTCCGGTGAGACGAAGGTTCGGCCGCCGCCGGGCTCAGAGCCGGCGATCGTGAAGCCCGTGCCACCGACCGGATCGAGCGGGGTGACCACGAGCGAGGTGACCACCGCGAGCGGCGGCGGCTCGGCCCGCAGCCGCTGGGCGAAGGCGTCGAGGTCCCTCGGTTGTCCCTCGACCTCGACCACGACCCCGTCCGCGGTGTTCCAGACGGCGCCGGCCAGGTCGAGGGTCCGGGCCAGGGCGTAGACGTGTGGCCGGAACCCGACCCCTTGCACGACTCCGCCCACGGCGACGCGGCGACGTTCGCGGGCTGCGGGAGTCACGGCCCGGCTCGTTCGGGTGCCGGGACCGCGATCGCCGACATCACCTGGTCTGCGGCGGCGTCGACGGCCGAGAGCACCGCCGGCGAGAGCCCGGCCCCGTGGTCGAAGCGCTCGGCCTCGACCCCCACCAGCACGAGCCTGCGCGGCAGCCGGTGCAGAGCCCGGGCGAGCTCCACGACGGCGCCCAGCCCCAACGCGTGCGTGCCCTCGCGTCCGACGGCCGCCCACGACGAGCGCGGCAGGGCCGCTGCGTCCGTGCCGGCCTCCAGGATGTGGAGGGTCCCTGGAGGCGCCCCCGCGGTGACGGCATCCACCACGACGACCGGGTCGTGGCCGGCCCAGGTGTCGAGCAGGCAGGTGGGGTCCTCGTGCTCCACCACGACCAGGTCCGGGAGAGAGCGGGCCGCCACGACGCGTGCGACGGCCGATCCGACCGCGTCGTCAGCGCGGTCGACCTGCCCGAGCCCGACCACGAGGGCGGTCACGTGCGCTCCACGGTCAGGTCGAGGAAGTGGGTCGCACACGAGATGCAGGGGTCGTAGTTGCGGATCGCCTGCTCGCACACGTGCTGGAGGGCGTGGTCGTCGAGATCTGTCCACGCCTCCGCCATCATCCGCAGGTCGCTCTCGACGGAGGCGAGGTTCTGCGAGGTGGGGGGCACGATCTGCGCGTCGGTGATCAGGCCACCCGCGTCGAGTGCGTAGCGGTGGAAGAGGACACCGCGCGGCGCCTCGGAGGCGCCGTACCCGACGCCGGCGCGCGGGGCCACCTCGACGTACGGCGTCACCCCGTCGACCCACCCGTCGATGATCCGCAGCGACTCCACCAGGGCCTCGACGATCTCGACCGCGCGGACGATGATCGAGCGGAACGGGTTGCGGCAGGTGTCCCCCAGGCCGGCCCCGCGCGCGGCGTCGCGCGCCAGCCCCGAGAGCCGGTCCGCGTTCAGCGTGTACCGCGCCAGCGGCCCCACGACGTACGGCGCGGCCTGGCCGTCGAGGCTGGCATGCAAGGCGTTGCTGTGCCGGACGTGCCGCTCCTTGATCCGGTCGGGGAACTCCGAGACCGGGAACGCAGTGCCCGAGGTGGTGACCACCGTGCCGTCCTCGATCGGGTAGCCGCGCTCGGGGCGCAGGGCGAGGTACTCGTAGGGCTGCTCGAAGTCGGGGAAGTCGAACCCCGCGACGAGCTGCACCGTCGCGAGTGCGTCCTCGAGCGCCTGCTCGAGCACCGGCCGGAGCGCGCGGAGCTCGACCGCGGAGGGGAACCGGTAGAAGCCGCCGATCCGTACGTTGACCGGGTGCACCGAACGTCCGCCGACCACCGTCATCAGCGCGTTGCCTGCCTTCTTCAGGCGCAGCCCCCGCTCCACGACGTCGGGGTGGTCGGCCGCCATCTCGATGGCGCCGTCGTACCCGAGGAAGTCCGGCGCGTGCAGCAGGAACACGTGGAGGGCGTGGCTCTCGATCCACTCCCCGCAGTAGAGAAGGCGGCGCATCTCTCGGATGGCGTCGGACACGCTCACCCCGCACGCGTCCTCGATCGCCCAGCAGGCGCTGGTCTGGTAGGCGACGGGGCAGATCCCGCAGATGCGGGCGGTGATGTCAGGCGGCTCGGTGTACGCGCGCCCCCGCAGGAACGCCTCGTAGAACCGTGGCGGCTCGTAGATCTGGAGCTCGACCTCTTCGACGCGACCCTCGCGGACCACGAGGCGCAGACCGCCCTCTCCCTCGACGCGCGCAAGAGTACCGACCGAGATGACCTGTCCACCGTCGCTCAGCTTGTGCGTCATGCCGGGCCCCCTGGCTCGCCCTCGTGCCGCTCGCTCTCGAGGCGGAACGCCTCGGACGCCGCGTTGAAGGTGCGGTAGATGCGCAGCACCTGAGGCTCGCTCATGCCCTGCCGCGAGAGCTGGGCGGCCATCGAGGCGGTGTTGGCACTGTCCTGCGGGCCGAAGCAGCCGTAGCACCCGCGTGAGAACGACGGGCACAGGGCACCGCAGCCGGCCTGGGTGACCGGGCCGAGGCAGGGCGTGCCATGGGCCACCGTGACGCACACGTTGCCGCGCAGCTTGCACTCGACGCACACGCTGTGGGAAGGGACCTGCGGCCGCCGGCCCTGCAGCTCGGCGGCGAGCACCTCGAGGAGCTGACGCCGGTCGACCGGACAGCCGCGCAGCTCGAAGTCGACGGCGACGTGGTCGGCGATCGCCGTGGAGTGGTCGAGCGTGGAGAGGTACTCGGGGTGGGCGTAGACGACCGAGCGGAACTCGGCGACATCGGCGAAGTTGCGCAGGGCCTGGATGCCACCGCTGGTGGCGCAGGCACCGATGGTGATCAGCCGCCTGGACGCTGCGCGGACCCGGTGGATCCGCTCCTCGTCCTCCGGCGTCGTGATCGAGCCCTCGACCAGGGACACGTCGTACGGACCCTCGACGACGGCCCGGGTCGCCTCCGGGAAGTACGCGATCTCGATCTGGCCGGCGAGGGGGATCAGCTCGTCCTCGCAGTTGAGCAGGGTGAGCTGGCAGCCGTCGCAGGAGGCGAACTTCCAGACCGCGAGCTTCGGCCGGTGCGGAGCGGGGGCGGTCGTCATCAGAGCTCCACCTGGGCCATGAGGGGCGCCAGTACGTCGTAACCGAGCACCGGGCCGTCCTGGCAGATGAAGAGCTCGCGCAGCTGGCAGTGGCCGCACAGCCCGATCCCGCACTTCATGTTGCGCTCCATCGACAGCCGCAGGTCTGCGGCCGGGACGCCGCGGTCGAGCAGGGCGACGGCTGTGTGTCGCATCATCACCTCGGGCCCGCAGATCAGAGCCGTGGTGCGGCCCGGGTCGAACGTCGCACGCTCGAGCAGCGCGGTGACCAGACCCACTCGGCCGTGCCAGGTGTCGTCCGCGCGGTCGACGGTGACCTGGACGTTGATCCTGCGCTCGGCGGCCCAGCTCAGGAGCTCTCTGGCGAACAGCATCTCCTCGGGAGTACGTGCGCCGTACAAAAGGCTGACCTCGCCGAAGCTCTCGCGATCGGCGGAGATCTCCAGCACCGCCGGCCGCAACGGCGCCATGCCGATGCCGCCGGCCACGATCACGACGTCGCGACCGCGGGCGCTGTCGACGCCCCACCCGGTGCCGAACGGGCCGCGTACGCCGAGCCGGGTGCCCTCCCGCGCCGTCGCCAGGGCCCGTGACACGGCTCCGACGTCGCGCACCGTGTGCTGGAGGACGCTCGTGAGCCGCGGGTCGCCACTGATCGAGATCGGAACCTCGCCGATCCCGAAGGCCTGGAGCATGGTGAACTGCCCGGGTGCGAACGAGAACTCGTCGCCCGCGTCCGACTCCAGCCAGATCGTGGCGGTGTCGGCGGTGTCCTGACGTCGGCGGGTCACCACGAACGTGCGCGGCACCATCGGGCCGGCCGGTCGGTCCAGGGGCTGGGGACGCGTCCCGATGGTCATGGGCGTCCGTAGAGGTCGAGGAGTCGCACCCGCGCCGAGTGCAGCCGCGCGGACATGACGCCGACGACGCGCTTCATGAGGGCGTAGCCGAGCTCCGGGTCGGCCTCGCATTTCCCCCGGAGGCAGGCGCCGTCGAAGCTGAGCGCGCGTACGTCGTCGACGGCACGACCGTCGAAGGTCCAGCGGTACGGCGGCACCAGCCACGACCAGCCCACGACCTCGCCCGCTTCCGTGGTGTCGAGGACGGCCGAACCGGTCGGTGACCGCAGCTCCACGGCGATCCGCCCGCGGCGTACGACGTAGAAGGTCTCGGCGGGATCTCCCTCACGGAACAGCTGCTCACCCGGGCGGAAGCGCACGTTCGCCGCGCACCCGGCGATCAGGGTGATCCACTCGTCCGAGAGTCCCGCGAAGAAGGGGTGGTCGCCCAGTCGGTCGGCGATGGTTCGCATGGCTCAGTCCTCCTCTCGAAGCACGGCGACCTGGGCGGTGATGTCGATACCGACCGGGCACCAGGTGATGCAGCGTCCGCAGCCGACGCAGCCCGAGGTGCCGAACTGGTCGATCCAGGACGCGAGCTTGTGGGTCATCCACTGCCGGTACCGCGCCGGTGGCGAGCGGCGGACCGAGCCTCCGTGCAGGTAGGAGTGCTCGAGGTCGAAGCAGGAGTCCCAGATCCGTTCGTGGGCCACTTCGGTGCCGGCCAGGTCGGTGACGTCCTCGACGTCGGTACAGAAGCAGGTCGGACAGACCATGGTGCAGTTGGAGCAGGAGAGGCACCGGGTGGCGACCTCGTCCCACATCGGACTGTCGGCGCTCGCGTAGAGGAGCTCCTTGAGGCCTGCCGTGTCCATGTGGCGACCCATCCGGGCGGCCGAGCTTCGGGCGACCTCGTCCGCCGCCCGCTGGTCCTGGTCCGACGCGCCCTCGGCCGGCAGCGCGTCGAGGACCTCGGCGCCCGCGTCCGTGCCGGCCTCGACGACGAACCGATGACCGTCGGCATCGAGGACCTCGGTCATGGCCAGGTCGTACGGCGCCCCGCGGCCCTGCTCCGGCCGCGGTCCGGTGCCCATCGACACGCAGAAGCAGGTGCCACCCGGATCGCTGCAGGTCACCGCGACCACGAACGCCCCGGAGCGCCGCACGGCGTACGACGTGTCCGTGAAGGCCCGCTGGAGCAGGACGGTGTCGTGGATCCCGAGCGCGCTGAGGTCGCAGGACCTGACCCCGAGGAGGGCGACGGGTCCTGCATCTGCGTCCTCCGCGGGCTCGTCGACCACGACGTCATCGTGGTCCCGGCGGGCCCGCCACAGCAGGTCGCGGGCGGGGAAGAACACGGGCTTGGCCGACTGGGCGCCGTTGGCGTACCCGAAGACCATCTCGTCCTCGCGCCGGCGCAGGCGGTAGGAGCCGGCGTCCTGCTGGTCACCCCACCCCACCGGGAGGTCCGCGACCTGGGCGACCGGGCCGTAGCCGATCGAACCGTCCGCGACGACGGGTCCGAGGACCCGGTAGCCGCGCCCCGCCAGGGCGTCGATCAGTGCCTGCAACCCGGCCAGCGACAGGGTGCTCTGCCCACCACCGTGTCCCACGTGGGGCGATCGGGCAGACGTCGGCACCTCTCCAGTCTCGCCACTGCGACCCTCCGGGCCCAGGGCCTCTTGGCGGGCAGGATCGGGACCGATGCCACTCCCCGGATCATTCATCTCGATGCCCTCCTGCTCCGCCTAGGGCGATCGGGACGTTGCGACTGGAAGAGAGTCGAGTCCACCCACCGCTGGGGAGAGCGTCGGCTCGGTGAGTCACGGGGTAGCCGGTCGCACCGCGACGACCCACAGCGAGGCCGTCGTCATGTCTCACGAGCGTCGATTGCGCGTTCACGGCAGAGCATCCCCTCGCCGGCCAAGGAGACGGCCAGGCGCGTGCGGGCCAGCCTCGGAAATGTCAACGTAGGTTTCGGCCGAAGCGGGTGTCAAGCGTCGGCTCCGACCGGCCGTGAGCCCGGTGGTCCGGGCATACTGACCGGATGGCGCACGAACCGGCGGCCGCCTCACGGCGCGCGGTGGTCGCACTGGGCGCCGCGTCGCTGGCAGCGGCCCTGCCGGCACCTGCCGTGGCCCGGCGCCGGGGTGGCGATCCGGTCGTGGTGGTGGGCGCCGGCATGGCCGGGATCACCGCGGCCGACCGCCTGCGCCGGGCCGGGTACGACGTACGGGTCCTCGAAGCACGACGTCGGATCGGCGGTCGGATCCACACGTGGCGCGGCTGGCACGGGTCCCCCCTCGACCTGGGGGCGTCCTGGATCCACGGCTATGCAGGGGGCAACCCGATCACCCCGATCGCCCGCCGGGCCGGCGCGCGGCTCGTGCCCTCGTCGTACTCCTCCTACCAGCTGCGCATCGACCCGGCGCTACGAGCCGACGGCGTGACCCGGCCCCACAGCGGGCGCTGGGCGCGGATGGTCGCCGAGGCGGAGCGGAGCGCCCGCCACCGGCCGCAGGACGAGTCGCTGGCCGCCGCCGTACGACGGGCCGCGGTCGGCCGGCACCTGAGCCGGATCGAGCGCGACGAGCTCGCCTTCTACCTCAACGCCGACTACGTCACCGAGTGGGGCGCCGACGCCGACGAGCTGTCCGCCCGGACGGTCGACCAGGGCAAGGAGTACGGCAAGACAGGGGAAGACGCCTTCTTCCCGCACGGCTACGACCGGGTTCCGCACTACCTGGCGCGGCACCTCACCGTCGACACCGGTGTCGTCGTACGACGCGTCGTGCTGCGTCACCGCGGCGTCGATGTCCATACGAGTGCCGGCACGCTGCATGCCCGGGCGGTCGTGGTGACCGTCCCGCTCGGGGTGCTGAAGCACGAGGGCATCGAGTTCGTGCCCGGTCTGCCGGACCGCCATCACCGAGCCATCGACCGGTTGGGCATGGGGGTCCTGAGCAAGACCTTCCTGCGCTTCGACGCACCCTTCTGGCCGGTCCACGTGGACTGGCAGGAGTACCTCGGGCCGCGTCACGGAGCCTGGGGCGAGTGGTTCAGCACGGCCAAGGCGGGCTCACCGGTGATCTTGTGCTTCCACGGCGGCGACCGTGCCCGCGCGGTCGAGCAGGCCCGCCCGGCCGAGGTGCGGGGCGAGGCGATGCACGTGCTGCGCACGATGTTCGGCCATGGCATCCCGGATCCCGTTGCCAGCACCACGACCGGGTGGTCGTACGACCGCTTCTCGCACGGGTCCTACTCCACGAACGCCGTCGGCTCGACGCGCGCCGACCGGTTGACCCTGGGTGAACCGGTGGGCCGGCGCCTGTTCTTCGCCGGCGAGGCGACGGAGCCCGACTACGGCTCGACCGTGCACGGTGCGTACCGGACGGGTCTGCGGGCGGCCCGCGAGGTGTCCGCGGCCCTCGGCTGAGCGGCTACGGCGGAGCGGCCCCGAGCAGAGGCGGCTCAGAGCCCCCGGCCGAGCACCAGGGTCAGCGACTCCATGATCTTCTCGACGGTGGCCACCGCGTCGGTGAACCCTGGCTGACCCTCGTGCCAGCCGAAGGCGATCGTGGTCACCCGCTTCGCGAGCAGCTCGTTGGTCAGCCACGGAGCGGCGAGCACGGCACCGGACGCGATCAGAGCCTCGGCGAGCTCGTGGAACGTGGGCACACGCTCCTCCGGAGGCTCGGCCATCAGGCTCACGCAGCAGCCTTCGGGAACGTCGATGATCATCGCCGGATCAGTGGGGTCCTTGCCGAACTGGGCAGCGAGGGACTCCGCGAGCACGTGCTCTGCGGCGGCGTACAACACCGCTGTGGGCGCCGGTCGTTCCACCTTCGCCTCCCTCTCTCGCTGGGACGTCCAGTCCAGCGGTTCGAGGGGTCCACGGCCAGCCCAGAATCGGGGATCTGCTCCGGGGGCGCACTCGCGACACGGTGCGCCCCGCGGCTGGTCTCGTCGACGGAGGAGGGTCAGCGACCGTCTTGGCGGTGCCGGTCGTAGTACGGCGTCAGGCTGAGCATGGCGCGGTTGGCGGCGACCTGGTCCTTCCACATCTCGCGCAGGGACAGGTGGAAGCGGTGGCCCTTCTGGCTGTTCTTCTGGTTCGTGGTCATGGCTCTAGTCTGGGCTGGATGAACTCTTCAGCACAAGCGAATGTTGCTTACGGAACATGAAGCAGTGCTGTAGGATGAGATCATGCTCGACATCCAGCGTCTTCGCGTCTTCCGGGCCGTCGTCGCCAGTGGTTCCGTGGCCGCCGCGGCCGACCATCTCGGCTACACCCCGTCCGCCATCAGCCAGCACCTCAGCGCGCTCCAGCGCGAGACCGGGCTGGTCCTCTTCGAGAAGGCGGGGCGTGGGATCGCGCCCACGCCGACCGCCAAGGTCCTGGCCGCCGAGAGCGACGAGCTGATGGCCGGCCTGACCCGGCTCGGTGGCGTCGTGGACCACCTGCGGGAGGGACGGTCCGGCAGCCTCACGATCGGCACGTTCGACTCCGCCGCACAGTTCTGGCTGCCCCACGTCGCCAAGGGTCTGCAGCGCGACTTCCCCGACGTCGTCCTCGAGCTCAGCCTCGACGAGCTCGCCTACGCCGCCCAGAGCCCGCCCGTGCGCCGCGACATCGACGTCACCACAGAGGCGGCCGACGTCGCGGGCTCCGAGCGACCCGGTTACCGACGGCAGGTCCTGGTCGAGGAGAGCTACCGGGTGGTGGTGCCGCGCGGCCACGAGCTGCTCAAGGAGTACGACGGCCCGGTTCCGATGGCCGCTCTCGCCGACGTGCCCATGATCGACAACGACTTCCACGACACCGGTTGTGCGCTGATCATCTCCAACGCCTGTCGGGCCGCCGGCTTCTCGCCGCGGTTCGTGGCCCGCTCCGGCGACCACCACACCGCACTGGCGTTCGTGGCCGGCCGCATCGGAGTGACGGTGCTGCCCGAGCTCGCCGTCGCCGAGTCGATGACGGGCGTCGACAGCCGCGACCTGGTCGGCCCGACACCCCGTCGACGGATCGTCGCCTACGTCCGCGACGCCGCCGCCACCGCGCCCCCCGTGCAGCGGGCGATCGCGCTCCTGGAGGAGGCCGTCGCCGAAACCGTCCGCCGGCGCGCCAACCGCTGACGCGGGCCGGCCGAACGGTCGCCGGCAAAGATTCGCCGGAACCGCTTCCACAGCGTCGGCCAGGCCGCAGGATGGGCCCACGCGACGTCCCCGCGCAGCACCGGCGCCACCGGGCGCCGCTTGTACGCCGTCGTCCCGCTCGCCTCTCGGGGTCGGGTCGGGGACGACGTCGCCGTGGGCCGAGCCCGGACCTCGGCCCCACACGGCACCGGGCCCGTCCCTCGCAGGGACGGGCCCGGTTTCCGTTGCGGCGTCGTACGGCGAACCGGCGCCGACGGCCGGCTCAGCCGACCAGGACGAGCTCCTCACCCACCGGGTCCGACTCCGTGACGCGGTGCGCGCCACGCAGGCCGGCGTACGCCGCCACCCCGCCCGCGACCACCAGCACCGCGGCCAGCAGCAGTCCGGAGCGGTAGCCGGTCAGGAACGCGTCGACCGGCGCCGCGCCCGCTGCCAGCGCTGTGCCCTGGCGGCTCGTCAGGACGGCGCCGATCACGGTGATGCCCAGCAGCCCGGCCACCTCGCGGGAGGCGTTGAACACCGCCGAGGCCACGCCCGCCTGGCTGGTCGGCATCACGCCCAGGACCGTTGCGGTGAGCGGGATCGTCATGCCGCCGCCGATGCCGATCACCGCGAAGCTCGGCATCAGCGAGAGGTACGACGCGTCCCGGCCGAGCAGCGCGACCGAGCCGATCGCGAGGCCCATCGCCAGCATCCCGAACCCGGTGGAGCGGTAGGCGCCGAACCGGGCGGCGACCCGGTCGGAGACCACCGCCGAGGCCGCCATCAGCACGGCCATCGGCACGAACGCCGCGCCGGCCTTGGTCGGTGAGAAGCCCAGCACGTCCTGCAGGTAGAGCGAGGTGAAGAAGTAGATGCCGAACAGGCCGAACGCCCACAGCATCAGGGCGACGATACCGCCGCTGAACTCGCGACGTGCGAACAGGCTGACGTCGACCATCGGCTGCGCGACCCGGCGCTCGACCACCACGAAGGCGACGGCGGCGAGGGCCGCGACCCCGAAGGCGCCCAGGATGGCGGCCGAGGTCCAGCCACGGTCGTGGCCCTCGATCAGGGCCCAGGTGAGGGCGAACAGCGAAGCGGTCGACAGACCGAGGCCGGGCAGGTCGAGGGAGCGTGCCTCGGTCTCGCGCGACTCGGCGATGGCCCAGGCGCCCAGGGCCATGGTGGCGGCACCGATCGGCACGTTGATCCAGAAGATCCACTCCCACGAGACGTGCTGGGTGAGCAGGCCACCGAGCACGGGACCGACAGCGAGGGCGAGTGCGCCGACACCGCCCCAGATGCCGACGGCGGCGTTGCGCTCGCGGGGGTCGGTGAAGGTCGCGCTGATGATCGCCAGGGTGGTCGGGGTGACCAGCGCGGCCCCGATGCCCTGCGCACCCCGCGCGGCGATCAAGGTCGCGGCGTCCCCGGCCAGGCCGGCGAAGAGCGAGGACACCGTGAACATCGCGAGCCCGATCAGGAAGAGCCGGCGTCGACCGAACGCGTCGGCGAGCCGCCCTCCGGCGAGCAGCAGACCGGCGAAGGTGAGGATGTAGCCGCTCACGACCCACTCGATGCCCGCCGTGGAGAGGCTCAGCTCCCGCTGGATGTCGGGGATCGCCACGTTGACGATGTTGTTGTCCAGGTAGGTCATGAAGGTGGCCAGCGCCACCGCCACGAGTGCCCAGCGGTTCTTGGTCATGTCGTCTCCTATACGTCGTACATGTATGTCGTACAGGAAACGCTCTACAACGTATAGTTGTCAAGCCTTATCGTGTATAGTTCTCGATATGAGCCCACGGACTGCGACCGCGACGGCGGCCAAGAGCGACCTCAGCCGGGCTGCGATCGTGGAGCGCGCCCTGACCGTGATGGATGCCGACGGTCCCGACGCGGTCACGATCCGACGGATCGCGCAGGAGTTCGGGGTCACCCCGATGGCGCTCTACTGGCACGTCGCCAACGAGGACGCGCTTCTCGCCGCGATGGGCGACGCACTGCTCGAGGGCGTCACGCCGCCGCCGGCCACCGGCACCTGGTCAGCGCAGCTGCGCGGCGTCGTTGACGCGCTGATCGCCGGCCTGTCCCGGCACGCTGCCGCGGCGGAGCCGGTGTTCCCCCGCATCCTCGTGACCGAGGCCGGGCTCCGGCTCACCGAGTTCACCCTCGCCCTGCTCGAGGAGGCCGGCTTCACGCCGGCAGCAGGCGGCCGACCTGGCCCGGATGGGGCTCCAGACCGCGACGATGCTCGTCACCCAGCGCCCCGGCGCGGAGAGCGCAGACGGCCGCCGACGAGCGCGACGCGCTGCTGGCCGAGAAGCGCGCGCACATCGGCAGCCCCCCGCCGACCTCTATCCCCACGTGCCGGCGGTCGCGGTGCCGCTCGACCGACTGCGACGACGAGGCCCGCCTACTACACCGTTCGGTGTCGACCTCTACCTCGAGGGAGCGCAGGCCCTGCTACGCCGCTCCAAGCGCGCTCGCTGACACCACCGCCGCGCCGCCGCGACGAGCGCGCGACCCGGCACGACCCGATCGGCGATCCTGACGCCCGTGCTGACACGACGCCTGCGGATGCCCGCCGTCCGGCTCGTCACCCAGGCCCTCGCGGCGGCCCTCCTGCTCACGGGCACGGCGCACGTCGTACACCTGGTCGTGCCGGCCGCCGTCTTCGGCGCCCCCGACGCCTTCTTCGCGCCGGCCTTCGGCGCCCGACCACCCCCAGCCGGCCGACATCCGGCCCGCCGACGCTCTCTCGACGAGGGGGTCATCCCGCTGGGCGACCTGCTGGTCGGGCTGGCCGCCGCGAGCTCGGGCTCTTCCCCACCC
>CAVXNT010000018.1:0-88170 GCA_963763225.1 uncultured Actinomycetota bacterium | reverse complement strand
TCGCGGCGGTCCCCGGCGTCCGGGCCGCTGCGCTTGAGCCGGGTGTAGTCCTGGAGGGCGGCCATGGTGGCCGACCGCTGCTGCTGGATCACCGTGCCGACGTCGACACCCGGGACGGTGACGGCCAGGGCCAGCTTGATCGCGAGCTCGTCGCGCGGCGGCTGGGTGCGCGCACCGGGGTCGTGAACCAGCTGGCGACCTCCTCGCGCCCGGCGTCGGTGACCCGGTAGATGACGTGGCCCTCGGCGTCCGCGCCCTCCCCGGCGACGAGTCCGTCGCGCTCGAGCCGGGTCAGGGTCGTGTAGACCTGCCCGACGTTGAGGGGCCAGGTCGCCCCGGTCCGCTGCTCGAACTCGGCGCGGAGCTGGTAGCCGTACATCGGCCCCTGCTCCAGCAGCGCCAGCAGTGCCTGCCTGACCGACATGTCGCCTCCCGGGAGGGCGTTCCACGGCCCCGTGGCAGTGGATACCGGGTATGTATACCACGTATGCATGCGCCACGGGAGCGTCAGCGGTAGGTCAGGTGCTCGCCCTCCAGGTGCGGGTGCTCGTTGAAGGTCAGCAGCCGGGCGCCGGTCGAGCCGACGACCACCCGGCAGTACGACGCGTTCACCAGCACCGTGTTGAGCCGGCCCCACAGCCGCGCGAACCCCGCCTCGTCGGCGTCCGGGTCGACCAGCGCGGCGCAGACGGCCGCGATCGGCCCTCCCGAGGTCACGACGACCGCGGTGCCGCCGGGCCCGGCCTGCTCCGACACCGACGCCAGGGACGCCGCGACCCGGGCGCGGAACGCCGGCCACGGCTCGACGTACTCGTCGTCGTGGCCTCCGGAGGTCCACCGTGCGGTGGCGGCCTCGAAGACGCCGCTGGAACGCGCGGCGGTCCAGCTCCCCGGGCGGTACGTCGGGGTACGCCGCCACCACCGCGAGGTGGTCGAACTCGTCCCACCCGGGGTCGACCGCCGCGTCACCCCACCCGGCGGCCTCGGCGGTCTCGGCGTGCCGACGCATCCCGCCGCGCACGACTGCCGTCGGCTCGACCTCGCGCTCACGCAGCCAGGCGCCGAGCAGGCGACCCTGCTGCCAGCCGGTCTCCGACAACACGTCGTAGTCGTCGGCGCCGAACGACGCCTGCCCGTGCCGGACCAGGATCACCACACCCATGCCCGCAGGCTAGAGGGATCCCCCATCCGAGCCATGCCGCGGTCCGGCTCACAGGACTAGCGTCGAGGGGCGGGGATACGGATGGGAGGAGACCCACCATGTTCATCCAGATCATCCAGGGCAGGTGCACCCGGCAGGACGAGTTGCACGCCGCGCTCGATCGGTGGCGCGAGGAGCTCGAGGCCGGCGGCGGACGGCTGGCTCGGCGGCACCTACGGGTTCACCGACGACGACCACTTCCTCGGCGTCGTCCGCTTCGCGTCGCGCGACGCGGCGATGCGCAACTCCGAGCGACCCGAGCAGCAGGCCGTGGGCCGAGGCAGATGATGGCGCTGTTCGACGGCGCGTGGAGTTCCACGACTGCGACGACGTCACGCTGCTGTTGGACGGCGGCTCCGACGACGCCGGCTTCGTCCAGGTCATCCGCGGCAAGGTCGACGACCCGAGCCCGGCTCCGGACCGGCTGATGACGTCCGACCCCGACCAGCTGCACCGGATGCGGCCCGAGATCATCGGCGGCACGCTGGCGATCGAGCCGGACGGCACGTTCACCGAGACGATCGCGTTCACCGACGAGGCCAGCGCCCGCAGCGGCGAGCAGCTCGAGCCGCCGGCCGAGATCGCGCCGACCTCGACTACGCGATGCAGGGCGCGACCTTCTACGACCTGCACCACCCCTGGTTCAGCGGGCGCTGAACCACATCCGTCACAGGTTTCACCGGTTGACCGGGACCCCGACCGACACGCCGGCGGCGCGGCGTGTCGGTCGGGTTCACCGGCTGACCGGTGAAACCGACGACACGCCGATCAGGCCGGGAAAGAGCCCCCGGACGCGGCCAGGTCGCGCAGGTACGCCGTGGGGCGGAACCGCTCGCCGTACTGCTCGGCGAGCTCGTCGGCGCGCGCGACGAAGCGCCGAGGCCGACCCGGTCCGGCCGTGGCGACTGCTCGTAGCCCTGCATGAACTGCGCGGCGCCGCCGGTGATCGCCGGGAAGCCGATGCCCATGATCGAGCCGATGTTGGCCGCGGCCGCGGACTCGATGACGCCCTCCTCGAAGCACTTCGCGGTCTCGAGCGCCTCGACGAACAGCATCCGGTCCTTGACGTCCTGGAACGGCATCGCTGCCTCCGTCGGCGGCGACCGGGAACGCCTCGGCGAGGCCCTTCCAGAGCGCGCGCGCGCCGGCCGGACTCGTCGTACTCGTAGAAGCCCGGCGCCCTTCAGGCGCGAGGGCCGGCCGAGCTCGATCATCGTGTCGACGACCGCGCTCCCCGGGTGCGGCTCGTAGGCGGCCGTCGCGCTCGGCGGCGTCCGTGGTGGCCTTGGCTGATCTTGCCATCAGCTCCATGTTCAGCTCGTCGCTGAGCTGGAGCGGGCCGACCGGGTAGCCGCCTGCGTCGCCGCCCGCTCGATGCGAGACCGGGTGCACGCCCTCGGCGAGCATCGCCAGGCCCTCGTTGACCATCGTGCCGATGACCCGCGAGGTGTAGAAGCCGCGGCTGTCGTTGACGACGATCGGCGTCTTCCGGATCTGCTGCACGACGTCGTACGCCTTGGCCAGCGCGTCGTCGGAGGTCTCCTTGCCCTTGATGATCTCGACCAGCGGCATCTTGTCGACGGGCGATGAAGAAGTGCAGGCCGATGAAGTCCGCCGGGCGGTCCACGCCGTGGCGAGCTCGGTGATCGGCAGGGTCGAGGTGTTCGAGCACAGCAGCGCGTCGTCGTTCGACGTACGGCGCGACCTCGGCGAAGACCTGGTGCTTGAGCGACGGGTCCTCGAAGACCGCCTCGATCACCAGGTCGCAGCCGGCGAGGTCGGCCGGGTCCGCGGTCGGCGGTGATCCGGTCGAGCAGCTCCTGGCCTTCTTCTCCTCGGTGCAGCTTGCCGCGCGCGATCGCCTTGGCGTTGCAGCTTCTCGGAGTAGGCCTTGCCCTTCTCGGCGTTCTCGAGCGCGACGTCCTTGAGCACGACCTGCATGCCGGCGCGGGCGCAGGAGTAGGCGATGCCGGCGCCCATCATCCCGGCGCCGAGCACGCCGACCTTGGTGGCCCGGTACGGCTCGATGCCCTGCGGGGCGCAGCTTGCCGGCGTTGATCGCCTGCAGGTCGAAGAAGAACGCCTGGATCATGTTCTTCGAGCCCTGGTTGACGATCAGGTTGGTCAGGTAGCGCGACTCGATCCGCGAGGCGGTGTCGAAGTCGACCGAGGCGCCCTCGACGGCGGCGGACAGGATCGCCCGCGGCGCGGGGTAGACCGCGCCCTTGGTCTGCTTGCGCAGCAGCGCCGGGAACGCCGGCAGGAATGCCGGCCAGGGCCGGGGAGCTCGGCGTGCCGCCGGGCATCTTGTAGCCGGGCTGGTCCCAGGGGTTCTGGGCGGCGTCGGGGTTGGCCTTGATCCACGCCTTGGCGGCGGGCACCAGCTCCTCGCGGGTGGCGACCAGCTCGTCGACCAGGCCCTTCTCCAGCGGCTGCGCTCGGCTTGAACTGGGTGCCGGGCAGCAGCACGTCCATCAGCGCGGTCTGCAGGCCGAGCAGGCGTACGACGCGGGTCACGCCGCCGCCGCCGGGCAGCAGCCCGAGGGTCGCCTCGGGCAGGCCGATCTTGACGCTGTCGTCGTCGACCGCGACCCGGTGGTTGCAGGCCAGGCAGATCTCGAAGCCGCCGCCGAGCGCGGCGCCGTTGATCGCGGCCACGACCGGCTTCGGGAAGAGCTCGAGCTTGCGCAGCCCGGCCTTGACGGCCTCACCGGTCGCGAAGACCGCCGCGGCGTCGTCCTTGGTCGCCTGCACCATGTTCTTCAGGTTGCCGCCGGCGAAGAAGGTCTTCTTCGCGCTGGCGATGACGACGCCGGTGACGCGTGTCGACCTCGTCGTACAGCCGCTGCACGCACGCGGCCATCGACTCCTGGTAGAGCTCGTTCATGGTGTTCGCGCTCGACGTCGGGTCGTCGAGCGTCAGCGTGACGATGCCGTCGGCGTCCTTGTCGTAGCGGACGGCGCTCTGCTGGTCGATCGTGCTGGTGCTCATGGGGTTCCGCTCTGTGCGAAAGCGTTGAGTTGGGCCTCACCGGGCATCGAGTTGGGCTCTTGTCGCGCCGACCGCTCAACTGAAGCTCGGGCAGGCCCAACTCAACGGCTGTCGGTCGGTCAGACGATCTCGACGATGGTGGCGATGCCCATGCCGCCGCCGACGCAGAGCGTGGCGAGGCCGCGGCGCAGGTCGCGGCGCTGGAGCTCGTCGACCAGCGTGCCGAGGATCATCGCGCCGGTGGCGCCGAGCGGGTGGCCCATCGCGATCGCGCCGCCGTTGACGTTGGTGATCTCGTGGCTGATGCCCAGGTCGCGCATGAACCGCATCGCGACCGCGGCGAACGCCTCGTTGATCTCGAACAGGTCGATGTCGCTCGACCTCGAGGCCGGCCTTGGCCAGCGCCTTGCGCGCGGCCGGCGCCGGGCCGGTGAGCATGATCGTCGGGTCCGCGCCGGACACCGCGGTGGCCAGGATCCGGGCCCGCGGGGTGAGGCCGAGCTCGGTGCCGACCTCCTCGCTGCCGATCGCCACCAGTCGCGGCGCCGTCGACGATGCCCGAGGAGTTGCCGGCGTGGTGGACGTGGTCGATCCGCTCGACCCAGTGGTACTTCTCCAGCGCCACGTCGTCGAAGCCCGCCTGCGCGCCGATGTCGGCGAAGCTACGGCTTGAGGCCGGCCAGGCCCTCGACGGTCGTGTCGGGGCGGATCAGCTCGTCGTGGTCGAGGACGGTCAGGCCGTTGAGGTCCTTGACCGGGATGACCGAGTTGGCGAAGTAGCCGTTGGCCCAGGCCTTCGCGGCGCGGTGGTGGGACTCGGCGGCGAACGCGTCGACGTCGTCGCGGTCCCAGCCCTCGATGGTGGCGATCAGGTCGGCGCCGATGCCCTGGGGCACGAACCCGGTCGTGCAGCGCGGTGGCCGGGTCGGCCGCCCAGGCGCCGCCGTCGGAGCCCATCGGCACCCGGCTCATCGACTCCACGCCGCCGGCGAGGATCAGGTCCTCGAAGCCGCCGCGGACCCGGGACGCGGCCTGGTTGACCGCCTCGAGGCCGGAGGCGCAGAACCGGTTGAGCTGCACGCCGGCCACCGTCTCGGGGTAGCCGGCCTTGAGCGCGGCGGTCTTGGCGATGTCGCCGCCCTGCTCGCCGATCGGGGAGACGACGCCGAGCACGACGTCGTCGACGCGCGCCGGGTCCAGGGAGGGGTTGCGCTCCTTGATCTCGTCGAGCAGCCCGACGATCAGGTCGACCGGCTTGACCTCGTGCAGGGAGCCGACCTTCTTGCCCTTGCCGCGCGGTGTACGGATGTGGTCGTACACGAATGCTTCAGCCATGGATCGATTGTGACACTATTACTGTCATCGTCAAGATCTCGATCGTGGCCTGGTCATCGCCCGGAGCGGTCAGCCGAGGGGACGTGAGGACGCCGAGTCCGGGCCACGAGCTGCTGACGCTCGAGCGAGCTGACGACACGCGTCGGCGATGAGCGTGCGCAACATCCGCTTCTACACGACCAAGGGGCTGGTGCCGCCGCCGCTGCGGCGCGGGCGCTCGGGCTACTACAGCGCCGACCACGTCGCGCGGCTCGAGCTGGTCCAGGAGCTGCAGGGCACGGGTTCACGCTGTCGGCGATCGAGCAGTACGTCGCGGCATCCCCGGCGACGCGACCCCGGAGGACATCGCGCTGCACCGCACGATGCTCGCGCCGTGGCAGGCGGACCTGCCGGTCGAGATGTCCCGCGCCGAGCTCGACAAGCGGGCCGGCCGCACCCTCAGCGAGGACGACCTGACCACGCTGGCCGCGCTCGGCATCGTGTTCCGCACCAAGCGCGGCCGCTTCGAGGTCGCGGCCTCCCAGCTCTCGGTCGGCCTGGGGCTGCTCGACCTCGGCTTCCCGACCGAGGCCGCGCTCGCCGCGGCCGAGGTCTACGCCGAGCACGGCCGCCAGATCGCCAAGGAGCTGCACGCGCTGTTCCGCACCATGGTCTGGCCGGTCTACAAGGAGTCCGGCGCCTCGCCGGACAGGCTGCGCGAGGTCGTCGAGCGGCTCAAGCCGCTGTCGATCGCGAGCCTGGTCTCGGCGTACGAGGCGGCGATGGACGAGACCCGCCGCGAGAGCATCGCCAGCGAGCCCGGCGCCGTCCCGACCACTGACAGCTCTCGGACCGGCGCGCCGGGCGGCCACTACGGGCCAGGCGAGGAGCCAGTCGACCCGAGCCGCTGAGACCGTGCTCGTGACCGGCGCCACCGGGTTCATCGGCAGCCGGCTGGTGCCCGCGCTGGTCGACCGCGGGATGACCGTGTCGGGCGATGACCCGCGGCCCCGAGGCGTACGACGGGCCGGGCGAGCCGGTCGCCGGCGACGTGGCGCGACCCGGGCGCCTCGCTGAGCGACCCGCTCGAGGGCGTCGATGTCGCGGTCTACCTCGTGCACTCGCTCGACGACCACGACTTCGAGCGCAAGGACGCCGAGGCGGCGCGCGAACTTCGGCCTGGCGCGGCCGCCGCGGCAGGGCCCGCCAGATCGTCTACCTGGGCGGGCTGGGCGAGGACGACGACGAGCTCTCGCCGCACCTGCGCTCGCGCCGCGAGGTGGAGACGCTGCTCGGCGAGTCCGGCGTCCCGGTCACCGTGCTGCGGGCGGCGATCGTCGTCGGCGCCGGCGGCATCTCCTGGGAGATCACCCGGCAGCTGGTCAAGAACCTCCCGGCGATGGTCGTGCCGCGCTGGGCGTCGACCCGCACCCAGCCGATCGCGCTCGACGACGTGGTCCGCTACCTCGCCGGCGTGATCGGCACGAGGAGGCCTACGGCCGGGTCTTCGAGATCGGCGGGCCGGAGCGGCTCACCTACCTCGAGATGCTCCAGCAGGCGGCGGAGATCTCCACGGCCACCGGGTCCCGATCGTGACCGTGCCGGTGCTGACGCCGCGGCTCTCGTCGTACTGGCTCTCGCTGGTCACCGACGTCGACATCACCACCGGCCGCAACCTGATCGACTCGATGGGCACCGAGGTCGTCGTCACCGACCACGCGATCCGCGACCTCGTGCCCGGCGAGCCGATGCCCTACGCCGAGGCGGTCCGGCTAGCCGTGGAAGAGGGCCGGCAGGACGAACAGCATCGCCAGTGACCAGGTGCAGTGGGTGAGCACCGGCGGCAGGATGCGCGCCGGAGCGCCGCCGCTCCAGCCCCACGACGACACCGAGCACGACTGCGGCGAAGGTGAGCAGCACGTTGCCGGTGGCGAGCGTCGAGACGCCGTACGCCACCGCGGTCACCAGGACCGGGCGCGCGGGCACCGCTTCCCAGAGGGCGCCGCGGAAGAACAGCTCCTCGGCGACGCCGGTCACCGCGGTGACCAGGACCAGCAGCGGCCACCACCCGGCGTGGCCTGGTCGGCGACGGTGCGCGCCTGGCCGGCGAGGAAGTCGATCTCCCGCACGACGAGCGCGCCGACGACGAACACGCCGACCAGCACCGCACCGACGAGCACCGGCACGAGCACCGGCCGGGGCGGGCCCGCCGCGGCCAGCCGGTCGCGAACGCGCCCAGCACCCAGACCGCGGAGAGGCCCAGACTGGCGGGGTAGAACCACGGGCTGCCCGGCTCGATGCGCAACGAGAGGCCGAGAACCACCCCGCCGAGGAGCGACGAACGCAGCGCCGATCAGCTGCCGCCGTGCGCATGCGCCCTCCTGCCCCGGTGATCTCAGTCGGTGATGCTGTCCTTGGCGTCCTTGGCCGCGTCCTGACGTGCTCACCGGCATTCTTCAGCTTGCCCGGGCCTGGTCCGCCTGGCCCTCGGCCTGCATGTCGCGGTCGCCGGTGGCGTCACCGGCCGACTCCTTGCCCTGGCCCTTGAGCTCTTCTGCCTTGTTCTCTGCCTTGTCCTTGAGTCCCATGCCGGTTCTGTGACCGGCCGGGGCTCGCCGAAACGTGACCTGGGCGTCACCGACGGCCGGAGCTGAACCCCGCCGCGCTGTGGCGCGACGCCGGGGCGGCCGCGGCGCCCTGACCGGTACGCCGGCGCGACCGGTTGCGGCCACCCGACGTACCCGAACCAGTGCGCTGACCGCCGGTGGGCGCCTGGGCGCCCGGGGCGCCGGCCACCCTGGCGCTTCCGGCCCTGGCCGCCCTGGCCGCCGCTGGCGGGGCGACGCCGCGGGCACCTCGACCGTCAGGCCGCCGGGGACCGGGTGCGCTCGCCGGGCGCCAGCTCGACCAGCACCGGGTGCGACGCGCCGCTGATCCGGGTGGTGGTCGGCTTGATGCCGGCCGCCCGGGTCAGGGCCCGCACGTCGCGCACCTGCTCGTCGGTCATCAGCGTGATCACGGTGCCGCCGGCCCCGGCGCGCGCCGTACGCCCGGAGCGGTGCAGGTAGGCCTTGTGCTCGACCGGCGGGTCGGCGTGCACCACCAGCGCCACGTCGTCGACGTGGATGCCGCGGGCCGCGATGTCGGTGGCGACCAGGGTGGTGGCCCGGCCGGAGTGGAACGCGTCCATGTTGCGGGTGCGGGCGCCCTGGCTGAGGTTGCCGTGCAGCTCGACGGTGGGCACGCCGTTCTTGTTGAGCTGGCGGGTCAGCGCCTTCGCGCCGTGCTTGGTGCGGGTGAACACCACGGTCCGGCCCGGTGCGCTGGTCAGGTCGACGAGGACCGGCACGCGGTGCTCGCGGCGCCAGGTGCAGCACGTGGTGGTCCATGGTCGCGACCGGCGACTGCGCCGAGTCGGCCTCGTGGGTCACCGGCTGCGGAGGAAGCGCTTGACCAGCACGTCGATCGCCTTGTCCAGCGTCGCCGAGAACAGCAGCCGCTGGCCGTCGCGGGGCGTCTGGTCGAGGAGCCGGCGCACGCCGGGCAGGAAGCCGAGGTCGGCCATGTGGTCGGCCTCGTCGAGCACGGTGATCTCGACGTCGCCGAGGTCGCAGTGGCCCTGTCCGATCAGGTCCTCGAGCCGGCCCGGGCAGGCCAGCACGATGTCGACGCCCCGGCGCAGTCCCTGCACCTGCGGGTTCTGGCCGACGCCGCCGAAGACGGTCTGGGTGGTCAGGCCCGCGGCCGCGGCCAGCGGGTCGAGCGAGGCCTCGATCTGGCCGACCAGCTCGCGGGTCGGCGCCAGCACCAGGGCGCGCGGCGCGGCGCGGCGCGGCGTGCGGCCGGACTCGACGAGGCGGGCGACCAGCGGCAGCAGGAACGCGTAGGTCTTGCCGGAGCCGGTGCGGCCCCGGCCGAGCACGTCGCGGCCGGCCAGCGAGTCCGGCAGCGTGGCGGCCTGGATGGGGGTGGGGGTGGTGATGCCGCGGTCGGCGAGGACGGCGGCGAGGTCGGCGGGCACGCCGAGATCGGCGAAGCCCGCAGGAGTTGCGGAAGACAAGGGGTATTCACTCACTACTGGGATGTCTCGCCAGCATGGTTCCCGAGAAGGAGGTCGCGACTTCGCCGAGGCGGCGGCGCGGAGGCCCGAGGCAAGACTGGACGGGCAACGCCGTCAGCCTACGCCCCGGGCTCCCGGATCACCCGAACGTCAGCACCCCGTCGTCGACGGGTCGTGGTTGATGGAGCGGACGTCCTTGAGGTAGTTCTGGCGCAGCTTCCACGGCTCCCGGTCACCCTGCTCCGGCAGCTCGTCCAGCGCCCGCAGGATGTAGCCGGAGCTGAAGTCGATGCAGCCGCTCGGCGCCGACCGACGGGTCGCGGCGGCGCCACCACCCGGCGGACGCCGTGCTCGTCCATGTGGGCCAGGAGCCGGCAGACGAAGTCGGCGACCAGGTCGGCCTTCAGCGTCCAGGAGGCGTTGGTGTAGCCGATCGTGAAGGCGAAGTTCGGCACGTCGCTGAGCATCAGCGCCCTTGTAGGTCATCGCGTCGGGCATCTTGACCTCGCGCCGTCGACGGTGAGGTCGACGCCGCCCATCGCCTTGAGGTTCAGGCCGGTCGCGCTGACGATCACGTCGGCCTCGAGCTCCTCGCCCGAGCGCAGCGGGATGCCCGTCTCGGTGAACGTCTCGATGTGGTCGGTGACGACCGACGGCCGGCCGCTGCCGCAGCGCCTGGAACAGGTCGCCGTCGGGCACGAAGCACAGCCGCTGGTCCCACGGGTTGTAGGCCGGCTTGAAGTGCTTGTCACGTCGACGCCCGGCGGCAGCTGGCTTGCCGCCTGCCTTGCGGATCGAAGCCCTTGATCATCTCGGGCCGGCGCCGGGAGAGCTGGAAGAACAGCGTCGAGGCCAGGATCGCCTTCCACCGCACGACCCGGTAGCGCAGCCATCGCGGCAGCCGGCGCAGGCGGCGTGGCGAGCGGGTCGCGCCCCGGGCAGGGAGAGGACGTACGTCGGCGAGCGCTGCAGCATCGTCACGTGCCCGGCCCCGGCGTCGGCCATCGCCGGCACCAGCGTCACGGCGGTGGCGCCGGAGCCGATCACGACGACCTTCTTGCCCGTGTAGTCGAGGTCCTCGGGCCAGTGCTGGGGGTGCACGATCTCGCCGCGGAAGTCCTCGCTGGCCGGCGAATTCCGGCGAGTAGCCCCGGTCGTAGTCGTAGTAGCCGCCGCACGCCCAGAGGAAGCTGCGTGGTGAGGGTGAGCGGGCTCGCCGTCGCGGTCGACCTCGACGGTCCACCGGTCGTCGCCGGAGTCCCAGCTGGCGCCCAGCGACCCGGTGGCGGTAGCGGATCAGCTCGTCGACGCCGTACTCGCTGGCGACCGTGCGCAGGTAGTCGAGGATCGACGGGCCGTCGGCGAGCGCGACGTCGCCCGCCCAGGGCCGCCACTTGAAGCCGAAGGTGAACATGTCGGAGTCCGAGCGGATGCCCGGGTAGCGGAACAGGTCCCACGTCCCGCCGCTGGCCTCGCGCGCCTCGAGGACCGCGACGCTGCGCTCGGGGTGCTCGGTGCGCAGCCGGCAGGCGGCGCCGATGCCGGACAGGCCCGCGCCGACGATGAGGACGTCGACGTGCTCGGTCATGCCGGACACCTTACTGAATATCTGTCAACAACGGTAGGCGTCGGTCACGCCTGGACGGCGACGCCGGCGTCGAGCAGCTCGTCGACGTTGTCGATCCCCCAGGCCGCGAGGGCCTCCCGGGTGCTGCTCGCCGGCGCTCTCGGCGGGCCGCCCGATGGTGCTCGCGGTGCGCGAGAAGCGGGGCGCGGGCGCCGGCTGGAGGTGGCCGTCGTGGTCGACGAGCGTGCCGCGGGCCGCCAGGTGCGGGTGCTCGGCGGCCTCGCTGATGGGGATGATCCCGGCGACGCAGGCGTCGGTGCCCTCGAAGACCTCGATCCACTCGGCCTGGGTCCGCTGCCGGAACGTGTCGGCGATCAGCTGCCGCAGCGCGTCGGCCGCTCCGCGTCGTACCGGTCCGGTGCGGTCTCCGCGATGCCCAGCAGCCGCACGAACTCGTCGTAGAACTGGGGCTCGAGCGCGCCGACCGACATGTGCTTGCCGTCGGCGGTCTCGTAGACGTCGTAGTACGGCACGCCGCCGTCGAGCAGGTTGGCCGCACGCTCCTCCTTCAGCGCGCCGGAGGCGAGGAAGGCGGCGGTCATGGTGTTGAGGTGGGCGGTGCCGTCGACGATGGCCGCGTCGACGACCTGGCCCTGCCCGCTGATGCGCGCCTCGAGGAGCGCGGCGAGGATGCCGATGACCAGGTACGTCGAGCCGCCGCCGAAGTCGCCGACCAGGTTCATCGGGAAGTGCGGCCGGCCCTTGTCCTGCCCGAGGCCGAACAGTGCGCCGGTGATCGCGATGTAGTTCATGTCGTGGCCGGCCGCCTGGGCGAACGGGCCGTCCTGGCCCCAGCCGGTCATCCGCCCGTAGACGAGCCGCGGGTTGACGGCACGCAGTCGTCGGGTCCGAGGCCGAGCCGCTCGATCACGCCCGGCCGCATCCCCTCGACGAGCACGTCGGCGTCGGCCGCGACCACGCTTGACGGTCTCGATCGCCTCGGGCTTCTTGAGGTCGAGCGCGACGCTCGGACGGCCCCGGTTGAGCAGCATGTGCGGGCCACCGCCGGCGAGCAGCTGCCCGCCGGGCCGCTCGACGCGGATCACGTCCGCCCCGAGGTCGGCCAGGATCATGCACGCGTGCGGCCCCGGCCCGATCCCGGCGATCTCGACGACCTTCACGCCCCGCAGCGGTCCCGTTCCCTGGCCGAGTTCGATGCTCATGCTCGGCATCATGACAGAACTGCTGTCAACGTCCCCGCCGAGTCGGCGCCAGTTGCTCGCCACCGTCCCGCCGAGTCGGCGCCAGTTGCTCACCACCCGGACGACGCTGGGGCAACTCACGCCGACTCGGCGTCGTGTGGGCGACAACTCACGCCGACTCGCGGTCAGAGGACCCGGCGCAGGAACTGCCGGGTCCGCTCCTCGCGGGGGCGGTGAAGATCTGCGACGGGCGGGCCCTGCTCGAGGATGCGGCCGCGGTCGAGGAAGCAGACCGTGGTGGCCACGTCGCGGGCGAAGTCCATCTCGTGGGTGGCCAGCACCATCGTCATCCCCCGCTCGGCCTCGGCCGCGCACGATCTCGAGCACCTCGCCGACCAGCTCGGGGTCGAGCGCGGCGGTGATCTCGTCGAGCAGCAGCAGCGTCGGGCGCGGTGCACAGCGCACGCACCAGCGCGGCCCGCTGCTGCTGGCCGCCGGACAGCCGGTCGGGGTGCTTCGACGCCTGGTCGGCCAGCCCGAACCGCTCCAGCAGCGCCAGGGCGCGGGCGTCCGCGTCCGCCCGGCGACGCCGTGGACCAGCCGCGGCGCGAGGGTGCAGTTGTCGAGCACGGTCAGGTGCGGGAACAGGTTGTAGGCCTGGAAGACCATGCCGATCCGCGACCGCACCCGCGTGGGCGTCCACCCGCGGGTCGGAGATCTCGCGGCCCTCGAACTCGATCACGCCGTCGTCGATGTCCTCGAGCAGGTTCAGGCAGCGCAGCAGCGTCGACTTGCCCGACCCCGACGAGCCGATCAGGCAGACGACGTCGTGCGGCTGCAGGGTCAGCGAGACGTCGTCGAGCACGACCTTGTCGCCGTACGACTTGCGCAGGCCCGACACCTCCAGAGCAGCGCGCTCACAGGGCCCCCGCGAACTCGCGTCGCCGCGCCCGCGCGGACAGCCAGTCGGTCAGCCGCGCCAGCGGGACGGTCATCGCGACGAAGAAGCAGCGACACCACGACGTACGGCGTGTAGTTGAAGTTGTAGTTGCCGTAGTCGCGCGCCACGAAGACCGCCTCGAAGACGCCGATGACCGAGGCCAGCGCGGTGTCCTTCTGCAGGGACACGAAGTCGTTGAGCAGCGGGGGTACGACGCGGCGCACCGCCTGCGGCACGACCACGTGCCGCAGCGTCTGCCCGCGGGAGAGCCCGAGCGCCTCGCACTGGCCAACTGCGAGGGGTGGACCGACTCGATGCCGGAGCGGAACACCTCGGCGACGTAGGCGCTGTAGGAGACGACCAGCGCGACCGTGGCCCAGAAGAACGGGTCGTTCGGCAGGCCCTGCAGCCGCAGGCTCGGCATGCCGAACCCGCACAGGAACACCAGCAGGATCGTCGGGATGCCGCGGATCACGTCGGTGTAGACCACCGCGACCAGGCGCACCGGCATCAGCCACGGCGACCGGCTCACCCGCGCCATCGCGATCAGCATGGCGAGCACCAGGATGAACGCCTCGGCGATGAGGAACATCTTGATGTTGAGCCAGATCGCGTCCCAGATGTCGGGCAGCACCGCACGGGCGTGGAAGCCGTTGAAGAACGACTCGTGGACCCGCGGCCACCCCGGCGAGCTGTGCACGCCGACGGCGAGCCCACCGAGGACGACGACCGTCATGCCGGTGGCGATCGCCGCGGACCGCAGGCGCAGCCGCCGTCGTACGCCGCGCCGGTCGAGCTCGTGCTGGCTCGGTGACCAGTCGCTCACTGCAGCTCGGGCACGTTCACCACGTCGGAGAGCCACTGCTTCTCGATCTGGTCGAGCGTGCCGTCGTCCTTGAGCGCGGCGAGCGCCTGGTTGACGCAGGTCGACCAGCGGGTTGCCCTTCTCGAAGAGCATCCCGAACTCCTCCTGCTGCCCGGTCTCGGGCTGGAACTGGCCGACGATCGTGCTCTTCGGGATCTCCACCGCGGAGATGTAGAACGCGGTGGGCAGGTCGGCGAGGATCGCGTCGACCTGGCCGTTCTGCAGCGCCGGACTTCGCGGCGTTGGTGTCCTCGAAGACCGCCGGGTCCTGGTCGGGCTGGATCACGTCGCGGATCGCGGTCAGCGAGGTGGTGCCGGTCTGGGCGCCGAGCTTGCAGGCCCTGGAGGTCGGCGATGCTGCGTCGCCTCGGCACCCGGCGTCCCCTTGATGGCGATGACCGCCTGCGCGGCCGCGTAGTAGCCGTCGGAGAAGTCGACGACCTTGGCGCGCGCGGGCGTGATCGAGATCTGGTTGATGTCGAAGTCGAAGTTCTTCGGCCCCGGCGCGTAGGACTTGTTGAACGGCACCTTGACCCACTGCACCTGGTCCTGGCCGAAGCCGAGCTGCTCCGCGACGGCGTACGCCACCGCCGACTCGTAGCCCTTGCCGTTGCTCGGGTCGTTGTCGACGAACCACGGGTCGTACGCCGGGGAGTCGGTGCCGACCGTGAGCTGGCCGGGCGTGGTCAGCGGCAGGGAGTCGGTCGCACACGCATCGGCGCTCGCACTCGTGCTGGCGCTCGCACTCGTGCTGGCGCTGGCGCTGTCCGTCGCGGTCGTTGTCGAGCTGTCCTCCGGGGCGCAGGCCACAGCGGCAAGGAGCAGGGGTACGGCGGCAATCGCCAGGGATCCACGCAGACGCATGTCGGAAGCGTAGGACCAATGGCCGCCGCCCGGCGCGATCCGCAGATTTGTGGACTCGGTTGAATGGGCCCGTGATCCGTGATCTCACCGACGACGAGGCCCGCGCCGCGCTCCCGCTCAAGTGGGGCGACGTCGAACCGGGCGTGCTGCCGGCCTGGGTGGCCGAGATGGACTTCCGGCTGGCCGAGCCGATCGAGGAGGCACTGGTCCGGACCATTCGCGGCGGCGGAGCGGGCTACCCGCCCCACCACGACGGGCTCGGTACGGCGTTCGCCGGGTTCGCCGCGCGGCACTGGGACTGGTCGGTGCCGGCGGACGCGGTGGTCCCGACCGGCGGGGTGATGGGCGGGATGCGGCTCGCCCTGGAGGCGCTGTGCCCGCCGGGGCCCGTGGTCGTGCCGCAGCCGTGCTACCCGCCGTTCCGCGACGTCGTGGCGGTGACCGGCCGGGAGCTGGTGACGGTCGACCTCGACCCGGACGCGCCCGAGGCGACCATGGACCTCGACGCGGTCGAGCGCGCGTTCGCCGCCGGCGCGCGGACGTTCCTGCTCTGCAACCCGCACAACCCGCTCGGCCGGGCGTGGACCCGCCCCGAGCTCGAGGCGCTGGCCGAGGTCGCGCGCCGGTACGACGTCCGCGTGGTCTCCGACGAGATCCACGCCCCGCTGGTGCTGCCGGGCGCGAGGTTCACGCCGTACCTCGCGGTCGACGAGACCGGCGTCGTGGTCACCAGCGCGTCGAAGTCGTTCAACATGCCGGCCACGCACGGCGCGCAGCTGGTGCTCCTGGACCCGGACGACCGGGCGCGGGCCCGGGCGCTGCCGGTGCCAGCCCACAACGTGTGGTCCTCGCTGGGGATCGTGGCCGGCGAGGTGGCCTGGCGCGACTGCGACGACTGGCTCGCGGCGCTGGTCGCGCGCATCGACGGGAACCGCCGCGTGCTCGGCGAGGTCCTCGCCGCCGACCTGCCGGAGGCGCGGATGCGGCCACTGGAGGCGACCTACCTGGCCTGGCTCGACCTGCGCGCGTACGCCGACGACCCGGGCGCGGCCGGGCTGCGCCACGGCGTACGCCTCGCGCCCGGCGACGACTACCAGCCCGGCCTGCCCGGGCACGTGCGGCTGAACCTGGCCACCAGTGAGGACCGCCTGAGGGAGATCCTTCACCGCCTCGTTACCGGGCTGAGGACGAGCGACACCTAGAGTGACGCGTGTGAACGTCACCGTCATCGGGTGTGGCTATCTCGGCGCCACGCACGCCGCGAGCATGGCCGAGCTGGGGTACGACGTCCTCGGCGTCGAGATCGACACCGCCAAGCGGGAGTCGCTCGCGGCCGGCAAGGTCCCCTTCTACGAGCCGGAGCTCGAGGAGCTGCTCGCCCGGCACGTCGCCTCCGGGAAGCTGCGCTTCACCGACTCGTTCGAGGAGGCCGGGGCGTTCGGTGACATCCACTTCGTCTGCGTGGGGACGCCGCAGCGCCACGACGGCCTCGGGGCCGACGTCCGGTACGTCGACGCGGCGGTCGACGCGCTCGCGCCGTACCTCTCCGAGGGTGCGCTGGTGGTCGGCAAGTCGACGGTGCCCGTCGGGACGGCTGCCCGGCTGGCCGCGAAGCTGCCCGCGCACGCGGAGCTGGCCTGGAACCCGGAGTTCCTGCGCGAGGGCTTCGCGGTCCAGGACACCCTGGAGCCCGACCGGCTGGTGTTCGGGGTCGCCTCGGCGCGCGCCGAGGCGCTGCTGCGCGAGTTCTACGCGCCGATCCTCGCGACCGGCACGCCGGTGGTGGTGACCGACTTCGCGACCGCGGAGCTGGTGAAGGTCTCGGCCAACGCCTTCCTCGCCACGAAGATCTCCTTCATCAACGCGGTCGCCGAGGTGTGCGAGGCGGCCGGCGGCGACGTCGTCGACCTCGCCGACGCGATCGGGCACGACGACCGGATCGGCCGCAAGTTCCTCAACGCCGGCATCGGGTTCGGCGGCGGCTGCCTGCCCAAGGACATCCGGGCGTTCCTCAGCCGCGCCGGCGAGCTCGGCGTCGAGGACACCATGTCGTTCCTGCGCCAGGTCGACGACATCAACCTGCGCCAGCGCGAGCGGGTGGTGCAGATCGCGACGACGATGCTCGGCGGCACGGTCGCGCGTACGCGTATCGCGGTGTGGGGCGCCGCGTTCAAGCCCGACAGCGACGACGTCCGCGACTCCCCTGCCCTGTCGATCGCCGGCCAGCTGCACCTGCGCGGCGCGCTGGTCTCGGTGTTCGACCCGAAGGCCAACGACACGGCGCGCACGATGTTCCCCACCCTGGACTATGCCGAGTCGGCGCTGGCTGCGGCCCACGACGCCGACCTGGTGCTGCACCTGACCGAGTGGCCGGAGTTCCGCGCGGTCGACCTCGACGAGCTCGGCTCGGTCGTCCGCCGCAAGCAGGTCATCGACGGCCGCAACAAGCTCGATCTCGACGCCTGGCGCGCCGCCGGATGGACGGTCCGGGCCCTCGGCCGCAGCTGAACCCCGAGTCGGCGCCAGTTGCTCGCCAGCCCACCCCGAGTCGGCGCCAGTTGCTCGGCATCGGGCCCCGAGCCGGCGTGAGTTGCCACGGTTTTCCACAGGCCCGCGATCGCCACGGGTCGGCCCTCGCAGCGGCGGGCATGACGTCCGGTCATGGACGACTCACCATTTCTCGACGACACGTTCCCCCTCCCGCTGGACGCTCCCTTCACCCGCCAGCAGGCGCGGGCCGCAGGCATCTCGGACCACCGGCTCAAGCAGCTGACCGACGACGGCCTCCTGCGCCGGCCGATCCGGAACGGCTACGTCGCCGCGCAGCTCCCCGACTCCCTCGACACGCGCGTCGCGCTGGTCCGCCTGCTCGTTCCTCCCGACTGCTTCGTCTGCGACAACACCGCCGGCTGGCTGCACGGGGCGCCGAACGCGCTGCTGCCGGGCGACCACCTGGCCCCGCCACCCGTCGCCTGCTTCCGCCCGGCCGACGGCGGCCGGCTGCGCAACGGGCTGACGCGCAGCGGCGAGCGCACGGTGCGCCCTGACGACCTCATGGAGATCGGTGGCCTCGTCGTCACCACCCCGATCCGCACCGCATGGGACCTCGGCCGCCTCCAGCGCCGCGACCAGGCGCTCTCCGGCCTGGACGCGATGCTGCGGCTCGGCCGGTTCAGCCACGAGGAGCTGCTGCTCGGCGTGGAGCGGTTCGCCCGGCAGCGTGGCGTGCGACAGTTGCGCGTCCTGGTGCCGCTGGCCGACGGCCGGGCGGAGTCGCCCGGCGAGTCGGCGTTGCGGCTGCGGTGGTACGACGCCAACCTCCCGGCGCCCGAGCTGCAGATCCCCGTCCTCGAGGACGGACGCGAGGTCTACCGCCTCGACCTGGGGTTGGAGGAGCTGCTGTTCGCGGCGGAGTACAACGGCGAGGAGTGGCACTCCAGCGACGAGCAGCAGGAGTACGACGCGACGCGGAGTGCATGGCTCAGCAGCGCCCGGGGCTGGGCCATCGAGGCGTACGGCGCGGGCCACGTCTACGGCGTGCACCAGGACGCCGACGTACGGCTGCGCATCGCCTACCGCGCGGCCCGCAAGACGTTCACCCAGCGGACGTACCTGCTGTAACTCACGCCGACTCGGCGGGATTTGTGGCGGCAACTCACGCCGACTCGGCGTTCAGAGCTCCATCAGGCGGGAGGGGGTGAGCCCGGGCCAGGAGCGCTGGACGCGGGCGGGGTCGAGCAGGTAGTCCATGTCGACGGCCCACGTGTGGCCGGACTCGTTGCGGCGCAGCACGTAGCCGAGGCCGTGGGTGCGGTAGATGGCGCCGCCGGCGGCGGTGACGGCGGCGAGCAGCTGCGCGTCGACGTACTTGCGCACCGACCGGAAGCCGCCGACCTCGCGCAGCACCGACCGGTCGACGAGCAGCGTGCCGCCGGCGACGAAGCGCGCGTAGAACTCCGACGGGTGGCCGCGCTTGACGGTCAGGTCGCGCGGCGCGAGGTAGTGGAACTCGGCCGGCATGCCGGTGACCTGCGCACCGCTGTAGGCCCGCGCCCGGAGCAGGTCGGCGACCACGTCGGGCGCGTACCAGTCGTCGTCGTCCATCTTCATCAGCACGTCACCGTCGGCGACGGCCGCGGCGGCCTGCAGGACGTCGCCGAAGACCGCGTCGGCCGGGGCGGGTACGACGTGCACGTCGATGCCGGCCGCCTCCCGGACGGCCGCGGCGTCGACGTCGAAGCCGTGCGGCGCCAGGACCAGCTGCAGGGCCGCGACTCCTCGCTGCCGGGCGACCTGGGCGAGCGCGAAGTCCAGCTGCTCGGGCCGCCGGGTCGCCAGCAGGACCGACACCGGCCGCTGCCAGTCCAGCGACCCGTGCTCGTCGAGGGCGGCGCGGCGCAGCTCCAGGCTGTGCTCCTCGCGGGCCAGCGGGTCGTCGAGGTCGACCGGTGCGAACGCCGGCCCGACCAGCGGTACGCCGGCCATCGCCAGCGCGGCGACCGTGTCGCGGTCGGCGTCCGCCGGCACCCGCGCCCCCTGCGCGTCCCGCAGCGACGCCACCAGCTCGACCGACGGCGGCCCGGGCGGCAGGTCGGGCGGCAGGTCGACCACGCCGCGCTCCCAGTCGGCCCGGAAGCCGATCGGGTTGAACAGCCGCACGTCCAGGCCCGCCCGGGTCGCGACCACGCGCGGCCACACCGCCTGCCGCCCGACCTCGGCCACGACCTCCGCGACCGGGGCCCGGCGGGCGAACCGGGCGACCAGCACGTAGCCGTCGCCCTCGCGGCGCGATCGCAGGGCGGTCAGCCGTGGCCACTCCGGTCGCGGGACGAGGGAGAGCGCGGCGCTCGCGGAGGAGACGTGGATCGCGATGACCGCCGCGCGGTCGTCGGGGTCGCCGTCGTACGCCCGCAGGGCGACGAGGTCGGGGACGCGGACCTCGTACCGCTCAGACATCGAGCCGGCCGCGCCGCCGCACCAGCGGCCGCGGCGCGTGCGGCAGCCACGTGCGGGTGATGTGGTCGACCACGTGCACGCCCGGCGGGGCCTCGATGCGGTGCAGCCCCTCGACCCGGTCGCCCCGGCCCTCCATCAGCGCGCTGTACACCTCCCACTCGCGGCGCTTGCGCGGGGCGCGCGAGGAGTCCTCGAAGGACGTGTGGCTCCAGTGCGCGAACTCGTCGGCGTCGAGCCACTTCAGCTCCACGCACAGCCCCTCGGGCAGGATCAGCCGCTCGGAGGTGGACGGGAACTCGCGCACCTCCCACTCGAAGGCCTTCACGAACGTGAACTGCGGCCCCATCGGGTAGATCCACGGCTCGAGGAACCGGAAGCCGAGGTCGATCCACGCGACCGAGTCGCTCTCGATCGACACCGGGTGCCGCGGCACCAGCACCACGGCGTCCTGCCCCTCGAGCTGCCAGGACAGGTCCGACAGCGCCGCCACGCCCTCGCGGGTCAGCACCATGTCGCCGTCCCACTTCATCGAGTACGACGTGCGCACCAGCGAGAACGACCAGTTGTAGAAGTGCGTCAGCGAGTGCACCGAGTCCGGCGGGGTCCCCAGGTGCTCGTGCCCGGCCCGGCTCACCCGGAAGGGGTACGTCGTGCCGGTGTACCGCGCGGCGGCTCCGCACTCCTCGGCGATCCGTTGCGCGACCTCGGGGGTGCCGTCGTCGGAGCCGTTGTCGACCAGCACGACGTGCTGCACGGCCTCGAACATCGGCGGCAGCACCCACGGCAGGTTCCGCGCCTCGTTCTTGACCCGGAACACGCAGGTCAGGCCGGGCTCGAGCCGCCCCTGCGTCCAGGGCCAGGTGACGTCGTACGCCGTCTCGCCCTCGAGGTTGGCGATGTCGGGTGCGGCCATGGGCTCAGCGCTCCCGGCCGAGCGCCCGGCGCAGCCCGCGGCGTACCTTCCCCGGCACCATCGCGCGCAGCCCGTGCGGCACGCGGTCCGCGCCGTGCCGGGCGACCGTCGCCGCCGGTGGCTGCTTGGCCAGGCCCTCGCGGCGCGCAGCCACCGCGGTCGACTGCGCGAGCGCCTCGGCCTCCTCGTAGAGCTCGGCGTACGCCGTGCGCAGCTGGTCGAGCACCTCGTGCACCTCGGGGGTGTCGCCGTCGTCGTCGGCGAGCCGGTCGAGGTGCTGCCAGGTCTCCTCGGCGACCTCGCGCAGCCGGGCCGGCACCTCGACGTCGTCCCACGTCAGCTGCACCCGGCGCAGCGTCGGGTCGATGAACTGGTGCACCCGGCGCACGTCGTTCGCGGTCGCCGACTTCACCGCGTCGATGTCGAAGGCCTGCCCGATGCCGAACACCGGCACGGTCCAGTCGTCGAGCATGTCGTGGTAGCGCACGAACCGGCGCGCGGAGCCGCGGGTGGACCGCTCGGTGTGCAGCATCATGTTCACCCAGGCCGCGGTGCGCTGCACCTCGCCGGCCCGGGCGTTGTAGTACTTCTGCTTGCTCCCCACGACCTCGGTCACCGGGCGCAGCATGGTGACGTACGCCGGCGCCGCGTCGCACCGCAGCGCGGCCGAGCGCCAGAGGCCGAGGAACCAGGCCAGCCGCGGATCCTTGACGACAAGCTCGGGCCCGCCCTCGGCGAACTGCTGCTCCAGCCACTCGTGCAGCCGGGTGCGCAGCGGCTCGAACGTGGCGAGCTTGCCGGCCTCGAACCACGCCGCCGGACGCGCGTCGGACACCTGCACGTTGCAGCGCTTGAGCAGCTCGTCGTGGAAGTCGACGACCCACTGCGGCTCGCCGAAGCCCTTCGGGTTGGTCTCGTCGGCGACCACCTCGGGCTGCGGCACGTGCATGCCGAGCGTCTGCAGGGCGCCGGACATGGTGCTGGTGCCGCTGCGACCGGAGCCGACGACGAAGACGACCCGACGCTTGACCGGGATGGTCTCGGACAGCGGGGTCGGCGTCGACATGGCTTGCACCTTATTGTCCGCGGCGGCGCAGGAGCGAACCGATCCCCCGGCGCCGCGGCCGCTCCTCCGGCTGCGGCGGCTGCTTCCTCGCGGCCCGCTGCTGCGGGGCGCCGGCCGGCCCGCCGCTCCCGGCCAGGTCGCGCCACGAGGCCGCCGGGTCCTGCGCCGCACCGGCCGTGCCGCGCAGCCGGGGCCGCTGGATCGTCGCACTCGGCTCGAACCCGGCGTCCCCGCCCTCGACCCACCAGGAGCCGAAGAGCTCGTCGACCAGGTCGTCGAGGTCCGCGAGGTCCGCGTCCGGCGCGGCGACCCTGCGGGCCCGGGCGTACGCCGCGGTGCGCTCGACCCGCGCCGCGGTGCCGTCCGGCATCATCACCTGCCGCAGGCCGTGGTGCGTGCGCTCGAGGTGCATGACCAGCTGGGCGAGCGTCTCGGTGGTCGGCGCCCACGCGGCGTTCCCGAGCACCATCCGGAACTGCCCCCGTCGCGGCCCGAGCGACTCGGCGAGCACCACACGGGGCTCGCCGGCGTACGACGCCCGGACCAGCCGGGCGCTCCTCTGCGGGTCGTCCAGCGGGTGGACGCGCTCCTCCGAGATCGCCGACCAGTCGCCGAGGAGGGTGACCGAGAGGTCGGCCAGCGACGAGGCGAGCACCGAGTCGACGACCGCCTGCACGCCGCGGTGGTCCTCGCCGCGGGTGTCGAGGACGACCTCGAGGTAGGGCACGGTGTACAGCCGCCCGCGCCGCCGCTGCGGCTGCAGGTCGGGGACCCGATCGGTGAGGAACGGCTGGTTGTAGTCGTTGACCTCGTCCTGCCGTCGCTGCTGGTGGGTGCGGCCCAGGTGCCAGGACCGGGCCTCGCGGTCGGCGACGAAGACGGCGCCGCACTCGGCGAGCCGGTAGCCGAGGTCGATGTCCTCGCCGAGCCGCAGCGAGGTGTCCATGCCGCCGGACTCGTCGTACAACGACCGGCGCAGGGACGCGGTCGCGCCGACGTGGGTGCGCAGCGCGCGCGGCCCGGCGGCGCGCAGGTCGTCGGTCTTGTCCCAGGTGTCCTCGACCCAGTGCCGCTCCTTCTCGGCGTCCGCGAACACCTCGTGCAGCCGGCCGCCCGCGTCCGGCGGGACCGCCAGCAGCGGGTCCGGGTCGACGAACCACTTGTGCCCGAGCACGACCGCGTGGTCGATCAGGTGGTGCCACCGCAGCTGCGCCTCGACCTCGTCGGGCTCGACCAGCATGTCGGCGTCGAGCCAGTGGATCACGTCGCCGTCGGAGGCGAGGGCCCCGGTGTGGCAGGCGTTCGCGCGACCCCAGCCCTGCTCGACGCGCACGATCCGGGTGCGCTCGGGGCGGACCTCGGGCAGCTCGAGCGGCGTCGCGCGGGTCGTCGTCGGCGACCACGACCTCGAGCAGGTGCGCGGGGTAGGTCTGCGCGGCCAGGCCGGCGAGGACGTAGGGCAGCAGCCGCTGCGCGCCGTACGCCGGAATCACCACCGACACCGACAGGGTCGGCGTCCACCGCCCGAGCGGCGGGGCCTCGAGGGTGCCCCAGTCGTTGCGGCGTACGCGCGGCTGGTTCATCCGTCGGCCTCCAGGAGCTCGCTGGGTCGGAAGCCGCGCCACTGGTCGGCGAGGCTCTGGCGGGTGAGGAAGTAGCCCAGGCCGGTGTCCCAGGTGTGGCCGCCGGCGGTACGCCGCAGCACGTACCCCAGGCCCTGGGTCCGGTAGACGCGCCCGCCGGCCGCCCGCACGTCCTCGAGCAGCCGCGCGTCGACGTGCCGCGGCACGGACCGGAAGCCGCCGACCTCGCGCAGCAGGCCCCGGTCGATGGTCATCGTGCCGCCGGCGACGACCGCGCCGAAGTTCTCGCTGGGCCCGCGGCGGCGGACGGTGGTGCGGATCGGCTCGAGGTACACCAGCTCGGCCGGCATCCCGACGAGCTCGGCGCCGGAGTAGTGGCGGGCCAGCAGCAGGTCGGCGACGACGTCGGGTCCGTACCAGTCGTCGTCGTCCATCTTCACCACGACGTCGCCGCCCGCCGCGTCGGTGGCCAGGCGCAGCACGTCGCCGAACACCGTGTCGGGGTCGGCGGTCACCAGTGTGTGCGGCCGGTCGCCGAGCAGCTCGCGGACCAGCCCCCGGTCGGCGGCGAAGCCGTGCGTGGCCAGCACCAGCTCCAGGTCGACGTCGCGCTGCCGCGCGACCTGGCGCAGCGCGAACTCCAGCAGCTCGGGACGCCGGGTCGCCAGCAGCACGCTGACCGCGGGGTACGCCGCGACGCGGACCCCGGTCTCGCGGCCGATGCGCTGCCGCCAGCCGAGCGAGGAGTGCTCGCGCAGGGCGGCGCGTCGCAGCCGGACCGAGTGCTCCTCGCGGCGCATCGGGTCGTCGAGGCGGAGGTCGGCGAGCTCGCCGTACCCCTGCCCGACCAGCGGGACGCCGGCCATCGCCAGGCCCGCGACGGTGCGCGGGTCGGCGTCCGCGCCGACCCGGACGGCTTGGGCGTCACGCAGGCTCGCGACGAGTGCCGGCGTGGGTTCGCCGGCGGGCAGCGGCACCGGCCCGCGGTCCCAGTCGCGGCGGAACCCGACCGGGTTGAGCAACGCCTCGTCCAGCGGGCCGGGGCCGGGAGTCGACCACGACCGGCTGCCGGGCGAGCACGTCGGTCCTCGTCGCCGCGCCGGTGACCACGGCGGCCGGGACCTCCTCGGTCACCGCCGTCGGGTCCATCGGCACCTCGACGCCGGAGACGACCAGGCCGTGGTTGCCGGTGACCACGGGGGTCCCGGTGTGCCGGGCCAGCTCGACCAGCACCGCGGCGGCCGGGGCCGGCCGACGGAAGGTCATCCGGGTCAGCGCGCCGCCGTCGGGGGTCTCGGCGACCAGGTTCGCCAGCGGCGGCCACTCCGGGCGCAGCACCGTCGTGACCGGGCCGGCCGCGCTGGTGAGGCGGCAGGCCACGTGCTTGGCCCGGCCGAGGTCGGGCAGCGTCGAGGCCGCCGTGCGCAGCTCGCCCTCGTCGGCCACCGCGAGCAGCACCGTCGTCCAGCTGCCCTCGGGGACGGCACCGGCGAGGTCGCCGTACGTCACGCCCTCGGGGGCCGGACCGAGGTCGGTCCCGGGCCCGGCGAGCACGAGGGCCGGCGTGGCCAGGTCGGCGAGCATCAGCGGCGGGTCAGCACCGCGGCGCCCTTGTCGAGGCGGAGCTTGTCGAACTCGAAGTCCGGCAGCAGCGGGCGCCAGCGCTCGACGACGTCGGAGTCGCCCGGGCGGGCGGTGTCGTCGACCAGGATCGTGCAGCGCTGGGCCAGCCGGTCGCGCAGCAGCGGCACCATCGGGTAGCGGGCCCGCGGGCCGGTGCCCTCGGGCGGCCCGTCGACGAGCACCAGGCCGACGTCGGTGAGGTCGTCCAGCGCGGCCCGCTCGTACCACGGGGTCTCGTGCCCCTCGAGCCCGGTGGGGCCGAGCGGGGCGACCCGCACCTCGGCGTACTCCGCGACGCCGTGGCGCTCCAGCATCCGGCGGGTGTGCTCGGCCCAGTCCGGGTCGTGCTCGAGCGCGACGATGCGGGTCGCGATGCCGTGCTCGCGGGCGGCGAGCGCGAGGACCACCGTCGAGACGCCACTGCCGCCCTCGACCACGGTGGTCGGGCGCTGCTCGACGAAGCGGTCGACGTACTCGACGAGCAGGTCCGCCGAGGCGGTCCACAGCCCGAGCGGCGGGATGCCCGAGCGGATCGGCACCATCGCGAACAGGTTGACGATGTCCTGGACCCGCTTGGCGACGTGGTCGCGCTCCTTGCGCAACTGCGCGACCGTGACCAGGCCCTTGGGCAGTTCGACCTTGACCCGCTGCGGCTTCTGCGGCTTCTCTGGGCCGCCTGCTGGCCCTTGCCGCGGCCGGCCTCGCCGCCGCGAGCTTGCGCTCGATCCGGTCCAGCCGCCGGTTCATGATGGTGAGGAGGCTCCACGCGCAGGCGGCGACCACGAGCGAGACACCCGAGAACGCCAGGCCGATCAGGGCACCCGTCTCGCCGTCGAGGAGGCCGAACAGACGGGCACGACCACGAGGACGACGGCGAGGGCGGCGGCGGCGTACCGGACTCGGGCGGACATGGCGGTCACTCTAGACTCAGCGCTGTGCCGCCTCGTGACCTGGAGCATCTGTTCGTGGTCACCTACGGCCGCTCCGGGTCGACGCTGCTGATGGGCGTGCTGAACACGCTGCCCGGCTACCTGATCCGCGGGGAGAACCGGGACGCGCTGCACCACCTGTTCCTCTTCGACAAGACCATGCGCACCGAGAGCAGCCGCGGGCCGAAGAAGAAGCTGCGGCAGCCGACGCACCCGTTCTTCGGCATCGCCGGCTACCCGCAGCAGAAGGCGCTGCGACAGCTGCGCCGGCTCGCCACCGAGACGGTGCTGCGGCCGCAGGAGGACACCCGGGTGACCGGGTTCAAGGAGATCCGGTGGTACCACCAGGACCTCGAGGAGTACGTCGCGTGGTTGCGCGAGGTCTTCCCCGGCGCGCGGTTCCTGGTCAACACCCGCAACCACGCGGACGTGCTCAAGAGCAAGTGGTGGGCCGAGGGCGAGGACAAGTCCGAGCACCTCACCGACATCGAGCGCCGGATCCTGGCGCTGGCCGACTCGCTGGGCGACGCGGCGTACCACGTCCACTACGACGAGTACGTCGCCGACCCGACCGTGCTGCGCGGCCTGTTCGCCTGGCTCGGCGAGGAGTTCGACGAGGACACCGTCCGCGCCACCATGGCCGTGCGCCACTCCATCTGAACGCCGAGTCGGCGCAGTCTCAGGCTGGGACTGGCTGTAACGCCCGTTTACCCGTTCCTCCCACCGTGCTGCAACATGGTGGGAAGAAGGGGTAACACGGCGTTACAGCTGAAGCGCCGCGCCGCCCCGGCACTCAGCCGACCGAGGGGGTCTGCGCGGCGATCACGTCGGCGTACCACTGGAACGACCGCTTCGGGGTGCGCACCTGGGTCTCGAAGTCGACGTGCACCAGCCCGAAGCGCTGGGTGTACCCCTCGGCCCACTCGAAGTTGTCCATCAGCGACCAGGCGTAGTAGCCGCGGACGTCGACGCCGCGCTGGCAGGCCGTGGCGACCGCGCGCAGGTGGGCGTCGAGGTAGTCGATGCGCGGCTGGTCGTCGACCACGCCGTTCTCGTCGGGGCCCATGCCGTAGGAGCAGCCGTTCTCGGTGATGTGGATCGGCGGCAGCGCGGCGCGGTAGCGGGCGCGCAGCATGATCAGCAGCTCGCGCAGCGCGTCCGGCACCACCGGCCACCCGAAGTCGGTGGTCGGGTAGCCGACCAGCTCGCGGAACTCGAACGGCATCTCCGCCTCGGGCGGCGCGGCGCCGATCTTGTGCGGGTTGTAGTAGTTCATGCCGTAGAAGTCGAGCGGCTGGCGGATCGTGGCGAGGTCGCCGTCGCGCAGCACGCCCTCGAAGAGCGGCTCGATGTCCGCCGGGTAGCGGCCCAGCAGCATCGGCTCGGCGAACATGCCGTTCCACAGCGCGTCGAAGAGCTTGGTGGCGCCGACGTCGGCGGCGTCGTCGGACGCCGGCCAGATCGGGGCGTGGTTGTTGGCGCAGCCGACGCTGGTCGCACCGGCCTCACGCAGCGCGATCGCGGCGCGGCCGTGGCCCAGCAGCAGGTGGTGGGCCACCGGCATCGCGTCGAACATCAGCGCCTTGCCGGGCGCGTGCATGCCGATCGCGTAGCCCATCATCATCACGACGTTCGGCTCGTTGACCGGGATCCAGTGCTCGACGCGGTCGGCGAACCGCTCGCCGAGGATCGCGGCGTAGTCGGCGAACCGCTCGACGGTGTCGCGGTTGAGCCAGCCGCCGTCGTCCTCGAGGGCCTGCGGCAGGTCCCAGTGGTAGAGCGTCGCCATCGGCTGCACGCCGTTCGCCGAGCAGCTCGTCGACCAGCCGGTCGTAGAAGTCGAGGCCCTCGGGCGTTCGGCGCGCCGGACCCGGTCGGCTGGATCCGCGGCCAGGCGATGGAGAACCGGTAGCCGCCGGCGCCGAGGCGCTTCATGAGCGCGACGTCCTCGGCGTACCGGTGGTAGTGGTCGCACGCCACCGCGCCGCTGGAGCCGTCGACGATCCTGCCCTCCTGGGCGGTGAACGTGTCCCAGATGCTGGGGCCCTTGCCGTCCTCGGTGGCCGCACCCTCGATCTGGTACGACGCGGTGCTGGTGCCGAAGCGGAAGCCGGGCGGGAGCTGGGGCAGGTCGGGGCACGGGCACAATGATGCAGGTGAGTGTGGAGATCCGCCGGGGAACCGACCGCTACCTCACCCGGGGCGACGGTTTTTTCACGCGGCACTCGTTCTCGTTCGGGGGTCACTACGACCCGGACAACGTCTCGTTCGGGCCGCTGGTGTGCCATGACGACCACCGGCTCAGGCCGGTCGCGGCTTCGAGGACCACCCGCACCGCGACGTCGAGATCGTCACGTGGGTGCTGTCCGGGTCGCTGCAGCACTCCGACTCCGCCGGCCACGACGCGGTCCTGCGCCCCGGCGAGGTGCAGGTCTTGTCGGCCGGCTCCGGGGTCCGGCACGCCGAGATCGCCGGGCCGGAGGGCCAGGTGCGGTTCGTCCAGGCCTGGCTGACCCCGGAGGAGACGGGTACGCCGCCGGCGTACTCGGTCACGCCGGTGACCCTCGAACCCGGCGGGCTCACCGAGGTGGTGCGGGTCGGCGCGCGGGCCCGGCTGCTGGTCGCGCGCCTGGCCGGCGGCGACACGGTGACGTTGCCGGACGAGCCGCTCCAGCACGTGTTCGTCGCCGGCGGCGCGCTGATCCGTTCCTCCCTCGCCGAGCCGCTCGCCGACGGCGACGCCTTCCGGATCATCGACGAACCCGGGCTCACGGTCACCGCCGCGGTCCCCACCGAGCTGATGGTCTGGGCGTTCGGCCGGTGAGCCGACGCGCGCTCGTGCTGCCGGGCCGGGCCTACCCGGCCTCGATGCCGCTGCTCCTCTTCAGCCGGCTCGCGCTCGAGCAGCGCGGCTGGCCGGTCGAGGCGGTCTCCTGGGAGCTGCCGGATGGCCTCCCCGACGATCCCTCCGCGTGGGTCGCCGATCGTGCGTCCACAGCCATGTCGGCCACGCCCGCCGGCCGCTGGATCGTGGCGGCCAAGTCGCTCGGCACCCGCGTGGTCGACGCCGGCCTGCCGTTCGCGGCGTACGTCCTGCTGACCCCGCTACTCCGCGAACCCGCTCAGGTGGCAGCCATCGCAAGGCTGGCGGAGGGTGGTGTCCCGGTCCTGCTCGCCGGCGGGACGGCCGACTTCGCCTGGTCGCCGGATGCCGCGCGGGCCACCGGCGCGACGGTCGTGGAGATTCCCGACGCCGACCACGCCCTCGTCGTCCCCGGCGACGCCGTCCGCTCCGCCGAGGCGCACCTCACGGTCACCCGCGCCGTCGACGCCTTCCTCACCACCCTCGGTTGAATCCGGACTTCCGGCACTCGAATCGGGAGTCTTGACCACTCGAGTCGGTACTTCTGGTCGGCCCGCGGTCCGACCGTTCACCCGAAGTCCCGACTCGACCGTCAGAACTCCCGACTCGACCGTCAGAACTCCCGACTCAACCGTCAGCAGAGGATCGGGAGGGCGGCGGGGAGGACCTCGATGACGGCGGGGTCGGCGTCGAGGGAGGGCAGCGGGCCGAGCGGCTCGCCGTCGGCGCCGGCGGGGATCGGGGCGCGGGCGGTGCCGCGCAGCTCGACCCGGGCGCCGGTGAGCACGGTCACCTCGGGCAGCGCGACGTGGGCGCCGTCGTACACCTTCGGCAGCGACCGCATCAGCTCGAGCCGGCCGGCCGCCTCGATGACGACCACGTCGAGCCTTCCGTCGGAGACCGAGGCCGCCGGCGCGATCCTCATGCCGTTGCCGTAGTACGCCGAGTTCGCCACCACGACCGTCGCGGCGTCGTACTCGTGCTCGATGCCGTCCACCGCCACCCGGTACCGGCCGGGCTGGTACGTCGCGAGCGACCGGAGCGCGGCGTACGGGTACTGCAGCGCGTGCGGCAGCCAGGTCGAGCGGTCCACGATCTCGGCGGCGCGGGCGTCGACGCCGGCGTACACCGATCCCGCGACGACCCGCCGCCCACCGGTCAGCCCGGTGACCGCGAGCAGGTCGACCGGGCGGGCGGTGCCGTCGAGCAGCAGCCGGGCGCAGTCCTCGGCGGGCTCGGGGATGCCCAGCATCCGCGCGAAGTCGTTGCCGCGACCGGCGGGCAGTACGCCGAGGGTGCCGCCGCGCTCGGACACCAGCCCGGCGAGGGAGGAGAGCATGCCGTCGCCGCCGACCGAGACGACGACGTCGCCGCGCCCGACCGCCTCGTCCACCAGGTCGACCATGGCGTGCGGCCCCGGCGAGTAGGTGACGTCGACGGACGCACCCGCCTCCCGCAGCAGCCGCGCGACCGGGACCACCGCGCCGGGCGCCGCCCCGCCGCCCGAGGTCGGGTTGACCAGGAACGCGAACGAGCGGGTCACGGGACCAGCACGCCCGGGTTGAGGACGCCGGTCGGGTCGAGCTCGGCCTTGACCGCGCGGAGGATGCCGACGCCGACCGGCCCGATCTCGCGGGCGTACCACGGCTTGTGGTCGGTGCCGACGGCGTGGTGGTGGGTGATGGTCGCGCCGGCCGCGATCATCGCGTCGCTCGCCGCCGCCTTCGCCCGCTGCCACTGCGCCAGCGGGTCGTCGGTCTCCCTCGCGGCGCACGGTGAAGTAGAGCGAGCAGCCGGTCTCGTAGACGTGCGAGATGTGGCAGAGCACCATCGCCGGGTCGCCGAGCGTGGCGGTCAGCGCGGCCCTCACGTCGGCGTACAGCCGCTCGACGTTGCGACCAGAACGTCGCCGTCTCCAGCGTCTCGACGAGCACGCCGACGTCGAGCAGCGCGTCGCGCAGGTACGGCGCGTCGAAGCGCCCGCGCGCCCAGGTCTCGCCCGGGCTGCTCGCCGAGCGCTCGTGCCGCCGAGCCCCGCCAGCACCGCGGTCGACCGCGGCCCGCCTGGCCTCCACCGCCGCCGGCTCGCCCTCGTAGCCGGTGATCATCAGGCAGCCGCCGTCGCCCGTCGACCCGCCGATCGCGTCGGGGTCGGCCAGGTTGAGCGCGGTCTCGGCCTCGTCGGAGAGCCGCAGCACGGTCGGCAGCAGCCCGGCCTGGGCGAGCGTGCGCATCGCGGCGGCGCCGGCGGCGAACGACGGCCACCGCCAGCCCTCGTAGACCTTCACCGTCGGGCAGCCGGCGCACCCGCACGGTCACCGAGGTGATCACGCCCGAGGGCGCCCTCGGAGCCGAGGAGCAGCTGGCGCAGGTCGGGGCCGGCGGCGTTCGCCGGGGCGGTGCCGAGGTCGAGCCGCCCGCGCGGGGTGGCGACGGTGAGGCCGACGACCAGCGCGTCGAAGCGGCCGTAGCCGGCGCTGGACTGGCCGCTGGAGCGGGTGGCGGCGAAGCCGCCGATCGATGGCGTACTCGAACGACTGCGGGTAGTGGCCCGAGCGTCAGGCCCTGCGCCGGCCGAGCAGCGCCTCGGCCTCGGGGCCGCGCAGGCCGGGCTCGAGGGTCGCGGTCATCGAGATCGTGGTCGACCGCGAGCAGCCGCTTCATCCGGACCAGGTCGAGGCTGAGCACGCCCGGCGAACCCCTCGCGCCGCGCGGCCAGCCCGCCGGTGACCGACGTACCGCCGCCGAACGGCACGACCGCGAGGTGGTGCTCGACGGCGCACGCCAGCACGGCGGCGACCTCGTCGTGGCTCGCCGGGGCGGACGACGGCGTCCGGGGCGTCGGCGAGGTCGCCGGCGCGGGCGCGGAGCAGGTCGGGGGTGGACTTGCCGCGGGTGCGCAGCCGGCGGGTCGCGTCGTCGGTGAGCACGTGCTCGGCGCCGACCAGCCGCGCGGAGCGCCGTCGAGCAGCGTCGGCGTCGAGTCGCCGGCGGCGCGAGCGGCGGGGCGGTGACCGGCGGGGCGCTCGTCGAGGCCGAAGGCCAGCTCGACCAGCCCGCGGGCCTCGGCGGGCAGCGGTGCGGCGCGCGGCCGGGTCGCCCCAGCGCTGGGGGTGCATCTCGACGGGTCGGCATCTCGACGGTCATGTGTTACAGTGTGACACATGACGTCACTTCGTCACAACGGCGACGAGCGAGCCGGAGCCCCGGGACGCGCTACCTCGACGCGGCCCGCGACTGCATCCTCGACGTCGGCTGGCGGCGCACCACCCTCACCGAGGTCGCCCGCCGGGCCGGGGTCTCGCGGATGACGATCTACCGGACCTGGTCGGACATGCCGCCAGCTGCTCGGCGACCTGATGACCCGCGAGTGGGCCGGCGTCGTGGCCGCGGACGCGGTCGCCGGCGAGGACCCCGACCGGCTCCCGCCGTCGACCGGCTCGTCGACGACATCGTCGGCACCGTCCGCGCGCTGCGCGAGAACGAGCTGTTCGTGCGCATCGTCGAGCTCGACCCCGAGCTGCTGCTCCCCTACCTGCTCTCCCGCCGCGGCCGCTCGCAGGACGCGATCCTCGACCTGACCGCGGCCGCGATCACGCGCCGGCCAGGCCGCCGGCGAGGTCCGGCCGGGCAACCCGGTCGCCATCGCCCGCGGCGCTGCTGCTCGCCGCCCACGGCTTCGTGCTCTCCGCGCACACCATGGTCGACGACGACGTGAGCCGACGACCGACCTCGACGCCGAGCTCGACCCTGATGCTGCACCCGGAGCCTGGCCCCATGCCCGAGCCGGATCACGCCCGGCCTGCGCCGGCGTCCCCGGACCGGGTCGACCTGGTCGTCGTCGGCCTCGGCATCACCGGCGCCGGCGTCGCGCTCGACGCGGTCGAGCCGCGGGCTGTCGCGTGCTGGCGGTCGACGCGCACGACCTCGCCTTCGGCACCTCGCGCTGGTCCTCGAAGCTGGTGCACGGCGGCCTGCGCTACCTCGCCAAGCGGCCAGGTCGGCGTCGCCCACGAGAGCGCCGTCGAGCGCGGCATCCTGATGGAGGTCACCGCGCCGCACCTGACCCGCCCGATGCCGATGCTGGTGCCGCTGTCGGTCCAGCGTCGACCCGGCGCGCAGGCCGCGGTCACCCGCGGCGGGCTGCTGCGCCGGCGACCTGCTGCGCCGCGGCGCCCGCACCGACGCCGAGACGCTGCCGCGGCCGCGCGGCATCTACCGCGACCGAGACGCTGCGGCTGGCCCCCGCGCTGCGGCGCGGCCGGGCTGCGCGGCGGCATGCTCGGCTGGGACGGCCAGCTCGAGGACGACGCCCGGCTGGTCACCACCGTCGCCCGCACCGCCGCCGCGTACGGCGCCCACGTCCGCACCCGCGCCCGGGTGCTGCGAGGCGACCGGCACGCGCGTCGAGCTGCGCGACGAGCTCACCGGCGAGACCCGCACCGTGACCGCCCGCGCCGTCGTCAACGCCGACCGGCGTGTGGGCCGGCGACCTCGTCGACGACGTCCGGCTGCGCCCCAGCCGCGGCACCCACCTGGTGCTCCGCCGGAGCAGCCTGCCCGGGCTGACGCATGTCGGTCTTCGCGCCCGGTGCCCGGCGAGACCAACCGGTTCGTGCATGGTGCTGCCGCAGCCCGACGGCACCGTCTACGTCGGCCTCACCGACGAGCCGGTCGAGGGCCCGGTCCCCGACGTACCGAGCCCACCGAGCCGGAGATCGGGTTCCTGCTCGACGTCGTCTCCGCGGCGTTCGCCCACCAGCTGCACCGCGACCGACGTCGTCGGCGCGTACGCCGGGCTGCGCCCGCTGCTCGACACGCCGAGGACGGACCGCACCGCCGACCTGTCCCGCCGGCACGCGGTGCTCACCAGCGGCGACGGGCGTGGTCACGGTCGTCGGCGGCAAGCTGACGACGTACCGCCGGATGGCCGAGGACGCCGTCGACGCCGCGGTCGCCCACGCCGGGCTCGACGCCGGGCCGTGCCGCACCCGCACCGCTGCCGCTGCTCGGCGCCGCGTCCCGGGCGGAGCTGGCCGCGCTCGAGCTGCCCGCGCCGGCTGGTCCGCCGCTACGGCACCGACGCCGGCGCTGGTGCTCGACAGCGCCCGCGAGGTCAGCGGGCTGCCCGACGACGAGCTGCTGGCGCCGGTCGCCGACGGCGTCCCCGTCACCCTGGCCGAGCTGCTCTTCGGCGTCACCCACGAGGGCGCCGCCGACGTCGACGACCTGCTCGACCGGCGCACCCGCGTCGGCCTGGTCCCCGCCGACCGGAGCCCGCCCGGCCGGCCGCCGCGCGCGCTGGAGCTCGTCGCGCCTGCGGCCCGCCATCGGGCGATGAGCCCGACGTTCGAACGTCCGTCGACGCCGGTCGGATCCAGCAGGCAGCACTGAGACGAGACCGGCACGAGGAGACCACCACGGTGACGACCGAGCTCGACGACTTCCCGACGCTCACCCAGCGCTACCAGCGCGAGCTGCTCGCGCACTGCTACCGGATGTCCGGCTCGTGCACGAGGCCGAGGACCTGGTGCAGGAGACGTTCCTGCGCGCCTGGAAGGCCGCCGCCGACTTCCAGGGCCGCTCCTCGGTGCGGACCTGGCTCTACCGGATCGCCACCAACGTCTGCCTCACCAACCTCGAGGGCCGCCCCCGCCGGCCGCTCCCGCCGGGCTCGGCACGCCCGACGCGACTGCCGGGCGACGCCCTCGAGGCGCGACCACGAGATCGCCTGGCTCGAGCCGGTCCCCGACGCGGCCGTCGTCGTCGCCGAGCGCGACTCGATCCGGCTCGCCTTCGTCGCCGCCCTGCAGCACCTGCCCGCCCGGCAGCGCGCGGTGCTGATCCTGCGCGACGTGCTGCGCTGGTCGGCCGCCGAGGTCGCCGAGGCGCTCGACACCACGACCGCCGCGGTCAACTCCGCGCTCCAGCGCGCCCACGCCCAGCTCGCCGACCGCGGCCTCACCGAGGAGACCGTCGAGCCCGACCTGACGCCCGACCAGCAGCGGATGCTGGAGCGCTACGTCGAGGCGTTCTGGCGCAAGGACGTCGACTCGATCGTCAGCATGCTCACCGCCGAGGCGACCTGGGACATGCCGCCGTTCACCAGCTGGTTCAAGGGCGCCGGAGAACATCGGCTGGCTCATCGGCAACGAGTGCCCCGGCGGCGCCCACGACATGCCGATGCTGCCGACGCGGGCGAACGGCCAGCCGGCGTTCGGCCTCTACATGCGCACGCCCGCGGGCGAGCTTCGAGCCGTTCCAGCTGCAGGTCCTCGAGCTCGACGGCGACCGGGTCCGCCACGTCACCGCCTTCTTCGACCACCGGCTGTTCGAGACCTTCGGGCTGCCGCCGCGGCTGCCGGCCGACCACTTCACCCAGCGGGCCGCCCAGCTCACCCAGCAGCCGGCCGGTTCGTGACCGTCACGCTCGGCGGGTCCGTCGAGCTGCTGGACCGGGCCCTGGCCTACACGCGCACCCGCCTGGCCGGCGTCCGCGACGGGTTGCTCGACCACGCCACCCCGTGCGAGGGCTGGACGCTCGCGGACCTGCTCGCGCACATGGAGGACGCCCTCGACGCGTTCAATGAGGCCGCCGGGGGCGAGGTGGTGCTCCGGGGCGGTAGCCGGTCCCCGGGCCGGGTGGACGCGATCCAGCAGAAGGCGTGCGCGCTGCTCGGCGCGTGGGGCGGCCCGTCCCCCGGCGACGTGGTGATCACCGGCACCGACGGTGGGCTCGACCTCGGCAGCACGCTGCTGGTCGCCACCGCGGCCCTCGAGGTCACCGTCCACGGCTGGGACGTCGGCTGCGCGACCGGGGCGCCGGCGCGCATCCCGGCCGGCCTCGCGCGCGACCTGCTGCCGGTCGCCCGCGCGGTGGTCGGGCGGTCCGATCGCGGCGTGCGGTTCGCGGCGCCGCGGCCGGTGCCCCCGGGCGCCGACGACGACGTCCGGCTCCTCGCACACCTCGGCCGGGCCGCCTGAGCTGACCGGAGCACCTGACTGGACCGCTGCACCGGTTCGCGCCATTCCGATCCGCGGCCCGGGTCGGCGTTCCTAGGCTTCGGCCCATGCTGACGCCGCCGGCGAATGTCGCCGAGGCCTCGGCTCGGGACGACCTCCTCGACCCGCGCGCCCTCGTGGTGCGCGGGTGCGAGCGCGCCCGGGCGGGCGAGATGACCGCCGCCCTCGGCGACCTCGACGAGGCCCGCCAGGGCTGGCTCGCCCTCGTCGACCTCGACCGGGCGTCGCTGCTGGCCACCTCCGTGGACTGCCGGCTCGCGCGTGGGGAGCTGACCCCGGCGGTGGCGGACGGGGACGCGCTCGGCGCCCTGCTCGACGGCGCCGGGCTGGTCGGCGCCATCGCCCACTTCGGTCGCGGCGAGCTGTCCGCCGCAGTCGGTGACCCGGAGCTCGCCGCCGGGCACTTCGCCCGCGTCGGCCGGGTGCCGGGCGTCGACGACCATCCCGACCTGCTGCCGTGGCGGGCGGCCGCCGCGCTGACCGCGGTGCGTACCGGCCACCGCGCCGAGGCGACGGTGCTCGCACGCGAGCACCTGGCCGTCGCGCGAGCCGCGCACGCGCCGTACGCCACCGCGCTCGGCCTGCGCACGCTGGCCACCGTGGACGTGAGCACCGACCGGTACGCCGCGCTCCGCGAGGCGCGCGCCGCCCTGCGCGGGATCCCGGCGGCGCGGCTCGTGGCCCAGATCGACACCGACCTGGCGGGGCTGCTGCTGCTCACCGGCCGGGCCGAGGACGGAGCGGAGGCCCTGGCCCTGCTGCGCTCGGCCGAGCAGTACGCCGGACGCGAGCAGCTCTGGCCGCTGCAGAGCCGGATCCGCCGGCTGCTGGACCGCCTCGGCGAACCGGCCCGGCCGGTGCTCGGGGAGGCGCTCGCGGTGCTCACCACCTCGGAGCGCCGGGTCGCGCGGCTCGCCGCCGACGGGCTGTCCAACCGGGAGATCGCCCTCCAGCTCGTGGTCAGCGTCAAGGCCGTGGAGTGGCACCTCTCCCACGTCTACCGCAAGCTCGGCATCCGCTCCCGCGCCGCCCTCGCGGGCAGCCTCGGGCCGGCCTGAGCCACACCTGAGCCGCGTCGACGCCCGCCTCACAGCCAGCGCAGCCACCGGCCGTGGCCGTGGGTGAGCGCGACCGGGCGGCCGTCGACGGCGAGGACGAAGCCGCGGACGTCGGCGGGGACCGGGCCGGCGGCGGTGACCGCCGGGAGCACGTTCGGGGCCTCGTTGCTGATCCAGTGACAGCGACCGTCGGCCACCAGTCCCGTCATCAGGTCGTGGAACCGGCCGCGGTCCTCGGGGCCGAGGTACGCCACGACCGCGCTGTGGAACACCACGACCGGTGCCTGCCGACCGGCCGCGTCCACGAGCGCGGGGAGCTCCTCGAGCAGGTCGCCGCGGACCAGCGCCGGCGGGTCCGCCCGGGCGATCTCGACCGCCCGCGCCAACCGGGCCCGCCGGTCGTCGTGCTCGGGCCAGACCAGGCACGACAGCCACCGCATCGCGTCCTCGTCGGTGACGTCGAGCGGGTTGAGGTCGACGCCGCCGCGCCACGCGACTCGAGGCAGTACGTCGGGCAGCGGTGCCGGCCCCGAGACCTCGCACGCCAGCTCCGGCCCGGCGCCCAGACGCCGGTCACCGTCCGGAGTGGTCCAGACGTAGGAGTGCCGGTCCGGGTAGAGGTTCAGGCCCGCGCTGGCGCCCGCCTCGAGCAGCGCCACCGGGCCGCCGCCGGCCACCAGCGCGACGGCGGGCAGCAGGGTGGCCAGCCGGCCGACCTCGTTGGTCTGGGTGGACCGCGCCAGGATCGTGGCGACGATCGTGCCGTCGTCGCCGAGGAGCGCGTCGCGCAGCGCGTCGTACGGCCCCGGAGCGGGCACGCCGTGCCACCGCGCGGCGGCGAAGACGATGTTCGGCTGCCGCTTCGGCAGCGGCAGCCGCTGCAGCCAGGCGAGCACCTCGGTGTCCTGCGCGACCCGCCGGGACCAGTCCTCGAAGCAGGGCGAGTCCCGGGCGTCGAGCGCGAAGTCGCGGTACTGGTCAGCGGTGTCGGCGGTGAGGTCCACGCCCACCATTGTCGAATCCAGCCCCCGGGCGGCCGCCGATGGGCCACCATTCTCGGCATGGGAACCTTCGGGGGGCGAGGGGCGATGACGCGTGCCTGCGCCCCGCTGGCGCTGCTGCTCGCGCTGCCCCTCGCCGCGGCCGGCTGCTCCCGCGCCCTGGACCAGGCCCACACCGTCCAGACGAAGCTGAACCGCATCGACGCGGTCACCGCGTCGCAGGTCAGCACGCCGTCGGCGGACACCGGTGCGGTCATCGAGGTCACCTACAACGGGGAGCCGACCGTGCGCCAGCTCACCGCGCTGGTCAGGGAGATCGACCGGGTCGCCGACGGCGAGGACTACCCGTCGTACCGCCTCGACCTGGTGCCGGCGGAGAACACCGCCGACCGGCTGACCGTCGACGACACCCTCGCCGGCAGCGACGACGAGCCCGCGGTGCTCGACAACTGGCTCGCCGTGACCACCGCCCTGCTCGGCGACGTCGACTACCGGTACGAGCCCGGCGACGAGCTGATCGACGTGGACTCCGGCGCGGGCATCGCCCACGACGTCGGCGAGGCCAGCCGTCTGCACTACGGGTTCCCCGGGACGATCTGGACCTTCCACGACGGCGACAGCGAGTTCAGCGCATCCGGGCAGGTCTCACCGACCGACGTGGCGCTGTTCCAGGGCACCCAGCGCACCGTCACCTCCCAGGCGCTGCCGGTGCCGGCCGCGACCTGGCGGCTCGACCGCCGCGACGGCCACCTGCTGCTCGACCTGGGCCTGGAGTTCGCGGGCGGGTCGGTGCCGCCGGCGCTGCTGACCGTCAAGCGGTACGGCGACGACGTCGCCCGGCTCGCCTCCGCCGCCATGGGCGCGCTCGGGGTGGAGTCGCTGCCCGTCGTCATGCGGCTGATCAACCCGACCCCGGACGGCGACGACGTCTTCGGCTACTGGACCTCGGACCGGCGGCCGGTGCGCGGCCGCGACCGGCTGATGCGCGGGTGGGACCTGTGGCTCCGCCACCTCGGGGAGAGCCTCACCGCCCAGGGATGATCAGCCGGGCAGCGCGACGTAGGTCGTCTCGAGGTACTCCTCGATCCCCTCGAAGCCACCCTCACGTCCGAAGCCGCTGGACTTCACGCCCCCGAACGGCGCGGCCGGGTTGGAGATCAGCCCGGTGTTGAAGCCGATCATGCCGAACTGCAGGGCCTCGGCGACCCGGATGGTGCGGGCCAGGTCACGGGTGTAGACGTAGGAGGCCAGGCCGTACTCCGTCGCGTTGGCCTGCCGGATCGCGTCCTCCTCGGTCTCGAAGGTCGTGATCGGCGCGACCGGGCCGAAGATCTCCTGGACGTTGAGCTCGGAGTCCGTGGGGACGTCGAGCAGCACGGTCGGCGAGTAGAAGTAGCCCGGGCCGTCCGGGGCGGACCCGCCGGTGACCACGCGAGCACCGCCGTCGACCGCGTTGCCGACCAGCTTCCGGACGCTCTCGACCGCCTTCTCGTCGATCAGCGGGCCGACGTCGACACCCTCGGACTGCCCGCGGCCGACCGTCAGCGCGCCCATCCGCGCGGCGAGCTTCTGGCCGAACTCCTCGGCGACCGAGCTGTGCACCAGGAACCGGTTGGCGGCCGTGCACGCCTCGCCCATGTTGCGCATCTTGGCCACCATGGCGCCGTCCACGGCGGCGTCGAGGTCGGCGTCCTCGAAGACCAGGAACGGCGCGTTGCCGCCGAGCTCCATGCTCAGCCGCTGCAGCCGGTCGGCGGACTGGCGCACCAGCACCCGCCCCACGCCGGTCGAGCCGGTGAAGCTGACCTTGCGCAACCGGTCGTCGGCCTGGAGCTTCTCGCTGAACTCGCCGGTGTGGCTGGTCGTCACGACGTTGAGCACGCCCGCGGGCAGACCGGCCTCCTCGAGGACGGCGGCCAGCGCCAGCATGGTGAGCGGGGTCTGGCTGGCCGGCTTGACCACCATCGTGCAGCCGGCGGCGACGGCGGGCCCGATCTTGCGCGTACCCATCGCGAGCGGGAAGTTCCACGGCGTGATGAACAGGCAGGGACCGACCGGCTTCTTGATGGTCAGCAGCCGGCTGCCGCCGGCCGGGGCCTGCATCCAGCGGCCGTGGACGCGCACCGCCTCCTCGGAGTACCACCGGAAGAACTCGGCGCCGTAGGCGACCTCGCCCTTGGCCTCGGCCACCGTCTTGCCCATCTCCAGGCTCATCAGGTGGGCGAACCGGTCGGCGCGCTCGGTGATCAGCTCGAACGCCGTACGCAGGATCTCGCCGCGCTCCCGGGGCGCGGTCCTCGCCCAGGCGGCCTGCGCCTCGACCGCCGCGTCGAGGGCGGCCACGGCGTCGGCGATCGAACCGTCGGCGACGTCGGTGAGCACCGAGCCGTCCGCCGGGTCGATGACGTCGAGCCGCTTGTCGTCCTCCGCGGCGCGCCAGGTGCCGCCGATGTAGAGGCCGCGCTGCTCGGGGGAGAGGAGATCGAGTCCGTTCATGGGGCCATCTTGCACCCGGACCGGTGGACCGGACGCCCCGGTCCTTGCCGCAAACCGCTGACAGTTCGGGAGGCCCGTGCCACCCTTGAGAAGTCGACCTCGGAGGGAGCACTTTGATGTCGGCAAGAACCCCTTGCTGACCCCATGCAGCGAGGGGTTCGCCCTTGTGTGGGGCTGTTCCGGTGCACCCCCTCGTACCCCGGCACGGCGACCCCACGAGGGGCCGGGGCCCCGGCCGCGCCGGGGCCCCCGCGCCGTCCCGGCTTCGGGACCAGTGGCCCCTTGCGTCCCGTCCCCGACAGGAGTTCTCTCGGAGCAAGGCCTCGACGGGGAGGCCCGACCAGGAGGTAGGGCGATGGCAGACAGGGGAAGCAACCGGAGAGCAGCGGGCCAAGATCTGGGGGCGAGCAGCCCGGACCGGATCCGCAACGTGGTGCTGGTGGGCCCGGCCGGGTCCGGCAAGACCACCTTGACCGAGACCCTGCTCGCCGCCTCTGGCGCGATTCCCCGCGCCGGCTCCGTGCGCGACGGCACCACCGTCACCGACTTCGAGGCCTCCGAGCACGCGCACGGGCGCACCATCTCCCTGGCCGTCGCCCCGCTGCTGCACGAGGGAGTGAAGGTCAACCTCATCGACACCCCCGGGTACGCCGACTTCGTCGGTGAGCTGCGCGCCGGACTGCGCGCCGCCGACTGTGCGCTCTTCGTGGTGGCCGCCAACGAGGGCGTCGACGACGGCACCCGGGCCCTGTGGCGCGAGTGCGCCGCCGTCGGCATGCCGCGTGCGGTGGTGATCACCAAGCTCGACCAGGCGCGGGCCGACTACGACGGGGTGCTGCGCCAGGCGCAGGACGCCTTCGGTGAGCGCGTCCTGCCCCTCTACGTCCCGGTCCCGTCCGGCGAGGAGGTCACCGCCCTGACCGGCCTGCTCGCACCGAGCGCCGAGGCCGACGCCACCGGTCTGCGCGGCGACCTGATCGAGGCCGTCATCGAGGAGTCCGAGGACGAGACCCTCATGGACCGCTACCTCGGCGGCGAGGAGGTTGCCGAGAAGGTGCTCGTCGAGGACCTCGAGCGCGCGGTCGCCCGCGCGACGTTCTTCCCCGTCGTCCCCGTGTGCTCGATGACCGGCGTGGGCTGCGCGGAACTGCTCGACCTCGCCGTCCGGGGCTTCCCGTCGCCGGCCGAGCATCCCGCACCGGAGGTCTTCCTGCCCTCCGGCGCGGCCGCCGACCCGATCACCTGCGACCCCGGCGCCGCCCTGGTGGCGGAGGTCGTGAAGACGACCAGCGATCCCTACGTCGGCCGGCTGAGCCTGGTGCGGGTGTTCTCGGGCACGCTGGTCTCGGACCAGACCGTGCACGTCTCCGGGCACTTCTCGGCCTTCTTCGGCGAGGAGCAGGGCCACGAGGACCACGACGAGGACGAGCGGATCGGCGCGCTCTCGCACCCCTTCGGCAAGCAGCAGTTCCCCGCCGACCAGGTGGTCGCCGGCGACATCTGCGCGATCGGCCGGCTCAGCCGCGCCGAGACCGGTGACACGCTCTCGACCGTCGACGAGCCCCGGGTGCTGCGCCCCTGGTCGATGCCCGAGCCGCTGCTGCCGGTCGCGGTCGTGGCCCGCAGCAAGGCCGACGACGACAAGCTCTCGCAGGCGCTGAGCCGGCTCGCCGCGGAGGACCCGTCGCTGCGCGTCGAGAACAACGCCGAGACCCACCAGCTGGTCCTCTGGACGATGGGCGAGTCGCACGCCGAGGTCACCCTGGAGCGGCTCGGCGAGCGCTACGGCGTCAACGTCGACCAGGAGCCGTTCGTGGTCCCCCTGCGCGAGACCTTCGGCGGCAGGGCGGCGGCCCAGGGCCGGCACGTCAAGCAGTCCGGCGGCCACGGCCAGTACGCCGTGTGCCAGATCGAGGTGGAGCCGCTGCCGCAGGGCGGTGGGTTCGAGTTCGTCGACAAGGTCGTCGGTGGTGCGGTGCCGCGCCAGTTCATCCCCAGCGTCGAGAAGGGCGTACGCGCCCAGATGGAGAAGGGGTGCCGGCTGGGACACCCGATGGTCGACATCCGGGTGACGCTCGTGGACGGGAAGGCGCACAGCGTCGACTCCTCCGACATGGCGTTCCAGACCGCGGGCGCACTCGCCCTGCGCGAGGCCGCCGCGGCGACGACGATCAGCATGCTCGAGCCCTACGACACCGTCACCGTCGTCGTCCCCGACGAGATGGTGGGTCCGGTGATGAGCGACCTGTCGTCGCGGCGCGGCCGGCTGCTCGGCACCGACAAGGTCGGCGACGACCGCACCCAGGTGCTCGCCGACGTCCCGCAGACCGAGCTGGTGCACTACTCGGTGGACCTGCGCTCCTCCACGCACGGCGCCGGGATGTTCACCCGCACCTTCGCGCGCTTCGAGCCGATGCCGGAGGAGGTCGCGCGGACCATCCCGCCCCGGGAAGGCTGACGGAGGAGTTTCATCGGCCGGCCGATGAAACTCTCACGCCCGCGCGCCGCGCAGGAACGCCTCGAGGATCGGGCCCGCCGTGCCGGAGCCGGAGGCGCCGACGTCGACGAAGACGGCGACCGCGAGGTCGCCCTGCGCGGCGATCATCCAGGCGTGGGTGAGGGTCTTGCCGTCCTTCTCGAACTCCGCGGTGCCGGTCTTGGCGATCACCGGCGGGCCGGGGACGTCGAGCAGCCCGCGCCCGCTGCCGGAGGTGACGACGCGCGCGCAGCAGGTCGCGCAGCGCGGCCGGCCTCCTGCCTGGACAGCGGCGGCGCCTCGTCGGGCACCGACACGTCCGCGGAGCTCGACCAGCCGCGGCACCACGAGCGTGGCCGGCCTGGACCGAGGCGATCACGGTCGCCATCGCCATCGGCGAGGCCAGCACGGTGCCCTGGCCGATCAGGTCGGCCGCCGCCTCGGTCTCGCGAGGCGGGCGGCGCGACGCTGCCGAAGTACGCCGGGAAGCCGAGGTCGTGGTCGATGCCCATGCCCAGCGAGGCGGCCGCGTCGGCGAGGTCGCCGTCGTGCAGCCGGCCCCGCTGGGAGATGAAGGCGGTGTTGCAGGAGTTGGCGAGCGCGGTGCGCAGCGGGATCCGGCCCAGGCGCGCTGGCGCGGGTAGCCGTCGTAGTTCTCGAACCGCTTGCCGTCGACCACGATCGACGGCGTGCAGGGCACCGCGGTCTCCGGGCGTGAGCCCGGCGCGCAGCAGCGCCAGGCTGCTGACGCTCTTGAACGTCGAGCCCGGCGCGATCTGGCCGTAGGTCGCGGTGTTGTAGCCGTCGGTGCCCGGGCCGTTGGCGGCGGCCACGATGGCGCCGGTGGACGGCCGGACGGCGACCAGGGCGCTGGCCGGGCCGACGTCGGCGAGCAGTCGCTCGGCGAGGATCTGCAGCCGCTGGTCCAGCGTGACCCGCAGCCGCTTGCCGGCCCGGGGCGCGACGCGGAACAGCTCGCGCTCCCGGCCGCCGGCGGTCACCGCGTGCACGACCGCGCCGTCGGTGCCCTGCAGCTGGTCGTCGTACCGCCCCTCGAGGCCGGACAGGCCGACCTGGTCGCCGACCTGGTAGCTGCTCCGGGTCCTTCTCGATCATCTCGGCGGTCACGTCGCCGACGCGTCCCGAGGATCGGCGCGGCGAACCCGCGCGTGGGTGCCAGCGGGAGCTCGCCGGGGATCGCCCGGGCCCCCTTGATCGCCTCGTAGCCCCGCTCGGCCGCCGGCGGCACCTCCTGCTCGCGGAGGACGATCGCCTCGACGAACGCCTTGTCGCCCGCGGCCCGGACCCGCTTGGCGTACGCCGGCGCGTCGATGCCGACCAGCTGCGCGAGCCGTCGCGCGGAGTCGCCGGCGCGCGCGGCCGGCACCAGGGTCTTGTCGATGCCGAACCGCAGCACCGGCCGGTCGGTGACCAGCTCGACGCCACCCGCGCCCACGATCGGCCCGCGCGCGCCCGCGATCGGCGTGAGGTCCAGGACGCTGCGGGCGCCCAGCGTCGGCTCGACGACCGCACGGTTCCAGGTCGCCTCCCAGGTGTCGCCGGCCTCGGTCAGGTCGGCCTCGGAGGTGTAGGTCCACTCCCGGCCGGCGACCGGCCACGACCAGGACAGGACGACGGTCCCGCTGCCGTCGGACGTGTCGGTGCCGTCGGCGGTGACGGACGGCTCGACGTCGCCCATCGCGTCGACGACCTCGGCGTACTCCGTGGCGACCTCGTCCGGCGCCTTGTTGGTGAACTCGACGCCGGAGAAGTCCCCGGAGGAGAGCGCGCTCGCGAGCGCGGCGGCGGCCTCGTCGGGGTCCGGCCCGCTCACCGTCTCCGCGGGGTCGCAGGCGGTCAGCCCCGCCACCGCGACCAGCACGACGGCGGCCGAGAGTCTGCGCATGCCCCGGTTCTACCAGTCGGCGCCGACAGCGGCTCTCAGCTCTTGTGCCGCGGCTTCTTGCGCGCCGGCGGGCCGCCGGAGTCACGGCTCAGCTCGATCAGCTTCCCGGAGATGCGGGTGCTCGCGCAGCCCGTCCCAGGCGCCCGAGGGCAGCTCGGCGGGCAGCTCGACCAGCGAGTGGTCCGCGCGGATGTCGATGAGGCCGAAGTCCTGCCGCGACAGGCCGCCCTCGTTGGCCAGCGCGCCCGACGATCTGGCGGGGCTCCACCTTGTGGCGCTTGCCCACCGCGATCCGGTACGTCGCCATCGGCACGTCGCTGCGCCCCGGGCGCGCGGCCGCTCGCTCGCGGTCGGCTCCCGGTCCCGGTCCGCGGCGCGCTCGTCGCGCGGTGGCCGGACGCTGCGTCGGCCTCCGGGTCGAGCAGCAGCGGCGTGTCGCCCTGCGCGACCACGGCCAGTGCGGCCGCGACGTCGACCTCGGGCACGTCGTGCTCGCGCACGTAGTGGTCGATGATGTCGCGGAACCGCTCGATGCGGCCGGTCTGCCCCAGCGCCTCGGTGATCGCGTCGTCGAACCGGGCCAGCCGGGTGATGTTCACGTCCTCGACGGTCGGCAGCTGCATCTGGGTCAGCGGCTGGCGGGTCGCCTTCTCGATGTGCTTGAGCAGGTACCGCTCGCGCGGGGTCACGAACGAGATCGCGTCGCCGCTGCGGCCGGCCCGGCCGGTGCGGCCGATCCGGTGCACGTAGGACTCGGTGTCGGTCGGGATGTCGTAGTTGACGACGTGGCTGATCCGCTCGACGTCGAGGCCGCGGGCCGCGACGTCGGTGGCGACCAGGATGTCGAGCTTGCCCGACTTGAGCTGGTTGACGGTCCGCTCCCGCTGGGCCTGCGCGACGTCGCCGTTGATCGCGGCGGCGGACAGCCCCCGGGCGCGCAGCTTCTCGGCGAGCGTCTCGGTCTCGTTCTTGGTCCGGACGAAGACGATCATCCCCTCGAAGTTCTCGACCTCGAGGATCCGGGTCAGGGCGTCCACCTTCTGCGGGTAGGACACGACCAGGTAGCGCTGGGTGATGTTCGACGCGGTCGCCGTCCGGTTCTTGACGGTGACCTCGACGGGGTCGTGGAGGTACTTCGTGGAGATCCGCCGGATCTGCGCCGGCATGGTCGCGGAGAACAGCGCGACGTTCTTGTCCTCCGGCGTGTCGGCCAGGATCGTCTCGACGTCCTCGGCGAAGCCCATGTTGAGCATCTCGTCGGCCTCGTCGAGCACCAGGAAGCGCAGCTCGGACAGGTCGAGGGTGCCCTTCTCCAGGTGGTCCATGATCCGGCCCGGCGTGCCCACGACGACGTGCACGCCGCGGCGCAGCGCGCTCAGCTGCACGCCGTACCCCTGGCCGCCGTAGACGGGCAGCACGTGCACGCCGCGCACGGTGGGCGGCGTAGCGCTCGAACGCCTCGCACACCTGGAGCGCGAGCTCACGGGTCGGCGCGAGCACGAGCGCCTGCGGCGTCTTCTGGCGCGAGGTCGAGCCGCGACAGGATCGGCAGCGCGAACGCCGCGGTCTTGCCCGTGCCGGTCTGCGCCATGCCCACCACGTCGCGGCCCTCGAGCAGCAGCGGGATCGTCGCGGCCTGGATCGGCGAGGGCGTCTCGTAGCCGACGTCGCGCAGTGCCTTGAGCACCGCGTCGTCGAGGCCGAGGTCGGCGAACGTCACCTCGGGTGCGGTGGGGTCGTCGTGGTCCTCGTTGCTCACCCGTCAAACGGTAGTGGCTCGCGTCTCACACATCACCTTCGTCGTCGCGGTGGGCTGGCTCACTCCACCGTCACCGACTTCGCGAGGTTGCGGGGCTTGTCGATGTCGTGGCCCAGCGCAGCGCCGCGTGGTAGGCCAGCAGCTGCAGCGGGAGGGTCAGCAGGATCGGGTCCAGCTCCCGCTCGTTGCGGGGTACGTCGATCCGCTCGGCGGTCGACGTCGCCGAGGTCGACGCTCGGGTGGGTGACGACCACCAGCGGGCCGCCGCGGGCGGCGATCTCGTGCAGGGCCCCGACGTTGCGGTCGGTGAGCTCGTCGTCGGGGACGATCGCGACCGTCGGCACCTCGGTCGAGATCAGCGCGAGCGGGCCGTGCTTGAGCTCGGAGGTCTGGTAGGCCTCGGCGTGCCGGTAGGAGATCTCCTTGAACTTCTGCGCGCCCTCGCGGGCGACCGGGAAGCCGCGCACCCGGCCGACGAAGAACAGGCTCTCCGCCTGCGCCGAGCCGGCCCGGCGACCGCGGCGAGCGCCTCCTCGCTGCGCGAGCACCTCCTCGATCTGGCCGGGCAGCCGCTGCAGGCCCGGCGATCAGCCGCCGGCCGTCGGCGATCGACAGGTCGCGCACCCGGCCGAGCTGGAGCGCGAGCAGCGCGAAGCCGAGGAACATCGTTGGTCAGCGCCTTGGTCGAGGCGACCGCGACCTCGGGACCGGCGTGCAGGTAGATGCCGCCGTCGCACTCGCGCGCGATCGCGCTGCCGACGACGTTGACCAGGCCGACGACCCGGCCGCCCTTGCGGCGGATCTCCTGGACGGCGAGCAGGGTGTCGATGGTCTCGCCGGACTGGCTGACCGCGACGTAGAGGGTGTCGGGCTCGATGATCGGGTTGCGGTAGCGGAACTCGCTGGCCGCCTCGGCGTCCGCCGGGATCCGCGCCAGCTCCTCGACCAGCGAGGCGCCCATCTGGCCGACGTAGTAGGCCGAGCCGCAGCCGAGGACCTTCACCCGGCCGGATCGCCCGGGTCTCGCGGGCGTCCATGTTCAGCCCGCCGAGGTGGGCGGTGCCGAACCGCTCGTCGAGCCGGCCGCGCAGCACGCGCTCCGCGGCGTCGGGCTGCTCGAGCATCTCCTTGTGCATGAACGACTCGTGCTCGCCGGCGTCGTACGCCGTCGGGGTCGATGTCGAGCGTCGTCGCGGTCGCGCGCGTCGGGGTCAGGTCCTGGCGGTACGTCGTGAAGCCGGTCGCGGTGACCGTGGCGATCTCGCCGTCGTCGAGGTGGGCGACCGTCGTGGTGTGCCGGACGAGGGCGGCGAGGTCGGAGGCGACGTACATCTCCCTCTCGCCGACGCCGATGATCAGCGGGCTGCCGTTGCGGGCCACCACGATCCGGTCGGGGAAGTCGGCGTGCACGCACCGCGATGCCCGTAGGTGCCCTCGATCGCGCCGAGCGCCTCGCTGACCTTGCCCTCCAGGGTGTCGGCGTCCGAGCGGGCGACCAGGTGGGCGAGCACCTCGGTGTCGGTGTCGGAGACCAGCTCGACGCCGTCGTCGGCCAGCCGCTGCCGCAGCGCCGGCCGGCGTTGTCGATGATGCCGTTGTGGACCACCGCGACCCGCCCGGTGGCGTCGGTGTGCGGGTGGGCGTTGACGTCGTTGGCGGGGCCGTGGGTGGCCCACCGGGTGTGGCCGATGCCGACCTTGCCGGCGAACCGCTTCGGCAGCCGCGTCGGCCAGGTCGCGCACCCGGCCGGCCCGCTTGGCGACCCGGAGCGCCGCTCCCGCCGAGCACGGCGAGGCCGGCCGAGTCGTAGCCGCGGTGCTCGAGCCGGCCCAGCCCCTCGAGCAGGAGCGGCGCGGCCTGCTGGCCGCCGACGTACCCGACGATTCCGCACATGGGTGGTCCTGCCTCTGGTCGGTGTGGCAGGTCGGGCGCGCTCAGCCGTAGACGATCCGCCGCAGCTGGCGCTCGGTGAGCGCGGGCGCGGCCACCACGCGGCCGGGCAGCTCGTCGGCGATCCGGGCGAAGATCTCGGGGTTCTTCGCGCCGTAGGTCTTCAGCTGGGCGTGCCGGCGCCGGACGTACTCCTCGACGGGCTCGGCGTGGAAGGCCACGACGTCCTCGCACCACCCGGGCCGCCTCCGCGGCGCTGAGTCCGGTGCTGGCGGCGATGCCGACGAGCTCGGATCGACGAGGCACACGGCGATCCGGCGCTTGGCGACCGAAGGACAATCGCCCCGATCGTGCAGACCGCGGCGTCTCAGTGCGGACACCTCGCAACGTTCCTGCCCGAATTCGGGCAGGAGATCGCGCGCGCCGTCGGCCGGAGAAGCGGTGGCCGCGGATCGGCGACTTCGCGGTCGGGGATCCGGTACGCTAGGTGAACAGCAGGTGAACGAAAGGTGTCCGATGAGCGACTCGATGGACCAACGATCTGGTGCAGACCTGGGTCGCGGTGACCGACGCCGCCGGCGCACCCGTCCTCGAGGCCGCACTGGGTCGATGCCGGCCCAGGTCGCAGCACGCGCGCCGGTGCACATGCGGTCTGACGCCGCCTGACCGCGCCCAACCGCCCCCACGACCCCGCTCGGCCGACGCCGGCTGGGGTCTGTGCCGTTCTCGGCTCCTCGGTGGGCACCCGGGAATGAACCGGACCGGGGTCCGGTTAAGGTGGTTAAAGGTTCAACCACCGACCACCGTCCAAGGAGCCCGCCATGTCCTTCTTCAACCGCACAGGCCGCCGAGACCTTCGACGCCCCCACCGCCGCCGTCGAGGACATCACCGGCGACTACACCATCGACCCGACCCACACCCGCCTCGGCTTCAGCGCCCGGCACGCGATGGTCACCACGGTCCGCGGCCAGTTCACCGACTTCGCCGGCACCGCCCACGTCGACTCCGCGAACCCGGCCGCCTCGAAGGTCGAGCTGACCATCCAGGCCGGCAGCATCGACACCGGCGTCGGCCGACCGCGACGGCCACCTGCGCTCCGCCGACTTCTTCGACGCCGACGACAACAAGGAGATCACCTTCGTCTCCACCAAGGTCGAGCGCGACGGCGACGACTGGACCGATCACCGGCGACCTGACCATCAAGGGCGTCGACCAAGCCGGTCACGATCGCCGTTCGAGCTCGACCGGCTCCGCCCGCGACCCGTTCGGCAACCTGCGCATCGGCTTCGAGGGCGGCACCACGATCAACCGCAAGGACTGGGGCCTGACCTGGAACGCCGCGCTCGAGACCGGCGGCGTGCTGGTCTCGGAGAAGATCAAGCTCGAGTTCGACGTCTCGGCGATCCGCAACGCCTGACCGACCGTCGCCCGGCCGGCCCGCTCCGCGACGGGGCGCGCCGCCATCGACGGACCCGCCGGTAATTCGCTGCGGCACCGGCGCCCGCGCACCGCGGACACTCTCGTCCGTGACCGAACCCGGCCCTGCCCGACAGCCTCACCATGCGTCCGCTCGTGATGGCGACGCCCGCGCCGTCTTCGAGGTGATGGCCGCCCAGGAGCTGCAGGACACCGGCGAGGTCGCGATCGAGGAGGCCGACATCGTCGGCGACTGGCAGCGCCCGGCGTACGACGTCTCCGCCAGCACCATCGGCGTCTTCGACGGGGACCGGCTGGTCGGCGTACGCCGAGGTGATGGGCGGCGACCGCGGCGACGCCGCCGTCCACCCCGACCACCGCGGCCGCGGCATCGGCACGGCGCTGGCCCGGTGGATGCAGGAGCGGGCCCGCGCCGGCGGCTCGTCCGTCATCGGCATGCCGGTGCCGCAGGGCTCGGCCGGCGACCGGCTGCTCGCGGCGCTCGGCTACCACGTCCGCTGGGAGAGCTGGGTGCTCCAGCTGCCCGAGGGCGCCGACGATCGCCGCGCGGCCGCTGCCCGACGGCTACGCCGTGCGCGAGGCGACCGCCGACGACTACGCGGCCTGCTGGACGGTCGATCGAGGACGCCTTCCTGGAGTGGTCCGAGCGCGAGCGGCAGCCGTTCGAGGACTTCGCTGCGCCCAGGTGGTCCGGCGGCCCGGGCTTCGAGCCCTGGAACCTGCGCGTCGTCGCCGACCCCGACGGCGCCGTGGTCGGCGTGACCCACGTCGTGCTCGCCGGAGGGCGCCGACGGGCTACATCGCACGGTCGCCACCCGCACGCGACCAGCGCGGCCGCGGGCTCGCCCAGGCGCTGCTGGTCGACGCGTTCGCGGTCGCCCGCGCCCACGGCGCCACGCCGCTCCGGCCTCTCCACCGACTCCCGCACCGGCGCCCTCGGCCTCTACGAGAAGGTCGGCATGCAGGTCACCTCGACCTGGGTGAACCGCGCGATCGAGGTGTAGGCCGCCGGGTCGAGGTTCACCGGGTGTGGCCCTCGTGTTCGATCCACGCCTGGACCGCCGAGATCCGCTCACCCCGAGACGTCATGCGGACGGTGTCACCCCTTGCTCCGTCCGTATGACATCCCGAGGCCGCGCCGCGAGGAACATCCGGACTGCCGCGATTCGCGCGGTGGTGCTGACGCCACGTGGGCGATGGGGACACCTCCGGTCAGGGGCGGACGGTGGTCACGACCGTGGTCATCGAGGGCCGGCGCGGCGTGGACGAGAAGCCGAAGCGCGGCGGCGGGTCGACCGGCGCCAGCCCGCCGAGGTCGGCCCCGTCGAAGGACCCCCGCGCGGCCGTCACCGCCCGCACGTCCGTCGCGCCGTAGTACTCCCGCCGGCCCCCACCGGCGGAGCCGCGGGTGCGGACACCGCGCAGCGCCACCCGCGCGACCGGGTCGGTCACCGTGCACCAGGCCGGGCTCTCGGCGAGCCGGGCCGGCACCAGCCGCAGCACGCGCCCCAGCGCGGTGCGCCCGCCGACGGTGAGGATCAGCGACAACGACGGCGAGCTCACCGCCCAGCCGGTGACGGTGACCGGCTCGACCCGCACCTCGTCGAAGACGTACGTCGAGGCGACGAACCCGGCGACCTCGTCGCTCGGCGCGACCAGCACCCGGCGCCCGCCGGCCGTCTCGACCATCGCGTCCGCGAACGCGCCGTACGGCGACTCGTCCCACCGGCCCACCACGACCCGCACCCCCGACGTGGTCCCGACGCCGGCGATGGCGCCCCGGAACGTGCTCAGCGGATCGGCGCGCCGGAGACCGAGCGGGCGATGACCAGCCGCTGGATCTCCGAGGTGCCCTCGAAGATCGTGTAGATCTTCGCGTCGCGGGCCATCGCTCGACCGGGTACTCCCGGGTGAAGCCGTTGCCGCCGAGGATCTGCATCGCGTCGCTCGGTGACCCGCACCGCGGTCTCGCCGGCGAACAGCTTCGACATCGAGCCCTCGGCCTTCTCGAAGCGTCTTGCCCTGCCGCGGCCATCCAGGCCGCCCGCCACACCAGCAGCCGGGAGGCCTCGATCGAGGTCGCCATGTCGGCGAGCTTGAACGCGATCGCCTGGTTCTCGATGATCGGCTTGCCGAACTGCTCGCGGGTCTTGGCGTAGTCCAGCGCGACCTCGTACGCCGCGCGCGCGATGCCGATCGCCTGCGCGCCGACCGCGGGCCGGGTGCGCTCGAAGGTCGCCATCGACGCGTTGCCGCCGCGCGCCGGACGCCCTCGCGCGCCCGGGCCAGCCGCGCGTCGAGCTTCTCCTTGCCGCCGAGCAGGCAGCGGCCCGGCACCCGCACGTTGTCGAGCACCACCTCGGCGGTGTGCGAGGCGCGGATGCCGTGCTTGTGGAACTTCTGGCCCTGGCTGAGCCCCTTGGTGCCCGGGCGGGACGACGAAGCGACGCCTGCCCCCGGGTGCGCAGGTCGGGGTCGACGACCGCGGTCACCACGTGGACGTCGGCGATGCCGCCGTTCGTGGCCCAGGTCTTGGTGCCGTTGATCACCCACTCGTCGGTCGCCTCGTCGTACGTCGCGCGGGTCCGCATCGCCCCCACGTCGGAGCCGGCGTCGGGCTCGGAGGAGCAGAACGCGCCGAGCTTGAGGTCGCCCGGGCGTGCCGTACATCGCCGGCACCCACTCGGCCACCTGCTCGTCGGTGCCGTTGGCGCGCACGCCGGCGGCCGCCAGCGACGGTACCGACGATCGAGAGGCCGATGCCGGCGTCGCCCCAGAACAGCTCCTCCATGGTGATCGGGAAGCCGAGGCCCGGTCTCGTCGAACGCCTGGGCGACGATGAAGTCGACCGAGTAGATGCCCGCCTTGGCGGCCTCCTCCACGCACCGGCCAGGGGAACTCCTCCTTCTCGTCCCACTCGGCCGCGGCCGGCCGGACGACGTCCGCGGCGAAGCCGTGCAGCCAGTCGCGCAGGTCGAGGTGGTCCTGGTCCAGTTCGAAGGAGGGCGTCATGCCGCTGAGGCTACCGACGAGTGGGAACGCGTTCTACTGTGGCGAGATGGCCACCTCCGCCCCCGAGTCGCCCATCCGCGAGCTGCCGCCCTCGCCGCGGGGACTGCCGCTCATCGGCCGGAGCCTGGAGTACGCCCGCGACCCGCTGGCGCTGTTCCGCAAGCAGTGGGAGGCCTACGGCCCGGTCTCGCCGATGAGCCTGGTCGGCAAGGACCGCTGGGTGATGCTGCTCGGCCCGGACGCGTGCGAGGTCGCGCTGCGCAACGCCGACAAGGCGTGGGCCAACGGGCCCGCGTGGACGTACCTGGTCGGGCCGTTCTTCGGGCGCGGGCTGATGTTCCTCGACTTCGAGGAGCACCACCTGCACCGCCGGATCATGCAGCAGGCGTTCACCCGCGACCGGCTGGAGAACTACACCGCGGCCATGCACCCGGCGATCACCGCCGGGCTCGCGACCTGGGCGGCGAGGCCGGACTTCCAGGCCTACTGGGCGCTCAAGCAGCTCACCCTCGACATCGCCACCAACACCTTCATGGGCGGGGCCGACCACACCTCGCGCGAGGAGATGGACCGGGTCAACCGGTCGTTCATCGCGTGCGTGCAGGCGGCGGCCGCGATCATCCGCTACGACGTGCCGTTCACCCGCTGGCACCGCGGCCTGGTGGGCCGGCGGCACCTCGAGGAGTTCCTGCGCGGCTACCTGCCGGCGCACCGGGCATCGGCGACCGACGACCTGTTCTCCGTGCTGTGCCACATCGAGTCCGAGGACGGCGAGCGCTTCAGCGACGACGACGTCGTCAACCACATGGTGTTCCTGATGATGGCCGCGCACGACACGTCCACGATCACGCTGTCGTCGATGATGCAGTTCCTCGGCCAGCACCCGCAGTGGCAGCAGCGCTGCCGCGAGGAGGCGCAGGAGCTCGCCGACCGGGTCGGTACGACGCCCGGCCTGGCCGACCTGGAGAGCCTGACCTCGATCGACCTGGTGATGAAGGAGTCGCTGCGGCTGCGGGCTCCGGTGCCGGTGATCCTGCGCCAGGCGGTCAAGGACACCGTCGTGCTCGGCACCCGGATCCCGGCCGGCACCTACGCCACCGTCGGCCTCCAGTTCAGCCACCTGATGCCGGACCTGTGGACCGACCCCGAGACGTTCGACCCCGAGCGCTTCAGCCCCGAGCGGCGCGAGGACCGGTCGCACCGGTACGCCTGGGCACCGTTCGGGGGCGGTGTCCACAAGTGCCTGGGCATGTACTTCGCCGGCGCGGAGGTCACGGCGCTGATGTTCCACCTGCTGCTGGGCTTCGAGTGGTCGGTCGACCCGGCGTACGTCGCGCCGATGAACAACCACTCGCTGCCGTTCCCGAAGGACGGCCAGCCGGTGGACCTGCGGCGGCGCTCCGCGTGACGGCCTAGGAGCGGGTCTTCCGGGCGCGCAGGTACGCCGGCTCGCGGAGCCGGACCACCGTGGGGTACTGCTCCAGCCCGGGCACCCGGTTGCGCACCGGGTCGAACGAGACGTCCTCGTCGCCCGGCTCGTCGGCCAGGTGCAGCTCGCCGAGGACGTGCCAGTCGCCCGCGGGCCGCGCCCAGGACAGCTCGTACGTCGGGCCGTCCAGCGCCCGGCGCCCAGCAGGACCGGCCCGGTCGGGGTGCGGTAGGGCAGCAGCGTGGTCAGCGGCCGCCCGCCCGGCCGCCAGCTCGCGGTCAGCACGAATCGGCTGAGCCGGCCCCGGCCCGTGCTGGCGAGCAGCAGGTCGCCGTACCCCTCGGCCGTGGGTACGCGCACGGCGAGCCCGTGGATGTCGGGCAGCGCGGCGGGCAGGCCGATCGCGCGCGAGACCCGGGCCACCACCTCGTCCTCGCCGGGATCGTCGAGCCAGGGCACGCCGGTCGTCTCGTCCGACCCGTGCCGCACGAGGCGGGCACGGACGACGTCCCCGAGCGGGTGCAGCGGCTTGGCGGCCGGCCGCACCGCGGCCAGCGTGGAGGTGGCGGCCTCGAGGAGGCGTCCGCCAGCGGAGGCGGCGGCCCTGGCGGCGAAAGTCATGTGCGCGGGGTACCCACTTGCCGCCACGATGACCCGCGTGCCCGAGACCCCTGACCTGACCCGCTTCGACGACTGGCTCGACCTGCTCCGCACCCATGCCGCCGACGACCCCGACCTGCGGGTGGTCTGGGTCGGCGGCTCGGCCGCGACCGGCGGCTGGGACGAGTGGTCCGACCTGGACGTGGACCTGCTGTGCACGCCCGGCGCGACCTCCGACGTGTACGACCGGCTGCTGGGCCGCGCCCGGGCGGCGTTCGAGGTCGACCACGTGTGGGAGCTGCCGCTGGCCGCCTGGCCCGACGGCCGGCAGTGCTTCGTCAACCACCAGCCGGACCCCGGCGCGCTCGCCGAGCCGACCCGCATCGTCGACCTGCACTTCTCCGACCTGTCCGACCAGCGGCGGTGCGTCGACGTACGCCGGCACGGCACGCCGCTCGTGCTGCACGACCCCGACGGACTCCTGCTGCTCCGCCCCGACGACCGGGCGCAGCTCGACGCGGCCTGCGCCGAGGCCGTCGACCAGGCCCGCCAGCGCCGCGCCACCGCCGAGTGGCTGGTGAACCGGGCGGTCGCGCGGGGTCAGCTCCCCGAGGCGATCGACCTGTACCAGCGGTTCGCCCTCGGCGTCGTCGTGCGGCTGCTGCGGATCGCGCACTGCCCGTGGCGCCACGACTTCGGGCTCCGGTACCTGCGCACGGACCTGCCGCCGGAGGTCGCCGACCGGGTCTACGCGCTGCTGCCGGGCAGCGCGCCGCTGACCGAGCTGTCGGCGGCGTGCTTCGCCTGGATGGACGAGCTGCTCGCCTCGACGCCCGGGGTCGCCCGCGTCGGCGACGTAGTCCTGCGGCCGGGTGCCGTCGACGCCCGCGGGCACCCCGCGGGCACGGAACACGATGGTGAGCGCGACGGCGACCGCGACATTGGCGAGGAACGCGATCAGCGCGATGTAGACCTTGGTCTCCGTGCCCGGGAAGGCGACGAGCGGGCCGCCGAAGTGCGCCTTGGTGGGCGACGCCACGCCGTACGCGAGCCAGGTGCCGTACGCCATGCCCACGGCCCACCCGGCGAGCAGCGCGCGCCGGTGGAACCAGCGCGTGTACAGGCCGCCGACGATCGCGGGGAAGGTCTGGAGGACCCAGAGCCCGCCCAGCAGCTGGAGGTTGATCGCGAAGTCCTTGGACAGCGCCAGGACGAAGACCAGCGCCCCGAACTTCACCAGCAGCGGACACGACCCGGCTCTGCTGGGCCTCCTCCGCGGGCGTCGCCCGCCGGTTGATGAACGCGCGGTAGACGTTGCGGGTCCACAGGTTCGCCGCGGCGATCGACATGATCGCCGCGGGCACCAGCGCCCCGATGACGATCGTCGCGAGCGCGACGCCGGCGAACCACGGGCTGAACTGGTCCTCGAACAGCTGCGGCACCGCCTGCTGCGGGTTCGCGACCTTCACGCCCGCGGCGATCGCGACGAAGCCCGAGCAGCGCGAGCAGCCCGAGCAGGACCGAGTACGCCGGCAGCAGCGCGGCGTTGCGGCGGATCACCGAGCGGCTGCGGGTGGCCAGCACGCCGGTGACCGAGTGCGGGTACATGAACAGCGCGAGCGCCGAGCCCAGCGCCAGCGAGGCGTAGGCCCACTGGGCGGCGCCGGGCGGGATCGCGCCGCGGGGCTGGGCCTGCCCGGCCGCGATCGCGTCGGCGTGGTCGGCGTTGAAGGCCGCGAAGCTGTCGTTCGCCGCCGAGAAGACGTGGCTCCAGCCGCCGAGCTGGTGGGGGATGTAGAGCACTGCCACGATGATCACGACGTAGATCAGCGTGTCCTTGACGAACGCGATCAGCGCCGGCGCCCGCATCCCGGCGGAGTAGGTGTACGCCGCGAGCAGCCCGAACGCGACGAAGAGCGGCAGGTCCTTCGCGAGCCAGCCGTCACCCGGCGTACCGATCCCCAGCACCTCGAGCGCGACCTGCATGCCGACCAGCTGGAGCGCGATGTACGGCATCGTCGCGAGGATCCCGGTCAGCGCGACGGCGAGCGCCAGTGGGCGACTGTCGTAGCGGCCCTGCACGAAGTCCGCGGGCGTGACGTAGCCGTGGCGGTGCGACACCGACCAGAGCCGCGGCAGGAAGAGGAACACCAGCGGGTAGGCGATGATCCCGTACGGGATCGCGAAGAACCCGATCACGCTGCCGGCGTACAGCGTCGCCGGCACCGCGACGAAGGTGTACGCCGTGTAGAGGTCGCCGCCGATCAGGAACCAGGCGACGAACGTGCCGAACCGGCGGCCGCCCAGGCCCCACTCGTCGAGGCTGTCGAGCGTCTCGGCGCGCCGCCACCGGGCCGCGGCGAAGCCGACGACGGTGACGAGCAGGAACAGGAAGACGAAGACGCCGACGGCCACGCCGTTCATGCGTCTCCCTCCGGCTCGGGCGGGAGGCCGTGGGCGACCCGGTCGAGGCGGTGCGCGCGGGCGGCCAGGACCGACGCGACCGCGGTGAGAACGACGGCGACGCCGATCATCACGAACTGGAACCAGAAGAAGAACGGGAACCCGAGGACGACGGGATCCTCACGGTCGTAGAGCGGGATCCACAGCGGCAGCACGATCGCGGGCACCAGCAGCACCGTGATCAGCAGCCACCGGGTCCGCCGGGCGGCCGAGCGTCGACACCTTCTCCTCCGTTCGCTTCTCCGGTCAGGCAGGAACCTCACCGGGCGGGCGCGCACTCCTGTCAAATGCGGTGGCCCGCCCGGTGGGGGGCTCCGGGTGCTCGAAGACTGAGCCCGCCCCGACAGGGAGACGGGCTCAGTCGGTCGACATGCGGTCAGGTCAGGCGACCTGCCGGCCCGTGCGGTCGTTGACGCACAGGACGGTCAGCTGGACGTCGTCGCTCGCCGCCACCGTCGTTCCAGAACCTGTAGGTCACGGGTCTTGATCCGCGGCTCCATGCCGAGGAACCACACGTGGTGCGGGTCGCGGATGTAGAAGCCGCCGACCAGAGCCTTGCTCCTGGTCGCCGCAGGACTGCTGGACGTCGGTCAACGGCGCGTGGTCGACGCCGGTCACGGTGACCGGTGGCCGTGTCGGGCGTCCAGTCGGCCAGGATCTTGTGCCGGTGCGCGGTGCCACTGCCGGCGTTCCCGGTCTTGAGCGACAGGCAGCTGATGTAGAACGTCGGCGTTCGTCGGGGCATCGAGGTGGAACCACCACTGCCAGGCTGGCCGGCGGTCTGCTCGGGCCAGCTGCCGCCAGAGTGAGCCGCCGGTAGTGCCGAAGTCGAAGCCCGGCGCGACCTCGACCGCGTTGGCCGCGCGCAAGAACCGTTCCACTCGAAGTAGTTGGTGACCGGCGTTGGTCGCGTAGGTCGTCGTTGTAGCGGTTGACGATGATCGGGTGGCTGTGGCCGTGCGCCTTCTCGGTGTTGCTCGACAGGCAGGTCACCCACAGCTTGATCTGGGCCCGGCCGTAGTTGTCGTTGAAGATCCGGTACGTGCCAACTGGCCTGTTCGACTGGTCGGGTACGAGGCGTTGAAGTAGACGTGGCGCGCGTCGCCGGCCACCGGGTTGCCGTCGTCGGTCGTGGTCTCGTCGACGTGGTCGACCTTCCACATGCCGTCGACGGCCCAGTCGCGGCGTTGCAGGACACCGTGCTCGTGCCCGTGTTGTCGGGGTACTCGCCGTCGATGGCGACGTACTTCTCGACCTTGTACATCCGCAGGTGGTGCGGCTTCGGCCGACGACGCGGACGAGCGGTGCTTGTGTCGCAGCCACTAGTGCCAATGGGGCGACCAGCGCGGCCAGCGCGGCCGCGATGCGGAAGCCGGGTATGAATCGCCATGACGACGATCTCCTTGCGTTGACAGGAAATAGGGCGTGAGCACGTCTTCCCGAGAACGTTCCTCCGGTGCCCCCCGGCCCGGTGCTTTGCAGGTTATGCCTGCTCAGCGGCACCATGAAGGTGGTCTAACGCCCTGGTCTACGCCAGTGGTCTAGCGCTGTCAGCCGCACCGCGGACGGGCGCTGCGGTACCGCCGACGGCGGGCGACGACGACCAGGGCCACCAGCGCACCGACCAGGACGCAGCGGCAGGTGCGTGACGATCGTGAGCGCCAGCAGCACGCCCAGCACCAGCGCCAGCGGCCCCGGCAGCAGCGCCCCGGCCAGGGGCCGGGGCGCGCCGGGCCGGCGTACCTGCGCCGCGGCCAGCCGGCCCGTGCCGGCCAGGCAGGTCGCGGAACACCGGCGCGAGGTCGGCCCGGGTGCGCGCCGCCCAGATCCGGTCCAGCCGCTCGCCGTGCTCCTCGGCCGTGATCCGGCCCTGCGCGTAGTGCTCGCCGAGCTCGGCGGCGGCCTGCTCGCGCTCGGCGTCCCCGATCCGCAGCTGGTCGTCCTTCACGACGTTCCCCTCCCCCGTCCGGCTCCTCGGGGTCGCCGTCGGCGAGGATCGCCGTAGAGCCTGCGGCGGGTTCGACCAGGACGTCGACGGCCGCGCGCCGCTGCTGGTCGCTCCCCGTGGTGACGATCTGCCAGACCGCCCCCATGACCTGGCCGATCTCCGGGCTTGAGGTCGGCGCAGCTCGCCGTCGTCGTCGCGCTCCGGCTCCTCGAACGGCGCCCACACCGCCGCGAGCTCGTCGGCCTGCTCGCCGACGTACTGCCTGCCCGGCCTCGGTGAGCCGCAGGGCTGCGCCGGCCGCTGGTGTCGACGCGTCTGCGACGCAGGCCCTCGTCCTCGAGCTGCTGGATCGTCGGGTAGACCGAGCCCGGGGCTCGGCCGCCAGGCGCCGTTGCTGCGCTCGGCGATCTGCTGGATCACCTGGTAGCCGTTGATCTGCTCGCCGTTCCACTGCGCGGTGCGGACCACGTCGAGGATCGCCGAGCGCACGTCGCCGCGGCGGACCCGGGGGCCGCGCTGCCGCTCGCCCTGCGCCAGGCCGAACAGGCCGGCCACCCACGGCGGCGGGCCCCGGTTGCCCCGGCCGCCCGAACCCGCCCGGGCCGAACCCGGCCCACGGCGGGCCGCCCCAGCCGCCGCCTCGCTGGTGCTGCTGCCACTGCTGCTCGGCGTGGTGCGCCCACTGCCGGCCGAATCCTCGGTGTCCCACGGGAAGCTCCTCTGCGTCGTGCGTCCAGCCGCGCCACGCCGGCGTACTGTCGCCGACGTGTCGCGATATATCGCGAGCGTACGCCGGGGTCGTGCCGCGGGCAAGACGGTTCCGAGAGCGGTGACCTACCGCGCCAGCCAGGCGGCGTACGCGTCGAAGGTGTACGGGCGGCCGAGGAAGTCGGCGACCAGGTCGGCGGCGTCGCGGGAGCCGCCGGGGGCGAGCACGCGGTCGCGGTAGCGGCCGGCGACGGTCGGGCTCGAACAGGTCGTCGGGGTCGAAGGCGGAGAACAGGTCCTTGGCGATCACCAGCGACCACATGTAGGTGTAGTACGCCGAGGAGTAGCCGCCCAGGTGCCCGAAGCTGGCGAACATGTGGGTGCCCTCGATGTAGGGGAACGGCGAGTACCGCTCCTGCAGCTCGACCGCATCGCCGCGGTCAGGTCGTCGGGGCGCGTCGGTGTGGAACCAGTACGACATCGCGGCGTAGAACATCTGGGTCCGCGCCTGGTAGCCCTTGCCGAAGTCGTCGGCGGCGCGCATCCGCTCGACCAGGTCGGCCGGGATCGGCTCGACCCCGCGGCGTCGCGTGGCGAAGGTCCGCAGCACGTCGGCGTCCCACGCCCACTCCTCGAGCATCTGGCTCGGCGCCTCGACGAAGTCCCACTCGGTGGCGACCCCGGAGAAGCGGGTCCACTCGCCGCGGCCGGCGAGCACGTGGTGCAGCAGGTGGCCGAACTCGTGGAAGAGCGTCACCACGTGGTCGTGCTCCATCAGCCCGCGGGAGAAGTTGCAGACCAGCGCCCCCTCGGGGAGCTGCCGGCCGGCCAGGCCGTCGGCGAGGGTGAACTGCGCGGCGTGCTTGTACTTGCCCTCCCGCGGGTGCAGGTCGAGGTAGATCCGCCCGACCCTTCGAGACGCTCGCTCGGCTCAGGGACCGACCGCTCCGGGGCAGCACGTCGTACGCCGTCGACGTCCTCGTGCCACACCGCGGCGTCCGGCGACCGCCGCGTAGCGCAGCCCGAACAGCCGGCCGGTGACGTCGAGCAGCCCCTGGCGCACCTTGGCGAAGTCGAAGTAGGCGCGCACCTGCTGGGCGTCGACGTCGTGCTGCTCCTGGCGGACCAGCTCCTCGTAGTAGAGGGAGTCGGCGGTGTCGATCGCGGTCGCGTCCGGCACGTCGCGGCGGTAGCGCTCGAGCAGCAGCGCCGAGGTCGCGCCGCATCGGCTCCTCGGCGGCCGCGGCGATCCGGTCGATGAACTCCGGGATCGCGCGCGCCCTCGCCGATCATCTTCACGTCGGCGTCGTACGACGCCCAGTCGGCGTAGCCGACCAGCGTGGCGAGCTCGTGGCGCAGCGCGAACATCTCGGCGAGCAGCGGCTCGTTCTGCGGCCAGCCGCGCTCGAGGAACGCGACGGTGACCTCGCGGCGCACGCTCGGCGTCGTGGGCGAACATCCGCACCGGGACGGCGTCGGGGTAGTCGGTCGTGACGGTGACCAGGCCCGTCGTCGTCGGCCGGGTGGGCGTCCAGCCAGTCCTGCGGCAGCCCCGCCAGCCGCTCGGGCGGGCACCCGGACGGTGCGGACGTCGTCGCGGATGGTGCGGCTGAACTCCTGGCCGAGCGTCGGTCAGCCGCTCGTTGATCTCCGCCAGCCGGGCGCGGGTGGCGTCGTCGCGGTCGACGCCGGCCCGCCGGAAGTCGTCGAGGGTCTTCGTCGAGCAGCCGGGCGGCCACCGGGTCCAGCCCGGCCGGGTCGAGCGGCCGCGAACACGTCGTAGAGCGCCGCGGTCCTGGCGCAGCTCGGTGACGCAGCCGGTCGACCTCGACCTCGGCCTGCTCGCAGGCGGTGCGCACCGCCAGCAGCGGGTGCACGTTGGCCAGCAGCGACGCCGACCGCGGCGACGTTGCTGAGCTGCCGCGACGCCTCGTCCCACGGCGCAGCAGCGTCGAGCGCGTCGGCCGGCGGCTCGGCGCGCAGCCGGCTCGACGAGCTCCCGCGCCGCGCGCGAGCCCGTCCCGGGCCCGGGCCTCCACCCACGCCTCGGCGTGCGTCGGCGTCGGGCAGGTCGAGCGGGGCGAGCGTCATGGCGCCAGACTGCCACGCCGCCGCGACAGGTAGCGCGCGCTCGGCGGGGTTCCCGGTGGCGGCGATCGCCGCGTCGTACGCCGCCCGGGCCTCGGCGCTGCGGCCGAGCCGGCGCAGCAGGTCGGCGCGCGTCGCGTGCCAGGCGTGGTAGGTCGTCAGGCCCGGCGAGCCGGTCGACCTCGGCCAGCGCGACCGCCGGGCCGTCGAGCTCGGCGATCGCCACCGCGCCGGTTGAGCGCGACGACCGGCGACGGCGCGACGGCGTACAGCTGGTCGTAGAGGGCGGCGATCTGCGCCCAGTCGGTGGCGGCGGCCGTCGGGGGCGTCGGTGTGCACGGCGTTGATGGCGGCGAGCAGCTGGTACGGCCCGGGGCGGCCGCTGCGCCAGGCACTCGCGGACCAGGTCGTGGCCCTCCGCGATCAGGTCGCGGTCCCAGCCGCCGCGGTCCTGCTCGGGCAGCGGCACCAGCTCGCCGTCGGCCGACCCGCGACGGTGCGCCGCGCCTCGGTCAGCAGCATCAGCGCGAGCAGGCCCGGCGACCTCCGGCTCGTCGGGCAGCAGGCCGCGCAGCACCCGGCCGAGCCGGATCGCCTCGCGCGGTCAGGTCCTCGCGGAGCGAGCGCTCGCCGGAGCTGGCCAGGTAGCCCTCGTTGAAGACCAGGTAGACGACCGCGAGCACCCCGGCCAGCCGGGCCGGCAGGTCCGCGGCGGCAGGCACCCGGTAGGGGATGTGGGCGTCGCGGATCTTCCTCTTCGCGCGGGTGATCCGCTGGGCCATGGTCGTCTCGGGGACGAGGAACGCCTGGGCGATCTCGGCGACGGTGAGCCCGCCGAGCAGGCGCAGGGTGAGCGCCACCCGGGCCTCCGGCGCCAGCGCCGGGTGGCAGCAGGTGAACATCAGCCGCAGCCGGTCGTCCTCGACCGGGCCGGTCGGCTCGTGGGGCGTCGTGGTCAGCGATCATCAGGGCCGCCTGGTGCTTGGCGTCGCGGTGCGACTCGCGGCGGATCCGGTCGATCGCCCGGTTGCCGGCGGTGGTGGTCAGCCACCCGCCGGGGTTGGGCGGTACGCCGTCGGCGGGCCACCGCTCGAGCGCGACCAGGAGCGCCTCGCCGGCCGCCTCCTCGGCGACGTCGATGTCGCCGAAGCGGCGCACCAGCGAGGCGACCACCCGGCCGTACTCCGCGCGGTAGATCCGCTCGACCGCCGCGGCGTGCGTCGCTCACTCATCCGCGAACGGACGCACCTCGACCGGGCCGGCGCAGGCCTTCGATCCCTCGGCGGCCCAGGCCAGGGCGGCGTCGAGGTCGGGCAGCTCGAAGATCCAGAAGCCGCCGAGCCACTCCTTGGACTCGGCGAACGGGCCGTCGGTGATGACCGGCGCGTCGCCGGTGTTGTCGACGGTGGTGGCGGTATCCCGCGGCATCAGCCCGCCGGCGAACACCCAGATCCCGGCCTCGCGGGCCTTGTCGTTGAACGCGCCCGACCGCCTCGAACATCGGCTGCATCTCCTCGGGCGTGCTCGGCATCGACTCGCCGCTCGACGTGGTGCACGGACAGCAGGTACTGGGTCATGGATTTCCTCCGTCGGTGGGCCTCGTCCGGCCCGTCACCCTCTCCACGAACGAAGCTGCGGCTGACACGACACCCTTCCGCAGAAGTTTCCGGTTGCCTACGGTGTCGCCCATGCCCGCTCCCGAGTTCCGCCTGGCGTCGACCGTGCTCGGCGCCCCGGACCCGCGCGGCCTGGCCGCGTTCTACCGCGACCTGCTCTCGTGGGAGATCCGCACCGACGCCGCGGAGTGGGTCGTGCTCGAGCCGCCCGGGGGTACGACGGGGCTGGCGTTCCAGCTCGAGGACGGCCACGTCCCGCCGACCTGGCCGTCGGGGCCGGGCGCGCAGCAGATGCAGGCGCACCTCGACATCGCGGTCGACGACCTCGACGCGGGCGTGGCACGCGCCAAGGCGCTGGGCGCCAGCCTGGCGGCGTACCAGCCCCAGGACGACGTGCGGGTGCTCATCGATCCCGCCGGCCACCCCTTCTGCCTGTTCACGCCCGAGGCCTGAGCCCCTACAGTCCCCTCATGACGGACTGGGGTGAGCTGTACCGGGACCACGTCGCCGCGGTGTCGGCACTGGCCGCCGGACTGACCGACGACCAGCTGGCGGCACCCGGTGCCGGGCACCCCGGCCTGGACGGTGCACGACGTGCTCGCCCACCTGGCCGGCGGCCCGGCCGACGCGGTCACCGGCCGGATGGACGGCGCGCCGGGTCCCGAGTGGACCGCTCGACACGTCGGCGAGCGGCGCGAGCTCGCCGGTCACCGAGCTGGTGGCGGAGATGCGGACGCATCAGGACGCGGTCGCGGAGTCGGTCGCCGACGAGCCCGCGACCGGCGATCGTGTGGGACATCGCGGTCCACCACGCCGACCTGCGCGAGGCGCTCGGCCTCGGCGTGCTGCCCGAGCCGCTGTGGCAGCCGGTGCTGGCGGCGTCGCGGCGATCGAAGTTCGGCACCGCCGGGGCTACCGGACGACGTCGACCCTACGAGCTGTTCCGCGCGCTCTTCTCCCGCCGCTCCCGGACCCAGATGCAGGCGTGGGGCCTGCCGCTGTCCGCCGAGCAGCTCGACGAGCTGTGCATCTTCGGCCCCCGCGAGGACGACCAGCCCGTACCCGTGATCCGGCGCTTCGCTCGGATCCGGGTCGGACTGCTGCCCGTACCCTGAGCGCGTGCTCCCTCGGCTGCGCGCGCGCTGCGCGCTGCCGGCTGTCCGCCCGGTCGCGCCGGCCTGGTCGCCGCCCCGGCGCGGACCACGTCCCGAGCACGCGCCGCCAGGAAGGCCAAGGACCCGCGCAAGACGCCCGGGCTGTTCGTCGACCCGAAGATGCCGGCCTACCAGCAGGGCGGCGATCTACCGGAAGGATCGGCCAGAAGCGCCCAGGCGTTCTGGCTGATCCCCGAGGCCTACGACACCGCCCACGTCCGGGACCAAGGTCGAGGAGTACACCGGTGACGCCGCGGGCGGCGCGCAAGACCCCGGTGCTGACGGTCTACGGCATCCCGGGGCGCGACTGCGGCCAGTACTCGTCGGGCAACCCGCTGACCAGCGCCGGCAGTACCGCGCCTGGATCAAGCCAGATCGCCAAGGGACTGCTCAACCAGCACGCGATGGTGGTCCTCGAGCCCGACGCGCTGCCGCTGTTCAGCAGCTCGTGTGAAGCCTGCCCGACCATGCCGGACGGGCTGGCAGGGGATGCTGCGGTACGCCGGCAAGCGCTCTCGCCAGCAGCGGCGCGTGGGTCTACCTCGACGCGGGCCACTCGAACTGGACGCCGTACGACACCCGGCCGAAGCTCCTCAAGGCCGCCGGGCATCCAGTACGCCCGCGGCTTCAGCACCAACGTCTCCAACTTCCGTCCGACCTCCGACGAGAAGAGCTACGCGGCGTTCTTGATGAAGGGGCTGCGCAAGCTTGGCGTCGAGGGCAAGCACTACGTCATCGACACCTCCCGCAACGGCGCGACGCCGGGCAGCGACGGCCACGACGTCATCAACCCGACCTGGGCCCGGCTCGGCAAGCGGCCGAAGCTGGTCTTCCACGGCGCCTTCGATGGCACCCTGTGGGTCAAGCACCCCGGCGAGTCCGACGGCCCGGTCAACGGCGGCACGCCGTCCGGCCAGTGGTGCGACTTCCTCGCCGACCGGCTCCTCAAGGGCGACTCATCCAGAGCTACTGCGCCGAGTGACCCGGTGGCGACGTACGCGGTCAACCCGGACGCCGATGCGCAGAACGCCTACCTCGAGCGGCACTCGTGGGACGAGTACGCCGCCTGGCACCTCGGCCTCACCGAGGGCGCGAACGACGAGACGAAGGCCCGCTACGCGTTCGGCTTCGGCGACCTGAGGCGGGTCCACCGCTCCGGGCTGATCGCCTGCGTCTACCGGGCGTCGGAGTGGCGGCACAAGAAGGTGGAGCTCGCTGCTCACGACCTGCTCCAGCTCCTGCCGCACGGCCGGCTTCGACTAGCAGGGGAAGGCGCTCACCAGCCGGTGGTGCCCGGGCCGCCCTTGAACAGGCCGACCACCCGGGACGTGATCCAGCCGCCGTAGAAGCTGCCGGGCGGGCACGACCGTCTCTCCGTCGACGGTGCACCGGTCGACGTGCCCGGCATCACCGCGACCGCACCGGCGACATCTCGAAGCCGGGCGACGGCAGCTCGTAGAGCCAGCCCGCGCGCGCTGCGACGGTCTCGCCCGCGACGAGGTCGACGTACGACGCCTGACCCTTCCACTCGCACCAGCTGCGACCGACTGCCGGGCGCAGCGTGCCGGCCGCGAAGGCCGCCCGGGACAGTAGTGGTCGGCGGGTGGCTGGTCTCGAGCACCGCCACGAGCTCGTGGTGCTGGCGACGACCCGACCGCCGAGCACGACCTCGACCAGCTCGCTGCTGGGCTCGACACGCGGCGGGCGTGGGTAGTCCCAGACCGACTCGACGGTGGGCTTCGTCATGTGCCGACGCTACCGCTGCGAGGAACTCGGCCGCTAGGTTCGGGGATCGTGCGCAGACTCCGGGGCCTGGTGGCCGACACCCGCCCGCTGCGCAACGAGCACTTCCGCCGGCTCTGGCTGGCCAACATCATCACGGTCATCGGCGCGCAGCTCACGGTCGTCGCGGTGCCGGCCCAGATCTACGCAGACACCGGCTCCTCGGCGTACGTCGGGCTCACCGGGCTCTTCGGCCTGGTGCCGCTGGTGGTCTTCGGGCTGTGGGGCGGCGCGCTCGCCGACGTGTTCGACCGCCGCACCATGCTGATCGTCACGACCGCCGGGCTGATCGCGACCAGCGCGCTGTTCTGGCTGCAGGCCGCGCTGGGCAACGCCGACGTGTGGCTGCTGCTCGGCCTGTTCTCGGTGCAGCAGGCGTTCTTCGCGGTCAACCAGCCGACCCGCAGCGCGGTGCTGCCGCAAGCTGCTGCCCGCTGGAGCTGCTGCCGGCGGCGAACTCGCTGAACATGACCGTCTTCCAGGCCGGCGCGATCGCCGGCCCGCTGGTCGCCGGCGCGCTGATCCCGGTGCTCGGCTTCTCCTGGCTCTACCTGATCGACACGTTCACGCTCTTCGCCACGCTGTGCGCGGTGGTCCGGCTGCCGCGGCTGCCGGTCGAGGACGCCGCCGACCGGGCACGCCCGGGCTGCGCTCGGTGGTCGAGGGGCTTCGCCTACCTGCGCGGCCACCCGGTGCTGCTGATGTCGTTCGTCGTCGACCTGATCGCGATGGTCTTCGGGATGCCGCGCGCGCTGTTCCCCGAGATCGCGCACGAGTCGTTCGGCGGCCCGGCCGGGGGCGGCCTGGCCTTCGCGCTGCTCTTCGCGGCGATCCCGACCGGCGCGGTGATCGGCGGCGTCTTCTCCGGCTGGGTCTCCCGGGTCGACCGCCAGGGCCGCGCGGTGATCGTCTGCATCCTGCGTCTGGGGCGTCGCGATGACCGGCTTCGGCGTCGCGGTCGGGCTGGCCGACGCGCTGGCGCGACCTCGATGCTGGCGGTCGCGGTGCTGATGCTGGTGCTCGGCGGCGCCGCCGACATGGCCTCCGCGGCGTTCCGCACCAGCATGCTGCAGAGCGCCGCGACCGACTCGGTGCGCGGCCGGCTGCAGGGCGTCTTCATCGTCGTGGTCGCCGGCGGCCCGCGGATCGCCGACGTCGCGCACGGCGCGTGCGCGGCGATGGTCGGCACCGCGGCCGCCGCGGCCGGCGGCGGCGTGCTCGTCGTGGTCGGCGACGGTGGTCGCGGCGCTCGCGGTGCCGCGTTCGTGCGCTACCGGGCTCACCCGGGCGGCTCACCGAGCGATCAGCAGTCGGGTGGCCAGCCCGCCCCGCTGCCTCACGCTCTCATCGCCCCTGCGTCGCTAGGCTCGGCTCGAACGCTCGCTGCCTCCCGCTTCGGACCGCGTGTTGCGGTCGGATCTGGTCGGATGGTTCGGGGATCACCGTCTCATCCCGCGGGCTCGAACGCGTCCGCGGTGCCGCTCGGGATAGGCCTTGTCGGCGAAGCCCCGCTTCCGGGGTCGAACGTCGACGGGCGGAAGCACCTCTCGATACCTAGGTGATCGAGCAGCACGCCGGGACCCCGGGGAGCGTTGGACTGGACCGGGCGGACTTGACCACCGGGGTCGGCCGGCCGGACTCGAGCAGGTGAGTCTTCGTCGTCAGCGTGCCGCGGAACGTCCGATCCCGTGGTGGAACGGCTCGTCGTAGAGCGCTGCTCGCGGTCGGTTGACCTGCGAGAACACCCACCGACGGATTCGTGTAGTTCGACTCAGCCCCCTGTGTGCCTGAGAGCCGCTCGGACCGACCGCGGCTACTGCCAGCTCAACGTTGTCGACCTCACCGCTGACGCCTTGTGCTTGTCGCGGGCAGCCGCGTGCTGGTGCGCCCGGTTGATCGTGGAGTCCACGCTGACCGTCCAGTCGACCTCGCCCACATGATCGGCCTGAGCCAGGAGGCCTGATGGATCTTGTCCCAGGTGCCGTCCTCACTGAACCGCCGGTGCCGCTTCCAGACCGTCTGCCACGGACCGAACGAGCAGCAGATCCAAAGCAAACCACCGATAGCGTAGACACTCCCTCGAGACCGCCGGGGTCGCGCATCGGACGCCCCGTCACGCGCCGCCAGTAGCCCGCGGACGTACGCCGCCTGGCCGAGGTGCTGCGAGGTCGTCGTCGACGACGCTCACCAGCCGCACCCCGAGCGTGACCGGCGGGTCCCAGCGCTCGTCGACGACCCGGTCGAGGTCGTCCTCGGCCGAGCGCCTGCGCAGGTAGCCGCGGGTCTGCTCGTGGCACGGCGCGCAGGTACGCCGGCGAGCAGCCCGGCGCTCGGTCGCGCACCTCCCCGACCTGCTCGCTGGTGTGGCCGTAGCCGATGGTCGCCGGTGTCGAGGGCAGGCCGAAGCGGTCGACCGAACCCCTGGGCGGTCCACACCTGCTCGGTGCCGGCCACGTCGGCGACCTGGTCGTCCTGCACGCGCGCAGCGTGCCAGACCAGCCAGGCGATCGAGTTGGCGTCCGGCGCCGGGCCGGTGGGCGAGCTGGTCCTCGTCGAGGCCGTCGACGACGGCGAGCGCCGCTCTCGGGATGCCGCCGAAGAGGTCGAGGTCAGCATCTCGGCGGGAGTCATGGCCTCGACGGCTACGCGCGGTACGGGCAGGTCCACCGGAGTCGGGTACCTCGGGCCGCGACATGACGAAAGCTTCGGCTACACGCTGATGACCGAGCAGAGCGGGCCGCGCGAGCTGGTGCGGTACGCCGTCGCCGCCGAGCAGGCCGGCTTCGACTTCGAGGTGTCCAGCGACCACTACTCCCCGTGGCTCACCGAGCAGGGCCACGCGCCGTACGCCTGGACGACGCTGGGCGCGGTCGCGCAGGCGACCTCGCGGGTCGGGCCTGATGACCTACGTGACCTGCCCGACGATGCGCTACCACCCGGCGGTGGTCGCGCAGAAGGCCGCGACCCTGCAGATCCTCGCCGAGGGCCGGTTCACCCTCGGGCTCGGCAGCGGCGAGAACCTCAACGAGCACGTCGTCGGCGAGGGCTGGCCGGCGATCCAGGACCGGCAGGAGATGCTCGCGCGAGGCGGTCGAGCATCATCCGCGCGCTGCACACCGGCGAGCTGGTCGACCACCGCGGCGAGCACTTCCAGGTCGACTCCGCGCGGATCTGGGACCTGCCCGAGCAGGGCGTCGAGATCGGGCTCGCCGTCGCCGGCGACCGGGCGATCGAGCGCTTCGCGCCGCTCGGCGACCACCTGATCGCGGTCGAGCCGACGCGTCCATCGGTCGACGCGTGGAACGCCGTCGACGGCGCGCCGCGCATCGGCGAGCAGGCCCGCGCGATCGGGCCAGATCCCGATCTGCTGGGACCCCGACGAGGACACCGCGGTCAAGCGCGCGCACGAGCAGTTCCGCTGGTTCGGCGGCGGCTGGCAGGTCAACGCCGACCTGCCGACCCCGGCGGGCTTCGCCGGCGCGACCCAGTTCGTGCGGCCCGAGGACGTCGCGGAGTCGATCCCCTGCGGACCCGACCTCGACCGGATCGTCGAGGCGGTCTCGCGCGTACTGGGAGGCCGGGTTCACCGACATCGCGATCGTGCAGATCGGCGACGAGGGGCAGGACCGGTTCCTCGACGAGGCGGCCGGGCCGCTGCTGGAGAAGCTGCGCGCGGCAGCCCCCTAGCGAAACTAGACAACTTCCGGCCTGGTCGGCGGCGTCACACTGGTGACGTCGTCCACCCTCGGGAGCCCGCATGCACCTCGCCCGTCCGCTGACCGCGGTGCTCGCCACCGCGCTGCTCGCCACGCCCGCCCTGGTCGGAGCGGCGGCCGCGGCGCCGTACGACGACGGCCTGTCGACGCCGCGCGAGGACACCTACTACCCGCAGCACGGCGACCCCGGTGTGGACGTGCTCCACTACGGACTCGACCTCACCTGGCACCGCCGGGCGCGGACGCTGGTCGGCGCCGCCGACCTCACCCTGCGCGCGACGGCCGACGCGCCGTCGTTCCGGCTCGACCTCGACCGCCCCCTGCAGGTGACCGGGGTGACCGTCGACGGCACGGACGTGCCCGCCAGCCACGACGGCCGGGTGCTCGAGGTCGAGGCGCCCGTGGTCGCCGACCAGCGGTACGACGTCGCGATCACCTATCGCGGCACGCCGCACACCGTGCCCGCCCCGACGACGCGCAGCGACCAGGCCGGCCTCGGGATGCGGGTCACGGGCGACCACCAGCTGCGCACCATGCAGGAGCCGTTCGGCGCGTTCACGTGGTACCCGGTCAACGACCAGCCGTCGGACAAGGCGCTCTACGACGTCACGGTCACCGCGCCGCGCGGCTGGGTCGGCGTCAGCAACGGCCGACTGGTCTCCCGGCACTCGACGCGGCCGGGCGACCACCACCCGCTTCCACCTGGCGCACCCGGCGGCGAGCTACCTGATGACGCTGGCGGTCGGCCCCTACGTCCACCGCACCGCTACCGGCCCGCACGGGCTGCCGCTGAGCTACTGGCTGCCCGCGGGCCACGCCGCCCGGTACCTGCGGGTGTTGCGGCACCTGCCCGCCGACCTGCGCTGGCTGGAGTCGAGGCTCGGCCGCTACCCCTTCGAGAGCGCCGGCGTGGTCGTCGTACCCGGCGACTCGGCCATGGAGACCCAGACCCTGGTGACCTTCGGGCGCAGGGCGTGGACGTCGCCGGCGTACGCCCGCGAGGTGATGGTGCACGAGCTCGCGCACCAGTGGTACGGCGACACGGTCACGCCGGCCGACTGGAGCGACCTGTGGCTGAACGAGGGCATGGCGATGTACCTCGAGGCGCAGTGGACCGTCGACCGCGAACGCGCCGCCTGGCGCGACTGGATGGGCTTCTTCCGCTTCCACAACCGGGTGGACCGGCAGGAACAGGGCGGCCCCGGCGCCTACGACAAGCAGATGTTCGCGACCGGCTGCGTCTACTACTGCACCGCGACGATGTACGACGCGCTGCGTCGCAAGATCGGCGACGGGCCGTTCTGGAGGCTGGTACGCCGCTGGCCGCAGTCACACCCTGACGGCAACGTCGACCGCGCGGGATTCGTGGCCCTGGCCGAGGAACTCGGCCATCGCCACCTCGGCCGGTTCTTCGACACCTGGCTGGACTCCCCCACCTGGCCGCCGGCCTGACCGGCCGGGCGCGGCCGCCCGCTTGCGCCAGATTGAACATATGTTTAGTCTGCTGAACATGCGTTCAGCAGACTCCGGGGACCTCACCGCGCGGGCCACGATCCGCGAGGCCGCGCTGCGCCTCTTCGCGGAGCGTGACCCGGAGGCCGTGACGGTGCGCCAGGTCGCGGTGGAGGCCGGAGTCTCCCCGCCCTGGTCATGCACCACTTCGGCACCAAGGCCGGGCTGCGGACGGCCGTCGACGAGCACGTGGCGCGCACGTTCGAGCGCATCGTCGACGCGCTCGAGGAGGACCTGGCCGGGGCGCTCACCGGCGGTGGCTCGGCGACGCTGGCCGAGGCCTTCACCGGGGCGTTCCCCGAGGGCTCGCCGATCCCGGGGTACCTGCGCCGGCTGCTCCTCTCCAACGACCGGACCGGCGACGCGATCTTCGCGCGCTGGTTCGAGCTGACCGAGCGGATGCTCGTGGGCCTCGAGGAGATCGGCGTCGCCCGGCCCAGCCGCGACCGCCGGGTCCGGGCCGCGTTCCTCCTCGTCAACGACCTGGCCGCGCTGCTGCTGGCGCGCCAGATCGGGCAGGTCTGCGGGCTGCAGCTGCTGACCCCCGACGGGATGGAGCAGTGGGCCGCGGAGGTCGTGGACGTGTACGCCGAGGGCGCCTTCCGCGCCCCCACCGAAGAAGGAGCACCAGGAGCATGACGCACGACGAGGTGATCTACGCCGAGGGACTGGTCAAGGAGTTCGGGAGCTTCCGCGCTCTCGACGGGCTCGACCTCGACGTCCGCCGGGGCGAGGTCCACGGGTTCCTCGGCCCCAACGGCGCCGGGAAGTCGACCACGATCCGGATCCTGCTGGGCCTGATGCGCCACGACGGCGGGCGGGTCGACCTCCTCGGCGGCGACCCCTGGCGCGACGGCACCGAGCTTCGCGCCCGGCTCGCCTACGTCCCCGGGGACGTGGCGCTGTGGCCGGGCCTCACCGGTGGTCAGTGCGTCGACATCCTGGCCGCCGTGCACGGCGGCTTGGTGCCGGACCGGCGAGCCGCCCTCATCGAGCGCTTCGACCTCGACCCCCGCAAGCGGGTCCGCGACTACTCCAAGGGCAACCGTCAGAAGGTGGCGCTGGTCGCCGCGCTGGCCGCCGACGTCGACGTGATCGTGCTCGACGAGCCGACGTCGGGTCTGGACCCGCTGATGGAGCAGGTGTTCCAGGACGTCATCCGCGAGCGGTGCGCCGAGGGCGCGACCGTGCTGCTGTCGAGCCACATCCTGTCGGAGGTGGAGGCGCTGGCCGAGCGGGTGAGCATCATCCGCCGCGGCCGCAGGTCACCTCGGGGTCGCTGGAGGACCTGCGTCGCCACACCCGGACGAGCGTCCACGCCGTCACCAGCCGCCGGGTCGCGTCCCTCGGCGGCACGCCGGGCGTCGGCGACGTGTCCGAGCAGCGGGCCGACGGTCACGTCGACACCCGGTTCAGCGTCACCGCCGAGGCGCTCGACGACGCCATCGGGCGGGTCCACGAGGCGGGCATCAGAACCCTCACCGTCCACCCGCCGAGCCTGGACTCGCTGTTCCTGAGCGAGTACCGCGACGAGCCCCAGCCGGCGGGTGTCGCGTGACCGGCCTGGGTCGGCTGCTCGCCATCCTGGTCCAGGCGCAATGGCGGCGATCGCTGGTCTGGGTCCTGGCGGTCGTGGGGAGCCTCGCAGGCACGGCGCTGTCGATCGCGAGCCTGTACGACACCCCGGCCAAGATCTCGTCGTACGCCGCGGCGGTGGTCAGCGATGCCCTCGTCGCCATCAACGGCCGGGTCGAGGGCATCGGCAGCCTGGGCGGGATCGTGCAGGACGAGTTCGGGTTCCTCGCGTCCTTCCTGATGCCGCTGGTCGGGATCGCCCTCGTGGCCTCGACCACCCGCGGCGAGGAGGAGTCCGGACGGCTCGAGGTGCTCTCTGGCGGGTCGTACCGACCGCCGGGCCCCGGTGGTCGCGTCGCTGCTGCTGGTGCTCGGCGTCGTGGGCGCGATGGTGGCGGGCTTCGTCGTCTCGCTCGCGGCGGCCGGGGTCGACCTGGGCCCCGCGGTGCTCTACGCGGTCGGCCTCGGGACGCTCAGCCTGGTGTTCGCGACCCTTGCGGCGGTGTGCGCCCAGCTGGTCCTGCACAGCCGAGGGGTCTACCTCCTCGGGTTCTTGGTGACCGGCGCGTCCTACCTGCTGCGGGGCGTCGGCGACGTCACCCACACGTTCTGGTCCTGGCTGTCCCGCTCGGCTGGGTGGAGAAGTCGGCGCCGTTCGCGGCCCACCCGCGCTGGTGGGTGCTCGCGATCCCGCTGCTGGTCTCGGCCGCGCTCGCGGTGACCGCGGTGGTCCTCGCCGGGCGCCGCGACCTGGGCTCCGCGACGTACCGTCCCGGCCCCGGTCCCGCCGCGGCATCCTCCTGGCTCGAGCACCCCGCCGGACTCGCGGCCGCCGTCCAGCGCGGCACCTTCCTCGGCTGGCTGGCCGGCTCCGTCGCGCTCGCCGCGATGATGGGCGCCCTCGCCCAGCAGGTCGTGGACGCGGTCGTCGGCAACCCCTCGCTGCGCCAGGCGCTGGGCATGACCGAGGGCGCCGCTGCCGACGGGTTCCTGAGCGTCGTCGAGATCTACCTCGCGATCCTGGCCTGCGGCTACGTCGTGCAGGCGCTGGGCACGCTGCGCCGCGAGGAGGCCGAGGGGCGCCTCGAGCCGGTGCTCACCGGTTCCTTGTCGCGGGCCGGCTGGCTGGCCGCCCAGCTGCTGGTGGTGCTGGGCGGGCTCGCGATCCTGGTCCTCGTCTCGACCGGTGTCCTCGGGGTCGCGACCGCACTGTCCACCGGGCACACGACGTACGTCGCCACGCTGGTCGGCGCCGGACTCGCCTACCTCCCCGGTCGAGCTCGTCGTGGCGGCTGTCGCCGTGCTCGCGTTCGGCCTGGCGCCGCGCGCGTACGTGGTCGCCTGGGTCGTGTTCGGTTCCACCGCGGCGATCGGGCTCCTCGGCCCGGGCCTCCGGATGCCGCAGTGGATGCTGGACCTCTCACCGCTCACGCATGTCGGGGACCCGCCGAGCGGCGGGATCGACGCCGTCACCCTGGCCGCGCTCGCGCTGGTCGCCCTGGCCGTGGCCACCACCGGGTTCGCCGGCTTCCGGCGCCGGCGGGTGCCCAGCGCCTGAGGCGGAGCGCGGGACGTCATGCGGACGGAGCAACCGCTTGCTCCGTCCGCATGACGTCCCGGGCGGATCTCCTCAGTCCTGGCGGGACTGCGCGGCGAGCCGCACGGGCGCGTTGGGCGCGCCGAACCCGTCGTAGTCACCGACCCGCTGGACCACCTCGACGAAGAGCCGCCCGACCCGCGGGGTGTAGAAGTGCAGGAGCTCGCCGTCGGCGTCGCGGTCGTAGAGCAGGTCGAGCGCGCTGAGTCGGGCGAGGTGGTCGTCGGGAAGGCCGAAGCGGGCCCGCAGGTCGTCGTAGTAGTTGTCGGGGATCGGCAGGAACTGCAGTCCCCGCGCTCGCGCGGCGGTCGCGACCGCGACGATGTCGTCACACTCCAGCGCGACGTGCTCCGGATAGCTCGCGGTCAGCGCCGGCGCCACGTTGAGCGGCAGCCGCACCGAGCCGTCCTCCGACCGCATCACCTGGCTGCGCACCAGGCCCTGCGGGCTGGCGACCTCCGTGGCGGCGGGTGCGGACAGCCCCAGCAGGCTCGTCCAGAACAGCACCGCCTCGTCGTGCTCGGACCAGGTGTGCACGAGGTTGACGTGGTCGACGCGGGTGAACGCCCGGGCCTCGTCGGCCGCGCCGTGCAGGAACTCGCTGACCCACTCCGGCTCTCCCGAGCGGGAACTGTCGTTGACGTACACCTCCAGCCCGCTGGGTGCGCCGAACCCGGTGAGCCGCTGCTCGCCGGCCTGGGTACGCCGCGGCACCCGGGTGACTCCGAGGGCGGCGGCCCGGGCGATCGTGGCGTCGGCGTCCGCGACCTGCAGGCCGATGCCCGCGAGCCCGGGCTGCTGGTCGCGGGCGTGCTGCTCGTTGAGCACGATCCGGGCGGCCCCGGACGACCACAGCCGCACCGGCTTGGTGCGGTGCTGGCCGCGGAAGGTGAGCCCGAGCTGGTCCAGGAGCGTCTCGACCGCACTGGTGTCCTCGGCCTTGACCTCGACGTAGTCGACGCCGACCGGCGGCTGGACGTCCGGGATGGCCGCCAGCCGGCCGTGGTCGCCGACGAGCCGGGCGGCCCGGTCCTCCAGCCAGACCAGGGACCGGTAGGCGTGCGCGGCGGTCCGCCGCACGTCGGTCTGCCGGAAGACGTCGTTGAAGACCTCGAGCGAGAGCGGACCGGTGTACCCGGCCCGGTGCAGGTGCGCGACGAACGCCCCGAGGTCGAAGGCGCCCTCGCCGGGGAACAGGCGGTGGTGCCGGCTCCAGCTGAGGACGTCCATCGACAGCGCGGGCGCGTCGGCGAGCTGGACGAAGAAGATCTTCTCCGGGTCCATCTGCTCGATCGCCGCGGGGTCGTGGCCGCGCGAGAGGATGTGGAAGCTGTCCAGGCAGGTGCCGACCGCGGGGTGGTCGGCCAGCTCGACGATGCGGTACGCACGGCGGTAGTCGTCGACGTATCGTCCCCAGGCGAGCGCCTCGAACGCGATCTTGACGCCGTACGACGCGGCGAGATCGCCGAGCCGGCGCAGCTGGGCGGCGGACACGTCGTCGGAGTCGACCGTCGCGGTCGCGACGTTGCTGCAGACCAGCACGGTGTCGATGCCGAGCCGGCCCATGATCCGGAACCGCTCCTCGGCCCGGCGCAGGTTGTCGTCGAGCTGCGCGTCGTCCACGCCCTCGAAGTCGCGGAAGGGCTGGTAGAGGTCGAGGGTCAGGCCGAGCCGGTCCGCCCGCGACCGCACCTCCTCGGGGCTGAGGTCACCCACGACGAGGTCGGGCTCGAAGATCTCGATGCCGTCGAAGCCGGCCGCGGCCGCGGCGTCCATCTTCTCCTCGAGGCTGCCGCTGAGGCAGACCGTCGCGATCGAGCGGCGCATCAGCCGGCCACCAGCTGCTCGAAGTGGGCGTGCATCCGCACGGGGTCGGGTTCACGGCCGGTGATCAGCCGGATGCTCTCGACCGCCTGGCCCACCGCCATCGCCCCGCCGTCGAGCGTCGCGAGGCCGCGAGCGCGGGCCCGGCGGACCAGCTCGGTGTCCAGCGGCCGGTAGACCACCTCCGCCACCCAGGCATCGGCGCGGAGGAGGTCGACGTCGAGCGCGACGCCGGGGTGCTCGCGCATCCCCACCGGCGTCACGTGGACGACGCCGTCGGCGCGCGCCGACCACCCGGCGAGATCACCACCGGTACCGACCACCCGGCCGTCACCCCGGTCGAACCGCTCGATCAGCGCCGCGGTGGCGGCTTCCGAGCGGTCGTGCACGGCGATCCGCTCGAAGCCGAGGTCGATGAGCGCGCACGCGGTCGCCCGGCCCGCGCCACCGGCCCCGACCTGGAGCACGGCCCCGCGCGGACGTCGGCCCAGGAACTCCTCCAGCCCGGCCCGGAACCCGTGGTAGTCGGTGTTGTGCGCGATCCGACGCCCGGTCCCGAGCAGCACGAGGTTGGCGGCACCGAGGCGCTCGACCACGTCGCTGCTCGCCTCGACGTGGGCGAGGACGGCCTGCTTGAAGGGGTGCGTGACGTTGACGGCCGCGAACCCCGCCTCCTCGAGACGAGCGAGCTCCGCGCCCAGGTCGACGTCGGGCTGCGCGACCAGGTCCACGATCTCGTAGTGGTAGTCGAGGCCGAGCTCGAGCCCCTCGCGCACGTGCATCGACGGCGTCAGGGAGGGGCCGATGCCGTGCCCGAGGAGGCCGACCCGGTACGTCGTGGCGGGGTCCGCGGCACTCATCGGGCACCCGCCGTCACGGGCGTCAGCAGGCGGCGCGGGTTGGTGATCATCATGGTGTCGAGGTCCTTCTTGCTGGCGCCGCGCTCGAGCAGTGTCGGCACGATCCGCCGGCTGAGGTGGTCGTGGGTCCAGTGGGGGGTGTGGCGGCGTCGCCACGACGGCGGGGTGACCCGGCTGAAGTAGGCGCTGTCGTGCGAGAGCACCAGCTGGCCGGCGTACCCGCGTTCGAGCAGGGCGAGGACGACGTCGACGCGCATCGCGTCGTCGCCGGTGTGCGCCATGCCGAAGCGGTCCATCCCGAGCGTCACGCCGAGGTCGAGCAGGGTGAGCAGGTAGTCGAGGTCGTCGCTGTCCCCGCTGTGCCCGATCACGAGGTGGTCGGTGGCGACCCCGCGCTCGACCAGGTACCGGACCTGGTCGAGCCCGGTGCGCCGGTGCGGGTCGGTGTGCGTGGTGATCGGGACCCCGGTCTCGGCGTGGACCGTGGCCGCGGCCGCCATCACCCGGCCGACGTCCGGGGTGATGCCCGGCTCGTCGGTGACCACCTTGAGCATCCCGGCCCGCACGCCGCTGCCGCCGATGCCCTCGACGACGTCGCGCCGGAACATCTCGACCAGGGGGTCCGGGCCGCCGACCAGGCGGCCCGGACCGTGCGTGCGGAAGTACGGCGGCAGCACCTCGTCGGCGTACCAGCCGGTCGAGGCGACCAGGTTGACCCGCACCTGCGACGCGACTCGGCCCACGAGGGTCGTGTCGCGCCCCAGGCCCGGGACGGTCAGGTCGACCACGGTGCGCACCCCGAGCTCCCAGAGCTGGTCGAGCCCGGTCACCGCGGACTCGACCGCGGCGTCGGCGTCCCATTCGGGGTGGGGGTACTCGCGATCGAGCTCGGGACTGAGGACGAACAGGTGCTCGTGGGTCAGCGTCCAGCCGATCTCGTCCGGGGTGACCGCGCCCCGGTAGGTGGGGATGACGGCGGCCCGAGTGTCGCCGTCGGGGCTCACCCCTGGGAGTCCTTGATCGACTCGTAGACCTTCAGCGAGTCACCGGTGAGGTTGTCGCGGAACCAGGCGTCGGCCTGCTGCGCGAACGCCTCCTTGTCCACGTCGTCGACGACCTTCATCGAGCCGTCGGACTCCCACTGGTCCAGGATCTTCTGCTCGGCCTTCTCGACACAGCCGGGCATCTGGGACACGGCGTCGGCGACGGCGTCGTCCAGCGCGGACTTCTGCTCGTCGTTCAGCTGGTCGTACTTCGGGCCGGCGACGATCAGGTTCGAGTTCTGCTGGTGGTCGGACATGCTGATGTAGTCCTGCACCTCGGCCAGGTTGCTGGCCGCGATGTTGACGATCGGGTTCTCCTGACCGTCGACGACGCCCTGCTGCAGGGCGAGGTAGAGCTCCTCGTAGGCGACCTCGGTGGCCTTGGCGCCGAGCGCCTTGGCGTTGAGGAGGAACTGGGGCGAGCCGGGGAAGCGCATGCGCAGCCCGTCGAGGTCGGACGGCTCGCGGATCGGCTGGTTGGCGGTGAACTCCCGCGCGCCGGCCGACCAGGCCCCGAGGATCGAGACGCCGGAGGCGGACTTGAAGTCCTTCTTCAGCTGGTCTGCGGCGCCGCTGGTGAAGTAGTTGTCCAGCGCGTCGGCGTCCTTGAAGGCGTAGGCGGCGTCGATCACGCCGATCGGCTCGTAGACGGCGGCGAGGGCGCTCGCGCCCTGGATGTCGATGTCGATGTCGCCGGACTGCACGGAGGCGATCCGGTCCGCGTCCCCGCCGAGCTGGCTCGCGGGGTAGATCTCGACCGACAGGCCGACGTTCGCGTCCTCGACGTCGGACTTGATCACCTCGGCGCCGCACGTGTGCTGCGGCTGGTCCTCGGTGTAGCTGTGGGCGAGGGTCAGCTTGACGTTGCCGCCACCGTCGGCCGACGCGTCGTTGCCGCCGCAGGCGGCGAGCGCGAGGGGCAGGGCGACGACGGCCGCGGCGGCGAGGGCGCGGTGCAGGTGCTGCTTCATGGTTGTTCCTTTCGATTCCCGGGTCGGGGGGTTCCGGATCGGAGGGGGTGGCAATCAGTGGTGGGCGGGTGGGCGGACGGACGGTTGTCGTCAGAGACCGAGCTGGTGGGGCAGCCAGGTGACGACTCCTGGCACGAAGATCACGGCCAGGCAGACGAGGACGAGCGGGAGGATGAAGGGCAGGGATCCCTTGAAGACCTCACCGACCGGCACCCGCATGGTGGAGCTCAGGACGTACAGCACGGTCCCGACCGGCGGGGTCAGCAGGCCGATCATCAGCGACAGGATCATCAGGACGCCGAGCACGATGGGGTCGACGCCGAGCCGCAGCCCGATCGGCATCAGGATCGGCACCACGAGGACCAGCACGGCGGTGGGGTCGACGACCGTGCCCAGGATGAGCATGAGCACCGCGACCAGCAGCAGGAAGACCGTGCCGTTGTCGGTGAAGCCGAGCACCAGCGACGAGAGGTCCTGGGGGACCCGCTCGCGGGCGAGCACGTAGCCGAGGAGTGCCGCCGAGGACACGATCAGCATGATCGCCGCGGTGGTCATCACCGTCTCGGAGAAGATCCGGGGCAGGTCGCGGACGTGCAGCGTGCGGTAGAGGAACCCCAGGATGAGCATGTACAGCGCGCCGACGGCTGCCGCCTCGGTCGGCGTGAAGTAGCCGCCCAGGATGCCGCCGAGGATGATGACCGGCGTGAGGCCCGGGCCGATGGCGCGCCGGCCGGTGTGGGCGAGCCGCGACCACGAGAAGCCGGTCTCCACGATGCCGGGCTGGCGCCGCACCATCACGAACACGACCAGGCACAGGCCCACCGCCATCAGCAGCGCCGGGATCACCGAGGCGGCGAACAGCGCGCCGGTGGACACCGCCGCCAGCCCGGCGTAGATGACCGCCGGGATGCTCGGCGGCATGACCGGCGCGATGAGCGCGGACGCGCCGACCACGCCGAGGCCGAAGCGGCGGCTGTAACCGTTGCGGACCATCGCCGGGACCTCGACCTTGCTGAGCGCGGCCGCGTCCGCCACGGCCGAGCCGCTCATCCAGGAGAAGCCGAGGCTCACGCCGACGCTGACGTAGCCGAGGCCGCCGCGGACCTTGCCGAAGACGGCGAGGGCGAAGTCGAAGAGCCGGTCGGCGATGCCGGCGTGGTTGGCGGTCACGCCGAGCAGCACGAACAGCGGTACGGCGAGCAGGGGGAAGCTGGCCGTCGAGTTGGCGATCAGCCGCATCGCCAGCCCGAGGGACTGGCCGGTGACGACCAGGTAGACCAGGCCCGGGCCGAGGAACGCGAAGGCCACCGGGACCCGGATGACGAGCAGCAGCGCGATGGCGCCGATGAGGAGGCCGACGGTCACGACGCGGTCCCCCCGCCGATCTCGTGCACCACGAGGCCCGACTCGTCGGCGTGGTGCGGCTCCGGGACGCCACGGACGGCCACCTGGACAGCGGCGACCGCCGCGCGGATCGCCGTACTGACGAAGCCGACGAGCGGTGGGACGTAGACCCACTTCATCGGCATGCCCAGGGACGGGGTCGTCAGCGTGCCGGAGGTCTGGATGAGGTCCCAGCAGGCGAGGGCGAACCCGACGCCGGTCGCCGACACGATCACCAGCGCCAGGACGTGCACGACTCGTACGACGATCTCGGAGGGGATCTCGTCGATGAGCTGGAGGGCGATGTGGCCGTCGCGGGTGACCAGCACGCCGGCCGCGACGAAGGTCAGCCACACCAGGCTGTAGCGCGCGAGCTCGCCGGTCCACGTCCAGCCGTCGATCGGCAGGTAGCGCTGGCCGGCCTCGACCAGGATCAGGACGAAGATCAGGGCCGCCGCGAGGCCGGCGGCCGTCATCTCGACAGCCGTCAGGACACGCACGACAAGGTGCAGGGTCCTCCGACCCGCCGAGGGCGCCGTCGACGGCGCGGGACCGTCCGGCTCGGTTTCGTGGGTGCTCACTGGCTGCCTCCCGGGACTGCCGCATCGCGGCTGTGTGGCTGGGCTCACAACGGATCGGACTCTAGAAACCGGGATGCAACCCAGGCAATCGGTTGCCAAAGTTGCCAGATCCATGGCTTCCTTGGGGCGTGCAGCAACCCACGATCTATGACGTGGCCCGGCACGCCGGTGTCGCGCCCTCCACGGTCTCACGCACCTTCGGCAAGCCCGAACGCGTGGGGGCCGCCACCCGGGAGCGGGTGCTGGCCGCGGCCGACGCCCTCGGCTACGTCCCGAACCCCCACGCCCGCGCGCTGCAGACGGGCCGGCACAAGACGATCGCGATGGTCATCTCCGACATCGCCAACCCGCACTTCTTCGAGGTGATCCGGGGCGCCGAGCAGCGCGCGAAGGCCGCGGAGAACACGCTCGTGATCGTCAACGCCGAGGAGTCGCCGAGCATCGAGCGCGAGCAGGTGCGCGGGCTGACCCGGTCGGTCGACGGCTTCATCCTGGCCGCGAGCCGGCTGCCCGACCAGGACCTGCGCAGCCTGGCGACCAAGCACCACGTGGTCCTCGTCGACCGCGAGCTCGACCCGCTACCCAGCGTCGCGATGGACACGGGGTCCGGCTGCCACCAGATCCTCGAGCACCTGGCCTCCCTCGGCCACACGGGGTTCACGTACTGCGCCGGTCCCCCGGCCTCCTGGATGGGTGCCGCCCGCTGGTCGGCCCTCAGCCAGGGCGCCGCCGAGCAGCGGCTCCGCGCCCACCGCATCGGCCCCTACACGCCGACCGTCGTCAACGGCGGGGCCGCCGCCGACAGTGCCCTGCGGACCAACGCGACCGCGATCGTCGCGCACAACGACATGCTCGCGATCGGCATCATGCGACGGCTGGCCGAGCGCGGCGTGCGCGTGCCGGAGGACATCAGCGTCATCGGGTTCGACGACATCTTCGCCGCCGAGCTGACCACGCCCAGCCTCACCACGCTCGGCGGCCCACACGCGCGTGGCGGCCGGATGGCCGTCGAGATCCTGCTCGAGCTGCTGAAGTCGTCACCCGGCACGCAGGTCCAGGACGGCGAATCCTCCAGTCACCAGGTGCGGCTGCCCACCCAGCTGGTCCTGCGGGGATCGTCCGGGCCCGCTCGGGTGCCGGCCTGACGGTCCGGCCGGCGCGGACAGCCGAGATCCGCTCGCCCGAGACGTCATACGGACGGTGTCACCGCTTGCTCTGTCCGTATGACATCCCGAGGCCGCGCCGCGAGGAACGCACTCATCTGCAGCGAGCTGCGCGGTCATGCCGATGATCGTTGTCGTCAGACAGGATCGGTGAACGTGATGGGTTTGCCCGCCGCTTGGGCGTAGGCGATTTCCCTTTGCGTCGACTCTCCGACGTAGCCGCCCGGGTTCACGATCAAGACCCGGTCGGCCAAGTCGATCTTGTGCAGGTGAAGTGCATCCAGCACTGCCTTCTGCTCGGGCGTGGGCGACTGGTCCGCTTCGCTTGGGGCGACGACGATGATTCCAGCGAAACTCAGTTCACGGTTCGCCGCGCGCATCTCGGTCATGAACCTCGCCGACGCACAGATGCGGCTCTCCTGACACACCTGTGGGCGTTTGAGCGAGCCTGAAGAGGCGCACGCCGTTCCCTGCATAGGTTTCTGAGCTGTCGAAGGCAAAGAAACTGGTGCTCAGGAGAACGGCGTGCGTGATGTCAGCCTATGGCGGGGTCTGCTCGGGGTCGAGAAGACGGTGGTCGAGCGGGTCGAGTTCGACGAGGACGCGGAGTTGCTGGTCATCCATGTGCGGCCCACGTCGCGGCAGCGTGGCCGCTGCGGTGTGTGTGGTCGTCGTTGCCCGGGCTACGACGCGGGGCCTGGCCGGCGGCGCTGGCGGGCGCTGGATCTGGGCGCCGTCCGGGCCGAGCTCGAGGCCGACGCGCCCCGGGTTGTGTGCGCCGAGCACGGGGTTGTGGTCGCCTCGGTGCCCTGGGCCCGTCACGACGCGGGTCACACCTACGCCTTCGATGATCAGGTCGCCTGGTTGGCCACCCAGGCGTCGAAGTCGACGGTGACGGAGTTGATGCGGATCGCCTGGCGCACCGTGGGGTCGATCATCACCCGGGTCTGGGCCGACATCGACGCCACCCACGACCGGTTCGCCGGACTGCGACGGATCGGGATCGACGAGATCAGCTACAAGAAGGGACACAAGTATCTGATGGTCGTGGTCGACCACGACACCCGTCGCCTGGTCTGGGCGGCGCCGGGTCGCACCAGCGCCACGGTGCGCGAGTTCTTCGACCTGCTCGGCCCAGAGCGGTGCGCCCAGATCACCCACGTCAGCGCTGATGGGGCCGACTTCATCGACACCATCGTCGCCGAGAAGTGTCCGGGCGCGGTGCGGGTGGCCGATCCGTTCCATGTCGTGAAATGGGCCACCGACGCGCTCGATGAGGTCCGCCGCGGGGCGTGGAACGATGCTCGTGCGCTGGCCCGCACGGAGCCCAAGCGTGGCCGCGGCAGGCCACCGGCCGACGCGCCACCGAGACCGGGAAGCGAACGCGCCAAGGCGCTCAAGGGTGCCCGCTACTCGTTGTGGAAGAACCCCGAGAACCTCACCGACAACCAACAGGTCAAGCTCGCCTGGATCGCCGCCACCGATCCGAGGCTGTATCGGGCCTACCTACTCAAAGAGGGTCTGCGAGTGGTCTTCCAGCTAGCCCACGACGAAGCCATCGAGGCATTGGACCGGTGGATCAGCTGGGCCCGCCGCTGCCGGATCCCGGCATTCGTGAAGCTGCAGAAGAGCATCGTCAAACACCGCACCCGGATCCTGGCCGCGATCGAGCACAACCTGTCCAACGGACTCATCGAGTCGACCAACACCAAGATCCGCCTGATCACCCGGATCGCGTTCGGGTTCAAGTCCGCCGAAGCCCTGATCGCCCTCGCGCTCCTCAACCTTGGCGGTCACCGACCGACCCTCCCGGGCCGGAACTGACCCACAGGTGTGTCAGGAGCGCCACAGATGCAGACGATTTCAGGACGGTCGGCCACGATCCGACCCTGAAGTGACGCTCGGATCTGGCCGCGATCAGCGCGGTTCGCGGTCGGCCTAGGTCCGTCGGTGGAAGGTGACGTCACCGTTGGGGTGGTAGGTGGTTCGGTACTCGGTGTCGTGGGCGCGTTGGTGGTGCCAGCCGCAGAGCAGGAGGTCGTTGGCGAGGTCGGTGGGGCCCCGTCGGTCCAGCAGGTTGTGGTGGGCGTGGAGGCGGTGGTGCGGTCGAGCCTTCGGCCTTGCAGCCGCCGTCGCGGACGAGCAGCAGGACGCGCTGGGGCTTGGTGAGTAGTGGGCTTTCCGGCCGATGTCGATGGGTGGGAGGGCCCGTCGAGGACCACGGGATCAGTCCGGCCTCGCACGCCAGGCGGCGGGCCATGGCGGGGGAATCTGTCCCCGGTGTCGAGCACGCCGGCCTTCTCAGTCGTCCATCAGGGTGTCGACGTCGATGAGGACCACCATGGTCGTGGACACGCCGCCGGTGTCGGGGAGCTGGTCGGCGGGGTACCGCTCGATGAACTCGCACAACGCCCGACCGAGTGCTTCGGGGGTGGGTCACGCCGAATCCCTCGCTGTTCCCGGCTCCCTTCGTAGCCACTTGGTGTTGGGCGGCGATCGCGGCCAGCATCTTCCGCAGGGTGGCGCCGTGCACGGTGGGGAGGGTGAAGGTGCCGCGGGTTTTGCCGTGCCCGTCGTCGTACATGGTCAGGTGGCACGCCCGCGCGGCGGCCGCTTCCTCGGCCTCCAGCAGGGCGGCTTCGCGGGCGTCGGCCTCCTCGGGGGCGATCACCTCGAACAGGTGCTTGCCGAACCCGGTCAGCCTCCTGGCGTGGTCGTCCCGAGCCAACCCGAGCAGATGCGCCTCGGCCTTGCGACCACGAGCGCGCGGTCGAGGTGTCGGGCAGCCGTCGACCGCGTGCAGGATCGCGCGGGCCTGGTCCACACAGATGTCCCGCCGCGAGCGCATCCCTCGTGGCGGGGTCGGCCTCCAGGCCACGACCCAGGGCCATGGTCGCCGCCGCAGCACCGCGGGTCTGGCGGCTGGTGTCGGCCAGCCACGCCGCCGTGCTGGACGCGGCCACGTCGTCCCCGACCCCGACGAACTCCGCATGCGCGGCCACCGGGCCTTCAGCCCGCGAGCCGGGACGGCACGCTCCAGCGCCGCCAGGGTCTGCCCGGTCTCGGTGGCGTCCATCGACCACACCGACGCCTCCGACCACCGCGTCGAGCTCGGCGTGCAGGTGCGCGGTCGCAACAGCCACCGGGTGCCGGGGGGCCGCGGTCGCGGTCATGGATCAACCCAATCACCGGCCACCGACAGTCACCCTGCTCAGACCCGGTCTGTCTCACTCTGCGAGACGCTTTCCAAAAGTATTTCGTGTCCGATTGCCCGCGTTACCGGCGCATCCGGGCGGTCCCGCGGAAGGGCCGCCGTGAACCGGGAGCAGCCCGCCACCCCGCACCCGGCGTGCCCGCTTCGCTGCCTGTCGGCGCGCAACCACCCGCCCGACCGCAGGCCGCTGTCAGTCGAGGGTCATCCGTTCCAGGCGGGTGCGCAGCAGAACCGACGCCGGTGGGCGTTGCCGGGGAGGTCGACGTACCGTCGCCGAAGGCTGCCAGGAGCGCGTCGTCGAGGCGGCGGAGCAGCGCCGGGCGGGTAGCGGTGTCCATGCGCGCGACCAGGGCGTCAGCGTGACGCGAGAGCACGTCGCCGAGCTCGGCCAGGCGGTGAGGCCGAGCTCCGGCAACAGGCACGCGATCCAGCCGTAGTGGTCGGGGCGCGACCACTCGGCGTCGTCGTACTGGCCGGCGAGGTACGCCGCGAGCTCGCGCGGGCTGATGCCCTCGGCCGACGCCGAGCTCCTCGGCCGACGCGCCGCGCAGCCTTTCGCGGATCGTGGTGGACTCCTGGTCGGCCAGCTCGAGGAGGCCCGCGGCGAGCGTGAACCGGCGGTCGAAGTCGCGGGCGTGCTCCGCGGGACCGTGCCCTTGTACCGGATGTCATGCTCGAACTCCGCCCACGCGTGCTGCAGCACGGTCGCACCTGCACCTGGGCGACGCCGTCCTCGGCGTCGGCGACCGCAGGTGCCGGCTGCGTACCGAACCGGCCCTCGCTCGCGGTCTCCTGCCGAGGTCCCGGTCGTCGAGGATGCTCAGCTGGTGGCCAGCACGTCCGCGACGGTGGCGACGTCGCTGCGCACGTAGGTGATCACCCGGATCCCGACCTGGTCGGTGATCTCGCGCAGCGGGTCGTGGTACGCCGGCGGCCCGTCGACCGCCGGCCCGCCTTGGCCGCGAACGATTCCGACGGTCTTGGCGCGGCCGGTGACGCTGAGGTAGTTGACGCCCGCCTCGTCGAGCAGCGAGGTCGACCGTCCGACGGACTCGTTCGGCCAGCGCGACCAGGCCGGGCTGCCGCTCGGCGTACTCCTCGACGGCCTGGCGATCGCGGCGTGGGCGTCGGTGCAGGGTCGGCGTGACGATGTAACCCTGCTCGAAGTCGCCGTACGTCGTGACCCGGTCGGGCCACCGGTCGGCGAACAGGCGACGTAGGCGCAGACCACGGCGTCCACCTCGTCCTCGGCCCGACCCAGGTCGCTCTTGCGCGTGGCGCCCTCGACGTCCGCGCGCAGCGCACGCCACGCGGCGTCGGCCGGCACGCACGCCGCTCGACGTGGTCCATCAGGTCAGCAGCGCGGCGCGCAGGGTTCGAGGTGCGGCCGGGCTTGTTCTTGTACTTCAGCGTCCGGTCAGGCCGAAAGCACCACGGTCGCCGGGTGCGGGTAGACCTCGATCGCCCGCCGCTGCGCCCGGACGCCGGGTCCATGTCGAGGCGGAGCAGCTTGCACAGGCGTGCCCCGCGTGCCGTCGGCGAACTCGGGCTTGCCGGTGTTGGACGGGTGCGCCCCGGCCTCGAAGCCGCGGAAGTCGCGGGTCAGCTCCTGCTCGGCGACCGGGAGCCGGTCGGGTCCGTGACGATCAGCGGCGCGTCGATGCCGACCGGCAGGGCCGTCGACGTACGCCGCGAGCGCCTCGCCGATCTCCTCGTCCGTGCGACGCTGGACACGTGCACGAGGCCCTCGGCGTCGAGCACGGGCGAGGCCCGTCGCTGCCGCTCGCCCCAGGCCAGGTCGATCCCGATGTAGTCCGCGCCACGCTTCATGGGGAACAGCCTGCGTCCTGGAGATCGCCGGCGACATGGTACCGTGTGGACGTGAAGGTCTCCAGGCTGGTCCATGGCGCGGTTGTCGCCGCTGCCCTGCTGACCGCATGCGGGTC
>CAVXNT010000017.1:0-132493 GCA_963763225.1 uncultured Actinomycetota bacterium | reverse complement strand
ACCTCGACCTGCCGCCCGAGCGCGTGCGGGTGATCGCCCCGCACGTCGGCGGCGCGTTCGGCGGCAAGGCGGGGATCATCCCCGACCACGCCGCGGTGATCGCGGCGGCCCGCACGCTCGGCCGTCCGGTGGCCTGGGCCGAGACCCGCAGCGAGGCGATGCTGTCCATGCACGGCCGTGGCCAGGTGCAGTACGCCGAGCTGGGGCTGGACGCGGAGGGCCGGTTCACCGGCCTGCGGGCCCGGGTGGTCGGCGACTGCGGGGCGTACGCCGGCTTCGGCGGCGCGCTCGCGCTCGGCCCGACGTACCTCATGAGCCAGGGGCCCTACGCCATCCCGGCGATCTCCTACGCCGGCATCGCCGCGCTGACCAACACCGCGCCCGTCGGCGCCTTCCGCGGCGCCGGGCCGGCCCGAGGCCGCCGCCCTGCTCGAGCGGCTCGTCGACCTCGCCGCCGACGAGCTCGGCCTGGCGCCGGAGGAGATCCGGCGCCGCAACCTGATCCCGCCGGACGCGTTCCCCTACAAGACCCTCACCGGCGCGACCTACGACGTCGCCGACTTCGACCTCCCGCTGCGCGAGGCGCTGCGGATCGCCGACGTGGAGGCGGCCCGCGCCGAGCAGCAGCGACGGCGGGAGGCGGGCGAGGTGCGCCAGCTCGGCATCGGCATCGCGGTCTACATCGAGATCACCGGCTTCGGCGGCTCGGAGTTCGGCTCGGTGCACGTGCACGAGGACGGCACGGCCACCTGAGCGCCGGCACCTCCGCGCACGGCCAGGGCCACGCGACGTCGTTCTCGATGATCGTGGCCGACAAGCTGGGGATCCCGATGGAGGACCTCACGCTACGTCCAGTCCGACACCGCACTGGTCCGCTCCGGCGGCGGCACCGGCGGGTCGCGCTCGCTGCAGCTCGGCGGCAACGCGGTCGGCCAGGCCGCCGACGAGGTGCTGGACGAGGCCCGCGGCGTCGCCGCCCGGATGCTGGAGGCCGACCCCGCCGACATCGAGCTGGCCGACGGCAGGTTCGCGGTCCGCGGCGTCGCCGGCACCGGCGTCGGCTGGCGCGAGCTCGCCGCCTGGGCGCACGAGCACGACGTGCGGACTCGGCTCCGACACCGACTTCACCCAGAAGGGCGCGACCTTCCCGTTCGGCGCGCACGTCTCGATCGTCGAGGTCGACACCGAGACCGGCCTGGTGACGCCGGTGCGGCACATCGCCGTCGACGACTGCGGCCGCGTGCTCAACCCGCTGCTGGTCGCCGGCCAGCAGCACGGCGGTGCCGTCCAGGGCATCTCCCAGGCGCTGTGGGAGCAGTTCGTCTACGACGCCGAGGGCACCCCGCTGACCTCGACGTTCGCCGACTACGCGATGCCGACCGCGGCCGACACGATCTCGCTGGAGGCCTCCAGCACCGAGACCCCCACCGACGCTGAACCCGCTCGGCGCCAAGGGCATCGGCGAGTCGGCCACGATCGGCTCCACCCCGGCGGTGCAGAACGCGGTCGTCGACGCGCTGAGCCACCTCGGCGTCCGGCACGTCGACATGCCCTGCACCCCCGAGCGGGTCTGGCGGGCGATCGCCGCCGCGGCCGAGGGCAGGCCAGCAGCTCTGGCGCGAGCCGCCCGCCGCGTTCGACGCCATCCCGTCGGACTCCGCGGGCGGCTCCGTGACGGAGGGCGCGGAGGTGTGAGCCGGCCGGGCCGAGCTGCTCGGGCCGGCAGCCCGGCTCCAGGTCGAGTAGCGACGCGACCGACGAAGGAGGTCGCGGGGAGCGTATCGAGACCATGAGCCGGCACCGGCCACCCGCCTGCGGGTGACCTGGGTCTCGTTCCTAGACTCATGGCGTGTCCGCTGACCGCTCCCCCGCCGTCGCGGTCGACGGCCTGGTGATGAGGTACGGCGACAAGGTCGCCGTCGACGGGCTGTCGCTCGAGGTCGAGCGCGCGACCATCACCGCGGTCCTCGGCCCGAACGGCGCCGGCAAGACCACCACCCTCGAGACCTGCGAGGGCTACCGGCGGCCCCAGCAGGGCACGGTCCGCGTGCTCGGCCTCGACCCGGTGCGCGACCGGCGCGACCTGCTCCCCCGCATCGGCGTGATGCTCCAGGGCGGCGGCGCGTGGAGCGGCGTGCGCGCCATGGAGATGCTCGAGCACGTCGCCCGGCTGCACGCGCACCCGCTCGACACCGGCATGCTGGCCGAGCGGCTCGGCCTGGGCGACTGCGGGCGGACGCCGTACCGCCGGCTCTCCGGCGGCCAGCAGCAGCGCCTGGGGCTCGCGATGGCGATCGTCGGGCGACCCGAGATCGTCTTCGTCGACGAGCCGACCGCCGGGATGGACCCGCAGGCCCGCCGGACCACCTGGGACCTGCTCGAGGAGCTGCGCGGCGACGGCGTCACCGTGGTGCTCACCACCCACTACATGGACGAGGCCGAGCGGCTCGCCGACCACATCCACATCATCGACCGCGGGCCGCCTGATCGCCGTCGGGCTCCCCGCTGGAGCTCACCCGCGGCGGCGGCGCACGCCACGATCCGGCTGGTGGTCACCCGGCCGTTCCCGCCCGGCGCGCCCGAGTCGCTGCGCGCCGCGCTCGGGACGACGACCGAGGTGACCCAGCTCGACGAGGTCAGCCTGCTCGTCACCGGCCCCGCGGACGCCTCCACGCTCGGCAAGGTCTCGCGTTGGTGCGAGACCGAACGCCGTGCTGCCGGAGTCGCTCACCCTCGGCCAGCGCAACCTCGAGGACGTCTTCCTCCAGCTCACCGGACGGGAGCTCGCCCCATGACCGGCCCCACCACCGGCACCTTCACCCCGCAGCCCGGCGCCGCGCCGTTCCTCCGCCAGGTCCTCGCCCAGGCACGCATGGAGTCGCGGCTGATGCTCCGCAACGGCGAGCAGCTGCTGCTCGCGGTGGTGATCCCCGTGATCGTGCTCGTCGGCGGCGTCGCCGGCTCCGAGCACCTGGGCCTCTCGCTCGACCACCCGCCGATCGACGAGTTCGCGCCGGGCGTCCTGGCGCTGGCGATCATGTCGACGGCGTTCACCTCGCTGGCGATCGCGACGGGCTTCGAGCGCCGGTACGGCGTGATCAAGCGCCTCGGCGCGTCGCCGCTGCCGCGCTCGGGCCTGCTCATGGGCAAGGTCGGCGCGCTGCTCCTGGTCGAGCTGCTGCAGGTGGCGGTGATCTCCGCCGTGGCGTTCGCCCTCGACTGGGACCCCGTCGCCGTCCGCGGCCGGGTTCCTCCTGGCGATCGTGACGGGCACGGCGGCGTTCGCCTCCCTGGGCCTCTTCCTGGCCGGGGTGCTGCGCGCCGAGGCGACGCTCGCGGCGGCCAACCTGGTGTACCTCCTGCTCCTCGCGGGTGGCGCGGTCGTGCTGCCGACCTCGGCGTACGGCGCGTTCGGCGACGTGGTGCGGTGGCTGCCCTCCGGGGCGCTCGGCGAGCGCGATGCGCACCGCACTCATCGACAGCGGCGTGGCCTGGCGCGACCTGCTCGTCCTCGGTGGGTGGGCCGCGATCGGCACGTTCCTGACGGCCAGGACGTTCAAGTGGGAGTGAGTGCGGAGACGACCGCGCGGGCGCCGGCGCGCCTGCGGCGCCTGGACGAGTGGCTGACCGGATGGGCGTGGGCCTCCATCGTCGCGAACTGCGTGCTCGTGGTGACCGGCGGCGTCGTCCGGCTCACCGGCTCGGGCCTGGGCTGTCCGACCTGGCCGCGGTGCACCGACGAGTCGTTCACGCCCCACGGCGCCTACAACATCCACGCGGCCATCGAGTTCGGCAACCGGCTGCTCACCTACGTCCTCGTGGCCGTGGCCGTGGGCACGTTCGTCGCCGCCTGGCAGTCCGGCCGCCGGGACCTGCGGCGGCTCGCCCTGGTCATGGCGCTGGGCATCCCCGCCCAGGCCGTCATCGGTGGGATCACCGTGCTCACCGACCTCAACCCGTGGGTCGTCTCGCTGCACCTGCTGTGCTCGCTGGCGATCATCGGCGTGGCCGTGCTGTTCCTGCAGCGGATCTCCCGCCCCGCGCCGGCCGTTCGGCCGCGCGGCGCGGTCCTCGGGCTCGCGTGGGCCACCTTCGCGTCCGCGTGGGCGGTCCTGTACGTCGGGACCGTGGTCACCGGCTCCGGTCCGCACGCCGGCGACGCCAGCTCGCGCGCGCAACGGCCTCTCCCCGCTGCAGATGAGCCAGCTGCACGCCGACCTGGTCTTCCTGTTCGTCGGCCTCACGCTCGGGCTGCTGTTCGCGGTCGTCGCCGGCGGCTGCCCGCCGCGACCCGGACCGCGGTCGTCGTGCTGCTGGTCGTCGAGGTCGCCCAGGGTGCGATCGGCTTCGTGCAGTACTTCACCGATCTCCCCGTCGTGCTGGTCGGCTTCCACATGCTCGGCGCCGCGCTCGATCTCCGCCGCCGTCACCTGGGCGCTGATCCGGGTCCGCGAGCCGGGCGACGAGCCGGGGTCGGCGCTGACGCCGGAACCCGCAGCGGCCGGCTGGACCCGGCCTGCCGCTGCGCGCCGACGGCGGCCGCCCGTACCCCCGTGGACGGGACGGACCGCGCATCGCAACCGCTCAGGGCCCGGGCGACAGCGTGTAACGCCCGTTTACCCTGTCCCACCATGCTGCAGCACCGTGCGGAGAAGGGGTAACCCGGCGTTAAGCTGAGCGCCGACCGACGGCAGCGGCGCCTCAGCGACTCGCTCAGCGACTGATCAGCGGGTCCAGCGCCACCGCGACGAACAGCAGCGAGAGGTAGAGGTTGGACGCGTGGAAGAGCCGCATCGGCTGGATCACCGACAGCTCATCGGTGTCGCGCGTGCGGGCCCACATCCGGTGCGCCTCGAGGATGAACACCGCGCCGAGCACAGCGGCGCAGACGGGGTAGAAGATCCCGGTGCCCGCGACCGGCCACAGGGCCAGGGAGGTCGCCACCATCAGCCAGGTGTAGACGACGATCTGGCGGCCGACGGCCGCTGCGGACGCGACCACCGGCAGCATCGGCACGTCGACGTTCGCGTAGTCCTCGCGGTAGCGCAGCGCGAGCGCCCACGTGTGCGGCGGCGTCCAGAAGAACACGACGAGGAACAGCACCACCGGCGTCCACGAGAGGGCCCCGGTGACCGCGGTCCAGCCGATCAGCGTCGGGAAGCATCCGGCGATGCCGCCCCAGACGATGTTCTGGGTCGTGCGCCGCTTGAGCAGCATCGTGTAGCCGAACACGTAGAAGGCGTTGGCGAGCACCGCGAGGCAGCGCGGACAGCGGGTTGACCCAGAGGTACAGGATCACCGTCGACAGGATCCCGAGGACGAAGCCGAAGACCAGCGCCGCGGTGGGCGAGACGATGTGGCGCGGCAGCGCCCGGCGCCGCGTACGCCGCATCTGCTCGTCGATGTCCCGGTCGTACACGCAGTTGAAGACCGACGCCGACCCCGCGGAGAAGGTGCCGCCGACGACCGTCGCGACGACCAGGCCGAGGTCCGGCACCCCGCGCGCGGCGAAGAACATGACCGGCACGGTCGTCAGCAGGAGCAGCTCGATGACCCGCGGCTTGGTGAGCCCGACGTACGCCGCGATGACGTCCCGCACGGTCGCCCGTCCAGCCGTGTGCTGCCGCGCAGCAGAGGCCGACTGGCCGACGTACGTCACGAGGTTCCTCGGAGGGGAATGCGGGTACCGAATCACGGCATTGGACGGATGCGAGTCTAGCCCCCGGCATGAGTAGGCTCGGGGGCGGCCGAACCCCGCGAAAGGAAACCTGTGACCCAGACCGCTCGACTCGACTGGACCGACCTCGACCGGAAGGCTGTCGACACCGTCCGGGTTCTCGCGATGGACGCCGTCCAGAAGGTCGGCAACGGACACCCGGGCACGGCGATGAGCCTCGCCCCTGCGGCGTACCTGCTCTTCCAGAAGGTGATGCGCCACGACCCGTCGGATCCGAAGTGGATCGCGCCGCGACCGGTTCGTGCTGTCGGCCGGGCACTCGTCGCTGACGCTCTACCTGCAGCTGTTCCTCGGTGGCTTCGGCCTCGAGCTCGACGACATCAAGGCGCTGCGCACCTGGGGCAGCAAGACCCCGGGCCACCCCGAGTACCGGCACACCGCCGGCGTCGAGACGACCACCGGCCCGCTCGGCCAGGGCGTCGGCAACGCCGTCGGCATGGCGATGGCCGGCCGCCGCCTGCGCGGCCTGCTCGACCCCGGCGCGAAGCCCGGCACCTCGCCCTTCGACCACCACGTCTACGCGATCGCGAGCGACGGTGACATCGAGGAGGGCGTGAGCGGTGAGGCCTCCTCGCTCGCCGGCACCCAGCAGCTGGGCAACCTGACCCTGATCTACGACGCCAACAAGATCTCCATCGAGGACGACACCAACATCGCCCTCAGCGAGAACGTCGCCGCCCGCTACGAGGCCTACGGCTGGCACGTGCAGGTCGTCGACTGGACCAACGGCGGCACCGAGTACCACGAGGACGTCCCGGCGCTGTACGACGCCATCCGGGCCGCCGAGGCGGTCACCGACCGGCCGAGCTTCATCGTGCTGCGCACCGTCATCGCCTGGCCCGCCCCCAACGCGCAGGGCACCGGCAAGGCCCACGGCTCCGCGCTGGGCGCCGAGGAGGTCGCCGCCACCAAGAAGGTCCTCGGCTTCGACCCCGACCAGACCTTCGAGGTCCCCGCCGACGTGCTCGAGCACACCCGCCAGCTGGCCGACCGCGGCGCGGCCGCGGGCGCCGAGTGGGACAAGGCCTTCACGACCTGGCGCGAGAAGAACCCCGAGGGCTTCGACATCCTGATGCGGCTGCGCAACCACGACGCTCCCCGAGGGCTGGGCCGACGACCTGCCGTCGTTCGACGCCGACGCCAAGGGCGTGGCGACCCGGAAGGCCTCGGGCGCGGTCATCAACGCGATCGCCGCGAGGATGCCCGAGCTCTGGGGCGGCTCGGCCGACCTCGCCGAGTCGAACAACACCACGATCGAGGGCGCGCCGTCGTTCCTGCCCCCGGACCGGGCCTCGAAGAGTGGAGGCCGACCCGTACGCCGGGCGCGTGCTGCACTTCGGCATCCGCGAGCACGCGCATGGGCTCGATCATGAACGGCATCGCGCTGCACGGCGGGACCCGCGTGTTCGGCGGCACCTTCCTGACGTTCTCCGACTACATGCGGCCGTCGGTCCGGCTCGCGGCGCTGATGGGCCTGCCCGTCACCTACGTGTGGACCCACGACTCGATCGGCCTCGGCGAGGACGGCCCGACGCACCAGCCGATCGAGCACCTCGCCGCGCTGCGGGCGATCCCGGGCCTGGACGTGATCCGCCCGGCCGACGCCAACGAGATCGCCGCGTGCTGGAAGGCGGTGCTCGAGCACACCGACCGGCCGTCGGCGCTGGCGCTGACCCGGCAGAACGTGCCGATCTTCCCGCGCGGCGAGGACGGGCTACTCCGGCACCGCCGACGTCCACCGCGGCGGCTACGTCCTGCTCGACGCCCCATGACGGCGCGCCCCCCGACGTCGTCCTGGTCGGCACCGGGTCCGAGGTCCAGCTCGCGGTCGAGGCGCGCGCGATCCTCGCCGAGGACGGCATCCGCGCCCGCGTCGTCTCGATGCCGTGCCGCGAGTGGTTCGCCGCCCAGGACCAGGCCTACCGCGAGACCGTCATCCCGCCGATCGTCAAGGCGCGCGTCACCGTCGAGGCCGGGATCGCGCAGGGCTGGCGCGAGGTGGTCGGCGACCACGGCCGGATCGTCTCCCTCGAGCACTTACGGCGCCTCGGCCGACTACGCCCGCATCTACCGAGAGTTCGGCATCACCGCGCGAGGCCGTCGCGGACGCCGCGCGCGACAGCGTGCGGGTCAGCAGCGACTGACCGGCCGGCACCCACCCACCACGAACATCAGCCGAACATCAGGAGGAGCACATGTGCGACCGTCTGAAGGAGCTCGCCGACGCGGGTGTGTCCATCTGGCTCGACGACCTGTCCCGCGAGCGCATCGAGACCGGCAACCTCGCCGAGCTCGTCAAGGAGCGCTCGGTGGTCGGCGTGACCACCAACCCGACGATCTTCGCCGCGGCGATCGCCGAGGGCGAGCGGTACGACGAGCAGGTCGCCCAGCTCGTCGACAAGGGCGAGCCCGTCGACCGCGTGGTCTTCGAGCTCACCACCGAGCGACGTCCGCAACGCCTGCGACGTCCTGCGCGCCGGTGCACGAGGCGACGGCCGTACGACGGCCGGGTCTCGATCGAGGTCGACCCCGACCTCGCCAACGACACCGAGGCCACGCTCGCCGTCGGCCCGCGCGCTGTGGGCCGCGGTCGACCGGCCGAACGTGCTGATCAAGATCCCGGCGACCCCCGAGGGGCTGCCCGCGATCACCGCCGCGACTCGCCGAGGGCATCAGCGTCAACGTGACGCTGATCTTCGGGCTCGAGCAGCGCTACCGCGAGCGTCATGGACGCCTACGTCGCCGGCCTCGAGCAGGCCCGGGAGGCCGGCCACGACCTGTCGCAGATCCACTCGGTCGCCTCGTTCTTCGTCTCCCGCGTGGACACCGAGGTCGACAAGCGGCTCGACGCGATCGGCTCCGACGTGGCGCTCGCACTGCGCGGCAAGGCCGGCGTGGCCAACGCCCGGCTCGCGTACGAGGCCTACGAGGAGTTCTTCGGCTCCGACGCGCTGGCGCGACCTCGCGGCCGCCGGCGCCAACCGCGCAGCGGCCGCTGTGGGCCTCCACCGGCGTGAAGAACCCGGACTACGACGACACGATGTACGTCCGCGACCTGGTCGTCCCCGAGCACCGTCAACACGATGCCGGAGAAGACCATGGACGCGTTCGCCGACCACGGCGAGGTCCTCGGCGACCAGTCGTCACCGGCAACGCCGCCGAGGGCCGCGCGATCATGGACCGGCTCGCCGACGCTGGGCATCGACTACGACGACGTGATCGCCGTCCTCGAGACCGAGGGCGTCGACAAGTTCGTCAACTCGTGGGACGAGCTGACCGACACCGTGCCGGGCAGCATGGAGCAGGCCCGGGCGTGAGCGCGCGCCGGTCGACCCGACGTCCACACGCGGCCTGGGCACGACTGACCGCGCTCGCCGACGGCTTCGCCCCCGACCTGCGCCGGTGGTTCGCCGAGGACCCCGGCCGGGCCGACCGGCTCACCTTCACCGCCGGTGACCTGCACGTCGACCTGTCGAAGTCGTTCCTGCGTCGACGCCGTGCTCGCCGCGCTGCTCGCGCTCGCCGACGAGGTCGGGCTGGCGGACCGCCGCGACGCGATGTTCGCGGGCGAGCACATCAACGTCACCGAGGACCGGGCCGTCCTGCACACGGCGCTGCGACTGCCGGCCGACGCCGTCCTCGAGGTCGACGGCCAGGACGTCGTGGCCGACGTGCACGAGGTCCTGCGCCGGGTCTACGACTTCGCCGACCGGGTCCGCTCCGGCGCGTGGACCGGCGTCACCGGCGACCGGATCCGCACCGTGGTCAACATCGGCATCGGGGGCTCCGACCTCGGCCCGGTGATGGCCTACGAGGCGCTGGCGCCCTACGCACCCTGCCGGACGGTGGGCACTCGAGTGCCGGTTCATCAGCAACATCGACCCGACCGACGCGGCCACCACGCTGGCCGGACTCGACCCGGCCACGACGCTGTTCATCGTCTCCAGCAAGACGTTCGGGACCCTCGAGACGCTGACCAACGCCCGGCTGTGCAAGGCCTGGCTGCTCGACGGCCTCGGCGGACCACGACCCGGCGAGGCCGTCGCCCGGCACTTCGTCGCGGTCTCCACCGCGCTGGACAAGGTCGCCGACTTCGGCATCGACCCGGCGAACGCGTTCGGCTTCTGGGACTGGGTCGGCGGGCGCTACTCGATGGACTCCGCGATCGGCACCTCGCTGGTGGTCGCGATCGGCCCCGAGCGGTTCGCCGAGCTGCTCGCCGGGATGCACGCGATGGACGAGCACTTCCGCAGGACGGAGACGGCGCGCAACGTGCCGGCACTGATGGGCCTGCTCAACGTCTGGTACACCAACTTCCTCGGCGCCCAGAGCCACGCCGTGCTCCCCTACGCGCAGCTGCTGCACCGCTTCCCGGCGTACCTGCAGCAGCTGACGATGGAGTCCAACGGCAAGGCCGTGCGCTGGGACGGAGCTCGCGTCGACTACGACACCGGCGAGGTCTTCTGGGGCGAGCCCGGCACCAACGGGCAGCACGCGTTCTACCAGCTGATCCACCAGGGCACCCGGCTGGTCCCGGCCGACTTCATCGCGGCCGCGACCCCGGCGTACCCCCTGACGGACGGCGAGACCGGACGTCCACGAGCTGTTCCTCGCGAACTTCTTCGCCCAGACCCGGGCGCTCGCCTTCGGCAAGACCGAGGACGAGGTCCGCGCGGAGGGCACCGCCGAGGCGGTGGTCCCGGCGCGCGTCTTCCCCGGCAACCGGCCGACCACCTCGATCATGGCGCCGGCGCTGACGCCGGCCGTGCTCGGCCAGCTGATCGCGCTCTACGAGCACATCACCTTCACCCAGGGCGTGGTCTGGGGCATCGACTGCTTCGACCAGTGGGGTGTCGAGCTGGGCAAGCAGCTCGCCCAGCAGGTCGGCCCGGCCATCGCCGGCGACGCCGACGCACTCGCCGCGCAGGACGCCTCGACCCGGTCACTGATCGCCTACTACAGGGAGCACCGCAGCCGATGACGGCGTACCAGAACCCCCTCCGCGACCCGCGGGACCGCCGGCTGCCCCGCATCGCCGGCCCCTGCGGCATGGTGCTCTTCGGCGTCACCGGCGACCTGTCCCGCAAGAAGATCATGCCCGCCATCTACGACCTGGCGAACCGCGGCCTGCTCCCCCCGGGCTTCAGCCTCACCGGGTTCGCCCGGCGCGACTGGGCCGACCAGGACTTCGCCCAGATCGTGCACGACTCGGTCAAGGACCACGCGCGCACCGAGTTCCGCGAGGAGGTCTGGGACCAGCTGGCCGAGGGCTTCCGCTTCGTCCCCGGCAACTTCGACGACGACCACGCCTTCGAGCGGCTGCGCCGCACCATCGAGGAGCTCGACGAGGCCCGCGGCACCGGCGGCAACCACGCGTTCTACCTCGCGATCCCGCCGGGGTTCTTCGGCGACGTGGTCGGCCAGCTGAAGGAGCACGGGCTGGCCGAGGAGCGCAACGGCTCCTGGCGCCGGGTCGTCGTCGAGAAGCCGTTCGGCCACGACCTGGAGTCCGCGCGCGAGCTGCAGGCGATCCTCGGCGACGTGTTCCCCTCCGGCTCGATCTTCCGGATCGACCACTACCTCGGCAAGGAGACGGTCCAGAACATCCTGGCGATGCGCTTCGCCAACGAGATGTTCGAGCCGATCTGGAACGCCAACTACGTCGACCACGTGCAGATCACCATGGCCGAGGACATCGGCATCGGCGGCCGGGCCGGCTACTACGACGGCATCGGCGCGGCCCGCGACGTGATCCAGAACCACCTGCTCCAGCTGCTCTGCCTGGTCGCGATGGAGGAGCCGACGTCCTTCGACGCCGACAGCCTGCGGATCGAGAAGCAGAAGGTGCTCTCCAGCGTCACGCTCCCCCGCCGGCTGGACCTGACCACCGCCCGCGGCCAGTACGCCGCCGGCTGGGCCGGGGGCGAGAAGGTCGCCGGGTTCCTCGAGGAGGAGGGCATCAAGCGCACGTCCACGACCGAGACGTACGCCGCGGTCACGCTCGACGTCGAGACCCGCCGGTGGGCCGGCGTCCCGTTCTACCTGCGCACCGGCAAGCGCCTGGGCCGCCGGGTCACCGAGGTCGCCATCGTGTTCAAGCGGGCGCCGCACCTGCCGTTCGCGGCCTCGTCGACCGAGGAGCTCACCCAGAACGCGCTGGTCATCCGGGTCCAGCCCGACGAGGGCATCACCCTGCGCTTCGGCTCCAAGGTCCCGGCACCCGATGGAGATCCGCGACGTGAACATGGACTTCGTGTACGGCGGCGCGTTCACCGAGTCCTCCCCCGAGGCCTACGAGCGGCTGATCCTCGACGTCCTCCTCGGCGACCCGCCGCTCTTCCCGCGCCACGAGGAGGTCGAGCTGTCCTGGCAGATCCTCGACCCGATCCTCGACCACTGGGCCCGCCAGACAGAAGGGCAAGGCCCGGCAGCCCTACGCGTCCGGCACCTGGGGCCCGGCGTCCGCCGACGAGATGCTGGCCGCGCGACGGCCGGGTCTGGAGGCGACCGTGACGATCCGGCACACCCTGGAGGGGATCCCCGCATGATCGAGCTCCTGACACCAACGCCTCGGAGATCGCGGCCGAGTTCGTGCGCGCCCGCACCCGGGCGGGCAGCCCGGCCATGGGCATGGTGATGACGCTGGTCATCGTCGTCGACGAGGAGGACGCCGAGGACGCCATGCAGGCCGCCCGGGCGGCCTCGCACGAGCACCCGGCCCGGGTGCTCGGCGTGATCCTGGGCGACGCGCCGCGGCCAGCCGAGTCAACGCCCAGGTGGGCACCGGCGCCGGCTGGACCGGCGAGACCGCACTGATCCGGCTCAAGGGCGAGGTGGTCAAGCACTCCGAGTCCGTCGTGCTGCCGCTGCTGCTGCCCGACTCCCCCGTCGCGGTCTGGTGGCCCAACCACCCGCCCGAGGACCCGGCCGCCGACCCGCTCGGGGCGGCTGGCCCAGCGCCGGATCACCGACGCCGCCGCGGCCTCCCGGGGCAAGACGACCGGCGATGGCCCAGCAGTGCTCGACGTACACCCCGGGCAACACCGACCTGGCCTGGACCCGGATCACGCCCTGGCGGGCGCTGCTCGCCGCCGCGCTCGACCAGCAGCCGGCTCAAGGTGCACCCCGCCTGCGTGACCGCCGAGCGGATCAGCCCGAGCGCCGACCTGCTCGCCGCGTGGCTGTGCGACCGGCTCCGCATCACGGTGGACCGCAGGAGCTCGAGCGGCCCGGGAATCACCGAGGTCGTCGCTCGAGACCGCCGAAGGGTCCGATCAGGATCAGCCGCACCGACGGCAAGCTGGCGACGTTCTCCTCGCCGGACCGCCCCGACCGCCCGGTCGCGCTCAAGCGCCGTGAGCTGCCCGAGCTGCTCGCCGAGGAGCTGCGCCGCCTCGACGAGGACGACGTCTACGCCGAGACCGCCACGTCGCCTAGTGAAGCTGGAGAAGAACAAGTGACCGGCACACCCGCGCATCGAGGTCCACCCCGACTCGGCCACGCTCGCGACCGCCGTCGCCGGGGAGCTGATCACCCGGCTCGAGGACGCCCAGGCCGCCGGCGGCGTGCCGCAGGTCGCCCTCACCGGCGGATCGATCGCCGACGAGATCCACCGGCGAGGTCGCGCGGCTGGCGCCCGGCTCCGACGTGGACTGGGGCCAGGTGGTCGTTCTGGTGGGGCGACGAGCGCTTCGTCGCGCCCGACTCCGAGGACCGCAACGCCGCGCGCGGCCCGCGCCGCCTTCCTCGACGCCGTCGGCGCCGACCCGGGACGTCCACGAGATGCCGTCGACCGACGACGCCGCGGACGTCGACGACGGCGGCCACGGCGTACGCCGAGGACCTGCGCGCCCACGGCGTCGGGAGAGTTCGACATCGTGATGCTCGGGATCGGCCCGGACGGGCACGTCGCCTCGCTCTTCCCCGGCTTCCCGCAGCTCGACGCGACCGGGATCGCGGTCGGCGTCACCGGGCTCGCCCAAGCCGCCGCCGGAGCGGGTCAGCCTGACCTTCGCCGCGCTCAACCGCGCGAGGTCGGTGTGGTTCCTGGTCAGCGGCGACGCCAAGGCCGACGCGGTCGCCTCCGCCCTCGGCGGCGCCGACCGCCACGACACCCCGGCCGCCGGCGTCACCGGCCACGACGAGACGATCTGGTTCCTCGACCGCCCCGCCGCCAGCCACGTCTGACCGGGTTGAGTCGAGACTCTCGATTCGAGCGACGGAAGTCTCGACCCAACCTCAGAAGATGATGTCGCCGGACTTGCGGCGGGAGCGGAGCAGCGCGAGGGCCTCGTCGAGGATGTCCGCGGCCTCCTTGTCGGAGCGGCGCTCCTTCACGTAGGCCAGGTGCGTCTTGTAGGGCTCGATCTTCGGCGCCGGCGGCGGGTTCTCCGAGTCCAGGCTCGCCGGCAGTCCGCACTTGGGGCAGTCCCAGGAGTCGGGCACCTGCGCCTCGACCGAGAACGTCACCACCGAGCGGTGCTCGTTGGAGCAGAAGTAGGTCACGGCCTGGCGCGGGCGCGGCCTCGCCGCGCTCCGCCTCGCCCATCGGGCCGGCCCCCACCCGGCTCCCGCGAATAGCGTTTCCTCCACCAGCCACGGAACGGTCCCTTTCTCGAGTTCAGTAGGCCAGCAGCAGGCCCAGCGCGATCGACGCAGGCGAACCAGATGACGCCGATCCCGACCGTCAGCCGGTCGAGGTTGCGCTCGGCGACCGACGAGCCGCCGAGCGAGCTGGACACGCCACCGCCGAACATGTCCGAGAGGCCGCCGCCCCGGCCCTTGTGCAGCAGCACCAGCAGGATCATCAGGGCGCTGGCGATCATGAGCACGATGGTGAAGAGCAGTGTCACGGTGGAAGCCTACGTCACGATCGGGCAGTCAGAGGATCGGCATGTCGTAGAAGCGGCAGATCCCGCCGAACTCGTCGGCCTGCAGGCTCGCGCCGCCGACCAGGCACCCGTCGACGTCGGCCTGCGCCATGATGCCCGCGACGTTCGCCGCCTTGACCGAGCCGCCGTACAGGACGCGTACGCCGTCGGCCGCGGCGTCGCCGTGCACCTCGCGGATCCGCGCCCGGATCGCGGCGCAGACCTCCTGGGCGTCCTCGGGCGTCGCCACCTCGCCGGTGCCGATCGCCCAGACCGGCTCGTAGGCGACGACGAGCCCGGCGACCTGCTCGGCGGTGAAGCCGGCCAGCGACCCGTCGACCTGGCCCAGGCTGTGTGGGACGTGCTCGCCGGCCTGGCGCACCTCGAGGCCCTCGCCGACGCACACGATCGGCGTCATCCCCGCGGCGTGCGCCTTGTGCGCCTTGGCGTTGACGACCTCGTCGGTCTCGCGCGTGGTGCTCCCGGCGCTCGGAGTGGCCGACCACGACGTAGGAGCAGCCCAGCTTGGCGAGCATGCCGGCGGAGATCTCACCGGTGTAGGCGCCCGGAGTCGTGGGTCGAGACGTCCTGTGCGCCGTACTTCACCAGGAGCCGGTCCCCGTCGACCAGCGTCTGCACCGACCGCAGGTCGGTGAACGGCGGCACCACGACGACCTCGACCCGACCGTAGTCGTGCTTCTTGTCGGCGAGCGTCCACGCGAGCTTCTGCACCAGGACCACGGCCTCCTGGTGGTTCAGGTTCATCTTCCAGTTGCCCGCCATCAGCGGGGTGCGCTTGGTCTGTGCCATCAGCTCCTCCAGGACCTTGATGCCGGGCAGCTCCTTGCCCTCGAGGTACTCGAGGCTGGCGCCGCCACCGGTCGAGATGTGCCCGAAGGCGACTCGTCGAAGCCGAGGCTGCGTACGGCGGCGGCCGAGTCGCCCCCGCCCACGACGGACAGCCCGTCGCACCTCGGTGAGCGCCTGCGCCGACCGCGCGGGTGCCGTCGGCGAACGCATCGACCTCGAACACGCCCATCGGGCCGTTCCAGAACACGGTGCGCGCATCGGCCGAGGGCCGCGGCGAACGCCGCCGCCGAGTCCGGGCCGATGTCCAGGCCGAGGCTGTCGGCCGGGATCCCCGCGGCCGGTACGACGCGGGGCTGCGGCTCGCGGTCGCCCGAGGGGAACTCGGTGTCCACGACGATGTCGGTCGGCAGCAGGATCTCGACGCCGGTCTCCGCGGCCCGCTGCAGGTAGGCGCGGCAGGTGTCGAGCTGGTCCTCCTCGAGCAGGCTCCTGCCGACCTCGTGGCCCTGGGCCTTCAGGAAGGTGAAGACCATGCCGCCGCCGATCAGCAGCCGGTCGGCCTTGCCGAGCAGGTTGTCGATGACGCCCGAGCTTGTCGGACACCTTCGAGCCGCCGAGCACGACGGCGTAGGGCCGCTCGGGGTCTCGGTGAGCCGGCGGAGCACGTCGATCTCGGTCGCGACCAGCCCGCCCATGGCGTGCGGCAGCCGCTGCGCCACGTCGTAGACCGAGGCCTGCTTGCGGTGCACGACCCCGAACCCGTCGGACACGAACGCGTCGGCCAGCGCGGCCAGCCGGTCGGCGAACGCGCCGCGCTCGGCGTCGTCCTTGCTGGTCTCGCCGGCGTTGAACCGGACGTTCTCCAGCAGCGCGACCTGGCCGTCCCCGAGCCCCTCGACCGTCTCGCGGGCGCTCTCCCCCACCGTGTCGGTGGCGAAGGCGACCTCTGGCCCGAGCAGCTCACCGAGCCGCTGCGGCCACCGGGGCGCAGGGAGTACGCCCGGTCCGGCTCGCCCTTGGGACGGCCCAGGTGCGCGGTGACGACCACCCGGGCGCCGGCGTCGGCCAGCGCCCGGATCGTCGGGACGCTGGCCCGGATCCGCCCGTCGTCGGTGATCCTGCTGCCGTCGAGCGGCACGTTCAGGTCGGAGCGGACCAGCACCCGCTTGCCGGCGACGTCGCCCAGGGTGGCGTACTCAGCCATCCGCGGCTCAGAGGGTCTTGCCGATGTAGTCGATCAGGTCGGCGAGACGGTTGGAGTAGCCCCACTCGTTGTCGTACCAGCCGACGACCTTGACCTGGTTGCCGATGACCTTGGTCAGCGGGGCGTCGAAGATGCACGACGCCGGGTCGGTGACGATGTCGGTGGAGACGATGCGGGTCGGTCGAGTACCGGAGGATCCTGCCGTCCGCGGCCGCCTTGACCGCTCGTTGACCTCCTCGACCGAGGTCTCGCGGCCCGCCTCGAAGGTGAGGTCGGTGGCCGAGCCGGTCGGGACCGGGACCCGCAGCGCGTAGCCGTCCAGCTTGCCCTTGAGCTCGGGCAGCACCAGACCGATCGCCTTCGCGGCGCCGGTCGAGGTGGGCACGATGTTGAGCGCGGCGGCGCGGGCGCGACGCAGGTCCTTGTGGATGTTGTCCTGCAGGTTCTGGTCGGCGGTGTAGGCGTGCACCGTGGTCATCAGGCCCTTGACGATGCCGAACTCGTCGTTGAGCGCCTTGGCCATCGGCGCCAGGCAGTTGGTGGTGCACGAGGCGTTGGAGATGACCGTGTGCGCCGCCGGGTCGTAGCGACTCGTGGTTGACGCCCATGACGACGGTGACGTCCTCGTTCTTCGCGGGCGCCGAGATGATCACCTTCTTGGCGCCACCGTTGTCGACGTGGGCGCGCGGCCTTGGTGGCGTCGGTGAAGAACCCGGTGGACTCGACGACGACGTCGACGCCGAGGTCGCCCCACTTCAGGTTCGCCGGGTCGCGCTCGGCGAAGGTCTTGACGACCTGGTCGCCGACGCGGATCTCGTCCGTCGGTCGCGCTGACGTCCGCGTCGAGGCGACCGAGGATCGAGTCGAACTTCAGCAGCGGGGCGAGCGCGGTGTTGTCGGTCAGGTCGTTGACGGCGACGATCTCGATGTCGAGGCCCGGAGGCCCGGACGGCGCGGAAGAAGTTGCGGCCGATCCGGCCGAATCCGTTGATACCTACGCGAACAGTCACTGCTGGCTCCTGCTTGTCGGACACGGCGTGCATGGGGACGGGTCGACCCGACGGCTGGCTGTGGCTCCGACCGGCGTCCCGGTGTACGTGCCGGTAACCGTCCGTGAGTGCCATCGGCTCGGTTTCGACCCGCCGTCGTTACCTGTCCCTCGCTCGCGGAGATTGCCCTACCGGTCTTCCCCCGCGGCGTGCTCGTGCCTGCACCCCGCGCTCAGCCTCGTCGGCGAGCATCTCCGGGGTCAGCGAGGCCTCGGTGTCGGGGATGCCCGAGCTCCTCGGCGCGCTTGTCGGCCATCGCCAGCAGCCGGCGGATCCGGCCGGCGATCGCGTCCTTGGTCAGCACCGGCTCGTGCAGCTGGCCGAGCTCCTCCAGGGAGGCCTGCTTGTGCTCCAGGCGCAGCTCGCCGGCCATCCGGAGGTGGTCGGGTACGTCGTCGCCCAGGATCTCCATCGCCCGACTCGACGCGGGCGCCGGCGGCGACGGCGGCCCGGGCGGAGCGGCGCAGGTTGGCGTCGTCGAAGTTGGCGAGCCGGTTGGCGGTGGCCCGCACCTCGCGACGCATCCGGCGCTCCTCCCAGGCCATCAGCGACTCGTGGGCGCCCAGCCGCGTCAGCAGCTGGCCGATCGCGTCACCGTCGCGGATCACCACGCGGTCGACGCCGCGCACCTCGCGGGCCTTGGCCTGGATGCCGAGCCGGCGGGCGACCCCGACCAGCGCGAGCGCGGCCTCGGGGCCGGGGCAGGTCACCTCCAGCGACGAGGAGCGGCCGGGCTCGGTCAGCGAGCCGTGCGCGAGGAAGGCGCCGCGCCAGGCGGCGACCGAGTCGCAGCCGCCGCCGGAGACGACGGCGGGCGGCAGCCCGCGCACCGGCCGGCCGCGCTGGTCGAGCAGGCCGGTCTGCCGCGCCAGCGCCTCGCCGTCGCGGACGACCCGGACGATGTAGCGGCTGCCCTTGCGGATGCCGTTGCCCTGCACCATGACCACGTCGGACTGGTGGCCGTAGACGTCGGCGATGTTCTTGCGCAGCCGCCGCGCGGCGGCGCCGGTGTCGAGCTCGGCCTCCACGACGATCCGGCCGCTGACGATGTGCAGGCCGCCGGCGAACCGCAGCATCGAGGCCACCTCGGCCTTGCGGCAGCAGGTCTTCGTGACCTGGGTGCTCGCGAGCTCCGCCTTCACCTGTGCCGTCATCGCCATGGGGGAATCCTTTCACGCGCGTCAACGACCGGGCGGTCGAGCCGGTCGAGATCGACCGGCTCATGATCCGCGCGTACGCCGCAGCCAGCCGGCACCGGGTCGTGCCGCGGCGTGCCGTCGGCGGCGGCGACGTCGGCGACGACGACCCGCCCGCCGATCGCCCGGGCGATCTCCTCGAGCTCGTCGAGGCCCTCCCGCGCGTGCCGGGTGTCCACCAGCACCGTGTGGACCCGCAGGTCCGGCGCGTGCTCGGCCAGCACCGCGAGGTGGTCGGCCGGCCCGAAGCCGCCGGTCTCCCCCGCCTGCTCGTCGAGGTTGACCGTCACGACCACCCGCGCGCCGGCTGCCGACGATCGCCTCCCGCAGCGCCGGCACCAGCAGGTGCGGGATGACCGACGTGAACCACGACCCCGGCCCGAGCACCAGCCAGTCGGCCGCGTGCACGGCGTCGAGCGCCTCCGGGCACGGATCCGGGTCCGGCGGATCGAGCGCGATCCCGGCGATCACCCCCTCGGTGGTCGCGACCTCGACCTGGCCGCGGACGGTGGTGATCCGCTCGGGGTCGGCCGGGTCCAGCCCCCGCACCTCGGCGGTGATGTCCAGCGGCGTCAGCGCCATCGGCAGCACCCGGCCGGTGACGCCGAGCAGCTTGCCGACCCAGTCGAGCGCGGCGACCGGGTCGCCGAGCTGCTCCCACAGCCCGACGATGAGCAGGTTGCCGATCACGTGGCCGCGCATCTCGCCGTCTCCGGCGAACCGGTGCTGGAGCACCCGCGCCCACGTGTCGCCCCACTCGTTCTCGCCGCACAGTGCGGCCAGGGCCATCCGCAGGTCGCCCGGCGGCAGCACGCCGAACTCGGAGCGGAGCCGCCCCGACGACCCACCGTTGTCCGCGACCGTCACCACCGCGCTCAGGTCGTCGACGACCAGGTCGTCGACGAGCAGCCGCAGTGCCTGCAGCGTCGCGGCGAGGCCGTGCCCGCCGCCGAACGCCACGACGGACTGCGCCCGGAGGTGGGGAAGGTCGCCGCCATCACTCCCGCCCGAGGTCGCGGTGGCTGGCCCGGGCCTCGTAGCCCGCCACGTTGAGCCGCCGGGTGATCTCCTCGGTCATCGCCACGCTGCGGTGCTTGCCGCCCGTGCAGCCGATCGCGATCGTCATGAAGCGCTTGCCCTCGCGCAGGTAGCCGGCCGCGACGCCCTCCAGCACGGGCACGTAGGCGTCGAGGAACTCCTCGGCGCCGGGCTGGCTCATCACGTACGACGCCACCTCCGGGTCCTTCCCGGTGCTGCCGCGCAGCTCGGGGACCCAGTGCGGGTTCGGGCAGGAACCGCATGTCGGCGACGAAGTCCGCGTCGACCGGGATGCCGTACTTGAACCCGAAGCTGATGACGGTCACCTTGAGTCGCGTGGTGTCCGGGGTGCCGAACGCCTCGGTGATCCGGTCGGTGAGTTCGTGCACGTTCAGTCCGGTGGTGTCGATGACCAGGTCGGCCTCGCTGCGCAGGTCCGCCAGCACCTGCCGCTCGCGCTGCAGGCCGTCGAGCAGGCGGCCGGCGCCCTGCAGCGGGTGCGGCCGGCGCGCGGCCTCCTGGCGGCGGACCAGCACCTCGTCGGCCGCCTCGAGGAAGACCAGCGTCGCGTGCCGCCCGGTCGCGCCCTGGGCGAGGTTGGCCTGCAGCGACTGGAAGAACGACCCGGAGCGCACGTCGACGACGACGGCGATGGGCTGCTCGACGCCCCGGCTCTCGTCGACGAGCCGGACCACCTCGCGCAGCAGGCTCGGCGGCATGTTGTCGACGACGTAGTAGCCCAGGTCCTCCAGCTCCTTGGCGGCGGTGCTCCGCCCGGCGCCGGTCATGCCGGTGACCACCACCAGCTCGCCGTGGTGGTCGTTGGGTCGCTCCACCTCAGTCCTCCTGGATCTCGCCGGTCGCGGTGTTGACGCTGACGGCGCCGCTGTTCACGGCCCCAGTCTTGCCGCTCGTCCTGGCGACCGCACCCTTGATCGCCTCGGCGGTCCGCGGCCCGATCCCGGGCACGAGCGCGATCTCCTCGACGGTGGCCTCCCGCAGCTTCTTCAGCGAGCCGAAGTGCTTGAGCAGGGTCCGGCGCCGCACCTCGCCGAGGCCCGGTACGTCGTCGAGCACGCTCTCCACCATCGACTTGGAACGGCGCGACCGGTGGTGGGTGATCGCGAACCGGTGCGCCTCGTCCCGGATCCGCTGGAGCAGGTACAGGCCCTCGCTGGACCGAGGCAGGATCACCGGATCCTCCTGGTCGGGCAGCCAGACCTCCTCGAGCCGCTTGGCCAGGCCACACACGGGGATGTCGACGACGCCGAGCTCCTCGAGTGCGCGCTGGGCGGCTGCGACCTGTGGGGGGCCGCCGTCCACGACGACCAGCCCGGGCGCGTAGGCGAACTTGCGCGGGCGGCCGGTCTCGGGGTCGACGAGCATCGGGCCGTTCTCGGTCACCTGCTCCGTCGAGCTCGCCTGCTCGTCGAGCAGCCGCTTGAAGCGGCGGGTGATCACCTCGTGCATGGACGCGACGTCGTTCTGCCCCTCGACGCCCCGGATCACGAAGCGCCGGTACTCGCTCTTGCGGGCCAGCCCGTCCTCGAACACCACCATCGACGCGACGACCTCGGTGCCCTGCAGGTTCGAGATGTCGTAGCACTCGACGCGCAGGGGCACCTCGTCGAGGCCGAGCGCCTCCTGGATCTCCTCCAGGGCCCGGTTGCGGGTCGTGAGGTCGCTCGCACGCTTGGTCTTGTGCAGGGCGAGCGCCTGGCCGGCGTTCTGGGCCACCGTCTCCTGCAGCGCCTTCTTGTCACCTCGCTGCGGCACCCGGATCGACACCCGGCGCGCCGCGCAGGTCTCCGAGGAGCTGCTCGTACGTCGCGTGGTCGGGCGGCAGCGCCGGCACCAGGATCTCGCGCGGGATCTCGTCCGGGCCGGCGCCGGCGTACAGCTGCAGCAGGAAGTCGTCGACCAGCTCGGCGGTCCCACCCTCGTCGACGCGATCGGCGACCCACCCGCGCTGGCCGCGGATCCGGCCGCCCCGCACGTAGAAGATCTGGACCGCGACCTCGAGCGGGTCCTCGGCCAACGCGATCACGTCCGCGTCGGTGCCGTCGCCGAGCACCACGGCCTGCTTCTCGAGCGCCTTGGTGAGCGCGCCGAGGTCGTCGCGCAGCCGGGCGGCCTTCTCGAAGTCGAGCGCGTCGCTCGCGGCGTACATCTCCTTCTCGATGCGCCGGACGAAGGCGGTGGTGTGGCCGGCCATGAAGTCGCAGAAGTCGTCGACGATCGCCCGGTGCTCCTCGGCGGTGACGTGGCCGACGCACGGGGCCGAGCACTTGTCGATGTAGCCGAGCAGGCAGGGCCTGCCGATCTGGCTGGACCGCTTGAACACGCCGTTGCTGCACGACCGCATCGGGAACACGCGCAGCAGCAGGTCGACGGTCTCCCGGATCGCCCAGGCGTGGCTGTACGGGCCGAAGTAGCGGGTGCCCTTCCGCTTGGCGCCGCGGCCCACCATCACCCGCGGGAACTCCTCGCCGACGGTGACCGCGAGCCAGGGGTAGGACTTGTCGTCGCGGTACTTGACGTTGAACCGCGGGTCGAACTCCTTGATCCAGGAGTACTCCAGCTGCAGCGCCTCGACCTCGGTCTTGACGACGGTCCACTCGACGCTCGCGGCCGTGGTCACCATCGTGGCGGTGCGCGCGTGCAGGTTGCCGACGTCCTGGAAGTACGACGACAGCCGGGCGCGCAGGTTCTTGGCCTTCCCGACGTAGATCACGCGGCCCTTGGGGTCCCGGAACCGGTACACCCCCGGCTGGGTCGGGATCGACCCCGGCTTCGGCCGGTACGACGCGGGCGATGGCACGGCCCCAACCCTACGTTCCGGCACCGACGGCCAGGCCGACAGCCACGTCGCCGGAAGGGCGGCTCCCGTTCGGGAGCCGTTCCCTCGGCCGACCCGGGCCGGTCACCGGGGCTCCCTAGGTTCTCGTGCGGGAGCGGGGACAGCAGGTTCGAGTCGGTTCACCATCGGATGCAGAAGGGCCCCACCATGCTCTCGACCGCAGTTCGGGCGCGCGGTCTGACCAAGACGTTCGGCGACGTGGTCGCCCTCGACGCGGTCGACCTGGATGTCCCCACCGGTCAGATCCACGGCCTCGTGGGACCCAACGGCGCCGGGAAGACGACCCTCCTCGGGCTGCTGCTCGGTCTCGCGGCGCCCGATCGCGGCGTCCTCGAGATCCTCGGGCATGTCGGTCGCGGGTCTTCGTCGACTCACCGGGGCTGTATCCCGCGCTCACCGCCCGACAGAACCTCGCCGCGCTCGCGTCGCTGCGTGGTGACACCGACGACCTGGACGACCTCCTCGCACGCGTCGGCCTCGGGGACGTCGCCGCGGACCCGGTGCGCGGGTTCTCGCTCGGCATGCGGCAACGGCTGGGCCTCGCGGCCGCCCTCCTCGGTGACCCGCCGGTGCTCGTCCTCGACGAGCCCGCGAACGGCCTCGACCCCGCGGGCAAGCAGCAGGTGCACCGTCTCTTGGTCGAGCTCGCCCGGGACGGCCGGACCGTGCTGCTGTCCAGCCACCGGATGGACGATCTCGCCGCGCTCTGCGACGAGGTCACCCTGCTGTCCGCAGGCCGGGTCGTCTTCTCCGGCCCCGTGGCCAAGCTCACTGCCGAGAGCGGCCACCTCGACCACCGGTTGGTGACGTCGGACCCCGGGCGGGCCCAGCAGGTCGCCGCGAGCACACCCGGCCTGCGGACCGTGGCCGGCCGGGACCTCGTGGCCCGGGACCTCGTGGCCCGGGACCTCGTGGTCCACGGCCCCGATGCGGCGGTCGACGATCTGGTCGTGCGGCTCGTCCGGGCGGGGATCGCGATCCGCGAGCTCGGTCCCGTCGTCGCGCCACTGGAGGCGGCGTTCCTGTCCCTGACCGGCGTCGCGGACGAGGAGGCCGGGCGATGACCGCCGCCGTCGTGGGGCCGCACCCCACACGGTCCGCACCTCTGGCCCGGGTGTACCGCTTCGAGCTGGGCAAGCTCGTGCTGCAGTGGCGGCTGCGGCTGCTGTTCCTCGTCTGCCTGGCCGCGCCGGCCATCTACACCGCCGCGGTCAGTCGCCAGACCTCGCTGCCCGCCGACGCCGTCTACGGCCGCTGGATGAACCAGTCCGGCTGGGCGGGCGCGCTGGTGGTCCTCGTCTTCCTCGGGACGCTGGCTCTCCCCCTGGTCACTTCCCTGGTCGCCGGGGACGTCTTCGCCGTGGAGGATCGGCTCGGCACCTGGCGGCACCTCCTGGTCGCCATCCGCTCGCCACGCCGGGTCTTCATCGCCAAGGCCCTCGCGGTGCTCACCGTGATGCTGGTCCTGCTCGCCGCACTTGCCGTCTCGGCGGCCGGCGGCGGTCTGCTGACGGTCGGCAGCCACCCGTTGCCGGGCCTGGACGGCCACCTGCTCGGCGGTGCGGACCTCACCCGGACCGTCGGGTTCGCCTGGCTGAGCATCCTGCCGCCCACCCTCGCGTTCTCCGCGGTCGGCCTGCTCGGATCGGTGGCGCTCGGGCGCTCTCCCCTGGCTCTGCTCCTCCCCGCCGTCCTGGCGCTCGGCCTCGAGGGCGTCCAGCTGCTGCCGATCCCGGTCGCGCTGCGGCTCGCCCTTCCCACGAACGCCTTCCTCGGCTACCGCGGCCTGCTCACCGAGCCGCACCAGCTCGGACCGTTGTGGACCGGCACCGCCGTCAGCCTGGCCTGGGCAGCGACGGCCACCTGGCTCGCCTACCGGGTCTTCATGCGCCGGGACTTCACGGACCCGACATACGACGGCTCGGCCCGCCGGCTGGTCCGCACCGGCGTGCTGCCGCTCGCGGCCCTCGTCGCGACCACGACGGCCGCAGTCAGCGTGACGACCGGCGCCTCGGGTTCCGGGATCGACGGAGCGCGGCTCGAGACCGCCCTCGCGACGTCGTTCTCCCACCTCTACGTCCGCCAGACCGAGGCACTGCACCGCGCGCCCGTCACCGAGCGGCAGCTCCACGCGACGGCCCGGTGCGACCGGGGCGGCCAGCGTGTCGCGGACGAGGGCCCCGGGTCGGACTGGCGGTGCGTCATCACCTGGACCCTTCCGGGCGCCACCGCCACCGGGTCCGCGATCTACCAGCTCGACGTCGCGGCGGACGGCCGCTACGTCGCCGACGGAGACGGCCCGAAGGAGGTCAACGGCAACTTCCGGATCCGCACCACCACGGGCGATGCGCCCAATCCCCTCTGGCAGTTCGACGGCTTCGTCGACCTGCTCGACACCTCTCGGAAAGGTTCAGCATGAACGTGACGCGCAACCGCGTCGTGAAGCGCGCCCGGCGACGCTTCACCCGCACCGTGCCGGCGGTCATCGCCGGCGGCCTGGCGACTTCGCGGCCGCCGGCGTGGCCTACGGCACCACGGCCGGCTTCGGCCAGCACCAAGTGGGCACGGAGTACGACAACGGCCTGCAGATCTCGTCGAACCAGGTCCTCCAGCCGCTGGGTGACCGGCTGACCACTCCGTACGGCAAGTTCATGGGCTCCACCGTGAGCCCCGACGGCCGCTTCCTGGCCGCCACCGTCCACCGACCGGTCGGTCTCCCTCCAGATCTTCGACCTCTCGAGCTACCAGCTGGTCTGGCGGGCGGCCCCGCCTCCGGCGTGGACCAGAAGCTGTCCGACAACAGCGTCGGGCAGGAAGGGCCCCTCTACTCCCCCGATGGCAAGGTCCTCTGGATGCCGAACGCCGACGGGCTCACCCGGTTCCCGGTGAACGCCGACGGGTCACTGGGAGACCCCACGAAGTTCACCATCCCCGCCGTGGACGGCAAGCGGGCGCTGACCGCCGGGCTCGCGTACTCCGCCGACAGGTCGACGCTCTACGCCGCCCTCAACGGCCAGAACGCGGTCGCCGCGCTCGACCCGGACTCGGGCGCGGTCGAGCACACCTGGGCCGTGGGGATCGCACCGCGCCAGCTGGCGCTGGTCGGCACGAAGCTGTACGTCAGCGACGAGGGCGGTCGGGCGGCGCGGCCCGGCGAGCCCACGCAGGGTCGTACGGCACCGACGTCCCGGCGGATCCCGACCTCGGCACCTCCACCACCGGTGTCCTCAGCACCATCGACACCGCCGAGCCCGCTGCGCCGGTCGGCCAGATCACGGTCGGGCTGCACCCGACCGCGATGTACGAGAAGGACGGCGCCCTCTACGTCGCCAACACCAACGACGACACGGTCTCCGTGGTCGACACGGCGGTCGACGAGGTCGTCCAGACGATCGCCACCCAGCCGTGGCAGGGCTCGAAGGTCGGCTACGAACCGGACGCGGTCAACGTCCACGACGGCCGCCTGCTCGTCAGCCTCGGTCGCGCCAACGCGATCGCCGTCTACGAGCTCGGCGAGAGCCCCCTCGACCCGGTCAGCTATGTCGGCCTGGTCCCGACCGACTACTACCCCGAGGACGTCTTCCCGGTCGGCGACCAGCTCGTGGTGGCCAACCGGCGGGGCATCGACGCCCGCGGGCCGCTCATCACGTTCGACAAGGGCTACGGGACCACCCCGGCTACCGGCCACGGCACGCACGGCACCACCGCCTCGCTGACCCGGTTCACCCTCCCCGGCGACGAGGAGATCCGGGAGCGCTGGACCCGGGCCGTCTTCGAGCAGAACGGCTGGGGTGCCGCAGCCACCGACACCAAGCACGCCGCCGGCCATCGGGCCAGGGCGGTCGCGGTGCCGCGGCGCATCGGTGACCCTTCGACGATCAAGCACGTCTTCATGCTGATCAAGGAGAACCGGACCTACGACCAGGTCCAGGGCGACATGCCCGAGGGCAACGGCGATGCGTCGCTGGCGCAGTTCGGCGAGCAGGTCACCCCGAACATCCACGCCCTCGCCCGCCAGTTCGGCGTCTACGACAACACCTACGACACCGGCACGAACTCCGCCGAGGGCCACAACTGGATCATGCAGGGCGACGACCCGGAGTACACCGAGTCGAGCGCGGGTGAGTACATCCGGTCGTACGACACCGAGGAGGACGTGCTCGGCCACCAGCGCTCCGGCTTCCTGTGGAGCGCGGTCCAGGCGGCCGGCCACTCCGCGCGGAACTACGGCGAGTTCTACTTCAACGAGGGCCGCGCCTCCGGGACCTGGCAGCAGTACTACTGCGCCAGCCGGAGTGTCGAGGACGGCGGTGACCCCGCCCAGCTGACCTCGCCCGAACTGAAGGGCAACTACGGCTCCCCGATCCCGTCCCTCGACAAGATCACCAACCGCACGTCGCCGCCGTTCGACATGTCCATCCCGGACCTGTACCGCTACCAGATCTGGAAGCAGGACTTCCTCGCCCAGGGCCCGGCGGACTTCAACATGATCTGGCTGTCCGACGACCACACCGGCGGCCCGGTGTCCCCGCGCGCCAACGTCGCCGGCGGTGACCTCGCGCTCGGCAAGATCGTGCAGACGATCTCGCACAGCAAGTACTGGAAGGACTCCGCGATCTTCGTGGTCGAGGACGACAGCCAGAACGGCGCCGACCACGTCGACGGCCACCGGGCCCCGATCCAGGTCATCAGCCCGTGGGCCGCCCACGGCACGACCATCTCGACCTACTACACGCAGATCTCGATGGTCCGCACGATCGAGCAGATCCTCGGCGCGGAGCCGCTCAACCAGAAGATCGCGGCGGCGACGCCGATGTTCGACGCGTTCCGGAGGAAGCCCGACAACACACCGTTCTCAGCCCTGCCCAACCGGGTGCCCCTCACCGAGAACATCGCCACCGCGCCGTCCTGCGGGCTCGACAGCCCGACCGGCGCCCACGCGGCCCGCCCGGCGCCCACGCCGAAGCGGTACGTCTCCTACGCCGCCGCCTGGCAGCGGTGGGCGGACCGGCAGCACCTCACCGGCAAGCACGCCCGACCGGACTTCGCCAACCCGGAGCAGATGAACCGCTACACGTGGTACGAGACGCACCACTGGGACCTGCCCTACCCGGGCGACCGGAAGATCTATCTCCCCGGCCGAGTCCCCGGCGCCGCCCTGCCGGGGGCAGAAACCGACTGATCCCCACCGCCGGGGAACCGGCGGCCCATCGTGCGACGGTGGGCCGCCGGTCCGGTCACGAGGTGGTGATGTCCCCGCCCTGCTCGGTCACCTGCACGGTCGGCAGGGGCGCCGTCGCCGGGCCGGTGACCACCGAGCCGTTGTCGATCGAGAACTTGCTCCCGTGACAGGTGCAGTTGATGGTGCCGTTGTCGACGGTGGAGACCAGGCACCCCTGATGGGTGCAGATCGCCGAGAATCCCTTGAACTGGCCGTTGCTCGGCTGAGTGACCACGACCTTCTGGTCGGCGAAGATCTTGCCGCCGCCGACCGGGATGTCCGACGCCGGTCCGAGATCAGCACCCGGCTTGCGGGTCGGCTCGGCGGCGGTCGAGCCGCCCCCGGACGAGCCGCAGGCCGCGAGCAGCGGCGCGGTCACGCCGACGACGGCGGCTCCGGACAGGGTCTGGCGGCGGGTGATGCCCTCGGCCACGGTGGTCCTCTCGATGGTGATGGTCGGCGACTGTCGTTGGACGTTCACCGTACCCAGCCATCCCTACCGACCACCTGCACGCAACATGAGAGGCCGATGAGAGCGAGGATCAGCTGGCCTTGCGGGCAGTCTTCTTCGCGGTCTTCTTCGCGGTCTTCTTCGCGGGCTTCTTCGCCGTCGTCTTCGAGGCCGCTGCCTTCTTCGCCGGCGCCTTCGTCGCCGACGCCGCCGCCCGGCGCTGCACCGGCTGCTCGGCCTCGCGGCCCACGAGCAGGGGCGCGAGGAACTGGCCGGTGTAGCTGGCCGGGTTCGCCGCGACCTGCTCCGGCGTACCCTCAGCGACCACGGTGCCCCCGCGCGAGCCACCCTCCGGCCCCATGTCGACCAGCCAGTCGGCGGTCTTGATGACGTCGAGGTTGTGCTCGATCACCAGGACGGTGTTGCCCTGGTCGACCAGGCGCCCCAGCACCAGCAGCAGCTTGCGGATGTCCTCGAAGTGCAGGCCGGTGGTCGGCTCGTCGAGCACATAGACCGTGCGGCCGGTCGACCGCTTCTGCAGCTCGGAGGACAGCTTCACCCGCTGCGCCTCGCCGCCGGACAGGGTGGTCGCGGGCTGACCCAGCCGGACGTAGCCGAGCCCGACCTCGACCAGCGTCTTCATGTGCCGCGCGATCGCGGGCACCGCGGCGAAGAACTCCGCGGCCTCCTCGATCGGCATGTCGAGGACCTCGGCGATGGTCTTGCCCTTGTAGTGCACCTCGAGCGTCTCGCGGTTGTAGCGGGCGCCGTGGCAGACCTCGCAGGGGACGTAGACGTCTGGCAGGAAGTTCATCTCGATCTTGATCGTGCCGTCGCCGGCGCACGCCTCGCAGCGGCCGCCCTTGACGTTGAACGAGAAGCGGCCCTGCAGGTAGCCGCGCATCTTCGCCTCGGGTGTCGAGGCGAAGAGCTTGCGGATGTGGTCGAACACGCCCGTGTACGTCGCCGGGTTGGACCGCGGCGTCCGCCCGATCGGCGACTGGTCGACGTGGATCACCTTGTCGACGTGCTCGAGGCCGGCGATCTTCTGGTGCCGGCCGGGCACCGCCCGGGCGTTGTAGATCTGCTTGGCCAGCGACGTGTACAGGATGTCGTTGACCAGCGTCGACTTGCCCGACCCTGAGACGCCGGTGACCGCGACGAACAGCCCGAGCGGGAACGTCACGTCGACGTTGCGCAGGTTGTGCTCCCGGGCACCGTGCACGGTGAGCTCTCGGCCCTTGGTGCGCGGGCGGCGGACCTCGGGCACCGGGATCTCGCGACGCCCGGAGAGGTACTGCCCGGTCATCGAGTCCGGGTGGGCCAGCAGGCCCTCGACGTCGCCGCTGTGGACCACCTGGCCGCCGTGCTCCCCCGCCCCGGGGCCGATGTCGACGACCCAGTCGGCGACCCGGATGGTGTCCTCGTCGTGCTCGACGACGATCAGCGTGTTGCCGAGGTCCTTGAGCCGGACCAGCGTCTCGATCAGGCGGTGGTTGTCGCGCTGGTGGAGGCCGATGGACGGCTCGTCGAGGACGTAGAGGACCCCGACCAGTCCGGCGCCGATCTGGGTGGCCAGCCGGATCCGCTGCGCCTCCCCACCGGACAGCGACCCCGAGGGCCGGTCCAGCGACAGGTAGTCGAGCCCGACGTCGAGCAGGAAGTTGAGACGCTCCTGGATCTCCTTGAGCACCCGCTCACCGATCTGCCGCTCGCGCGGGGTCAGGTCGAGGTTCCGCAGGTAGTCCGCGGTCTCGTTGATCGGCAGGGCGCAGACCTCGGCGATGTTCTTGCCGCCGTCCTGGAGCGAGGCGCCGAGCGTGACCGACATCGACACCGGCTTGAGCCGGCTGCCCCCGCACGCGGGGCACGGGACCTCCCGCATGAAGCCCTCGAACCGCTCGCGGCTCACGTCGGACTCCGCCTCGTGGTGGCGGCGCTCGATGTAGGAGCTCACGCCCTCGAACTCGGCGTAGTAGGCGCGCTGGCGGCCGTACCGGTTGCGGGTGACGACGTGGACCTTGGTCGGGTGCCCGTGCAGGATCGCCTTCTGGCCCTTGGCCGGCAGGTCCTCCCACGGGGTGTTGAGGTCGAATCCGAGCTCGTCGCCGAGCGCCCCCATCAGGCGGAGGAAGTAGTCGGCGACGTGCGCCTGGCTCCAGGGCTGGATCGCACCCTCGCCCAACGTGGCCTGCGGGTTCGGGACGACGAGCTCGGGGTCGACCTCGAGGCGGGTGCCGAGGCCGTGGCAGGTCGGGCAGGCGCCGAACGGGGAGTTGAAGGAGAACGACCGCGGCTCGAGCTCGTCGGTGTCGATGGCGTGGTCGTTGGGGCACGCCATCTTCTCGCTGAACTTCATCTCGCGGCCCGGGTCGGTGGCGTCGAGGTCGACGAAGTCGAACAGCACCAGGCCGCCGGCGAGCTGGAGGGCCGTCTCGACCGAGTCGGTGAGCCGGCGCTTGGACGACTCCTTGACCGCCAGCCGGTCCACGACCACCTCGATGGTGTGCTTCTTCTGCTTGTCCAGCTTCGGAGGATCGTCGAGCGAGTGCGTCTCGCCGTTGACCCGGGCGCGGGAGAAGCCCTGCGTCTGGAGCTGCTTGAACAGCTCGACGTACTCGCCCTTGCGGCCCCGGATCACCGGCGCCAGCACCTGGAACCGCCGCCCCTCCTCGAGGGCGAGGATCCGGTCGACGATCTGCTGCGGCGTCTGCCGCTCGATCGGCGCGCCGCAGGTGGGGCAGTGCGGGCGGCCCGCGCGCGCGTACAGCAGGCGCAGGTAGTCGTAGACCTCGGTGATGGTGCCGACGGTCGACCGCGGGTTCTTCGAGGTGGACTTCTGGTCGATCGAGACCGCCGGCGACAGCCCCTCGATGAAGTCGACGTCCGGCTTGTCCATCTGGCCGAGGAACTGGCGCGCGTACGCCGACAGCGACTCGACGTACCGGCGTTGGCCCTCGGCGAAGATGGTGTCGAAGGCCAGCGACGACTTGCCCGATCCCGACAGCCCGGTGAAGACGATGAGCGAGTCGCGGGGCAGGTCGAGCGAGACGTCCTTCAGGTTGTGCTCCCGGGCACCCCTGATGATGAGCTGATCCGCCACTGATTCCCCTCGCTTCGAACAGGTGTTCGTCATCCTAGCCGCCCCGAACAACCGAGAACACCGGTGCGCGCGGCGGTGTTCCCCACGATCTCACGGGCCACCGACAGTGGCCGGTCGGGCAGGATGGAGCCATGCCCGACACCACCCCCGACCTCGTGGAGGCCACCCGCCGGCTGATCCGCACCGCAGACGGGTTGACCGACGAGCAGCTCGCCGGGCCCAGCCTCCTGCCCGGCTGGACCCGGGCGCATGTCCTGGCGCACCTCACCCTGAACGCCGAGGGCCTGGCCGGCGCGCTGGCCGGCCTCGTCGAGGGCCGGCCGATCCCGATGTACTCCTCCCAGGAGGCGCGCGACGGGGACATCGACGAGCTGGCCGGCACCGAACCGGCGGCGCTGCGCAGCCGGCTCCTGGGCGGCTGTACCGACCTGGCCGACGCGATCGCCGCCGTACCGGCGGACGAGGCGGGCCGGTCGATCGAGCGAGTCCCGGGTGGGCGGACGTTCCCGGCGAGGGACGTGCCGGGGATGCGGCTGCGCGAGGTGGAGATCCACCACGCCGACCTCGGCGCCGGGTACGACCACACGGCGTGGTCGCCGGAGTTCGCCGTCCAGCTGATCGACGGCCTGCAGGGCCGGGCGGAGGCCGCCGGGCCCTTCTGCGTCCGCGCGGTGGACCTGGACCGGGAGTGGGCGTACGGCACGGGCGGGCCGGTCGTGGCAGGGCCGGCCGCAGACCTGGCCTGGTGGCTGACCGGACGCGGGTCAGGCGAGGGATTGACCAGCGAGGGCGGCGAGCTGCCGCAGATCGGAGCATGGTGAGCATGGATTCGTACACGGGCGAGGTCACCGTCGGCGGAGACCCCGACGTCCGGGAGCTCGACCACCTGACGATCACCAAGGTGGCCGTCGACGAGGAGATGTCGAACAACTGCTACCTACTGCGGTGCCGGAACACCGGCGAGCAGGTGCTCATCGACGCGGCGGACTCCGCCGGCGTGCTGCTGCCCCTGATCGGGGACGCCGGCCTCTCCACGGTGGTCACCACGCACCAGCACTGGGACCACCACCGGGCCCTCAAGGAGGTCGTCGACGCCACCCGCGCGACGGTGGTGGCCGGCGCTCCCGACGCCGCGGCCATCACCGACCAGACCGGCGTCGCGGTGGACCGTCCCGTCGGGCAGGGCGACACGATCGCCGTCGGCGCCTGCAGCCTGTCCGTCATCGCCCTCGCCGGTCACACGCCCGGCTCGATCGCGCTGCTGTACGACGACCCGGGCGGTCACCCCCACCTGTTCACCGGCGACTCACTGTTCCCCGGTGGCGTGGGCAACACGTTCGGCGACGAGGCGGCGTTCGTCCAGCTCATCGACGACGTCGAGACCAAGGTCTTCCAGCGCCTCCCCGACGAGACCTGGTTCTACCCCGGCCACGGCACCGACTCGACCCTCGGCGCCGAGCGGCCGGCGCTGCCGGACTGGCGGGCCCGCGGCTGGTGACCTGTCGCCGACGCCGGGGCGGGAGTTTCATCGGCCGGCCGATGAAACTCTCCCGGTGAGCCTCAGGCGGCGCTCGTCCAGTCGTCGCCGCCGACCTGTCCCTCGCGCCCCCCACGGAGCTCGTCGTCCCACATCGCGATCGGGCGGAACGGCGCGAAGCCGGGGCCGGCGATCGGGGGCAGGTGGTCGAAGCGGCGCAGCTCGGCGGGGTCGGGCGAGCCCGGCGCCTCGGTCTCCCAGTTGGCCAAGTCGTGGAAGGTGAGGTCCTCGATGGCGGGCACCGCGTCGAGGTCGACGAGCTCGTCGAGCGGGATGCCGGCGGGGATCGTGTCGTTGGCGAGGCCGGCGAAGACGGTCATCTCGGTCCAGTCCGGCGCGGTGCCGGCGTCGAGGTGGTCCAGGAGCGTGTCCTCGGCGACCCCGGCGTCGACCACCATCACCAGTCGGCCGGTGCCGAAGGCCTCCGCCCAGCGCCACATGGTGCGCGCGCTCAACCGGCTGGAGGCGCGCGCCAGGACCCGCGCGACGGTCGCCGAGGGGATCGACTCCGCCAGCATCAGGTTCTCCACGTCGTGGAGGTTGACCCACTCCGGGTGGCGCTCCAGGTGTCGGAGCCGGCGGTCGAGGTCACGCTGCCGCGACGCATGGCCGGCCGGCTTCGTCACGGTGGCGACGACGCCCCAGCCCACCAGGGTCACGCAGATCAAGCACAGTCCGAGAAGCATGGCTCATCCCTCGTTTCCGGCCCCGAGTCCGGTCGGCGGTGATCAGGAGGGAGCGGAGATCACCGGTCGCGGGTCGGGGAATGTGGTCGCTTCATTGATCGACAAACTTCCCCGGCACCTGAGGCGTTACGCCTACGGACTCGGTCGTGCCCCCTGGTCTGGACCGCGGATTCCGCGGGGCTGGGCAGCGGGAGTCAGTGGTAGGTCACCCGGACGACGTCGGTCACCGGGAGCGCCTGGCACCCGAGGCGGATGCCGTCGGCGAGGTCGTCGTCGTCCAGGACGTCGTTGTTGAGCATCTTCACCTCGCCCTCGAGCAGGCGCACGGCGCACGCCGAGCACTCCCCCTCGCGACAGGAGTACGGCGCCTTCACGCCCTTGGACTCCAGGTGCTCGAGCAGCTTGGTGCCGGGCGCCCAGTCGTCGAAGGCGTACTCCTGGCCGTCGAGCTCGACCTCGAGCCGCACCGGCCCCTGGGGCTGGCCCTCGTGCGCGGCCGCGTCCTGGGCGGCGTCGTCCTCGTCGCGCTCGGCGTCCTCGATCTCGTGCTCGGCGACCTCCTGGTCGTGCAGGTCGCCGAAGGGGTTCCCGCCGAGGGACACGAACTTCTCCTGGTGGCGCCGCTCGCGCGGGAACCCGAGCCCCTTGAGGGCCGCGACCGTCAGCTTCATGAAGGGCGCCGGGCCGCAGACGAAGGCGTCGTACGACGGGTAGCCCGCCGCGAACGCCTTGAGCTGCTCCTGGCTCGGCAGGCCCTGCACCGACTCCAGCCAGTGGACGACCACCAGCCGCTCGGGGTAATCGGCCGCGAGGCGCGACAGCTCGCCGGCGAAGATCACCGACCGCTCGTCTCGGTTGGCGTAGAACACGACGATCCTGCCGGTGCCCTGCTGGAGCGCGGTACGGGTGATCGACATGACCGGCGTGACGCCGCTGCCGCCGGCGAACAGCAGCAGGTCCGCGCTGAGCGACGCCGGGGTGAAGATGCCGCTCGGCGGCAGCGACCGGATCGTGTCGCCCTCCCGGAGGTGGTCACAGATCCAGTTCGAGGCGTACCCGTCCTCGGTCCGCTTCACGGTGATCGTGAGCGGGCCGCCGCCGACCGGGCTGCTGCACAGCGAGTAGCAGCGCGCGGCGACACCGGTGCGGTCACTGGGCACCGCCAGGGTCAGGAACTGCCCGGGCTTGTAGGCGAACTGCTCCTCGGCACCCGGGGGCACCTCGAAGGAGATGGAGTGCGCGTCCGCGGTCTCCTCGACCACGTCCACGACCTTCAGGTCGAACGACTCGTCGGCCATGTCTGTCAGTAACCGTCCTCGGCGCCGATGGGGATCCGCCCGTCGCGGACCGCTGCCTCGATGCTGGCGACCAGCCGGGGACACGCGGGGTGTCCCGCGCGGCCGCCGGACCGCCGCGACAGCTCGGGACAGTGTGCCCGGGCCTCGGCGGACCACTGGATCGAGGTGTGGTGCTCGCTGTTCTTCTTCACGCCCACCCGCGCGAGGCAGTCGAGGCAGGCGACCTCGACCAGCCGGGCGGAGGTGTAGAGCCGCTGGTCCTCGAGCGTGTCGGGGCTGGTCGGGACGAAGGACGCCATGAGCGTCAGGTACCCGTCATGATCTGCGGGTTGCCGGCGTCGGCGCCCTCGCCGGGCTGGTGCGCGTCGCCGTCCTCCTCGGCCTTCTTGCGGAGGTTCTCCGCGACCTCCTCCTGCCAGAACTCGTTGGCCTTGGTGGTGTCGACCTCGAACTCGAAGCGGTCGACCATCTCGGGGACGATGTCGCCCCGGTCGACGTAGAACTGCTCGTACCACCGGCGCAGCTGGTAGACGGGGCCGTCCTCCTCGCACAGCAGCGGGTTCTGCACCGGCACCTTGTTCTTCCAGATGTGCACGTCCTGCAGGAAGCCCTCGCCGAACATCTGGGCGTACTTCTTCGCGATGTACTTCGCCGTGTCGTCGTCGAGACCCTCGGGCTTCTTGACGGTGATGCCGTACTGCAGCGTGAACGAGTTCGGCCCGGTCGGCATGTGGCAGTTGATCAGGATGACCTCGGTCTGGAAGCCCTTGTAGTCCACGTCGAGCCAGTTGATCATGTACGCCGGTCCGTAGTAGGTGGCCTCGGACTTGAGGAACAGCTCCGCGTCGCCGTAGCCGCCGGACTTGTCGGGACGCCCCTTGGACTCCATGTACTGGGTGGCCTGGGTGCCCTCGAAGACGTTGCGGAAGCTGGTCGGGAACGAGAAGTGCACGTAGTAGAAGTGCGCCATGTCCACGACGTTGTCGATCAGCTCGCGGCAGTGGGAGCCCGCGATCGGCACGACCTCCCACGCCCAGTCGGTGTACTCGCCGGCCATCACGCCGGGCAGCTCGGGCGGCAGGATCTCCATGGTCGGGCTCGGAGCCCTCGACGTCGTGCCAGATCAGCACCTGCCCGTTGCGGATCGACGACCGGGTACTTCTGGGTGCGCGCCCGCAGCGGCACGCGCCGGGCGTACGGGATCTGCTTGCACTTGCCGTCGCCGCCCCAGCGCCAGTCGTGGAACGGGCAGGCGACCTCGTCGCCCTTGACCTCGCCCTGGGTGAGGTCGCCGCCCATGTGCCGGCAGTAGCCGTCCAGCACGTTGATCTCGCCCTGGGAGTCCTGCCCAGACGACGAGCTTGGTGCCGAAGGCCTCGACGCCGTGCGGCTTGCCGTCGCGGAAGGTGTCGGCCAGGCCCAGGCAGTGCCAGCCCCGGGCGAACCGCTCGGGGGGCGTGCCCTGGTCGAGGGCCCTCGCGCTCGCCGTCGCGGGGGTGCGCGTGTCGCTCATGCCGTGCCTCCAGACCTGTGGACCAAAACTAGAACAGGTTATAGTTTTCGGCGCCGGGATTCCAGCACCCGGGTCCCGCCGAGAGCCTCCCCACGAAAGTAGGGCCCATGCACATCGCCCTGACACCCGAGCAGGAACGGCTGCGCGAGGAGCTGCGTGAGTACTTCGCCGCCCTGGTCACGCCCGAGGTCCGGGCCGGCCTGGCCTCCGCGACCGGCGAGTTCGGCGAGGCGGGGGTCTACAAGGACGTCATCCGCCGCCTCGGCGCCGACGGCTGGCTCGGCATCGGCTGGCCGACCGAGTACGGCGGGCAGGACCGCTCGATGATCGACCAGCTGATCTTCACCGACGTCGCCGCGGTGGCCGGCGTACCGATCCCCTACCTGACGCTCAACACCGTCGGCCCGACGATCATGCGCTACGGCACCGACGAGCAGAAGGAGTACTTCCTTCCCCGGATCCTCAAGCGGCGACCTGCACTTCTCGATCGGCTACTCCGAGCCGGGCTCCGGCACCGACCTGGCCTCGCTCAAGACCGCGCGCGGTCCGCGAGGGCGACGAGTGGGTGATCAACGGGCAGAAGATGTGGACCTCGCTGATCCAGTACGCCGACTGGATCTGGCTCGCCTGCCGCACCGACCCGGACCTGCCCCGGCACAAGGGCCTGTCGATGATCCTGGTGCCCGCGGACGCCCCCGGGTTCTCCTACACCCCGGTCCACACGGTCGCCGGCGTCAGCACCAGCGCGACGTACTACGAGGACGTCCGGGTGCCCGCCTCCAACCTGGTCGGCGAGCTCAACGGCGGCTGGTCGCTGATGACCAACCAGCTCAACCACGAGCGGGTCGCGCTCACCTCCGCCGCGCCGCTGACCCACTCGATCGACCTGGTGCGGCGCTGGGCGCAGGAGACCAAGAACCCGGACGGCCAGCGGGTGATCGACACCGAGTGGGTCCAGGTCGCGCTCGGCCGCGCGCACGCCCGGACCGAGGCGCTGACGCTGATCAACTGGAAGCTCGCCGCGGACGCCGACGCCGGCGTCGCCCTCTCCCCCGCCGAGGCGTCGGCGACCAAGATCTACGGCTCCGAGCTGGCCACCGAGGTCTACCGCTCGCTGATGGAGATCGTCGGCCCGAACGCCGGCGTCACCGGCGACTCCGACGGCGCCGTGCTCGCAGGGCCGGCTGGAGCGGTTCTACCGCTCGGCGCTGGTGATGACCTTCGGCGGCGGCACCAACGAGATCCAGCGCGACATCATCGGCTACGTCGGCCTCGGCCTCCCCGCAGCCAAGCGTTCGTGAAGAGGAGCTGACCATGGACTTCCAGTTCACCCAGGAGCAGGACGAGGCGGCCGAGCTCGCGGCGAGCATCCTGCGCGACCGGGCGACCAACGAGCGCCTCAAGGCCGTGGAGGCCGGTGGCGACCGGTTCGACCGCGACCTGTGGGCGGCGCTCGGCGAGGCGGGGCTGCTCGGCATGGCGCTGCCCGAGGAGTACGACGGCGCCGGGCTCGGCCTGGTCGAGCTGTGCCGGGTGCTGGTCGAGGTGGGCCGCACGGTCGCGCCGGTGCCGCTGGCCGCGCACGGGCCGGCCTCCCGGCTGCTCGCCGAGCTCGGCTCGGAGCAGCAGCGGGCCGCCTGGCTGCCGCGGGCCGCGTCCGGCGCCGCGGTGCTCACCGCCGCGGTCGCCGAGGAGCGCGCGTGGGCGCCGGAGCGCCCGACCACGGTGGCCGCGGTCGAGGGCGACGGGTACCGACTGACCGGCAGCAAGGCCGTCGTACCGGCCGGCCCGTACGCCGACCTGTTCCTCGTGCCCGCCGAGACACCGTCCGGCGTGGGGGTCTTCCTCGTCGAGCCCGGCGACGCCGGCGTGACGGTCGTGGCGCAGACGTTCTCCGACCGGGATGCGGTCGCCCGGCTCGACCTCGACGGGGTGGCGCTCGGCGCCGACCGCCGGCTCGGTGCCGCGGACGGCACCGCCGACCATCGGCTGCGCCAGCTGCTGGTGCTCGCCGGCGCCGCCGAGCAGCTCGGCATCACCGAGGGCGCGCTGCGGCTGACCTCGACGTACGCCAAGACGCGTGAGCAGTTCGGCCGCCCGATCGGCACCTTCCAGGCGGTCTCGCAGCGGCTCGCCGACGGCTACATCGACGTGCTCGGCCAGCGGCTGACGCTGTGGCAGGCCGCCTGGCGGCTCGACCGAGGGCCTGCCCGCGGACACGGAGGTGGCGATCGCCAAGCTGTGGGCCGCCGACGCCGGGCACCGGCTGGCGCACACCACCGTGCACGTCCACGGCGGGGTCGGTATCGACCTCGACGGCGAGGCGCACCGCTACTTCACCGGAGCGAAGCGCTTCGAGTTCCTGCACGGCGGGGCCACCGAGCAGGCGCTGGCGATCGGACGGGCCCTGGCCGCCGAGCCCGCGTGAACCCCACCGTGCGCGAGCAGCTGCTCGCGCGGGCCGGCGACGACCGGCCCGGCCTGCTGTTCGAGGACCGCTCGTGGACGTGGGACGAGGTCGTGCGCGAGTCGCTGCGTGCGCTCGGCCGTGCTCGGCACGCTGCTCGACGGCGGAGCACCGCCCCACGTCGGGGTGCTGCTGGAGAACGTCCCGGAGTTCGTGTTCCTGCTCGGCGGCGCCGCGCTGGGCGGCCAGGTGGTCGTCGGGCTCAACCCGACCCGGCGCGGTGCCGCGCTGGCGGCCGACGTCGCCCGGGCCGACGTCCAGGCCGTGGTCACCGACGCCGCGCACGCCGAGCTCCTCGCGGACGTCGACGTACCCGTGCTGCCCATCGACGCGCCCGACTGGCACGAGCTGCTCGCCGACCACCACAGTGCGCCGGAGCCGGACCGAGACGTGGGGCCCGGCGACCTGCTCATGCTGATCTTCACGTCCGGGACGTCCGGGGACCCGAAGGCGGTCAACGTCACGCACGAGAAGGTGGCCCACCCCGGCCGGTTCCTGTCCGAGCGCTTCGGGCTCGGGCCAGACGACGTGGCCTACCTGTCGATGCCGATGTTCCACTCCAACGCGATCATGGCCGGCTTCGCGCCCGCGCTGGCCGGCGGCGCGACCATCGCCCTGGCCCGGCGGTTCTCCGCGTCCGGGTTCCTGCCCGACGTACGCCGGTACGGGGCGACGTACGCCAACTACGTCGGCAAGCCGCTCACCTACGTGATGGCGACACCCGCGCGGCCCGACGACGCGGACAACCCGCTGCGGCTGGTGTTCGGCAACGAGGCCAACGACCGGGACATCGAGGGGTTCGGCCGGCGCTTCGGCTGCGTGGTCGTCGACTCCTACTCCTCGACCGAGAACGCCGTCATCGTCCAGCGGGTGCCCGGGATGCCGTCGGGGTCCCTCGGCCGCCCGGTGGAGGGCGTCAAGGTGCTCGACCCGGAGACGATGGCGGAGACCTCCGACGCGGTGTTCGGTCCGGACGGGGCGCTGCTCAACGCGGAGGAGGCGACCGGCGAACTGGTGAACACCCTCGGTTCGGGCGCCTTCGCCGGCTACTACAACGACCCCGAGGCCGAAGCGGAGCGGATGCGCGGCGGGATGTACTGGTCCGGCGACCTCGCCTACCGCGACGCCGATGGGTTCGTGTACTTCGCCGGCCGCACCGCCGACTGGCTTCGCGTCGACGGGGAGAACCTCGCCGCCGCGCCGATCGAGCGGATCCTGCTGCGCCATCCTGCTGTGTCGGAAGCGGCGGTGTACGCCGTGCCGGACGAGTCGGTCGGCGACCAGGTGATGGCTGCCCTCGTGGTGACCGGCGACCTGTCGCCGTCGTCGCTGGAGGTGTTCCTCGCCGATCAGGCCGACCTGTCGCCGAAGGCCTGGCCGCGCTACGTCCGCGTCGTCGGCACGCTGCCGCGGACCGCCACCAACAAGGTCCTCAAGCGCCACCTCTCCGCTGCGGGTCTGGCAGCGCGCGACGGGGCGCTGTGGATGCGGGAGCTGCAGGGCCGCTCGTACGTGGCGGCCCGACGACGCTGACCGGCCGGCCAGCCCGCGCACGGTCCCGAGCCCTCCCGGGGCACTGCGCACCTTCACCCGGATCAGGTGAGGGGCCCCGGGGCCGGTCGCGGCATCGTCGGAGCCACACCGTGGGCGGGTCGGCGGAGCCGGAGGTGTCATGACCGGACGACGGAACAGCGGCCGACACGGTGGCGGCCGGGTGTTGCTGCACCCGCGGGAACTGGCGGCGGCCGGCCTGGCCGTCCTCGGGGCCACCGTGGGTCTCCTGGTCAGCTCGTGGCTGCTCCCCGGGGTCGACTTCCCCGGGCCACGGCAGCTGCTGGTGGCCGGCCTGCTCGTGGCGTTGTGCGGCGTCGTGCTCCGCAGGGTCCTCCTCGCGGTGGCGATCAGGCTCGGGTGGATCGGCGCCGTGCTCCTCGGGCTCGGCGGACAGGCGATCGCGATCTGGCTCGTTGTCGTCGTCCCCTTCTCGACCAGCACCCACGCCTGGTGGTGGCCCGTGCTCGCTGCCTGGATCGTCGCGGCCGTGTCCACGCTGCTGATCTGGCTCGCCACCGCCGGCACGGACGACGCGGTCACCGCCTCCCTCCTGCGCCGCGCGCGGCGGCGGCCCACGACGGTGCCCGACCCCGAAGTCCCGGGCGTCGTGTTCGTCCAGGCCGACGGTGTGCCCGTATCCGGTCCTCGAGTGGTGCATCAGAGCAGGGACCCTCCCGACGCTCTCCCGGTGGCTCCGCGACGGGTCCCACCGGCTCGCGGAATGGCGTCCGGCGCTCCCCGCGACCACGCCGGCCAGCCAGATGGGCATCCTGCACGGCTCCATCGAGGGCATCCCGGCCTTCCGCTGGCTGGATCGGTCGGACGGCCACGTCTACGTCGCGAACCAGGCCACGCGATGCCTCGGCCATCGAGCCCAGCACATCGGACGGGCGCGGCCTGCTGGCCGACGACGGCGTGTCGGTGGGCAACCTGTTCACCGGCGACGCACAAGACGCGCGTACATCACGATGAGCGCCGTCGACCGCACCCGCGAGAGCACGGCAGACCCGGCCGGCGCTACTCGGAGTTCCTGGCCCGCCCGACCGGGCTCGCGCGCGCGCTCAACCGCGACCGCCAGCGAGGTGGTCCGGGAACGGTTCCAGGCCGCCGGGCGCGCCGCCGCGACGTGCGCCCTCGGGTGCACCGCGGATGGGGGTTCGCGCTGGAGCGGGCGGCCCTGCCGGGGTGCCGTCGCGACCTCAACACCACCCTCGTCGTCGACGCGATGCTGGCGTGGCCGCCAGGTGGTCTACGTCGACTACGTCGACTACGACGCCGTCGCCCACCACGCCGGCGTCCTCCAGCCCGAGGCGCTCGTCCGCCCTCGAGGGCATCGACGCGGTGCTCGGCCCAGCTCGAGAAGCGTCGCCGCGGTCGGCGCCGCGGCGTACCACGTCGTCGTCCTCTCCGACCACGGCCAGTGCCAGGGGCAGATCTTCGCCGACCGGTACGGCGAGGACCTGGCTCACCTCGTCCGCGGCTCGCCGACGCGCCGGTCCGTCGCCGCAGACGAGAACGCCGAGGGCACCGGCTCGCTGAACTCGCTGTCGCCTCGGCCAGGAGACTCAGCGACAGTGTGCTGGGGCGGGCGCTCGGCCGGGCCTCGGACCGCCTCGCACTCGGGCGACCGACCCGGCCGAGGCGGCCGAGGAGCAGGCCCGGTCGGCACCCGACCGGGAGCCGACGGGGACGGTTCCTGGTCTTCGGCTCCGGGCAACCTCGGGCTGGTCTACGTCGCGGCGAGCAGCGGTGCCGCCTGTCGCTGGAGAGCTCGGTCGCCCGGTTCCCCGACCTCGTGCCCGGGCTCGTGGCGCATCCGGGCGTCGGCTTCGTCGTCGTCGACACCGACGACCACGGCACCGTCGTCCTGGGTCGCGGGTGGCGAGCACCGGCTTCGCGACGGCGACGATCCTCGGCGACGGACCCGCTGGCAGGCTTCGGTCCGGACGCGGCGGCCTTCGTGCTCCGCGCCGCGACGCATGGCCGACGCGCCGGACCTCTACGTGAACAGCCTCCTCGACGACCTGGGCGAGGTGGCTGCGTTCGAGGGCCTCGTCGGCTGCCACGGCGGGCTCGGGGGCTGGCAGGAGCGCGCGATGATCGTGCACCCGGCCGAGCTGCCACTACCCGCGTCCATGGTCGTGGGAGCCGACGAGCTCCACCGCGTGTGTGTGGGATGGCTCGAGGGACTCGGGCACCGACACGCGCGACCGGTCGAGCCGACGCCATGAGGGGGTCGGCCGTCACCGCACCTGCGGACCTCTTCGTCGCAGCGTCGAGCCCTCGATCGCGACGGCCGCTGGACGTGGCATCGATCGTCGGTGGGCTCGTCCTCCTCGTGCTCGCTGCCCGGGCGGCCACCGCCGACGTCGGGCCCCTCGAACGCTCCGTCCTCGCCTTCTCGACGGCACTGCCCGGCTGGACGGCAAGCCTCTGCGAGGCGGCGTACGTCGTCTGTGTCGGCTTCGGTCTCGTCGTCGTCCTCCGGCTCGCCCTCTCGGCGCGGACGCGGACCGTCCAGCTGCTCAGCGTCGCGGCCGCCGCAGCGTCAGCCCTGGTCGGCGCCGCGCTCGCCTCCCTGATCGTCGACGGCCGGTGGCCCCGGCTCACCCCTCACCTCTCGGACGCGCCCCTCGACGGCGACTTCCCGGTCGTCGGTGTGGCGGTGCTGCTCGCCGTCCTGCTGGTGCTGCGACCGTGGCTGGTGCGCCCGCTGCGCCGGTTCGACGTGGTCCTGGCCGGCGTCCTCTGCGTGGTGGCCTGGCTGGTCGGCCTCGGGGATCCCGTCGCCGTCCTGGGTGCCATCGGACTCGGCACCGCCGCCGCGGGTGCCGTGCTCGTGGCCATCGGCTCTCCTGCCGGGCACCCGGAGCTCAGCGAGGTCGCGGCGTCGCTCGCCGACCTCGGCCTGGAGGTGCAGTCGCTACGGTTCGCGACGCGGCAGCCCTGGGGCGTGCGCGTCCTGGACGGCGTGGAGCGCCCGGGTGGGCCGTTGGTCGTGAAGGTCTACGGACGGGACGCGATCGACGCGCACCGCGCCGCCCGGTGGTGGCGCGCGATCGCCTACCGCGAGTCGACGATGCCGGGCGCGACCCGACTGCAGATGGTCGAGCACGAGGCCCTGGTGACGCTGCTCGCGGAGCGGGCCGGCGTGACCGTGGTCCCCGTCGTGGCGGCTGCCGCCACGGGCGGGGAGGCCATCATCGTCCTGGGGGCACCGCCTGCTCCCCTCTCCGAGGTCGCCGAGTCCATGCTCGACGAGCGCACCCTCCGGGAGGCGTGGCGGGCCGTCGCCCGGCTGCACCGGGCCCGCCTGGCACACGGCGACCTCGGCCTGCACACGATCGGGCGGTCGGAGGAGCGGATCGTCCTCTCCGGCTTCACCCACGGGGCCGTGGCTGCCTCGCCGGCCCAGCTCGCTCAGGACACGACCGCCCTGCTGACCAGCCAGGCGCTCCGCGTGGGGCCGGCCCGAGCCGTTGCCGCGGCCCTCGATGGCTCCGACCGGACGGCGGTCGTCGCCGCCCAGCCGTACCTCCAGCGCGCCGCGCTCCCCCGGCACCTGCGCACGAGACGCGACCTCAAGACCGTGCTCGGCGGGTTGTCGGCCGAGATCTGTGAGCGCACCGGGACAGCACCAGCACCGCCGGCGCCCCTGGTGCGAGTGCGGTGGCAGGACATCCTGCGGTCGACATTCCTCGTCGTCGCCGCGTACGGGTTGTTCACCGTGTTGGCACCGCTGGACTGGGCCCTCGTGATCGAGTCCTGGGCCGACGCGTCCTGGTCATGGCTCGCGGTCGGCCTCCTTGCGGCGCAGCTCACCACGGTGGCGGACGCCGTGTCGACGATGTCGGCGGTGACGACCAGGCTCCCTCTCCTCCCGCTCGTCCATCTCCAGTACGCCGTCAAGTTCGTCGGACTCGCCATCTCGTCGACCGCGAGTCGCGTCGCGCTCAACACGGCGATGCTCCACAGGTTCGGCGAGGGTCCGAGCGTGGCGGTCACGGCGACCGCCCTCGACACGGTTGCGGGAGCCATCGCCAACGTCGGGGTCGTCCTCGTCGCCCTGTACCTCGGGAACGGTGAAGGGGTCTCGAGCCTCGAGCTCGGCGGGCTGGCGGGAACGGTCGTGCTGGTGGCCGGCCTGCTGGTGGCGGCCTGCCTGGCGGTGGTCCTCGTCCGGCCGCTCCGGCGACGGGCGGTGCGGGCCCTCCGAAGCACCTGGACGGCGTTCCGCGTCGTCCTTGCCAGCCCCGAGCGCGCGCTGGTCCTCCTCGGGAGCAACCTCGCCTCCCTGTTGATCACTGCGGTGTCCCTGGCGTGCATGGTCCGGGCGATCCACCCGCCCCTCTCCTTCGGGACCGTGGTCGCCGTCACCGCGGCTGCCGGCCTCATCTCCAGCATCGTGCCGGTGCCGGGCAACATCGGCGTCGCCGAAGCGGCGATCACGGCCGGGCTGGTGCTCGTCGGGGTCCCCGACTCCCCCGCGTTCGCGATCGCCGTGAGCCAGCGGATCGCAACGACCTACCTCCCCTCCGTCGTCGGGGCGTTCTCCCTGCGCTGGCTGCGTCGCGAGGACTTCGTCTGACCCGCGGCCGACGCACGGGGCGACCGGTGGCGCCTCCGTGAGGTCACCCGACACGGGTGAGCCGGTCCGCACGACGTTGCGCCACGCTCGTCCTGCAGCCTCGGCACCCGCCGGCGCGAGGAGGATTGAGGTGTGGTCAGGCCGTCCAGCCCGGTTCCCCGTGCGTTGGGGGTGGTTCTGGGGCTCGCCGCCGGCGTCGTGACGATCGCCGGCATGAGGAGTGCGGCGGCACTGGTCGGGCCCACGTTCCTTGCGCTCATGCTGACCATCGCCGCCCAGCCCTTGCGGGTCTGGCTGGACCGTCGCGTGCCCACGTGGATCTCGACCGCCCTGTGCTTCACAGGCCTGGTGATCGTGGTGGTCGGCATCGTCGGCTCCACGTTCGTCGCGGCCGCGCGCTTCGGCAGCCTCCTGTCGACGTACGACAGCGAGCTCGCCCAGCTCGTCGACTCGATCACGAGTCGCCTCGAAGGGGCCGGGGTGTCGGCCGACGAGGTCGCCGCCATCGCGGACGGACTCGCCCCGTCCCGTGCGGCGGCTGCGGTGGGTCAGGCGCTCTCAGGGGTGGCGCAGGTCGTGTCCGGCCTGGTGCTCGTGGTGACCCTGCTGCTCTTCATGACGATCGACAGCGGGCCGTTCCCACGCCACCTCGAGTCCCTGGCGATGAGCCGCCCCCAGCTCGCGGAGGCGTTGACTGGCTTCGCCCACGCCACCCGGCGCTATCTCGTCGTGTCCACGGTCTTCGGCCTGGTGGTCGCGGCGCTCGACACGGCGGCGTTGGCGCTCCTGGGGCTGCCGGCCCCACTGCTCTGGGGGCTCCTGGCCTTCCTGACCAACTACATCCCCAACATCGGGTTCGTCATCGGCCTGGTGCCACCAGCAGTGCTCGCCCTCCTCGAAGGCGGGCCGGGCCTGATGCTGACGGTCATCGGCGTGTACTCGCTGCTGAACGTCGTGATCCAGTCCGTGATCCAGCCCAAGGTCGTCGGCGACACCGTCGGCCTGTCAGCCAGCCTCAGCTTCCTGTCGCTCGTGTTCTGGGCCTGGGTCCTCGGGCCTCTGGGCGCGGTCCTGGCCATCCCGCTCACGCTGGCGGCGCGGGCACTGATCATCGACGCGGATCCCGCGGCGCGATGGGTGGCTCCACTCGTCGCGAATCGGGCCGTCACCGCCGAGACCGAGGTCCGCTCGTCGCCGCATCGGCACCGGCCAGGTCAGTCGGGCTGATCGTCGCGCCCGACGGGGATCTTGAAGACCTCGAGGACTTCGATCCCCAGGGAGTCGAGGAGGTTGAGCAGCCCCTGCAGCTCCTGCTGGTCCGCCACCTCTCCGGTGAGGGTGGTCGACGCACGGTGGCGATGAGGGACCAGCTGGGGGAACGCGCCGGCCAGCTCGTCCGACAGCTCCGCATCCACTCGGATCATCACGGTCGCCACACCCGCGACGATAGGCAGGAGGGTGATCGCGCGGCATCACCGGATTCGGGCGAGAGCAGCGCCTGCGGGCCGTCCGGTCGCTGGTGGACCGCAGCGATCACCGGGAACGGGTGAGGTCCGCGGGTCGGCACAGGACCATCGTGGAGCCACCGACCGTAGAGAGGGAGCACCCCGATGGCACGCGCCACGCTCACCGTCTGGACCTTCGACACCCCCGAGGGCGCCGACCGGGCAACCGACACGTTCCAGGAGCTGTCCCGCGAAGGAGTGCTGACCCCGGTCGATGCCGCGACCGTCTCGTGGCCGCCCGAGAAGAAGAAGCCCGCGACCTACCAGCTACACCGCCACGTCGAGTGCCGGCGCGCTCGGCGGCATGTTCTGGGGCATCCTCTTCGGCCTGATCTTCTTCGTTCCGCTGCTCGGCGCGGCGGTGGGCGCCGCAACCGGAGCGCTCGCCGGCTCGCTCACCGACGTCGGCATCGACGACGGCTTCATCAACAAGGTCCGCGACAAGGTCACACCGGGCACGTCGGCGCTGTTCCTGCTGACCAGTGACGTGGTGCTGGACAAGGTTCGCGACGCCCTGGCGGGCCATGGCCCCCACGAGCTGATCTTCACCAACCTGACCGCCGAGCAGGAGGCCGCGCTGCGCGAGGTCTTCACGGAAGCCTGAGAGACACCGAGCCGTTCCGAGGAGGAAACGCCATGACCGTCAGTGCCCCACCGACACGACACGAGGGATCCGGCAAGGGGATGTTCGCGTACGGGGTGTCGGCCTTCGCCGGTGTCACGCTGGTCCTGCTGGGCACCTTCCAGGTGCTGGAGGGCCTCGCCGCGATCGCCAAGGACGACATCTACGTCCGAGGAGTGAGCTACACCTACGAGGTCGACCTCACCACCTGGGGCTGGGTCCACCTGGCCATCGGCGCCATCGGGATCGCCATCGGGATCGCGCTGGTGATGGGAACAAGCTGGGGGCTGTTCGGCGGCATCACGATCGCGTTCATCAGTGCCCTCGCCAACTTCGCCTTCATCCCTCACTACCCGCTGTGGTCCATCACCATCATCGCCGTCGACGTGCTCGTCATCTGGGCACTCAGCACGCAGCTGGAGCACCAGCGCGGGTGATGGCCCCGGCCGCTGGAGGGCGGACGGGTACTTCGACCCGGGTCCTTCGCCCCGGGGCGTTGGTCCCTGCAGGAATCGCCAGATCGAGGGATGGCAGCACGAGCTGCGAAGCCTAGGTTGGCAAGCGCCGGTCAGTCAGTCCCCACACCGTGCGAGTCGCGAGGCGTCATGACGAGAACCATCCCCGAGGTCCGCTCACCATCCGACCATCCGGCAGGTGTTGTGGATCTGGCTGGCGACTCGGAGGTCGCGCGAACGGGTGTCGCGCTCGACGCTCGCATCCCGAGCCTGCCCAGCATCTACCTGCCGAGATCCCGGCTGTGGGACAGGCTCGAGGCGGCCGCCGCCACGCCGATGACCCTCCTGGTCGGGCCCGTCGGATCGGGCAAGACCCTCGGCGTCGCGGGGTGGCTGAGGTACGGGCCCGGGGACCGGGCGACGCACACGCGCTGGTTGCAGGCCAGCCGCCGTCTGACGCCCAGCCGTCTCGAGCAGCTGCTCGACAGTCGGGCCGAGGCGGCCGACGGCGCGCCCGGGCTCATCGTCATCGACGATGCGCACTGTCTGCCGGCGGCGTCCACCCGGCTGCTCAACGAGCGCCTCAGCGACAGCCCGGAGTCACTCCACACCCTGCTGCTCAGCCGGTGGGATCCGCCCCTGGACCGACTGGTGCCGGAGCTTCGCGGCGACCTCGTGGTCCTGCGCGGCGAGCTGCTACGTCTCGATGACACCAGCGCGATGGCCCTGGCCGCCGCGCACGCCGGCACGGCCGACCCGCGGGTCGTCGGACCGTTGGCGGACCGGGCCCAGGGCTGGTGCGCGGCCCTGGTGCTCGCCGCACGCCTCGTCCGCGCATCACCCGACGCCGTCGGCACGGCCCGGCGGTACGGACGAGACGAGATGAGCGCCACCGACCGCGTCGCCGGCGAGGCGTTCTCGGCCCTCACCCCGCGTCAACGGCACGTCCTGCTCTGCGTAGCCGGCGAGCGGGTCATCAGCCCCGAGACGGCGATCCACCTGTCTCGCGACCCGCTGGCGGCCGAGGTCGTCGACGAGCTGGCGAGGTCGGGGCTGCTGGTCACCCGCGTTCCCGCTCTCGGTCCGCCGGGGGCCGGCTACGAAACCGCCGGTTACCGCGTGCATCCGCTTCTCCGTGAGGTCGTGCGTCGTCGTCTCGCAGCCGGTGGCGTGGACGTCGCGCAGGCGAGCGCCACCGTCAGACGCGCCGCCCACCTGGACTTCGCCCAGGGACACACGCATGACGCGTTCACCCGGTTCGTCGCGGTCAAGGCACGCGAGAGCGCGGCGCGCGTGCTCGCTCGACACGGCGCGCGCCTCGTCCTCGGCGCGGCCAGCGAGGTCGAGGTGAACGGTTTCCTCCGCACGGAGCCAGAGACCATCGAGACGAATCCGGACACCTGGTTCGTCGTCACGCTCGACCGCTGGCTTGCCGACGACGTCGGCGCCGCGCGGTACTGGATGGATCGGACCCTTCGCCGAGAGCGCGACCGTGACGACGCCGGCCTCCGACGCGAGACCGCCTACGACCTGGTCCTCGCCTGCGTCATGCTGTGGCGCGCGCGCCTGGGCCTGGAGCCGGCCGGCCCCGCACTCGAGCGGGGCATCGGAGTGGCCGAAGCCGCCCGGGCCCAGCCACCCATCACCGAGGCTGACAGCGCGGCGCTGGCGGTCCTCCTCGGCGAGATCGGCACGGTGCAGACGTGGCGCGGCGACCTGCCAGCTGCTCAGGCCACCCTGGCGGCCGCCGTGGAACTCTCGCAGGCCCACGACCTGGTGGCCCTGACCGCCTCGGCCATGAGCCGTCTGGCCCTGGCGCACTACGCGGCCGGGGAGGAGGCGGTCTGCGTCAGGATCGCGTCCGAAGCACTCGGTCTGGTGCAGTCCTGCGACCACTCCGACGGCCTGCCGTTCGCCGCGACCCTGGCGACGCTCGCCAGCGAGCTCGGCGCACTCTTCGAGCCTGCACCCCCCAGACCGGCGGGCGACAGCCGGAGGGCGGGCGCCGCTCCGGCGAGCGTGCACACCGCAGACGCCGAGACCCGCTTCTGGCTGCGGATCCACCAAGCACGTCTTGCCCTGAGGGACGGCTCGGTGCCGCTCGCGGAGCAGACCCTGTCGACCATCGAGGATGTCAAGCAGCACCTGCATGGACGTGGCCTTCCGGACCATCTCCACGTCGTCGAGCTCCTCGACCGCGCCCTGCTTGCGCATCTCGCGTCGGACCAGGCCGCGTTGAGCCGCATCGAGGACATCCTGGAGTCGCTGGACGCCACGGGCGAAGCCAGCCTGGTCGCGGGCTTCCGTGCCGAGTTCCGCGGCGATCGCCGGGCCGCCGCCGACGCGTTCGGCAAGGCCGCCGCGACAGCGCGGTTCCCCCAACCCCCGACCATCGCCATCGCGTTGGCGTGCCGGGCACAGGTGCTCGATGCGGAGGGCCGCCAGGAGGAGGCGCTGCAGGCCTTGGCGCAAGCCGCATCCGAGACCGAGCTCCGCCGCAACATGCGCCCGTTCCTGGGCTGGTCGAGGCTCGGCACGCCCATGCACGCACTCCTCGAGCGCCTGGCCGCATGCTCCACCAGCAGCTGGGTCTCCGAGCTGGCGGACGCACAGGCCGGGACCGCTGACGCGACCGCCGCCTACGCACCCCGCACACCGACGCCCCGGGAGCGCGAGGCCGCACCGACCACGCTCCTCGCACCCGGCCTCACTCCGCGCGAGCGCGAGGTGCTCGGCGGCCTGGCCCGTGGCGCCACCTACGCCGACATCGCCGGAGAGCTGTTCATCTCGGAGAACACGGTCAAGACCCACGTGTCCAGCCTCTACGCGAAGCTCGGCGTGAGGCGCCGCAGTGATGCGCTTGCCGTCAGTCGCAGCAACCAGCTGCTCTGATGGCACCACCTGCACCGTGGGGCCTCCGCGGGTCGGGTCCCGCGGCGCGACCACCCGAATCGGGCGACGTCGCCTCCCGCACAGCGGCGGAACATGGGGCAAGAGTGCAGTCCACCGTCGTCTGAGGAGCCATGAGCCACCCTGGAACGCGGCCCACCCGTCACCGCGTCGAAGCGTCAGAGATCCCGCACCAGCCGACGCTAACCACGTCGGCGACTGCTCGCACCGGACGCCTCGACTCGCCGTACTTCAAGGCCAAGTTCAAGACCCCTGGAGCCCCCCGGCACCGGGTCTGCCGCGACCGGCTGGTCACGCTGCTCGATGACCTGTCCGAATTCCCCATCACCGTGGTCACCGCACCGGCAGGGGCGGGCAAGACCGCCCTCGCAGCCGAGTGGGCGAGAAGCTCTGACCAGTCCTGTGCGTGGCTCTCGCTCGACGAGAGCGACCAGGAGCCGGCACAGCTGCGTCACTCGCTCGCAAGCGCGCTCGACCTCTTGCTGCCCGGATGTGGCACCGCCCTCGTCGGCGACCTCGACGCCGGGTCCGCCGAGGGGTGCGACGAGCTGGCGCGCCGCCGACTCCGGGCGCGACCAGGGCGCATGACGCTGATCATCGACAACCTGGATCGCATCGACGACGACCCGCGTGCGCGAGCAACCCTGGCCTCGTTCGTGGAGCACCTGCCGGCGCCGGTGCACCTGCTGCTGCTGGGCCGGCGGCCCGCGCCCCTGCCGCTGGATCGCCTACGTGCGGCCGGGGACCTCGCCGACATCCACTTCCCGGCCCTGCGATTCACCGACGACGAGGCGGCCACGCTGCTCACGACCCGGTGCCCGGCCCTCGCGGTCGATGAGCTCGCGATCGCCGTCCGGTGGGCGGACGGTTGGGCCGCCGCCCTGCAGCTCACCGCCCTGGCCATCCGCTCACACCGCTACACGGGCGGCGCCGACGTCGAGTGGCAGCGCATCGGGGCCGACCGCCTGGTCGATCACTACCTCTGGGAGGAGGTGCTCGGCTCCGAAGACCCCGAGCTCATCACGCTGCTGCTGGCGATCGCCGTCGCCGGGCGCGTGAACGTAGCACTCGCAGAGGCGGTCACCGAGCGTTCCGACGCGGGCGACCTGCTCGACGCCGCGGAGGACCGCGGCCTCTTCGTCACGACCCTCGATGACGGCTGGTACGAGCTCCATGGCCTGGTCAGGGAGGTGCTGATCTCGCGGTTCGAACGCCGATGGCCCGCCGCGCTTCGCGAGCAGCATGCCCGAGCGGCCGAGTGGTTCGAGAGCGTGGGTGACGAGCGGTCCGCACTGGAGCATTGGCTGCAAGCGGGCCGTACCGACCAGGCACTCCGGGTCCTCGCTGATCTCGCACCGCGGCTCCTGGAGACCGGGCGCAGCCGGGTGCTGACGCGCGCCCTCGGCCACTTGCCGCCGGGAATCGCGGCCACCGAGCCCGACCAGGCCATCCGGTATGCCTGGTGCCAGCTGCTGGGCGGCCACGACGGCGCCGCCGAGACCCTCGCCATCGCGCGCTCGACCTGCTCGCACGTCGGCCAGGCGGCCCGGGGACGCCTCGACGTCGTCCGGTCCGCCGCGGGATCGCTCACCGGGGACTGGGAGGGCGCGGGTGCGCTCGCGCAGGCGGCGCTCGAGACACTTCCCGATCACGGATGGACCGAGCCGCTGGGCCGGTTCGGGTGGCGGCTGGTGGCGCAATCGGTGGCGTTCGGCGAGCGCTGGGACGACGCCGCACCGCTCGTGGACGCTGCCCGCACCGCACTGTCCAACGCCGTCGACGCCCGATGGGCCTTCGAGGGTGCCCGCGCTGTCGGGCTGTCCCTGGCAGGAGACCCGGTCGAGGCGCAACGCGTGGTCGCGGCGGCCCGGCAGGCGGTGGCGGGCACACTGCATCACACCACACTCCAGGCCGAGCTCGTCCTGGCAGACCTGATCGCTGCCGCGGAGGTCGGCGACCGACAACAGGCGCACGCCGGGCTGGCGAGGCTCGCCGCCCAGCCGCTCCATCCCGTCCCCGTCCTTCAGGTGCTCGCCCAGATCGAACTGGTCCGGCTTTGGCTGAGCACCGGCCAGCTCGATGCGGCGGTGAAGGGGTTCGATGACGCGCAGGCGCTGTGCGGGAACCTGTTCCGGGCGGACTGGAGGGATCGTGCGGACCCGGCCGGCGACCTCCCGGCGCCCTCAGTACGCAGCACGTTGGCCCGGATGGGCGTCGTCCTCGCCCTCGCGACCGACGACGTCGAGGCCGCGACGCGCTGGTACCGCCAGGTCTTGGACGACTTCTGGGGTCCGGCGTGCGAGGCCAAGCTGCAGCTTGCTCTCGGGCACGTGGCCGACGCCAACGAGGCCCTGCGCGGCGCGGTGCCGCGCTGCCCACGGCATGAGGTGGTGCGGGACCTGCTGCGGGCCCGAGTCCTTGCCCGCAGCGACCGCGACGCCGCCTCCCTGCACATCGTGCATGCGCTGGAGACCGCCCAGCGCCGCGGCATGCTGCAGACCGTTGCGTCCGAGGGCGTCGAGGTGCTCGACCTCGTCGAGCTCGCCGCGTGGTGCGTGCCCGCCGGCTGGATGGACCGCTTGCGGCATGCCATGTTGCCCACCTGGGCGGGCCGGGACGTGGCGGGACCGATCGAGGCCCTGACCGACCGCGAGCGCGAGGTCCTTCGCCTGCTTCCCAGCCGGCTGACCCTTCGCGAGATCGCCTCGGAGCTCTACGTGTCGCAGAACACGCTGAAGTTCCACCTTCGGGCCATCTATCGCAAGCTCGGCGTCGCATCACGCGCGTCCGCGGTCGCCCTGGCGCGCGAGAGGAGGCTGCTACCCCACGGGTAGCCCGGCGGTGGCCGACGCGTCACGGTGCGGCCGTCGGCTCGACCCGCTCCGGCGACGGCGCCCCGGCGTTCCCGGTCGGCGCGAACACCTCGCGGTACCTGTCCAGCCGCCGCCGCTGCGCCGGGTCGTCGGCAGGTGCACTCGTCGGGTCGAGCTGCGGGCGACGCCTGAGCAGGTCCGGGAGGTGCTGCCGTGGGCTCACAAGCCGGTGCATCGTCACTCGCCTCCTCTACGTCTCACCTCGGAGCGTGCCCGCAGCGAGCGTTCGACTCGTCGTCGAGGGATCCGCTCACCTCCGACGACGCGGCCACCGCTGCGTCGGACCGCGTCCGCCAGCGGGCGGGCCCACCGGCCCTCTGCCACCATGATCAGTGCAGCTGTCCCTGGACTCATGGCTCCGCACGCAAGGGCGATGTCGTCCTCGCTCAACAGCCCGGTGACCATGCCGTCGACGGGTGCGAGCGCCGTCAGGGCCTGCAGCTCCTCGGGCTCGACGGTCACGTAGCCGCCGGTGGTGTCGACCTCGACACCGACCATGTCGAGGACGGTGATCTGTGCGGACTCGACCAGCTCGGTCAGGGCACAGGCCACGTCAGCGGTCGCCGAGAGCCTCGCCGTGGTCATGACGACGTACTCGATCAGGTCCAGATCCGGCTGCGCTCCTGCCGCTCCGCGCGTGCCCCCGTCGTCGCCGCTGACGCTCTCCACGTCCATGAGCTGCTCCAGTTGGGTCGCACGACCGGTCAGGCCAGCAGCTTGCTCTTGGCCTGCTGGAACTCGGTCGCCGTGATCTCCCCGCGGCTCTCGAGGGCCGCGAGGCGCTCGATCTCCTCAGCGGTGCTGGGCGCAGAAGCAGCGTCACGGACGTACTCGCGCATCGCCTGGTCGCGCCGTCGCAGCTCACGCGCCGACCGTTCGCTCATCGACCGGCCACGAGCGATGAGATAGACGAAGACCCCCAGATAGGGCAGCACGATGACGAAGACCGTCCAACCCGCCTTGGCCCAGCCGGACATGTCGTCGCTGCGAATGATGTCGGCGAAGATCGTGATGAACAGCCAGATCCAGAGGAAGAACAGGAAGAACGCCAGCATGGCGAAGAAGGTGTCTGCCAGGTTGAATTCCCATGCGGTGATCACGATGACCTCCCAGGTTGTCGGAGTGTTCCCGCCGCCGTCCCCGAGGGACCGCCCGGCAGGGTGTGGTGAGACCCACGGTGCCGACGGACGGGGTGTGACCGCACCACCCCGGGCGGGGTGAACCTCGCGGCCGTCACCGGCGGTCGCCTCACGTCCGGCGTCCCATCTGGGTCAACAAGGCCCAGATCACCAGGATGTTGAGTGCGACGACCACCAGTGACCAGACCGGGTAGAGGGGGATGAACGCGAAGTTGCCGACGGCCGCCAGGCCGGCGACGACGATGCCCGCGATCTGCGCCCAGGACTTGCGGGCGATGATGCCGATCGCGACCGCGGCCGACACCACGGCGATCACGACGTGCACGGCGCCCCAGACCTGCATGTCGAACCTGTACAGGTAGTCGCTGCCCTCGGCGTACTGCTCGTCGTTCGCGATCGCGGAGAACCCGTTGAGGAGCTCCATGCCCGACGTGAGCAGCAGGATGACGCCACCGAGAGTGGCGACCGCATCAGCCATGAACGCCTTCGCGGAGTAGTCGTCCTCCGCCGACGCACGGCGATACAGCTCGTCGGCGTTCACTTCGTAGAGCGGCGTCTTGTGCATTCCACCGTCGTTCACCATGTCCCCTCCTCGGTGACCAGTGCCTCGTCCCCCCAGCGTCGGTGCAGTGGGGTGGCCCGGCCTCACCCCTGGCGGGGTGGTTCCGGCCGCACCACGGCTCGTACCGCGCGTCGCCTGCGCCGCACCGAGGAGCTCGGGCCGTTCGCCGCGCGACGTGCGGCCCTGGCACGGACGCGCGAGCTGAGCACCCCCCCAGCCGTGGCGACGAACGCGACGTCGAACACCAGCTGGACCACGACCAGGCCGCGCGCCACCTGTCCGACGGCGTGGACGTCGCCGTACCCGACCGTCAGCATCGTGGACGCGGTGAAGTACAGGGCGTCGAGCCTGGTCTCCAAGCCGGCTACCTCGTCGGGTCGGGCGTTGTCCAGCACGAAGAAGCCGAGGGCGAAGGTCGTCCACACCATGACGATGACGGTCAGCAGGCCGTCCACCCTGCTGTCCGGGTCCGCCAGAGCGCGTCGCACCTGGACCACGACGACCGCGGCCAGGACTCCAAGCAGCAGCACGCTCACCAGGGCGCGGAGCGCCAGCTCAGTCGCCGGCTCGTCGCGAACCGGCACGATGAAGTAGACGACCACGATCAGGATCAGGACGGCCAGGGCCCGGAGGCGTCGCGCCACGCTCACGGTGGGTCTCCTCCGTGATCGACCACCACCATGGCCAGGTCCGCCGGATCCCGGCCCCCGTGCGGAGGACGAGCGAGCACTTCGGTGCCCACGCCCATCCGGTCGCTGCGACCCATGACCGATGGCAGGCCCCGCGGTGCCGTGCACCGACGGCCGCGCCGGTCGGGGCGACCGGCGCGACCGGCCGGCGTACGAGGATCGCTTGGGGCGGTCATGATGAAGCCTGCCGACGGGCCGACTACCCGGCCAGGAGGCGTGCCTTCTGCGTTTCGAACTCTGCGTCCGACAGGACCCCGTTCGCCCGCAGCTGTCCCAGCTTCTCCAGCTGCGCGAGCACGTCGTCCTGCGCTGGCGCCGGCGCCGGCGCAGCTTCCGGCGGCTCCTCGTACGCGGGCTGGTCCTGCGCGGCCCAGCGTCCCGCCTGGCGTCGCGAGACGCGGTTCGACACGGCCGTCGCCGTGCCCGCGACCACCGCAGTCCTGGCCATACCACCGATCAAGCCCATGATGTTGCTCCCTTCGTCCTGCTCGCGCCGGCCCGGGTGCCGGCCGAGTGCTGGTGACTCGGCAATCAGTCCACGTTCGCCGCGGCCCGTTCCTCGAGCGCGTCGAGCGCAGCCATGACCTCGGTCGCCGGGATCCGCCCGCTGGCGATCAGCTCCGCATCGGCCCGCCTGAGCGCCGCCACGAACGGGCGCGCCCAGGTGTTCTCGTACACCAAGAGCCCCACAGCGTTGCCGGGCTCGATCAGGGCGGCGCTCTCCGCGAGGTCGGCGTCGTCGATCAGTCCGGACGCGACGCCCGCAAACACCGTCAGGTCGAGGGTTCCGTCGTTGTCGAGATCGGCGATCTCGGCGGCGATCATCTCGCCGTCCAGATCCACCTGGGCGACCCGCAGGTCGAGGATGCGAATCACTCCGGCATCCACCAGGTCGAGCAGCGCGTCGAGCGCCTCACCGCGCAGCTGAGCGCCCGGGAACTCGACCGCCAGGTAGTCGATCGGGCCGACGGCATCATCGGTCTGGCTGTCCGGCCTCGCCAGCGACAGCCCTTGCAGTTCGGTCATCGGGTTCCCTCCATCGCATCGTCGGCACGTGCCGTGTGCCATCTCGACGGTCACACGCGGCCCGCGGGCCACACCACCCGCGGGCGGGTGGTGATCCGCACCTCGCGAACGCCGGGGCGGCCGCGTCCCGGCAGGGGCCCGGCCGTCCCGCCTGGGCGCCGCCACCCTTCCTCCGACGCCCCACCCCGCTCGGGGTGAGGTGACGCCCACCCGGCCGAGCACGACGATGCGGAGAGATGCTGCTGACGACCGCAGACACGGACGAGACCAGGTGCGCGGTGCCGGAGCGTCATCACGGCGCCCGGACCGGCCGACGCACAGGACGGCTCGCGCGCGCCGTACGGGGCACCCTCGTGTGACGAGGCGGTGGAAGAGGCACGGCTACGGGTGGCGCTCCGGGCCGGACGGCTCCAAGGCAGCCGGTGCCGTGATCGGGTGAGCGCCCGCGTGAGGCCGCCAGTCGTAGATCACCACGGTGCGCAGCACCAGGTCCTGCAACGAGCGACCCGCCGGGTCGACGGCGACCCACAGGAGCCCCAGCGGGAGTCCGAGGTAGGCGACCGCACGGGCGGCGGCGCGCAGCCATCCCACCGGACCACCTGCGGCCATGACGACGCGCAGTCCCATGAGCAGGTCACCGCAGGTGCGACCGTTCCAGGCCCAGCAGGCCGTCAGGTAGCAGCAGTACACGATGCCACCGATCGCCAGGACGACGACCAGCCGTGGATCGGGGAGGCGCGCCTCCCGTGGGTCCAGCACCAGCCGGAGACCAGCCACCGCGAGATAGGCCACCAGCAGCGTGACGGCGACCAGCAGCGTGTCCACGGTAGCGGCCAGGATCCGGCTCACGACGCCGGCGTGCTGGCCCTGGAACGGTCGTGCCTCCCGCGGAATCACGGACAGCTCGTGCTCCGGCACCTCTACCTCGCCTCCCCCGGTGCCGCCAGGCGGCGCCGGGTCGCGAACCGGCGCGCCAGGCGCCCGACGACCTCGTCCGCGTTCACGCTCTGCATCCGCACGGTCTGCACGGTGCCGGAGGCCATGGTGCCCGTCGACGCCCGGATGACCTCGGGGAGGTCGATCTCGTCCAGGACCTGCTCGACGATGAGCGGCAGGTCAGCCTGCGCCAGGACCGCGTCGACGACCGCCTTGAGGTCCACCCGCTGCTGCACCGTCTCGGTCAGGTCGATCCGATCGAGCACCGCCTCGATGTTCAGGCGCTGCGCGACCTCGTCGACGTCGACGCGGGCCACGACGGCCTCGATGTCGAGACGTGCGGCGATGGCGTCGACGTCCACTGCCGCGACGAGCTCGTCGAGGTCGACGTACTCCTGCACGAGGCGCGTGGGCTGGAGACGACTCATCGCCGCCTCGATCAGGTCGGGCATCCGAGCGTCGACGGCCCCGAGCGTCTCCCGCAGGAGGTGCCTCCGCCACTGACGGCCGCGACGGACCACCGGACGGAGCACGCCCTGGAGCGCCCTGCCCGGTCGCAGCGACTCGGACAGGAACTGCGGTTCCAGCGCAGCGCGCGCCGCGCCCGCGACCACGACGGCCACCCCGAGCGCCAGATCGAGCGCCTCGAGGAGGACCGCGACGTCAGCCGGTGGCCTCTGCGACTCGGACACGCCACCAGTCTCTGCACCGCGGGCGGGGTGCCACATCACCTGCGCCGGGTGATTGACGACGCCCCAGTTGCCCGTACGTGTCTCGTTCCCGGCCGCTCGCCCGGCCTCCGGCGGTGCTTCCGGGCCGGGTCCGTCAGGACGCCGAGGAGCACGAGCACGACCAACGCCGCTAGGGCGGCGGCGACGGCTCGGCGTCGACTCCGGAGAACGCAGTGCCGCCGCCGAACCCGTCGCTGACCGCCGCAGCGTCCAGGACACGGTACGGCGCGGCCGCGCTCACCGAGCGTCGCCGGATCGCGTCGACGGGCACCGGGCCGCGGGACGCGACGACGACCAGGTTGCCGAGCCGCCGGGCCCGCAGCGTGGCCGGCTCCGCGGTGAGCATGGTCTCGGGGAACACGGCCCGCAGGCCGGCGATCACCCGGCGGGTCCAGCCGAACGGCGCCCGGTCGGTCAGGTTGAGGACGAACAGGCCGCCGGGCTCCACGACCCGGTCGACGTCGCGGAAGAACCCCGTCGTCACCAGGTCCGCGGGGACCCGCGCTGCGGCGAAGGCGTCCAGCACGACAAGCCCGGCGTACCCGTCCCGGCAGCTCGGCGATCCCGCGCCGCCCGTCGGTCGGGCGCACCTTGATCCCGCTCCGCGGCGGCAGCGGCAGCTGCTCGCGGACCAGTGCGGTGACGTTCGTCGCGGGCTCGAGCACCACTTGCGCCGACCGGGGCCGGGACGCGGCGACGTAGCGCGGCAGCGTCATCGCCGCCCCGCCGACGTGCACCACCCGCACCGGCGCGCCGGTGGGTGCGCAGGCGTCGATGACGTCGGCGATCCGGCGTACGTACTCGAACTCGAGGTGCAGCGGGTGCCGCAGGTCGACGTGGGACTGGTTCATGCCGGCCATCCGCAGCACGAAGGTGCCGGCTCGGTCGCCCGGCACGATCTCGCAGTCGTCCACGCCTGCACCCTGCCACCTGACGGGGCGTCGGAAACGTAGGATGCCGCGGTGCTCCGCGCCACCGACCCGCTCCCCCACCGGCCGGCCCGGGTCGCCGTCGCCGGCGTCTCCGGGTCCGGCAAGAGCACGCTGGCACGGCGGATCGGATCCGCGCTCGACCTGCCGTACACCGAGATGGACGCCCTCCACCACGGCCCCGGCTGGACCAAGCGTCCGGAGTTCGAGTCCGACGTGGACGCGGTGCTCGCCCGGGGACGCTGGGTCACCGAGTGGCAGTACGACTACGCCCGCCCACTGCTCACCGAGGCGGCCGACCTCCTGGTCTGGGTGGACCTGCCGTTCCCGGTGACGCTGAGCCGCGTGGTCCGTCGCACGCTCCGCCGGCGGCTGCGCCGCGAGGAGCTGTGGAACGGGAACCTCGAGGGTCCCCTGCACCATTTCCTCACCGACCCCGAGCACATCGTGCGCTGGTCGATCAGCACCCGCCACCGGTACGACGAGCGCATCCCGGCCGTGGCCGCGTCCCGGCCGGAGCTGCCCATCGTGCGACTGACGTCCCGCCGCGAGGTCGACCGCTGGGTCTCGCGGGTGCTCGAGCCCCTGCGCTGACCTGAGGGTCACCGAGCCGCGGGCGCGCCCCACCCCGACCCCGGCGGCAGCACCGGCGGGACGACCGCCGGGCCGCTGGCCGCGAGGTCGAGCAGGGCGTCGAGGTCGAGGTGCTCCTCGACCAGGTCGCCGAGCAGCTCGAGCCGGCGCTCCCGGGCGGCGGCGAAGCTGACGCCGGACGGCCCCACGGTGCGCCGGTCGCGCGCGCGACCTCGGCGAGGAACGCCTGCCGGAACGCGTCGCCCTCCAGGCTGCCGTGCCACATCGTGCCGAACACGTGCCCGTCCGGGCGCCGCCGAGCGAAGTCGTCGGCGCCCGGCGCCGACGGTGACGCGGCCGTGGTGGATCTCGTAGCCCGGACGCCGGCGCGCCCAGCGCCGTACCCGCCGGGCAGCCCGAGCACCTTGTCGGGGGCGAACTCGGTGCGCGACGTCGAGCAGCCCGAGGCCCGGCGACCGTGGCGCCCGCCCCGCCCTCGACGCCGTGCGGGTCCGCGATCGGTGCGCCCGAGCATCTGGAAGCCGCCGCAGATCCCGAGCACCGGCCGGCCGGCGGCGCGCGTGGGCGACCATCGCGCGGTCCAGGCCGCGGTCGCGCAGCCAGCGCGAGGTCGGCGACGGTCGCGCGGGTGCCCGGGCAGGACGACGAGATCGGCGTCGGCCAGGTCGCGCGGGTCGGCTGGCGAAGACGACGTCGAGCCCGGGCTCGAGGCCGAGAGCGTCGACGTCGGTGAAGTTGCTGATCCGGGGCAGGCGCACGACGGCGACCTTGAGCGACCGGCGCGCACGTCGTGCCGCGGCGGCCGTCCGTCGAGGTCGAGCGCGTCCTCGGAGTCCAGCCACAGGTCCGGATGCCACGGCAGCACGCCGTAGACCGCGCCGGCCGGTGAGCTCCTCCAGCCGCTCGAGGCCGGGTGCCAGCAGCGCCGCGGTCGCCGCGGAACTTGTTGACGATGAAGCCCGCCACCAGCCGCTGGTCCTCCGGCTCGAGCAGCGCGACCGTGCCGAACATGGCCGCGAACAGCCCGCCGCGGTCGATGTCCCCGACCACCACCGTGGGCAGGCCCGCGTGCCGCGCCAGGCCCATGTTCACGAAGTCGCCGGCGCGCAGGTTGATCTCGGCAGGGCTGCCGGCTCCCTCGGCCACGACCACGTCGTACCGCGCGGCCAGGTCGTCGAACGCGGCGTACGCCGTGCGCGCCAGGTCGGTCCGGCCGCCGGAGAAGTCGGCGCCGGTGAGCTCGCACCGGCCGGTCGCCCCAGGACGACCAGGTGGCTGCGCTCGTCGCTGCCCGGCTTGAGCAGGACCGGGTTCATCGCCGGCTCGGGCTCGGCCCGCGCCGCCACCGCCTGGACCCACTGGGCGCGCCCGATCTCGGCGAAGCCGCTGCCGTCCGCGCAGACCATCGAGTTGTTCGACATGTTCTGTGCCTTGAACGGCGCGACGCTCACGCCCGCGCCGCGCCAGCGCCCGGCACAGGCCGGTCACCACCACGCTCTTGCCGGCGTCCGAGGACGTACCGGCGACCAGGACCCCACTCATGTCCCCGACGATGCCAGCCCGCGAGCTGGGCACGGCTCAGGGGGTCGCAGCCAGCCGGCGACGCCTCACTCGTACCGGATGACGCCCCGGATGTTCTTGCCGTCGCGCATGTCCTGGTAGCCCTGGTTGACCTCCTCGAGCGTGTACTCGGTCGTGACCATCTCGTCGAGCTTCAGCTTGCCGTCCATGTAGAGGTCCAGCAGGCGCGGGATGTCGTAGCGCGGGTTGGCGTTGCCGAAGATCCAGCCGACCAGCTCCTTCGCATCATCGACATCTCGAACAGGTTCAGCTGGACGTCGGTGGCGTCATGTTCGCCATCGCGGTGACCACGCCCCGCCCGCCTTCTCGACAGGCTCATCATCGGCGCGATCAGGTCACCGTGGCCACGCCGTCGTGAGGATGGCCTTGTCGGCCATCGCCCCGCGAGTCAGTTCGCCGATCAGCGGGTGCGCCTCCTCGATCGAGGACGCCGTGTGCGTCGCGCCGAGCGTGAGCGCCTTCTCCCGCTTCCAGCTCCACCGGGTCGATCGCCACGACGTGGCGCGCACCGGCCATCGCCGCACCCTGCACCGCGCTCATCCCGATGCCGCCGAAGCCGATGACCGCGACCGTCTCGCCGGACTGCACGTCGGCGGCGTACACCGCCGACCCCCATCCGGTGGTGACGCCGCAGCCGACGAGGGCCGCCGCTCGAGCGGGATGTCGTCTCGATCTTCACGCGCTGTCGACGTTGACCACGGTGTACGGCGAGAAGGTGCCGAGCCGCGACCATATGCCGAGGTCCTGGCCTCCTTGGCGTGGTGCCGGTAGGTGAAGTCGCCGAGCTGCAGCCGCCGAGCAGGAACGCGCCGAGGTCGCACAGGTGCTGCTGCCCGGTCGAGCACGAGGGGCACTTGCCGCAGGACGGGATGAAGCTGAACACGATGTGGTCGCCGACCTCGAAGCCGGTGATGCCGGGGCCGACCTCACTCACCATGCCGGCGCCCTCGTGGCCGCCGATCACCGGGAACTGCTTGAGCCCGAACGCCTCGGCCGCTCCGCGGTCCAGGACCATGTCACCGGTGACCAGGTGCTCGTCGGAGTGGCACAGGCCCGAGCCGACGAGCTTGACGAGGACCTCGCCCTGCCTTCGGCGGATCGAGCTCGATCTCCTCGACGCTCCAGTCGGTCTGCGGCTCCCACAAGATGGCGGCGCGGGTCTTCATGCGGTGCTCCCTGGCTCGACGAGACGTGGCAGAAGTAGAACGTGTTCTCGGAGCAACCTAGCCCGTCGAGGGCCCGGTGTCAGGCCCCTCGGTGAAACTCGTCACAGGAGGTTCAGGCCACCGTCGAGCACCACGACCTCGCCAGTGAGGTACGTGCTCGCCGCCAGGTCCGCGACCAGCCCCGCGACCTCCTCGGGCGTCGCCGCGCGCCGCATCGGGGCACGCTCGCGCCAGAGCTCGCGCGCCTCGGTCCACGCGTGGGTCAGCGGGGTGTCGACGAGTCCCGGGGCGACGGCGTTCACGCGGACCTCGGGCCCCAGCGCCGCCGCGAGCAGCCGGGTCACGTGGTTGAGCGCGGCCTTGCTGGCGGCGTACGGGACGGAGGCGCCCTTCGGCCGCACGCCCGCATGGCTGGTGACGTTGACGACGCAGCCGCGCGCCTCCCGCAGGTACGGCGTCGCGACGGTCGTCAGCGCGAACGGCGCGATCAGGTTCACCTCGAGCACCTCCCGCCAGACCACCGGGCCGGCGGCGGCGAGGTCGACGTGCGGGATCCGGCCGCTGACGCCGGCGTTGTTGACCAGCACATCGAGCCTGCCGAGGTCGACCAGGGCCCCGGCGATCGTCGCCATCGCCGCGTCCGCATCGGTGAGGTCGGCCTGCAGGTAGTCCCCGTCCAGCTCCTCGGCGAGCCGTTCGCCCTCCGCGACGCTGCTGCCGGAATGGACGACGACGCGGAACCCGTCGGCGGCGAACCGCCGGGCGATCGCTGCTCCGATCCCCGAGGTGCTGCCGGTGACGAGGGCGACCCGCTGTGTCATGCGCCGGACACTAGTCCCCGCAGGTGCGCGACGAACGCGGGATTGGTCAGCGCCCACGGCCCGCGCGCTGCGCGGACCAGGTCGATGGCGCGCTCGGTGTCGTGGCCGAGGTCGACCAGGGCGCAGGCGACGATCAGCCCGGAGCGGTTCAGGCCGCCGGAGCAGCGCACCAGGACCCGGCGCCCAACGGTCACGGCGGCGGCCGCCCGGGCGGCGACCTCGGTCACCCGAGCGACCTGCTCGGCGCCGAGCGCCGCGTCGGCGAGCCGCAGCACGACGTGCTCGACCCCCGGCGCCGGCCCGTAGCCCTCGCGGGCGGTGAGGCTCACGACCAGGTCGAACTCGTCGCCGACCACGCACGCCGAGGCTTCCTGGGAGCGGACGTCGTGCCCGCCCTGCCACAGCCCCGGCACCACCTCGTTCCACGGGTCGGGGCACAGCGGCATCCGGGTGGCCCGGCCGCTGCCGTGGCACGCGACGCAGTCGGCGACCGCGCCCGGCTCGGCGTAGCAGGCGTGACAGAGCACTCGCACATCCTCCCAGGACGGCGACGCGCCCGGGCCGAAGGTCCCGGGCGGCACCGACGGGTGACCCTGCTGTGGTGCGCCGCGACGCTGCGACGGTCATCACATGATCGGCACCTACCTCATCGGCACGAACTACGACACCACCTCGCACTCGGTGGCCTTCTGGACGGCCGCCCTGATCGTCGGCTCTGTCGTCTTCGTCGCCCTCATGTGCACGTTCCTGTACGCCGTCGCGCGCGCCTCGCGGACCACGACCCCGACGGTGTTCAAGGCGCCCCAGTCCCCGCCCTCACCCGCCCGGCCACCCGCTCCGATCGCTCACGGTGGTGGCGCACTGCCGGCCGCCTGACCGTTCACCCCCGCTCCCACGTCCCCGGTGCTGCGTCGTACCCACGACGACGTAGCTCCTGGACCGCGGACGACAGGCCGAGCGCGGCGCGCCGGGGTGCCCGGCGGTACTCCTCGCCCGACACCACGGTGAGGACGACCTGCGTCTCCGGTCCCCCGGTGTCGGCACGCCCCTCGATGGTGGTCCGGTTGAGGACGCCCGACGCCAGGTCGAGCCAGTCGATGAACCGGGCCCGGAACTGCCCGGCGCTGCGGGGCTCGACCTTGAACCGCTCGCGCTGCAGGCCGGTCGCGCACGCGTGCAGCGCCTCCGTGGCCGGCGCGGACGTACGGATGACCAGCCGGGGTGTGCCGGCGTGCCGACGGTCCCAGCCACCGATCTCGGGACCGGTCACTGCGGTCCTCCAGCCGCTGGCGGCGCAGCCGGTCCACGGCGGACCCGCTCCCACTGCGCCGCCTGGGCGCGCAGCTCCGCGCTCAGCTCCGGTGGGGGCTGCGCCTCGGCCAGCCGGCTCAGGTTGTCCTGGGCCCGGCCGCGAAGGCGTTGCGCCTCCGGGGTCGGGTCGGTGCCGCCGAAGACCGCCGCGAGGGTGGTCTCGCCCCGGTCCACGCGCAGCTGGACCGCGCGCCAGTCGGGGCCGAGGCGTCCTTTCCGAGCGGCGTTGGCGCGCTCGTCCTGCTCGGCGGCCCTCTCTCGTTCCGACTCGGCCACCTGACGCTCGAGGTCGTCGACCAGCGCCTGCAGCCGGGCGACGGGGTCGTCGCCGGCCGTGCTCATGCGGCCGCGCTCCCGACCCCGCCCTGCACCAGGTCCTCGATGAGGGCGAGCTTGTCCATGATGGACGTCCTGGCCTCGGCGAAGGCCTCGATGGCGGACTCGATGGTCTCGAAGATGCTGTAGATCAACCGGACGTTCTTCACCACGGCCTCGATGTCCTGGTAGGCGGTCGCCGCTCCGTACGCCCAGCCGATCACCGGTGTCGCGGCCTCGGCGGCCATCTTCATCAACTTGTTGGCGATGAGGTTGAGCGCGGCGCCGATGGCCACGCACGCCAGCTTGCACACGGTCGCGAGCCTCTGCACCAGTCCCGAGGCGACGGCGTACGCACCACCGAGCTGGTGGGCGCCGTAGGTCAGCGTGGCCATCGCGGCACGGAAGGCGTCGCCGGACTCTCCCTGCCAGGTCGCCGGTGTGCTCGCGACCAGGCCGGCGTGGTTGCGCGCGACGGCGCCGACGGCGTCGCCGGCGTGGCTCCAGGCCTGGCCGGCGCGGTAGATCGACTGCCAGTCCCCGGCGAGCGGGTGGTAGACGCAACGGTCGAGGATCGAGAAGCCGATGAACTTCTCGGCGACCCAGTCGACACCGCCGAGGAGCGCCCCGGCGTTCCAGCGCAGGTCCTGCACGGGGTTCTCCGGCGCCTGGGCCGGCACGAGGTACGACGAGGCGTCGGCCACCTCGACGACGGGCCCGGTCCCGCCCCACTGGCCGACGGCTTGGACCAGGGCCGTCGCGTCATCCACGGCACCGGTGACCGCGCCGACGGTGTCGGCGGCCTTCTGCCAGAAGAACGAGTTCACGTCGCCGTAACCGTCCGGCGCCCGGTCGGAGGCCGCGCCGAGGACCGGGCCGCCGAGGCCCGGGTGGCCGCCGGGCTCGGCGGGGCCGGCCCCGAGCTGGCCGAGCAGCTTCGAGAAGGCGGCGCCCACCCGCCCGTCGGTCTCGGAGAGGTCCACGGCGGTGTCGGCGACGGCGTCCGCCATGGCCTGCTCGACGACGCCGAGCAGCCGCGCGGCCTCCTGACCGGCCCAGACCGCCGCCTCGGACAGCGGGTCGAACATCGACAGCAGCAGCCCCGTGGCGTCGCCGATGCCGGCGTTGGCGGGGAGGTAGCGCGCGATGGCGTCGGCGTGGCCCCGCTGGCGCTCCAGCACCTGTTGGCTCAGGGACAGCGTGTCGTAGGTGATGACGAGCTCGCCCATCGTTCCCCCGAGAAGGTCTGTGTCGGTACGCGCCACTCCTGCCCCGGGGAGGCGCCGGTCAAACGAACCTCTCGGCGGGCAGGTGCCCCACCGAACACGTGGATCGCCCGGGTCAGGCCGCGTCCTCTGTCCCTGCCGCCCTCCCCTTCTCACCCAGGATGTGGGATCCGCACCGGTCGAAGCGGGTGTTGCATGGGCGCAACGGATCGGAGACCACTATGTGTCGTTGGCTTGCCTACTCAGGCTCACCCGTACTCCTGGAGGACCTTCTCTACAAGCCGGAGCACTCCTTGATCGTGCAGAGCATGCACTCCACGATGGGCGCGGAGGCCATCAACGGCGACGGTTTCGGCGTCGGCTGGTACGGCGACCGGGAGACTCCCGGCGTCTTCCGCAGCATCGAGCCGGCCTGGAACGATCGCAACCTTCGCGACCTGTCGGCCCACGTCCGGTCACCGCGGGTCTTCGCGCACATCCGGGCCGCCATCGGGTCACCGGTCCAGCAGACGAACTGCCACCCGTTCCGTCAGGGGCGCTGGCTGTGGATGCACAACGGCTTCATCGACGGGTTCCACGCACTGAAGCGGGACCTGGCACTGGCGGTGGATCCGGATCGCTTCGCCGACATCGAAGGTACGACCGACTCGGAGATGCTGTTCTTCCTCGCCCTGACGTTGGGCCTGGAGGACGACACGCAGGCGGCGGTCGCTCGGGCGATCGGCCTGGTCGAGGAGTCCGCGCGACGCCACGACGTCGGGTACCCGATGCAGGGAACCATCGCCACGACCGACGGTGTCACCACGTGGGCCTTCCGGTACTCCAGCGAGGGCCGGTCACGGTCGCTGTTCCACAGCACCGACGTCACGACGTTGCGGCACCAGTACCCCGACATGCCGAGCTGGACCGACTCTCGGACGACGCGCGCCTCGTCGTGTCCGAGCCGCTGCGGGACCTGAGGGGAGCCTGGCGGGAGGTGCCGGAGGCGAGCTGCGTCGAGATCCGCGGGGGCGAGGAGAAGGTCACCCACTTCCAGCCGCTGGTCGCTGCCGTCACCGGCTGACGAAAGCGCCCACTCCGTCCATCAGGACGAAGGGCCTGGCGGGACCGCACCGGCCGGGTACTCCTGCATCGGGACCTCGTCGGCGGCCCACGCCCTCAGGACGGGGTCGATGATGCGCCACGACTCCTCGGCCTCGTCCCCGCGGATGAAGAGCATCGGGTCGTTGTGCAGCATCTCGTGGATCAGGTGGGCGTACGGCGTCAGTGCGGGTGCCGACGACCGTGCTTCGAGGTCGACCGTCTCTGCCGTCCGGTCCGGGCCGTTGACCGTCGTGGACAGGCGCACGTAGGGCTCGGTGAGCCCGATCCTCAGCACGTTCGGCTCGACGCCGGGCCACTTCTCGAGCAGGTAGCTCGGCATCGCCCGGAAGTGGATGGCGATCTCCGCGGAGTTCTCGGGGAGCGCCTTTCCCGATCGCAGGGTGAAGGGGACGCCGAACCACCGCGCATTGTGCACCGCCACGGTGAGTGAGGCGTACGTCTCGGTGTTGCGGGCGGGGTCCACGCCGGGTTCGTCGACGTACGCCGGGACCTGCCGGGTGCCGATCGTCCCGGGCGCATACCGGGCGCGCACCGAGTCGCTGCGCAGACGCTCCCCCGACGGGGTGGCGACCGCCCTGAGGGCCTCCACCCGCGCTCCGCGGAAGGAGTCGGCATCCATCCGGGCGGGTTGCTCCATCAGGACCAACGCCATGATCTCCATGAGGTGGTTCTGGATCATGTCCTTCATCGCGCCGGCCCGGTCGTAGTACGACGCCCGTCCCTCCAGGGTCAGGCTCTCCAGCCAGCTGATGTCCACCCGCTCCACGTGCTCGGCGTTCCAGACGGGCTCGAACACCCGGTTGAGGAAGCGCAGCGTGATGACCCGGCGCACCAGCTCGCTGGACAGGAAGTGATCGACTCGGAAGATCGTCGGCTCCGGCAGCCTGAGCCGGAGGATCTCGTTCAGCTCCCGGGCCGAGGCGAGGTCGTTGCCGAACGGCTTCTCGACCGCGAGCGCATCCGAGGGGCGCAGCCCCGCGCCGGCGAGTGCCGGTAGCACCAGCCGCAACAGGACGGGCGGAAGCGCCAGGTAGACGAGGGTCTCCGGGCGGTCGTCGTCGAACAGTGCTCGGACCTCCTCGGGGTCGGTGACGTCGGTGGGTCGGAAGCTGAGCCGTTCGACCACCGCCCGCCGGGTGGCCGGCGCGACCGACGAGTGCAGCTCCAGGTTCTCCGCGATGTGTCGGCGGAAGCGCTCGGTGCTCCAGTCCTCGTTCGCGGCGCCCTGGATCGTGAACCCCTGGGGCAGCAGCCCCGCCTCGGCCAGCTGGGCGACGGCTGGCAGGAGCAGTCGGCTGGTGAGGTCGCCGGTGGCACCGAACAGGACCATGTTCTCGATCATGGGAGGTCGCCTTTCTCGTGATCGGTCGCGTCGGACCGGTCGCCGGGGATCGCAGCGCGAGAGGACCGGGGTTGTCGGTAGCGCGGCGAGGACGGCCCGGTCACACCCGGTCGGCACTGGAAGATCGCGCCGGCCAGGGGTTGGGAGGCGCGGTCCGCCGCATCGACGTCGAACCACGAGGTCGTGATGTAGAGGGTGCCCAGGTCGGGGCCGCCGAAGGTCACGGAGGTGGGGTTGCTCGTCGGCACCTCGACGACGCCATCGAGCGTCCCGTCGGGCCGATAGCGGTGGACCGCCCCAGCGCGGCCCAGAGCGATCCACACCATGCCCCGGTCGTCGACGGTCATGCCGTCCGGCCAGACCTGCTCGTCGGCGAAGTCCAGGAACCTCCGTCGTCGGGTCGCGCTCCCGGTGGCGCCGTCGAGGTCGAAGACGTCCACCACGAACCGAGCGGTGTCGGCGAGGTAGAGGCGTCCGGACGACTCGTCGAACGCCGGACCGTTCGAGATGGTCAGGCCCGCGACGACGCAGGTCACCTGGTCGCCGTCGACGCGATACAGCGCGGCGTTCCCCGGGCGCTTGTCGAAGGCCATCGTCCCCACCCAGGCTCGGCCCCGGGCGTCCACCTTGACGTCGTTCGCCCGGTTCTCCGGCTTGTCCGCCTCGATGGGCACGCGCAGGCGCAACGCGCCGGTGTCCTGCTCGAGCTCCGCCAGCCCCTCCGGTGCAGCGACCAGCACCTCCCCCGCCGAGCCGAGCAGCACGCCGCCGGGCTGTGCCGGCGTGGCCCAGCTCCGGTCCCGGCCGGCGCCGGGGTCGAAGCTGTGCACCCTCTGTCCGGTGATGTCGACCCACCAGAGCCGTCCCGACTCCGCGTCCCAGAGCGGGCCCTCGCCGTGCTGCGCCCCCGGGTCGAGCGCAACCTCGACCGGGGTGTCAGACATGCTCGACGGCGCCGGCGCGCTGGGCGAGGACGTCCTCGGCGTGGGCAACCATGGCATGCCGCCGAGACCGACCTCGAGCGGCGTCCGGTGGTAGCCGTGGTAGGTCATCATCCCGCCGGCTAGGAAGGCCGTGGCGAAGCCGCTCTGTCTCAGGACGCAGTAGGCGATGTAGCTGCGGAACCCCGACCGGCAGTAGGTCCACACGGGCTTGTCCCGCGGCAGCTCGTCGAGCCGGTCGCGCAGCTCGGTGTAGGGGATCAGCACGGCCTCGGGGATGTGCCACGCGTCGTACTCGGCCTGGGTCCGGGTGTCGAGGATGGTCACCGTGTCGGCGCAGCCGGGGTAGTCCTCCGGGTACCAGAGGTCGATGTCGCCGCGGAGCAGGTTCGCGCCGAGGAAGCCCGCCATGTTCAGGGGGTCCTTCGCCGAGCCGTACGGCGGGGCGTAGGCCAGCTCGAGATGCTCGAGGTCGTAGACGGTCATGCCCGCACGCACCGCGACCGCCAACACGTCGATCCGCTTGTCCACGCCGTCCCAGCCGAGCACCTGGCCACCGAGCAGCTTGCCGTCGGACGGGGCGAACAGCACCTTGAGGAACAGCGGCGCGGTCCCCGGGTAGTAGGCCGCATGGCCGTTCTGGTGCGTGTAGACCTTCCGGAAGTCGATCCCGGCCGCCTCCAGCTCGGTCTGGGTCATCCCGGTGCCACCGGCGGTCATCTCGAAGACCTTGACCACGGCGGTCCCCTGCGTGCCCCGGTACTCGCTCCCGTGCCCGGCGATCGTCTCGGCCGCGATCCGCCCTTGTCGGTTCGCGGGACCGGCAAGCATCGACAGCGTCGGCTCACCGGTCAGGAAGTGCTGGGTCTCGACGGCGTCGCCGGCGGCGAGGACGTCGGGCGCGGAGGTGCGCATGTGTGCATCGACCACGATGCCGCCACGGGGTCCGACCTGGATGCCGGCGGCACGGGCGAGGTCGACGTTCGGGCGGGCGCCCGCGGCCATGACGAGGACGTCGGTCGCGAGGCAACTGCCGTCGGACAGGTCGACCAGCAGGCCCTCCCCCGCGTCGGGACGAACGGCCATGGCCGACGTGCCCAGGCGGAGGTCCACGTCGTGGGTGGCGACGTGGTAGTCCAGGATCCGCGTGAGCTCGGGGTCGAGCCACGGCATCAGTCGTTCGGTCCGCTCGACCACGGTGGTCCGCAACCCGCGCGCCCGGAATGCCTCGGTGAGCTCGAGCCCGATGTAGCTCCCGCCCACCACGACCGCCGAGGTGGCGCCCGCATCGATGCGGGCGAGGATGCGGTCCATGTCGGGGATGTTGCGCAGCACGTCGACCCGGGGGTCGTCCGCGCCCGGGATCGGCGGCCGGACGGGTTCGGCTCCCGGACACAGCACGAGCTTGTCGTAGGACTCGCGGTAGGTGCGCCCCTGCCTCCCGTCACGTACCTCGACCTCCTTGGCGTCCCGGTCGATGCTGAGGACCTCCTGCCCGGTGCGCACGTCGAGCGCGAGGCTCCTGCTGAGGCTCTCCGGCGTCTGGAGCAGCAGGTCGTCCCGGTCCGGGATCTCGCCGCCGATGTGGTACGGCAGGCCGCAGTTCGCGAACGAGACGTAGTGATCGCGCTCGAGAAGGACGATCTCGGCCGTCTCGTCCAACCTCCTCAGCCGCGCCGCCGTCGAGGCACCGGCCGCAACTGCACCTACGATCACCGTCTTCATCTCGTCGCCTCACCTGTTCCTCGCCGGCTGATCCACCTCGATGCTCCGGGTGCCGCAGGCGGGCAGGCATCACCCACCTCGGGTGATGCTGTCCCACGGCCCGCGCCGGTAGAAGGGAAGCGTTCGCTGCTTGCGCGCACCCTGTCCGACGGGGCGTCATCGACGCGCGAGCCGGGAAGGGGAGCAGTAGACGTGGACGACTACCCGCTCATCGCCGACCACGGCCTCATCGGCGATCTCCAGACCTCGGCCCTGGTCGCCACCGACGGGTCCATCGACTGGTTCTGTGCTCCCCGCTTCGACTCACCCAGCCTGTTCGCGGCGCTGCTGGACCGCGAGGACGGGGGCAGGTTCCGCGTGCGCCCGACCATCGAGGTGTTCACCAGCAAGCAGCTCTATCTCCCCGACACGGCCGTCCTGGTCACCAGGTTCATGACCGAGGCGGGCGTCGGTGAGGTCGTCGACTTCATGCCCGTCACGGGCACCGTGGCCACCGACCGGCACCGGATCGTACGGATGGTCCGCTGCATGCGCGGCGAGATGACGTTCGCGATAGATCTCGCACCGCGTTTCGACTACGGACGCGAGCCCCATGCGGCGTACCTGGACGAGGACGGCGTGGTCTTCTCGGGCGCCGAGACGTCGATGACCGTCCACCTGGTCCGCGAGCCCGAGGACGAGAGGCTCGCCCGCACGGAGGTCAACGATCGCGGTGACCTGCACGCCGAGCTGACCCTCACCGCCGGGCAGGTGCGAGGGCTGGTCGTGGAGACCGGCCTCGCCGGCCCGGCGCGGCAGCATCGGGTCGCCGAGGTCGAGCAGCTGCTCGACGAGACGACCGTCTTCTGGGAGCGGTGGCTCGACCGGTCGACGTACACCGGGCGGTGGCGCGAGCAGCTGCACCGCTCCGCGATCACGCTCAAGCTGATGACCTACGCCCCCAGTGGTGGCCTGGTCGCCGCCCCGACGGCAGGGCTCCCCGAGCAGGTCGGCGGCGAACGCAACTGGGACTACCGATACACCTGGATCCGGGACGCGTCGTTCTCCGTCTACGCCCTCCTCGGGCTCGGCTTCACCGACGAGGCCGCTGCCCTGATGGGCTGGCTGCGCGACAGGCTGGAGGAGGGAGGCCACGGGACGCCGCTGAAGATCATGTACCGGGTCGACGGATCGAGCGACCTGGTCGAGGACGAGCTCGCCCACTGGGAGGGATACCGGGGCTCGAAGCCGGTCCGGATCGGCAACGGCGCGGCAGACCAGCTGCAGCTCGACATCTATGGCGAGGCGATGGACAGCATCTTCTTCGCCGACCAGCACGGCCTGCACGTGGGGCACGACGGTTGGCAGAAGATCGCCTCCATGCTCGACTGGCTCTGCGACAACTGGGACCGCCCGGACGAGGGGATCTGGGAGACCCGCGGGGGCCAGCAGGACTTCACCTACGGCCGGCTGATGAGCTGGGTGGCGTTCGACCGCGGCATCCGCCTGGCCACGATCCATGGACGACCCGCGCCGCTGGAGCGTTGGCGCCAGGAGCGTGACGCGATCTACCACCAGGTCATGGACCGCGGCTGGAGCGCCCGACGCCAGGCCTTCGTCCAGCACTACCGGACCGAGGTCCTGGACTCGGCACTTCTCCGGATGGCCACCGTCGGCTTCGTCACCCCGGCCGACCCGCGGTGGCACTCCACGCTGGAGGCGATGGAGGAGGAGCTCGTGACCGACAGCCTCATGTATCGGTACGACCCCGCCGCCTCACCCGACGGTCTCCGCGGCTCCGAAGGCACGTTCTCGTTGTGCACGTTCGCGTACGTCGACTCGCTCGCTCGGGCAGGACAGCTCGACAAAGCACGTGTCGTCTTCGAGAAGATGCTGACCTACGCCAACCACCTCGGCCTCTACTCGGAGGAGATCGCCCTCACCGGCGAGCAGATCGGCAACTTCCCCCAGGCCTTCACGCACCTCTCGCTGATCGAGGCGGCCATCACGCTCGACCGTCAGCTCGACGCTCGCTCCGCCCCCGACTCGGCTCCCAGGGCGTGAACCATGTCCGAGAACTCCCGCGAGGACGTGAACAGCGAGCACCACCCCGACCAGTCGGTTGCACCCGGGAACAGCAACCGCCTCGCGATCCTGCTCGCGATGGCGATGTTCGTGCTGGTGGTCGACACCACGATCATGAACGTGTCCATCTCCGCGGTCACCGAGAGCCTCGACACCACCGTCAGCAGCGTGCAGTCCGCCATCGCGCTCGAGGCGCTGGTGTCCGCAGCCTTCATCCTCATCAACAGCAAGGTCGGTGACCTGATCGGGCGCAAGCGCGCCTACATCATCGGACTGCTCGCCTACGCGGTCGGTGCCCTGTCGATGACGCTGGCACAGAACGTGGCCACCATCGTCGTCTTCTGGGCGATCATCGGCGGCCTGGGCGCCTCGCTGCTGCTGCCCGCGATGCAGTCACTCATCCACGGCAACTTCGAAGGCAAGGCGCGGGCCAGGGTCTACGCACTGGTCGGCGCCGCCATGGCCATCGCCGCAGCGATCGGGCCGCTGATCGGCGGCGTCATCACCACCTTCTGGAACTGGCGGGTCAACTTCCTGCTCGAGGTGCTGATCATCATCGTCGTCCTCTCCGGGGCGAAGCTGGTCAAGGACGTCCCCTACACCGGCGAACGCGCCGTCGACGGGGTCGGCGCCGCGCTCTCGGTGCTGGGCATGGGCGGCGTGGTCCTCGGGCATCCTGGTCTGGCAGGAAGGCGGCGAGTTCGTCCTCGCGCTCATCGCCGTGGGCGCGGTCGCCCTGTTCGGACTGGCGCGCTGGCTGGTGCGCCGGAAGCGGGAGGACAAACCCGTGCTGCTCGACCCGGGACTGTTCGGCTCGCCCCACTTCCGGATGGGTGTCACCCAGCAGATGCTGCAGCAGATCACTCTCGGCGGGGCCATGATCGTGATCCCGATCTTCCTGCAGATCGCCCTGGAGTACAACGCGCTCGAGGCGGGTCTCTCGATCGCGCCTCTCTCGCTGAGCATGTTCGTGATCGCCCTGGTCGCCGGCCGTCGCGCCGGTCGCCGCCGGCCCGCGGTCATCGTGCGCGTTGGTTTCGCGTTGGCCCTCGTCGGCATGCTCCTGGTCATCCCTGTGGTCCCCCGGGCCGGCAGCGGCTGGGCACTGGTGGTGCCGCTGCTCATCGCGGGCTCGGGCCTGGGCCTGCTCGTCTCCCAGCTGAACAACTACACGCTCGCTCCGGTCGAGGAGCAACGCGCCAGCGAGGCCGCCGGCGTCAACTCCGCCGGCGGGAACTTCGGCCTCTCGTTCGGTCTCGCCGTGGCCGGCGGTGTCATGCTCGCCACCTTGTCGGTCTCCTTCACCGGCCTCACCGACTCCAGCGGTGTGATCCCCGAAGCCCAGAAGGAGACCATCTCCGCCGCTCTGGAGGACGATGCGGAGGTGGTGAGCGACAGCCAGCTCCAGGCGGTGCTCGCGGGAGAACCACCGGAGGTACAGACCGAGATCCTCTCGATCAATGACGAGGCCAGGGCGCTGTCCCTGCAGGTCGCGATGCTGGTACCGGTCCTCGCCTGCTCTGCTCGGACTGGTCAACTCGTTCCGCATGATGCGACTGCCGGACATCGAGCCAGCCTCGCCGAGGGAGGGGCTCGACCTTGCCTGACCTCGGGGACGGCGGGGCGGCGCCGCCGAGACCGTCCGCCGTGCCGACCATCTCGCGGGCGTCATCGGATCGAGCCGCTGCGGGAAGCAGCGCCAACGAAGGAGTGGGCCATGCCTGGTGCGGAGCGCTAGCGCGTGGAGTCGTTCGGCCGCGCCCGAGGACGGATTGGAGCAGGCGACGCCCTGGTACCAGTGGGGCCCCTACCTGTCAGAGCGCGCGTGGGGAACGGTGCGCGAGGACTACAGCGCCGGACGGTCAGGCGTGGGACTACTTCCCACACGACCATGCCCGCTCCCGGGCCTACCGCTGGGGCGAGGACGGCATGGCGGGCGTCTGTGACGTCGAGCAGAAGCTGTGCCTGGCGCTCGCACTGTGGAACGGTCGCGACCCGATCCTGAAGGAGCGGATGTTCGGGCTGACCGGTCCGCAGGGCAACCACGGCGAGGACGTCAAGGAGTACTGGTGGTTCCTCGACGCCGTGCCCAGCCATGCCTGGCTGCGGTGGCGCTACCACTACCCCCAGGCCGAGTTCCCCTACCACGACCTCGTGGCCGAGAACGGCCGGCGCGACCAGAGCCAGCCCGAGTACGAGCTGCTCGACACGGGAGTCTTCGACGACGACCGGTACTGGGTGGTCGACGTCACCCATGCCAAGGCCGACCCGCACGACCTGCTCATGGAGGTCAGCGTCACGAACGCGGGACCGGAGACGTCGACGCTCCACGTGCTGCCGCACCTGTGGTTCCGCAACACCTGGTCCTGGGACGTCGACGGCGAACGGCCCGCCCTGCAGGCGCGCCGGGTCCGGCCGGGTCGCGGGTCGAGCCACCCTCGCTTCGGAGAGCTGACCTGGGAGCTCGACGGCGGCCCGGACGGTCCGACCCCCGACCTGCTGTTCTGCGACAACGACACGAACCTGCGCAGGCTCTACCGGTCGCCGGACTCCCCGGCTACCCCAAGGACGGGATCAACGACCACGTCGTCACGGGCGCAGCGACGGTGAACCCCGACGGCCTCGGCACCAAGGCCGCCGGCTGGTACCGGCTCACCGTCGCCCCGGGGGAGACCCAGGTGGTCAGGGTCCGCCTCCGGCCACCCTCGTCCACTCCCGCGTTCGGCGCAGGATTCGACCGGGTGCTCGACCGGCGCCGCGAGGAGGCCGACGAGTTCTACGCCGAGGTCATCCCGGCCTCGGTCGACGATGACGCGCGCCTCGTGGCCCGGCAGGCCTTCGCCGGGATGATCTGGGGCAAGCAGTTCTACTGCTACGACGTGCAGCGCTGGCTCGACGGCGACCCCACCCAGCCGCCGCCTCCGCCCGAACGGCGCCGGTGGCCGGAACGCCGGTTGGCTCAACCTCGACGCCAAGGACATCCTGTCGATGCCCGACCCCTGGGAGTATCCCTGGTTCGCGGCGTGGGACCTGGCTTCCACACGGTGGCACTGGCCCACCTCGACCCGGCGTTCGCCAAGTACCAGCTCCTCGCGATGTGCCGGGAGTGGTTCCAGAACCCGAACGGCGCCCTGCCTGCCTACGAATGGGCCTTCGGCGATGCCAACCCGCCCGTGCACGCATGGGCGGCGCTGCACGTCTGGGACATCGACGGCCGTCGCGACACCGACTTCCTCGCCCGGCTGATGCCGAAGCTGCTGATGAACTTCACGTGGTGGGTCAACCGGATGGACCCGGAGGGCGACCACCTCTTCGCCGGCGGCTTCCTCGGTCTGGACAACATCAGCGCGATCGACCGCTCGAACCTGCCGCCGGGCGGACGTCTCGAGCAGGCCGACGGCACCAGCTGGATGGCGTTCTACTCCCTCACGCTGCTGGAGATGGCCCGGATCCTGGCGACGAAGGACGACGCCTGGACCGACATCGAGGTGAAGTTCATCGAGCACTTCGTGCTCATCGTCGACGCCATGCACACCCAAGGACTGTGGGACGAGCAGGACGGCTTCTTCTACGACGTCTTCCACGGCGCTGACGGGACGGCGACCCCGATCAGGGTGCGCTCCATCGTGGGTGTCCTGCCCCTCCTGGGCATGGTGGCGCTGGACCCGGACCTCCTGGAGACCCTGGGGACCCTCAGGAAGCGGTTCGCCGGGTTCCTCGGGCAGACCGACCGGGCGCTCACCGGCGGCCGCGCGTTCCCGGTGGGCGACACCGATGCGCTCGCGATCGGCGTCATACCCCCGGGGCAGGGTCGCCAGGTGCTCGCGCGCGTGTTCGACGAGAGCGAGTTCCTGTCGCCGTACGGGCTCCGGGCGCTCTCCAAGTACCACCAGGACCACCCCTTGTGGGTCGAGCTGGCAGGGTCCTCCGTCTCTGTCGACTACGAGCCGGGCGAGTCCTCCACGGGCATGTTCGGCGGCAACTCCAACTGGCGCGGCCCGGTCTGGATGCCGGTGAACTACCTGCTGCTGCGCAACCTCCAGCGCTACGCACACTCACTCGGAGTGGGAGCGGAGATCGAGTACCCCACCGGGAGCGGCAAGCAGCTCGCGCTCAGCGCGTGCGCCGAGGACCTGCGACAACGACTGATCTCGCTCTTCCTCCGGGGATCTGACGGCCGCCGGCCCTGCCACGGATGGGTCGACCGGCTCCAGGACGACCCCCGTTGGCGTGACAACATCACGTTCAGCGAGTACTTCCACGGCGACAACGGAGCGGGGCTCGGCGCTACCCACCAGACCGGCTGGACCGGCATCGTGGCCGACCTGATCTGCCGTCCCGACCCCTTCGCCGGCAACGCACTGCCGTGGCAGCTGTGAACGCGAGCCTCAGGGTCGCCTTCGGCCGCGAGGTGTGCGGCAACCTCGAGGAGGGCGCGGCGCGAGAGTGGCTGGTCACCGACGGGCTCGGGGGCTACGCGTGCGGCACCGTCGCCGGGCTGCGCACACGCCGCTACCACGGGCTGCTGATGCACGCGACCGGACCGGCGGGAGGGGCACGGCGTCTCGGACTGGTCGCTCTGGACACCGTGGTGGTCATCGGTGACCGGCGCATCCGGCTGGCCACCCACGAGTGGCTGGGCGGGGCGGTCGACCCGCGCGGGCACGAGCACCTGGCGTCGTTCGACCTCGACGACGGCGTACCGCGTTGGCGCTACGACCTGGGCTCTGTCCAGCTGGAGGTCGAGCTGGCGATGGTGTACGGCGCGTCCACCGTCGGCGTCGTGCACCGCCTGCTCGGCGGTGAGGCGAGGCTCGAGGTCACCCCCCTGTGCACCTGGCGTGACCAACACGGAGACCGATTCGCCGGCACCGACCCCGCGGTCGAGTCGAGCAGCTCGGGCTTCGTCTTCGAGTCCGCCTACCGGGTGCAGGGTCCGGGCTACCACCCCGGAGGTGGAGTCCGTGGTACAGCGGTGTGTACCACCGCGAGGAGGCGTCCCGCGGCCTGGGCGCGAGCGAGGACCTCTGGGCGGCAGGCACGTTCCAGGCAACGCTCACGGCGGGTGGCGCGCTCGAGGTGGTGGCAACGACGGAGCTCGGCGCCGACCTCCCGGACGCCGCCTCGATCGTGGCCGACGCTCGCGCACGGTCTGCTGCGCTGTCAGCCCGCGCCGGCGCCGAGGACGACGTCAGCCGCCTGCTGGCCGTGGCCGCCGACCGATTCGTCGTCCAGACCTCGAACGGACCGACCGCGGTGGCCGGCTACCCATGGTTCGGCGAGTGGTCCCGCGACCTGTTCACCTCCTACGAGGGCCTGTTCCTGTGCACGGGAAGGGCCGAGGAGGGTCGCGCGACACTGCAGCGGGCGGCCGCCAGCGTCTCGCAGGGCATGCTCGCCAACACCGCCGACGTCGGCACGCTGGAGTACAACACGATCGACGCCACGCTGTGGTTCCTGCACGCACTGGGCCGCTACGTCGCCCACACCGACGACCTGGACCTCGCCGGCGAGCTGGCTCCGACGGTCGTGGAGATCCTGTCCGCCCATGTGGCCGGGACTCGCTTCGGCATCGGCGTCGACGCCGCGACCGGGCTGCTGCGTGGCGGCGCCGAGGGCTGGGCACTGACCTGGATGGACGCTCGGGTCGACGGCCGCCCGATCACACCCCGTGCCGGGTTCGCGGTCGAGATCGAGGCGCTGTGGATCAACGCGCTCGGCACCGCCGCCGACCTGCTGGCGCGGATCGGAGAGGACGCCCGACGTTGGGCGTCGCTGCGGGAGCAGGCGGTGTCCTCCTTCGGCTCCCGCTTCCGGCTCGGCAGGGACGGACTCGCCGATGCGCTCACGCCGACTGGCCTCGCCGTCACCGAACGACGTCCGAACCAGCTCTTGGCCGTCTCCCTGCCCTACGGCCCCGTGACCGACCGACAGGAGATCGGACGCATCGTCGACCGTCTGCCGCGCGGACCTGACGACATCGGTGGGGTTGCGGTCCCTGTCGCCCAGCGACCCCGCTTACCTCGGTCGACACCGGGGTGCCCCCGCCGCACGGGATGCGGCCTACCACCAAGGCACCGTGTGGCCCTGGCTGATCGGCCCGTACACCGACGCGGTGCGTCGCGCCGGCCGTGACACCCAGGGCATCCTCGACGGCCTCGAGCTGCACCTGTCCGACTTCGGGCTCGGCTCGGTCTCGGAGACCATGGACGGCGATGCACCCCATGCGGCCACCGGATGTCCGTTCCAGGCATGGTCGGTCGCCGAGCTCATCCGGTCCCGGTCGACTCAGCCCGGCAGCGACGAGCAGCCATAGGCGTCCGTGCGACCGCACGTCGACCCATCGATTGTCAGAGACACGGAGTGGTCGGCGCCCGGCCCGCGTCGCTGCAGGTCGGGCGCCGTTCTCACTCGGTCGGGCTGACAGGACTTGACCCTGCGACCCCTTGACCTTGAGCTGAGCTGGCAGCACTTTGCGTCTCGGCGCTGAAACAAGCTCTGACGTGCAGGAATACCACAAGGCAACGCGCGGCGGCTTGCTCGGCTTGGCGCACGTCGGACCGATCTTGCCGGGGTTTCCGACTAGATCAGTCATTCCAAGGCGTCTGATCGGCGTGGGCGCTATTTATCAACGCGAAGGGTGTCCAGAGTCGGCGTTGCTATCACACTGCCGAACCCCTTGGAGCTCGTCGTGGACGCCGATCTGGACACCCTCGCTACCGCACTCTATGTGACCACCGATGACCTGCTGGCCGCTCATCCCGAGCGTGTCCCGGCACGACCGAAGGTCGGGATCAAGCCGAAGATCAGTGATGCAGAACTGATCACTCTCGCGGTGGTCCAGGCACTGCTGGGCTACACCAGCGAGGACAGGTTCTTGCGCTACGCCCGCAAGAACCTGCTCGGCATGTTCCCCCACCTGCCCCAGCAGCCCGGCTACAACAAGCGACCTGCGCAAGCTCGCCGGCACCATGTCCTGGCTCATCAGCGCTCTGGCAGCACAGACCACCTCTGCCAGTGACGATGTGTGGCTGGTGGACTCCTCACCCGTGGAATGCGGGCGTTCCCGAGAAACCCAGAAGCGCTCCGACCTGGCCGGCTGGGCCGAGTACGGCTACTGCGCCTCCCACTCCCGGTTCTTCTGGGGACTGCGACTGCACCTGGTCACCACCGTGCACGGCCTGCCGCTGGGCTGGGCACTAACCGGCGCGAAGGCCGACGAGCGTCAGGTGCTGACTCAGATCCTCGCCCAGACCCCAGCACTGGCCCAGGGGTTGGCCACCAACCCCGGCCGGCAGATCGTGATCGGTGACAAGAACTACTACGGCCGCGCCTTCGAGACCGACCTGGACGCCGCCGGCATCGACTTGCTGCGACCCGCCCGCAAGGGCGAGAGGCCCCGGGCCGGGCAACGATTCTTCAAACCGCTACGCCAGATCATCGAGTCCGTCTTCGACACCTTCAAAGGCCAACTCGACCTCGAACACCACGGCGGCAAGACCATCGCCGGCGTCTGCACCCGAGTCGCTCAACGCGTGCTCGCCCTGACCGCCGCCATCTGGCACAACGACCGCATCGCAGCGCCCGTCCTACGCTCCCTGACCGCCTACGACCACTGACACCCCTTGGAATTTCTCATCTAGTATAGAGCCAGCGCGGGCGAACCCGCGCCGGCGGCAACGAAGCCCCCGCCGTTCACTCACGGCGCTGGAGAATCCGAATCGGATGTGCAGCACCCTCATGGCGATGCGGCCTCACGCGAACGCCGCCCAAGTCCCTGGTCCTGGGCAAGTTCGGCGTACCACCTGAACCGCGGGTCCGGCCCGATGAGGGGGTTCTTGCGCGCGCGAGGAGCGGGCTAGGAGGATGAGCCAGCACACGGCGAGCCGGGAGGGCTGGAGGAGTGGACGAGATCCGGGTGTTCCTGGTCGATGATCACCGCGTTGTGCGGACCGGGCTTGCCGCCTACCTGGGAGTCGAGCAAGGCATGCGCGTGGTCGGCCAGGCCTCGGACGGCCGGGCAGCCCTGGACGAGATCGCCGTCCTGGACCGTGCCGGCGAGTTGCCCGACGTCATCTTGATGGATCTGAAGATGCCGCGGATGGACGGGATCGAGACCACTGCCGAGGTGAAGAGGCGGTGGCCGGAGACCGAGGTGGTCGCGGTGACGAGCTTCGTGGAGGAGGAGCAGATTCGCGCTGCCCTGGAGGCGGGCGCGGCGGGTTACCTGCTCAAGGATGCCGACGCCCCTGAGGTGGCCGCGGCGATCCGGGCCGCGATCGCCGGCGAGGTGCACCTCGACCCGGCCGCAGCGCGCGCGCTCACCGCGTCGTTGCGTGCCCCCAAGCAGGACCAGGCGCCGCTCACTCCACGCGAGCGCGAGGTCATCGCGGCGATCGCCTCCGGGGCGACGAACCGCCAGATCGCCCGCGACCTGGGCGTCAGCGAGCGTACGGCGCGCACGCACGTGTCGAACATCCTCGCCAAGCTCGGCCTGACCAGCCGCACCCAGGCAGCGATGTGGGCGGTCCGCGAGGGATTGATCGACGAGACCGAGCGTCAGGCGCGATGAGCTCCGACCCGGCCCGCGACTTCCTGCGGAGCACGTCGATGCCGACTCAGCCGCTGATCGACGAAGTGGCGCCGAGCAGCTCGCCACTCGACACCCAGCTCCTCGAGCTGTTCTTCGACCGGGTGCCGATGGGCGTCGCCGTCTTCGACACCGACATGCGGCTCCAACGCTGCAACAAGACCTGGACGGCCTTCTACGAGCACTACCTGGGCGTTCCGGCGGAGTACACCGCGCCCGGCCGCCACCTCAACGACCTGATCCCCGGAAACGAGGAGGCGGTCCAGCTGCTGGTCGACACCGCGCTCTCCGGCAGGGTGATCCGTCAAGCCGCCCACCGGATCGCGATCCCCGGCACCGAGACGTACTGGGACGTGGTGTTCGCGCCGCTGTTCGGTGACGGCCGGGTTGTCGGGGTCGTCGACATCGTCACCGACGCCACCGACCGGGTGCTGTCGTTCCAGCGCCTCGAGGCGCGGATCGCGATGTTCTCCCAGGTCGCCGCCGGGATGAGCGTCGACCAACCGCTGTCCACCACGCTCTCGCAGGTCGTCGACGCCGTGCGCAGCACCAGCGAGGCGGTCGCGTGCAGCATCGTGTGCTGGGAGGAGGACTGGAGCCGCCCGGCCACCGCCTACGCCGACGACGTGCTCGGCGCCGGGTTCTCCGAGGCGCTCGAAGAGGTGTGGCGCATCCGCGGGATGCGCCCGGTCGACCTCGCGGAGTACGACGGCGCCGTTGTCCGCGGCTTCCGCGACACCGCACTGGCCGACCCGACGCTCGCACCGGTGCACCCCTTCCTCGTCGAGGACGCGCCGTGGAAGGACATGGCGCTGTTCCCGCTCGTGGCCTCAGGGGTCGTGGTCGGCGAGGTAGCGGTCTACCTCGCGGCCGGCCAGGACCTCGACGACGACGACCGCGACTACCTGTCCGCTCTCGCCGACCAGGCCGCCGTGGCCGTACGCAACAGCACGCTGTACCGCGCCGCCGAGCAGACCGCCGCGCTCGAGGAGCGGCACCGGCTCGCGCGTGAGCTGCACGACTCGGTGAGCCAGGCCCTGTTCTCGATGACCCTGCACGCCCGCACCGCCCAGCGGCACCTCGAGACCGCCAACCTGGCCGCAGACCATCCCGTCGCCGTCGAGATCGAGCAGCTGCACGGGCTCGCCCAGACCGCGCTGGCCGAGATGCGCGCGCTGATCTTCGAGCTCCGTCCGGGCGCGCTCGAGGCAGAGGGCCTGGTCACGGCCCTCACCAAGCAGGCCGCCGCCGTGAGCGCGCGCGAACAGCTCGCCGTCACAGTGCACGGACCGGACGGCTACATCCGGCTCCATCCGACGGTCGAGGAGCACCTGTACCGCATCGCTCTGGAGGCGGTGCACAACACCGTCAAGCACGCAGGCGCCGAACGCGTCGACGTACACCTCGAGCAACGCGACACCGGCCTCGAGCTCCGGGTCAGCGACGACGGCGCCGGATTCGACCCGCAGCTGGACCGGCCCGGGCACCTCGGCCTACGCACCATGCGGGAGCGCGCCGACGCCATCGGCGCCACCTTCGGCATCGACTCCGCCCCTGGGGGCGGCAGCACGGTCACCGTCATCGTTCCCCTCCCCCGCTGACCCGCCTACGTCATTGCGCCGAGGCCGCACCCGGCCACAGCGCCGAGGCCGGTCCGGCCACTGTGCCGACGCGACGGACCCCTCGCTGAAGCGACGCTTCTGACGTGCCGACCGGTGCACCAGAAAGCAGGCGGCGCCGACGCCGAGCAGCGACGCCGCGCGCCCGCGGCTGCCGCACCGGGCGTCCGCTCGCCACCGTCCTCCCCCACCGCTCCGCCCAGCTCTGAAAGGCAGACCACCATGTCCACCGCCCAATGGATCCTCAACCTGGCCCTCCTCGGCTGGGTGCTCACCCGCAACCTCGGCACCCACCGCGTCACGCGTGCCACGTTCCTCGTCCCCCTCGCCGTCGTCGCGGCCGCCGGCGCCTGGTTCCTCCGGGACCTGCCGACGGACGGCCACGACCTCGACCTCGAACTGATCGGCATCGCGACCGGCCTCGTGCTCGGCACACTGGCCGCCTTGCTGACCCGGATGCACCGCCGTCAGGGCCACCTCGCGGTCAGCGCCGGCACGGCGTTCGCAGCCGTCTGGATCGCCACCATCGGCGGCCGCATGCTGTTCGCCCAGTGGGCCGCGCACTCCGGCGCACGGACGATCGGCGAGTTCTCCATGCGCCACCAGATCACCGGCGCCGACGCGTGGACCGCGGCGTTCGTGCTGATGGCCCTGACCATGGTGGCTGTCCGGCTCGTGGTGACCGCGGTCCAGGTCTGGGCGCAGCAGTCCCCGTCCGCCACGATGGCCGAGGCAGGTGCAGCGTGACGTCGTTGGACACCTCCACCCGGCCGGTCAGGGTCGCCGTCGTCGCCGCCGACGCGCGGGTGCGGACCAGCCTGCGGCACCTGCTGACGTCCGGTGGCGGCACCGTGGTGGTGGAGTCGTACGCCGCGGGCCCGCGCCCGGCGACCACCCCCTCAGCGGTCGGCACGGACGCCGACGTGGTCGTCCTCGACCTCGACCCGGCCACCCCCGAGAACCTCCTCGAGCAGCTCCGAGGACTCCCCGGCGGTCTTCGGACCGTCGTGCTCGGCAACGACCGGCGCACCGCCGACATCGCGCGGGCCGCCGGCGCGTCGTACCTCGACAAGGCCGACGTCGCCGACCAGCTGCTCGATGCGGTCCTGGTCGCCGCCGACCGGGACTCCGTGCGGGCGACGAGCCGCCGCGACCCCGCCGGCACGGGCGCCATCGTCCTGGTGACCCTGGCGTTGTTCGCCGGACCCTGGACCTGGTGGTTCAGCCGGATCGCCCAGGAGCACGGCGTGATCAGCTGGCACCTCCCACAGGGCCTCGCGCTCTGGACCATGCCGCCCCTGCTGGTGGCCGCCCTCGCCGTCACCGGCGGACGTCAGGCCGTGACCGACCTGGGTCGGCGGATCATTCGCGTCCGGGTCCCCCGCTGGACGTGGACCGCGGCACTGCTGACACCCGTGCTCGTGGCCGCGCTCGCCGCCGCCGTGACGACCGCCCTGGGTCACGACGTCCCGGTCGGCGAGGTGCTGGGCCTGCCCAGCGCGCTGATCTACCTCGCCTACGGCACCGGACTGTTCCTGCTCACCGAGGAGGCCGGCTGGCGCGGAGCCGTGCTGCCGCGGCTGCAGCACCGGATGCAGCCCTGGCAAGCGGCCCTGGTCCTCGGCGTGATCTGGGCCGGGTGGCACCTGCCGTTGCTGGCCACCCCCGACGCCGGCGACCAAGGGCTACCCGTGGCGCCGTTCCTGCTCCTGGTGGTCGCCACCAGCGTGCTGATCTCCGGCCTGGTCAACGCCGCGAACGGAAGCGTCGTCGTCGCCGCGCTGTTCCACGCCTCCTTCGACGCCAGCTACTCCTACCTCGGTGTGGTCGGATCCGAGCACACCATGATCTGGGCCGCCGCAACGACCACCGCGCTGGTCGCGATCGCCCTCGCGGCCCGCACCCGTGGACGTCTCCTCCTCACCGACGCTGAGCGTGACGTCGAATGACCACCGACGAACGCGTGTGCGGCGTCAGTGCAACAGGTCCTCGTGCTCTCGCGCGAACTGCAGGAACGATCGCGCGGCCGCGGAGCGCGGGCCCTTCTGGGGCCAGACCAGGATCGAGGTGCGCTGGATCCTTGGCCGCAACGACAGGATGCGGACCGCTGGGCCAGCGCTGGCCAGTGATGACCGCGGTAGGACGGTGATGCCCAGGCCGGCGGCGACGAACGCCCGCGCGGCACTCATCTCCCCCGTCTCGAGGGCGATCCGCGGCCGGAACCCGGCGTCTGCACAAGCCTGCAGGATCTGGTCGCGGACGGCAGACCCCGGCCGGTGCATGACGAACGGCTCCTCGGCGAGCTCGCCGAGGCCGACCTCCGAGCGCTGCGCCAGGGCGTGCGACTCGGCGACCGCAAGATCGTATGGCTCGGTTATGAAGGGCTGGCTGGCCAGGCCCGTCATCGAGACGTGCTCGCGCTGCACCACCATGGCTGCATCCAGCGTGCCGGCCCGGACAGCGTCCAGCATCGCGTCGGAGACCAGCTCGTTCACCGCCACGTCGACGGCCGGATACTCGCGACGGAAGGCGGCGAGCAGGTCCGGGAGCCGCACCTCCATGGACTGCCAGGCACCGAGACGAACCCGTCCGGTGACCTGCCCGGCGAAGCTGCGTACCTCGTCGACCGTGACCTCCAGCTCCCGCAGCGTGCGCTGGGCCCCGCGAAGCAGGACCTCGCCCGGGGGCGTCAGGGCGACCCCGCGCGGGTTGCGCTCGAACAGCATCACGCCGAGCTCTCGTTCGAGCTGCCGGATCGCCTGGCTCAACGCCGGCTGTGCGATCAGGAGGTCCTCCGCGGCGCGGGTGAAGTTCAACCGGTGCGCAACAGCGGCGAAGTACCGCAGCTGCCTGCTGTCCACCATAAGCACAGCATATGGCTACCAGCCTCAACAAGTCTTGGACTCGATGACTACCGCGGTCCCAACCTTGGGTGCATGACCTCCATCAATCGTGACGGGGACGACGGCCTGGTCTTCGTTCTCGTCGTCAGCTACACCGCTCCCCTGTCCGCCATCGACGCCGCGATGCCGGCGCACCAGCGGTTCCTCGACGAGCACTTCGCCGCCGGCGAGTTCCTCGCCTCCGGACCCCAGGCCCCGCGCACCGGCGGCGTGATCATCGCCCGCGCGCCAGACCGTGACGCCATCGAGCAGCTGGTCGCGGCGGACCCGTTCACGCGCGACGGCCTGGCGACGTACGACGTCCACGCCTTCCTCCCGACCCGCGGACCGTTCGCCCTCCCGCTCCGCGACAGGACTGCGTTCGTCCCCGCCTGACCCCAGCTCCCGACCTCACCCATACCGACGCCAGGATTCTGGTCGGAGTTGCCGGACCTCCCGATCGACCCGACCGACGCACACGCGATCGAGCAGGGGACGCTCGGCGAGACCGAGGCGGTGCTGCTCGGCCGTCGCGATGCACTCCACATGTGGGTGAGCCCGGCTGAGGAGCTCCCACCTCCCGGCGGGCGTGTCCACCTCGACGTGGTCCTGGACGGCCCGGACGATCTGGATCGGCTCGCCGCGCCAGGGGCCGACCCACGGTGGCACGACCCCGACGGGCGCTGGCGGGTCTACGCAGACCCCGAGGGCAACCTGTTCTGTGCCATCACCGGCTGGGCCAAGAAGTCGGCGCCCTCATGACGACCTCACCCACGGTCTCGACCGGCCGCAACAGCACCACCTTCTGGGAGCGCGACACGTCGATTTCCACACCACGATGACAGGACCGCCATGCAGCTCATGCCGTACGAGATCACCTTGCCCGCGGACTACGACATGGGCATCATCCGGCAACGCGTGGCGACCCGCGGTTCACGAACCGACGACTTCACCGACCTCGGAGCCAAGGCCTACCTCATCCGCGAGCGCGGTGAGCAGGGTTCGCCGGTCAACCAGTACGCGCCGTTCTACGTATGGGCGGGCGACACCGGCATGGACCAGTTCCTCTTCGGGCCCGGCTTCGACGGCATCCGTACCGACTTCGGGCGTCCGGCAGTCCGGAGGTGGCAGAAGGTGTCCGTCATCGATGCCCCCCAAGAGCTGCCCATCGCGGCCACCCGCGAGGTCGACCCTCTCGACCCGGCCGACGCCCTTACCGACATCATCGACCCCATGCGTCATGCCGCCGCTGACCGCAATCCGTGACCGATGGAACCCGAGAGGACGACATCGGCTCCGTGAAGCGCGCGTCTGGGAGCGGGCCGGCAAGAGGAGCAACCCCAGTCAGTCCAGTTGCTTCTCGAAGAGTAGGTCGGTCGCCAGGTCGGTGACCGCCGCAATGTCTGCGGATAGCACCGGACCGGTCATCACGACGCGGTACAGCAGGGTGCCGACCACGATGTCGAAGGCCAGGTCGACTCGTGGGCGGGGCAGCTCCCACCGGTCTGCGAGCCGCCGCGTGAACGGGTCGCGGATGCGTTCGCGCAACCTCGCGCGTACCTCGGGGTCCCGGGCCGCCTCACCGGTCAGGCCGACCAGCAGCAGCCGTATCGAGGGGTCGCTCACCTGGGTGGCCAGCCAGCGAATCGTCTCCTCGAGCCCGTGGCGTCCCGGCACCTCCGCGACGGGCGGCTCGCCGAGCCGGGCCGCCAGCGCCGCGACGGCCAGCTCAGCCTTGGAGTTCCAGCGCCGGTAGAGCGTGGTCTTCGCCAGCCCGCTGCGCTGGGCGATCCCGTCGATCGTCGTGCCGTCGTACCCCTGCTCGGCGATGAGCTGGACCGTTGCCCGCAGAGCGGTCTCTTCGACGTCCGCCCGGCGCGGCCGACCCCGGCCGGTCCGTGGCCGGTCCGACCCGGCAGTGGGGTGGGTGTTCGCCATCACGTCCTCCCGATTCGTGCCCTTCAACCTCAGCGACCTACCGTGGGCATAACGAAACTATCAGTATCGGAAAGGGTGGACGATGACCGGAACGCACGCAGGAACCTTCAGGGCTGAACTCTCGGATGCCGTTGCCCCACGCACGGTCCTGCTCGTTCTCGGCGTCCTGCTGGTCCAGCTCGGTTTCGTTGCGTCCTACGTCGGCGCGTTCCACGACCCGCAGCCGCACGATGTGAGAGTCGGCGTCGTCGCCGGGGACGCCGACACCGCAGCCCAGGTGGTCTCGAGGCTCGAGGCGATCGACGGCCACCCCCTCTCGCCGGAGGTGGTCGCCGACCGTCGGTCCGCTGTACGACAGGTCCGCGACGACGAGCTCGCGGGTGCCGTCGTCATTGCCCCGCACTCCACCCGCGACGAGCTCCTCGTAGCCAGCGGCGGGGGCGCCAGCCTGGTCACAGCCCTGGAACAGGTCGCCGGTCAGGCCGAAGCGCAGCAAGGACGCACGGTCACCACGACCGACCTGGTGCCGCTCGAGAGCAGCGACGCTCGTGGGCTCTCGGGTTTCTACCTCACGATCGGTTGGCTCGTCGGCGGCTACCTCGTCGCCTCCCTGCTCGGCGTCGCGAAGGGGGCGCGGCCGGCGAACCGGCACCGTGCGACGATCCGGCTGCTGGCCGCCGTCCCGTACGCCGTCCTGTCCGGCCTCGGAGGCGCACTCATCGTCGACCAGGCGCTCGGGGCGCTCACCGGCCACTTCTGGCAGCTGTGGGGACTCGGGACGCTGCTGGTGCTCTCGGCGGCAACGGTCACGATGGCCCTGCAGGTGCTCTTCGGGACGATCGGCATCGGCTTGACCGTGCTGTTGTTCGTCGTGCTCGGCAACCCCTCGGCCGGCGGCGCCTACCAGGCGCAACTCCTGCCGGCGTTCTGGCGCACCATCGGCCGGCTGCTGCCCAACGGTGCGGGCACCGATGCCGTGCGGCGCATCGTCTACTTCGGCAGCGTCGGGGTGGGGCGTGAGGTGCTCCTCATCACCGGCTGGGCGCTCGCCGGGGTCGCGGTGGCCCTGCTGGCCGCATCCCACCGGACGGCACCCGCGGCAGCCGGTCCGGCCGCCGCCACCGGCCGACACGCGATCAACGACCGCTCGACGGGTTCGGCTGTCACCGCCAACACGTGAGCCGAGGGTTCCCCAGCCGCGCGACACCACCAGCGCGTGGCGGCTCACGGCACAGAGGCGCGTGCTGGCGCAACCGCGCCAGCACCACGCCGGCGTCGAACGTGTCGGTGGTGTCGACCGCGTGCGTCGACTGCGGCGAGCCGAAGGCCCAGACCGCGCGCACCCCACCCCACGGCTCGAGCCCGTCGACCATTCCGAGGTCCTCGAGCGGCTGGCTGAGAGCGACGACGCGGGCACGGATTCATAGGCCGCGAAGTCGTTTACGACTAGTGAACGACCGTTCCGAGGCTCCACGTCAAAGCGGATACCGCCTCTGATCTGCGTTTCCGCAGTTCAGAGGCGATTTTTCGGTCGGGCTGACAGGATTTGAACCTGCGACCCCTTGACCCCCAGTCAAGTGCGCTACCAAGCTGCGCCACAGCCCGAACAGTCCCTCATCGGGACCGCGTGAACACTACCGCAGCACGCCCGCTCCGACGGAATCGGGTCGCGGTGCCGAGCCGGCCCGGAACTGGACCAGACCAACCCCACCGCTGTCGTCCACTGAATTGGGTATCCGGATCCCCGTCGCGGCCATCGGTTACGCGAGCCCTCGATGGTTCTCGGGTCGGCCGTGGGGGCCGACATGGGGAGAGTCAGGGGATTCGCGATGGGGACATCTGTGCGCCCGGGTCGCCGGGACCAGCGGGGGGCCGCCGCCCTCGAGTTCGGGCTCGTGGCGCCGATCCTCATCGTCCTCGTGTTCGGGATCATCCAGTTCAGCCTGTGGTTCTGGGCGTGGCAGGTCGGCGGACACGCTGCTCGGGAGGCCGCCCGTTTCGCCGCCGTCCACCCGTGCGACACGGCAGGGATCCAGGGCACGGCCGGCAGCCGTCTCGCGGGCCCACCGGTCGACAGCACCCCCACCGTGGGGGTCACCAGATCCGGCAGCCCGCTCAAGGTCGGGGACGACGTCACCGTCCAGATCTCCTTCGCGAGCATCAACCTGCACTTCTTCCCCGGCTTCGACGCGGTCGTCACCAAGAGCGCGACCTCGCGGGTCGAGAACCTGCCGCCGGGGGGTTGCTGACATGGGGCACCGGCACGTTCGTCCGCACCATGACGAGCGCGGGGCAACTGCTGTGGTCTTCGGCCTCGTCGCCGTCCTCCTGATGGGTTTCGGCGCGCTGGCGGTCGACTTCGGCCAGGCGTACGCGAAGAAGTCGCTGCTGCAGACCGACGTGGACCTGGCCGTCACGGCTGCCGCCGCCGAGCTCACCGGGCCCGGCGCGTGCAACGCCGAGGTCGTCGACAAGGCGACGGAGTTCCTCGACTCGGCGGCCAACCGGGTCCCCGACCAGTGGACCGTGGACCTGCACAACGCCAGCAAGGACGACGGCTACATCGAGTGCTCCGGCTGGCGGGTCCGACTCTGGGCGCCCGACGCCCACGTCGACTACACGCTCGGCCGCGTCATCAGCTCCAGCGACGGACTCGACGTCCGGGCGTACGCCGCGGCGCAGATCAAGTCCGCGATGGGCGGAGTCACGCTCCCCTTCTTCGCGGTCCAGGGCTGCGACAGCGGCCCCCAGAGCATCCGCAACCCGAGCGGTCCCGTGCCCGCGCCCGCGTCCGGCCCGCCGCCGCTCACACCGACGTCGACGCCGACGAACAACGCGACCTTCACGATCAACCCCAAGAGCGTGCCGACCGGCACCACCTCCGCCCAGATCACCCTGACTGGCAGCAACCTCAACAGCGTCGACCTGGTGACGTTCACCGGTGCCAGCGGGCCGCCGTACCACTACGAGGTCGCGCCGGTCTCCGCGAGCCCGACCTCCATCACGGTGAACGTGCCCCAGGACGTGCTCGACGTCGAGGACACCTGGTGGGTGCGCGTCAAGACGGGCACGAAGTACTCGGCCACCGCCACCGCCCAGCCGTTCACCGTGGCGACGACAAGCTCTTCTGCGACGCACGGAACGAGGGGAACTTCGGCACCCTCGAGGTCCCGCGCAGCGACACCAACAACGCAGGATGGCTCGCCTGGAACATCATCAAGGGCATCCGGCCGTCGCTCGCCGTCCACCCGCTCCCCCAGGGCCAGTGCGACGGACAGCCGGGCAGCGTGGTGTCCTCCCCCGGCCCGGTCGACGGCACGAACTGCCTCGCCTCCGAGACGGGGCTGAAGATGTCGTCCACCACCGACGGCCTCGTGGCCGGCGCGGGCGGCATGCCGGGCCGGCTCGACGCGACTCGACGAGCAGCTGCAGCCGCAACCACGACAACGGTCGGACCGCGGCGACCGTCAAGGGCAAGCAGCTCAACGACGACGTGCTGACCTGCTTCATCACCAACGGTTCGCACATCAGCGACCTGGTGGCCGGCAACTCGGTGGGCACCCAGGCGCTGTCGGCAGACATCTTCGGCTCTCCCAGGTTCTTCTGGCTTCCGGTTCTCGACACCGATCCCGCCACCGGCAAGAAGTACTGGCCGATCGTCGGCTTCGTGCCCGGGTTCATCTCCGACCAGAGCCTCAGCGCCACCCATGACGCCCCCGGCACCATCAGCGCGCTCGACGGGATCGTGGGCGCCCCCAGCGGCGTGGCCGAGCTGAAGGTCGTGCTGCTCAGCCCCAGGGCCCTGCCCCAGTTCGCTCCGGCCCGCGGCGGCGAGCCCGACTACACCGGCTCGGGCCCCAAGACCGTCGTCCTCGTCGAGTGACGAGCGGACCACCACCAGCCACACCACACACGACAAGGACAAACCCATGGCACGACGAACCGTTCTCCTGACCGTCGCGATCGTGATCGCGACGCTGGGCACCACGCTCGTGGTCCTGTACGTCCAGGGCATCGACGCTCGGGCCACGGCCGGGCAGCAGATGGTGGAGGTCCTGACCGCCACCGACGTGATCAAACCCGGCGAGTCCGTGGCCGACGCCCAGGCGGCCGGCAAGTTCGAGCAGGCGCAGGTCGTCCGCGACGACCTCACCGAGGGCGCCCTCAGCTCGACCAGCGCGATCGGCGACAAGGTCTCCATCGGCACCATCTACCCCGGGCAGCAGATCATCGCCCAGCAGTTCGGCAGGGCCGGGACCGAGGAGACCCTCACCATCCCCGCCGACAAGCTCGCCGTCAGCGTCGAGCTCACCGACCCCGAGCGGGTGGCCGGCTTCGTCACGCCGGGCTCGCACGTGGCGATCTTCGTCTCCGCCGACCCGGAGCTCTACAAGCCCGACGGCACCACGCAGAAGCTGCCGCAGTACACCGGGCTGCTGCTGCCCGACGTGCAGGTGATCGGTGTCGGCACCACCTCGGTCTCCGCGCAGACCACCAAGGACCAGGACGGCGAGACCACCGAGCAGATCCCCCGCACCATCCTGACCGTCGCGGTCGACCAGGACCAGGCGCAGCGCCTCATCTACGCCGCCCGCAACGGCGACGTCTCGTTCGCGCTGCGCACCGACAAGTCCAAGGTCTCCAGCGGCACCGGCATCACGGCGGTGAAGGTGATGCCCGAGGCGTTCCGTGGAGCGGTCCGATGACCGCCCTGGTCGAGGCCGACCCGGACCTGGTCGACCGCTTCCGTGCCTCGCTGGACACGCAGGACACCGTCGTGACGTCGCTGGACGGCATCGATGAGCACCTGCGGCGTCACCCCGATGAGTACGCCCTGGTCCTCGGGCCGTCGGTCGACGACACCGTCGCAGCCGAGATCGCGGCCACCTACCGGATCACCCGGCCGGCCCTGGGCGTCGTGCTGGTCCGCTCCGAGCTCGACAGCACGGTCTTCACCGAGGCCCTGCGGTCCGGCATGCGCGAGGTCGTCGAGACCACCGACGTGTGGGGCCTGGCACGCGCGGTCGAGAGGGCCCGCGACATCGCCGGCGCGATCACCCAGAGCGCACCGGCGGAGCCGACCACCAGCCGGGGCAGCATCGTCACGGTCTTCTCCACCAAGGGCGGTGTCGGCAAGAGCGTCGTGGCGACCAATCTCGGCGCAGCACTCGCCGACCGTGGCCGCAGCACCTGCATCGTGGATCTCGACCTGGCCGGTGGCGATGTCGCGATCATGCTGCAGCTGACGCCGCAGCACACCCTGGCCGACCTGGGCGACCTCCACGGTGAGGCCGACGTCAGTGCGGTGCAGTCACTGACCACGCCGCACTCCGATGGTCTCGCCGTCCTCGCCGCTCCCGCCCAGCTCGGCTCGCCCGTGCCGCCCGAGCGGATCGGCGCGGTGCTCGACACGCTGAGGACCATGTACGAGGTCGTCGTCGTCGACACCGGCGGCGTCTTCGACGACCACACGCTGCCGGCCCTGGACCGCAGCGACACCCTGATCCTGGTCAGCACGCTCGACATCCCGGCCCTGAAGAACCTGAAGGTCGCCACCGGGACGCTCGACCTGCTGAACATCCCCGTGAGCGCTGGCGGCTGCTGCTGAACCGCTCCGACCCCAAGGTCGGACTCACGCCGGCCGAGCTCGAGGCGACCCTGGGGGTGAAGATCGACGTCAGCATCCCCAGCAGCCGCGACGTCCTGGTCTCGGTGAACCGCGGCGAGATCCTCGCCCGCAGCAACCGTGGGCACCCGGTGAGCAAGGCGTTCACGACCTTGGCGGCGTCCATCGCCCCTGCCACGAGGCCCGGTCCCGCCCGCGGGCGCCAGGCGCCTGCGTCGCACGAAGAAGGTGAGCTGAGATGTCCATCGCCGATCGACTGTTCGCTGCCCAGCACGGTCCGCCCGCCGCCACGGCTCCGACCGGGGCGCCCACCGTGGCGAGCGTCACCGCCCGGCGTCCCGCCGGGACGGCCCGGGACCCGTACGCCTCCCTCAAGCGGATCGTCCACGCCGAGCTCGTGAGCGCGCTGGGGCCGAAGCTGTACGACGTCGACATGACGCAGAGCGAGCTCGAGGGACAGGTGCGGACCGCCCTGCAGCACGCCGTCGCCGCGACCGACCGGCCGCTGTCGGGGGCGGACCGTCGGCGCATCACCCAGGAGATCGCCGACGACATCCTGGGCTTCGGGCCGCTCGAGCCGCTCCTGAGCGATCCGGACCTCACCGAGATCATGGTCAACAGTCGCCGACGAGATCTACGTCGAGCGGGACGGCCGGCTCGTGCCGGTCGACGCGTCGTTCGCCGACGAGGCCCACCTGCGACGCACGATCGACAAGATCGTCGGACGGGTCGGCCGGCGCGTCGACGAGACCAGTCCCATGGTCGACGCCCGGCTCGCCGACGGGAGCCGCGTCAACGCCGTCATCCCCCCGCTCGCGCTCGACGGCTCCAAGCTCACGATCCGCAAGTTCGCCGCCGATCCCTACACCGTCGACGACCTGGTCGCCTTCGGGACGCTGACGGCCGAGTCGGCCCGCCTCCTGGAGGCCGTGCGTGCTGGGCCGGCTCAACGTCCTGGTCTCCGGTGGCACCGGCGCCGGCAAGACGACGACGCTGAACGTGCTGTCGGGCTTCATCCCGGGCGACGAGCGCATCGTGACGATCGAGGATGCCGCCGAGCTGCGCCTGCACCAGGACCACGTGCTCCGCCTCGAGTCCCGCCCCGCCAACATCGAGGGCAAGGGCGCGGTCACGATCCGCGACCTGGTCCGCAACTCGCTGCGCATGCGCCCCGACCGCATCGTCGTCGGCGAGATCCGCGACGCGGCGGCGCTCGACATGCTGCAAGCGATGAACACCGGCCACGACGGCTCCCTGTCCACCGTGCACGCCAACGGTCCCCGAGACGCGCTGCCGCGGATCGAGACGATGGTGATGATGGCCGGGTTCGAGCTGCCCGTGCGGGCGATCCGTGAGCAGGCCGCCAGCGCGCTCGACGTCGATCATCCAGCAGTCGCGGCTCAAGGACGGCTCGCGCCGGCGTCACCGCGATCACCGAGGTCGCCGGCATGGAGGGCGACGTGATCACCCTCCAGGAGATCTTCCGGCTTCGACCACTCCGCCGGCTGGGACGCCGACGGCCGGTCGCTGGGCCGGCTCCGCTCGACCGGCCTGCGCCCCCGCTTCCTCGAGCGCCTGGCCGAGCGCAACGTCCACGTCGACCCGATGCTCTTCGTCCCGGGGGGCAGTGATGACCAACTTCGACCTCGCCCGCTGCTGGTCGTGCTGTTCGGGGTCCTGGCCTGGGCGGCCTCACGCCGGCGGTCCCCGCGCCGGCCGCCCCCGGCGACACGGCTCGAGATCGACCACGTCGAGACCGCGCCCGACGGAGACCGTCTCGGTGCTCCTCGGCATCGACGCCGACGTGGCGCCCGCAGGTCGCTCGAGCGGCTGACGTCGAGGTCGACGGCGGCGGGGTGGACGGCCGTGGCCGCGCCCGTCGCGCCGGTGCCGTCCGGCGGACGACGGTGCTGGCGATCGACGTCAGCCGGAGCATGCGTGGGCCCGGTCACGGCCGCCCGGGAGGCGGCGCCGCTCTTCCTGGAGAGCTGCCCGCCGACGTCCGTGTCGGGCTGGTGACCTTCGGTGGCGCGGCCCCGCCTGCTGGTCGCGCCCACGACCGACCGCGACGCCGTCGCTGAGGCAGTACGCGGCATCGCCCTGACGCCCGGGACCCGGTCTACCGACGGTCGTGTCCGCCGTCGCCCGCGCCCGGGCGCCGACGGCGCCCGCTCGGTGCTGCTGCTCTCCGACGGCCGGGACAGCGGCAGCCGCCTGGACCTCGAGCAGGCGGTCGCCGCGGTGGCCGGCACCGGGGCCGGGATCGACGCCGTGGCCCGGCAGCAGCGTCCGACAGGACCGGCAGTGCTCGGCGAGCTCGTGCGCGGCGAGCCGACGGCACGGTGGTGGACGCCGCCGACGAGAGCGCGCTGGCGGGAGTGTTCGCCGCCGAGGCCGACGCCCTGGGCCGCCAGGTGCTCCTGTCCTTCACCCGACCGGCCGACGCCGCTGCGAGGTCACTCTCGCCGTGCTCGACCCTGACGCGACCGACAGGCGCTCCTCTCGACTCCGCGCTGGTCTCGCCTCCGGCAGCGCCGCCGCCCCGCCGACCGCGGTCGCCTCGCGGCCCACTACCGTGGGTCGCACCGCCCTCCTCGGCGGGATCGGGCGCTCGGCCTGGACTCGCCGGGGTCCTGGCCTCGCGCTCGCCGGCCGCCGCCGGCCGTCCGGCGCGCAGCCCCAGATCGCGGCCTACCTCGGCGACGACCCCACGGGAACTCGGGCCCGCCGCAGGGCCTGCGCGCCTCGGCGGTCGGCGCCGACCGACCGGCTGGTGCGCCGCGACTCGAGCGCCCGTCGCGCGCCGCCTCACCGGTGCGGGTCTCGTGGTCGCGGCCCGAATGGGTCCTGCTGCGGGCCGGGCTGGTCCTGGGGGCCGGGCTCGGCTTCGTCCTGGGGGCCCGGCGCTGATGGTCTGGTCCCTGCGCGGCGGCCTCGGACCGTAGTTCTGTCTCCGGACGCAAGCACAGCAAGCCGGTGCGCGCCTTCGCAGTGCCCAGCTGCCCGAGACGCTCACCCTGTGGCCGGCGGGCTCAGCGCCGGGCTCTCGCTGCCGCAGGCCGTCGACACCGTGGTCCGCGAGGGCCAGGAGCCGATGGCCGGGGAGCTGCGCCGGGCACTCGCCGAGCACCGCCTCGGTGTCGGTGTCGAGGACGCTCTCGACGGCGTGGCCGAACGGATGGTGAGCGAGGACTTCCGCTGGGTGGTCATGGCGATCCGCGTCCAGCGCGAGGTGGGCGGCAACCTGGGCGAGATCCTGACCACGGTCGCGGACACGCTCCGCGAGCGGGAGTACCTCCGCCGCCAGGTCCGCACGCTCAGCGCCGAGGGGCGGCTGTCCGCCTGGATCCTCGGGCTCCTCCCGGTCGCGATGTTCTGCTACCTCCTGGTCGGCAATCCGTCCTTCGTCCGCCCGCTGTACACCCAGGCGCTGGGCATGGCCTTCCTGGCCGGCGCCGTGCTTCTCCTCTCGGTGGGTGTCTTCACCATGTCGCGATTCGTGAAGGTCGAGGTGTGAGATGTCCCCGAGCCTGATGCTCCTGCTCGGCGGCGCCCTGGTCGTCGTCGGTGCCGCACTCGCCATCACGCTGGTCGGCGGGATCACCGCCGAGCGTGCGGCCGTGGGCCGCTCGCTGGCGGCGGTCCGGGCGATCGATGCGGCCCCGGCCGAGCTCCTCAAGGAGCTGGAGCGGCCCTTCTCCGAGCGCGTCCTCGCGCCGCTCGGCGGCCAGGTCGTCGGCCTGGGCCGACGACTCGTCCGCGCCGACGCCGGCGCGCGCATCCAGCACCGGCTGGACGTCGCCGGGAACCCGGCAGGCTGGGACGTCGCCCGGATCATCGGCGGCAAAGCCCTGAGCGGCGTGGTCCTGACCATCCTCGGCCTGATGTGGACGGCCGCGCTCGGACTGTCGATCCTCCAGGTCCTCCTCCTGAGCGTCGCCGCGGGAGCCTTCGGGTTCGTGCTGCCCAACATCATCCTCTACAACGCCGGACTCAAGCGCGAGCACGAGATGCAGCGCGCACTGCCCGACGCCCTCGACCTGATGACCGTGTCCGTCGAGGCCGGCCTGGCCTTCGACGCCGCGCTGGCCAAGGTGGTCCACAACACCGACGGCCCCCTGGCCCAGGAGTTCGCGCGGCTGCAGCAGGAGATGCAGATCGGCACCGGTCGGGGCGCCGCGATGCGGGCGATGGCCGAACGCAGCACCCTCCCCGACCTCCGGTCGTTCAGTCTCGCGATCGTCCAGGCCGACCAGCTCGGCGTGCCGGTCGGACGGGTGCTCCGAGTCCAGAGCAACGAGATGCGCACCAAGCGGCGGCAGCGCGCCGAGGAGAAGGCCATGAAGGTGCCGGTCCTCATCACGATCCCGCTGATCCTGTTCATCCTCCCCTGCCTCTTCCTGATCATCGGTGGACCCGCCGTGATCCAGGTCCTGAACGGATTCAACCGGTGACCGGACTTCGCTCCTCCCGCGGCGAGAGCGCAGCGACGACCACGGAGCAGACCTGGCGGACCACCACCGCGGTGCGCGCGTTCGTCCTCGCCTTCGCCTCGGGGCAACTGATCGACCGGGGCGCCACCGGCCAGGACCGGACACATCTGGCAGTCCTGATCGGCCTCGCCGCCATCGGGTGCGTCGCCGAGCTGCACCCGAAGCTGCGCAACGTCCCGGCGTTGAACTGGCTCGAGGGCGGGCTCACCGCCGGCGCGGTCCTGGCCGCCGCCCCCGACGCGGGGGCCTTCCTGGTCTGCCTCACCGTCCCCGCCGTGGTCGCCGGCATCCGGCACGGCGTCCCGACCACGGTCGCGACGGTCGCCGTGGCCGCGGCCGTGGTCGCCTCCCCCCTCCTCCTGCTTTCGCTTCAACCACTGCCGGCCGGGGCCGGCGGGTGGCTCGTCCTCGCCCTCGGTGGAGGCCTGCTCGGCTCGGCGCAGAGCCGGTCGGCGCGGCGGTCCGCGGCTGCGCAGGCGTCGTACACCGCCGCCCATCGCCTCCTCGGCCAGCTGCACGGCCTGGTCCAGCGGCAGGCGATCGATCTCGACGTGACCTCGCTGGCAGGAGCCCTGCGGGAGCGTGTGGAACAGACACCCGGCGTGCAGAGCTGCACGGTCTGGGTGCGGCTCGCCAGCCAGGACATCGAGCTGCTGAGCACCGGCGATGCCAGCGCCGACGACGCCGCGATCGCCGGTCGCTGCCTCGGGAGCCGGTCCTGCTGGAGCGGCCGTGGCGCCGCGGCCGTGCCCCTCCAGGTCGGAGGCCACGTCTTCGGCGCGGTCGTGGTCCGGGCCGGTGCCACGAGGAGCGAGCTCCCCCTGGCGGATCTCCAGGTGGTGGTCGACGAGCACGCGATCCGGCTCGACACGGCGCTCCTCGTCGACGGGATCCGCACGTCGGCCACCGAGGCCGAGCGCCGCCGCCTCGCCCGCGAGATCCACGACGGCGTCGCGCAGCGTGTCGTCTCGCTGGGCTACCTCGCCGACGACCTGCTCGAGATGGCCGCCGAGCCGGCCGTCGCCCGGGCCGCGGAGGAACTGCGCAGTGAGGTCGGACGGGTGGTGGGCGAGCTCCGGTTCTCGGTCTTCGAGCTCCGCCAGGACCTCCCCGCCTGCGGCGTCTCCGACGCTCTCTTCGAGTACGTCCAGCAGCTGAGCAGGCGAAGCAGCCTGCGGGTCCATCTGCTCCTCGACGAGCGCACGGCCCCGCTGCCCGCGCGCGTGGAGACCGAGGTGGTCCGCATCGCGCAGGAGGCGATGGCGAACGTCGCGGCTCATGCCGACGCCGTGAACCTCTGGGTCCGGCTCCGCACCGACGAGCACGGCCTCCGGCTGACGGTGGAGGACGACGGGGTCGGCGTGGCCGAGCCCCGACCCGGCCACTACGGCATGCACACCATGCGCGAACGCGCCGAGCACATCGGCGCGGCCCTGCAGATCGGGCCACGGCCCGACGGCGGGACCCTGGTCAGCCTGCGGTTGGGGACCGCAGGACCTTCCCACGAGGAGAGTCGCCATGACGCACCGCGTCTTGCTCGTCGATGACCACGAGCTGATCCGCCAGGGGCTCGCCCGAGCCTTCGAGCGTGAGGAAGACATGGAGGTGGTCGGCCACGCCGGCACGGTTGCCGAAGCCATCTCCGCCTGGGGGGCGCTGCGACCCGGGGTGGTGATCACCGACCTGCAGCTTCCCGACGGCAGCGGCCTCGACGTCGTCCGGGCCGTACGGGCCGAGGCGGCGGACGTGGGCCTCGTCGTCCTGACCATGCACGCGGGCGATGCCCAGGTCTTCGCCGCGATGGAGGCGGGCGCCTCGGCCTTCCTCGGCAAGGACCGCCGGGCGGCCGAGGTGGTGAGCACGGCCCGGCACAGCGCGATGGCGCCCCGGACCTTCCTGTCGCCCGGTCTGACCGAGACCATGCTGCGTCGTGCTGCCGTGGCCTCGTCCCGGCTGACGGAACGTGAGCAGCAGATCCTGCGGCTGGTCGCCGAGGGCCTCGGGACCGCCGACATCGCCCGCCGGGCCTACCTCGGCGAGTCGACCGTGAAGACGCACCTCAACCGCGTCTACCGCAAGCTCGGGGTCAGCAACCGCACGCAGGCCCTGGCCGCGGCGGTACGCCTGGGCCTCCTGATCGACACCCAGGCGGCCGCGGGTTGACGCCGTCTGCATTCGTCGGCGGCAAGGGCCGCGCACCGGTGTCCGGTGCGCGGCCCTCTCGCTGTTCTCGCACATCAGCCGGGAGCGGGCTGTGGGTTCGCGATCGCGGCGCCAAAGGCCCACCTCGGATAGTCCGAATGGACTACATCGACCGAGACCGGGGGTGGACTTCCCCGGCGTCGGACGGATCGAGGATGGAGAGCAGAAAGGGTCCCGATGGGGGGCTCGAGAAGCGATCGAAATGCGATCGCCTCGTATTCGAAGGGATCAGTCCAATGCTCGAGAAGCTCCAGTTCATGACCATGATGTTCATCGGCGACCTCAAGGCCAAGGCCGAGCAGCGCGACGAGCGCGGCGCCACCGCCGTGGAGTACGGCCTCATGGTCGCGCTCATCGCCGCGGTCATCATCACCGCGGTCGCCCTGGTCGGCACCAACCTGCGCTCGCTGTTCAACACCGTGGCCAGCGAGCCTCTAGTCCTGACGTCCGAGACGGAAGACCCGGACGACGCAGGACGGGGGGCGCGTCGACCGGGTCACAATCGGACAAGTGCCGAAGGGCCGACACCTGGGGGGTGTCGGCCCTTCGCCATGCCCGGACAATCCCAGATCGATCGACCGCAGCGGAGTCGGCTGAAGGTCCAGCGCCAGGCCACGGCCGACCGGGATCACCGCTTGCGCTTCTCCCGCGGCCGCTGCTGGAGCACGATCGGCGTGCCGACGAAGCCGAACTCCTCGCGCAGGCGCCGCTCGATGAACCGCTCGTACGCCGCGTCCAGCTTGCCGGTGGTGAAGAGGATGAACGTCGGGGGCGCGGTCGAGGCCTGCGTGCCGAACAGGATCCGCGGCTGCTTGCCGCCGCGGACCGGGTGCGGGTGCTCGGCGACCAGCCGGCCGAGGAACCCGTTGAGCGCACCGGTCGAGATCCGGGTCTCCCAGCCCTCGAGCGCCCGGTCGAGCGCCGGGACCAGGCGGTCGACGTGCCACCCGGTGCGTGCGGTGACGTTGATCCGCGGCGCCCACTGCACCTGCACCAGGTCGCGCTCGATCTCCCGCTCGAGGAAGTGGCGGCGCTCCTCGTCGACCAGGTCCCACTTGTTGAACGCGATCACCAGCGCGCGCCCGGCGTCGCGCACCGTCTGGAGGATCCGGACGTCCTGCTCGGAGATCGACTGCTCGGCGTCCAGCACGAGCACCGCGACCTCGGCCCGGTCGATGGCGGTGGAGGTGCGCAGCGAGGCGTAGTACTCGTGGCCGGAGGCCTCCTTGACGCGCTTGCGGATGCCGGCGGTGTCGATGAACCGCCAGGTCCGACCGCCGAGGTCCACGAGCTCGTCGACGGGGTCGACCGTCGTCCCGGCTACGTTGTCGACGACCACCCGCTCCGCGCCGGCCAGCTTGTTGAGCAGCGACGACTTCCCGACGTTCGGCTTGCCGACGATCGCGACGCGACGCGGACCGCCGACCTCCGGGTCGCGCTCGGGCGGCGCCTCGGGCAGGGCCGCCAGGACGGCGTCGAGCAGGTCGCCCGAGCCTCGCCCGTGGAGGGCGGAGACCGGGTACGGCTCCCCCAGCCCGAGGTTCCACAGCGCGTGGGCCTCGGCCTCGGTGCGCTGGTCGTCGACCTTGTTCGCCGCGAGGACCACGGGCTTGCCGGACTTGCGCAGGATCCGCACCACCGCCTCGTCGGCGTCGGTGATGCCGACGGTCGCGTCGACGACGAACAGGACGGCGTCCGCGAGGCTGACGGCCACCTCGGCCTGGCCGGCGATCCGCTCGGCGAGCCCGCGCGCGTCGGGGTCCCAGCCGCCGGTGTCGACCACGGTGAAGGCCCGGCCGCTCCAGTTCGCGTCGTAGGAGACGCGGTCGCGGGTCACGCCCGGGACGTCCTGGACCACCGCCTCGCGGCGGCCGATGATCCGGTTGACGAGCGTCGACTTCCCGACGTTCGGCCGGCCGACGATGGCGAGGACGGGGACAGGGCCGCCCACCTCGGACTGCAGGGCCTCGGGCTGCGCCTCGGCGGCGGCAGGCTCGAGCTCGGTCATGGTGCTCCTTGGTCGGTCACCCCGGTGGCGGGGTCGGGGTCTACGTCGGTGGGCGGCAGCGGACCCGGGAGGTCCCGGCCGGTCGACGCCTGCGCCCGGTGCAGCTGGACGAGCATGTGCTCCCGGAGGAACAACGAGGCCTTCTCCACTTGTTCCCGCGTCCGCGGCCACGGCTCCGGCTCGGTGCGCCACACCTCCCCGAACACCATCTCGATCACCGCGCCGCGGCGCGGCAGCGAGTTGCTGTGGCCGCCGGGCTCGCGGGTGCCGAGCATGGTCACGGGTACGACGGGGGCGCCGGACACCAGCGCCAGGTAGGCCGCGCCGCGGTGGAAGCGCTCCAGGTCACCGGCGCCGCGGCTGCCCTCCGGGAAGATGCCGATGGCGCGGCCGCTGCGCAGGGCGCGCAGGCAGATCCGCACCGCGCGCGGATCGGTGTTGAAGCGGTCCAGCGGGATCTGGCCCGAATGCCACAGGAATGCCCCGAACAGGCCCCGGAACATCTCCACCTTGGTCAGCGCGTGCGCCGGCCGCGGCGCGAAGATCGCGAGCAGCGGACCGTCGGCCACGCCGACGTGGTTGGAGGCGTAGATGATCGGCCCGGACGCCGGGACGTTGCCGGGGTCGGAGACGCGCACGTCGTACCAGCGCCGGATCAACCAGCGGGCCAACGGCCGCAGCGGTGAGCACAGCAGGTAGCGCGGCGCCGCCTTGACCCGGTCGCTGCGCGGCGGGTCGAGATGCGCCAGCCGGCTCCTCACGTGCGCGCCTCGACGGCCTCCACCAGCGCCACGACGAGGCCGATGACCTCGGCGAGGGTGTGGCCCGTGGTGTCGATGTGGACCGCGCCGTCGGCCATCACCAGCGGCGCGGTGGCGCGGCCCGAGTCGATCTCGTCACGGGCGAGCAACGAGGCTCGGGTGGCGTCGACGTCGACGGCGCCCTGCTCGGCCGCGCGCCGCCGGGCCCGGGCTGCCGGGTCGGCGCTGAGGTAGACCTTGACCGGCGCGTCGGGAACGACGACCGACCCGATGTCACGGCCCTCGACGACGATCCCGCCGCCCTCCGCGATGACCTCCCGCTGGAGCCGCAGCAGCCGCGCGCGCACCTCGGGGACGGCGCTGACGGGCGAGACCGCCGCGTTCACGTCGTCCTGGCGGATGGCGACGGCGACGTCGACGCCGTCGACCGTGATCGTCGGCGCGAGCGGGTCGGTCCCGGACACGATCTGCGGCTCCTCGCAGCGCGCCGCGACGGCGGCCGGGTCGTGGACGTCGACGCCGTGGCGCAGCATCCACCAGGTCATCGCGCGGAACATCGCGCCGGTGTCCAGGTAGCGCAGCCCGAGCCGGTCCGCGACACCCCGCGAGGTGCTGGACTTGCCGGATCCGGAGGTGCCGTCGACGGCGACGACGAGGGGGCTGCTCACGGGGCGTCAGCCTACCGGTGCGTGACCCATCCCCGGGACTCGAGCGACGACACCAGCTGGTCGGCGCGGGTCTGGTCGACCACGAGCTCCACCAGGCCGACCGGCCGGCCCGGGTCGTGGTCGATGTGCACGTCCTCGATGTTGACCTCGCTGGCGCCGGCGTCGGCGAACAGTCGCGCCAGCTCCCCCGGGTGGTCCGGCACCGAGACGAACACCGACCGCATCGGGCGGACCGGTCCGCCGTGCTTGCCCGGGATGGCGCGCGTGCCGGCCACCCCGGCCCGGAGCACCGCCTCCAGCGTGCCGCGGTCGGCGTTCGCCACCGCGTCGATCACGGTGTCGAGCTGTCCGCGGACCTCGCCGAGCAGGGCGAGCACGGCCTCGGCGTTCTGGCTGACGATCTGGCCGTAGAGGGACGGGTCGCCGGCCGCGACGCGGGTCACGTCACGGACGCCCTGCCCGGTGAGCGTGAGGTGCTCGGCGGGCGCCTCGGCCAGGCGTGCCGCCACGAGGGAGGCGAGCAGGTGGGGCACGTGGGAGGTGCGGGCGACGGCCCGGTCGTGCTCCTCGGGTGAGAGCCGGACGGGCACCGCACCGCACACCAGCGCGAGCGCCTCCACCAGTGCGACGCCCGCGGCGTCGGATCCGTCGTGGGGGGTGATGGCCCAGGGCCGGCCGTCGAACAGCGCGGCGGTGGCGGCCAGCGGGCCGGAGCGCTCGCTGCCGGCCATCGGGTGGCTCCCGGTGTAGCGCCCGGCGCCCGAGCGGCCGGTGACCGCGCTCAGCGGGGCCGTCTTGACGCTGCCCACGTCGGTGACCCAGGCGTCGGTCTCCTCGAGGGCGCGGACGACCTCCGCCCCGACGTGGTCGGGCGGGACGGCGACGACGACCAGCTGCGGCCGGTCCGCCGTCGTACGCGGCCGTCCGGCGCCCAGCCCGGACGCGGTGCGCACGTGCTCGGGCGAGACGTCGGTGAGCAGGACCTCGAGGCCCGCGCGCCGGCAGGCCAGGCCGATCGAGGTGCCCAGCAGGCCGGTGCCGACGATCTCGACGGGTCCGGTCAGCTCACTGCTCATCCGGAACCGCCCGGACCCTGGTCAGGTCGCGGCGCAGGGCGGCGGCGCCGTGCAGGTACACGTGGGTGATGTCGGCGCGCGGCAGGTCGGTCTCGACGTGCGCCATCATCCGCACCACCCGCGGCATCGAGCCGTCGATCTCGAGCTCGCGGGCACAGATCAGCGGTACCTCGCCGAACCCCAGCCGGCGCGCGGCGTACGCCGGGAACTCCGAGTGCAGGTCGGAGGTCGCGGTGAAGATCACCGAGATGAAGTCGTCGACCTCGAGGCCGTTGGCGGCCATCACGTCGGTGACCATCTCGGCGACCCGCTCGAGCATGTGGTCGCGCGCGTCGACCTCGAGCTGGGTCGCTCCCCGTACCGCCCTGACTGCCACCCGGCAAGGCTAGCGAGGCCACTCGGACGCCGCGGGTCCGGTCTCACGGGCGGAGTCCGACGGGCGCCCGTTCCACCCCTTCGGGCGAAGTCGATCGCTCCCGAAACGCGCCGCGACGGTGTACAACGACATGGTGCCCCTCTCGGACGCCCTGACCATCAGCGACGAGCAGGTCGGCGGCGTGAGTGTCGTTCGGTGCGCCGGCGAGATCGACCTCGCGACCGTCGGCCTGCTGCGCAGCCATCTCCAGGACGCACAGGTGGACGGTCCGGCGAGCCTGGTCGTGGTCCTCGACGAGGTGACCTTCCTGGACTCCCTCGGGCTCGGCGCGCTCATCGGCGCCCACAAGCGCGCCCGGGTGCTCCAGGGCTCGCTGGTGATCGTCTGCACCAGTCCCCCGGTGCTGCGGATCCTCGCGGCCACCGCGCTCGACCGGGTGTTCCGCGTCGTCGACGACCTCGACGACGCCATCGCCGCGGCCACCTCCTGAGACCCCCGGGAACCGGCTCCTACAGCTGCGCCACGTCGAGGAGCTCCCCGAGCTCGCCGCGGCTGAGCTCGCGCATCTCCCCGACCGGCAGCTTGGCGAGCCGCACCGGCCCGATCGCCGTCCGGGTCAACCGGCGCACCGGGTGGCCGACGTGGTCCAGCAGCCGGCGCACGATCCGGTTGCGCCCCTCGTGGATGACCAGCTCCACGATCGACCGCGCCCCCGTCGTCTCGACCAGGCGCGCCCTGCGCACGTCCACCGGCCCGTCGTCGAGGGTCACGCCTTCCAGCAGCTGCTTGATCGTCCGGCGGTACACCTCGCCGTCCACCTCGGCGACGTACGTCTTGTCGACCTCGTACGACGGGTGCGCCATCCGCTGCGCGAAGTCGCCGTCGTTGGTCAGCAGGATGAGCCCCGAGGTGTCGGTGTCGAGGCGGCCCACGTGGAAGAGCCGTTCGGGCCGGTCGGCCACCAGGTCGCCGAGGTTCCTGCGGCCCTCGGGGTCGGACATCGTCGACACCACCCCGCGCGGCTTGTTGAGGACCAGGTAGACCTTCTCCGACACCGGCGGCAGCCGCCGGCCGTCGACCCGGATCACGGCCGTGCGCGGGTCGACCTTGGTGCCCAGCCGGGTGACGACCTCGCCGTCGACCTCGACCAGCCCGGCGAGCATCAGCTCCTCGCACTTGCGGCGGGACGCGACGCCGGACTGGGCGAGCAGCTTCTGCAGCCGGATGAGGCCCTCGTCGTCGGTCTCGATGCCGCCCTCGTCCCCCGGCATCACGTGGGCTCGGTCCCGCCGTCGGGCTCGGTGCCGTCGCCGCTGTGCGGCGAGTGGGGGTGCTCGGGTTGCTCGGGGGCCGGCTCGGGCGTGCTCTCGGTGGCCACCGGCGCGGCCGCCATCTCGGCGAGCTCGTCCTCGAGGTCGTCCATGTCGGGCAGGTACGGCGCCAGCTCGGGCAGCTCGTCGAGGGAGGTCACGCCGATCCGCTCCAGGAAGTAGCCCGTGGTGCGGTAGAGGTTCGCGCCCGTCTCGTGGTCCTGGCCGGCCTCCTCGACCAGACCCCGGGTGAGCAGCGTGCGCATCACGCCGTCGACGTTGACGCCGCGGATCGCCGAGACGCGGGCCCGTGACACCGGCTGCTTGTAGGCGACCACGGCCAGCGTCTCGAGCGCGGCCTGGGTGAGCCGCGCCTGCTGGCCGTCGAGCACGAAGGCCTCGACGACCGCGGCGTACTCCTCACGGGTGTAGAAGCGCCAGCCGCCGCCGACGTTGCGCAGCTCGAAGCCGCGGCCCTGCTCGGCGTACTCGCGGGCCAGCCCCTCCAGGGCACCGGTGACCTCGTCGACGGGGTAGCCGACCGCGGTCGCGAGCGTCACCGCCTCCAGCGGCTGGTCGGCGACCATGAGCACCGCCTCCAGCGACGGCCTCAGCGCGGCCACGGGTACGGCGAGGGTCTCGTCAGTCGTCTCCACGGTCTGCTCCGTCATCGGTCTCTCCCTCGGGCGCGGCGGCCGCCTCGGGCGGCGCCCCCTCGAACTCGTCGGTGATCAGGTCGTCCACGTCCACGTCGTCGTCCCCGGTCCACCGGATGGTCAGCTCGCCGAGCGGCGTCACCTGGTCGAAGGAGACCGCGCCCTCGCGGAACAGCTCCAGCAGCGACAGGAACCGGGCAACCGTGGTCAGGCGGTCCGGCGAGTCACCGCAGAGCGCCCGGAACGTCATGCTGCGCTGCCGGCGCAGCCGCTCCAGCACCACGGCCGCCTGCTCGCGGACGCTGACCCTGGCGGCGTGGATGTGGTGCAGCGACAGCTCGAGCACCGGCTTCGGCTCGAGCGCCCGGGCCGCGAGCTGGGCGAACTGGTCGAGGCCGATGCCGATGAGGACCTCGGGCAGCAGGCCGGCGTACCGCTCCTCGAGCCCGACCGCGCGCGGGTGCCGCCTGGACTCGCCCGCGAGGCGCAGCTCGAGGACCGCTGCGACCTGCTTGAACGCCTTGTACTGCAGCAGCCGGGCGAAGAGCAGGTCGCGCGCCTCGAGCAGCGCGAGGTCCTCCTCGTCCTCGACGTCACCCTGGGGCAGCAGCCGGGCGGCCTTGAGGTCCAGCAGGGTCGCGGCCACGAGCAGGAACGACGTGGTCTGCTCGAGGTCCCACTGCGGGCCGCCGGCCTTGACGTGCGCGATGAACTCGTCGGTGACCCTCGACAGCGCCACCTCGGTGATGTCGAGCTTGTGCTTGGCGATCAGGTTCAGCAGCAGGTCGAAGGGACCCTCGAAGTTGTCGAGGCGCACCGCGAATCCCGGCGTGGCCTCGGCCGCACCGTCCTCTGCTCCGGCCAGCGCCTGCGGCCGCGCGGTCATTCCTCGGTCAATCGTCGCACCAGTGCGCTGTCGTCGCCGTGCGCCTCGAAGTCGGCCAGCACCATCGCGATCGCCTCGCGCACCAGCCGGCCGCGGTCGACCGCGAGCCCGTGGGAGCGGCGCAGCAGCAGGCGGGCGTGCTCGAGGTCGAGGAGCTCGTCGGAGGTGACGTAGACCGTCATCTTCTCGTCGTGCCGCACCCGGCCGCTCGGCTTCTTCGGCTCCCGCCGGCTCCGCCCCTGCGACGCCTCCTCCGCGCGCGCGTCGTCGGCCGGCCTGTCCGGCTCGATGGACTGCGGTGCGGTCGGGCGGAAGAGGTCGTCGGCAGCGGGGAGACTCACCCGTCGAGACAACGAGCCAGCACCTCCTTGGCCAGCTGACGGTAGGCGTCGGCACCGGTCGAGGTGGAGGCGTACGTCGTGATCGGCTCGCCCGCCACCGTGGAGTCGGAGAACTTCACCGTCCGCCGGATCACCGTGTGGAAGACCTTGTCGCCCCAGGCCTGCACGAGCCGCTCCATCACCTCGCGGCTGTGCAGGGTGCGGCCGTCGTACATGGTGCCGAGGACGCCGTCGATCTCGAGCTTCGGGTTGAGCCGTTCGCGGACCTTGTCGATCGTGGTCTTGAGCAGCGCGACCCCCCGCAGCGCGAAGTACTCGCACTCCAGCGGCACGATGACCCCGTCGGACGCGGTGAGGGCGTTGACCGTCAGCAGGCCCAGCGACGGCTGGCAGTCGATGAGCACCACGTCGTACTTCTCGGACGCCGGCGCGAGCACCCGCTGGAGCGTCTGCTCCCGGGCGACCTCGTGCACCAGCTGGACCTCGGCCGCGGACAGGTCGATGTTGGACGGCAGCAGGTCCATGCCGGGAACCCCGCTCGGGACGACGACCTCGTCGAGGGTCACGTCGCGCTCCATGAGCAGGTTGTAGATGGTCAGGTCCATCTCGTGCGGGTTGAGCCCGAGGCCGACCGACAGCGAGCCCTGCGGGTCGAAGTCGACCAGCAGCACCCGGCGGCCGTGCTCCGCCAGGGACGCACCGAGGTTGATCGTGGTCGTGGTCTTGCCGACCCCGCCCTTCTGGTTGCACATCGAGATCACCCGGGCGTGCCCGTGCTCGGTGACGGGACGGGGCTCGGGGATGTCGGGCATCGGACGCCCGGTGGGGCCGAGCTTGACCTCCGCCTGGGGGCGCTCGAACGGAAGTGCGTCGGCCACGTGGTCCTCTCGGGAATCAGGAACGGGATCTGGAACTGGTTCGGTCTGCGGGACACGGACCGCGGGCGGCATGGCACCGGCGGCGCTGCTCCCGGACGAGGGGCTGGGGACTCCTCCGACGATGCCGCCTGCGCTCATCCCACGCTCCTCACCGGATCCATCATCCACATGTCGACTCGGCGACTTGTGGCCGACTCGCGGGCGACTCTAGGTCCGGGCTCCGACAGCGAACAAGCAGAACGGGAAAGTCCCCAGCCCCGGGGAGAAATCTGTTGATGGACTGTGCACGAGCAGCGCTCGCGGTGCACAGGGCTGCCACTCCCTGTGCACAACCCTGTGGAGGGGCCGGTCCGGTCAGTCGGTGGGCGCGGGACCGTCGACCAGGTCGGCGTAGTCCGGGTGCTTGGCGATCCAGCCCGCGATGAACGGGCACTCCGGACGCACCCGGCGAGCACCCTCGGTGCGCACGTCCTCGAGCGCGAAGCGCGCCAGCGCCGACCCCACGCCCCGCCCCTCGAAGCGGTCGTCCACCTCGGTGTGGGTGAAGGTCACCAGCCCGTCGGCGAGCTCGTACTCGGCGAACCCGGCGAGCTCGCCGTCCAACCACGCCTCGTAGCGGCTCTCCCCGGGATTGTTCGAAGTCGCGACGTCAGTCATGCCGTCCACCCTAGAATGCGCCTGTGCGACCACGGGGGGCCGTGACGGTCTTGCTGGCGGGGTTGCTCACGGGGGGCGTGATCGCCGCCGGGGCCACCCCTGCGCTCGCGCGCCCGGCGCCGGGGCCCGCGAAGGCCCGGCCGACCCTCGCCGCGCGCCTCGCTCCTCCGGTCGTCACGACCGGCGAGCCGTCCGCCCTGGTCGGGCGCCTCAGCCCCGCCCAGGCAGGCCGCCCGGTGACCGTGGAGGCACTCACCGACGGCACCTGGACCCCCGTCGCCTCCGGGACGGGCACCACGGGCACCTCGACCGCCGGCACCGTCGATGCCGCCGGCCGCGCCGTCCTGCCCGTGGACACCGCCAGCGCCGGCTCCCGGACACTGCGGCTGGTGGCGCCGGCGTGGAACGACGCGCCGCAGGTCGTGTCCCCGGCCCTGACGCTGAAGGTCTACACGGACGAGGCCTGCCGGCCGACGGTCCCGCTGGTCGATGCGCAGGCGACGACGGCGGCGCGGTGCCTGGCCGCCCGACTGGACCGCTGGCGCCGCGCCGGGCTGATGGGCGTGGGCCAGGAGCTGAACATGTCCACCAGCACCTACACCGCTCCGCTCGAGGCGCTCGGTGGGCGGCGGGTCTCGGTGGTCGGCTTCGACCTGTGGGAGCTCGGCAAGACCCGGACCTACGAGTTCCCGTTCTTCGACCAGGCGCTCGGCGACCTGATCGCGACCGCGCAGTCCGGCGCCGTCCTCACCGCGTCCTGGCACGCCCCGAACCCGCACACCGGCCTGGGCTACGACGACCGGAGCTGGCACCGGTTCGGCCGGCTGCTGGACGCCGGGAGCCCGGAGGCACAGCGGTTCTGGGCCGGGTACGACGACCAGCTCGCGGTCTTCGCCGCCCTGCAGGCCGCCGGGGTCGCGGTCGTGTTCCGGCCGTTCCACGAGGTCAACGGCGACTGGTTCTGGTGGGGCCGGCCGAGCGCCGGAGCGTTCAAGCGGGTGTGGCGCGAGATGCAGGACCGGGCATGGGCGGCCGGGGTGCACAACGTCGTCTGGGCCTACTCGTTCGCCGCCAGCACCCGCAAGGGCATCGCCGCGCCGGAGAAGCTCGTCCCGCCCCGGGTCGACCTCGCCGGGATCGACAGCTACCACCCGTCGACGAAGGGCCACCGCGGGCGCCGGGCGCCGTCGATGAGCGGGTACGCCGCCGTCGCGACCAAGGTCCGCCGGATGGCGTTCACCGAGGTCGGCCCCGCCGCGGACCCGCGGGGCTCGTGGCAGCCGTCGGTGATCACCGCCACCGCCCGCGCCCAGGGCCGCAAGCCGGTCTGGGCGATGCTCTGGGTGGACGACGCCACCGGCCGCAAGCAGATCTCGTCGTTGTCCGGTGGCCCGGCCTGGCTCGACAGCTGCCCCTTCGGCTACTGCGACCTGGGCTGACTCCCGAGGCCGGCGTCCGGCGCCGGTCAGCGCACCGCGTCGACGTAGGCGACCACGCGGTTGAACAGCGTCGTGACCACCGCCAGGTCGGCGCCGTGGTCACGCGGCTCGTCGGCGAGCCCGTACAGGAGCGCGCCGGCCTCGGGCAGCCCGGCCTGCCCGGCGACACCGGCACAGACCCGCGCCGCCGTCCGCACGGCCCGCGGGTCCACGGTCCAGACCGACTCGAACACCCGGTCCCGGTCCGGGACGTCGTCCTGGCCCGGCAGCTCCCAGGCGCTGAGAGCGGCCGCCAGCTCCGGGGCGTCGCACACCACGGCCCACTCGCGGTGCAGCGGCGACGAGGGCCCGAGCGCGATCTCGACGGGCGTCGTGGCCGCGGCGTCGGCCACGTCGGCGAACACGACGGCCGACCGCGCCACGCGGGCGAGCTCGCGCCACCGCGCCCGGGACGGCCGGTAGTGCTCACGCCGCTGGAAGGCGCCGAAGAGGACCGGCGCGGCGGCCTTCGCGCAGAACTCGTCCTCGATCGCCCACGACAGCGCCGTCAGTGTCGACTTGCGCAGCCGGTGGGTCGCCAGGCCCGGATGCAGGCGGCGCAGCTCGGCGTACACCGACCCGGCCCCGGGACCGCCGGCCGCGGCAGCGCCACCGGCGAGCACCTGGGCGATCGCCGCGTCGAGGCGTACGCCGTCGTCGCGCCTGCGCAGCACGTCGCGGATCCGATCGACGTCCGACTGCGGGTACCGGCGGTGCCCGCTGGGCAGGCGCTGCGGCTCCGGGAACCCGTGGCGCTGCTCCCACGCCCGCAGGGTCGCCGAGGTCAGCCCCGCGCGCTGAGCGAGTTCACCGATCGTGAGGAGATCGCCACTGGATTTGCGCATGGTGTTGAGTATATGGGGTAGAACTTCTACATGACGTCTAACTCACGCGAGTCGCGGCGCCACCTCAGGCTGATCCCGCCATCCCCGGCCGACGAGGCCGCCGCGTTCTACGACCGCACCATCACGGCCACCTGGCGACTCGCCCTGCACCTGCACCACGACGACGCCCGCCGCGCTGCCGACGCGGTGGTCGACGCCTACCGGGGCGTGTGGGCGGCCGGGCCCGGCGACCGGGACCAGGCGGCGCTGCTCCACGCCCTGGTGACCGGCGCGCGCCGCGACCGCGACCCGCTCCCGGACCCCGTCCCCGCCTGACCCTCCCCGGCCGGTCAGCCGCCGAGCCGGCGCATCGCGACCGTGCGCAGGACGAGCTCGCCGATCTCGTCGGAGGCGTCCAGGTCGGCCTCGGCCTCGATGACCCAGTCGTGGTGGTCCTCGGGGTCGTGGACGGTCTGGGTGATCCGCCGACGTGCGTCCGGCCGGCTCGATCCGCAGCAGCGACGGACCTCGCGCGTCGGCGTCCAGCAGCACCCGGTCGTGCTCGGCGTAGTACTCCTCGATCGCCTCGTCCCACGCCGACCGGGTCATCACCACCTCCCCCGCCGGCTCGGTGCGATCGGCGGCCGCCCGCTCCATCGCCATCAGGCCGTCCAGGTCGTCGCGGGCGACCAGCTCGACGCGGCGGAACATCGCGTTGCGGATCATCACCCGGAAGGCGCGGTCCTGCTTCGAGATCGGCCGCGGGGACGGTGGCGGCTCGTGATGGGCCACGTCCGTGCGCACGTGCGCGGGGTCCGCGAGCGCCTCCCACTCGTCGAGCAGGGAGGAGTCGGTCTGCCGCACCGTCTCGCCCAGCCACTCCACCAGGTCCTCCAGCTCCGGCGTGCGGTGGTGCTCCGGGACCGTCTGGCGCAGCGTCCGGTACGCGTCGGTGAGGTACCGCAGCACCAGACCCTCGGACCGGGCGAGCTGGTAGCGCCCCACGAAGTCGGTGAACGACATGCCCTGCTCGAACATCTCGCGCACGATCGACTTCGGCTGCAGCGCGTCCTCGGACAGCCACGGGTGGCTCTGCCGGTAGATCTCGTACGTCGCCTCCAGCAGCTCGGCCAGTGGCCGCGGCCAGGTGATCTCCTCCAGGAGCGCCATCCGCTCGTCGTACTCGAGCCCGTCGGCCTTCATCTCCGCGACCGCCTCACCGCGCGCGGCGAACTGCTGCTGCAACAGGATCTGGCGCGGCCCCTCCAGCACCGCCTCGACCACCGACACGATGTCGAGGGCGTGGTCCTCCGCCTCCGGATCGAGCACGTCGAGCGCGGCCAGGGCGAAGTGGGCCAGCGGCTGGTTGAGCGCGAAGTCCACGGGCAGGTCCACGGTGAGCACGTAGCGGCGGCCGAACCGGTCCGCATCGTCGAGCCGGGTGACCACGCCCGACCGCACCAGGGAGCGGCCCAGCCGCAGCGCGCGCCGGGCCAGCCGCCGCCGCTGGCGCGGATCCTCGTGGTTGTCGGTCAGCAGCCGGCGCAGCACCGGGAAGGCGTCCTCCTCGCGGGAGAGGACGTTGACGAGCATCGCGTTGTCGACCTTCATCCGCGACACCAGCGGCTCCGGCTCCCCCGCGACCAGCTTGTCGAAGGTCTGCTCGGTCCAGACGACGGTGCCCTCGGGCGGCTTCTTCAGCTGCGCCTTGGCGTTCTTCTTCCCGGCCGCGCGGCGCTCCTCCGCCTTGGCCTTGGCCTTCTCGTTCTCGATGACGTGCTCGGGCGCCTGCACGACGACGTACCCCGCCGTGTCGAAGCCGGCCCGGCCGGCCCGGCCGGCGATCTGCAGGAACTCCCGGGTGCGCAGGATCCGCTGGCGGCTGCCGTCGAACTTGGCCAGGCCCGTGAACAGCACGGTGCGGATCGGCACGTTGATGCCCACGCCCAGGGTGTCGGTGCCGCAGACCACGGCCAGCAGCCCGGCCTGGGCGAGCTGCTCCACGAGCCGGCGGTAGCGCGGCAGCATCCCGGCGTGGTGGACGCCGATCCCCCGCCGCAGCAGCTTGACCAGGGTCTTGCCGAACCCGGCGCCGAACCGGATGTGGTCCAACCGGGACCCGAGGTCGGGCTTGGGGACCCAGGTCGCCTTGAGCAGGCCGGTCGCCTGCTCGACGGCGTCCTTCTGGGTGAAGTGGACGACGTACACGGGCCCCTGCCCGGTCGTCACCAGCTCCTCGAGCGTGTCGGCGAGCGGCGTCGTCGACCACGAGAAGGTCAGCGGCACCGGACGGACGGCGTCCGCGACGACCGCGGTCTCCCGGCCGTTGCGGCGGGTCAGGTCGGCCGCGAGGTCGGTGACGTCGCCGAGGGTCGCCGACATCAGCAGGAACTGCGCCTGGGGCAGCTCGAGCAGCGGCACCTGCCAGGCCCACCCGCGGTCGGGCTCGGCGTAGAAGTGGAACTCGTCCATGACCACCAGGCCGACGTCGGCGCTCGCGCCCTCGCGCAGCGCGATGTTGGCCAGCACCTCGGCGGTGCAGCAGATGATCGGCGCGTCCGGGTTCACCGAGGCGTCCCCGGTGAGCATGCCGACGTCGGCGGCCCCGAACTCCTCGACCGAGCGCGAAGAACTTCTCACTGACCAGGGCCTTGATCGGCGCGGTGTAGAACGAGACGCGGTCCTCGGCGAGCGCGGCGCGGTGCGCGGCGGCGGCCACGAGGGACTTGCCGGAGCCGGTCGGGGTCGCGAGCACGACGTTGTCGCCCGCCAGGACGCGCGAGGATCGCCTCCTCCTGGTGCGGGTAGAGCGTCAGGCCGCGGTCGGCCGCCGCCGTGGTGATGTCGTCGAGGAGGTCGGTCAGGCGGTCAGTCGCGCGCCCGCGGGTGAGCGGTGGCGAAGACCTCGCGCAGGTTGTCCACCGTCACGAGCGTATAGACCTGGGTGGTGGTGACCGAGGCGTGCCCCAGCAGCTCCTGGACGACCCGTACGTCGGCGCCGCCGTCGAGCAGGTGGGTCGCGAACGAGTGGCGCAGGGTGTGCGGCGAGACGTCCCGGGTCACGCCGGCCCGCTCGGCCGCCTTGACCAGCACCGCCCACGCCGACTGGCGGGAGAGCCGCCCGCCCCGCGCGTTGAGGAACAGCGCCGGGGTCCCGCGCCCCGCCGCCACGAGCTCCGGCCGGCCACGGACGAGGTAGGCCTCGACCGCTTCGCGGGCGAACGACCCGACCGGCACCAGCCGCTCCTTGCTGCCCTTGCCGCGCAGCAGCACCGTCCCGTCGACAGCGTCCAGGTCGTCGACGTCGAGCCCCACCGCCTCGGAGATGCGGGCGCCGGTGCCGTAGAGCACCTCCAGGAGGGCACGGTCGCGCAGCGCCAGCGTGGTCCCGGGCGACCCCGCCGCCTCGAGGATGGCCTCGACGTCGGCGAGCGGGCAGCGCCTTCGGCAACCGCTTGGCGGGCGCGGGCGGCTTCACCGCGCTCGCCGGGTCGGCCGCCGCCAGGCCGTCGGCCACGGCGAACCTGTGGAACCCGCGCACCGCCACCAGGGTCCGCGCCGCCGAGGTCGAGCTCAGGGCCGGATGCTCCTCGTCGCCCTCACGCAGGCGCACGAGGAACCCCGACACCGTCGCCTCGCTGATCGAGGCCAGGTCCTCGGTCCCGACCTCGGCGAGGTACGCCTGGTAGCGCCGCAGGTCCCGCCGGTACGACGTCAGCGTGTTCGCCGCCAGACCGCGCTCGACCGAGAGGTGGTCGAGGTAGGTGCGGACCGCCCGCTGGACGTCGTTCATCCGGGCGCGTTCAGGCGAGCACCTCGTCCAGCGCGACCGCGTCGATGCCGACCGCCGCGCCGACCGGCTTGTTGGTGAGCCGCCCGTCGTGGGTGTTCAGGCCCAGCGCCAGCGAGTGGTCGTCACGGCAGGCCTGCTGCCAGCCCTTGTCGGCCAGCGCCACGGCGTACGGCATGGTGGCGTTCGTCAGCGCGTAGGTGCTGGTGTTCGGCACCGCACCCGGCATGTTCGCCACGCAGTAGAACGTCGAGTTGTGCACCTGGAAGGTCGGGTCGGAGTGCGTGGTGGCGTGGGTGTCCTCGAAGCAGCCGCCCTGGTCCACCGCGATGTCGACCAGCACCGAGCCCGGCTTCATCCGCGAGACCAGGTCGTTGCTGACCAGCTTCGGGGCCGCCGCACCGGCGATCAGCACGGCGCCGATCACCATGTCGGCCTCCATCACCTGCTGCTCGATCGCCAGCTTCGACGACGCCAGCCCGTGCACCCGGTTGCTGTAGCGCCAGAACGACATCCGCAGCTTGTCCAGGTCGGTGTCGAGCAGCGTGACGTCCGCGCCCATGCCGAGCGCGATGTTCGCCGCGTTCTGGCCCGAGACGCCCGCGCCGATGATGACCACCTTGGCGTTCGCCACGCCACCGACGCCGCCCATCAGCACACCCCGGCCGCCCTGGGCCTTCATCAGGTTGTACGCGCCGACCTGCGGGGCCAGGCAGCCCGCGACCTCCGACATCGGGTAGAGCAGCGGCAGCGCGCCGGACGGCAGCTGCACCGTCTCGTAGGCGATGCCGGTGACCTTGCGGCGCATCAGCTCCTCGGTCAGCGGCTTGTCGGCGGCCAGGTGCAGGTAGGTGAAGAGCGTCAGGCCCTCGCGCATCCGGTCGTACTCCTCGGCCACGGGCTCCTTGACCTTGAGCACCATGTCGATGCCGCCGTCGGTGCCCCAGGCCTCCTCGGCCGTCCCGACGATCGTCGCGCCGGCACCGGCGTACTCGTCGTCGAGGATCTGGGAGCCGGCACCGGCGCCCGCCTGGATGAACACCTCGTGCCCGTGGGCGACCAGCTCGTGGACCCCGATCGGCGTGATCGCGACCCGGTACTCGTGGTTCTTGACTTCCTGGGGGACGCCGACCTTCACGAATCCTGCTCCTTCTGGTGATCTGGGCCACTCCGTTGTGGCGCCGGCGCGAGCCTACTCCCGGCGATCAGCACGGCGAGCGCGAGGTGGGCGTCGGACAGCCGGCCCTCGGCGACGGCGGTGTGGAGCTGGTCGAAGGGCACCCAGCCCGTCTCCATGTCCGCCTCCTCGTGCTCCGGCTCGAAGTCCCCGCGGTCGGCCGGGCGCAGCCCGCGCGCCAGGTAGTAGTGCGACAGCTCCGCGGTGAACCCCGGCGAGGAGTACGCCGAGGTCAGGTGCGTCCACTCCGCCGCCTCGAGCCCGGCCTCCTCCAGCAGCTCGCGGCGGGCGGTCTCGACCGGGTCCTCGCCCTCGACGTCGAGCAGCCCGGCCGGCAGCTGCACCAGCCGGCGCTCCACCGCGTGCCGGTACTGCCACAGGCAGAGCACCCGGTCCTGATCGTCGATGGCCAACACGATCACCGCGCCCGGGTGCTCGGCGACCAGTCGGGTGAACGGCTGCTCGTCGGGGTGTCCCGGCCGCCGGACCCGGTCCTCGCGCAGCCGGACCACCCAGCCGCCTTCGTACACGGGACGGCTGTCCGCCACCGGCCACTGCTCGGGGACGTCGATCAGCTCGGGGGTCACGGCCGGTCAGGCGTCCATGTGGTCGGCCTCGTCCTGCAGCTCCCGCCGCAGCCCGGTCTCGTCGATCGGGAACCGCAGCTCCCGCTGCCGGTCGATGGCCGCGCCGACCAGGCCCTTGAACAGCGGGTGCGGCCGGGTGGGCCGCGAGCGCAGCTCTGGGTGCGCCTGGGTGGCGATGTAGTACGGGTGCTCGTCGCGTGCCAGCTCGACGAACTCGACCAGGTTGTTGTCCGGCGAGGTTCCGGAGAACACCATGCCCGCCCGCTCGAGCTGCTCGCGGTAGGCGTTGTTGACCTCGTAGCGGTGGCGGTGCCGCTCGTCGATCTGCGCCGCGTCGTACACCTCCCGGGCGATCGTCCCCTGCTTGAGGGCAGCCGGGTAGAGGCCGAGGCGCATCGTCCCGCCCAGGTCGCCCGCGCCCTCGACGTACGCGAGCTGCTCGGCCATGGTGGCGATCACCGGCTCCGGCGTGTCCGGGTCGAACTCCGTCGAGCCGGCCTTCTCCAGCCCGACCACGCTGCGGGCGTACTCGATGACCATGCACTGCAGGCCCAGGCACAGGCCCAGGGTCGGGATGCCGTGGGTGCGGGCGTAGGTCAGCGCCCCGAGCTTGCCCTCGATCCCGCGGACGCCGAATCCGCCGGGGACGCACACCGCGTCCACGTCCTGGAGGTTCTTCGCCGCGCCGGCCGGGGTCTGGCACTCGTCGGAGGCGATCCACCGGATGTTCACCTTCGCCTCGTGGGCGAACCCGCCGGCCCGCAGCGCCTCGACGACCGAGAGGTAGGCGTCGGGGAGGTCGATGTACTTGCCGACCAGGGCGACGGTGACCTCCTCCTTCGGGTGGTGCACCCGGCGGAGCAGGTCGTCCCACACCGTCCAGTCGACGTCGCGGAACGGCAGGTCGAGGCGGCGTACGACGTAGGCGTCGAGCCCCTCGCGGTGCAGCACCTTGGGGATGTCGTAGATCGACGGCGCGTCCGCCGCGGTGACCACGGCCTCCTGGTCGACGTCGCACATCAGCGAGATCTTGCGCTTGATCGACGGCGGGAGCTCGCGGTCGGCGCGGCACACGACCGCGTCGGGCTGGATGCCGACCTGGCGCAGCGCGGCGACCGAGTGCTGGGTGGGCTTGGTCTTCAGCTCGCCGGACGGGCCGATGTAGGGCACCAGGGAGACGTGGAGGAAGAAGCAGTTCTCGCGGCCGATCTCGTGGCGGGTCTGGCGGGCCGCCTCCAGGAACGGCAGCGACTCGATGTCACCGACGGTGCCGCCGACCTCGGTGATGACCACGTCGACGTCGGGCCCCCCCATCGCGAGGATCCGGTCCTTGATCTCGTTGGTGATGTGCGGGATCACCTGGACGGTGTCGCCGAGGTAGTCGCCGCGGCGCTCCTTGGCGATCACGCTCGAGTAGACCTGCCCGGTCGTGACGTTGGCGATCTGGCTCAGGTCGGTGTCGAGGAACCGCTCGTAGTGGCCGATGTCGAGGTCGGTCTCGGCCCCGTCGTTGGTCACGAAGACCTCGCCGTGCTGGAAGGGGTTCATCGTGCCCGGGTCCACGTTCAGGTACGGGTCGAGCTTCTGCATGGTGACCCGCAGTCCCCGGGACCGCAGCAGGCTGCCGAGGCTGGACGCCGTCAGGCCCTTCCCGAGCGAGGAGGCGACGCCTCCGGTCACGAATACGTGCTTGGTGGGCGCCTCGTTGATTCACGGAACTCCATCCTACGTCAGGACCGGCGGATCACCCGATCGCGACGCACCGGCAGGCGGTCACAGTCAGTCGAGCGGGACCGCTCCGTCCGCCCCGGCGGCCCCGAAGGACCCACCCTGGACGGTCAACGAACGGATCAGGGCGAGCACGGTGGTGACCTGGCCGAGGGCGGTGTCGACGCCGTCGACGGTGGCGGCGCCGTCGGCCGTCTTCGGTCGGCGCGGAGCGTGGCCAGGTCGCCGGATCCCGAGGCGGACGCGGTGTCGCCGGCGACCACCACGCCGGTGGCCGTGGCCGCGAGCCCGGCGACGACGCCCGACAGGATCGCCGGATCCGTGTTGCGGCCCAGCACGACCAGCACGACCGGGGCGCGCACGGCGCCCTGGGGCGAGGTCAGCAGCTCCGCCCCGCGAGGCTCTGCCGCACCGACGAGGCGTCGGAGCCGGGCAGGTCGCTGCTGGCCACGGCGAGGCCGAGCAGCTGGCCGATCCGGACGTAGGTCGACGCGTCGGCTTGCTGACGGCGCCGTCCCCGAGCTGGGTCATCAGCTGGCTGCCGAGGGTGTCGACCAGGGACTTCTCCGGAGGCGCGGTCAGCGCCTTCTGCACCTCGTACGTGCCGGCAACCGCGCCGCCCGCCCGTCTCGACCTGGGCGCCGAGCGCGCTGACGGCGTCCGCGTGGGCGCCGGGCATGGTGACGACCGAGACGGTGTGGTCCTTCGAGGCCGCCCGCCGTAGAGCGTGGCCGCGGAGGCGTCGGCGAAGTCGTCGCCGAACGCCGCGCAGCCGCGGCGGCCCGGTGGTCGGTCCGCGTGGTGGCGGCGGCCGGCGCGGCGTCGCGGCCGAGGTCGCTGAGCGGGCCACCGCCGAGGGCGACGCCGACGGCGAGGGCGAGGAAGACGGCGACGAGGGTGACGACGTGGTGTCGGTAGGAGATCACGAGAGGAGTCCTTGAACGGTTGTCGGAGAGGCCAGGTCGGTGGAGCTCGGTCGGCCCACTCCTGGCCGACCGGGGTCACGGCGAGCGCGGCGGCCAGCGCCACGAGGCCGGCGAGCAGCACGAGCAGGAGGTGCCGCGGCCGGACCCGCCCGGAGTAGAGGTACGGCACCGCGGCCGCGTCGACGAGTCGCGGGCCCGACCTTGAGCCGGGTCAGGTAGGTGCTGGCCAGGCCGGACCGCTGCCGGTCGAGGAACTCGTCGAGGGTGGCGTGCATGCCCGACGCCGACGATCACGGGCGCCTCGGCAGCGTCGGCGAGCAGCAGCGCCGCGTCCTCGGGGGTGGCGGCCGACTCGAAGCGCAGCGGGCGGACCCCGATCCGCTCGAGCTGCTCGACCGCGGCGCGCCCGCGCGCCCCGGTCGACGCGCACGACCACGTCGCGGGCCGCCCGCAGCGTCTTCGCCGCGGGCAGCTCGGCCTCCTCGGCGCGCGCGTCCACCACGACGACGTCGGGCTGGTGGCCGGCCGCGCGGAGCGCGTCGGCGCCCGCGCCGACCGCCGATCAGCACCGGCTCCTGCTCGCGCAGGAACGGCCGGATCGCGGCCAGCTCGCCGCCGTACTCGTGACCGCGGACGACGACCACGACCGGCCGGCCGGCGATGCGGGTCGCAGCCGGGGCACGCCCCGGCCGTGCAGCAGCAGGTCCTGCTCGCGGCGCAGGAACTCGGTGCTGTTGTGGGTGAAGGTCTCCAGCTGGGTGGCCAGCCCGGCCCGGGCCTGGTCCATCTCGCGGCGCCACGGTCGCCGCGTCGAGCTCGCGGCCGGTGGCCACGGCTGCGTCGCCCGACGTACACGACGCCGTCGTGGAGGCGGACCGTGCGCCCGTCGCGGATCGCGGCGAAGCCCTCGGGGCCGACGCCGTCGACCACCAGACCCCGGCGTCGGCCAGCACCTGCGGGCCCGAGGTTCGGGTAGCGGCCCGAGATCATCGGCGAGGCGTTGACCACGGCGGCGACCCCGGCGTCGACGAGGGCCTGGGCGGTGGCGCGGTCCATGTCGACGTGGTCGACGACGGCCACGTCGCCGGGGCGCAGCCGGGGCAGCAGGGCGCGGGTCCGGCGCTCCACGCGGGCGGTGCCGACGAGCCCGGGGAGCACGGTGGCGGCGCGTTGGCGACGGGGATCCTCATGACCGATCCATGCGTGCCAAAGCCGCAGAGCGGCTCCCGGGAGCCGGACGCGGCGCGTCGGGCCGGCGCGCGTCAGCCCGGCGCCTGCCTGGGCGACGTCGAGCAGCTCGCGGGCGTGCGCGAGCGCGGTGTCGGAGTCGGCGAGGCCGGCGAGCATCCGGGACAGCTCGCGCTCGCGCTCCTCGGCGTCGAGGACGGTGAGCCCGGAGCTGGTGACCGAGCCGTCGGAGGACTTCTCGCACGACCACGTGCCGGTCGGCGTACGCCGCGACCTGGGGCAGGTGGGTCACCACCAGCACCTGGGCGTCCCGGGCCAGCTGCGCCAGCCGGCGACCGACCTCGACCGCCGCGGCGCCGCCGACCCCGGCGTCGACCTCGTCGAAGACGAAGGTCGGCACCGGGCTGGTGCCGGCCAGCGCGACCTCGAGCGCGAGCATCACCCGGGACAGCTCGCCGCCCGAGGCGCCCTTGTCGAGCGGCCGCGGCTCGCCGCCGGTGTTCGCGGCGAGCAGCGAGCTCGACCTCGTCGACGCCGGAGGCGGTGAAGCGCAGCCAGCGGCCGCCCACCTGCAGCGGCCCGGGGGTCGCCCGGCGCCGGCTCGGGCTGCTCGGCCTGGCGCACCTCGATCCCGAGCCGCGCGTGCGGCATGGCGAGCAGCGTCAGCTCCGTCGGTGACCTCGCCGGCCAGTCGGGCGGCCGCCGCGGTGCGGGCGGCCGACAGCGCGCGCCGCGGCGTCGGCCAGCTCGCGCGCGCAGGCGCTCGCTGCTCGGCGCGCAGCTCGCTCGATCCGCTCGTCGGTGCCGTCCAGCTCCAGCAGCCGCTGGCGCGGAGCGCTCGGCCCAGGCGAGCACCTCGTCGATGGTCTCGCCGTACTTGCGGGTCAGGGCGGTCAGCGCCGCCCGGCGCTCGGAGACCGCGGCCAGCCGGGCCGGGTCGGTCTCGACGCGGGTGGCGTACGACGCGACGTCGGCGGCGAGGTCGGAGAGCAGGTAGGTGATCTCGGCGAGCCGGTCGGCGAGCTCGCCCGCCTCGGGGTCGTGCTCGCGCACGCCGTCGAGCAGCGAGCGGGCCGCGGCGGTGGTCGCCAGTGCGTCGGGGTCGCCCTGCTCGCTGGACAGCGCCTCGCGCGCCTGCTCGGCGGCGGTGCGCAGCGTGTCGGCGAAGCCCAGCCGGGACTCCTCGGCCGCCAGCGTGGCGTCCTCCCCCGGCTCCGGGTGCGACGGCCTCGATCTCGCCGAGCCCGAAGCGGAGCAGGTCGGCCTCGCGGGCGCGGTCCCGGGCGTCGGCGACGACCTCGTCGAGCTCGCGCTCGGTCGCGCTCGAGCCGCGCGTGCAGGTCGGTGTAGGCGGCCAGCAGCGCGGCCGAGCTGCTCGCCGCCGAACCGGTCGAGCGCCTCGCGCTGGGCGCGGGCCCGCAGCAGCCGGTGCTGGTCGGACTGGCCGTGCACCGCGACCAGCGGCTCGGCGACGTCGGCCAGCACCGAGACCGGCACCGAGGCACCGCCGACGAACGCGCGCGAGCGCCCCTCGGCGGAGACGTTGCGGGCGAGGACCACCCGGTCGTCCTCGACCTCGCCGCCGGCGTCCTCCACCGCGGCCGGCGAAGCCGGCGCAGCCCGTCGACCCGGACCACGCCCTCGACCCGGGCGCGTCCGGGCGCCGGTGCGGACCGCACCGCTGTCGGCGCGGCCGCCGAGCAGCAGCCCGAGCGCGGTCACGATCATGGTCTTGCCGGCACCGGTCTCACCGGTGATGACGGTCAGGCCGGGCCCGAGCTCGAGGGTCGAGGACTCGATCACCCCGAGCGAGCCGATCCGGATCTCCTCAAGCATCCGTGCCGCCGTCCGGCTCTGAGGCCGGCGCCGGCGCTCGGTGGAGCCGCGCCAGCCCTCGACGGGCAGGCCGAACTTGGCCACCAGCCGGTCGGTGAACGGCGCCTCGTGCAGCCGGACCAGCCGCACCGGCGCTGTGCCCGCGACGCACCTCGATCCGGGCGCCCGGCGGCAGGTCGACCGTGCGCCGGCCGTCGCACCACAGCACGCCGGCTCCCGTCGGTGCGGGCCAGCACCTCGACGGCGAGCACCGACGTCGGGGCCACCACCATCGGCCGGGCGAACAGCGCGTGCGCGCTGATCGGCACCATCAGCAGCGCCTCGACCCCGGGCCACACGACCGGACCGCCGGCGCTGAAGTTGTACGCCGTCGAGCCGGTCGGCGTCGCGCAGACGACGCCGTCGCAGCCCCAGCGGGACAGCGGCCGGCCGTCGATCTCGACGACCACCTCGAGCATCCGCTCGCGGGACGGCCTTCTCGACGCTGGCCTCGTTCAGCGCGAAGGTGCGGGTCGACCACCTCGCCGTCGCGGTAGCACGCGCGACGTCGAGGGTCGAGCCGGTCCTCGGTGGTGTAGCGGCGGTGCGACGATCGCGTCGATGGTGGACTCGACGTCGTCGTGCTCGGCCTCGGCGAGGAACCCGACGTGGCCGAGGTTGACGCCCAGCACCGGGGTGCCGCTGGCGTGGGTGAGCTCGGCGGCGCGCAGGATCGTGCCGTCGCCGCCGATGACCAGCGCCAGCTCGCAGTCGGCGCCGGCGTCAGGCCTCCGTCGGCGATCTCCAGCGGCGGGTCGAACTGGTCCGGCGCAGACGCCGAGGTCGGCGGCCTCGGCCGCGAGCAGCCGGACCGACGATGCCGTGCGCGGTCAGCGCCTTGCAGAACGCCCGCGCCACCTCGCGGGCCTCGTCGCGGCCGGTGTGGGCGAGCAGCAGCACGCGGCGGCGTGCCCGCGTCGTCGGCGGCGTGGCACGGCGGTGCTGGCTCGGTCACGGCTCCACCTTCTCACCCGCCGCCCCCGGCGGGGCGGCGGCCCGCGACCGCGGCGTCGATGGCTCGGCGTCGATCGTCGCCGGGCCGTGGCGCAGCCACAGGAAGAACTCGACGTTGCCCGAGGGGCCGGGCAGCGGGCTGGTGGTGACCGCCCGCGCGCCCCAGCCGCGCCGCGCCGCGGCGGCCCGGGCGACCGCGACCACCGCCTCGGCGCGCAGCGCCGGGTCGCGCACGACGCCGCCCTTGCCGACCCGGTCCTTGCCGACCTCGAACTGCGGCTTGACCATCAGCGCGAGGTCGCCGTCGGGGGCGGTCACGCCGACCAGCGCGTCGAGGACGAGCTCGAGGGAGATGAACGACAGGTCGCCGACGACGAGGTCGACCGGCCCGCCGATGATCTCGGGGGTGAGCTCGCGGACGTTGATCCGGTCGTGGACGACGCACCCGCTCGTCCTGCTGGCAGCTTCCAGGCCAGCTGGCCGTAGCCGACGTCGACGGCGACCACCTGCGCGGCGCCGTGGCGCAGCAGCACGTCGGTGAAGCCGCCGGTCGACGCGCCGGCGTCCAGGCAGCGCCGGCCCCGCGACCACGAGGCCCGGCGGCTCGAACGCGGCCAGCGCCCCGGCGAGCTTGTGCCCGCCGCGGGAGACGTAGTCGGGCCGGTCGGGGTCGTCGGCCACCACGATCGCGACGTCGGTGGTGACGCCGGTGGCCGGCTTGGTCGCGAGCGCGCCCGAGACCTTGACCCGGCGGGCGGCGATCAGCTCGCTGGCGTGCTCCCGCGACCGGGCCAGCCCGCGGCGGACCAGCTCGGCGTCCAGGCGGAGACGGCGGGGCGGCACGTCGGTCAGGCGCGCAGTGCGGCTGGCCGGAGTCGGGGCCTCGCCGTCGAGGGCGCGACGCAGCTGCTCGTGCGCGGTCTCGAAGACGCCGACGTGCTCCTCGATCGGGCGCTCCTCGAGCTCCTCGACCGCGGCGATCACCTCGTCCACCCGCTGCACCCCCGTGCGGACCCGCTCGGGCTCGGCCGGCACGGCGTCCGGGCTCGGCCGGACCTCCGTCGGGCCGGGCACTGCGGTCCTCAGTCATGGGTCGAGGCTATCCCGCGCAGCCCGCTGCTCACGGAGCGGCGCGCGCAGTCGTCGACGCGGCGGCTCGCCGGTGCCGGTCCAGGTGGTCCCAGGCCGCGGCCGCGACCACCCGCCACCAGTCCGCCGCCGCGCCGCCGCCGGTGACCGCCAGCCGGCCGTGCTCCACGCCGCGCCGCCAGCCACCGAGCCGCAGGTCCGTCCCGTCCTGCTCCGGCGCCGGCGTGCGGCTCGCAGCAGCCCGCCGAGGTCGGGAGCGAGGTAGGTCGGCCGCTGCCTCGGCGGCCGCCGCGACCAGCTCGGCAGCCCGGTCACCCCGGTCAGCACCAGCAGCGAGTCCACGCCGGCGTTGCGCGCCCCGGCGATGTCGGTGTCCAGCCGGTCGCCCGACCATCAGCGGCCGCTCGCCGCCGACCCGGCGGACGGTCTCGTCGAGCAGCGGACGTGCGGGCTTGCCCGGCGACCATCGGCTCGACCCCGGCTGAAGCGCTGGAGCATCTCGACCAGGACCCCGTGGCCCGGCGCCACGCCGTACGCCGTGGGGAAGGTCAGGTCGGTGTTGCTGGCGACCCACGGCAGCCCGTCCCGGATCCGCACCGCGGCCCGCATGATGTCGCGCCACACGGACGTCGGGGCCGTAGCCGGTGGCGATCGCGTCGGCGTCCGCGTCGGCACCGCGCACCGGCTCGAGGCCGGCGTCCCGCAGCGCCGTCTCGCAGCCCGGCGGCACCGAGGCAGCGCGACCCGCGCCCCGGCACCGAGCCGGTCCGCGCAGCACCCGGGCGGCCGCCTGCGCCGAGGTCACGACGTCGCCGCTCCCGGCCGCCGACCCCCAGCTCGCGCAGGTGCGCCGCCACCACGGCCGGCGGGCCGCGAGGCGTTGTTGGTGATGAAGGCGAGCCGCATCCCGCCGTCGCGGCCGCCGCCAGGTGGTCCGGCGCGCCGGGGACGGCGTCGCCGCCGACGTAGACCACCCCGTCGAGGTCGAGCATCGCCAGGTCGTAGGCCCGGCACAGGGCCTGCTCGGACGAGCCGAGCACGCAGCGCCTCCTGCCGGGATCGGACCTGCGCGCACCCTACGATGCTCCGATGGACGACAGCCGCGTGGTCACCCCGCCGTACCTGGCCCGGCCCCTGCGGCTGCTGCCCGTTCCGCGGCCTGATGCCTGGCCCCCGGCCGGATCGGCGACCCGGCCTCCGCCCGCGCGTTCGCCCGGCCCTACCGGGACGTGGCCGCAGCGGCTGGGCCGGTGGGAGCGACCGGGGCGAGGTCACCCGCGACGCGGAGCCGGCGGTCTACCTGCACGAGTTCACCGCGGCGCGGGATCGACGGTGCGCGGCCTCGTGGGCGCGCTCGACCTCTCCCACCGGGCCGACCGCGCGCGAGGACGTCGCCGTCTTCCCGCACGAGGGCATCCACCCCGCCCAGGCCGAGAGCTCGCCGCCCGGATGCTCGAGATGCAGACTCAACCCGGCGCCGATCCTGCTCGTCCACCGCGGCCCCGCGACGGCCCGCGAGCTGATGGACCGTGCCCAGGCGGCGCCGCCGGACCGCGGACTTCACCGACCGCGGAGGCCAACGGCACCGGGTCTGGGCGATCCGGGACGCCGACGACCTGGCAGCGCTCGGCCGCCGCCCTGGCCCCGGCGCGGGCGCTGATCGCCGACGGGCACCACCGGTACGCCGCCTACCTCCGGCTGCAGCAGACGCGACCCCGGCGGCCTGCGACCGACGCCGGCCTGGCGATGCTCGTCGACCAGGACGACACCCCGCTGTTCCTCGGGCCGATCCACCGGCCTGCTCGGGGCACGCACGCTCGACGACCTCGCCGACGCCGCCCGGACCGTCGGCGCCGCGGCCCGGGAGGCCGCGGCGGCCCCGGCCGTGGCGGCGCTCGCCCCGGACACGGTGGTCGCGACCGACGGCCGCCGCTGGGTCTCCGTGGCGCTCCCGCTGACACCCGGGCAGCTGGCCGTCGAGGTGCTGCACGAGCGGCTGGTCCCGGCGCTGCGCCGCCGCCCCACCCGGATCGGCTACCACCACTCCGTCGAGGACGCCCTGGGCGCCGCGGCGACCGGCCGCGGCGTGGCGGTGCTGATGCCGGCACCCGACTTCGACCTGGTCCTGCGACCTGTCGCGGCCGACCGGCTGCTGCCCGAGAAGGCCACGTCCTTCCAGCCCAAGCCGAACGTCGGCGTCCTCATCCGCTCGCTGCGCGACGGATGAGCCGGCCCGAGGACATCTCGACCTCGACCCGCGACGCCGACCGCACCGCCGGTCCGGAAGAAGCGGCGGTGCAGCGCACCGGCCACCTCGACGACGTCGCCGGCCGACCAGCGTCTGGACCGAGCGCCGGGCCCGGGCGGACCAGGCCGCGCACTCGAGCGCGTCCACCGCCTGCCGCGACGACGTGCCGCGCCGCTCGCGTGGCACCACCACCCGGAACGTCCACACCGCGTCACCGCTGGGCAGGACCCGCTCCTGCGGGTCCTGGGACACCCGCCCGACCAGCCGGACCTCGTTCGTGTCGGCGGTCGTCGCCGCCACCTTCGTCTTCGATGCGCTCATCGCACCTCACCTCCGCCGACCACCCTCGGCGGCGGCCACCGACGACCGCGGCCTCTGCACGGGCCACCTGGGGAGGGCCCAGCAGCGACCACGACGGTGGACGGAACAGTGGGCCGGCAAACAGCGTCCGAAATGCACAGCAGGGCCACCCGGATCGGGTGGCCCTGCTGCAAAGTATGTCCGGCGGCGTCCTACTCTCCCACAACCTCGCGGTTGCAGTACCATCGGCGCTGAGAGGCTTAACTTCCGGGTTCGGGATGGGACCGGGTGTTTCCCTTTCGCTATGGCCGCCGTAACTCTGGCGGCAACGCACGCCCTCTGGCGGTGTGTCGCATCACCGACGTGCGACCAGGTCGTAATCTGTGTGGAGTGTGCTTCGAACTGCCAGTGGACGCGAGGCACGTGTCTTTGCAGGTTCAGTTGAGGGTTTGTGGGACAAGCCCTCGGCCTATTAGTACCGGTCGGCTGGGCATTACTGCTGTACACCTCCGGCCTATCAACCCAGTGTTCTGCTGGGGGCCTTACCCCCTCGAGGGGGTGGGAAACCTCATCTTGAAACGTGCTTCCCGCTTAGATGCATTCAGCGGTTATCACTTCCGAACGTAGCTAACCAGCCGTGCCCCTGGCGGGACAACTGGCACACCAGAGGTTCGTCCATCCCGGTCCTCTCGTACTAGGGACAGCCTTTCTCAAGTTTCCTGCGCGCGCGGCGGATAGGGACCGAACTGTCTCACGACGTTCTAAACCCAGCTCGCGTGCCGCTTTAATGGGCGAACAGCCCAACCCTTGGGACCTACTCCAGCCCCAGGATGCGACGAGCCGACATCGAGGTGCCAAACCATCCCGTCGATATGGACTCTTGGGGAAGATCAGCCTGTTATCCCCGGGGTACCTTTTATCCGTTGAGCGACCCCGCTTCCACATGCCGTGGCCGGATCACTAGTTCCGACTTTCGTCCCTGCTCGACATGTCTGTCTCACAGTCAAGCTCCCTTGTGCACTTACACTCGCCACCTGATTGCCAACCAGGCTGAGGGAACCTTTGAGCGCCTCCGTTACTCTTTAGGAGGCAACCGCCCCAGTTAAACTACCCATCAGGCACTGTCCCTGATCCGGATAACGGACCTAGGTTAGACATCTAGTACGACCAGAGTGGTATTTCAACGTTGACTCCACCCCAACTGGCGTCGAGGTTTCACAGTCTCCCACCTATCCTACACAAGCCGAACCAAACACCAATACCAAACTATAGTAAAGGTCCCGGGGTCTTTCCGTCCTGCCGCGCGTAACGAGCATCTTTACTCGTAGTGCAATTTCGCCGAGTCCACGGTTGAGACAGCGCCCAAGTCGTTACTCCATTCGTGCAGGTCGGAACTTACCCGACAAGGAATTTCGCTACCTTAGGATGGTTATAGTTACCACCGCCGTTTACTGGGGCTTAAGTTCTCCGCTTCGGTATTGCTACCTAACAGGTCCCCTTAACCTTCCAGCACCGGGCAGGAGTCAGTCCGTATACATCGTCTTACAACTTCGCACGGACCTGTGTTTTTAGTAAACAGTCGCTTGGGCCTGGTCTCTGCGGCCATCACCGCTACCTGGCAGCAAGTCCAGTCACGGATCCGGCCCCCCTTCTCCCGAAGTTACGGGGGCATTTTGCCGAGTTCCTTAACCATGGTTCGCTCGATCGCCTTGGTATTCTCTACCTGATCACCTGAGTCGGTTTGGGGTACGGGCGGCGCATAGCTCGCTAGAGGTTTTTCTCGACAGCATAGGATCACCCACTTCCCCCAATCGGGCTCGGCATCACATCTCAGACTCGCACTCGAAGTGCAGCGACCCGGATTTGCCTAGGCCACGTCCTACCTGCTTACCCACGGACAACCATCGCCGTGGTTGGGCTACCTTCCTGCGTCACCCCATCGCTTGACTACTACCAGCTCGGGTCCCACGCTCCACCACCAGCGCCACTCCCCGAAGGGAGCAGTCATCCGGTGCTTCGGATGGTTAGCATCACCGGGTTCGTCATGGGCGCTACTTTGCCGGTACGGGAATATCAACCCGTTGTCCATCGACTACGCCTGTCGGCCTCGCCTTAGGTCCCGACTTACCCAGGGCAGATTAGCTTGACCCTGGAACCCTTGATCATTCGGCGCACGGGTTTCTCACCCGTGATTCGCTACTCATGCCTGCATTCTCACTCGTGTCGCATCCACCCCTGGATCACTCCGGGACTTCACTCGCGACACGACGCTCCCCTACCCATCCACACACCCGTTAAGGCCTATAGCTGATGTGAATGCCATAGCTTCGGCGGATGACTTGAGCCCCGCTACATTGTCGGCGCGGAATCACTTGACCAGTGAGCTATTACGCACTCTTTCAAGGGTGGCTGCTTCCAAGCCAACCTCCTGGTTGTCACTGCGACTCCACATCCTTTTCCACTTAGTCACCGCTTAGGGGCCTTAGCTGATGGTCTGGGCTGTTTCCCTCTCGACTACGGAGCTTATCCCCCGCAGTCTCACTGCTGCGCTCTCACTTACCGGCATTCGGAGTTTGGCTAACGTCAGTAACCTGGTAGGGCCCATCGGCTATCCAGTGCTCTACCTCCGGCAAGAAACACACAACGCTGCACCTAAATGCATTTCGGGGAGAACCAGCTATCACGGAGTTTGATTGGCCTTTCACCCCTATCCACAGGTCATCCCCTCAGTTTTCAACCTAAGTGGGTTCGGTCCTCCACGCGGTCTTACCCGCGCTTCAACCTGCCCATGGATAGATCACTCCGCTTCGGGTCTTGATCGTGCTACTGAACCGCCCTATTCGGACTCGCTTTCGCTACGGCTCCCCCACACGGGTTAACCTCGCAACACAACGCAAACTCGCAGGCTCATTCTTCAAAAGGCACGCCATCACCCCAACACCCCAAAGGGCAGCCGGGCTCTGACGGATTGTAGGCACACGGTTTCAGGTACTATTTCACTCCCCGCCAGGGGTACTTTTCACCTTTCCCTCACGGTACTTGTCCGCTATCGGTCATCAAGGAGTATTTAGGCTTAACGGGTGGTCCCGCCAGATTCACACAGGAATTTCAGGAGTTCCGTGTTACTTGGGAACACACTCCGGAGTCGCACACTTACACCTACGGGGCTATCACCCTCTACGGCGCCACTTTCCAATGGACTTCAACTTCACGCACGATTTCTACTCCGCCCCACACCGGCAGATGTGAGCGAGTGGTCCCACAACCCCCCATACGCAACCCCTGCCGGGTATCACACGCATGAGGTTTAGCCTCCTCCGATTTCGCTCGCCACTACTCTCGGAATCACTATTGTTTTCTCTTCCTACCGGTACTGAGATGTTTCACTTCCCGGCGTTCCCTCCACACACCCTATACATTCAGGCGCAGGTAACTGGACATGACTCCAGCTGGGTTCCCCCATTCGGACACCCCCGGATCACAGCTCGGTTGCCAACTCCCCAGGGCTTATCGCAGGCTCCAACGTCCTTCATCGGCTCTTGATGCCAAGGCATCCACCATGTGCCCTTCATAGCTTGTCTCACAAACACTCAACAAAAACTACAAAGACTTC
>CAVXNT010000016.1:0-24250 GCA_963763225.1 uncultured Actinomycetota bacterium | reverse complement strand
TATCCTGTAGTAGGTGTAAGCTGGATCAAAGCCAACGATTTTTGTCTTTGGAGAACAACAGGGTTAACGAACAGATACTAATTGATGAAGGTGAACTGAGTCTTGATCCTAACCAGGCAAATGATAAAAACTTTAATACAGAAGCATACCTTGCCGGATTATACGAAGGTGTTGTAAACCAGCTCCGTCCAAGCCTTAATCCAAATCAGACAGAAAGAAGAACAAACTTTGAAGATGGAATTCTTCTTCCAGGTTACAGACTTCCTACCGAAGCAGAATGGGAATTTGCTGCATATGCGCTCAGAGGAAATACCTTTGAAGAGAGAGTTTATGAAAGAAGAATCTATCCATGGGATGGACATAATGTCAGAAATTCATCGCAGAAAAATCGTGGAGAAATGATGGCAAACTTTGTGCCGCAGGACTCCGGGTCGCGGTCGGGGCGCCAGCGCCGGAACTGGCGCGGTGTGGCGGAACCGCCGGCCCTCCATGTGGTCGTAGGCGACCTCCAGCACCCGCTCGGGCCGCAGCGGCGTGAAGGACAGGTCCTTGCCCTGGCTCCAGCGGCTCTGGGTGCCGGGCACCCGGTCGGGGTTGGCGGTGAGGAACTCCTGCCACTCGCCCCACGGGTGCTCCTCGATCGGGCACGACCAGCGGCTGGAGCTCCTCGATCAGCTCGGCGCGGCGCTTCTCGGTGAAGCTCGCGCTGACGCCGACGTGCTGGAGCTTGCCGTCGTCGTACAGGCCGAGCAGCAGGCTGCCGAGCAGCGGCCGCTCGGGCGTGCTGGTCTTGTGCTCGCGGTAGCCGGCGACGACGACGTCGGCGGTGCGCTCGTGCTTGATCTTCAGCATCGTGCGGGCGTTCTCCTGGTACGGCGCGCCCAGCGGCTTGGCGACCACGCCGTCGAGCCCGGCGCCCTCGAACTGGCTGGAACCACTCCTCGGCCTCGGCCGGGTCGGTGGTGGTGCGGGTGAGGTAGCACGGGCCGTCGAGGTCGCCGAGCGCCTCCTCGCAGCGCGGCCCGGCGCTCGGCGAACGGCCGCTCGGCGTACGACTCGTCGCCCAGCGCGAGCAGGTCGAAGGCGACGAACGACGCCGGGCGTCTTCTCGGCTGAGCATGTCGATGCGCGACTTCGCCGGGTGGATCCGCTCCTGGAGCACCTCGAACTCCAGCCGCTCGCCGTCCGATGGCGGCCACGAAGAGCTCGCCGTCGAGCACGCAGCGGTCGGGCAGCTGCTCGCGCATCGCCGCGACGACCTCGGGGAAGTAGCGGGTCAGCGGCTTGGTGTTGCGGCTGGCGAGCTCGACCTCGTCGCCGTCCTTGAACACCAGGCAGCGGAACCCGTCCCACTTGGGCTCGAAGCTCAGGCCGCCGTACTTTTCCGGGTCGGGGATGCCCTTGACCGACTTGGCGAGCATCGGCTGCACGGGCGGCATCACGGGCAGGTCCACGTCGCTCGAGGCTAGCCGCCGGCCAGTCGGGTCGGGGTCGTGTGCCTGGGAACGAGCCATGGGCTGCGTGCGAGGGCATCACGCCCGTAGCCTGTGGGCTGCAACTGCAATCCCCGGTTGGTCTGCCGGCAGGGCCCGCCTGACTTTGAATCAGGACTAGCGACGTAGGTTCGACTCCTACCCGGGGAGCGTGAGCAGCTGGACAGTGACCGCCCGGGCTGACCGTGATCGTCCTCGCCGCGGGCGGTGGCACCCGGATGAAGTCCAAGACGATGAAGGTGCTGCACCCGATCGCGGGGCGCACCATGATCGGCCACGTGCTGGCCGCGGCCCGGGCGACTGGAGCCGCAGCGGATCGTCGCCGGTCGTCGGCCACCAGCGCGAGGAGGTCGCCGCGCACATCCGCCGGGCTCGAGCCCGACGTCGTGCTCGCGGTCCAGGAGGACCAGCTCGGCACCGGCCACGCGGTGCGGGTGGCGATGGAGGCCGTCGGCGGCGGCGACCGGGCACGGTCCTCGTCGCGTACGGCGACACCCCGCTGCTCAGCGGTGAGTCGCTGCGCGAGTTCGCCGCCGAGCACGAGGCCGCCCAGCGCGCGGTGAGCATCCTCAGCGGCATCGTCGCGGACCCGTTCGGCTACGGCCGGGTGCTGCGCAACGACGAGGGCGACGTCGAGGCGATCGTCGAGGAGAAGGACGCGACCCGGGACCAGCGCGAGGTCCGCGAGATCAACTCCGGGATCCTCGCCTTCGACGCCGAGTTCCTGCTCGAGGCGCTGCCGCGGATCGGCAACGACAACGCCAAGGGCGAGTACTACCTGACCGACGTCGTCGGGATCGCCCGCGAGGACGGCCTGACGGTCGGCGCGCTACCCGATCGACGGACGTGATGCAGACCGAGGGCGTCAACGACCGGGCCCAGCTGGCCCGGATGGGCGCGGAGCTGAACCGTCGCATCGTCGAGCCGCTGGATGCGCGACGGCGTCACGGTGATGGACCCGGCGACGACCTGGATCGACGCCGACGTCACCCTCGAGCAGGACGTCACGATCCTGCCCGGCACCCAGCTGCTCGGCGCCACGTCGGTCGCCGAGGACGCGGTCGATCGGCCCGGACACCACGCTCAAGGACTGCGAGGTCGGCGCCGGCGCGCGGGTCGTGCGCACCCACGGCGAGCTCGCGGTGATCGGGGCCGAGCGCGACCGTCGGGCCGTTCGCCCACCTGCGTCCCGGCACCAGCCTCGGCGTCGGCGGCAAGATCGGCGGCGTTCGTCGAGACCAAGAACGCCGCGATCGGCGACGGCGCGAAGGTGCCGCACCTGTCCTACGTCGGCGACGCGGAGATCGGCGAGGGCACCAACATCGGCGCCGGCACGATCTTCGCCAACTACGACGGCGTCGCCAAGCACCGCACCACGGTCGGCCGGCACGCCAGGACGGCGTCCAACAACACGTTCGTCGCGCCGGTCGAGATCGGCGACGGCGCCGGCGACCGGCGCGCGGCACCGTCGTACGCCGCGACGTGCCGCCCGGCGCCCTGGCCGTCTCCAGCGGCCCGCAGCGCAACCTCGAGGGCTGGGCGCTGCGCAAGCGCGCCGGGACCGCGCAGGCGGAGGCCGCCGAGCGCGGCGCTGGCCGAGCGACCGGACGGTGACCAGGGCATGGCAGAATCCTGAGTGGACACCCTCCGGCGACCGAGGAGCAGCGCACCGTGACCGGAATACAAGAAGACCACCGAGAAGAACCTGATGGTCTTCAGCGGCCGGGCCCACCCGGTCCTCGCGGAGGAGGTCGCCAGCCTGCTCGGCACCGACCTGGTGCCGCAGTCGGCGTACGAGTTCGCGAACTCCGAGATCTACGTCCGCTACGAGGAGTCGGTCCGCGGCTGCGACGCGTTCGTGATCCAGAGCCACACGGCTCCGATCAACGAGTGGATCATGGAGCACCTGATCATGGTCGACGCGCTCAAGCGCGCCTCGGCCAAGCGGATCACCGTGGTCATGCCGTTCTACGGCTACGCCCGCCAGGACAAGAAGCACCGGGGCCGCGAGCCGATCTCCGCCCGGCTGATGGCCGACCTGTTCAAGACCGCCGGCGCCGACCGGCTGATCACCGTCGACCTGCACGCCGACCAGATCCAGGGCTTCTTCGACGGCCCGGTCGACCACCTGATGGCGCTGCCGATCCTGGCCGACTACGTCCGGGACAAGTACGGCGGCCAGCCGCTCGCCGTGGTCTCGCCGGACGCCGGGCGCATCAAGGTCGCCGAGCGCTGGTCGGCTCGCGCCTCGGCGGCGCCCCGCTGGCGTTCATCCACAAGAGCCGGCGCATCGACCGGCCCGAACGAGACCGTCGCCAACCGGGTCGTCGGTGACGTGAAGGGCCGGATGTGCGTGCTGGTCGACGACATGATCGACACCGGCGGCACGATCGTGAAGGCCGCCGACGCGATCATGGCCGAGGGCGCGGCCGGGCGTGATCATCGCCGCGACCCACGCGATCCTCTCCGACCCCGCCGTCGACCGGTTGAAGAACAGCCCGGCCGCCGAGGTCGTGGTCACCAACACGCTGCCGATCGCGCCGGAGTGCGAGTTCGACAAGCTCACCTGCCTCTCGATCGCGCCGCTGGTGTCGCGGGCGATCCGCGAGGTCTTCGAGGACGGCTCGGTCACCTCGATGTTCGACGGGCAGAGCTAGCCCCGGTCTCCTCGGCGGTCACCTCGGTGGGGTCTCCGCCGGGAAGCCGCAGCACGAACGTCGCCCCCGGGGCGGGCTCGTCGACCAGGTGCAGGTCGCCGCCCAGCCCCGCCGCCAGCTCCTGCGCGGCGCACAGGCCGATGCCTTCCCCGTGCGAGGTGGGACTGCGCACCCCCCAGTCGAAGATGCGGCCGCGCATGTTCGCGTCGACTCCGGGGCCGAGATCGCTGACGATGACCTCGACGAACTCGCCGCGAGGGTGCGCCTCGAGCCACGTCTCGGCGCCCGGGGCGTGCTGGCGGGCGTTCTCGAGCAGGACGCTCACGATCTCCGCGATGTCGTCGGGTCGGGCGATCGCCGACCCGGTGATGCCGGCGCACCGGATCAGCTGGCCCTTCGCCTGCTGACGCTGCACGATCGGCGTGATCGTCGACTCCAGGTCGACGACGCGCGGTGGCTCCACGGTCGGCTCGCTCGCCAACCGCACCAGGCGCGCGAGCTCGGCGTCCACCATGTGCTGCATCCGGGCCCGCTGGCCGGGTGGGATCAGTGCACCGGTGCTCAGCAGCTGCGTCGCGGACGAGATCCCGGCGGCGGTGGCGCGGATCTCGTGCATGCGCTTGCGGTCGGTGCGGAACCCCGCTTCCACCTCCTCCAGCTGGGTGCGCAGGGCCGTGACGGACCTGCGCTGCTCCTGCACGGTCGTCCGCACGAACGCGTAGGTGAGCGTGGCGAGGAGGGCGAAGCCGAGGCTGTCCACGACGAGGCCGGGAGCGGCCGCGAGGAACGAGCTCCCGCCGACCATCGCTGCCGGAACTCCCAGGGCGAGCATCGTCACCCCGACCCCGAGCCGCACCCGCGCCCAGGTCACCCCGCCGGCCAGCCGGGAGACCACGAACCCGGTCGCGAGCGCGAGCACCGCCAGGATCGTGCCGGCAGCGAGCTCGACCCCGATGGCTGACGACCGCGGCAGCACCTCGACGAGGACGGCCCGGGTCGCGGCCAGGCCGAGGCCCGCGGCGATGCCGACGGGCACCGGTGCGGTCACGGAAGGCAGCCGACGGACGCGCAGCAGGACCAGCAGGCCCAGGAGCAGCACGGCGTGGGTCGCGACGAGGGCTGCTCCCCGGCCCTGCGCACGGCCGGTGTCGGCGATGTTGACCGCCGGCCACGAGAGGCCGACGACGGTCAGGGCCACCAGGGCGAGAGCCAGGCGGGCCTGGGGCTCCCCGCCGGCGAATCGCCAGTGCAGGTACACGCCCAGGGTCGTCCCGAGCAGGGCGACGTGTGCGACGAGGTCCCACACGACGCCGAGTGTCATCGCGTCCGGCCCGGCGGTGGCCAGCTCGATGCCGAGCACACCCAGCACGGCGAGCGCGGTGGCGATGGCTCTCGCCTCGGGGATCGGGCTCGAGGTCTCTCGTCGCTGCAGCATGGTGCCCCCTGGGGGCGCCCGCCGGAGCGGTTGGCGCCGACGCACCCCACACACGTGTCGCCACGCCCACCTGTCGGAGCGAAGCGCCGGCCCGAGGCCAGGTCGTCGAGCATGCCACGGCCGCGAGCGCGGCGACACCGCTTCAGGGGGGCCGAACGCCAGATCCTCAAATTTGGGGAGTGATGCGGCACAATCGAACCGGATCAGGCATGCTGGTGCAGCCGAGGCAGGGGTCTCGGGCGCGACTGGTGGCAGGGGATGATCAAACCGCGATGTGCACTGCCCCGACGACACCGACGGGACCTTTCACGGTCGCCCTGGCCGCCGGCCTTCCGATGCTGGCGGAGACCCTCGCCATCGCGCTGAAGCACCGCGGTCACCAGGTCCAGGCCGTTCCGTGCCCGGTCGCCGAGCCATCGCTCGTCTCGATCGAGCTGCCCCAGGACGCCGCCGTCGGCATCCTGGTCTGCGGACCCGACGACACGGCGATCGGGCGTGACGTGGCCATGCTCGTGCAGTCCACGGCGCTGCCCTGGCTGGTCGTCCTCGACCGGGCCAGTGACTCGGGCCGAGAGCGCGCCCATCGGGCGGGAGCGGCCGAGGTCCTCACCGCCGGGACCACGCTCGACGAGCTCGAGCGTGTCCTGGGCAAGCTGGCGGCCGGGTCGGTCGCCGGTTCGGTCATCCCGAGCAGCGCCGGGTCGCTGCCGGCCGGGTAGTCCACCGGGATTTCGCCGCCGGCCCCGCGACGGCTAACATCGACGGGTTGCCTCGGCGAGGGAGCGCCCCCGGTCGCTCCGTGATCGACAGGGCTGGTTGATCTCCGGATGCGCCGCCACGATCCGCGCCCCGTGCCGAGGCCCCGAGAACCCCAGCCAGTCAGCACGAGGAGCAGGACCGCATGTCCGACAAGATCAAGGCCGAGACCCGCACCGAGTTCGGCAAGGGCGCCGCCCGCCGGATCCGTCGCGCCGACAAGGTGCCCGCGGTCGTGTACGGCCACGGCAACGAGCCGATCCACCTGACCCTCCCGGGTCACGAGACCATGATGGCGCTCAAGCACGGCGGCGCGAACGCGCTGCTCGAGCTCGAGATCGACGGCAAGACCCAGCTGGCGCTGACCAAGCAGGTCCAGATCGACCCGATCAAGCGCTTCCTGGAGCACGTCGACTTCGTGGCGGTCAAGCGCGGCGAGAAGGTCACCGTCGACATCCCGGTGCACCTGGTCGGCGAGGCCGCCCGCGAGACGCTGGTCGTCACCGAGCACCCGAACATCCAGATCGAGGCCGAGGCCACCCACATCCCGGAGTACGTCGAGGTGAACGTCGAGGGCGCCGAGGTCGGCACCCAGGTGCACGCCTCCGACCTGGCCCTCCCGTCCGGCTCCACCCTGCTGACCGACCCGGAGACCCTGGTCGTCAACGTCACCCAGCAGGTCTCCCAGGAGGCCCTGGACGCGGAGCTGGAGGAGGCCGAGGCCGAGGTCGGTATCGAGCGCGAGGAGGGCGAGACCGAGGCGGAGGCTCCGGCCGAGGCCGAGGCATCCGCCGAGGGCGAGGCCGCCTCCGAGGAGTGATCCTCGACTTCCTGCGTCGAAAGGGCCCGGATCCCATGTCCGACTCCACCCCCGTGTGGCTGGTCGTCGGCCTGGGGAACCCGGGCCCTTCGTATGCCCAGCACCGGCACAACGTCGGCCACCTCGTCGTCGATGAGCTCGCGCACCGGATGGGCGCGCCGTTCCGGGCCCACAAGTCCGGGCGGGCCGAGGTCGTCGAGGGCCGCCTCGGTGCCCCCGGCGCGCCGGGCCCGCGGATCGTCCTGATGAAGGGGCGGTGCTACATGAACGAGTCCGGCGGGCCGGTCAAGCAGCTCGCCGCGTTCTACAAGGTGCCGCCCGAGCGCATCGTCGCGGTGCACGACGAGCTCGACATCCCGTTCGACACGATGCGGGTCAAGCTCGGCGGTGGGGACGGCGGCCACAACGGCCTGCGCTCGATCCGCTCGTCGCTCGGCACCGGTGAGTTCCACCGGATCCGCGTCGGCATCGGCCGCCCGCCGGGCCGCCAGGACCCGGCCGACTTCGTGCTGTCCGGCTACTCCTCCGCGGAGCGCAAGATCCTGCCGTTCCAGGTGGACAGGGCCGCCGACGCGGTGGAGTCGCTGGTGACCGAGGGTCTCGAGCGGACCCAGCAGCAGTTCAACTCGTAGACCGACCCGCAAGGAGCTCCTCATGACGTTCGACCCCGGGACCCCGCCGGCTGAGGCCGCCACCGACGACCACGTCCTCGCGACGTGGCTCGCGACCGTCGCCGGTGAGCGGCTGCTCGAGGTGCGCGGCGAGGGGCTGCAGGGCCGCGAGCTCAAGGACGCCGGCGACCGCGCCGCGCACGAGCTGCTGATGCGGCTGCTCGCCGAGCACCGGCCCGACGACGCCGTGCTGTCCGAGGAGGGCAAGGACGACAAGGTGCGACTGAGCAGTAGTCGGGTCTGGATCGTCGACCCCCTGGACGGCACCCGCGAGTTCTCCGAGGTGCCCCGCGACGACTGGGCCGTGCACGTCGCGCTCTGGCAGGACGGCGACCTGGTGGCCGGGGCGGTCGCCCAGCCCGCGCTCGGCGAGACGTTCAACACCGGTACGCCGCCCGTCGTACCGCCCTCGACCTCCGAGCGCCCGCGGATCGCCGTGTCGCGCAGCCGCCCGCCGGCGTTCGTGAACGCCCTGGCCGAGGAGCTCGGTGCCGAGCTGGTGCCGATGGGCTCGGCGGGCGTGAAGATGATCTCGGTGACCCGCGACGTCACCGACGCCTACGTCCACGCCGGCGGCCAGTACGAGTGGGATTCCGCGGCACCGGTCGCGGTCGCGCGGGCCGCGGGGCTGTTCACCTCGCGGATCGACGGCTCGCCGCTGCGGTACAACCAGGAGGACGTCTACCTGCCCGACGTCGTCGTGTGTCGTCCGGAGCTGGCCGGCCGGATCCTGCGGTTCATCGCCGAGCACGCGGACCTGTGAGCCTGCGGCTGAGCTCCTGCCGCCGCGCAGCCGTCACTGCTCCGGCGGCGGGCGCCATCCGACGCTGCGGGCCAGGCCGACCGCCGCGAGCTGTGAGGTGACGTCGAGCTTGGCCAGGATCGACTTGACCTGGGTCCGCACGGTCGCCTCGGAGACGAACCGGGTCCGCGCGATCTCCCGGACCTGTCGCCCCTCCATCAGCTGACCGAGGACCGCGCGCTCCCGGGGGGTCAGCGCGGTGAGCCGGTTCCGGACGTCCTGCTGCTTGCTCCGCGTGTCGTGCCAGATGCGGAGCAGCTCCTCCCGCTCGTTGTGGTCCATGACCGGCTGGCCCTGGTGGATCCGGCGGACGACCGACATGATCTCGTTCAGCGGCTCGGTCTTGGCGATCACCCTGCGCGCCCCGTGGCGCACGCACTCGCCCCACCGCGCGCGGTCGGTCGATGCGGTGACGACCACCACGTTGGCTCCGGACCGGGCCAGGGGATGGATCAGGGCGACACCGTCGCCGAAGGCGCCGAGGTCCAGGTCGAGCAGCACGACGCGTGGCCGCAGGCGGAGCGCGGTCGAGACCAGCGGGGCGGTCGCGGCGGCCTGACCCGTCATCGGGAAGCGGTGGACGTCGTAGCCCTCCATCGTGAGGGCGAGGTCCAGGGACTCGGCGAAGAGGGCGTGGTCCTCGACGATGAGGACCCGGACCTTACTGCGCGACGACGTGGGCTGGGTCATCGCACCGCCCCTCTGTCTGCAGGTCCGCGCGGCGGGCCCCGGCGACGAACGCGGCGCCGGCGCGCCAGGAGTCGTCGAGCCTCAGGTAGCCACCGCAGCGCAGCATCAGCCGCCGGGCGAGATGCAGGCCGATGCCCTGGCCGACCGAGTGGGCGCCGTGAGTGCCGAGCTCGAAGACGGCGTGCCGGTCCGCCTCGGGGACGCCGGGGCCGGAGTCGGCCACGACGATCTCGACGTGGTGGTCCAGGTCGCGGACGAAGACTGCGACGCTCTCGCCCGGTGCGTGCCTGGCGGTGTTCTCCAGCAGGATGTTCAGGACCGCCGTCAGGTCGTCCTCGCTCATCCACGCCCGCGCCCCGCTCGGCTGCCACGTGACGCGCTGTCCCTGCGCCTGCCGCGCCACCACGAGCGGGCGCAGGACGTCGTCGACCGCGATCGAGTGCAGCGGCCCCTGGCCCGCGCCGTGCAGCAGGCGCTGCAGCCGCGCGGACTCCCGCTCGAGCATCTCCTCCAGCATCGCCCGGCGGCGGACCGGGATGGGCGGATCCCGATGGATGAGCTTGGATGCCGAGGCGATGCCGGCGATGGTGCCCTTCACCTCGTGCAGCCGCTCGCGATCGACGCGAGCCTGTGCCGCCGTGGTGGCCAGCTGGTGCTGGAGGGCGGTGACGACGAGGTGGTCGTTGCGGATCGCCAGCCACAGCGTGGTCAGCGACGTGCTCAGGAGCAGGAACCCCGCCAGCGTGCTGGCGGCGACCGAGATGCCGTACGCCGCCGCCGCGTCTCCCGGCGCAACGACGAGCACGCGTCCGAGCGTGAGGGCCGCGATCGCGACCATCAGGCGGTCGGCCGCCCAGGCCGGCAGGTCGGTGAGGCGGCGTACCTCCAGCGCGACGAGCACGCCCAGCCCGGCGAGTGGCATCGCGGTGAGCAGCCGCCACGGCGTCGCCGTCCAGACCTGGTCGCTGACTGCGGCGACCACGATCGCGGCTGCCGCTGTGCAGAACGCGAGCAGCAGGCCGAGACCGGCCGGATCGGCCGGCAACGGGACGCGGACCGAGAAGTGCACCATCAGCAGGAGCCCGAGAAGGACCATCACGTCCCCACCGACGAGCGGCGTGACTCCGTGGACGTCGTCGTGCGCGGTGATGCCGAGACCGGCCAGCGTGGCCCACACGCCGGCCGTGAAGATCATGCCCGCCGACAGCCAGCCGGTGCCGTCCGAGTCCGTCAGCCGGTGGTGCAGGTACAGCAGGAGCCCGCTCACCAGCGTGACGAGGCCGGCCAGCAGGGCCGCCACCAGGGCGGCGCGGGACGGCGTCCGCGCGACCGGCACCATGGCCTGCACGGCCAGCTGAGGGACGACTGCGACGGCGACCACGGCGACGGTTCCGGCCCACCCCCACGACCCCTCGGGGGGCCGGAGCACCCCTGCCAAGCGCGTCATGTCCCCTCACCCCCTCACCGGTCGGCACCCCATCGACTGCCTCCACGGCCCCGCTCCCGCGTCGTGAAGCCCGACGCCGAGAACGTAGGGTCGGTCGGGCGGCCCCCGCGTGGGCTCGGGGACCGCTCCCCCAATTTGGGGAGCGGGTCGGAGCCCTTGGCGCCTCGCCGGCCGCCGACGGTCGGTGCGCTGGATCGCGCCGACGCCTGATGGGGGCAGGCAGGTACGTGCGCAGGGGGAGAGCACGACCCTGTCGTCGCATCGCGTCCCGACCGTTGCGGCCGGCGAGACGCTTCACTGTGGACCAGACCCGCCGCGGTGCAGGGGCCGCGGCGCGCGTAGTCCCCAATTTCAGGGTGAGCTGCCTCCGGTCGCTGTCCCGGCCGGCTCGAGACCCCACGATGACGAGAACCTGCCACTCGGGCGTGCGGTGACCGAAGCCGGACGTGTACGCGAGCAGAGAGGCTCCGCAGGCAATGTCGCCCTCCCGTCACGTCGCCGTCACCTCCGACCAGTCCCTGGTCGGGGACACGGTCGCCGCGGCCCTGGTGTCGTCGGGGTTGCGGGTGACGCGGGTCGGCTGGCACGCCGGCGGCCCGCGGATGCCGCGCACGGGAGAACCGATCGACGTCGGCGTCCTGCTCTGCGACCTCGAGTCGCTCCCACGGGTCGAGCAGGCCCAGGCGGTGGTCCGACGGGTTCTCGTGCCCTGGATCGTCCTCACCGGCTCCCGACCGGGCCCCCTGTGGGGCGCGATGCTCGAGGCCGGCGCCGTGGCCGTGCTGCGCAGCTCCTGCTCGCTCGAGGCCCTGCGCGAGGCGATCGAGCGAGTGGCCGCGGGCGAACAGGTGCTCCGACCCGCCGAGCTCGCCGGCCTGCGGGCATCCTGGCGGGCCGTCGACCGGGAAGGGCGCAGCGCGGTGAACCTGGTCCGCTCCCTGACGCCGCGCGAGACCGAGGTGCTCGCGCTCATGCACGACGGCGAGTCGGTGCAGCAGATCGCACAGCACTTCGGGGTCAGCGAGTCCACCGTGCGCAGCCAGGTCCGGGCGGTGCTGCGCAAGCTCGAGGTGAACACGCAGCTGGCCGCCGTGGCGGCGTACGAGAGCGCCAGCAAGCAGGTGAGGGCCAGCGACGCCGACCGGTGACCGGTGGTGGAACACGTGCGTCATTCGGCTCAAGCGCTGTTGTCCCGGAGGAGCCGCAGGTGCAGGTCCCGGGTCTGCGGGGAGGGGTTCACCCCCAGCTCCTCGGCGAGGTGGGCACGGTAGGTCTCGTACACGCGCAGCGCCCCGGCGATCTCGCCCAGGCCGGCGTGCGCCGCCATCAGGATCCGGTGTGCTGCCTCCGAGGACCGATCGATCTGGATCGCGGCAGCCGCGAGGTCCGCCGCCTCCTGGTAGAGGTGCATCGTCTCCGCGCTGCTGGCAGCGTCGCACAGGAGCGCGAGACGCATCCGCCGCAGGTACTCGCGGTGTTCTGCCGCCCAGTCGCTGTCGTCGTCGTAGGCGTGGAAGTCGCCGAGGTACACGCGCTCGGCGTGACGGGCGATGGCGATGACCCGAGCGTGATCACCCGCCCGGGCCGCGAGGAAGACGCGTCGTGCGCTGCCCATGAACTCGTCGACATCCACGTGGGCCCCGCGGAGCGCCAGCCCGTCGGGCTGGCGGACGACGCAGTCGGCGCCGACGGTGCGCCGGATCTGGCTGGCGGCCGTGCGGAGGCTGCCGCGACCGTGGCCGGGACTCGCGTCCGGCCAGAGCTTGTCGATCAGTCCGGCGGTCCGCACGGGGCGGGCGTTGCTCAGGGCGAGCAGGCGCAGGAGATCCATGGTCTTGCCCGTGCGCCACTCCGCGGCGGTGACTGCGGTCCCGTCCGGCCGGACGACCTCGAAGCCGCCCAAGAGCCGGATGTCGGTCCGGATGTTGTCCTGTTCGTGCATGGCGTGCTGCTCCCCCTCCAGGAAGGGATCCCAAGAACGCAGCACCTCTCTGACCGCGCCACCATGGTACGTCGAGAACCGGCGCGCGCGGACCTTCACGACGCAGGTCAGGACTTTGGTCCCGGGCGTCGGGGACCGGTGGGCACCCATCGCGGGGGCCGCGGGTCCCCTCGGATCCAGGCTGTCTCAGTAGGCGCCACGCTGGCCGAGGACCGCTCCGACGGTCCGGCCGAGGATCCGCAGGTCCAGTCCGATCGACCAGTGCTCGACGTAGCGGAGGTCCAGGCGCATCGACTCGGCCCAGGAGAGGTCGGACCGGCCGCTGACCTGCCACAGCCCGGTCAGCCCCGGCGTGACCGCCAGGCGGCGGTGGGTGTCCCCGTCGTACTGCTCCACCTCGCTCGGCAGCGGCGGTCGGGGCCCGACGAGTGCCATCTCGCCGCGCACGACGTTGAGCAGCTGGGGCAGCTCGTCCAGGGAGTAGGCACGCAGGAAGCGGCCCACGCGGGTCACGCGCGGGTCCGCAGGCAGCTTGAACAGCACGCGGTCGTCGTCGGACGTGAGCTCGGCGCGGCGAGCCTCGGCGTCGGCGCACATGGTCCGCAGCTTCAGCATGGTGAACGGGTGGCCGTCCCGGCCGATCCGGCTCTGCCGGAAGAGGGCGGGCCCGTCGGACTCGAGGCGCACCGCCGCGGCGAGCACGAGGAGGACCGGGGCCAGGGCGACCAGCGCCAGCGCGGCGAGGGCGCGCTCACAGACCTGCTTGGCGACCTGGCGAGGACCGCGGAGATCGGCGTGCCGCACGTGCAGCAGCGAGACGTCGCCCACCCGGCCCAGGCCGACCCGCGCGTGCCCGAGATCCGGCAGCGCCGTCGCCAGCATCAGCCGGGTGCCGTCGCGTTCCAGCTCCCACCCGATCCGACGGATCCGGAGCGGGTCGAGGCGGCGGCAGGGCACGACCACCACGGCGTCGGCATCGGTCTCCGCGACGACGGTGCGCAGCTCCAGGAGATCGGTCGAGCCGGGCACCGACGGGTCGTCGCCGTCCTCGACCAGGCACGTGTGGACGACCGTGAACGTCGACCCCGCCTCGGTCAGCTCGCGGCTCATCCGCTCGACGTCGTCGCCGTTGCCGACCAGCACGACCCGGGTCAGATCGGCGCGGTGGAGATGCGCCGCGAGCGCACGCCCCGCCGTGGCGACGATGGCCATGGCGAGCACGGAGACGACCAGGGCAGCGGGAACGACCGTGGCTCCGGTCGCTGCGGCCAGGGCGACCGCACCGAAGGCGAAGGTGAGCGCGGCCGGCACCACCCGCCTGAGCGTTCCGTGCCGCCCCCCGGCGATCCGACGGTCGTAGCCGCCGTGCGTGACCAGCGCCGCGAGCCAGACGGCCGGGAGCGCCACGCTCCACGAGCCGACCGGGGTGCCCACGAGGGTCACGGCCAGTGCCGCAGCGCCGTCGCCCAGGGCGATCAGCCCTCCGGTCCGCCGGTCGCGTGGAACCGATCGGGCCCGACTGTCGGGCTGGGCCGGCGCGGTGCCGGCGACGTCGACCGGGTGGCCCGCGTCCGCGAGGACACCCCACTCGGTCGTGGGTGATGCTGCGGACGCGACCATGGACACCTCTCTCGCGACGCATGGCCGCTGGGACCATGGGGAGTCCGGTCAACGTAGGAATCCGCGAGGTCCCGGGTGTCGGGCAACGGCCCGAGATCCACCAAATCGGTGATTCAGGCCGACGCCGGGCGGCGCAGCGCCGGCGGCCGCCACTGCGTCCGCACGGCCACGCCCACCGCGCCGAGCTGCGAGGTGACGCCGAGCTTGGCCCGGATCGACTTCACCTGGGTCCGCACCGTCGCCTCCGAGACGTACGACGACCGCGCGATCTGCGCCACCGTGCGACCTTCCATGAGCTCCCCGAGGACCTCCTGCTCGCGACGGGTCAGTGAGGCCAGGCGCTGGCGCGCCTCCACGTCGAAGACCTGCTGCCGGTGGAAGGAGACCAGCAGCCGGTCGCGTTCCTCCCGGTCCACCGCGGGCCGCCCCTGCCGGATGCTGCGGATCATGGCGAGGATGGCGTTGAGCGGGTTCGACTTGGGCGCGACGGCCCGGGCCCCGTAGCGAAGGCACTCGCCCAGCCGTGCCGCGTCGGTCGTGGCCGTGATCACGATCACCGCGACGCCTTCCCGGCTCAGCGGCTCGACGAGCCGGGTGCCGTCCATCCCCGAACCGAGGTCCAGGTCCAGGAGCACGATCTGCGGCCGTTGCCGCAGGATCGCCGTGAGGAGCCCGTCACGCGTGGGCGGATGATCCTGCACCCCGACGCGGCGCACGTCGTGGCCCTCCAGCGTGAGCGCGACGTCCAGTGCCTCGGCGAACAGCTCGTGGTCCTCCACGATGCTGACCCGAGTCACTCCTACGCCGCGCGGCACGACGTCACCCCCGTGACGTTCGGTCGTTCCTCGCGGCGCGCACGACGCGCGGCGCCCACCCCAGGTGCATCCATAGCTGTCCCTCCCCCTGCGGCCGAACCTGACGGCCTGGTCCCATGAACGCAGAAGTGCGCAACGCGAGCGTCAAACGAGCGTCAAATCGGCCGGTGGCGTCAGACGGAGCCGGGGCTGTCCGCTCTCCGGTCCTCGCGCCGGCGCACCACCTCCGCGGCCAGGTCGGCGATCTTGCGGTGGGACTCCTGGGACTGGCGGCGCAGGTAGGCCAGGGCCTCCGCCCCCGACAGGTCGTACTGCTGCATCAGGATGCCCTGCGCCTGGCCGATGAGGCCGCGGGTGTGCATCGCGTCCTCCAGATTGGCCATGCGGTCGGCGGCGCGCAGGGCCAGCCCGGTCAGCCGGCCGGCCTCGAGGACCGGCTGCAGGTGTGTGGTGAAGGCGGCCGGACGGCGCGCGTAGAGCTCGAGCACCACGGGGCCGCCGCGCAGCGGCGGCAGCCCGACGAACGCTGCCGAGCGCAGGCCGAGTCCGGCGGCCGCCGTCGCCCACGGCTGCCAGCGGGTGTCGGCCTCGGTGTCGTCCACGGTCAGCGCCGCCTCGTCGTCCGGTGCCGGGCTCCAGGGCGCCGTGGGGCCGACCGGGCCGGCCCGGTCGAGATCGAGCAGGACCGCGTCCGTGGCGGCCAGCCGTTGGATCCGCCTCGGTCCGGCCCGCCAGGTGATCCCGACGACGTCCGCGACCACGTGGGCTTGGACCAACGCGGCGACGAGCGGCGCGGCGGCCTCGACGCCGGCGACGGCGTCGGTCGCCTCCACGATGTCGGCGAGCCTGCCGATCACCACGGCCACCGGCACCGGTCGGCCACGCGGCGCCTGATCGCCGTCGTTCATGTCCACACACCCCAGGAGCGTCCCCCGCTCATGACGGCAACGTCTCACACTCGGGAGCAGGGCACCCCGGATCCCCGCCGAATTCGGAGACTCCGGGTCCGTTCGACCGGCCCGGGCACCGCTGGTCCAGACCGGTGCCCCGGCGATCCCCAACTGTGGGCACGCACCGTCGGTCCGGCCGGCCGGTGTCGGGGGAGTGGCGTCTGGTGTCCCTCGGGGGTGACGCGATGCACGTGCCGGCTGTCCACCGACGCCTCTGGGTCCTCATGTTGCTGGCCCTGCTGGTGGGCCTCCTCGCGTTGGCGCTTGCCCTCGCGGCGACGTCACGGCCGACATCGACCGGGTACACCCGGCTCGGTCCCGTGCCTCCCGTCGGGGACAATGCTGTGGTGAGCACCACCGCCCCCGCGCCGCCCGCGCGATGACCCCTGCCCGCACGATCGGGGCCCTCGCCACCGTGCTGGGGGCGGTGGCCGGACTGGGGTACCTCGCCTCGCAGACGGTCCTCGCCCCGCCGCCGGTCGTCGTCGAGCAGCAGTACGTCGGCGGTCCCGCGCCGGCCGCGGCGACGTCGCACGCCGTGCGGCCCGGGAAGCCGGTCGGGCCTCGTCGCGTGGACCCGCAGTGGGTGCGCGCCACCGCCGCGAGGGCCGGGATCCCCGAGCCCGCCGTGCGCGCCTACGCCAACGCCCAGCTCGACGAGCCGCGGGACTGCGACGTCGGCTGGACCACGCTCGCCGGGATCGGCTGGGTCGAGTCCCACCACGGCACCATCGGCGGACGCACGCTCGGTGCGGACGGCCGGCCGTCGTCCCCGATCCTGGGCCCGGCCCTGGACGGCCGGCGGTTCGCCGCCGTGCCCGCGACCAGGACGACCGCCTCGTGGCACGGTGATCCCCGCTGGGACCACGCCGTCGGCCCGCTGCAGTTCATCCCGTCGACGTGGGAGACCTGGGGCGCCGACGGCGACGGCGACGGGGTCGCCGACCCGAACGACCTCGACGACGCGGCGTTCACCGCCGTCCGCTACCTGTGCGCCGACGGGCACGATCTGTCGACGGGGTCCGGGTGGGCCGACGCGGTGTTCTCCTACAACCACGCGCAGTCCTACGTGGACGCGGTGTACACCGCCGCCACGGCGTACGCCGACCGCACCAGCCAGCGCTAGCGCGGTCCGCTCAGCGCAACGCCTCCCACAGCACGAGGCCGGTTGCCACGGCCCCGCCGGCGGCCGCGAGCCGCGCGTGCTCCGGATGGTCCAGGCCCAGCGGCACCATCGACGCCGCGTGGAGCGCCTCGACGGTCATCCCGAGCTTGCGGAAGGACCGCGGCGCGACCACGCCGAGCAGCCCCTGGGCGAGGTAGCGGCCGCCCAGCAGCCGTACGACGGCTGTCGTGTCGGTCGTCGCCGGGGTCCGGGTCAGGGCGGTGGCCACCTCGGGCCGCAGGACGAGCGTGGCGCCGAGGGCCGTCCGGGCCACGTCCACCCCGTTCACGACCGGGTCCTCGTGGCGAGGGCGAGCGCAGCCGCGACGGCCGCCCCGCCGGCCGCGGCGAGCACACCGCGGTGCGCGGAGGCCCAGAACTGGGGTGACCGGTCGTGCGCGCTGTCGTCGAAGAGCCCGTGCGCGCCGAAGTCGTGCCCCTGCTCGCCGTCGGCGGGCTCCCACAGGTTCGCCGGCTGGTCGGCGGGCTTGGGATCCCCGGTCTGCTGGGAGTCGAAGCCCGTCCGGGCCAGGTAGCGGTCCAGCAGGCCGCTCGCGAGCTTCTCGCCGACGATCGTGCCGACCGTCGACGCGCCCACCCAGTACTCACGGCGCTTCGGGTGGTCCGCGGCGTGCAGGACCGCGCGCGCCGCGACCTCGGGCTGGTAGATCGGCGGCACCGGCATCGCCTGCCGCGGGAGGCGGGACAGGACCCAGGAGAACTGCGGCGTGTTCACCGCGGGCATCTGGACCATCGTGACCTGGATCTGGCTGCCTTCGTGCATCAGCTCGGTGCGCAGCGAGCCGCAGAAGCCGCGCAGCGCGTGCTTGGCGCCGCAGTACGCGGACTGCAGCGGGATGCCGCGGTAGCCCAGTGCCGAGCCGACCTGGACGATCGTGCCGCGGTCACGCGGTTGCATGACGCGCAGCGCCGTCCGGGTCCCGTTGACGAACCCGTGGTACGTCACGTCGGTGACCCGCTTGAACTCCTCGGGCTCGATGTCGGTGAACCGGGCGAAGACCGACGTGAACGCCACGTTGACCCACACGTCGATCGGTCCCAGCTCGGCCTCGACACGGTCCGCGGCGCGGTCCAGCGCCTCGTGGTCGGCGGTGTCGACCGCGATCGGCAGGGCGCGAGATCCGGCCGCGCGTACGTCGTCGGCCGCGGCGTCCAGCCCGGCCTGACCGCGCGCGAGCAGGGCGACGGAGTCACCGCGCTCGGCGAACGCGCGGGCGCTGGCCCGGCCGATCCCGCCGGACGCACCGGTGATGACGACGACGCGTCGGCCGTGCGCCCTCGATGAGGTGGTCATGGTCATTTCCTCCTTCTCGGGCTCCGGCCCGGTCGGTGGTCCGCCCCGGCTCAGCGGTCGGTGGCGGTGAAGCCGCGGTTGTCGACGCCGGCGTCGTGGAGCCGGCGCGCGGTCTCCAGCAGCAGGGCGTGGACGAAGGCCTGGGGGAGGTTGCCGCGCAGCTGGCGCAGCACCACGTCGTACTCCTCGGCGAACAGGCCGGGTGGGCCGAGGGCGCCTCGGGTCCGCTCGAACCAACGGGTCGCGCGCTCACGCTCGCCGCGGGCGAGCTCGGCCAGGGAGAGGTGGAAGCCGGCCAGCAGGAACGCGCCCTCCTCCTGGTGCAGCGGCTCATGCGCGTCCTGGCGGAAGCGGTAGACGTACCCGTCGTCGGTGAGCTCGTCGACCACGGCGTCGATGGTGCGCAGCTGGCGGGGGTCCTGGGCGGGATGGCGTCGCGGATGCCCGGGATGAGCAGGGCCGCGTCGACGGTCGGGTCGTCGGGGGAGCGCTGCCACCGGCCGCTGGGGTGGAGGCAGTCGTGGGCAGCGCTCGCCACCAGTTCGTCCGCGAGCTGCCGGCGCGACTCGCCCTCGCTCCCGCTGTACGGCGCCACGGCGCGCAGGCCGGCGGCGCAGATCAGCCGCGAGTGCGCCCACCGCCGGTCGTCGAGCTCCCAGATGCCCGCGTCCGCGTCGCAACGCCTCTCGGTCGCCGAGCGCACCAGGACGTCGATGGCCCGCCGGCCGTCGTCGTCGAGCCGGCCGGCCTCGGCGGCGGCAGCGAACAGCAGCAGGGACTCGCCGAAGGCGTCGAGCTGGAACTGGTCGTTCGCCCGGTTGCCGACCCGCACCGGAGCGCCGGGGTAGCCGGGCAGGTCGAGGGTTGACTCGTCCGGCACCGCGTCGCCGGTCACGGTGTACGCCGGGCGCAGCCGGGGACCGTCGTCGAGCACCCGGGCGGCGACGAACCGGGTCGCGGAGTCGAGGAGTCGGTGGTCGCCGATCGCGGCGGCCGCCTGGCCGGCGAAGCACTGGTCGCGGATCCAGGCGTACCGGTAGTCGTAGTTGCGCCCCGCGTGGGCGTGCTCGGGCAGCGCGTTCGTCGCCGCGGCGACCATCGCGCCGGTGGAGCAGGTCAGACCCCGCAGGACGGCGTACGAGTGGTGGGACTCGCCCGGCGAGACCGAGGCGTTGAGATCGGGGACGGCGTCGTGCCATGCCCGCTCGGTCCCGGCCCAGGTGCGCGCCGGGTCGGGCGGTGTCTGGGGCAGGTCGGCCCGGGTCAGCTCGAGCACCAGCTCGTGGGTCTCGCCCTCGGGCACCCCGAGCTCGGCGACGAGTCGGCCGTCGCGGACCTCGACGTCCCGCGGCGCGCCGGACCAGCGCAGGCGGAGGTCGCCGGTGCGGCCCTCCCAGACGTCGTCGGCCGTCCGGCGCACCTCCATCGGCTCGGAGCCGAACCCGGCCCGGCAGTCGAGCCCGACCTCGACGCACGCGTCGCCGGCGAGGGCCTCGATGCGGCGCAGCAGCACGACCTGCTCGGGGTCGCCCGGGAAGGCCAGCGCTTCGCGGCACTCCACGGTGCCGTCGGTCCCGATCCACCGGTCGCGCCAGATCAGCGTGTCCTGCTCGTAGCTGCCCGACCACAGGTAGCGCTGCCCGTCCGGGCGGACCAGGTAGCCGCCGGCCCCGCCGAACAGGGAGGAGAAGACCGCGTCGTCGTGCCAGCGCGGTGCGCAGAGGAACACGACCTGGCCCCGTGGCCCCACCAGGGCGCCGCGCTCGCCGTCGGCGAGCAGGGCGTACTGCCGCAGCGGGTGCGGGATGTCGGTCGGTTCGGTCGATGGCACCGGAGTCGTCCTCCTGGGATGTCGCCTCCCTGCTCAGTTGCACGAGCGCAAGCAATCCAAACCTCGCCCGGCCCGTCCCCGACGGGGCCGTAGACTCCAGAACGTCACCCCCTGCCGCCTCCGGCCGGGGGCTCTCGTGCTGTCCCTCGCTCCCCGAAAGGCACCTCGTGCAGCTCTCCGGCCACCTCGCCGGCCTGGCCGACGCCGTCCTCGCCGACCCCACGCTCGACCGAGGCCATGGCCGACGCCCGCGGCGGGCGCGTCCGAGCCCTCGACCTCACCGGCCCCGAGGCGCTGCGGCCGTTCGTCGTCGCCGGGCTGGTGCGCGCCGGCCGGACCGTGCTGGCGGTGACCGCGACCTCCCGCGAGGCCGAGGACCTGGTCGCCGCGCTGGGTGACCTGGTCGACCCGGCCCTGGTCGCGCTACTACCCGAGCTGGGAGACGCTGCCGCACGAGCGGCTGAGCCCGCGCAGCGACACGGTCGGCCGCCGGCTGGCGGTGCTGCGGCGGCTGCGCCACCCCGGCACCGACGCGCACCAACGGCCCGCTGAAGGTCGTGGTCGCGCCGGTCCGGTCGGTGCTGCAGCCGCAGGTGAAGGGCCTCGGCGACCTGGAGCCGGTCGAGCTGGCGCCCGGCGACACCGCGCCGCTCGAGGACGTCGTACGCCGGCTCGCGGACGCGGCGTACTCCCGCGTCGACCTGGTCGAGAAGCGCGGCGAGTTCGCGGTCCGCGGCGGCATCGTCGACGTGTTCCCGCCGACCGAGGAGCACCCGCTGCGGGTGGAGTTCTGGGGCGACGACGTCGAGGAGATCCGCAGCTTCTCGGTCGCCGACCAGCGCACGCTGGACAAGGCCGACCGGCTGTGGGCGCCGCCGTGCCGCGAGCTGCTGCTCACCGACGAGGTCCGCGAGCGGGCCGCCGAGCTGGGCCGGCAGCACCCGCAGCTGCTCGAGCTGACCGACAAGATCGCCGCCGGCATCGCCGTCGAGGGCATGGAGTCGCTGGCGCCGGTGCTCGTCGACGAGATGGAGCTGCTGGTCGACCTGATGCCGGCCGACACCCACGTGCTGGTGCTCGACCCCGAGCGGGCCCGCAGCCGCGCCCACGACCTGGTCGCGACCAGCGAGGAGTTCCTCGGCGCCAGCTGGGCGGCCGCGGCCGGCGGCGGGCACGGCGCCGATCGACCTCGGCGCCGCGTCGTACCGCTCCATCGCCGACGTGCGCGAGCACGCGCTCGACCAGGGCAAGCCGTGGTGGACGATGAGCCCGTTCGGCATCGACGACGACGCCGAGCCCGGCGGTGGCGGCCGAGGGCGGCGGTGCCGAGCCGGACGCTGCGGCGCCCGGCCGGCCGACGCCTACCGCGGCGACGTCGAGCGCGCGATCGGCGACATCGACCGCTGGCGGCAGGAGGGCCACCGCGTCGTCGTGCTGCACCCCGGCCACGGCCCGGCCCAGCGGATGGTCGAGGTGCTCGCCGAGCACGACGTCCCCGCGCGGATCGCCGACGAGCCCGACGAGGCCGCCGCCTGCCACCGACGTCGTCACGGTCACCTGCGGCGCGCTCGACCACGGCTTCGTCGACGACGCCACCGGCTCGTCGTGCTGACCGGGGAGGACCTGTCCGGCCAGAAGGCCTCGACCCGCGACATGCGCAAGATGCCGGCCCGGCGCAAGCGGCAGATCGACCCGCTCGAGCTGCAGCGCCGGCGACTACGTCGTGCACGAGCAGCACGGCGTCGGCCGGTTCGTGGAGATGAAGCAGCGCGAGGTCGGCGGCGCCGTGCGCGAGTACCTCGTGCTCGAGTACGGCGCCTCCAAGCGCGGCGGCCCGCCGGACCGGCTCTACGTCCCGGCCGACGCGCTCGACCAGGTCACCCGCTACGTCGGCGGCGAGCAGCCCTCGCTGGACCGGCTCGGCGGCGCCGACTGGACCAAGCGCAAGAACCGCGCCCGCAAGGCGGTCCGCGAGATCGCCGCCGAGCTGATCAAGCTGTACGCCGCCCGGCAGGCCACCCAGGGCTACGCGTTCGGCGCCGGACACCCCGTGGCAGCGCGAGCTCGAGGACGCCTTCCCGTTCCAGGAGACCCCCGACCAGCTGAGCACCGTCGACGAGGTCAAGGCCGACATGCGCGCGCAGCGTGCCGATGGACCGGCTGGTCTGCGGCGACGTCGGCTACGGCAAGACCGAGATCGCCGTGCGCGCGGCGTTCAAGGCCGTCCAGGACGGCAAGCAGGTCGCGGTGCTGGTGCCGACCACGCTGCTGGTCACCCAGCACCTCACGACCTTCACCGAGCGGATGAGCGGCTTCCCGGTCGTCCTCAAGGGCCTCTCCCGCTTCCAGACCGACGCCGAGGCGCGCGAGGTGATCGCCGGGCCTGGCCGACGGCTCGGTCGACATCGTGGTCGGCACCCACCGGCTGCTCAACCCCGACATCCGGATCAAGGACCTCGGGCTGATCATCGTCGACGAGGAGCAGCGCTTCGGCGTCGAGCACAAGGAGCAGATGAAGCGGCTGCGCACCTCGGTCGACGTGCTGTCGATGTCCGCGACCCCGATCCCGCGCACCCTGGAGATGGCGATCACCGGCATCCGCGAGATGTCCACGATCACCACCCCGCCCGAGGAGCGGCACCCGGTGCTCACCTACGTCGGCGCCTACGAGGACCGCCAGGTCGTCGCGGCGGTCCGCCGCGAGCTGCTGCGCGACGGCCAGGTCTTCTACATCCACAACCGGGTCAGCTCGATCGAGAAGGCCGCGGCCCGGATCCGGGAGCTGGTGCCCGAGGCGCGGGTCGCCACGGCGCACGGCCAGATGGGGGAGCACCAGCTCGAGCAGGTGATGCTGGACTTCTGGGAGAAGCGCTTCGACGTGCTCGTCTGCACCACGATCGTCGAGTCCGGCCTCGACGTCTCCAACGCGAACACGATGATCATCGAGCGCGCCGACACCCTCGGCCTCTCCCAGCTCCACCAGCTGCGCGGCCGGGTCGGCCGGTCGCGGGAGCGCGCGTACGCCTACTTCCTCTACCCGGCCGAGAAGCCGCTGACCGAGACCGCCCACGAGCGGCTCGCCACGCTGGCGCAGCACTCCGACCTCGGCGGCGGCATGGCGATCGCGATGAAGGACCTCGAGATCCGCGGCGCCGGCAACCTGCTCGGCGGCGAGCAGTCCGGCCACATCGCCGACGTCGGCTTCGACCTCTACGTCCGGCTGGTCGGCGAGGCGGTCAACGAGTTCCGCGGCGACGCGCGAGCCCGAGCTCGACGAGGTCCGCATCGAGCTGCCGGTCGACGCGCACCTGCCGCACGACTACATCCCCAGCGAGCGGCTGCGGCTGGAGATGTACAAGCGGCTGGCCGAGGTCCGCTCCGACGAGGACGTCGACCTGCATCAACGAGGAGCTGCTGGACCGGTACGGCGAGCCGCCGGCCGGAGGTCGTCGTCGCTGCTGCTGGTCGCGCGGTTCCGGGCCCGCGCCCGCCAGGCGGGCATCGGCGAGGTCACGATCGCGGGCAAGCAACGTGCGGTTCGCGCCGGTCGAGCTGCCCGAGTCGCGCGTCGTACGCCTCAACCGGCTCTACCCGAAGTCGATCGTCAAGGCGCCGGTCGACACGATCCTGGTGCCCCGCCCGCAGACCGCCGTGGTCGGGGGGAAGCCGATCGCCGGCATCGCCCTGCTTGAATGGGCCCGGCAGGTGATCGACAGCGTGATCGATCCAGTCAGCGATCCAGTCAAGGACCCCCAGGAGAACACGTGACCCGCATCCGTCTCGTCGGCGTGGCGCTCGTCGCCACGGTGCTGCTCACCGGCTGTGGCTCGGGTCACGATGTG
>CAVXNT010000015.1:0-9216 GCA_963763225.1 uncultured Actinomycetota bacterium | reverse complement strand
ACCGCTTCAAGCGGGCCCAGATCCGCTACATCGGTTCCGGGGCCACCGGTGACCACAGCTCCGACAGCCGGGCGCTGCCGTCGGAGCACTTCACCTTCTCCAACATGCGGCTGCCCGTCGGCGCCGTGGGCCCGGAGCACACCCACCACGACGTCGAGGAGGTCTTCTTCGTCCTCGAGGGCAAGCTCGAGGTGGCCGTGCACGACGTCGAGGACGGCACCAAGACCGCCAAGCGGATCCTGGGCTACCGCGACCTGATCCGCGTCCCGGCCGGCGTGCCCCGCTCGCTGACCAACGTGGGCGACACCGACGCGCTGTTCTGCGTGGTCATCGGCACCCAGAAGCCGCAGCTGCCCACCTACCCGCCCACCTCGGAGATGTACGGCGTCACCCGCTGACGCGGGCGGCCGCCGCACGAGTCCGACCGCACGAACCAGGGAGTCCGAGCATGGAGAGGAACCTCGCGGGCGAGGCCGGCCAGCACGTGCTGCGCGTCCAGCAGAAGACGTGGGAGGCCGAGGGCATCACCAGCGTCACGCTGGTCGACCCGTCGGGCGACCCGTTGCCCGGCTGGAAGCCGGGCGCGCACCTCGCGCTGCACCTGCCCAACGGCCTCGTCCGCGAGTACTCGCTCTGCTCCGACCCGGCTGATTCGTCGCGGTGGACCGTGGCGGTGCTGCGCACCCCCGATTCGCGCGGCGGCAGCAGCTGCGTGCACGACGCCCTCTCGGTCGGGGCGCACATCGCGGTGGACGGGCCGCGCAACGCCTTCCACCTGGAGGACGGCCCCAAGCACTTCCTGATCGCCGGAGGCATCGGGATCACCCCGATCATCACCATGGCCCGGGAGCTGCAGGCCCGCGGCGCGGACTGGTCGCTGCTCTACACCGGTCGCAGCCGGCAGTCCATGGCCTTCCTGGACGCGGTGGCGACCCTCCCCCGGGAGCGGGTGCACCTGCACATCGACGAGGAGAGCGGCCGGTACCCCGACCTGAAGGCCGTGCTGCACTCCCAGGACCCGCGGACCCTCGTCTACTGCTGCGGGCCGACCCCGCTCATGGACGCGGTCGCCGAGGCCATGGAGGACCCGTCGCTGCTGCGGCTGGAGCGGTTCAAGGCGCCCGAGCGCGAGCTGCCGCCGGGGGAGACCGACCAGGCGTTCGAGGTGGTCGTCAACTCCACCGGCGAGCGGATCCCGGTCGGCCCCGACGAGTCGGTGCTGGCCGCGCTGGAGGCGGCCGGTGTCGCGGTGGAGTCCTCGTGCACCGAGGGCATCTGCGGAACCTGCGAGACCGGGGTGCTCGCCGGCGAGGTGGAGCACCGGGACTTCCTGCTCTCGCCCGGAGGAGCACGAGGCGGCCGGAACGATGATGGTCTGCGTCTCGCGCTGCCGCGGCCGGGAGCTGCTGCTCGACCTGTAGACGCCGCCGCCCGCATCCCAGCTGCTCGAGGAGACCCCCATGCACTACTCCGACGTCCCCGTCGTCCGCCTGCGCGGCCTGCGCTCGGTCACCCTCGGTGTCCCCGACCCCGGCACCTCGAAGGAGTTCTACTCCGAGGCGTGGGGGCTGGGCCTCTCCGAGGCCGACACCGACCGGTTCTGGCTGCGCGGCACCGGCGAGGAGCACCACATCCTCAAGCTGCAGCCGGCCGAGCAGAACTCGCTCGGCGGCGTGACCTTCTCGGTGGGCACGCCCCGCGAGATCGACGACGCCGCCCGCCGGCTGGAGGCCCTCGGGATCCCGCTGCTGCGCGCGCCCGGCCGGCACGACGACGCGGCCGGCGGCTACAGCCTGGCCCTGGTCGACCCGGAGGGACGGGTGGTCGAGCTCGCCGCCGACGTGCACGCGGTCGTGCGGCAGGACCCGCGGGGGCACGCGGCGCTGCCGCGCAAGCTGGCGCACGTCGTGCTCAACACCGTCGACATCGACCGGGCCACGGCGTTCTACACGCAGGTGCTGGGCATGCGCGTCTCCGACTGGTCGGAGCACCAGATGTCCTTCCTCCGGTGCAACCCGGAGCACCACGTGATCGCGTTCAACCAGGCTCCGTGGACCTCGATCAACCACGTGGCCTACGAGATGGCCTCCGTCGACCACTTCATGCGGGGGATCGGCAGCCTCAAGGTGCACGGCGTCACGCCGAAGTGGGGCCCCGGCCGGCACGGCCCGGGCGACAACACCTTCTCCTACTACACCGACCCCGCCGAGCTGGTCTGCGAGTACACCTCGGAGGTCATCCAGGTCGACGAGGACGCGTGGCTGTGCCGCACCTGGCGGCGCACCCCGGAGCTCTCCGACCAGTGGCGCACCGCCGGGCCGCCCACGGCGACCGTGCGCGGGGCCATGGCCGGCGTGCCCGACGCCGGCGCGCGCGCCCTGGTGGCGGCGCCGGAGGGCTACTTCATGGACACCGTGGTGGCCAACGGCGTGCAGCCCGGCCTCGGCGTCGAGGCCTGACATGACCCCACCCGTGACACCGGCCGCACCCGGCCGCGTCCGCGCCGCCGGCGGGATCTCCCTCACCGACGAGGGCAGCGGCCCGCCGGTGCTGCTCCTGCACGGCATCGGCGGCAGCGCCCGGTCGTGGGCAGCCGTCGGCTCGGTGCTGGCCCGGCACGGCCGTCGGGTGCTGGCCTGGGACGCGCCGGGGTACGGCGAGTCGGCCGACCCGGAGGGGCCGGTCGACCTGCCGGGGCAGGTCCTGGCGGTGCTCGACGACCTGGGACTCGACCGGGTCGACCTGGCCGGCACGTCCTGGGGCGGGGTGATCGCGACCGTGGTCGCCGCCCGGGCGCCCGAGCGGGTGCGCACCCTGGTGCTGGCCGACTCCACCCGGGGCTCGGCGACCGGTCCCGAGCGCGCGGCCGCGATGCGGGGGCGGCTCGACGAGCTGGCCGAGGTGGGCGCCGAGCGGTTCGCCGCGGCCCGGGCACCCCGGCTGGTCTCGCCGGCCTGCGCCCCGGCGGTGGCCGACGCGGTGCGGGCCGAGATGGCGAGGGTGCGCATGCCCGGCTACCGCGTCGCCGCCGAGTTCATGGCCTCGACCGACACCGCCGACCTGCTGCCGCGGGTGGACCGGCCGACGCTGGTGCTGGTCGGGGAGGACGACGTCGTCACCGGGGTGCCGGAGTCGGAGCTGCTCGCCCGCGCCATCCCCGGCGCGCGGCTGGTCGTGGTCCCCGCGGCCGGGCACGCCGCGGTCAGCGAACGGCCCGACGAGGTCGCCGCCGCGCTGCTCGACTTCTGGACCGCGTCGTGAGCCGGCTCAGCGTGGTCACCGGCGCGGCCCGTGGCCTCGGCCGGGTGATCGCCGAGTCGCTGGCCGCCGAGGGCGACCGCCTCGTGCTCGCCGACATCCGCGGTGAGCTGCTCGAGCGCACCGTGGGCGAGCTGCGGGAGTCGGGCACCGAGGTGCACGGCGTGGTCGTCGACATCGCCGACCCCGACTCGGTGGCCGCGCTGGCGCAGCGGTGCGCCGACCTCGGCGGCGCGGACGCGCTGGTGAACAACGCCGCCCTGGCCGACGGCGTCGGTGGCGACGCGTTCTGGGAGCTCGACGTCGCGGCGTTCCAGCGGGTGATGACCGTGAACGCCCTGGGCACGTGGCAGGTGAGCAAGCACCTGGTGCCCCAGATGTTCGACAAGGGCGCCGGAGCGGTGGTGAACATCGCCTCCGACACCGCGATCTACGGCTCGCCCCGCCTCGTGCACTACGTCGGGTCCAAGGGCGCGGTCATGGCGATGACCCGCACCATGGCCCGCGACGCCGGGCCCAAGGGCGTGCGGGTGAACGCGGTGGCGCCCGGGCTGATCCGGGTGGAGGCCACCGAGACGGTGCCCGACTCGCGGTTCGCGCTGTACGCCGCGAACCGGGTGCTCGACCGGGAGCAGACGCCGGCCGACGTGGCCGACCTGGTCGGCTACCTGCTGTCGGACCGCGCCGGGTTCATCACCGGGCAGGTCGTCGCCGTCGACGGCGGATTCGTGATGCCGCAGTGAGCGGGAGGAGCTGACATGGACCTGCACCTGGGCGACCGCGTCGTCGTCGTGACCGGCGCCAGTTCGGGGGTCGGACTGGCGACGACCCGCCTGCTCCTCGAGGAGGGTGCCCGCGTGGTGGCCTGCGCCCGCGACCGGGAGCGGCTGGAGAAGGCGCTCGCCGACCTCCCCGGCCCCGGCCGCGCGCACGCCGTCGCCTGCGACGTCACCGACCGCGCGGCGGTCGAGGCCATGGTCGCCGAGGGCGTCGAGGTCTTCGGCGGGGTGGACGGCGTGGTCTGCAACGCCGGCCGCTCGCTCATGGCCACCGTGTCGGAGACCAGCGACGAGCAGATCCGCGACGAGTTCGACCTCAAGGTGTTCGGCGCCTGGAACGTGATCCGGGCCGCCCGCCCGCACCTGGCCCGGTCGGCCGCCGGGTCGGTCGTGAACGTCAACGCCATCCTGGCCAAACAGCCGGAGACCCGGCTCGCGGTCACCTCCGCGGCCCGCGCCGCCCTGCTCAACCTGACCCGGTCGCTGGCCGCCGAGCTCGGGCCCGAGGGGATCCGGGTCAACTCGGTCTGCCTGGGCCTGGTCGACACCGGCCAGTGGCGCCGGCGCTACGAGGCGTCCGGCACGTCGGCGAGCTACGAGGAGTGGGCCGCCGACATCGCCGCCGACCGCGGCATCGCCCTGGGGCGCTTCGGCCGTGCGGAGGAGGTCGCCTTCCCCATCGTGTCGCTGCTGTCGCCGCGGAGCGGCTACTGCACCGGGGCGACCATCGACGTCGGCGGCGGGGTGGCCCGCTATGTCTAGGAGAGACGCCATGACCAACCCCGAGCGCCGGCCGACCGGTGGTGACGTGCTCGTCCGCGTGATGAAGCGGCACGGCATCGACACCGCGTTCGGTGTCATCAGCGTGCACAACCTGCCGCTGGTCGAGGCGGTGTCCCGCGAGCTCCGCTTCGTCGAGATGCGGCACGAGGCCGCGGTCGTCAACGCCGCCGACGGCTACGCCCGCGCCACCGGGGGGATCGGCGTGGCGATCACCAGCACCGGTACCGGGGCGGGCAACGCCGCCGGCTCGATGATCGAGGCGTTGACCGCCGGCAGCCGCGTGCTGCACGTGACCGGCCAGATCGACTCCGAGTACCTCACCGGACCCGCGGGGGGCACCGCGCGCGGGGTGATCCACGAGTTCCCGGCCCAGCTGCAGATGCTCGACGCCGTCTCCGCCTTCGCCGCGCGGGTGACCGCCGCCGACGAGGCGGAGACCGTGCTCGAGCAGGCACTCGCGGCGGTGACCGCCGCCCCGGGCGGTCCGGCCAGCGTGGAGTGGCCCTCGGACCTGCAGTACCTGGCCGACCCGGCCGACCAGCGGCCGGTCGCGCTCCCCGAGCGCGCGGTGCCCGAGCCGGAGGCGGCCGCGCTGGAGGCGGCGGCCGACCTGCTCGCCGCTGCCCAGCGGCCGGTCCTGTGGGTCGGCGGTGGGGCGGCCCGCGCCGTCAAGGAGCTGACCGAGCTCGCCCACCGGCTCGGGGGCGCCGTGCTCACCAGCAACTCCGGCCGCGCCGTCGTCCCGGAGGACGACGACCTGGTCATCGGCAACTTCGCCGCCTCCGCGGGGGTGGCCGGGCTGCTCGCCGACGCCGACGTGCTGCTGAGCGTGGGCACCCACTTCCGGTCGAACGAGACGAAGTCCTACAGCCTGGAGCTGCCCGAGCGGCACGTCCAGATCGACGTCGACCCCGCCGCCGTCGGCCGGGTCCACCCCGCGACCGTCGGCCTGGTCGGCGACGCCGGCCCGGTGCTGGCCGCGCTGCTGGAGCGGCTGCCCGCCCCGTCGACGGACGCGTCCTGGCCGGAGCGGGTGCGCGCGGTGCGCGAGGCGGTCCGGGCGGACCTGTACGACTACATCGGCGGGTACGCCGAGATCTGCCGCGGGCTGCGGGAGGTGCTGCCGCGCGAGGCGGTCGTGGCCCGCGACGTGACCATCCCGTCGAGCCAGTGGGGCAACCGGCTGCTGGAGTTCTACGACCGGCGGTCGAACGTCTTCCCGCTGGGCGGGGGCATCGGTCAGGGTCTGGCCATGGGCATCGGCGCCGCCGTCGGCCGGCCCGAGGTGCCGACCGTGGTCATCGCCGGTGACGGCGGCCTGTCGGTCCACCTCGGCGAGCTCGCCTCGCTGGCCGGTACCGGCGCGTGGTGCGTCGTGCTGGTGTTCAACGACGGCGGCTACGGGGTGCTGCGCAACATGCAGCGGGCGAACGGGTTCGACGTGACCGCCGTGGATCTCTTCACCCCCGACTTCCGGTCGGTCGCGAAGTCGGTGGACATGCCGTACTCGCTCATCCGGGGTTCCGGCGACTTCGCCGAGGTCCTGCGGGCGGCCGTGGACGCGCACCGGCCGGTGCTGATCGAGGTCGACGTCACCGCGCTGGACCCCGTGCCCGGCGCGTTCACGCCCCCGGTGCACATCCCGACCGCCGCCGAGGGGAAGGACTAGCCATGGAACTGGATCTCGACCTGGCCGACCTGCCGGAGAGCGGGCGTGGTGGGCTCGCCCACGGCGTGCTCTGCCTGCGCTCGGGCAGCGAGCCCGCGGACTGGTTCCTCGACCAGGTGCACGCCCTCGGCGCCGCCGAGTGGGGGCCGGCGGAGCCGCTGGACGACGACGCCTGGGTCGACGCCGCGGCCGCGGCGATCGCCCAGCACGCGGGGAGCGACCCGGTGCACGTGCTGACCACCGGGCCGACGACGACGCGCGCGCTGCTGCTCGCCGTCCGCCGTCCCGAGTCGGTCGCCAGCGTGCTGGTGGCCGACCCCGAGGTGCCCGACCACGACCCCGCCTACTGGGAGCTCCTGCGCGAGGTGCGGACGCCGACGCTCGTCGTCGTCGCGGCGCCGCACCGGGAGACCGACCTCTCGGCCGCCCAGTCGGTGGCCGGGGGCGTCGACAACGGCGTGATGGTGATCATCGACGACTGCCAGGTTCCGGTGCACCGCAGCTCGCCGGGGTCCTTCCACGAATGGGTCTCCGCGTTCATGTCCATCGCCGAGGGCCTCCGGACCCTCGACCCCGAGAGCAGCTCGACCAGCCGCCCTGACAGCAAGGAGGAAGCACGTGCCTGAGCAGTACCTGGAGGTGCACCAGACGCACCCCGAGCCGATCAGCCCGTACGAGGCGAAGCTGTCCGGCGCGATCATGGAGGTGTTCGGCCGCGGCGTGCACGAGCTGCCCGGGCTGATCGAGGGGCTCAACGGCCTCGGCCTCCACGCCCCCGACGGGGCCCCCTGGAACGAGGAGAACTTCCGTTCCGAGATGCGACGGTTGGGAGCCTGAGATGACCGACACCGCCACGAACGCGCCCACCACCGACCAGGCCGCCGCCCGGCCGGCCGCGCCGCGGGCCAAGGCGCCCAAGGCCAAGAAGGTCGTGGGCACCCGGCGCCAGCTCAGCGCCGAGGAGCTCGCCGCCACCGGTCTGCGCGACCGCTGGTACCCGATCCTCCCGTCGCGCTTCGTCGCCCCGGGCGAGATGGTCCCGGTGAAGCGCCTGGGCGTGAACTGGGTGCTCTTCCGCAACGCCCAGGGCCGGGTGTACATGCTCGAGGACCGCTGCCCGCACCGCAGTGCCCCGCTGTCGGTCGGGCAGCACCTCGGCGACCGGATCGCCTGTCGCTACCACGGCGTGCAGATCGACGGCACCGGCACGGTGACGTCCGTGCCCGGGATGCCCGGCTGCGCGCTGGAGGGCAAGCAGGCCACCGTGTCGCTGCGGGTGGAGGAGGCCGCGGACACGATCTTCGCGTTCGTGCCGCTCACCGACGAGTCCGAGCCGACCGAGTTCGTGCTGCCCGACCGGCTGGCCGACCCGGGCGTGTCCTGGTTCTCCAACTTCGCCGAGTGGGCCGGGCCGTGGCGGTTCTACATGGACAACGTGCTCGACCCGATGCACGGGGCGTTCCTGCACCGCGACTCGCACTCGATGTTCGGCGGTGACACCTCGGCCCGGTTCCGCATCCGCGAGACCGACCGGGGATTCTTCTTCGAGAAGACCGACCAGCGCGGCGTGAACTTCGACTGGGTGGAGTTCTGCCGCGGCTCGATGGACTACGTGGACCTGGAGATCCCCTACGGCCCGACGGCCGGCCCGGGCGGTGTCTTCGGCATCGTGGGCATGTCCACGCCGATCGACGAGCAGAACTCGGCGATCTTCCACTGGCGCACCCGGCGGGTCGACGGCTGGGAGCGCGAGGTCTGGCGCTTCCTGTACCGCACCCAGCTCGAGGAGCGGCACTGGGCGGTGCTGGAGCAGGACCGGACGGTGCTCGAGGCGCTGGCCGCCGACGCCGACACCGAGGAGCACCTCTACCAGCACGACCTGGGCGTCTCCCGGATCCGCCGGATGTACCGGCAGGACGCCACCAAGCAGGCCGCCCAGTTGGTGCCCGCGGATGGCTGACCCGCAGCCGGCGTCCGGGGCGGGGGAGGCGTCCCCCGCCCCGGAGACCATGATGCTGACGGTCTTCCTGCGGCACGACCAGTCGCAGAACCTCGACCAGCTGCAACCACGGCTCGACCAGGCCGACTGGTGGCACGGCTTCCCGCCCGAGGGGTGCGAGATCGTGTCATGGGTGGTCGCCATGGGCATCGGCCAGATCGTCACGCTGCGGCTGCCGGCGAGCCGGCTGGCCGCCGTCAACGTGGAGCTCGAGCGCCGGGCCTGGGGAGTCTTCTCGACCGACTTCTACCCGACGTACGACTTCGTGCCGGTGCGCGAACGGCTGACCCGGGAGTCCGACGAACGGAAGGCCGGCGAGCGGAGGACCCAGCGATGAGGGTGGCTGCGGAGTCGGTACCGGAGCCGCCGCGACCGGGGATGTTCAGCAACGCCCGGGTGCACGACGGCCACTTCTTCATCTCCGGGATGCACGCCGGCGGCCCGGACGGGCCGGTGGGCGGCGACGACGCCTACGCGCAGGCCGTCGAGGCGTTCCGGCGGGTCAAGGAGCTGACCGAGGCCTGCGGTGCCCGGGTCGACGACATCCTGGTGCTGCGCGTCTACCTCACCGACATCGCCGACAAGGCGGCGGTGGGGCGGGCCCGCGCCGAGGTGTTCCGCGGCGACTTCCCGTGCTCCACGCTGGTCGAGGTCTCCGGGCTGGTGGAGCCGGGCCTCACGGTGGAGATCGAGGCCCAGGGGATCATCGGCAGCGCGTCCGGCTCCTG
>CAVXNT010000014.1:0-91991 GCA_963763225.1 uncultured Actinomycetota bacterium | reverse complement strand
TCAGGTCGCCGATGAGCGTGGTCATCTCCTCGAGCTGGGCGCGGACGTCGTCGAGGAGCTCCTCGCGGGCCTCGGGCGGCAGCCCTCCGGCGCTGTCGGCCTGGGTGAGCAGGTCGAGGTTGGTGCGCAGCGAGGTGAGCGGGGTGCGGAGCTCGTGGCCGGCGTCGGCGACCAGCTGGCGCTGCCGGTCCCGCGAGGCGGCGAGCGCGGCGAGCATCTGGTTGAAGGCCGTGGCGAGCCGGGCGATCTCGTCGTCGCCCTCGACCGGCAGCGGCCGCAGGTCCTCGGTGCGGGCGATGTCCTCGACCGAGGCGGTCAGCCGGCGCACCGGCCGCAGCCCGTTGCGGGCCACCGCCCAGCCGGCCATGCCGGCCGCGATCACGCCCGGCGAGCCCCGAACAGCAGCATCACGATCCCGAGCTTGCGCAGCATCGGCTACTGCCCGGCGAGCGACTGCGCCACCACCAGCGCCTGGCCCTCGGTCGTCGTGGGCACCGCCACGACCCGGTAGCCGACGCTGCCCGCGTCGATCGTCCGGATGCTGCGGGCGGACTTCCCGCCGTGGCGACGTCGAGCTCGGGTCGCCCCAGCTGCAGACCGGGCGTCTCGGCTCGGGCGCAGGTCTAGACCGGGTCGGAGTCGTGGGCGTTGATGAAGGCGATGCGCACGTCGGCCGCGCCCAGCGCCCACGAGGGATCTGGCAGTCGTTCGTGATCGCGGCAAGCACGTCGGACTCGGCCGCCTGCCGGCGCGCTCGATCAACGAGTCGTCGAGCGAGGACTGCATCTGCATGCGCACGGTCAGATAGGCCCCGAGGGCGACGAACGCCACGGTGAGCCGACCGCGATGGTCGTCAGCAGGGTGACCCGGCTGGCCAGCGAGCGCCGGTAGTGCCAGCGCCGCTCCTGCCGCCGCCGAGGCGGCGGGGAGGACGGTCACGATTCCTTCAGCACGTAGCCCACGCCGCGCACGGTGTGGATCAGCCGCGGCTCGCCCTCCGCCTCGGTCTTGCGGCGCAGGTAGCCGACGTAGACCTCCAGCGAGTTGGCGGTCGTCGGGAAGTCGTAGCCCCAGACCTCCTCGAGGATGAACGACCGCTCCAGCACCCGGCGGGGCCGGCGCAGGAACATCTCCAGCAGCGCGAACTCGGTGCGGGTCAGCTCGATCGAGCCGGTCGCCGCGACGCACCTCGCGGGTCGCGACGTCCATGGACAGGTCGGAGAAGGCGAGCATCTCGTCCTCGGCGTCCTCGCGCGGGGTGACCCGGCGCAGCAGCGCCCGCAGCCGGGCGAGCAGCTCCTGGAGGGCGAACGGCTTGGTCAGGTAGTCGTCGGCGCCGGCGTCGAGCCCCTCGACCCGGTCGCCGACGGCGTCGCGGGCGGTGAGCACCAGGATCGGCAGGTCGTTGCCGGCGGTGCGCAGCGCGCGGGTCGTCTCGAGGCCGTCGAGCCGCGGCATCATCACGTCCATCACGACCACGTCCGGGGCGATGCGCGGCGATGCCGGCGAGCGCCTCGGCGCCGTCGGCGGCCAGCGCCACGTCGTACCCGTTGAACTCCAGCGAGCGGCGCAGCGACTCGCGCACCGCCTTGTCGTCGTCGACGACGAGCACGCGCGGCTTCGGCCCGGGTGTCGTGGTCACGGCCCTACTGTGCCAGTCGTGCCTGAACCCGCACTGAGAACCACCGCGGGTGTCCGGTCAGCGCGTAGCGGGCGGCGATGTCGGCCGCGCGGGCGGCGTACCCGCCGCCGAACATGCACGGCGTGCACCAGCAGCGGGAACAGCTGGTGCAGGCCGCACGCGGTCCTCCCATCCGTCGGCGAGCGGCGGCTGCACCGACGCCTCGACGTACGCGTCGAGGACCCGGGGCAGGTGCGGCAGGCCGAACAGGGCCAGCATCGCGAGGTCGGTCTCACGGTGGCCGCCGTACGCGGCGGGGTCGATCACGCCGGCGTGCGCCGTCCAGCGCCCCACAGCACGTTGCCGTTCCACAGGTCGCCGTGCAGCCGGGCCGGCGGCTCCTCGGGCACCAGGTCGGCCAGCCGGCCGCAGCACCGCCTCGACGCGCGGCGGCCTGCCCTCGGCGGCGCGTGGCCGCGGTCGCGGGCCAGCTTGAGGTAGGGCAGCAGCCGGCGGGTACGGCGTAGAACTCCGCCCACGTGTCGGTGCCGGGCGGTTGGGCAGCGGCAGGCGGCCGATGAAGCCGTCGTGGTCCAGGCCGAACGACGGTGCGCCCGCGGCGTGCGTCGCGGGCCAGCGCGCGGCCGAAGGCGGCCGCGGCGTCGAGCGTGGCTCTTGCCCGGCTCGACCCAGCGCAGGATCAGGCACTCCTGGTCGACCGCCGAGCACCTCGGGGACGGCGCGCCGCCGTCGGGGTCGCCTCGGCCAGCCAGCGCAGGCCGCGCGCCTCGGCGTGAAGAAGTCCTCGGGCGCGTGCGGCAGCGTCTTCATCAGCGCGGTGCGTGCCGTTGCTGAGCCGCAGCCGGGTGGCGGTGGCGATGTCGCCGCCGGCCACCGGTGCCGTGGCCACCACCGACGAGCCGAGCAGCTCCTCGGCGCGGCGGGCGACCAGCGGCTAGCCGGGTCATCGCGTCCCGGCGCGTCCAGTGCGGCACGGAGCTCGACCACCAGGGCGGCCGCCGGTGCGTTCGACCATCGCGAGGACCTCCTCGAAGCCGGAGCCCCACCGTAGTACGGGTCCGGCACGTCGCCACCCCGCCATGAGCGGATCGAACTCGCGGAACAGCATCGGCCCGGCCTCGGTGCGGCCGCCGATGTCGGCGAGGTTCTGGGCGTCCATCGCCAGCACCAGGTCGTGGTCGTCGTTGCCAGGCCGTCGAACTGCCGGGCCCGGTGCCGGCTCGGGTCGTACCCGGCGCGGCCAGCGTCGCGGCGGCCCGGTCGTCCATCGGCTGGCCGACGTGCCAGCCGCCGGTGCCGGAGCTGGTGACGCTCGACGCGGTCGGCCAGCCCGGCCTCGGCGAGCCGCCGGTCCAGCACCACGTGGGCCATCGGCGAGCGGCAGATGTTGCCCAGGCAGACCAGCGCGACCCGGTAGGTGCCCGGGTCAGCGCGGCTCCGGGGCGTCACGCGTCACCGGAGCACGATCAGGCCGTCGATCACCCAGGTCACGATCGTGATGACGATCGCGCCGCCGACCGCCGGTCCAGAACCCGTGACGTGGAAGCCGATGTCGAGCAGGCCGGCCAGCCACGCGGTGAGCAGCAGCATCAGCGGCGTTGATCACCAGCAGGAACAGCCCGAGCGTCAGGATGATGAACGGGATCGACAGGATCTTCAGCACCGGCTTCCACGAACGAGTTGACGACGCCCGAGGATCAGCGCCACGACCAGCAGCGGCCAGACCTTCGTCCGACACCTCGCCGACCCGGACGAGGCGCCCTTGAACCGATGCCGTCGAAGAGCTGGCCGGCGACCGCCAGCGCCACGGCGTTGGTGGCGAGCCACCAGATGAACTTGCGCGATACCCACGGGATCACCCTAGGGGGTGGTCGGGCCTGGACCGGCCCGCTACCGTCGGAGCCGGTGTTTCCGGTCGGCGGCGTGGGCGTGATGCTGGCCCTGATCGCGCGGGGCCGGCCTGCTCTGCGCGCTGGTCGCCCTCGCGCTGCGGCACCGCGGCTCGGGTGGGTCGCAGCGTTGTCGATCGCCGGCTCTGGCCTGGTCGATCGCGACGATCGCGCGCGATCACGCTGATCCCGGCCAACGGCGCCCCGGGGATCGTCCCGGCGCAGGGTCGGATGACCGGCTGCTCCTGGGACATCGGCGGCCCGGCGCCCGACGGGTTCTGGATCTTCTCCAGGGGACAGCGGATGCTCAACACCGTCGCTCTTCCTGCCGGCCGGCGCCTGCTCGCGCTCGCGCTGGCGCGGTGGCCGCGCACGGCGCTGGTCGGCGTCCCGGTCGGGCTGGCGCTGCTCGCGGCGTACTCCGCCGGCATCGAGGCGACCCAGCTGGTGCTGGCCCGGCTCGACCGGGCCTGCGACGTCACCGACGTCGTCGACAACGTGACCGGTGCGGCGATCGGCGTCCTGCTCGGCCTGGTGCTGGCACTGGTCCTGCGGCCCTGGCGTCACCGGACCCGCCGGACCGCCCTAGCCGGTGACCGCACATGAGCAGCCCCGCAGCCCCGGCCCGAACATCGCGGAGATCCCGCCGTACGTCGCCGGCAAGCCGCCGACGGTGCGTCCCGGGATGACCTCCTACAAGCTGTCCTCGAACGAGAACCCCTACCCGCCGCTGCCCGGCGTCGTCGAGGCCGTCCAGGCCGGCCGTCGCCGCGATGAACCGCTACCCCGACATGGGCAGCGTCGCGCTCTACCAGGCGCTGTCGGACAAGCTCGACGTGCCGGTCGAGCGACCTCTCGCTCGCCACCGGCTCGGTCGGGCTGATCTACCAGCTGGTGCAGGCCTTCTGCGAGCCCGGCGACGAGGTCGTCTTCGCGTGGCGCTCCTTCGAGGCCTACCCGATCGCGGTCACCGCCGCGGCCGCCACCGCCGGTCAAGGTGCCGGTCACTCGCCGACGGTCGCCACGACCTCGACGCGATGGCCGCGGCGATCACCGACCGCACGAAGGTCGTGCTGGTCTGCACGCCCAACAACCCGACCGGCCCGGCGGTCACCCAGGCCGAGCTGGACGCGTTCCTCGCCAAGGTGCCGCCGCACGTGCTGGTGGTGGTGGACGAGGCCTACGTCGAGTTCGTCCGGATGGCCGACCCGGTCGACGGGCTCGCGACGTACCGCCGCCACGAGAACGTCGTGCTCACCCGCACCTTCTCCAAGGCCTACGGCCTGGCCGGCTTCCGGGTCGGGTACGCCGTGGCGCCGGAGCCGATCGCCGGCGGCGCTGCGGGCGGTGTCGCTGCCGTTCGGCGTCTCGACCGTCGCGCAGGCCGCGGCGATCGCCTCGCTGGAGCGCGCAGGACGAGCTGCTCGAGCGGGTCGACGCCCTGGTCGCCGAGCGCGACCGGGTCGTCTTCGAGCTGGCGCGCGGCCGGCTGGGACGTGCCCGGAGCCGCAGGGCAACTTCGTGTGGTTCGAGCTCGGGGAGCGGACCCTGGACTTCGCGGCCGCCGCCGACGAGGCTCGGCATCGTGGTCCGCCCGTTCGCCGGCGAGGGCGTGCCGGGTCTCGATCGGCGAGACCGAGGCCAACGACCGGCTGATCAAGGCTGGCCGCGGCCTTCCCGCGCTGACCGGACGGTCGGCGTCGGCTCCTCACGACCGGCTCGGCCGGCGGCCGGCCGCGGTCCATCTCCCGCCAGCCGCGGGTCGACCGCCGGCAGCATGGTGACCACGAAGTACGCCGCGCCGACCACGAGCGCGCCGTGAGCGCCAGGCGCCGCGACCAGCAGCGCCGCCGAGCAGGCCGCCGAGCGGCATCAGCGCGAAGCACATCGCGGTGGCCAGCGACGAACCCGGCCGACCAGCGGCTCCGGGATCCGCTCGAAGATCACCGCGCCGAGGACGGGGTTGATGAAGCCGGCCGCGAAGCCCGGCGACCCGGCGATGGCCAGCACGAGCCCACAGCGGGGCCGTGGAAGGCGAGCACGAGCGAACCGCGGCAGCCCGGCCATCAGGAAGGCGATCAGGTAGGTCCGGTAGCGCGGCAGCCGCGCGGCCCCAGGCGGCCGCGCACACGGCGCCGAGCGCCGACGCGCCGGCTGAAGACGGCGAAGAGCAGCCCGATCGCCGCCGGCGCCGCCGCCGCGCTCCGGATGGCCCACACCGGCACCAGCAGCGTGCCGTGAACGCCACGTCGAGCAGGTTGGTCAGCGCCACCATCACGGCGATGCCGAACAGCACCCGGTCGCGGCGCAGGAAGCCGCCAGCCCTCGTGGAGCCGCTGGACGTAGGGCGTCGGCGCTCGGCCACGCGCTCGGCGGGTGCGGGGATGGTCGCGGACGTCGCCGCGGCCCAGCACGGACGCGCGGACAGCCCGAAGCTGGCCGCGTCGACGACCAGCGCGTTGGCCGGCCCGATCAGCGCGACCAGTCCGCCGGCCGAGCGCGGCGCCGAGCATCGAGGCCGTCCGCTCGACGGTCGCCGCCCAGAGCCCGGTGACCCGCTCCATCGGCACGGCCGCGCGCTGGTCGACCGCCGGGACCAGCGCGCTCTTCGCGCAGTCGCCCGGGCCCGCGCAGCGCGCCGGCGAGCGCCACGAGGCCGAGCAGGCCGGGAAGGAGCGGAGCGCCGGTGAGGTGCAGCGCCGGGATCGCGCCGACCGCGACGGTGCTGGCGGCGTCGCAGCCGATGCTGACCCGGCGCGGGCCCCGAGCCGGTCGATCACCGGGCCCGCCCAGCACCTTGAGCACCACCATCGGCAGCATCTCGAACAGCGCGACCAGGCCGGTCGCGCGTCGCGCGACCCGGTCGTGGTCAGCACCAAGAACGGCAGCGCGATCATCGAGACCCGGGTGCCGGTCAGCGAGATCGCCTCGGAGGTCAGCCACCCGAAGAGCGGCGTGCGGCGCGCGGTCATGCGTCGGCCCCGCCGACCCGGCCGGGGTAGGGGAAGCCGTTGAGCTGCACGACGTACTGCACGGCGTCCTCGCCGTCCTCCGTCGGGCTCGGCCTGCGAGCAGCTCGGCGATGCCGCTCCGACCAGGGCGCGGGCGCGAGCCGGCGTCAACCGGATCACCCAGTCGCTGTACGTCGTGGCGTCGGCGCCACTCCGGCGGCAGCAGCGTGCAGCTCCTCGACCGCCCGCTGCAGGTTCTGGGTGTGCCACGACGGCGACCGTCTGGAGGTAGGCGTCCAGCGTCTGCTCGGCCTCGGCGTCCGCCGGCGGCGCGGTGCGGTCACGCGTCGACTGGTGCGCGGCCCTCCACCACCGGTCGCGGCCGTTGCCGCGCTCGGCGTCCTCGACCACGAAGCCGTGCTGGGCCGAGCTGGCGCAGGTGGTACGACGTGGCGCCGGTGTTGAGGCCGAGCCGGGTGGCCAGCGTGGTGGCCGTGGCCGGGCCCTCGATGCCGCAGGATCGCCGAGCATCCGCAGCCGCACGCGGGTGGGTGAGCGCCTTGAGCGCCTCGGGCGTCGGGGTGATCGAGGTGAGGTCCACCGGAGCAGGCTATACCGCAAAGACAGCTTTGCAAAGGACATTCTGCAAAGAAAGTTATGCAAGTTCGGTGACGGGGTTCGGACTGTCGCTGCGCCGGCGCCCGAGGGCGGGTACGGTCGGCGCGTGCCGGTCCCGTCCCGTCCGCTGGTGAGTGTCGCCGCGGTGGCGCTCCTGGTACTGGCGCTGCTGGTCCCGGGCGTCGGGGAGGCGCACGCGCCGGCCTGGCGGGCCGTGGACAGCCGGCCGGCGGCCCCGCGGACCGCACGCCAGGCGCTGGCCGACCTGTCGCTGGCGCAGCGGGTGGGCCAGCTCTTCATGGTCGGTACGCCGGCCGACCGGGTCGACGAGCGCACCCGGGCCCAGATCCGCCGCTACCACGTGGGCAACGTGATGCTCACGGGTCGCAGCCACCACGGCATCCGGCCCCCGAGGCGGGTGTCGCGGGCGATGCGCCAGCAGGTGTCGCCGGCGTCGACCGGGCGGGTCCGGCTCCTGGTCGCCACCGACCAGGAGGGCGGCCTCGTCCAGGTGCTGCAGGGCCCCGGGTTCGACGACCTGCCGACCGCGCTCGAGCAGGGCACCTGGTCGCGGGCGCGGCTGCGGCACGCGGCGACCGCGTGGGCACACCAGCTGCGGCGCGCCGGCGTCAACATGAACCTCGCGCCGGTGACTCGACACCGTGCCGAGCCGGGAGGCGGCGGAGGACAACCCGCCGATCGGCCGCTACGACCGGGAGTTCGGGTTCACGACCACCCGCGTGGCCCGCCACGGGATCGCGTTCCTGCGCGGGATGGCCGACGGCGCCGTCGTACCGACGGTCAAGCACTTCCCCGGCCTCGGGCGGGTGCACGCCAACCCCGACACCGACGCCCACGTCACCGACCGGGTGACCCGGCGCCACGACCCCTACCTCGCGCCGTTCCGCGCAGCGATCCGCGCCGACGTGCCGGCGGTGATGATGTCGACGGCGTACTACCGCCGCCTCGACCCGCGGTGGCCGGCGGCGTTCTCGCCGTTCGTGGTCGGCACCGTGCTGCGCGGGGACCTGGACTTCGACGGGGTGGTGGTCTCCGACGACCTGGCGCGCGCGGCGCAGGTCGCGTCGTTCAGCCCGGCGGGCCGGGCGCTGCGCTTCATCGGGGCCGGCGGTGACCTGCTGCTCAGCGTCGACCCCGAGCCGGTGCCGGCGATGTACGCCGCGGTGCTGGAGCGGGCCCGGCACCGCCCGGGCTTCCGGGCCAAGGTGGACGCGGCGGCGCTGCGGGTGCTGCGCGCGAAGGCGAGGCAGGGGCTGCTCGGTCGGGCGCGCTGAGGCCGCCCGGTCTGGTTGAACGCTCACCTACGGTGGGGGCATGACCGACTCGGGCGACTTCCAGCGCGACACCACCTACGTCCCGGACCGGATCACCGCCGGCGGGCGGGTGCCGGAGCACGGGCCGGCCGACGGCCGGTTCTGGCCGGTCGAGCCGGGGCGCTACCGGCTGGTGGCGGCGCGGGCCTGCCCGTGGGCGAACCGCGCCATCATCGTGCGCAGGCTCCTCGGCCTCGAGGACGTGATCTCGATGGGCCTGTGCGGCCCGACCCACGACGAGCGCAGCTGGACCTTCGACCTCGACCCCGGAGCGGTCGACCCGGTGCTCGGGATCAAGCGGCTGCAGGAGGCGTACCTCGCGCGCTTCCCCGACTACGCGCGCGGCATCACGGTCCCGGCCGTCGTCGACGTCCCGACCGGCCGGTCGTGACCAACGACTTCCCGTGGATCACCCACGACCTCTTCTTCGAGTGGCGCGACCACCACCGGCCCGACGCGCCGGACCTGTGGCCCGACGACGTCCGCGACGAGATGGAGGAGGTGATGCAGCGCGTCTTCACCGAGGTCAACAACGGCGTGTACCGCTGCGGCTTCGCGTCTCGCAGGAGGCCTACGAGGCGGCGTACGACCGGCTGTTCGCCGCCCTCGACTGGCTCGAGGAGCGCCTCACCGACCGGCGCTACCTGATGGGCGACACGATCACCGAGGCCGACGTCCGGCTGTTCACCACCCTCGCCCGCTTCGACGCGGTCTACCACGGGCACTTCAAGTGCAACCGCAACAAGCTCACCGAGATGCCGGCGCTGTGGGGCTACGCGCGCGACCTGTTCCAGACGCCCGGGCTTCGGCGACACCATCGACTTCGACCAGATCAAGCGCCACTACTACGTCGTCCACGCGCGACATCAACCCCACGCAGATCGTCCCGAAGGGACCCGACCCCGCCGCCTGGCTGACCCCGCACGGGCGCGACCGCCTCTCCCCCGAGTCGGCGTGAGTTGCTGTCCTGACATCGCCGAGTCGGCGTGAGTTGCTGCCCGCGGCGAGCAAGTCACGCCGACTGGATGCTCCTGGGCCCGCAACTCACGCCGACTCGGCGTTCGGGCGGCAGCGCTGAACGCCGGGTCCACGGGCAGCAGCGTCGGTGGCCGGGGGTCGGCTACCGCCGGATGTAGCCGTGGACGTGCGGGGCGGCGTGCCGCCAGCGCAGGTGGGCGGCGTAGAGGACCCGCCGGGCCCAGGGCCGCTTGGTCCGGCCGAGCTGGAACCGGTGCGGGCACGGCCGGCGGCCGTGGCCGCAGGTCCAGCCGTGGAAGTAGACGACCGGCTCGCTGCGCCCGGCCGTGAGCAGGTCGGCGCCGCCGGGGCCGCAGATCCGGGTGTTGCGCCGGCGCAGCAGCAGGTGCGGCTTCGCGTGCTTCCAACCGAACAGGTGCCGCGAGCGCCGCCAGGTCGTGCGGTAGTCGCAGCTGCCGAAGTAGCCCTCGGAGGTGAAGAGCACCAGGTGCTTGCGGTGCCGGACCAGGACCGGGTTCTCGATGGTGTGCCGGCTGCGCAGCAGCACCCGGGCGTGGGCGTGCTGGCCGCGGTGCCGGCCGTCCCGGCTGAGCCGGAGGATGCGGATCGACGTCGGGTTGCCCTGGGTCTTGAACAGCAGGTAGCGCCCGCCGCGGCTGCGCCGGAAGCCCGACGGGTCGATGGCCCCCTGCGGCGGGCACACCAGCGGGTGCCGCCCGATCGGCCGGAACCGGTCGAGCACGTGCCGGGCGGCGGCCACGCCGATGCAGCGCCGGCGCCCGTGCGCGACCGCCGAGTAGTAGAGCAGCCACCCGCGCCGGGCCTGCACCAGGTCGGCCGCCCAGATCTGCGCGGACCGCGCCCAGCGCGGCAACCGGGCGAGCGCGTGGCCGGCCGGACGCCAGGGACCGCGCGGGGAGGTGGCCACCGCGCGGGGTGCGAGCGCCCCGGTCGCGACCGCGACGTACCCGCGGGCGTACGACGCCACCGACGGGTCCGCGAAGTGGGCCCGGTGGAAGATCGGCGTGATGCGCAGGGCCGGCGCCCGCGTCGCGCTGCCCGCCTCCGTCGGCCCGCCGGTCATCCCGACCGTCAGTCCCACCGCCAGCACCATCACCACGACGGCCGTCGCCGCCCGCCTCCCGCGCTGCATCTGTCCCGCCCGCCGCTCGCTCCCGAATGTGCGCGGACAGGATGACCCGCCGGTGCGGGCCGCTCGGCACAACACGCCGATCGTTACCGCGCCGTGTCCTCCGGTGACTCGCCGCGTGCTGCGACACCACTGCGCACCAGACCGATTGGCGACGGCGACGAAGACGCGGGTAGGTTTGCCGTGCACGATTGTGTTCCGGGTCACAGGGCGCACCACCCCCGCGTCCCGCGTCCGGAGCGACAGCCATCGGCACGCGGAGACCCCGCATCGCCGACGACATCGAAGGAGCGCACGTGACCACGCAGTCATCGGGTGAGACACCCCGATCTTCGGCAGAGTTCGGCCCGGACCTCGTCGAGGTCTTCGGCCCATCCCAGCAGGACGGCGGCCCCGACCTCGTCCAGCTCCTGACGCCCGAGGGCGAGCGGGTCGAGCACCCGGAGTTCCCCTTCGACCTCGGCGACGACGCGATCCGCGGCTTCTACCGCGACATGGTGCTGACCCGCCGCATCGACACCGAGGCCACCGCCCTCCAGCGGCACGGCGAGCTCGGCATCTGGGCGCAGCTGCTCGGCCAGGAGGCCGCGCAGATCGGCGCCGGCCGCGCGCTCCGCCCGCAGGACTACGTCTTCCCGACCTACCGCGAGCACGGCGTCGCCTGGTGCCGCGGCGTCGACCCGCTCGACCTGCTCGGGCTGTTCCGCGGCGTCGACCAGGGCGCCTGGGACCCGACGGAGAACAACTTCGGGCTCTACACGATCGTGATCGGCGCCCAGACGCTGCACGCGACCGGCTACGCGATGGGCATGCAGCGCGACGGCGTCGTCGGCACCGGCGACCCCGACCGCGACGCGGCCGTGATCGCGCACTTCGGTGACGGCGCCTCCTCGCAGGGCGACGTCAACGAGTCCTTCATCTTCGCCGCCTCCTACAACGCGCCGGTGGTGTTCTTCTGCCAGAACAACCAGTGGGCGATCTCCGAGCCGATCGAGCGCCAGACCCGGATCCCGCTCTACCAGCGAGCCCTGGGCTTCGGGTTCCCGGGCGTCCGCGTCGACGGCAACGACGTGCTCGCGACGTACGCCGTCACCCAGGCGGCCCTCCAGCGGGCCCGGGAGGGCCAGGGCCCCACGTTCGTGGAGGCCTACACCTACCGGATGGGTGCGCACACCACCACCGACGACCCGACGCGGTACCGGCTCTCCGACGACCTCGAGCGCTGGAAGCTCAAGGACCCGATCGCCCGCGTCGAGGCGTACCTGCGCCGCAACGGGCTGGCCGACGAGGACTTCTTCGGCTCGGTCCAGCAGGAGGCCGACGACCTCGGTCACCGGCTGCGTGAAGGCTGCAAGGCGCTGCCCGACCCGAAGCCGCTGAGCATCTTCGACCACGTCTACACCGAGATCACCGAGGAGCTCGAGGTCCAGCGGGACGGCTTCGCGGCGTACCTCGACAGCTTCGAGGGGGCGCACTGATGACCACCCAGAAGAACACCCAGAAGATCACGCTCGCCAAGGGCCTCAACATGGGGCTGCGCAAGGCGATGGAGGACGACCCCAAGGTCCTGCTCATGGGTGAGGACGTCGGCAAGCTCGGCGGCGTCTTCCGGATCACCGACGGGCTGCAGAAGGACTTCGGCGAGGACCGGGTCATCGACTCCCCGCTCGCCGAGTCCGGCATCGTCGGCACTGCGGTCGGCATGGCGCTGCGCGGCTACCGGCCGGTGGTCGAGATCCAGTTCGACGGGTTCGTGTACCCGGCGTACGACCAGATCGTCTGCCAGGTCGCGAAGATGACGTTCCGCAGCCAGGGCAAGTCGAAGATGCCGATGGTCATCCGGATCCCGTTCGGCGGCGGCATCGGCGCGGTCGAGCACCACAGCGAGAGCCCGGAGGCGCAGTTCGCGCACACCCCGGGCCTGAAGGTGGTCGCCTGCTCCAACCCGGTCGACGGCTACTGGATGATCCAGCAGGCCATCGCCTGCGACGACCCGGTCATCTTCCTCGAGCCGAAGCGGCAGTACCACGCCGACAAGGCCGACCTCGACGACACCGCCACTCCCGACCCGCTGTTCACCTCGCGCGTGGTCCGCAGCGGCACCGACCTCACCGTGCTCGCCTACGGCCCGACCGTGAAGACCGCGATGGCGGCCGCCGAGGCGGCCGCGACCGAGGGCAAGTCGCTGGAGGTGATCGACCTGCGCACGCTGTCGCCGCTGGACATGGGTCCCGTCTTCGAGTCGGTACGCCGGACCGGCCGCGCGGTCGTCACGCACGAGGCCCACGTCAACCTGGGCATGGGTGCCGAGGTCGCCGCCCGGATCACCGAGGAGTGCTTCTACTCGCTCGAGTCGCCGGTGCTGCGGGTGGGCGCGTTCGACACGCCGTACCCGCCCTCGCGGATCGAGGAGGACTACCTCCCCGACCTCGACCGGGTGCTGGACGCCGTCGACCGTTCCCTCGCCTTCTGATCCGGGAGTTCTGACCCATGCCTGAGTACAAGCTGCCCGACGTCGGCGAGGGCCTCACCGAGGCCGAGATCGTCAGCTGGCACGTGAAGGTCGGCGACACGGTCGCGATCAACGACATCGTCGTGGAGATCGAGACCGCGAAGTCGATCGTCGAGCTGCCCTCGCCGTATGCCGGTGCCGTGACGGCCATCCTGGTGTCCGAGGGGGAGACCATCCCGGTGGGCACCCCCATCATCGCGATCGGCGACGAGGCCGCCGCCCCGACCGCCGCGCCCGAGGCCGGCCCGCCGGTCACGACCGAGATCGACCTGTCCAACCCGGCCGCCTCCGGCGGCGGCGAGGGCGAGTCGCTGGTCGGCCGCAACAAGGCCGACCGCGGCCCGGTCCGCCGGGCGCGCAAGGTGTCCTCCGGTGGTGCCGCCGCGAACGCCCAGGCGCAGGCCGCGTTCGAGGCGAGCGAAGCGCCGATGGTCGAGGCCGACGAGCCCGCCGTCCCCGCGACGCCCGCCGCCCCGGCGGCCAACTCCGGTGCGTCGGTGCAGGTGCTGGCCAAGCCGCCGGTGCGCAAGCTGGCCAAGGACCTCGGCGTCGACATCACCACGCTCACCCCGACCGGGCCGAACGGCACCGTGTCCCGCGAGGACGTGCACGCGGCTGCCGACGGTGGTGCGGTCGGCGCGGAGGCTGCGGGGGTTTCGAGGCCGCTCGCTGGCGCTCGCGGCACCTCAACCACCGGCGAGCGCGAGTGGCGCGAGCCGATCAAGGGCGTGCGCAAGATGATGGCCCAGGCGATGAGCCAGTCGGCCTTCACCAGCCCGCACGTCACCGAGTGGGTCACCGTCGACGCCACGCGCACCATGGAGCTGGTCGAGCGGCTCAAGGCACGCCGCGAGCTCCGCGACGTCCGGGTCAGCCCGCTGCTGGTCCTGGCGCGGGCCTGCATGCTGGCGATGCGGCGTACACCGGAGATCAACTCGTGGTGGGACGAGGCCGCACAGGAGGTCGTCTACAAGCGGTACGTGAACCTCGGCATCGCCGCGGCCACGCCGCGCGGGCTGGTCGTCCCCAACGTCAAGGACGCCGACGCGATGTCGCTGGCCGAGCTCGCGCAGGCGCTCGGCGAGCTCGTCGACACCGCGCGGGAGGGCAAGACCCAGCCGGCGGAGATGAGCGGCGGCACGTTCACGATCACCAACGTCGGCGTCTTCGGCGTCGACGCGGGCACGCCGATCATCAACCCCGGCGAGTCGGCGATCCTGTGCTTCGGCGCGGTGAAGAAGCAGCCGTGGGTCGACGAGGCGACCGGCGAGATCGTGGCGCGCGACGTCACCACGCTGGCGCTGTCCTTCGACCACCGGCACATCGACGGCGAGAAGGGCTCGCGCTTCCTCGCCGACGTGGCCGGCATCCTCGAGGACCCGGCCTCCGCGCTGCTCTTCTGAGCGCCGAGTCGGCGTGAGTTGCCGCGCCCCGAGCGCCGAGTCGGCGTGAGTTGCCGGTAACTCACGCCGACTCGGCGGGGGTTGGGGAGCAACTCACGCCGACTCGGCGTCAGCGGCAGGCGCGGACCAGCGCCAGCACCAGGCTCTCCGTGACGGCGACGCAGCTCGTCGACGGGCACCGACTCCTCGGGCCCGTGGGCGAGCCGCACGTCGCCCGGCCCGTAGTGCAGCGTCGGCACCCCGGCCGCCTCGTACAGCCGCAGGTCGCTGCCGTACGGCGCCCCGCGCTCGCGCGGACGGCGGCCCCACGGTCACGTCGGCGTGCGCGGCGGCGACCAGGTCGAACAGCGCCCGGTCGGCCTGGGCGTACGCCCCGCTGGCGAACTGCCCGCCGGTCCACGCGACCACCGGCGGGTGGTCGCGCAGCCACGGGTCCCGGGCGGCGGCCTCCGCCACCACCTCCTCGAGCTGGGTGCGGGCGTCCGCCGGGTCCTCGCCCAGCGCCACGCCGATCCGGCCCTCGGCGACCAGCAGGTCCGGCACCGTGCTCGCCCAGTCGCCGCAGCTGACCTTGCCGATCGACAGCGGGTAGGCGACCGGGTACTCCGCCATCAGCGGGTGCGGGTCCCGGTTCCGCCGCTCCTCGAGCGCGGCCAGTGCGGCGTGCAGGGGCAGGAAGTTCGCGAGCGCACTGACCCCGGCGTACGACGTGCTGGCGTGGGTCGCGACGCCGGGCACCCGGAGCTCGAAGGTGAGCGCGCCGGCGTTCGCGGTCGTGATCGTCCCGCTGGTGGGCTCGGTGATGATGCAGGCCTTGCCGCGGTGGCCGCGGTCGAGGGTCGCGAACGCGCCGAGGCCACCGTCCTCCTCGCCGACGACCAGCTGCACGGCGTACGGCCTGCTCAGCTCGATGCCCGCCGCCCGGACCGCGCGCACGGCGGCGAGGTTGGCGACCACGCCGGCCTTCATGTCGCAGGTGCCGCGCCCGTGCACCGCCCGGCCCTCGATGGTGGCGGTGAACGGGTCGGTGCGCCAGGCGCCGAGGTCGCCGCTGGGTACGACGTCCACGTGGCCCTGCAGCACCAGCTCGGGCTCGCCCGGTCCGCTGGCGGCGACCAGGCCCCAGGCCTCCGCGCGGTCGGCCTCCCAACCGGGGAACGCCGGGTCGGCGGTCAGCCGGTCCAGGTCGAGCTGCCACAGGTCCACGTCGAGGTCGAGGGCGCGCAGCTGCTTGGCCAGGCGGTGCTGGACGTCGCACTCGGCGTCCGAGCCGCTGACCGACGGGACGCCGACCAGCTCGATCAGGTCGCGCACGAGCTCGCGCTCGTCGACGAAGGCGAGGGCGCGCAGCTCGAGGTCGGACAGGTCGCGGTGGGACACGGCGAAACCGTAGGCGCCGACGGCCCCTCCGGGCGGCGGATTGGGGAGATTCTCAGGCTCCCGCTCAGTGCCCCGCGGCGTCGAGGGCGTCGGCGGTGAGCCGGCGCCCGAGGTCGATCATCTCGCCGGCCCGGTGGAACTCCAGCGACCGCGCCGCGCTGACCGGCACGCTGACCAGGACGTCGGGCGGCAGCCCGGCCATCCGGTAGCGGCTGATCAGCCCCTGCATCGCGTCCATCGACATCCCGATCACGTCCGAGATGCGCAGCTCGTCGAGCAGGCTCACCGGCTCGGGCTCGGCGGCGGTCCGGCCGACGGTACGCCGCACCCGGTCGACCAGCTCCTCGCGCCAGGTCGTGGTCGCGGGCTCGCGGGCCGGGGTCGAGGCCTCCTGCGGCAGGCGGGCGCCGGACAGCGAGATCGCCACGGTCAGGTCCGCGGCGGCCGCGGCGGTCGGCTCGATCGGCACCGGGTTCATCAGGCCACCGTCGGCGAGCAGGCGGCCGTTCATCTCGACCGGCGTGATCACGCCCGGGATCGCGATCGACGCCCGGATCGCGGCGGCCAGCGGTCCGCGCTGGAACCACACCTCGCGGCGCGCGTGCAGGTCGGTCGCGACGGCGGTGAAGGGGACCGGCAGGTCCTCGATCAGCCGCTCGCCGAGGATCTGCTCGACCTGGCCGAAGATCCGCGTCGCCCGGATCGCGCCGGGTGCCGACCACCTCGGGTCGAGCAGCCGCAGCATGTCGCGCTGGGTGAGCGAGCGGGCCCACTCGGCGTACGGCTCGAGCCGGTCGGCCGCCGCCAGCCCGCCGACGAGGGCCCCCATCGACGTGCCGGCGATCGCGACGATCTCGTGTCCGCGGGCCCGGATCTCCTCGATCGCACCGATGTGGGCGTAGCCGCGTGCCCCGCCCGAGCCCAGGGCGAGCGCGACGCGCAAGGAGGCCATGTGAGCACCCTACGGATCGCGGGTAGGACTCGTCCCGTGGAGATGATCGGGCCCTACCGCCTCGACCGCCGCCTCGGCAGCGGCGGCATGGGCGTCGTGCACGCGGCGTGGGACACCGGGCTGGACCGGCCGGTCGCGCTGAAGGTGATCGCGCCGGAGCTCGCGCACGATCCGGCGTTCCGCGAGCGGTTCGTGCGCGAGGCGCGGGCCCAGGCGGCGCTGGACTCCGAGCACGTCGTGCGGGTCTACGCGCACGGCGAGGACGACGGGTCGCTCTGGATCGCCAGCCAGCTCGTGCCGGACGGCGACCTCGGCGCGCTGCTGCGCGAGTACGGCGCACCGCCGCTCCCGGTGGCGCTCGACCTGATCGGCCAGGTCGCCTCCGGGCTCGCCGACGCCCACGCCGCGGGGCTGGTGCACCGCGACATCAAGCCGGCGAACGTGCTGTTGCGCCGCGGCCCGCGGATCCGCGCGTACCTCTGCGACTTCGGCATCGCCGCCCGCGTCGGCGGATCGGCCGACGACGCCGGCACCCCGGCGTACATGGCGCCCGAGCAGCACGCCGGGCGCGGTGCCGGCTTCGCGTCGGACGTCTACGCGCTGGGCTGCCTGTTGTGGGCGGCGCTCACCGGCCGCCCGCCGCGCGCGGACGCCCCGGTGCCGCAGCTGCCCGGCAACGACGCCACCACCCTCGCGGTGAACCGGGTGCTGCGCCGGGCGCTGGCGACCGAGCCGGCGCAGCGGTACCCGTCCGCCGCGGCCTTCCGGGACGACCTGGCCGCGGTCGCCGTACCGCCCGCTCGTCCTGCTCCTGCCCGTGGTCGGGGCCGGCGCTGGCGGATCGTCGGTCCGGCGGTGGGGGCCGGGGTGCTGGCCGCGGTGGTGGGGGTGCTGTGGTGGACGACCCGCTCGGATGCGCCGGCCCCGCCGCCCGCCTCGTCGCCGTCCGCCGGTGCGGAGCGACGGGCGACCGGCGAGCTCGCCGACGCCCTGACCGGCCCCATGAACCACCGCCAGGCGACCTGCGTGGCCGACGTCCTCGTCGACGACTTCGGCTTCCCCGCGCTCGTCGACGCGGGCTTGTTCGACCAGCAGGGGCACTTCCTCGACCCCGACCTCGCCGACCGGCCGCGGATCAAGGAGTCGCTCACCCATGCCGCGCGGGCGTGCGTGGGGTGAGCGGTGCGCCCGGGGCTCAGGCCTCGATCGGCCCGACCTCCCAGCCGCGCGGGGAGATCGGGTGCAGCATCGCGTCGGTGCCGCCGTCGATGAACAGGACCGCGCCGACGATGTTGGCGGCCGGCTCGGAGAGCAGGAACCCGATCGCGGCCGCGACCTCCTCCGGCCGGCCCAGCGCGGCCGATCGCGTTCGGGTAGGAGTCGACCGCGGGCCCGAGCAGCGGGTCGGCGCGCATCTGCTCGACCATCGGCGTCTCGGTCGCACCGGGCGCGACCGAGTTCAGCCGGATGCCCGACGCCGGCCCACTCGGGCTTGACGCCCTCCCGCCGGGCCCACCAGGCCAGCGCCGCCTTCGTCGAGGGGTAGACCATCACCGTCCACGGCCGCGGCCTCCTCGCGGGCCAGCGCCTCGTCGTCGCGCAGGCAGGCCTGGGCGACCGCTGCGTTCCAGCCGGGCATGCCGGTGATCGAGTTCGACGCCAGGAAGCACCACACCGGCGCCGCCCGCGGCCACGAGCTGCTCGTGCAGCCCGCGGACCAGCGCGACCGCGCCGAAGAAGTTCACCGACACCAGCAGCTCGGCCGGTACGCCGGTGCGGCCGGCGATCCCCGCGGCGGGCACGACCCGTGGACGACGTCGGTCAGCGCCTGCACGCCCGCGACCGCGGCGGACCGGCCCTCCGGCGTACGCCAGGTCGGCGGTGACGTCGGTCCGTCGTGCAGGTCGACGGTGATCACCCGGTGCCCCTCGTTCCCGAGCAGTTGCGCGGTCGCGGCCCCGATCCCCGCGGCGGCCCCGCTCACGACGTACGTCTTCATGACGCGGAACTGTAACGTGTTCTAGTCGGCTTCCCGCTGTAACGCCGGGTTACCGGCTGTTCCCACCGTGCTGCAACCTGGTGGGAAGGCGGGGTAAGCGGGCGTTACACGTAGCGGCGGGCCCGGTCGGCCGGCGACCCCGGCCCGGCGTCGCAGCAGCGCGGCGAGCTCGTGCTCGAGGACCGCGCCGACCCGCTGGCAGAACGCCTCGGGCTCGTCGGCGGCGTCGGGCCGCTCGGCGACGATCCGGTCGACGATGCCGCGGTCGCGCAGGTCGAGGGCCCGCACCTGCTGGGCGCGGGCCATCTCGGGGGCGTGCGTCGAGGTCGCGGTGCACGATCGCGCTGGCGCCCTCCGGCGGCAGCGGCGAGAGCCAGGCGTGCTGGGCGGCGACCACCCGGTCGGCGGGCAGCAGCGCGAGCGCGCCGCCGCCGTTGCCCTCGCCGAGCATCAGGCACAGCGTCGGCGCGTCGAGCGTGACCAGGTCGGCGAGGCAGCGGGCGATCTCGCCGGCCAGCCCGCCGTTCTCCGCCTCCGGCGACAGCGCCGCGCCCTGGGTGTCGATGACGGTCACCAGCGGCAGCCCGAGCTCCGAGGCCAGCCGCATCCCGCGCCGCGCCTCGCGCAGCGCCTCCGGGCCCATCGGGTGGTCGGCGGTCTGGCCGCGCCGGTCCTGCCCGAGGAAGACGCACGGCGCCTCGCCGAAGCGCACCAGCGCCAGCAGCAGCCCGGGGTCGCTGCTCGCCCTGGCCGGTGCCGTTGAGCGGGATCGACGTCGCTGGCGGCGTACCGCAGCAGCCGGCGTACGCCGGGCCGGTCCGGGCGCCGCGACCGGGTCACGGCGTCCCAGGTCTCGACGTCGGGCAGCGGCGTGAGCGGGACCGGGGCGGGCACCGGCGCGATGCCCGTGCCGCGGCGCGAGCAGGATCGTCAGCGCCCGGTCGAGGATCCCGGCGATCTCCTCCGGCGCGACGACGCGCGTCGATGATGCCGTGGGCGTAGAGGTTCTCCGAGGTCTGCACGCCCTCGGGGAACGGCTTGCCGTAGAGCGCCTCGTAGACCCGCGGCCCGAGGAAGCCCGACCAGCGCCCCCGGCTCGGCGACGGTCACGTGGCCCGAGCGAGCCCCACGACGCCATCACCCCGCCGGTGGTGGGGTGGCGCAGGTAGACGAGGTACGGCAGGCCGGCGGCCTTGTGCGCGGCGACCGCCTGCGGAGATCCGGACCATCTGCACGAACGCCGGGGTGCCCTCCTGCATCCGGGTGCCGCCGCTGACCGGGCGCGGCGAGCAGCGGCAGGCCCTCGCGGGTGGCCCGCTCGATCGCCGGCGACCAGCCGGTCGGCCGCGGCGCGGCCGATCGAGCCGGCGAGGAACGCGAACTCGCCCATCAGCACCGCGACCCGGCGCCCGTGCATCAGGCCCTCGCCGGTCAGCACCGACTCGTCGACGCCGCTCTTCTCCGCGGCCGCGGCCAGCTCGGCGGCGTACTCCTCGCGAGACGCCGCGGCGGGCCGGCGGGGTGTCCCACGAGGTCCACGACCCCTCGTCGAGGACCAGGTCGAGCAGCTGGCGGGCCGAGAGGCGCGCGGGGCGCGGGCGTTCGTCACCTCCCCGAGGCTAGTGGCCCGCGGACGTCGCCGCGGACGTCAGAGGTTGCCGTCGCTGCGGGCTCCGCTTCGTGGGAGTGCGCCGGAACCGGCCACCGGTCGCGGCCCGCCCGGGGGTGCGGGTTGTGGTCGAACGTTCGTCCACCAAGGGGGCGGGTCAGCCGCGGGCGTGCCAGGCGGCGAGCACCGTCTCCTCGTCCTCGCGCGACCAGCCGGTGACCGGGGCGTCCGGCTCGGCGTTCAGCCACCGCAGCGTGTCGCGCGCGGTCTCGGCGAGCGGGCGGGTCACCAGCCCGGCGTCGTACGACGCGGTGACGTCGTGGGCCATCAGCCCGGCGTACTCCGGCAGGGGCAGCCAGACCGGCACCGACCGCGGGCCCGTCCACGGCTGCACCTCGTGGCTGAGCAGCAGCTCCTGCGGCACGCAGGTGAAGTCGTGGCGGTCGGGTCGTGCCGGCCGAGCTCGCGGGCGGCGGCCGCGACCGCGTCCGTGAACGCCGCCCGGGTGGTCCGCTGGCCGGTGCCGTCGAAGGTCCCGGTGCGGCGCTGCTCGGCGAGCGTGACCAGCCACGCGGCGAGGTCGCGCACGTCGATGACCTGCACCGGGTCGTCGGCCGAGCCCGGCACCAGCACCTCGGGTGGCCGGCGGTGTCGGCCAGCCGGGCCGGCCAGTAGGCGAACCGCCCCGAGGGGTCGCCGGGGCCGACGATCAGCCCGGGCCGGACCACGGTGGCGGAGCCGGCGCCGTCGAGCACCGCCTGCTCGCAGGCGACCTTCATCGGGCCGTAGGCCTCGGGGTCCTCGCGCAGGTCGACGTCCTCGTGCGACCGGCTCGCGCAGCGGGAGCGTCCCGGGGCCGCCGCCGGGCGTCGCGTCGTCGGCGTAGACGTTGATCGTCGAGACGAACACCCAGTGGGCGCTGGGGAGCCGCTCGACCGCCGCGCGCACCCAGGACGGGTGGCGGGCCACGTCGACCACCGCGTCGTACGCGTCCTCGAGCTCGTCGGGGAGCCCCGCCGACCGGTCCGCAGCGACGTGCCGGGCGCGCTCGGGCACCGACCCCGACGTGCCCCGGCACGCGCAGGTCACCTCGTGGCCGCGGCGCAACGCCTCCTCCGCCACCGCGCGCGACAGGAACACCGATCCACCCAGCACCAGGAGCCTCATGGCGCCACCCAACTGTGCCCGGCGCCGCGCCGCGGGGCAAGCGCTTTCCGCTGTCGGCGGACAACCGGCGCAACGCGTCGGCGGGTCAGCGGCCGGGCGCCGGCGGTCCGCTGCGCGTGCAGCAGCAGCGAGTCGAAGAACGGCTTGAGGTCCTGCCCGCTGTGCTGGGAGAACCACGAGACGATGTCGTCGTAGGAGGCGTTGCCGTCCTCGTGGGCCTTCGGCCAGCCCGCGGACCAGCGACCAGAACTCCCGGTCGCCGAGCCTGCGGTGCAGCGCGTCCCACATCAGCGCCGGCCCGTAGTAGACGTTGCTCTCGCCGAACGTCGCCGGGTCGTAGTCGCGCCGGCGGCCCGAACTGCTCCTCCAGCCCCGGCTCGCTGGCCCGCCACCGGTGCAGGCTCTCCGACAGCGGCGTGTGCCGCGCTCGGACTGCCACAGTCCCTGGAGGTACATCGCCATGCCCTCGCTCATCCACAGCCGCGTCCACGACGACGGGGTGACCTCGTCGCCGTACCACTGGTGGACCATCTCGTGGACGATCACCTCCGGCGAGGTCGTGTAGTCGCCGGTGCCGAGCGTGAGCATGGTCTGGGTCTCCATGCCGCTCTGGGAGTTCACCAGCACGATGCCCAGCGAGGAGAACGGGTAGGGGCCGAGCCTCTTCTCGATCCAGCCGAGCTGGTCGGCGGCCGCCGTGCAGCCCGCGGCGGATCCGCGGGTTGTTCGCCGGCACCCAGTAGGTGACCGGCACCCCGCTCGCGGAGCGGTCCTTGAACGGCAGGTAGCGGCCGATCGCGATCGTGGCGAGGTACGACGAGGCGGGCTCGTCGAGGTGCCAGCGGGTCACCGTGGTCGCCGCCGTGCCGGGTCGTCGCGACTCCAGGGTGCCGTTGGCGACGCCGGTCATCGGCGCCGGGACGTGGAGATCGTGAAGTCGTAGAGCGCCTTGTCCGACGGCTGGTCGTTCACGGCGTACCACGTGTAGGCGCCGTAGGGCTCCTGCATCGTCCACACCGACCCGTCGGCGTTGGTGGTCCAGCCGACGGTGCTGAAGTCGGACCGGGTCGTCGGCGCCGCGGCCGGCAGCGGGGTCCCGTCGTAGGCCAGCACCATCGTGTAGCGCTGGTCCTTCGTGACCGGCACGTGCACCACGAGGTCCTTGCCCGGGTGGTCGTACGACGCGCTCCGGCCGTCGACCGTGACCGAGCGCACCTCGAGCGCGTCGCCGAGGTCGAGCCGCACGTCCTGCGGCGTCGGCGGTCGCCCGGAAGATCAGCGACTCGGTGGCCGTCAGCCGGGTGCGGCCGCGGGGCTCCAGTGGAGGTCCAGGCCGTAGTGCAGGGCGTCGACGCCCGGGTCGCCGACCTCGGGGTAGACGTCGTCCTCGACCGGCGAGCTCACCGCCGCGTCCAGCGCCGGGTCGTCGGTGGCCATCGTGTCCTGCGAGGCCGCGGGCTGCACCCGGGCCGAGCCCGACCCCGCTGACCCCGCCGACGCCGGTGCCGGGCCGCCGGGAGCCGCCGGAGCGTCGGAGCCGCCGGAGTCGTCGGGGGAGCCCGACGTGCACGCCGTCAGCCCGCCAGCAGCAGCAGGCCGGCCAGCGCCCGGCCAGCGCGCCGGCCAGGGCGCCGGGCACCCCCGGCGCCGGCCTCGATCGGCGCATCAGCCCTGGGGCCGCAGCAGCGGCCGGGCCAGCTTGCGGCCGTGGTGGATCTGCGCCTTGACGGTGCCCAGCGGCGCGCCGACCTGCTCGGCGATCTCCTCGTAGGAGAGCCCGTAGACGTCGCGCAGCATCAGCGGCTCGACGAACTGCGGGTGGTCCTTCTCGATGGTCTCCATCGCCTCGAGCAGGTCGAGCCGGGTGCCGGCGATCACGCTGGTGGTGCGCGGGTCGGGCTTCTCCAGCGGCCCGAGCACGTCGCTGGCGATGGCCTGGTTCTTCAGCCGGCGGTAGGTGGTGCGGGCGGAGTTCAGCGCGACCACGTGCAGCCAGGTGGTGAACCGGCCGCGGCCGCCCCAGGAGCCGATCTTGTTGGCGACGTTGATCAGCGCCTCCTGGCAGGCGTCCTCGGCGTCGGGCGAGTAGGGCAGCACGCCCCGGCAGACGTTGAGCGCCCGGGGCCGCACCGCCGCCGAGCAGGCCTCCAGCGCGTCGCGGTCGCCGTCGCGGGCCCGCCGGGCGAGCTCGTCGATCTCGTCGGCGGTCGATGCGTGCTCCGTGTCCCCGTGCATGGCATCATCCTTACCCACGCGTACCCGACCGGACCACCTACTTCGGGGACGGTCGGGTGATCAGGCCGTTACTTCACCTCGGAGCGCAGCAGCACCCGCAGCCCGATCGCCAGCGGGATCGCCAGCCAGACCAGCCCGGTCGACGCCCAGCTGGGCCCACTGCTCGGCGCCCATCGCGCCGTTGAACAGGTTGCCCTGCGCGAAGTTGAAGTCGACCCACGGCTGGAGCCGGCTCGAACCAGTGCCTGGTTGGCGGCCAGCAGCATCGACAGCGGCGGCAGCACGAAGCCGATACACGAAGTAGCCCACGATCGCCGCGGCGGAGTTGCGGAGCAGCACGCCGAGCATGAAGCCGACCAGCATGCCCGAGCACGTTGCCGAGCACGATGTAGGCCAGCTCGGTGACGCCGATGTTCCAGACCGGGTCGGTGCCCGGGATCGCGGGGCCGACGAGGTTGCCGACCGCGCCGATGGCGCCGCGAGCAGCATCGAGGCGACGCCGACGGCGAGGGTCACCGCCAGCTTGGCGGTGATCACCCGGCCGCGGTGCGGGACCAGGGTGAACGACGTGAGCCCGGTGCGCTGGCTCCACTCGCTGGTCACCGAGAGCACCGCCACCATCGGCAGGACGACCGCCATCGGGAAGCCGATCGCGGCCGCGAACGCCTCGTAGGTCGAGCTGGTCCGCGGGCGCGAACAGGATGGTCGCCGCCGTGGCGATGACCGCGAGGATGCGCGATGCTCGCCATCAGCCAGAAGCCGGACCTGGTGTCGAAGCTACTTGCGGGCCTCGACGGCCACCAGGCGGGACAGCGGGATCGGTGCCGGGGTACGCCGGGTGCGCGTGCGGCCCCGGCGGTGCCGACAGTGCCGGGGGTCGCCGTGCGGTCGACGGTCGCTGGTGGTCATGCGCCGCTCCTTCTCGTTCTCGCTGGGTGTCGGCGGTGAGCTCGAGGAACATCTCCTCGAGGCCGGCGCCGTCGGCGGCGCGCAGCTCGGTGCAGCGGCGACGCCCGGCGCGAGGGCGACCTTGCCGACCAGCGTCGGGGTCGGCGTCGGCGCGCAGCGCGTCGCCGGGGTCTGGGTGAACTCGAGGCGGCGTCGACCAGGCGCCCGCGCCAGGGTCGGCAGGTCGCGGGTCCGCACCAGCGTGCCGGCGGACGGCGAGCAGCTCGGCCTTGGTGCCCTGGGCGACGATCCGGCCCTGGCCGATGACGACCAGGTCGTCGGCGATGACCTCGATCTCGTGCAGCAGGTGGGAGGAGAGCAGCACGGTGCCGCCGCTGGTCGGCGAAGCCGCGCAGCAGGTCGCGCATCCAGCGGATGCCCGGCGGGGTCGAGGCCGTTGGCCGGCTCGTCGAGGATCAGCACCTCCGGGCTCGCCGAGCAGCGCGGTGGCGATGCCGAGCCGCTGGCGCATGCCCGAGCGAGTAGTTGCGCACCCGGCGGCCGCGACTCCGTCGGGGCTCAGGCTGACCAGCTCGAGCATCTCGTCGACCCGGCGGGCGGGCAGGCCCATGGTGCGGGCGGCGACGGTCGAGGATCTCCCGGCCGGTGCGGCCGGCGTGCTGGGCGGAGGCGTCGAGGAGCACGCCGACCTCGCAGGCCGGGGTTGGGCAGGTCGGCGAACCGCCGGCCGCAGACCGTGGCGGTGCCGGACGTGGCCGGCGTCAGCCCGACCATGATCCGCATGGTCGTGGACTTCCCGGCGCCGTTCGGGCCGAGGAAGCCGGTGACCCGTCCGGGTCGGGCCGTGAAGCTGACGTCGTCGACGGCGGTGAAGTCGCCGTACGTCCTGGTGAGGGACTCGATCTTGATCATGGCGCACGAGCCTTCCGGCGCCGGCGGGGGTCGCGCACATCGGGGAAGCGCGGCGCCCCGACCCCTGGACCCGACCCCGAGCGCTCCTCGGGGTCGGACCCCGGCAGCCCTGATAATGCGACGGCGTGCCCATGCCCTCCCGTCTCGGTCGCTACGCCGTGCGCCGACGCATCGGCTCGGGCGGGTTCGCGACCGTGTGGCTGGCCTACGACGAGCAGCTCGACTCGCCGGTCGCGGTGAAGGTGCTGGCCGACAACTGGACCGAGGACCGGACACGTGCGCCAGCGGTTCCTCGAGGAGGGGCGCTTCCTGCGCAAGGTCGAGTCGCCGTACGTGGTCAGCGTCTACGACGCCGGCGAGCTCGACGACGGCCGGCCCTACCTGGTGATGTCGTACGCCGACCAGGGCACGCTCGCCGACCGGCTCGAGGTCGAGGGGCTGACGCCCGGGCAGGCGCTGGTGGTGGTCCGCCAGGTCGGTGCAGGGCTGCAGGCGCTGCACGAGCGCGGCGTCCTGCACCGCGACGTCAAGCCGGCCAACGTGCTGTTCCGCACCGTCGAGGACGCCGGCCAGGGCGAGCGTGCGCGCGATGGTCGCCGACCTGGGCCTCGGCAAGGCGCTCGACGTCTCCTCGCGGCTGACGATGATCGCCGGCACCCCGTCGTTCGTCGCGCCCGAGCAGGCCCAGGGCGAGCCGCTCGACGCCGCGCGCCGACCAGTACTCCCTGGCTGCGCTGGCCTACCTGCTGCTCGCCGGGCGGCGCGCCGTACGCGCACGCCTCGCTGGCGCGCCGCGGCCGCGCCGGGCCCGCCGCCGCCGCTGTCGACCCCGGAGCGGCCGTTCCCCGAGCAGGTCGAGGCGGGTCGTGCGCCGCGGCCTGGCCGTCGACCGCGAGGACCGCTGGCCCGACGTCGCGGCGTTCGTCGACGCGCTCGCGGCGCCGCTTGACGGCGCGAGTCGCCGACCGGCGCGCCGGCCGTGGCTGCCGCGTCGACCCGCGACCTGACCCAGCCCGGCGCGCGCGCCGTCGGCGCGCCGGCCTGCGCGGACCCGCTGCCCGACCCGGCTCCCGCCGCGGCGCCGGCCGCGGCCGGCGTCGTGCGTCGGCCTGCTGTGCCGCGGCGGTCGCTGCTCGCCGTCGGCGGGGTGCGGCGGCTACGCCGCTGGAGCAGCGCGCCGACGCCGAGGCCACCGTCACCGACGAGCACCGGCGACGCTCATCGGTGACCGTGCCCGGCGGCTGGGACCGCGCGGTCGGCCCCGGACGGCTGGCGGCCCCCGGCGACGGCGCCGACGCTACCCGCGCTGTCGGTCGGCACCCGCGGCGACTGGACCGACGCCGGGCTCGCGCGGGCAGGGGGTCTTCCTCGGCATCCTGCCCGGCACCGAGCTGCCCGACCAGGTGCCCCAGCACCCCGAGTGCGACGCCGCCCAGGACCCCGTCGACGACCAGAGCGACGGCGACCCGTCGACGACCGTCGTCTACACCGACTGCCCCGGCGGCGTCACCGTCGAGCGGGTGGTGCAGCTCGCCGCGAACCGGCTGCTGTGGGTGCAGGTCCGCAGCGCCGACCGGGCCACCGCGAACGCCGTCCTCGACGGCGTGGTGGTGCACGGGTACGGCGTCAGCTGAACGGGCCCGCCTCGGCCTCGGCCGGGATCCGCTCGTAGAGGTCGGCGAGCCCCGGCCGGTCCTGCTCGCGGCCGATGATGCCGATCGAGGCGAACGTGGTGCCGCTGCCGTCGGCGACGAAGCGCTCCATCGAGACGTGCCGGTGGCCCCGGTCACGTAGGTGGCGACGAACCCGTCGGAGGTGCGCGTCTCGAACCGGAGGTCCTGGACCTCGTCGGCGTTCTCGAGCGCGGCGATGCGCGTGTCGAGCGCGGTCGCGACCGGCTGGAAGAGGTCGCCGACCAGCACTTGACCCGGAGGAAGTAGGTGTTCGGGACGAAGTCCGGCGGCGCGCGCCAGTGCCACTCGCCCGCGGCGGGGTTGGTGCGGATCCAGCCACGGGGGATCGGCAGCCGAAGTCGAACGGGGGCGTGCCCACGGTGACCAGGTGCAGCGGCAGTCCGGGCTCGAGGGCCGGGAGGCCCGGTCCGGCAGCACGGTGACGGGGATCGACCGGGTAGCGCGGGGAGGCCGCCGGCACCGGGCGGCCTCGCGCGAACGTCGCGGGCCCCTCCGGCACGCAGCACGCCGGCGCCGTACCCGGCCGCGGCGCCCACCAGGGCGAGCGCGAGCGCCACCCCGATCCACCGCAGCCTCATGGCGCCCGAGGGTAGTCGCCGGTTCCCAGCTGTGACAGTTCTGTGCCAGAGTGTGCCGACCTGTCACATGCGCTCGCGGTGCCGCCATCACGCCGACCGACCTGCTCGACCGCCACCGCCCGCGCCTCGACGCCGCCGTCGCCGCGTGCGCGGCCGCACGTACTACTCCGCCTTCGACGAGTCGCCGTCGCCGCGGGTGTACGGCGAGACCGCCGCCGCCGAGGGCAAGGCCGCGTTCGAGGCCTGGCTGGGGGCGGACTTCCCGCTCGACGACCCCGGCGCCGACGAGACGGTGGCGACCGAGCGCTCGCCGTACGGCTTCGACCTGGGGGTGCCCTACCCGCGGGTCGCGCGACGTGGACGCGCTGCTGGCGGCGGCCGCGCGCCGGGCATGACGGGCGTGGCGCGACGCCGGCCCCGACGGCCGCACCGGGGTCTGCCTGGAGATCCTGGACCGGCTGCACGGCCGGATCTTCGAGCTGGCCAACGCCGTCCAGCACACCAGCGGGCAGGCGTTCGTGATGGCCTTCCAGGCCGGCGGCGCGCACGCGCTGGACCGCGCGCTGGAGGCGATCGCCTACGCGTGGACCGAGATGACCCGCATCGCCGGCGACCGCGCGTCTGGGAGAAGCCCGGCCGCGGCGAGCCGCTGCGGATGGAGAAGACCTTCACCGTGGTGCCCCGCGGCGTCGCGCTGGTCATCGGCTGCAACACCTTCCCGACCTGGAACTCGTGGCCGGGCCTGTTCGCCTCGCTGGTCACCGGCAACCCGGTCGTGGTCAAGCCGCACCCGGCGGCGGTGCTGCCGCTGGCGATCACCGTCCAGGCCTGCCCGCGAGGTGCTGGCCGAGGCCGGGCTTCGACCCGAACCTGGTCACCCTCGCCGCCGAGGACCCGGACGACCACCTGGCCGCGACGCTGGCCCTACGCCCCGAGGTGCAGGCTGGTCGACTTCACCGGCGGCAACGCGTTCGGCGACTGGCTCGAGGCCAACGCCCGCCAGGCCGTGGTCTTCACCGAGAAGGCCGGCGTCAACACGGTCGTGATCGACTCGACCGTCGACTTCGCCGGCATGTGCCAGAACCTCGCGTTCTCGTTCTCGCTCTACACCGGGCAGATGTGCACCGCCCCGCAGAACGTCTACGTGCCCGCCGCACGGCATCGAGACCGACGACGGGCACAAGTCGCTCGCCGAGGTGGCCGCGGGCATCGGCGCGGCCCTGGACCGGCTGCTCGGCGACGACGCCCGCGCGGTCGAGCTGCTCGGCGGCATCGTCAACGACGGCGTGCTCGCGCGGCTCGAGGCCGCCGCCGTCCGGGCGACGTGCTCGTGGCCTCCCGCACCGGTCGCGCACCCGGCGTTCGACCGGCGCCACGGTGCGCACGCCCACGCTGATCGCGGCTCGACCGCCGCCGACGCGGACGTCTACGAGTCCGAGTGCTTCGGGCCGGTCGCCTACCTCATCGAGACCGACGGCACCGACGCAGTCGATCGAGCTGTTCCGCGACACCGTGCAGCGGCACGGCGCGATGACCGCCGTCGGTCTACTCGACCTCCGACGAGGTGCGTCGAGCGGCATGCGCGAGGCCGCGCTCGACGCCGGCGTCGCGCTGTCGGAGAACCTGCTCGGCGGCGTCTTCGTCAACCAGTCCGCGGCGTTCTCCGACTTCCACGGCACCGGCGCCAACCCGGCCGCCAACGCGTCGTACACCGACGGCGCGTACGTCGCCCCGCGGTTCCGGGTGGTGCAGTCGCGCCGGCACGTGTGACACCGATGAGAAACAAGCCCTCGGCCGGTCTGTCGATCTCGTAGGTCGCGCTTCGTGGAGAAGGTGACCACCTTCGACCGAGGAGACCGAGATGACCGACCCGCGGAGCCGCTGGCTGGCGCTGTACGTGCTGTGCCTGGGCGACCTGATGATCGTGCTGGACTCCAGCATCGTGAACGTCGCGCTGCCGTCCATCCAGGCGGACCTGGGGTTCTCCCGGTCCGCGCTGGCGTGGGTGGTCAACGCCTACCTGCTCACCTTCGGCGGCTTCCTGCTGCTCTCCGGCCGGCTCGGTGACCTGCTCGGCAACAAGCGGGTCTTCCTGGGCGGCGTCGTCGCCTTCACCACGGCCTCGGTGGCGTGCGGGCTTGGCGCCCTCGGCCGGGCTGCTGGTCGCCGGCCGGGCGGTGCAGGGCCTCGGGGGCGCCGCCGTGTCGGCCGTGGCGCTCTCGCTGATCATGGGGCTGTTCTCCGACCCGGCCGAGCGCGCCCGGGCGATGGGCTTCTTCGGGTTCGTGATGTCGGGCGGCGGGGCCGTCGGCGTACTCCTCGGCGGGGTGCTGACCGGTCTCTTCTCCTGGCACTGGATCTTCCTGGTGAACGTGCCCATCGGCGTCGGCGTGTGGGTCGCCGCCGGCCGGGTGCTGCCGGCCGACGAGGTCGTCGCGCAGCGGGCCCGCGTCGACGTGCTGGGCGCCGTGCTCGTGACGGCTGCGCTGATGCTGTCGGTCTACGGCATCGTGAGCAGCACGCCGGTGCTGCTGGTCGCGAGCGCCGCCCTGCTCGCGGTGTTCGTCCTCTGGGAGTCGCGCACGGCGGCCCCACTGGTGCCGCTGCGGCTCTTCCGCCTGCGCAACGTCGTGGTCTCGCAGGCCGTAGGCGTGCTCTGGGCGGCCGCGATGTTCGCGTGGTTCTTCCTGGCCGCGCTCTACCTCCAGCAGGTCCTCGGGTACGACGCCCTCGACGTCGGCCTCGCGTTCGTGCCGACGAGCGTCGTGATGGCGTTCTGCTCGCTGCGCGTCTCCGACCGGCTGGTGATGCGGTTCGGCATCCGCCGCGCCGCTGGTCGCCGGCCTGGGCCTGGCCGCGGTCAGCCTGGCGCTGTTCTCCCGGGCTCCGGTGGACGGCAGCTTCCTGACCGACGTGCTGCCCTCGATGCTGCTGCTCGGCGCGGGCGCCGGGATCGCCTTCAACCCGGTGCTGCTGGCCGCGATGGGTGACGTCGAGCCGCACGAGTCGGGCCTCGCGTCCGGGGTCGTGAACACCTCGTTCATGATGGGCGGCGCGCTCGGGCTGGCCGTGCTGGTCAGCCTCTCGACCGCGCGCACCGAGTCGCTGGCGGCCTCCGGCAGTGCCCCGCTGGCCGCGCTCGACGGCGGCTTCCAGCTGGCCTTCGCCGTCGGCGCGGCCGCCGCCCTCGCGGCCGCCGTCACCGGTGGCGTGCTGCTGCGCCCGAAGCCGATGGCGATGCCGCCCGGGCTCGCGGAGGAGCCCTGCGCGGAGGCGGCTTAGACGGGTAGTCCCTGACGATCGGACGGCGATACTCGGCGTGTCGCCGGCCGATCGTCAGGGACTACCGCGCTTTCAGTCCACCGCGAGCGGGGTCCGCGAGATCGGGCAGCTCATGCACCGCGGGCCACCCCGGCCGGAGCCGAGCTCGGAGCCGGCGATGCGGACGACCTCGATGCCGGCCTCCTCGAGGCGGGCGTTGGTGCCGTCGTTGCGCTCGTAGGCGACCGCGACCCGGGGCGCGATGGCGAGGGTGTTGTTGCCGTCGTCCCACTGCTCGCGCTCGGCGGTCACCGGGTCGAGACCGGTGTCGATCTGGTGCAGCGTGTCGATCTCCATCGCCTTGGCCGCCGCCACGAGGAACGGCTCCGCGTCCGCCACCGCCAGCTCCAGGTCACGGTCGTCGTCGGCGTGGTCGACCAGCGTGACGGCGTACGCCGTCAGGGAGTCGGCGACGTTCGGGTACATCACGATCTTGTCGACGTCGACCATCGTGCACACCGTGTCCAGGTGCATGGTCGCGCGCTCCTGGGTGATCGGCACGGCGAGCACGGTGTGGGCGAGGTCCGCGTGGAAGACCTGGCGGGCGAACCGCTCGACGCCGGCCGGCGTCGTGCGCTCGCCGACGCCCACCGCGATCACGCCCGGGGCGAGCAGCAGGACGTCGCCGCCCTCGACGTGCTCGTGGTGCCAGCCGTGGATCTTGCGGGTGCCCCGGAAGCGCGGGTGCTCGGTGTAGATGAGCTCGGTCAGCTGGGTCTCGCGGGTCCGGGCCGGCATCGCCAGCGAGGTGACCGCGACGCGGTCCTTGACCCACACGCTCGAGTCGCGCGTGAACAGCAGGTTCGGCAGCGGGTCGATGAGGAAGTCGTCGCTGGCCAGCAGTGACGTCACCAGCCCGAAGCCACCGCGGACCTCGTCGTTGCGGATGCCCGCCGTGAGATAGCCGGTGAGCTGCTCCGGCGACGCCTCGCGGAGGAACCGCGCCAGGTAGCTGCGCAGCGTGTCGCCGAGGTGCAGGCCCGCGAGCGCGGTGGTGATCGCGTGGTTGCGGGCGGCCTCGCTGGCCAGCGTCTCGGTGAGCAGCTCGGTCAGGTACAGCACCTCGACGCCGCGGTCGCGCAGCTCCTGGGCGAACGCGTCGTGCTCGTCCTGGGCCCGCGCCACCCACGGGATCCCGTCGAAGAGCAGCCGGTCGTTGTTGCGCGGCGTCAGCCGGGTCAGCTCGTGTCCCGGCCGGTGGAGCATGACGGTCTGGAGCGTGCCGACCTCGCTGTCGGCGCCGTGCGTAGCCATGGCCGACAGCCTAGGGCGTGGACCCGGCTACGCCAGCAGGTCGTACGCCGTCAGCCCGGCCAGCACCAGGCAGACCGCGGCGCCGACGTAGTGCAGCACGTGCAGCTTGACGAAGCGCTGCAGGCCGCGGCCGGCGACGACCGCGAGACCGCTGACCACGACCAGCGCGGCGAGGGCGCCGACGAACACCGCCGCCGGGGCCTCGTACTTGGCGACCAGGGAGATCGTCAGCAGCTGGGAGAGGTCGCCCCACTCCGCCGCGAACAGCACCAGGAAGCTGGCCAGGACGGCGCGCAGCCCGTGCACGTCCTTGGTCTCCACCTCCTCGCCCTCGGCGGCCTGGTGGCTGCGGCCCTCGCGGATCAGCAGCACCGCGCCGACGAGGAAGATCAGTCCCGCAACGGCGTGGACGACGTCCTGCGGCAGGTAGGACACCGCGTGGCCGAGCAGCACCGCGACCGTGGTCTGCACCGCGAACGCCAGGCTGACGCCGATCCAGACCAGGATCGGCCGGTACCTCGTGGCGAGCACCAGGGTGGCGAGGAAGGTCTTGTCCGGCAGCTCGACCACGAAGATGGCGAGGAAGGTCAGCCCGATGACGACCGGGTCCATCAGCTGTCTCAGTCTCCCGTTCCGAGGAGCGCGCGGCTGTGCGCCTGCGCCTCCGTGAGCACGTCGTTGACGGGGCGGCCCAGCCGCGCGGCGGCACGGGCGACGTCGTCGTACTCGGGTTGTGCGTTCACCACGACGCCGTCGTGCCGGGCGAGCTTGACGGCGATGCGTGCCCCGTCGATCTCGACGGCCACCATCTCACGCTCCAGCGCGTGCTTGGTCACCGGCTGCTCGCGCAGCCCGATCGTCGTGGTGTGCCGGAAGATCGCGGTCCGCACGGCGGCCGCCGCGCCGGCGTCGACCAGCGCGCTCAGCGTGTGGGCCGGTCGACCCTTCTTCATCAGGATCGGGGTCAGCCAGGCGTCCGCGGCGCCGGCCTCGAGCAGCGCCGCGATCACCGCCGGCCAGACCCGCGGATCGAGGTCGTCGATGTTGCACTCGAGCAGCAGCGGGCCCGTACCCGCGGCCGGGCTGCGGGCCTCGAGGCCGCGGAAGACACGGACCACGTTCGCGTGGCCCTCCGGGTCGCGCCCGCCGGCACCGACACCGATCGTCTCGACGGTCATCGCCGGCTGGGGGCCGTACGCCGTCGCGAGGGTCGTCAGCAGCGCCGCGCCGGTGGGGGTGCACAGCTCGCCGGTGGCCGGCCCGGCCTGGGTGGGCACGCCGCGCAGCAGCTCGGCGACGGCCGGCGGCGGCACCGGGAGCGTCCCGTGGGCGGCCTGGATGCTCCCGGAGCCGACGGCGACGGGGGAGACCACGACCTGGTCGGCGCCCAGGTGGGCGAAGCCGGCGCAGACGCCGACGACGTCCGCGATCGCGTCGAGGGCGCCCACCTCGTGGAAGTGGATCTCCTCGGGCTCGACGCCGTGGACGGCCGCCTCCGCGCGTGCCAGCCGCTCGAACGTGGCCAGCGCGAGGTCGCGGACGCGGGGGTCGAGGGTGCCGTGGGAGAGCAGCTCGCGCACGTGGTGCCAGGTCCGGTGCACCGAGGAGTCCGCGACCTCGACGTGCACCCGGGTCGCGGCCAGGCCGCCGCGGCGCACCGGCTCGGCACGGAGCGCGACCGGCTCGGGAGCGACCGCGTCGACCGCGTCGCGAACGAGGTCGAGCGGCACGCCGGCACCGATCAGCGCCCCGAGCAGCATGTCGCCGCTCGCGCCGGCGGACGCGTCGACCCAGACCGTGGTCGTCGGGGTCGTCGGGGTCGTCGGGTCGCGGGTCATCGGGGCGCGCTCTGGCGGGCGACGCGCGCGGCGTGCACGCCCGCGCCGTACCCGTTGTCGATGTTGACCACGGTGATGCCGGGCGCGCAGGAGTTCAGCATCGCCAGCAGGGCCGCGACGCCGCCCAGGGAGGCGCCGTACCCGACGCTGGTCGGGACGGCGACCAGCGGTACGCCGACCAGGCCGCCGACCACGGACGGCAGCGCGCCCTCCATGCCGGCGACGACGACGAGGCAGTCGGCCGCCTCCAGGCGGTCGCGGACGCCGAGCAGCCGGTGCAGCCCGGCCACGCCGACGTCGTCGATGCGGTCCACGCCGGCGCCGTGGACGGCGACGGTGAGCGCCGCCTCGGCCGCGACCGGGGCGTCGGACGTGCCCGCGGCGACCACGGCGACGGTGCCGGTCGGCGTCGGCAACGGGCCGAGGGTGACCGCGCTGGCGACCGGGTCGACGGCCGCGTCGGGCAGCGCGTGGCCGACGACGTCGAGCGTCTCGGGCGTGAGCCGGGTCGCGAGCACCGCCCGCTCGGGGTGCTTGTCGTGGAGGGCGCGGAGGATCGCGACGACCTGCTCGGGGGTCTTGCCGGCGCCGTACACGACCTCGGGGTCACCGGTCCGCGCGGCACGGTCCACGTCGACGCGCGCGAACCCGAGGTCGGCGATCCGGGGGTCTGGCTGGTCCACGGGAGGAACCTACTCGGACGCCGGGGTTCCCTCACCCGGCGGCCGCCGGCGCTGCCCGGCCTCGGCGCGGAACGGGGCGGCGGGGTAGACGCCGAGGATCTTGACGTCGGTGGTGAAGAACGCGAGCTCCTCGAGCGCGCGCTGGACCGGGAGGTCGTCGGGGTGCCCGTCGACCTCCGCCAGGAACTGGGTGGCCGTGAACTCGCCGCCGACCATGTAGCTCTCGAGCTTGGTCATGTTGACGCCGTTCGTGGCGAACCCGCCCAGTGCCTTGTAGAGCGCGGCCGGCAGGTTGCGCACGTTGAAGATGAAGCTGGTGACCACCGGGCCGTTGCCGGCCGGGGCCTCGACCAGCTCGGGGGAGAGGACCACGAACCGGGTCGTGTTGTGCTCCTCGTCCTCGACGTCCTCGGCGATGGTCTCCAGGCCGTAGATCTGCGCGGCCAGCGGCGGCGAGATGGCGGCCTGGGTGGGGTCGGCGAACTCCGCGACCTCGCGGGCGGCCCCGGCGGTGTCGCCGGAGATGACCGGCGTGAAGCCGTGCGTCCGGATGATCTTGCGGCACTGACCCAGGGCGTGCACGTGGCTGTGCACGGTCGTGATCGTGTCCATCGTCGTGCCCGGGACGCCCATCAGGCAGAACCGGATCCGCAGGAAGTGCTCGGCGACGATGTGCAGGCCCGAGCTGGGCAGGAAGTGGTGGATGTCGGCGACCCGGCCGGCGATCGAGTTGTCGATCGGGATCATCGCCAGGTCCGCGCTCCGCTCGCCGCCGGGCCCGGGCTCGACCGCGGCGAAGACGTCCTCGAACGACGCGCACGGCACGGCCTCCCAGTCGGGGTAGTGCTCCATGCACACCTGGTGGGAGTTGGCGCCGGGTTCCCCCTGGTAGGCGATGCGTCGGGTCACCGCGCCATGGTCGCACGCGGTCCACCGCCGCCCGGGCGGCCGTCCGCCCGTCGTACGCGGGATGTGCACGGGGACGTACCCTCGGGCTCGTGCCGAGGTACGCCGCCTGCCTGCTCGACGTCTTCGAGACCGTGCTCAGCGTGGACCAGGTGCGGCACGCGGCGCTGCTGGCCGAGCGCGCCGGGGTCGGTGCGACCGAGTTCGCCGCCGCGACGGGCGAGTGGGGCCCGCGGGTGAGTGACGGGCGGGTCACCCTGGCCGAGGCGATGGCGGGCGTGCTGCGCGACTGCGGCGCGGACCCCACCGCGGACGCGGTGGCCGACCTCGTCGCCGCCGACCGGGAGCTGATCGTCGAGCTCGCGGTCCTCCACCCGGACACCAGGCCGTTCCTGGAGGCGCTGCGCGCGACCGGGGTCCGGACGGCGTTCGTGAGCAACTGCGCGGAGAACACCCGGCCGCTGCTCGGGGCGCTCGGCCTCGACGACCTCGTCGACGAGCTGGTGCTGTCCTACGAGGTGGGGGTCGCCAAGCCCGAGCCGGCGATCTTCCGGATCGCGCTGGAGCGGCTCGGGGTCGCGGCCGGGGACGCGGTCCTGGTCGACGACCAGCAGTCCTACTGCGACGCGGCCGCCGGGATCGGCATGGCCGCGGTGCGGATCGACCGCGACGGCGGCGGCGACGTCGACACGCTGTCCGCGCTCACGGCCGACCTGACCGGAGCGACCTAGTCTCGTCGGGTGGACATCGCCGCGCTCGCCCTGGCCGCCGTCGCGCTGGCCGTCGCGCTCGGCGTACGAGGTCCGCCGGCGCCGGCCCGCCGGGGACGGCGCCGACGGGCTCCCGGAGGACGTGCAGGGGCTGCGCCAGGAGGTGGCCGCGTTGCGTGCCGAGGCCGGTGATGCGCTGCGCCACCTCGCGGTGGTGCGCTACGACGCGTTCGGCGACATGGGCGGGCGGCTGTCCTGGTCGCTGGCGCTCCTCGACGACGGCGGGGACGGCGTCGTCCTCACCTCGATCCATGGCCGCAGCGAGGCGCGCACGTACGCCAAGTCCGTCGGCGGCTGGAGCAGCGACCAGCAGCTGTCACCGGAGGAGCAGGAGGCCGTCGACCGGGCCCGACCCCGGCGCTGACCCCAGCGCTGACCCCGGGTCCGCCGATACCCGCCCGCGGCCGCCGGCCGGCTCCTATGCTCCGCCCATGAACCCGATGCGGTGGACGGCACTGAAGCTGGGCGGCCAGCCCTGGCTGCCCCGCTTCGCAGGACTCGTCGTCGGCACCGACAAGGCGGTGCAGCGGCTCACCCGCGGCCGGGTCGACCTGCTGGCGTTCGCCGGCCTGCCCGAGCTGCTGCTCCAGGTCCCCGGGCGGCGGACCGGGATCCTGCGCTCCACCCCGCTGCTGTGCGTGCCGCACGGTGACGGCTGGCTGGTCGCCGGCTCGAACTGGGGCGCCTCCGCGCCGCCGGCCTGGGTGTTCAACCTGCAGGCGGCCGACGAGCCGCTGGTCACCTTCAAGGGCCGCACCGTCGCCGCCGACGCCCGGCTGCTCACCGGTCCCGAGCGCGACGAGAAGTGGGCGCTGATGCTCGAGACCTGGCCGAACTACGCCAAGTACGCCGCCCGCACCGACCGCGAGCTCCCGGTCTTCTGGCTGACGCCTCGGTGACGGTGGCTGCGGTCGCGTCCGGCCCGGGCGTGGACTTGTCCGCCGAAAGCCGACCGACACGCCGTTGCGCAACGGCGTGTCGGGCGGGTTTCACCGGTCAGCCGGTGAAACCCGCCCTCCCTACCGCGGCACGCGCACCAGCAGCCGGCCGTGGACGCAGGTCATCCGGAGCTCGCGGCCGGGGCCGATCGAGTCGCCGTCGAGCTGGCGGGGGGTGTCGGTGGCGGCGCGGACCACGATGGTGTGGCCGGTCATCCGGTTGACGAGCTCGTCGGTGCGGCGCTGCCGGGACAGCACCCGGAACGCCAGCGGCACCCAGGACAGGAACTTGCGCGGGTGCAGCATCACCAGGTCCAGCAGCCCGTCGTCGATCGCGGCGTCGGGGAGCAGCGGCATGCCGGCCTGGAGGTACCCGACGTTGCCGACGACGATGGTGCGGGCGCGGTGCCGGGTGAACTCGGCTCCGTCGACGGACACCTCGACGCGGACGGCGGGGAACATCAGCGACTTCAGCGCCGACAGCACGTAGGCCAGCCAGCCGACCCGCTTCTTGATGTCCTCGTTGACGCCCTCCATGATCGCGGCGTCGAAGCCCATGCCGGCCATCACCATGAAGTGGGTGTCCTCGAAGCCGTCGCCGGAGACCTCGACCAGGTCGATCGCCCGGTCCTGCCCCGACAGCGCGACGTCGATCGCGGCGCGGATGTACAGCGGGATGCCCAGGTTGCGCGCCAGCAGGTTGCCCGTCCCGGCGGGCACGATCCCGACCGGGATGCCGGTGCCGGCCAGCTCGGCGCACACCTCCCGCACGGTCCCGTCGCCGCCGCACACGAGCACCAGGTCGGCGCCCGCGACGGCCGCCGCCTCCGCCATGCCCGTGCCCGGGTCCTCGATCGTGGTGTAGTGCCAGGTCGGCGTCGACCAGCCCGCCTCGTGCGCCATCGAGGTGACGATGGACTCGAACTGGCCGACGTCCTCGACCTTGATCGGGTTGAGGACCACCGCCAGCCTGCGCTCGGACGCGAACATCTCGGGCAGCGGCTCGACGCTCGCGGCGTGGCTGCGGGGCTGCGGGTTGTAGAGCGCGATCGCGAGCAGCACCAGGCCGGCGCCGAGGAGGTAACCGCCGACCACGTCGGAGGGGTAGTGCCGGCCGAGCAGCACCCGGTCGGACCCCACCAGCAGCACGAGCGCGGCGATGGCGACGTACGCCGTACGCCGCACGTTCGCCCGCCGTACGAACATGACCACGAGCACCACGAGCACGCCGCCCAGGGCCGCGATCATCGTGGCGTGGCCGGACGGGAACGACATCGTCCTCGCCAGGCCCGCCGGGTCCTGCCACGGCGGCCGGTCCCGGCCCACGAGCCCCTTGAGCACGGTGTAGGCGACGATCGCCACCGCCACGACACCGGTCGTGAACGCCGCGGCCCGGCGGTAGCCGCGCAGCAGCAGGAGACCGACGATCAGCAGGGCGATGACCACGACGCCCCAGGTCTGGAACACGTCCTCGACCAGTCTCAACGGGCGGCGCAACCAGCCCGCGTCGACGGCCCAGGCCTCGGCCGGCTTCCCGCGGTCGTCGAAGGAGTGGATCGGTGCCCACTGCCGGTCGACGGCGACCGCGAGCGCCGCGAACAGCACGAAGCAGGACGCGGACCACCCCAGCAGGACGGAGCGGGGGCGGTCGAGCATGGGGGGAAGTATGCCGGGCGACATCTCCCGCGCGACCGGCGACCGCGCCCGGATAGCCTTGCGATCATGATCGACCCGCGCATCCTCCGAGACGACCCCGACCGCGTGCGTGCGGCCCAGGCCAAGCGCGGTCTGTCCGACGAGGTCGTGGACCGGGCGCTCGCCGCCGACGCCGCCCGCCGGGCCGCGATCGCGACGTACGAGTCGCGGCGCGCCGAGCAGAAGCAGCTCGGCAAGCAGGTCGCGCAGGCGCAGGGCGAGGAGAAGCAGGAGCTGCTGGCGCGCACGAAGGCCCTGGCGGCCCAGGTCAAGGAGGCCGAGGCCGCGCAGGCCGCCGCCGAGGCCGAGTGGCAGGGCGCGATCATGGACATCCCCAACCTCGCGGCCGACGAGGCGCCCGCCGGCGGCGAGGACGACTACGTCGTCGTCGACAAGGTCGGGACCCCCCGCGAGTTCGACTTCGAGCCCCGCGACCACATCGAGCTGGGCCGGATGCTCGGCGCGATCGACCTCGACCGCGGGGCGAAGGTCTCGGGCTCGCGGTTCTACTTCCTCACCGGTGTCGGCGCCGAGCTCGAGTTCGCGCTGATCAACCTCGCCAACGAGCACGCCCGCGAGGCCGGGTTCACCCAGGTCATCGCGCCGTCGATGGTCAAGCCGCGCGCGATGGAGGGCACCGGCTTCCTCGGCCAGGCCGCCGACGACGTCTACCGCATCGAGGGCCAGGACATGTACCTCGTCGGCACGTCCGAGGTGCCGATGGCGGCGTACCACTCGGACGAGATCCTCGACGGCGGGTCGCTGCCGCTGCGGTACGCGTCGTTCAGCCCCTGCTTCCGCAAGGAGGCCGGCTCGCACGGCAAGGACACCAAGGGCATCATCCGCGTGCACTGGTTCGACAAGGTCGAGATGTTCGTCTACACGACGATCGAGGAGTCGTACGCCGAGCACCAGCGGCTGCTCGAGATCGAGAAGGCGTTCCTGGACAAGCTCGAGCTCGCCTACCAGGTGATCGACACCGCGGCCGGTGACCTCGGGCTGTCCGCCCAGCGCAAGTTCGACCTCGAGGCGTGGATCCCGACCCAGGGCCGCTACCGCGAGCTCACCTCGACGTCGAACTGCACCGACTTCCAGGCCCGCCGCCTCGACATCCGGGGACGCTTCGCCGGCGACGGCGGCGGGCAGGCCATCGCGCCGGTCGCGACGCTGAACGGCACGCTGTGCGCCTCGACCCGGACGATCGTCGCCGTCCTCGAGACCCACCAGCAGGCCGACGGGTCCGTGCGCGTGCCGAAGGCGCTGCAGCCCTGGCTCGGCGGGCGCGAGGTGCTCGAGCCGGTCACCCGGTGAGCGCCGGGCAGGGTCCGGCGCCGGGCGACTGGCGGCCGCGCCTCGTCGCGCTCGACATCGACGGCACGATCCTGAAGTGGGTGGAGGGCTCCGGCACCACCCACGAGGAGGTCTCGCCGGCGGTCAAGGACGCCGTGCACGGGGCGCTCGGCGCGGGCGCCCACGTGGTGCTCGCCAGCGGCCGCTCGCCGCACGGCATGACCAACGTGGCCGACCTGCTCGAGCTGCACGGCGAGGAGCGCGACCGGGTGTGGGGGGTGGCGTCCAACGGCGCGGTCGTGTTCCGGTACCCGCCGATGGAGGTCGTCCACGAGGAGACCTTCGATGCCCGCCCCGCCGTCGAGGCGATCCTCGACCGGCACCCGAGCGCCCTGGTCGCCGTCGAGGAGCGCGGTGTCGGCTACCGGGTCAACTCGCACTTCCCCGACGGGGAGCTGTCCGGGGACATGATCCTCACCGACGTCGACGACCTGCTGGCCGCCGAGGTCAGCCGCGTCATCATCCGCGACCCGGAGTCGACCGCCGACGAGTTCGTGGCGCTGGCCGCGGACCTCGGTCTGCACGGCACGAACTACGTGGTCGGGTGGACCGCCTGGCTCGACCTGGCGCCGGTGGGCGTCTCCAAGGCGTCGGGCCTCGAGTACGTCGCGCGGCAGCTCGGCCTGTCCGCCGCCGACGCGCTCGCGGTCGGAGACGGCCGCAACGACCTGGAGATGTTCGGGTGGGCTCGCCGTGGGGTCGCCATGGGCCAGGCGATCGACGTCGTCCTCGAGGCCGCCGACGACGTGACCGGCACGGTCTACGACGACGGCGTGGCCGCCGAGCTGCGCCGGTGGTTCCGGTGACCCTGCCCGACGAGATCACCACCGAGCGGCTCCGGCTGCCGCTGTGGACGCCGGACGAGGCCGAGGACATCCTCGAGGGCCGGCACCGCGACGCGTGGCACCGGGACTACCCGCGCCGCGACGACCGGGACGCGGCCACGATGTACCGCGCCGGCGACCCGTGGGGCCCGCGCCACATCGTGCGGGGTACGACGACGCTCGGCTCGATCGGGTTCTTCGGCCCGCCCGAGGAGGCACCCGACGGGGTCCCGGAGGTCGAGGTCGGCTACGGGCTGGTCGACGAGGCGCACGGCTGGGGCTTCGCCACCGAGGCGCTGCGCGCCGTCCTGGTCGAGACCGACCGGGCCGCCGTCCGGGTCCGCGCGAGCGTCGACCCGCGGAACGCGGCCAGCATCCGGGTGCTGGCGAAGTGCGGCTTCACCGAGCTGCGCGGCAGCAACGAGGACGGCCACCTGGTGATGGCCCGGCCGCTGCCATGAGGCCGGGCCTGGTCGCGACCGACCTCGACGGCACCCTCGTCCGCAGCGACGGGAGTGTCTCGGCGTACACCGCGGAGGTCCTGGCGCGCGTCGAGGCGACCGGCGTGCCGGTGGTGTTCGTGACCGGCCGGCCGCTGCGCTGGACCGAGGAGGTGTTCGAGCACGTCGGCGAGCACGGGCTGGCCGTGGTCTCCAACGGCGCCCTGGTCTGGGACGTCGCCCGGCACCGGCCGCACCTCGAGCGGCCCATCGACCCGGACCTCGGCCTCGCGGTCTGCGACCTGCTGCGCGCGGCGCTGCCCGGCACCACCTTCGCGCTGGAGACCCTCGAGGGGATCGGGCTGGAGCCCGAGTTCCTCGAGCGGCACCGGGTGCCCACCGAGGCCCGTCGGGCCTCCATCGGCGAGCTGTTCGACCGGCCCGCCCTCAAGCTCCTGGCGCGGCACGAGGAGCTGGCGCCCCAGGAGTTCTGGGACGCGGCCGAGGAGGCGGTCGAGGGGCGGCTGGTGATCACCTGGTCCTCGTCGACCTCCCTGCTCGAGATCAGCGCCCCGGGGGTGACCAAGGCCTCGACGCTCGCGCTGCTCTGCGCCGACCTGGGGGTCGACGCCGCCGACGTGGTGGCCTTCGGCGACATGCCCAACGACCTGCCGATGCTGGCCTGGGCGGGCACGGCGTACGCGATGGCGAACGCCCACCCGACGGTCCTCGCGGCCGCCGACCGGGTGGCGCCCGGGAACGACGAGGACGGCGTCGCGCGGGTCCTGGCTGGTCTCCTCGACCGGTGATCTGTTGAGATGGAGGGCGTGATGCGGATGCTGGGTCGACTGCTGGGCCGACTGCTGGCGGTGCTGCTGCTCCTGGGCGGCGCCGTCGTCGCGCTCGCCGGTCCGGCCGCCGCCTGCCCCCGCTCGGACGCCACGCTGCCCCAGCAGGCCAAGCGCGCCGACGCGGTGTTCACCGGCACCGTCTCCGACCGCACCCGCAAGGGCCCCGGCGTCCACTACGCGATCGACGTCCGGCGGATCTACAAGGGCGACGTCGGCGCGCAGGCCGACGTCGTCACCCAGCGCAGTCCGCACGCGTGTGGCCTGCCGGACCTGCGCGAGGGCACCGACTACGTCTTCTTCGCCACCGAGGACGGCGGCGACCTGACGATCAGCTCCCGGGGCGGTACGGCGGCCGCCACCGACGCCCGCGTCCACCGGGTCGGGCGGTTGCTGGGTGCCGGCACCTCGCCGACGCCGGTGGAGCCGGAGCGCGCCTCGTTCACGGCGGTCGCCGGTCCGCGCACCACCACCACCCGCCTGGCCGCCCCCGGGGTGGCCCTGGTGATCGTCGGGCTGCTCGGGCTGCTGCTCGCGGTCGGGCTCGGCCGCCGCAAGGCGTAGCCGGCCTCCTAGAGGTACATCCCGCCCGAGTCGCCGGTGGGCGGCGACTGCTGGGGATCCTCGCCCGCCGGGCTGCTGCTGCGGCGGGTGCATGCCCGCGGGCAGGGCGCGGCGGATCTGCTCGAACTGGGCGCGGGCCGCCATCTGCTGGGCGTAGATCGCGGTCTGGATGCCGTGGAAGAGTCCCTCGAGCCAGCCCACGAGCTGGGCCTGGGCGATGCGCAGCTCGGCCTCGGACGGCGCGCCCGCCTCGGTGAACGGCAGCGACAGCCGCTCGAGCTCCTCGACCAGCTCCGGCGCCAGCCCGGTCTCCAGCTCCTTGATCGAGGCCTGGTGGATCTCCTTGAGCCGGTTGCGGCTGGCCTCGTCGAGCGGCGCGGACTTCACCTCCTCGAGCAGCTGGCGGATCATGCTGCCGATCCGCATCACCTTGGCCGGCTGCTCGACCAGGTCGGTGATGTCGCCGTCGCCGTCGTCGTGGCCCTCGGCGCCGTCCGGGGCGGTCAGGGCGACGGCCATCGGCTGGCCGTTGGGCCCGATCACGACGACCTGCTGCTCCTGCTCGCTCATGTCACCCACCGTATCCGCTCCGCGGAACCGTCATACGGTCAGGAGGATCTTCCCGCTGTGCTCGCCGGACTCCATGAGCGCGTGCGCGGCGGCCGCCTCGGCCAGCGGCAGGGTCCGCCCGACGACCGGGCGCACCAGGCCTTCTGCGACCAGCGGCCAGACGTGCTCGACCACGGACCCGCAGATGGCGGACTTCTCCGCGGTCGGCCGGGCCCGCAGCGTGGTCCCGATGACGGCCGCCCGCTTGCGCAGCAGCTTGTTGATGTCGAGCTCGGCCCTGGTGCCGCCCTGCATCCCGATGATGACCAGGCGGCCCTCGGTCGCCAGGGCGTCGAGGTTGCGGTCGAGGTACTTCGCACCCATGTTGTCGAGCACGACGTCCGCACCGCGGCCGTCGGTCGCCTCCTTCACCTCCGCGACGAAGTCCTGCTCGCGGTAGTCGATCGCGACGTCGGCGCCGAGCGCCTCGCACGCCGCCCGCTTCTCCGCGGTGCCCGCGGTCGTCAGCACCCGCGCCCCGAGCTGGTGGGCGAGCTGGATGGCGAAGCTGCCGATGCCGCCGGCGCCGCCGTGCACCAGCAGCGTCTCCTGCGGCTTCAGCCCGGCGATCATGAACACGTTGGACCAGACGGTGCAGGCCACCTCGGGCAGCGCCGCGGCGGTGACCAGGTCGACCCCGGCGGGGACCGGCATCAGCTGCCCGGCCGGTACGGCGACGCGCTCGGCGTACCCGCCCCCGGCGAGCAGCGCGCAGGCGTGGTCGCCGACGGCCCAGCCGGTCACGCCCTCACCGACCGCGGACACGGTGCCGCTGCACTCCATGCCGATCACGTCGGACGCACCCGGTGGCGGCGGGTAGAAGCCCTGCCGCTGCAGCAGGTCGGCCCGGTTGAGGCCCGCGGCGGCGACGTCCAGCACCACCTCGCCGGGCCCGGGCTCGGGGTCGGGCAGCTCGCCCACGGACAGGACCTCGGGGCCTCCGGCCTCCCTGGCGATCACGGCACGCATGGTCGCCAGCCTAGGAGCCGCCCGGACACGGGCCGAGGCCTACTCCTCCTCGAACGCGTCGCCGGTGTGGTCGACGGCGCTGTCGTCGGGGACCGGGTCGTTGATGTCGTCGGGGTCCGGCGCGTTCGCCGGCCGGTCCCAGCCGTCGGCGAGGCGCTGCACCTTGGCGGCCAGCGCCTCGATCTGCTCGGGGTCGGCCTCCTGCGCGCCGGCGGCGAGCCCGAGCAGGTAGGTCGTGATGGGGGCCGCGGGCCGCGCCACGTTGTGGGCAGCGACCCGGGCCACGTCGAGGATCAGGCCCTCGTCGACCTCGGTGTCCACGTCGAGGATGTCGCAGAGCTCGTCGATCCAGTCGTGGAGGTTCACGGTCCCGAATTTTCCCGAACCTGGCCGAATCGGCAAGTCCCAGCGCTCAGTCGAGGTCCCGCAGGTCCGCCCAGCTGTCGACGTCGCGGCCCTCGTCGGCCTCCGGAGGCACGTCGGCCAGGTCGAGGCCGGCCAGCAGCCGGCGCACCGACATCCCGGTCTGGTCCTCGGCGTCCGGCCGGACCGCGTCGAGGCGGGCGGCGTCGAGCACCCCGGCGAGCTGGCGTCGTCCGCCGGCGTCGCCGAGGAACGCACCGTCGTGCCCGGCGGCCGCCGCCAGCAGCCGGCGGAAGGTCCGGGCCGTGACGTGCGGCATGTCCACGGCCAGGACGCCGACGGTGCGCGGGCGGCCGCGCGAGCGCGTCGTAGCCGGTGAGCAGGGCGGCGACCGGCCCGCCGTACCGGGGGCTCTCGCGGGTGAAGGTCACCGGCCGCGAGGTCGGCACCGGGTCGCCGACCACCACCACCTCGTCGGCGTCGGCGACCGCCGCCAGCGCGTGCTCGAGCAGCGACCGCCCCCCGACCTCCAGCGAGGCCTTGTCCGCGCCGTCCATCCGGACCGCGCGACCGCCGGCGAGCACGATGGCCGAGAACATGTGTGGCAGTCTCGCACCGTGGCCACCCTGCGCGTCGCCCTCGTCCAGCACGCCTCCGGCCTGGAGCCGGAGGGCAACCGCCGCCTGCTCGCGGAGCTGGCGCCGCACGACGCCGACCTGGTCGTGTTCCCCGAGGCGTTCGCGCGGGACTTCGGCGACACCGGGCTCGGACGTCGGCCCGTACGCCGAACCGCTGGACGGCCCGTTCGCCACGGAGGTCGGCCGGGTCGCGGCCGAGCGTGGCGCCACCGTGGTGGCCGGGCATGTTCGAGTCCGGCGACGATCCCGCGCGGCCGTTCAACACCCTGGTCGTCCGCGGCGGCGCCGAGGCGTCGTACCGCAAGATCCACCTCTACGACTCGTTCGGCTACCGCGAGTCCGACCGGCTGACCGCCGGGCCCCTGGACCCGGTGGTGGTCGACGTCGCCGGTCTCCGGCTCGGGCTGATGACCTGCTACGACCTGCGCTTCCCCGAGCTGGCCCGGCTGCTCGTCGACGCGGGCGCCGACGCCCTGGTGGTGCCGGCGGCCTGGGTGGCCGGCCCGCGGAAGGTCGAGCACTGGCGCACGCTGCTGCGGGCCCGGGCGATCGAGAACACCGTGTACGTCGTCGCCGCCGCCCAGCCGGGCCCGCGGTACAGCGGCCACTCGATGGTCGTGGACCCGCTCGGCGACGTCCTCGCCGAGGCCGGCGACGGCCCCGAGGTGGTGGTCGCCGAGCTGGACGACGAGACCCTCGCCACGGCCCGGGCGACCAACCCGTCGCTGGCCAACCGGCGTCTGTAACCTTCCCTGCCGTGCCCCGGACCGCTCCCCGTCGTCGCGCCGAACGGCGCCGGTCCGAGTCCCGTCCCGAAATCCGCTCCGAGGTCCGGGTCCCGAGCCGGCGGGACCGCGTCCGGTCCCGCGCCGAGCGCTTCGCCGGCTCGCGCCTCCCGGTCGTCCTGGCGGTGCTGGTCGTCCTCACCGGCGTCGCCGGGCTCGCTGCGGGAGCGGCCGACATCGGCCCGTCCTGGTGGTGCGGTGCCGGCGCGGTCGGCGTCGCCACGGCGTACTCCTGGGCCCTGGCCGCCCGGACCGGAGGCCGGCCGATCGTCGCCGGCCTGCTGGCGCTGGTCCTCGGGGGCGGCGTCGTCCTCAGCGACGACGACCTGTTGCGGACCGGCGCGGCCGTGCTCACCTGCGTGGTGGCCGCGATCCTGGCGGTGATGCTCACCGTCCCGGCGGTGCGGTTCGTCAACGCCGTCCGCGAGGTGGTGGTCGCGACGCTGGTCGCGGCGGTCGGCGCGATGGCCGTCGTCGGCTTCGAGCCGGTCGTCACCGTCACCCGCTTCGAGTACGCCACCCTGGGCCTGGCCCTCCTCGGCGCGTTCGCCGCGGTGTACCGGCTCGGCGCCGGGCTGCACGGCCTGGGCCGGCGCGGGGTGGTGACCGTGCTCGTCGGCACCGTCGTGCTCGCCGGGACGCTGGCGTACGCCGAGCTGCTGCGCCGCTACGGCACCCCGGGCCTGGTCGGCTCCCTGCTCGACGGGGTCGCCTGGAGCCGGGAGAACCTCGGCGCGTTCCCGCGCCCGGTGGAGACGGTGCTCGGCGTCCCGGCGCTCGCCTGGGGCACGCACATGCGGGCCCGTCGCCGGCAGGGCTGGTGGGTGTGCGCCTTCGGCGTCGCCGCGACCGTCCCGGTCGCCAACGCCCTGGTCAACCCGTCGGTCTCCCTCCAGGAGACGGTGCTGGCCGTGTCGTACGGCGTCGCGGTCGGCCTGCTGATCGGGCTGGTCGTGATCCGGCTGGACGTGGCGCTGACCGGGTCGCCGGGCCGGCGCGGGCGCCGTGGCCGGCGGGACGAGGAGGCCGCCGCGCTGCGCCCGGAGCCGGCGCGCACCCGGCCGTTGCTCTGATACCTCCCGGTAACGACTAGGTTCGCAGCATGGCGCGCGAGCAGGTGACCGAGATCGTGGCGGAGATGGTGGCCAACGTGCTGAGCGTGGCCGTCTCGCCCGGCGAGCCCGTCGCGGCCGGCGACACGGTCGTGCTGCTGGAGTCGATGAAGATGGAGATCCCGGTGCTCGTCGAGAAGGCCGGCACGGTGCGCGCCGTCAAGGTCGCCCCCGGCGACGTCGTCCAGGAGGGCGACGTGCTGGTCGAGGTCCTGCTCACCCGATGATCGTGTTCACCGCGAACACGATGATGACGGCGTTGAACACGTACGCCAGCGTGCTGTGCCAGAGCACGGTCCACCGCATCCGCGAGGTGGTGACGGCGACGTCGGAGCTCGCCATCGACGTCCCGGTCGTGAACGCGAAGTAGACGAAGTCGGCGAGCCGGGGCACGTCGGTCCCGGGGAAGTCCAGCGGCTTGACGGCGGCCAGCCGGTAGCGCGCGGCGTAGATCCGCGCGAAGCCCCAGTGGAGGAGCGCCCAGGAGGCCAGCATCGCCCAGACGCCGGTGGCCTTGATCAGTCCTCCGAGCTGCGGGTCCTGCCCGGTGACCACGACCTGGATCGCCGCGCCGATGCCGACCACGCTGCTGACGAGCGTCGCCGCGGTCGCGACCACCCGCGCCGGCGCGGAGTGCTCGATGGCGCTCGGGCCCGTGCCGGCGGGTCTGCGCAGCGACAGCGCGATGAGGCCGATCGCGCCGGCCGAGTACACCGTGGCGATCAGGCTCCACAGGGCGAGCAGGCCGACGATCGTCAGGTCGTCCTGCGCGACGATCACCAGGACGCCGACGACGATCAGTACGAGCTGTGCGGCGAGGTCGCTGAGGACGACGGCCGACCGGATCTTCGTGGTCACCCGCCGATCATGGCGTCGATCCGTGGCAGAGGGGGCGGGATTCGAACCCGCGGCTGGGTCTCCCCACGACCGCTTTCAAGGCGGTTCCGATCGGCCACTCCGGCACCCCTCCTCGCCGGACCGGGGTCCGACACCGGTGCAGTCTAGGAGGACGCGGCCCGACCTACTCCGAGCCGCCGAGCTCGAGCTCCACCTCGTCGTAGGCGAGGTCGTGCAGCCGCTGGACGTGGCGGTGGAGGTCGGCGAGGAACCGGCGCAGCTCGGCGTGGACCTGGTCGACGTCCGGGTTGTGCGAGCACCTCCGGGCCGAGCGTGCCGAGCCGGGCGAGCAGCGCGTTGCGCTCCCGCAGCGCGCCTCCCTCGCGGGCGGCCAGCCAGCCCTCGTCGCCGTGGCCGACCTCGGCGACCAGCGCCTCGCGGACCGCGACCATGCGCTGCCGCACGCGCCAGCGCCAGGTGCCGAGATGGACGGCGGGCCGGCGGGGGGCCTCGAGGGCGCGGTGCAGGCCCTGGATCGCGGCGGTCATCCCGGTCGAGGTGACGGTCATGAGTGACCTCCCGAAGGCCCGGAGCGGTGGGGGACTTCGAGTGTCGACCCCGGACCGCCCGGGCCACAACCCGCCGATGCCCACCAATCCGGTGTCTTGTTCAATCAACCCATGCAGCAGCAGCCCCCCGGCCCCCCGGCGTCCGACTATCGGCTCAACCCGGCCGTCGGCGCCCGCTTCGTCGGGCTCGCCCTGGTGGTCCTCGCCGCCCTGCTCCTCGCGGCCACCGTCCTCGTCGCGGTCCTCGGCCTGCCGGTCGCCGTCCTGGTCGCCGTGGCGGCCGTGGGCGTGGCCGGCACCGCGGCCACGGCGTACGCCGTCCTGCGCCTGGTGCCGGTGGTGCGGCTCGGGCGCCGACGGCTACCGCGTCCGGCTGGTGCGGGGGACGGGCGTGGCGCAGGCGGCCTGGACCGAGGTGGACGAGGCGACCACGTCCTCGCCGGCCGGGATCCCCGTCGTCGTGCTGCGGCTGCGCGACGGCGGGACGACGACGATCCCGGTCGCAGCTGCTCGCCGCGGACCGCGAGGAGTTCGTCCGCGACCTGCAGCGGCACCTGCCAGCACGGCCAGGGGCTGCGCCCGCTCTGAGCCGACGTGCGGCGGCCCGGGTCGCCCTGATTGGTCGTCGGCGGCGGGGCCTTGTAGCCTGTGCTGGCTGTCGGGAGGCGTCGCCTAGTCCGGTCTATGGCGCCCGCCTGCTAAGCGGGTTGAGGGCAAACCCCTCTCGCGGGTTCAAATCCCGCCGCCTCCGCCAGCCCGCGGGCCCCCTGCGCACGCGTGCAGCGGGGCCCGCGGCGCCTCCCGGGGCCCGGATTGCAGAGATGTGCAACGATTGCAGAAATGTGCAATGCACAGACTTGAGGCATCGTTCCATTCGTCTGCGGGTGGGTGTCTCGCTCACACTGGTGGCACCGGGTCTTCCGTGGGACCCGTTGACTCAGAAGGTGGGAGAGGGAAATGAACGTTGCACGAAAGGTTGCCATCGCACTCGTCACTGCGACGCTGAGCGTCGGTCTCCTGGGGATCTCGGCCCCGGCGCACGCGGACAGCAGCTGGAGCGGCTCGTCCGGGTATCGGCGGCGGACGCGGCTGAGCAGCCACGCACCACAAGCTCGGTCGAGTCGGGGACCCAACTCACCCCCCACTTGTTCGGTCCCAGCGCCACCCCCCGGCCCGGCTCGACCTCCACGACGAAGGGCAGCGACCTCGGTTGCTGCCCTTCGTCGTGTCTGCCGACGCGCCGCGTGCTCCTAGTGCGTCAGTCCTCCGACGTCGTCCTCCTGGCCGGTGATGCCGAGCTGGCCGATCCGGTAGCCGAGCTGGAACCGGGTCTCGGACTCGAACTCCTCCTTGAGGTCGGCGATGTAGCCGGCGTAGGTGCGCGGGCTGACCCCGAGCCGCTTGGCCGAGACCGGGTCGGAGTGGCCCTCGATCAGCATCCGCAGCGTCATCGAGCGCTGCTCGGCGGCGATGTCCTTCATCACCGAGGTCTCGCGGCTGGTGAACGGCCGGCCCCGCTCCCAGGACCGCTCGAACACGTCGACCAGGTAGGCCACCACCGAGGGCTCGCGGACCGCCAGGGCCACCCTGAGGTCTCCTTGCTCGGGATGACCGCCACCCGGCGGTCGACGATGATCATCCGGTTGAAGAACTCGTCGAGGGTGCGCACCTCGCCGCCGCGCTCGGTGACCGCGGCGACGTACTTGCGGGTGACGGTGTTGCGGCGGGCGCTGTGCTGGTAGAGCGTGCGGATCTTGGCGCCGCGCTCGAGCAGGTGCGGTGTCGCGCAGCACGCGCGATGCGGCATGTCCTTCGATGTTCGCGGATCGCCTGCGGCTGGGCGGTGAGCATCTCCTCCTCGCAGTCGGCGACCAGTCCGGCGATGAACGGGTCGATCGCCGTCCGCGTGCAGGTAGGTGAACGGGTCCGCCGGCCGACGCGTGCGGCGCGCGCCGCCAGGCGTGGGTCGAGCGTCGCCGAAGGCCTGGCGCCCACTGCGAGGACTCGGTCAGCAGCCGCGCGCCCTCCTGGCCCGAGGGGTGACACCACGCGCGACTGGACGGTCGGCGGGGTCCTGCGCCTCCCAGGCGCGCCGTCCGCGGTCATGCTGAGCCAGGCCGAGCGCGGCGCAGCAGCTCGAAGCGCCTCGTTCAGCGGTCGCCGGCCTCGGCACGATCCGGCGGGTCCTCGGTGGCAGATGCCGCCCTGCCGTCGACCATCTCCTCGTAGAGCGTCGGTGCCGTCGGCCTCGAAGAGCGCACGATCCTCCGGGCCGTAGGCCTCCACGCTGCGCTCCCCTTCCGCTCGTCCCCCCGTACCGCCGAACCTGTCAGGCTGATGATTCCACAGCTGGACGACGGAAGAGGCCCCACCCGGTCGGGCGGGGCCTCTCCGGCTGCGTCGGCGGCGATCAGGCGCCCAGGCGGGAGCGCAGCCCGTCCAGCTCGGTCCAGAGCACCGCCGGCAGGTCCTCGCCGAACTTCTCGAACCACTCCTGGATCTGCGGGATCTCGGCCTTCCACTCCTCGACGTCGACCGCGCAGCGCCGCCTCGAGCGCCTCGTCGGTCATGTCGAGGCCCGTCGGTGTCCAGCGACTCCGGCGTCGGCACGTGGCCGATCGGCGTCTCGACCGCCGCGGCCTGGCCGTCGATGCGCTCGACGACCCACTTGAGCACCCGGCTGTTCTCGCCGAAGCCCGGCCACAGGAAGTCGCCCTCGTCGTCGCGGCGGAACCAGTTGACGTAGAAGATCTTCGGCAGCTTGGCGGCGTCGTTGTCCTTGCCGACGGTGATCCAGTGGTTGAAGTAGTCGCCGGCGTTGTAGCCGATGAACGGCAGCATCGCCATCGGGTCGCGGCGGACCACGCCGACCGCGCCGACCGCGGCCGCGGTGGTCTCCGAGGACAGGGTCGCGCCGAGGAAGGTGCCGTGCGTCCAGTCGCGGGCCTCGAAGACCAGCGGGACGGTCGTCTTGCGGCGGCCGCCGAACAGGATCGCGTCGATCGGGACGCCGCGCGGGTCGTCGTACTCCGGCGCCAGGATGTCGCACTGCTTGATCGGCGTGCAGTAGCGGCTGTTCGGGTGGCTGGAGAGGAAGTCGCTCTCCGGCGTCCAGGCCTCGCCCTTCCAGGAGGTGGCCTTGGCCGGCGGGTTCTCCAGGCCCTCCCACCAGATGTCGCCGTCCTCGGTGAGCGCGACGTTGGTGAAGACCGAGTTGCCCTTGTTGATGGTCCTCATCGCGTTCGGGTTGGTGTGCTCGTTGGTGCCCGGGCGCGACGCCGAAGAAGCCGTACTCCGGGTTGACCGCCCACAGGCGGCCGTCCTCGCCGACCCGCATCCAGGCGATGTCGTCGCCGAGCGTCTCGACCTTCCAGCCCGGGATCGTCGGCTGCGAGCATCGCGAGGTTGGTCTTGCCGCAGGCGCGCGGGAACGCCGCGGCGACGTACTTCACGACGCCCTGCGGGCTAGGTGAGCTTGAGGATCAGCATGTGCTCGGCCAGCCAGCCCTCGTCGCGGGCCATGACGCGAGGCGATGCGCAGCGCGTAGCACTTCTTGCCGAGCAGCGCGTTGCCGCCGTACCCGGAGCCGTAGGACCAGATCGCGCGCTCCTCGGGGAACTGCACGATGTACTTGGTGTCGTTGCACGGCCAGGCGACGTCCGCCTGGCCCGGCTCGAGCGGGTGCCCGACGGAGTGCAGCGCGGGGACCCAGTGCACTTCCTCTCCGGCGGCGTCGAGCTCCTCCATCCGCCGCAGCACGTGGGTGCCCATGCGCGCCATCACGCGCATCGAGGCGGTGACGTACGCGGAGTCGGTGATCTCGATGCCGAACATCGGCTTCTCGGCCTCGAGGTGGCCCATCACGAACGGGATGACGTACATCGTGCGGCCCCGCATGCAGCCCTCGTAGAGGCTCGCGCATGATCGGCCTTCATCTCGCTCGGGGTCCATCCAGTTGTTGGTGGGCCCGGCGTCGCGCTCGTCGACCGAGCAGATGTAGGTGCGGTCCTCGACGCGGGCGACGTCGATGGGGTCGGAGGCGGCGTAGAAGGAGTTGGGCTTGATCGCCGGGTTCAGCCGCGTGAAGGTGCCGGTCGCGACGAGAGCGTCGGTGAGCTCGGTCCACTCCTCGTCGGAGCCGGTGCACCAGTGGATGCGGTCGGGCTGGGTCATCGCGGCGACCTCGGTGACGAAGTCGAGGATGCCCTGGTGGGTGGTCGGTGCGGAGGTCGTGGGGTCGGACGTGGGTGCCTGCGTGGCGGTCATGAGGGTTCCTTCTCGCGCAGTCGCGGTGGCTCGCACGGCGTCGTTGTCGGCGACTCTGGTGGGCCCCGCGGAGGCGGTGCGGAGCGTGCTCCGACCCCGTGGGTGCGGCGAGGGTATCCCCGGGCGACGGCCGCGCCACATTGGATCGTTCAATGCCTCGTGCGGTGCGTCACATCCCCGTGGTTGAGCGGGAAAAGGCCTCCACGAGCCCCCACGCTTCGGACTTTTCGAGACCTAAGAAGCGTGCCTGTCCGGGGCTCGCATCGGCCGGCGGTACGACGGCGAGGACCTCGTCCGACCCCGTCTCGACCAGCAGGACGCCGCCCATGCCGGCCGCCTGGTCGGCCGCCGCCCGGACCGCCGTGCGCGACCGCGCCGCGAACCGGACCACCACGTCCCAGGCCGTGTGCTCCGCGTTGGGCCGGGTCCGGACCGACGCGACGGTCGCGTCCTGGTCCGTGCCCAAGTGCCCGGAACGAGTCGCCGTCCAGGCAGCGCACGCCGGCGGCGGTCGGCGAGGCGCAGGACCCGCCCGACACCATCGCCAGGGCCGGTTGGAGGCGCACCTGCAGCGGTCCCTCGACGTGGGGGACGTCGGGGATCGCGGCGATGCTGCTCGGCCCGGGGTCCGGCGTACTCCCACCGCCGGCGCAGCCCGCCAGCGTCGCGGCAGCGACGGCGGCGAGGATCGGCAACGTCGCGCGAATGGATCGGGCCACCCGCCGATGGTCGGGGATGGCACTGATTTCGGCAACGCCGAGGCGGTCGGCTATCCTCGTCCAGTCGTTCACTCCGGTGGGCGGCGGGCGCCCGTAGCTCAACGGATAGAGCATCTGACTACGGATCAGAAGGTTTGGGGTTCGAATCCCTACGGGCGCGCAGATCGAGACCCGCAGGACAGCCCGGCTGACCTGCGGGTCTTCTTGTCGGGAGCCGGCGCGGTTGTCGGGCGAGGACCGGGCCCGGACGACCCCGGCTGCGGGGCGCGGTGCAGGCGTCCCTGCCTCTCGTCCGTCCCGGGTGAGCCGTGCGGCGCTCGTGGCTGACAGGCTCGTCGCAGCCCGACGGAAGGAGCTCGATGAGAACCCTCCGCGCGTCGGCCGACATGACGAGGACTGCGCGATGAGCGCCGTCGGAACGGACGACGCGAGTACGGCTGTCCGACTCGAGCTGGTCGCCACCGTCTTCCTTGCGATCGCAACGGTGCTGACCGCCTGGTCGGCGTTCCAGAGCGCGAAGTGGAACGGGGTCCAGGCGACCAACTTCAGCGCCGCCAACGCGGCGCGCACGGAGTCCACCCGCGCCTCGGGCCTGGCGAACACCCAGCGCGCGGTCGACGTCGACACCTTCATCGCGTGGGTCAGCGCCGTCGCCGCGGAGCGCGGGGTCGAGCCCTCCGACGCGCCGTACCGACCGGAGCCGGGGACGGAGTCCGGCTTCCTCTATGAACGGTTCCGCGACGAGTTCAAGCCCGCCATCGAGGCGTGGTTGGCCACCCGCCCCCTGGTCGACGCGGACGCACCCGCAACACCGTTCCAGATGCCGGAGTACCAGCTGGCGGCGGACGCCGAGGCGCAGCGGCTGGTGGACGAGTCCGAGGACCGGCGGGACGAGGCGTTGGCGGCGAACCAACGGTCCGACAACTACGTGCTGTTGACCGTGGTGTTCGCGAGCGTGCTGCTGTTCGCGGGCGTGAGCACGAAGCTGCGCGGTCGTCGGGCGCGAGAGATCGTGCTGGGGCTGGCCTTCCTTCTCCTGGCAGCTGCCGCGGTCGTGCTCCTGACCTTCCCCGTGGAGATCTAGGCCTGGGTTCGCAGGCAGAACCTCCGGCGGACTCGCGCGTTGGTGCAGGCATGCGTCGACGTACCCGGATCCTCCTGGCCGTCCTGGCGGCCGCCCTCCTGGCCGCGCCGCTGGCGTCCGCGCGTGCCGGCGCGCCACCGGCGCGGGGCACCGCGATGCGCCAGGTGATGTTCGTCGGCAACAACTGGGCCGGCACCGCCTCGATCGTGGACGCGCGGACCTTCCGCGTGCTGCGCAGCGGGATCGACCTGGTCCCCGACAAGCAGCAGGAGCTCACCGACATCTACACCGACCCGGTTCGCCTGGCCTACTACCTCGCGATCCAGCAGGGACCCGGTGAGGGTCACGACCAGTACGTCGACGACATGTTCACCACCTCCGACGGCCGGCTGCTCGCGGTCTCCCGCCCGAGCTTCGGCGACGTCGTCTGGATCGACATCGCCAAGGCGCTCGCCGGCCGCAGCGACAGCATCGTGGCCGAGCAGTCGATGGACGGGTACCGGTCGGACCACATGAACGTCTCGCCGGACCGGAGCCGGCTGCTGGTGTCGGACTCGACCGCCGGCACGGTGCACGAGTACGCCATGGGCGGCCGGGGCGACTCCTCGACCGGCACCAGGCTGCGCAGCTTCGAGTCCGGCGAGACGCCGCACGAGAGCAACTACACCCGCGACGGCTCCCGGATCTTCCACGCCTCGATCGGCAAGGTCTACACCCCGGGTGACGACCCGGCGTTCGACAGCACCAAGGGGGACCGGTGGTTCGAGATCGTCCGCAACCCGGCCGACGACTCACCCTTCGTCGTGAAGAGGCGGTGGGACCTGGGCAAGGAGCTGGCCGAAGCGGGCTACCCCGACATGAGCGCCGCGGTCCGTCCGATGGCCATCGCGCCCGACGAGCGCTTCGTCTACCTGCAGGTCTCCTTCTTCCACGGGCTGGTCGAGTTCGACACCCGGGCCCCCGACCTCGACGGCACGGTCGACTACACCCTCGGGGGCATGCCGGAGCCGCGGACCGGCGCCGTGACGCGGGTGGTGCCGTTGCCCGACCGGGTTCCGGACGTGCCGCGGGAGCAGTACGTCAACGACTCGGCGCACCACGGACTGTCGATCGACCGCCGGGGAACGACGCTGTGCGCGGCGGGGACGATGGACGACTACGTGGCCATGGTCGACCGCTCCTCGGGGCGGTACCGCATCCTCGACCAGGCCAGCACCGGTCACTACTACGGCAAGCCGTACTGGACGACCGAGGGTCCGGGGAACACCTGCTGGGTCTCGCTCAGCGACGCCGACTCCGTGGCGGTCATCGACTTCCGCACCGGCCGGGAGCTGGCCTACTTCCCCGTGGGCGACCACCCGCAGCGGATCCGGGTCGGCACGGTGCCGAGGAACTACGTGAGCTGAGCGTGGGGCCAGGCTGAGCCATCGGCGCGAGGACGCATGAGGGCCGACTTCGGGACCTTTGCACCTAGGCACTCCGGCCAGGACGCGAGCCACTGATGGCATGCGTAAGTTCCTCGTGCCCATCCTCCTCGGTCTCGGCGCCTTCCTCCTCATCGCGGCGGTGGTCGCCCAGGTGTGGGCTCCCGGGCAGGTCGAGCGGACGCCGCTGGACACCGACAACACGACCCAGCTCTCCGGCGATGCCCGGGTGGCGAGCGGGCCGGACCTGGAGCTCCAGCGGACCGCGGTGCTCGCGTGGAGCGGCAACAAGGTCGACAGCGACGCCTCGACCGACGAGGTCGCGGTGTGGCTCACCTCGTTGTGCGTGGTGCGGGACGAGGGCGGCATCGACGGCTGCGTCCGGGCCCAGGACCCGCGGGGCCGGCTGATCACCGCCGAGACCGACGTCTTCGCGACCGACCGGCACACCGCGCTCACGGTCCCGAACGACGGCTACGTGCCGGAGGGCACGCCGCAGCAGGAGGGGCTGCAGAACAAGTGGCCCTTCGGTGCGCAGAAGACGACGTACCCCGTCTGGGACGGCGTCGTCGGATCCTCCGTCGACGCTCGGTACACGGGGACCGACGAGATCGACGGGTTGGCCGTCTACGTCTACCGCGCCGATGCCCGCGCCGCCGGGGTCGTCGTGGTCGGCGAGGACGTCATGGGCAGCTACGCGCAGACCACCGACTACTACATCGAGCCCCGGACGGGCGCGATCATCGACCAGGTCGTGCACCAGGTGCGCGTGGCTCGCGGCGTCGGCAGGATCCTCGACCTCAACCTCTCCTTCACCGACGACCAGGTCCAGACGAACGTGGACGACGCCCGGACGAACATCGACACGCTGCGCCTGATCGAGGACATCGTCCCCCTGGTCGGGTACGTCGTGGGCGGGCTCGCCGTGGCGGTGGGGATCGTCCTCCTGGTGGTCCGCCGCCGCCGGCCGGTCGAGCTGGAGACGCCGCCGCAGGAGATCCCCGAGGAGTCGACCGTCTGACGGTCCGAGGAGGCTCAGGCGAGCTCGGCGAACCTCTCGACCTGCTGGCGTGGGCCGGAGACGATGATCAGGTCGCCGTCCTCGACCACGGTCTCCGGCGTGGCGTGGGTGAAGTCGAGGCCGGTGCGCTTCACGCCGACGATGGTGATGCCGTAGCGCGACCGGGGGCGGGACTCCTCCAGGCGGAGGCCGAGCAGGCTCTGCGGTGGCCGGGACTTGACGATCGCGTACCCGTCGTCGAACTCGATGTAGTCGAGCATCCGACCGCGCACGAGGTGGGCGACCCGCTTGCCCATGTCGTGCTCGGGCCGGACCACGTGGTGGACGCCGATCTGGCGCAGGATGCGGGCGTGGGACCCGCTGACGGCCTTGGCCCAGATGTTCGGGACGCCCAGCTCCAGCAGCACCGAGGCCGTCAGGATGCTGGACTCCAGGTCGGTGCCGATCCCGATGACGGCGCGGTCGAACTCGTGGAGCGACAGCTGGCGCATGGCTTCGGCGTCGGTCGAGTCGGCCTCGACGACGTGGGTCAGCCGGCCGGCGAGGGACTGCACCGCCTTGGCGTCGCCGTCGATGCCCAGCACCTCCACGCCGTCGTCGACGAGCTCGAGCGCCAGGGACTTGCCGAACCGGCCGAGCCCGATCACCGCGACCGGTGAGCTGGTGGGTCGGGACTGTCTAGCCAATGAGGGGCCGTCCTTCCGGGAGGGTGTAGCGCCGTTGCCGGTCCCGCAGCGCGAGCGCCGAGACCAGGGTGACCGGGCCGAGCCGGCCGATGAACATCAGGACCACCAGCACGACCTGACCGGCGGCCGGGATGCCGCCGGTGATGCCGGTCGAGAGCCCGACGGTGCCGAACGCCGAGACCACCTCGAACAGCACGTCCCTCGTCGGGAGTCCGGTGATCTCGAGCAGGAGCAGCATCGCGCCGATCACCAGGCCGACGGCGAGCAGGGCGACGGTGAGTGCCTGCCGCTGCACGCGCGCGCCGATGCGCCGGTCGCCGGCGGTCACGTCGCGCTCGCCGCGGACCTCGGCGTAGATCACGAAGAACAGCAGGATGAACGTCGTGACCTTGATGCCCCCGGCGGTGCCGGCCGAGCCGCCGCCGATGAACATCAGCACCGAGGTGCCGAGAAGCGTCGCGTCGTGCATCTGCCCGTAGTCGACACTGTTGAAGCCCGCGGTGCGTGGCATGACGGCCTGGAAGAACCCGGCCAGCAGCCGGCCGGGGGTGTCGAAGGACCCCAGTGTTCCCGGGTTGTTCCACTCGTTCGCGGTCACCAGCAGCATGCCCGCGGCCAGCAGCGCCGCCGACGTGCCCACCGTCAACCGGGTGTGCAGGCTCCACCGCCGCGGCCGGTGCAGGTGGCGCCGGAGCTCGAAGAGCACCGGGAAGCCGAGTCCGCCGACGATGACCGCGCCGGCGATCGGGAGGCACACCCACGGGTCCGTGGCGAAGCCGGTCAGGCTGTCGGAGTACAGCGCGAAGCCCGCGTTGTTGAACGCCGACACGGCGTGGAACACCCCGTGGTAGACCGCCGTGCCCGGCGCCTCGTCGTACCCGATCAGGAACCGGGCGGTGAGGAGCACCGCGGTGAGGCTCTCGACGAGCAGGCTGACCGTCGCCACACCGATGAGCACGGAGCGCACGTCGCCCAGCCCGAGGCTCTTGGTCTCCGCGGCCGCGGTCAGCCTGGTCCGCAGGCCCAGCCTGCGGGAGACGAGCAGCCCGACCAGCGAGGCCAGCGTCATGATGCCGAACCCGCCCACCTGGATCAGCAGCAGGATGACGGCCTGCCCGAAGCCGCTCCAGTAGGTCGGGGTGTCCACGGTGGCCAGACCGGTCACGCACACGGCGCTGGTCGCGGTGAAGAGCGCGGTCAGGAACGGGGCCGCATGCGGACCCGACCGCGACACCGGCAGCATCAGCAGGGCGGTGCCGACGACGACCGCGGCGCCGAACGCGACGACGATGACCTGGGCCGGATGACGCAGTGCGGGCCGCCGCCCGGGGGGCGACGACGTCGTCGATACGCGCACGTGGGGACCCATCTGTCGCAGACTCGTGAGCGCCCACCGTAGCCGTCGTACTTAGGCCTTCACGAGACGAAAGCCCAACAGGTACAGGGATTCCGGGGCTTAGGTCCCTACCCCGGCGTCTGCGCTACCGGGAAGTTGGGTACGGTGCGAGACACCACCGGGCAGGCGGACCGAAAGGCGTGCATTGATGGTCGAGGTTGAGAAGGCGCTGGACGAGGCGGGGCTGACGAATCCCCACGTGCGCGAGTACGTCGCGCGCTGGGCGGAGGTCACCGAGCCGGACCGGATCGAGGTGGTGGGCGCGGAGGACGACGCTCGCCTGATCCAGGAGGCGCTCGACGCGGGCGAGCTGCTGCCGGCCGGCGAGGGGCTCTACTACTCGCGCAGCTACCACAAGGACACCGCGCGCTCGGAGGAGCGCACGATCGTGGCCACCAGCCAGGAGAGCCACAAGGGTGTCTACAACAACTGGCGGCACGCCGGCGAGATGGAGGAGATCCAGCTCGAGCGGATGCGCGGGGCCTCCCGTGGCAAGACGATGTACGTCATCCCGTACCTGATGGCGCCTCCCGGCTCGCCGCTGGAGAAGTACGCCGCGGGCATCGAGCTCACCGACTGCCGGCCCGTCGTGCTGCACATGATCCGCATGGCCCGGGTCGGCATGAAGTACATCGACAACCTCGAGGACCCGAACAGCTTCGTCCGGGCCGTGCACGTGACCGGCGACCTGCCCAACCTCGGCCAGGGCACGCCCGAGGACCAGCGGTACTTCGTGACGGTCGCGGACCAGCGCACGATCCTGCACTTCGGCTCGTCGTACGGCGGCAACGCCCTGCTCGGCAAGATCGCGCACGGCCTGCGGCAGGCCTGCTACGACGGCTGGGCGTCCGGTGAGTTCCTCGCCGAGCAGTTCATGCTGCTCGGCATCGTCGACAAGCAGACCGGCAAGCGCTACCACATCTGCGGCGGGTTCCCGAGCGCGTCGGGCAAGACCAACCTCGCGATGACGCTGGCGCCCGAGGCGCTCGGCGACCGGTACACCGTGGAGTTCTACGGCGACGACATCGCGTGGCTGTGGGTCAACCCCGACGACGGCCGGGTCTACGGGATGAACCCCGAGAACGGCGTGTTCGGCGTCGCCAAGGACACCAACGAGAAGACCAACCCGACCGCCCTCGAGTCGATCAAGCCGGGCACCGGCGCGATCTTCACCAACGTCGCCTACAACGACGAGACCCACGAGGTCTGGTGGGAGGGCAAGACCAAGCAGCCGCCGTCCGACCTCGACCGGCTGGCGGGACTGGAAGGGCAACCTGATCTCCGAGCGGGACCCCGACGACGACTCGCCGTGGGCGCACCCGAACAGCCGGTTCACCACCACGCTGGCCAACGTCCCGAACGTCGCGAAGGACTTCGAGGACCCGGCCGGCGTCCCGATCGACGCGATCATCTTCGGCGGCCGCACGAGCGACCGGGAGCCGCTGGTCCGGGCGATCCGCGACCTCGCCGAGGGCGTCTACGACGGGCTCACGCTGGGCGCCGAGGCGACCTTCGCCGCCGAGGGCGTGGACGGCCAGCTGCGCTACGACCCGATGTCGATGCGGCCGTTCATGGCGTACAACGAGGCCGACTACGCGCGGCACTGGCTGGAGATCATCGGCTCGGCGACCAACCCGCCGATCTTCGCGCACGTCAACTGGTTCCAGCGCGACCCCGAGGACGGCCACTTCCTGCTGGCCGGGCTACCGGGAGAACCTCCGGGCGCTGCTGTGGCTGGCCCAGCTCAAGGACGGGGAGGTCACCGGTCGCGAGACGCCGGTCGGCATCCTGCCGACCAGGGACGAGCTCCGACCTCGACGGCCTCGATATCGACGACGAGGACCTCGACATCGTCCTCACCATCGACGTCGAGCGGTGGTGCCAGGAGATGGGCTTCCGCGAGGCGCACCTCAAGCAGTTCGAGAACCTGCCCGAGGAGATCTGGGAGGCGCACCGCCGGGTCGAGGCTGCCCTCGAGGCCGCGCGGAGCGAGGGCTCCGCGGTCTAGGCCTGGGCGGCGAGCTGGGGGGCCGGCCGGCTCTCCGTGCGCGCGGTGGCACCCTCGGGTGCCGCCGCGCGGCGGGTCAGCCACAGTGCCCCGAGCACCAGGGCCGAGCCGGCGATGCCGTCGAGCCAGTAGTGGTTCGCGGTGCTGACCACCACGAACAGCGTCGCCAGCGGGTGCAGGAACCACAGCCACCGCCAGCGGTTGCGGCACGCGGCCACCATCACGACGGCGAGCAGCAGGGCCCAGCCGACGTGCAGGCTCGGCATCGCGGCGTACTCGTTGGACAGGTGGCCGAGCACCGGCGCCTGGTAGATCGACATCCCGCCGGCGTGCCCGGTGTCCACCATCCCGAGCGAGGACAGCAGCCGCGGCGGGGTGACGGGCACCAGCACGTGGAACACCAGGGCGACCCCGGTCGCGAGCAGCAGCGCGCGCTTGGCCCAGGTGTACATCGGCCGCCGGTAGCGGTACAGCCAGACCAGGAGCGCGATCGTCAGCGGGAAGTGGACCGAGACGTAGTAGCGGTTCGCCAGGTCGATGAGCCAGTCGTGGCCCAGCGCCCAGGCCTGGAGGGAGGCCTCGGTCCGCACGTGCAACCAGCGCTCGACGTCGACCACGTCGCGGGCGTTGGCGTCGGCGCGGGAGAGCTCCTCGGTGGCCAGCATCCGGCCGACGTTGTAGATCAGGAACGCGCCGAGGACGTGCACGAGTTCGCGCAGCACGGCCGCGCCGGTGGTGCGGCCGGTCGCCAGGCTGGTCGACGGCCCGGTCGCGCCGGTCGCGCCGGTGGTGCGGCCGGTCGGAACGGGTGCCAGGGTGCTCACCGCCATACGCGTCGTACCGTCCTCTCGGGAAAATTGACACCTGTAAGATAGCCATGGCGACCAAGGAGTGCCCTGCGGGGTCCGACCGCCGGACCGCGCCGTACTCATCGGACTACTCATCGGACGCACTCATCGAAGGAGGAGCGATGGCCGCGCCAGATACCACCGACCCGCGGGTCGCGCGCAGCTGCGCCCACCTGGTCGACGCGCTCGGGACGCTGCTGCGCAGCCATGACGCGCGCGACATCTCGGTCTCGGCGCTCTGCGCCCAGGCGGGCGTGAGCCGGCCCACCTTCTACCAGCACTTCGGGAGCGTCGACGACGTGGCGGTGCTGGGAGTCGAGCGGCGCTTCGCCGGCCTGCGGGCCGGTCTCGGCGCGGGGCCGGACGCGCCGTACCGGCTCCTGGTCGCGTTCCTCACCGAGCTCGACGGCGAGCGCGAGACCTGGCGGCGGACGATCGGCAACCGGGCCGCGTCGGCGGCGTGCCGGGACGCGGTCGAGGGCTGGCTCGCAGCGCGGCTCGCCGAGCGGACGCCGGACGGGGACCCGGTGGCCGTGCGCTACGCGGCGGCGGGGCTGCTCGGGGTCGTGCGCGCCTGGCTGGTGGCGGAGGAGTCGGAGCGCCAGGGCCCCGACGCGCTCGCCGAGCAGCTGGTCGAGCTGGCCTCGCGGGTGCTGGGAACAGGTTCTAGGGTGACCGCATGAAGACCCGGCTGACCTGTCCCTGCGGTGAGGTGATCCGCGGCCAGGACGAGGACGAGCTCGTCGAGCTGACCCAGCAGCACCTCGCCGACGCCCACCCCGGCATGGAGTACGGGCGCGACGAGATCCTGTTCATCGCGACCTAGCTCGGCGGCGCCGTGCTCTCCCGCACGACCAGCGTGGTGGGGAGCAGCACCGACCCGGGGCGGCCGCCCGCGAGCACGTCGGCGATCGCGGCCACGGCGGCCGTGCCCTTGGCGGCGACCTCCTGGTGGACGGTCGTCAGCGGCGGGCGGCTGGCCGCGGCGAGCACGCTGTCGTCGTAGCCCACGACCGAGAGGTCCTCGGGAACGCGCAGCCCGAGCGTCTCGGCGGCCCGGGTCGTGGCGACGGCGAACGCGTCGGAGAAGCAGACCACGGCCGTGGGGCGGTCCGGGGAGTCGAGGAGATCCCGCGCCGCGTCGTACGCCGCCGCTGCCGGTGCGTAGGGCGTCGTGACCACGGTCGGCTCGACCCCGGCCGGGTCGAGGGCGTCGTGCCAGCCCAGCATCCGCTCCCGAGCGGGGTAGTTGAGCTCGCCGGGATCGGTGGCCAGGGTGACGATGCCGATCCGGCGGTGCCCGAGGTCGACGAGGTGCTGGGCGGCGAGGCGCGCGCCGCCGCGGTCGTCGATGTTGACGGCCGGGACGCCGTCGCGGGCGTTGTGGTCGACCACGACCATCGGCAGGTGGCGGCGCTCGAGCCAGTCGAGGTCGGCCGAGGTGGGGTCGCAGATGTAGACCAGGACGCCGTCCACGGCGACGTCGCGCGCGGCCACGAAGCGCTGGTCGCCGGACGACGGCAGCAGGGTCAGCGCCATGCCCCGGGCGGACAGCTCGTCGGACACGGCGGCGAGGAACGCCGCGGAGACCGCGTCCTCGAAGGCCTCGCTGAGCGTGCCGTTGATGAGCAGGCCGACCGATCCGGTCCGGCCGCGAGCCAGCGCCCGCGCGGCCGGGTCGGGCCCGACGTACCCGAGCTCGTCGGCGGCGGCCAGGATGCGTTCGCGCAGCTCGGCCGAGAGCTGGTCGGGGCGCGAGAACGCGTTCGACACCGTCATCCGGCTGACGCCGACGCGGTCCGCGATCGACTGCAGGGTCACCTTGGCCATAGGTGACCCAGTATGGGCCGAGACCGGTGCCGGTGCGTCACGTCAGCTCGGCAGGCAGGCCTTCGCCGGGCGCGGGCGGGGCTCCACCCAGCGGGCCACGGTGTGCAGGGCGGCGGCGGACCGCGCGCGGGTCGTCGCCAGCCGGGGCGCGCGCGGGGCGGTGTCCGGGATGACGGGGGCATCGGGACGGGCGCTGCCGACCGCGGCGCGGGTCGCGCGGACGGCCAGCTGGGCGCCGACGGGGTCGAAGGTCATGGCTCCTCCTTCACAGTTCTTGACCGGTACAGTACGCCGGGCGTCTGTACCGGTCAAGTCGGTGGCGGACGGCGGGCAGTCCCGCCGACCGGCCGCCCGATCAGCCCGCCGGCGCCACCGACGGCTCGTGGGTGACCTGGTCCCAGGTGAAGGTGTAGGAGCCGCCGCCGTCGGGGACGTCGAGCGTCAGGTTCGCACCGCCCGCCGCACCGCCGGCGCCGTAGTTGACGTCCCAGGAGTCGTCGATGGCGACCTTCCACTCGTACGACCCGGCCGGGACGTCGAAGGTGCCGTGCCAGAGCCCGTCGCCGTCGTCGAAGGCCAGGTGCGTGGCGGCGCAGCCGGGCTGCCAGTCGTCGGGGCAGCCGAGCTCGGACTGCAGGCTGCCGGCCACCGTCACCGAGTCGACGGCCGGCTCCGGGGCCGACACGGTCACGGTGACCGCGTCGCCGGGGACCGCGGGCTGGTGCGGCTCGTGCAGCACCGCGCGGTACTGGACCGTCGTCCCCCGGTCGAGGTCGGAGACGTCGTCGGTGACGGTGTACGCCGGCGCCGAGGAGTCGGTCCCCAGGTCGGTCCACGGCCCGTCCCCGACGCGCCGCTGGAAGGTGACCGACTGGCCGGGCCGCTCCGGGTCGACTGCCGCCGTCACGGTGACGGGGTAGACGTCACCCACGTGCGCGCCGTCGGCGGGGGACGTCACCGTCACCTCGTCGGCCGGGACCCGGACGGTGCGGACCGCCGATCCACGGGTGTGGCCGGCGTCGTCCAGCACGGCGGCCCGGTACGACACCCGGTCGCCGGGCGCCAGGCCGCGCGTGGTGTCGTCGAAGACCTGGTACGGCGCGTTGTCGTCGACGCCGATCGTGCGCCAGCGTCCGTGGCCGACCCGCCGCTGGAAGGTGACCTCGTAGAACGACCTCCCGTGCACCCGGGCGCGGACGTGCATCCGGCCGTGGGACACCGCGGCCGCGGCGGGCTTCGCCAGGCTGATGCCGGGTGCGTGCGTCGAGCGCGGGATCGGGGCCCGGGACCGGTAGACCACGGTCGAGAGCCCGGGTACCCGCACCTGCAGCCGGCCGCGGGCGTCCGCCCTGCGGGCGGCCGGCCCGGCGCCGTACAGCTTGCGGAACGAGCCCTTCCGCACCCACGTCGGGATCGCCGCGGACGCCGCGTCGGGGCTGTTGTTCAGCGCCACGACGTACTCGTGCTGCCGGCGCCGGTCGAGCCGCGAGAACGCGAAGATCCCGGGCCCCTGCGAGGCGTACCGGACCTGCTCGGCCCCGGAGCGCAGGGCCGGGTGGCGCGCCGTCAGGCGGGAGAGGTGCGCGATCGCCCGGTACAGCGGGTGGCTGGGGACGAAGTTGTCGTCGGCGCCGGTGCGGTCGGTCCCGATCTGGTCGTCGGCCCGGTACTCCGGGACCTGGCTGGCGAACATCGTCTGGCGGGCCAGCTGGTCGCCGCCGCCGCCGGTGAAGCCCTGCTCGTCGCCGTAGTAGACGACCGGGTTGCCGCGCGAGAAGTACATCAGCTCGTGGGCGAGCCGGTCGCGGGCGAGCAGCTCGGCGTCGCCGGCCCCGGGGTTGTCGGCCTGCAGGAAGTGGCCGATGCGGCCCATGTCGTGGTTGCCGAGGAAGGTGGGGAGCTCGTAGGCGTTGGAGTCGCGGTCGGTGTACCAGTCGTCGTTGCGGAAGAAGGCGGCCAGCTGCCGGTTGCCCGCACCCCTGCTGGCGAAGCTGCGCGCCGCGTCCTGGAACGGGAAGTCGAGGACCGCCTGCATCCGGTCGTGGGTGGTGTAGTGCGAGGTGAACGCCTTCTGCGCCGCGCCGCTGCCGTCGAGCGCGACCTCGCCGAACATGAAGAAGTCCGGGTTGCCGTCGGCGGCCGCCGCCCGCTGGAGCGCCGGGCCGAAGCTCTGCCAGAACTCGTCGTTGACGTGCTTCATGGTGTCGATGCGGAACCCGTCGATGCCGAAGTCGTCGACCCAGGACTTGTAGATCCTGGTCATCCCGTCGACCACCTCGGGCTTCTCGGTGAAGAGGTCGTCGAGGCCGAAGAAGTCGCCGTACTGGCTGTCCTCGCCGCGTGAAGGTCGTGTTGCCGCGGTTGTGGTAGTTCGTCACGTCGTTGAGCCAGGCGGGGACCTTGAGGTCCTCCTCGCCCGGGTCGAGGACGGGCACGTAGGGGAACGACGTGGCCGGGTCGAGCGCCGGGAAGTCCGGGCTGCCGGCGTAGTCGCGGTCGTCGAACGGGTCGCCCTCGGCGTCGCGGTAGGGCACCGCGTCCTTGGAGACGTACGCCGTCCGGTCGCCGGCCGTGTAGCCGATGACGTCCGCGGTGTGGTTGGTGATGATGTCGAAGAAGACCTTGATGCCGCGGGCGTGCGCCGCGGCCACGAGGTCGGTGAGGTCCTGGTTGGTGCCCAGGTGGGGGTCGACCTGGGTGAAGTCGGTGATCCAGTAGCCGTGGTAGCCGGCCGACGGGCCGTCCTCGAGCTGCACCGGCTTGTTCTTGAAGACCGGGGTCAGCCAGATCGCGTCGGTGCCCAGGCCGGCGATGTAGTCGAGGTGCTGGCGCAGGCCGACGAGGTCGCCGCCGTTGTAGAACGCCTTGCTGGTGGGGTCGAACCCGGTCACGTTCCGGTCGCCGGTCAGGCCGCCCTCGTCGTTCGAGGTGTCGCCGTTGGCGAACCGGTCGCCCATGACGAAGTAGAAGTCCTGGCCGGTCAGCCCGGGTCGCGGGGCGTGTCGCGCGTAGCCCCCGTGGTCCGGCGCCGCCTGTGCGGGCGCCGAGGTGACACCCAGCCCGAGGGCCAGGGTCGCGGCCAGGATGGGGGTCAGGACGAGGGTCAGGGGTGCGGCAAGGCGAAGGTGCATGGCGTCCCTCCCGAGAACGTGAGCCGGAACACACCGATGAGGAAACCTTGGACCACTGGTCGCCCGGCGGCAAGGGGACCTTGGCCACTGGCGCCGTCCACCGCCGGGAGCGACGGTGAGGCCGTGGACACGATGCGCGCACGGCGGGCAGTGGCCGCCCTTGCGGTCGTCACTGCGGTCGCCGCCGTGACGGCCCAGGTGGTCGAGGGGCCGGCGGGCAGCGGGTACGGGTGGGGGTGGGTGGTGATCAGCAGCCTGCTGCTGGCGGTCCCCCTGTTGGGGCTGGGATTCATCGTCCGCAACGGTGACCCCCGGTACGCCGCGCTGGCCGTCGTGCTGGCACTCGTGCTGGTGGTCGTCGTCGAGATGGCTGTCATCGGCAACTGGTCGGGGCAGTCGGCGACCGATCGCGCGCTCGACGCCGGCGTCTCCGCCCTCATCGTCCTGACGGCCGGGGGCACCGTGGCGCTCGAGCTGCCGTTGCTGAGCTCGCGGGGTCCTCAGGGGCGCAGGTAGTCGCGCAGTCCGGTCATCGCCTCGTCGAGCATCGCCGGCAGCTCGGCCTCGGGGCGGCGCAGCCACGCCTCGTACGCCGAGAGCGCGAGCGCGAGCGCGACGCTGCCCACGGTCCGCGGCACCAGCTCGTCGGGTGCCCGGCCGAGCCGGCGCCCGACGTACTCGGCGATGACGGCCCGCCACTCGGCGTACCGCAGCACCGAGTGCGCCTGGAGCGCCGGGGTCTCGAGGATGAGCCGCATCCGGTCCCGGTGGCTCGGCCGGGCGTCGGCCGGGGAACTCGTTGAAGCGCTGGACGCCGCGGTGCACCGCCTCGTGCAGCGGCAGCTCCTCGGGCATCGACGTCAGGATCGTGCGGAACCCGTCGAGGGTCCGGTCGAACTGGCCCCACGGGATGTCGTTCTTCGACTCGAAGTACCGGAACAGCGTCCGCCGGCCGACGCCCACGGCCGCCGCGATGTCGGCCATCGTGACCGCGTCGAAGCCGCGCTCGGCGAAGAGCTCGAACGCCGCGCTGCTCGATCGCGGCGTGGCTGGTCGCGACCGGACGACCGCGACTGCCCATGGACGGACCCTATCTTTGTGGCGCTGAGTGCCATTAGTGTGGCCCGCACCACACCCGCTGTCGAGGAGGCATGTCATGAACCCGGAGCAGGAGAGCCAGGCCCAGCAGTCGGACGAGCTCGTCGCCGAGGACCTGGTCGAGGAGGTCTCGATCGACGGCATGTGCGGCGTCTACTGACATGCGGCTCGACGAGCCCTGGACGCTGTCGCCCGTCGGTGGCGCTGCGCCCCGAGCCGTTCGGCGCGCTGGCCTACCACTTCGGCAACCGGAAGCTGATCGTTCCTCAAGCGTCCGGAGCTGGTGGCCGTGGTCCGCGGCCTGGCGGCCGCGGACGACGTCCGGTCCGCGCTGGCGGCCGCGGACGTGCCCGGAGGCCAGCATGGCCGGCGTACGTCGCCGCGCTGCGACGGGCTCGCCGCCTCCGACATGATCCGGCCGCGCGAGTCAGAGCGCGCATGACGCCTGCGCGCATCGACCACGGACCCTGGTCGAGCACTTCGAGCTCGGCCTGGACGCGCCCGATCTGCCTGACGTGGGAGCTGACCTACGCCTGCAACCTGGCGTGCGCGCACTGCCTGTCCTCGTCGGGCCGCCGCGACCCGCGCGAGCTGACCACCGAGCAGTGCGAGGCGGTCATCGACGAGCTGCAGCGGATGCAGGTGTTCTACGTGAACATCGGCGGCGGCGAGCCGACGATCCGCCCGGACTTCTGGCACCTGCTCGAGTACGCGGTCGACCACCAGGTCGGCGTGAAGTTCTCCACCAACGGCGTGCGGATCACCCCCGAGCGCGCGGCGTTCCTGGCCTCGCCGCGGTGCGGGGCTACGTCGACGTGCAGATCTCGCTGGACGGCGCGACCGCCGAGGTCAACGACCACGTCCGCGGGCCGGGCTCCTACGACACCGCGCTCCGGGCGCTGGAGAACCTGCGCGACGCCGGCTTCGCCGACGCCAAGATCTCGGTGGTCTGCACCCGGCAGAACATCGGCCAGCTCGACGAGTTCAAGGCGCTCGCCGACCGAGTACGGCGCCACGCTGCGGCTGACCCGGCTGCGGCCGTCCGGCCGCGGCGCGGACGTGTGGGACGAGCTGCACCCGCTGCCCGGAGCAGCAGCGCGAGCTCTACGACTGGCTGCTCGCCCACGGCGAGAAGGTGCTGACCGGCGACTCGTTCTTCCACCTCGCCGCGTTCGGCGAGGCGCTGCCCGGGCTGAACCTGTGCGGCGCCGGCCGGGTGGTGTGCCTGATCGACCCGGTCGGCGACGTGTACGCCTGCCCGTTCGCGATCCACGAGAAGTTCCTGGCCGGCAACCTGCTCGACCGACGGCGGGTTCGGCGAGGTCTGGCGGACCTCGGCGCTGTTCGCCGAGCTGCGCTCGCCGCAGACCGGCGGCGCGTGCACGCAGTGCTCCGTACTACGACGCCTGCCGCGGCGGCTGCATGGCCGCGAAGTTCTTCACCGGCCTGCCGCTGGACGGCCCCGACCCCGAGTGCGTGCAGGGGTACGGCGAGCACGGCGCTCGCCGGGAGCGCACGATCCCGGCCGCGTCAGCCAGGACCACTCGCGCACGGTCCCGACCCGCAACCAGCCGGTGCTGCTGAAGCTGATGACGCCGTCCGCCGTCCCGGCCTCCGGTCGGCGACTGCGCCGAGAGCCCCCTCGCCGGGTTCGGACCCCGATGACCGACCGACCCAGGACTGGATGCCGGACGTGGCTCGCAGAACCCCTGGAAGCAGAACCCCTGGTTCGAGTCGGTCGCGGTCGCCCAGCGCCGGGCGCAGAAGCGGCTGCCCGCCCCGGTGTACGGCGCGCTGGTCGCCGGCTCCGAGCGGGGCAGACGGTGCGCGACAACCAGGCGGCGTTCGCCGAGCTCGGGCTGCCGCCGCACGTCGCCGGCCAGCAGGCCGAGCGGTCGCATGGCCACGCACGGTGCTGGGCCAGGAGGTCTCGCTGCCGGTGCTGATCAGCCCGACCGGCGTCCAGGCGGTGCACCCCGACGGCGAGGTCGCCGTCGCCCGCGCCGCCGCAGCGCGCGGCACCTTGATGGGGCTGTCGCAACTTCGCCTCCAAGCCGGTCGAGGAGGTCGTGGCGGCGAGCCCGCGCACGCTCTTCCAGATGTACTGGACCGGCGACCGCGACGTGATGGTGCAGCGCATGGAGCGCGCCCAGACGGCCGGCGCGATCGGGCCTGATCGCCACCCTGGACTGGTCGTTCTCCATGGGCCGCGACTGGGGCAGCCCGGAGATCCCCGAGAAGGTCGACCTGAAGACCATGGTGCGCATGGCGCCGAAGGTGGCGACCAAGCCGCGCTGGCTGCTACCAGTTCGGCCGCACCGGGCACCTCCCCGACCTCACCGCGCCGAACCTCGCCCCGCCCGGACGGCGGCGACGGCGCCCGACGTTCTTCGGGGCCTACTACGAGTGGATGACCACCCCGCCGCCGTCGCTGGGACGACGTGGCCTGGATGCGCGAGCAGTGGGGCCGGATCAGCGGCACGCCGTTCATGCTCAAGGGCGTCTGCCGCGTCGACGACGCCCGGCGGGCCGTCGACGCCGGCGTCGACGCGATCTCGGTGTCCAACCACGGCGGCAACAACCTCGACGGCACGCCGGCCGCGATCCGGCTGCTGCAACCCATCGCCGACGCCGTCGGCGACCAGGTCGAGGTCGCTCATGGACGGCGGCATCCGCCGCGGCTCCGACGTGGTCAAGGCGCTCGCCCTCGGCGCCCGGGCGGTGCTGATCGGGCGCGCCTACCTGTGGGGCCTGGCCGCCAACGGCCAGGCCGGCGTGGAGAACGTGCTCGACATCCTCCGCTCGCGGCATCGACTCCGCGCTGCATGGGCCTGGGCTGTCCGTCGATCGACGAGCTGACCCCCGAGCACCTGCTCGTCCCCGACGGCTTCCACCGCGCCCTCGGCGTCCCGCGACCGGTCGCCAGCGCCGCGCACGGTCGCTTGAGCATGGCACCGACGCTCGCCGACGCGACCTGGCCGCAGCCGCCGGAGCGGCCCTGGTGCTGGTGCCCCTCGGCTCGATCGAGCAGCACGGGCCGCACCTGCCGCTCGACACCGACACCGTGATCGCCACGGCCGTGGCGCGACGGCGGTCGCCGCCGAGCTCCGGACGCCTGGGTCGCGCCGCCGCGATCGCGTACGGCTCCAGCGGTGAGCACCAGTCATTCCCGGGCACCGCGTCGATCGGCACCGAGGCGCTGCACGCACGTCGCTGTCGAGCTGGCCCGGTCGATGCGCACCTGGGCCGAGCGCGTCGTGTTCGTCAACGGCCACGGCGGCAACGTCGGCCCTACGCGGCCGTCGACGCAGCTCCGACGAGGGCACGACGTCATCTGGGTGGCCTGCGCGACCGAGCGGCATCGACCTGCACGCCGGGTACACCGAGACCTCGCTGATGCTGCACCTGCGGCCCGAGTCGGTGCGGCTGGACCTCGCCGAGGCCGGGAACCCCCAGCCGCTGAGGGAGATCCTCCCCGCGATGCAGGCGGGCGGAGTCGCCGCGGTGTCCGCCCAACGGCGTCCTCGGCGACCCCACCGGGGCGACCGCCGCGGAGGGCGACCGGGTGCTGAGCCGATGGTCGCCGACGTGAGCTCGGACGCCCTGCTCGATGAGCGTCGGGTCGCTCTGGTCACCGGTGCCGCCGCGCGGGATCGGCGCCGCCACCGTCGCGACCCTGGCGACGCAGGGGTACGCGACGTCGCTGGCGTCGACTGCGGCGCTCGGCCAGCAGGCGCCGGCCTACCGATGCACGGTCGCCGCACGTCGCGGCCGACCCGCGGTCTGCGACCGCGCCGACGTCCGCGACCGGAGGCGCTGCGGTCGGACCGTCAGCGCCTCGATCGCTGGGGCCGGCTGGACGCCGCCGTCGCCGCCGCCGCCGTCATCGACGGCGGGCAGCCGCTGTGGGAGACCGCCGGACGACCGAGCTCGACCGAGCTGTTCGACGTCAACGTCCGCGGCGTGTGGAACACCGCGGCCGCCGCCGTGCCGGCGATGCTCGCCGGCCCGGACCCCGCGGCTGCCGCTTCGTCGCGGTCGCCTCGGCCGCCGGTGAGCCACGGCCTGTTCCACCTCGCCGGCCTACACCGCCGGCAAGCACGCCGTCATCGGCCTCGTGCGCGGACTTGCCGCCGACCTCGTCGGCACCGGCGTCACCGCGGTCGCGGTCTCGCCCGGCTCGACGCGCACCGCCGATGCTCGACGCGCACCGCCGACCTCTACGGCACTGCCCGACCCGGACGGTCTCGCCGTCCAACCAGCTGCTGCGCCGGCTGCTCGAGCCGGACGAGATCGCCGCCACGATCGCGTTCTGCTGCTCGGCCGAGGGCGGTGTCCTCAACGGCAGCGTCGTGCACGCCGACGGCGGCTTCCGGCCGTGAGCCGCCCGGGGTGGCACCGGGTCCGCCTCGCGCCACGCATCAAGCCGGGGTACGACCGCGGTCGACGTGCTCGTCGGCGGCTCGCCGCTGCGGGTGCGCCCGGCTGCGGCCGGGTGCCGCGGCCGACGGCCGTCGGCCCGACAGCGCCCTGGCGCCGACGGCTGCTGGATGCGAACCTCGCCGACCCCGTCCTCGACGGCGTCGCGCCGCTCGACGCCGACGAGCTGACCGTGGTGATGCCGGTGCACGGCCGCGCGGACGAGCTCGACCGCGCGCTGGAGGCCCTCGCGCCCCTGCGCTGCCTGGTCGTCGACGACGCCTCGCCGGTCCCGCTGACGCCGGGGGCCCGCGCACGCGGACGGTGGTCCGGCTGGAGCAGAACGTCGGCCCCGCCGGCGCCCGCAACGCCGGGCTGGCGAAGGTCGGCACGCCGTACGTCGCGTTCGTCGACTCGCGACGTCGACCGTCACCGCCGACGACGCTGCTGCGGCTCGGCCGGCACTTCGCCGATCGACCGGGTCGCCCTGGTCGGCGCCCCGCGTCGTCGGGCCGCGGCCGGTCGGCGCGACCGCGCTGGTTCGAGCGGTACGACGAGCGGGCCTCCTCGCTCGGCCTCGGCGACGTCGGGTGCTCGGTGCGCCCGGGCGCCGCGGTCGGCTGGCTCCCCAGCGCGTGCCTGGTCGCCCGGACCGACCGGCTCGCCGCACGGGATGGGCGGCTTCGACGCGACCCTGCGGGTCGGCGAGGACGTCGACCTGGTCTGGCGGCTGGTCGACGCCGGGCGACCGGTCCGCTACGACCCGGCCGAGGTCGCGCACCACGACGCGCGCCCGACCATCTGCGCGGCTGGCTCGGGCGCAAGTTCGTCTACGGCACCGGCGGCGCCGCCGCTCGCCGAGCGGCACGGCGACAAGGGTCGCGCCCGCGCGTGCTCTCGCCGGCGATGGCCGCTCGGCGCCGCGGCGCTGCTGCTGCGCCGGCGGTGGTCGGTGCCGGTCGCCCTGCTCTGCGCCGGCCGCGGCGTGCGGCGTGCTGCGCCGCGACCCTGCCCGACGTCCGGGCCGCGACCGGCTCGCTGTCGACCTGTCCGCGCGCGGGCTCGGCTGGTCGTTGCGCCAGGAGTCCGCGCTGCTGCTGCGCCACTGGTGGCCGCCGGTCGGCGGTCGCCGCGCTGTTCTCCCGCGTCGGTACGCCGGGCGGTGGTCGGTGCCCTGCTCGTCGACGTCGTCGTCGCGCGGACCGAGCGCCCGGACGTCGCCGCCGGCCTGGCGTTCGCGGGGCGCCGGCTCGACGACCTCGCCTACGGTGCCGGGCTGTGGGTGGGCGTGCTGCGGGCGCGGTCCCTGCGTGCGGTCAGCCCACGTGGTGCAGCGCGCCGCCGGCGGCCCGGTCCAGCGACCGGCCGATGACCATCCGCTGGATCTGGTTGGTGCCCTCGAAGATCTGCATGACCTTCGCCTCGCGCATGTAGCGCTCGACGGGGAAGTCGCGGGTGTAGCCGTAGCCGCCGAGCACCTGCACGGCGTCGGTGGTCACCTTCATCGCGTTGTCGGTGGCGACCAGCTTGGCGATCGAGGCCTCGCGGCCGTAGGGCAGGCCGCGGTCCTTGAGCCGTGCCGCGTGCAGCGTCATCGCGCGCGCGGACTGGACGGCGGCCTCCATGTCGGCGAGCACGAAGGCCAGGCCCTGGTGGTCGATGATCCGCTCGCCGAACGTCTCCCGCTCCTGCGCGTAGGCGACGGCGCGGTCGAGCGCGCCCTGGGCGAGCCCGGTGGCGACCGAGGCGATGCCGAGCCGGCCGGCGTCCAGGCCCGCGAGCGCGATCCTCAGCCCCTGCCCCTCCTCGCCGAGCAGCCGGTCGGCCGGGATGCGTACGTCGTCGAAGCGCATCGTCGCGGTCGCCGACCCGGTCAGGCCCATCTTGTGCTCGGGCGGGTCCGCGACCAGGCCCGGGGCGTCGGCGGGGACGAGGAAGCAGGAGATGTCGCCTCCCGGGACTTGGTGGAGCCGTCCCCGGTGCGCGCCATCACCTTGTAGAAGTCGGCGTGCCCGCCGTGGGTCGTCCAGGCCTTGGCCCCGCTGATCACCCACTCGTCGCCGTCCCGGCGGGCCCGGGTGCGCATCGCCGCGGGATCCGACCCGGCGTGCGGCTCGGACAGGCAGTAGGCGCCGAGCAGCTCGCCGCCGAGCATGTCGGGGAGCCAGCGCTGCCGCTGCTCCTCGGTGCCGGCGGTCGCGAGCCCGAAGCAGGACAGGGCGTGCACGGACACCCCCACGCCGACGCTGGCCCAGACCGACCCGAGCTCCTCGAGCACCTGCAGGTAGACCTCGTAGGGCAGTCCGCCGCCGCCGTACTCCTCGGGGTAGGGCAGCCCGAGCAGGCCGGCCCGGCCCAGGGTGCGGAACACCTCGCGCGGGAAGGCCTCGGTGCGCTCGGCCTCCGCGGCCAGCGGGGCGAGCTCGTTCGCGGCCAGGTCGCGGACCAGGGCGATCAGGTCGACGGCCTCGTCGGTGGGCAGCAGGCGGGTGGCGGGCATGGGGATCAGACTAGGTCGACGCCGACCCGACCCCCGGGCCCGGCACCGGGTGGACCTGGTGGTGCACGGTGTGGGCGGGACCACGCCGTGAGCACCTCCCGGCGACGGCCGCCCGGCTGACAGAGTGACCGCCATGAGCAACCTCCCCGAGTCCATCGCTGGCAAGACCGTCGCCGTGCTCGGCGGCACCGGACCGCAGGGGAGGGGGCTCGCGCGGCGGTTCGCCGACGCCGGGGTCCCGGTCGTGCTCGGCAGCCGGAGCGCGGAGCGCGCGGCCGACACCGCCGCCGGCCTGCCGGGTGAGGTCACCGGCGCGGACAACGCCGGCGCCGCGACCGCGGGCGACATCGTCGTGGTCGCCGTGCCCTGGGAGGGGCACGGCGAGCTGCTGGCCTCGCTCCGGTCCGAGCTGGCCGGCAAGGTCGTCGTCGACTGCGTGAACCCGCTCGGGTTCGACAAGCAGGGCGCCTACGCGCTGCCGGTCGAGGAGGGATCGGCGGCCCAGCAGGCCCAGGCGATCCTCGCCGACTCGATCGTGGTCGGCGCGTTCCACAACGTCAGCGCGGTCAAGCTCGAGGACCCCGAGGTGGCGTCGGTCGACACCGACGTGCTGGTGCTCGGCGACGTGCGTGAGGCGACCGACCTGGTGCAGGACCTCGCGGGCGTGATCCCCGGGGTGCGGGGCGTGTACGGCGGGCGGCTGCGCAACGCCCACCAGGTGGAGGCGCTCACCGCGAACCTGATCAGCGTGAACCGCCGGTACAAGGCGCACGCCGGCGTACGGATCACCGACATCTGAGAGATGTGCCGGAGATCACCCGGCACAGACACCGCATGACCGAAATATCGTTCGCCAGATCGGGGCTCCGCGAGTAATATTTTCGGTCGGGAGCAGTCGGCTCCCGACCTCCTCGTTCGGCCCCCGACGCGGTCGTCGCACCCCGGTGCGGCGGCCGTGTCGTACGTCTGCGCGCATGCGCTGGAAAGCACAGGAAGAAGTGATCCTCGACCTGACCACCCTCGTGGGGCTGGCGGCCACCCTGCTGGCCGTCGGCTACACGGTCCCGCAGTTCCGCAAGCTGCGCCGGATGACCAGCGCGGCCGGCGTCAGTGTCGCCGCGCTGGCCAACTCGACGATCAGCGGCGTCGCCTGGACCGTCTTCGGGGTGCTCGAGCATCAGGTGTGGATCGCCCTCCCCGCCGTGGTCGCGGTGCCGGCGACCGCCGGCGCCCTCGGCATCGCCTGGCTGCGCGGCGGCTCACGGGCGCGCCTGTGGCTGCCGGTCGTCTGGCTGGGCGTCGTGCTGATGGCCGGGCTGTCGGCGTTCTGGGTCGGCTCCGGCCCCGCGACCGTCGTGCTCGGCTGCTCGGTGGCGCTCCTGGTCACGCCGGCGGCGCTCACCGCCTGGCGCAGCCCGGACGTCTCGGCGATCGCCGCGTCGGCGTGGGCGCTGATGATCGTCGACGCGCTGCTCGCTGGTGCGTACGGCGTCCTCGCGGACGTCGACGCCAATCTCATCTACGCGGCCGTGGCCACCGTCGGGTCGCTGGCGATCCTGCTGCGCGTGGGCATCCCCGCGCACGTGCACGCCCGGCTGCTGCGGCTGCCCGACGGCATCGACCCCGACGTCACCCGCGACGAGCTGAGCCTGGCGGCCTGACCCTGGCCGGTCGGGATGTCGGCCTTGCCGGGATCTGACAGGCTTCGGGCATGGGCGTGCCCGGGAGTTCCACCGCGAAGCGGATCGTCCTGGAGATCGTGGGCTGGGTCCTCGTGGTCGCGGGCATCGCCGCGCTGGTGCTCCCCGGCCCCGGCCTGCTGATGATCGCGGCCGGCCTGGTGGTCCTCTCCCAGGAGTACGAGTGGGCCGAACGCCGCGTCGAGCCGATCAAGGTGCGCGCCCTGCGGGGCGCGGCCGAGAGTGTCGAGACCAACGGGCGGCTCGCCATGTCGACCGCCTTCGCGCTGGCCCTCCTGGCCTGCGGCGTGCTCTGGCTCTGGAAGCCGGACGAGCCGGGCTGGTGGCCGTTCCCGGCGTGGCTGTGGCTGCCCGGCGGCCGGGCCACCGGGCTCACCCAGGTCGCCTCGGCGTTCCTCGCGCTCGGCCTGATCGTGTGGAGCTTCCGGCGTTACCGGGTACGGGGCGAGCTGCCGCCCGAGCCGGAAGGAGGTGGCCATGAGTGAGCCGTGGGTGATGGCGGTGCTGCTGGTCGGCGTCGTCGCGGCCAACCCGATCGCCGACCGGGTCAAGGTCCCGCAGCCGGTGCTCCTGACGATCTTCGGCGCGGCCATCGGCCTGCTCCCGTCGGTCTCCCCGCTCGACCTCCACCCGGACCTGATCCTGCCGATCGTGCTGCCGCCGCTGCTGTTCGCGGCGACCCAGCGGACCACGCTCACCGAGTTCCGCGCCCAGGCCGGCCCGGTTCTCGCGCTGGCCGTGGGACTGACCATCTCGACCGCCGCGGTCGTCGCCGTGGCCGCCCACCAGGCCGGGCTCGGCTGGACCGCGGCGTGGGTCCTCGGAGCGATCGTCTCGCCGCCGGACCCGGTCGCGGCCACTGCGGTCGCCCGCCGGTTGCGGCTGCCGCACCGTCTGGTCACCATCCTCGAGGGCGAGGGGATGTTCAACGACGCCACCGCCCTCGTCCTCTACAAGCTCGCCCTGGCCGCCGCGGTCACCGGTGGCGTCACCGCGGCCGACACCGCCCTCACCTTCGTGCTGGCGCTCGCGGTCGGGATCGGCGCCGGGCTCGCCCTCGGGTGGGTGGCCACCTGGCTGCTCGCCCGCATCCACGAGGCGTACACCGAGACCTCGATCACCGTCGTCGTCCCGTTCATCGCGTACGTCGGCGCCGAGCACCTCGACGGCAGCGGCGTCCTCGCGGTCCTGGTGCTCGGTCTCTACCTGCGCAACGCCGCGCACCAGGCGACCACGTCACAGGGCTGGCTGCTCGGGCGCTCGGTGTGGTCGTACGCCGACTTCGTGATCACCAGCCTCGCGTTCGCGGTCCTCGGCTTCGAGCTGTCGGCCGTCACCCGCTCGATCGAGGTCACCAGCGACATCGTCACCGTCGGTGCGGTCGCCATCGGCACCGTGGTGCTGTTCCGCATCGTCTGGGTCTTCCCGGTCTCGTGGCTCGCCCGCCGCGAACGCGGACCGTGGCGCGACCTGATGCCGACCGACTGGCGGGAGACCACCGTGGTGGCGTGGTCGGGCATGCGCGGCGTGGTCACCGTCGCGACCGCCCTGGCGCTCCCGCTCTCGACCGAGGGCGGCGGCGACTTCCCCGACCGGGACCTGCTGGTGGTCACGGCCCTGGTCTGCGTGCTGGTCACCCTGGTGATGCAGGGCCTGACCCTGTCCCCGCTGACGCAGCGGCTCCACGTCGCGGCACCCGCCGACGAGGACGCCGAGGTCGGCGACCTGCGGGTCCGGGCCGCCGAGGCGGCGCTGGAGTTCGTCCGGGACGAGGCCGACGAGCGGGACGAGATCCGGGACGCCGGGGTGAAGCAGTACACCGGCTACCTCGAGGCGCAGCAGGCCATGGCGTCGGCCCGGCGGCTGCAGATCGACGACGCCGACCCGGCCGACGAGCTCGCCCGCCTGCTGCGGCAGGCCACCGACGTCGAGCGCGCGCTCGTGCTCGAGGAGCGCCGCCGCGGCCAGGTCTCGGCGGCGAGCGCCGACGAGGTGCTGCGTGACATCGAGTCCCGGGCGCTGCGGGACCTCGGTTGATGCAGCTGCCCCCACAGGTGCCCGTCGTGGCGCGGTGGTGCGCGCGGATCGTCGTGGCGCTGGTGCTGGTCCCGATGCCGTTCGCGCTCGCCCTGGTCGCGGTCGGCCACGCGCCGTCCGCCCGGATCGAGATCGCCGGCCAGTCGGTGTCGGTCCGCCCGGTCGTGGGCCAGAACCGCAGCCTGCTGTTCGGCGGTGCCCTGGTGCAGCCGTCCCATGCCCGGATCCTCGGCAAGGACGTGGGTGTCGACGTCGACGCCGACTGGAACCGGCTGGTCCCCAGCGACAAGCGCACCCGCCGCTACCTCGGAGCCCTGTGGGAGAACCCCGAGCCGGCGGTCCACCTGATCGAGTCCTCCGCGCGCCGGCACCTCCTGGGCTGGGCCGCGGGCGGCTTCGCGGTCGGTGTGGGGGTGCTCGCGCTGACCCTCGCCCTCCTGCTCCAGCGCCGCCGGCGCCTGCGCCGCTACACCCAGGACCAGGCCGAGCTCGTGGTGGCGCACAACCGGCGGCTGCGCCGTACCCTCGCCGTCGTGGGCGTGCTCGCGGCGCTCGCGGTCGACGCCGCCGGCGCCCAGGTGTACCTGCACGAGGACGAGCGGCGGGTCGTCGGCGATCCGGCGTTCGCCGGCACGGCGCTCGAGGGCACCGAGGTGAAGGGGCTGCTGGCCGACGTGCTGCCGTTCCTGTCGATCTTCAAGCCGCGCTCGACGTTCTACGACCGCGTCTCGGAGAACCTGACGCAGGCGGTGGCCGACCGCCCGACGGCGGTCCGGGGCGAGGGCGAGGTGGCGTTCGTCGCCGCCGAGGACTTCGAGGACGTCAACGGCATGGCGCGTCAGGTGGGCCTGGCCGCCCAGCTCGTCGACGCGAACTTCGTCGCGCTCAGCGGTGACCTCACCTTCGCGGGCAAGTCCGTGGAGACCTACGTGCTCGACACGCTCGACTACTACGCCGGTGACCGGCCGGTGTACTTCGCGCCGGGACTGCACGACACCCACCTGATCGTGGACGCGGCCCGGGCGCGCGGCTGGCACGTCGCGGACGGGCGCACGCACGAGGTCGACGGCCTCCACCTGCTGGCGGTCCCGGACCCGCGCATCTCGACGGTGGGCAACTTCGGCTCCGGCGACGTGCTCCGCAACCCGGACGTCGACACCGAGACCGCCGTCAAGGACACGATCCGGGAGGCCTGCGACACCCTTCCGGACATCGTGCTGCTGCACGACCACCTGCTCGGCCGCCGGATCGCGGAGGCCGGCTGCATCAAGACCGCGGTGGTCGACGGCCGCTCGTACCAGATGGTCGGACCGCAGCCGGTGATCACCCGCACCGGTGGAGTGCTGCACGAGTTCACCCTCGGCAGCGCCGGCGGGCACGTCTCCACCAAGCCGAACCCCGGCGTGATCGACCACCCGGCCCGGTTCGCGATCTTCTACGTGCAGCCCGACACCGGTGCCGCCGAGTACTCCGTCGTCACCGTCCAGCCCGACGCCTCGGTCACCATCAGCCCCCGCGCCCCGCTGACGCGAGCCTGGTCGGCGGACTGAGGCTGCTGCAGGTTTCCCCGGTGACCCGGGCGGCCGCGCGGTAGCCGACCGGCTCCCGCCGTCAAGGACCTCGCTGACGCTCGGCCGCTGCGCGGCGGCCTGCGGCCGTCCTTGACCGCGGGTCCCGGCCGGCCGGCTGACGGGCGCGTCAGTCGGCACGGGCTCCGCCCGCGCCGCCGCTACGCGGCCGCCCCGTTCGTCGGGGTACCAGCGGTCCCGCAGGTCACACCAGCCCCTCCAGCTCGAACCTGTCGTGGAAAACCCGACCGACACGCCGAGGCCGCTCGGCGTGTCGGTCGGGTTTCCCACGACAAGTCCAACGACCGCACCCCTCCGGCGCCAGGACCCACCATGGCGCGCCAGGAGGCCGCCGAACCGCCCGCCGACTCACGGACGCGCCCAGTCCGGACCGAGCCCGCCTCAGAACCCGATCGGCAGGCCGGCGTAGTTCTCGGCCAGCCCGGCCGCGCCGGGCTCGCTGGACGCCACCCAGCGCAGCTGGGACAGCTGCAGCTGGTGCGTCGAACGGGTCGTCGCCGGTGTGCAGCATGGTCGTCATCCACCACGAGAAGTGCGTGCACCGCCACACCCGCCGCAGCGCGGTGTCGGAGTAGGCGTCGGCGAGGCGGTGGTCGCCGCGCAGCAGCCCGACGAGGGCCGGCGCGAGCAGCGCGACGTCGGCGACCGCGAGGTTGAGGCCCTTGGCGCCGGTGGGCGGCACGATGTGCGCGGCGTCGCCGGCGAGGAAGAGCCGGCCGTGCCGCATCGGCTGCTGCACGTAGGAGCGCATCGGCAGCACGCTCTGCTCGGTGATCGGCCCGGTGGCCAGCGGACCAGCCGTCCTGGCCGTGGCCCAGCCGGTCGGCGAGCCCCTGCCAGATCCGGTCGTCGGACCAGTCGGCGAGGTCGGTGTCGTTGGGCACCTGCAGGTAGAACCGCGAGACGGCCGACGACCGCATCGAGTGCAGCGCGAAGCCGTCGGGGTGCCAGGCGTAGATCAGCTCGTCGGTCGACGGGGCGACGTCGGCGAGGATGCCCAGCCACGAGTACGGATAGGTCCGCTCCCAGGTACGCCGGACGGCCTCCGGCACCGCCGTCCGCGAGGGGCCGAAGGACCCGTCGCAGCCGACGACCACGTCGGCCTCGACCCGCTGGGCGGAGCCGCCCTTGTCGGTGAAGGTGACCGACGGCCGGTCGCGTCTCGAGGTCGTGCAGGGCGGTGTCGCTGACCTCGTAGACGACCTGCTGGCCGCGCGTGTCGGGCGGCGTCGACGAGGTCCTTCTGCACCTCGGTCTGGCCGTAGACCCACACCGAGCGGCCGACCAGGTCGACGAAGTCGAGGTGGTGCCGCTCGCCCGGCCACTGCAGGTACATGCCGCGGTGCCGGTCGCCCTCGGCGTCCAGGCGCGCGCCGAGTCCGTGCGCCCGGAGCAGGTCGACGGTGGACTGCTCCAGGATGCCGGCGCGGATCCGGCTCGCGACGTACTCCTCCGAGCGCGTCTCGATGACCACGGACTCGACGCCCTCGGCGCCGAGCAGGTGGGACAGGAGCACGCCGGCCGGGCCCGCGCCGATGATGGCGACCTGGGTTCGCATGGCGGCAGTCAACGGTGGTCGAGCCCTCCGGACCATCAGCTCCTTCCGCTGGGCGAAATCGCCCGGCCGATCCCGCGGGCCGCGACATGGAGTGCGCCGGTGAGCCGGGCCCGCTCCTTGAGCGTCGGCACCACGATGCCGAGCGCGGCCACCACCGTGTCCCCGTGCCCGCACGGGCACCGCGACCGAGCAGGCGCCCAGGCTCATCTCCTCGGTGGTGGTGGCGTAGCCCTCGCGGCGCACCCGCGCCAGCTGCCGGCGCAGCAGCCCGGGCTGGGTGACCGTGTACGGCGTGACCCGGGTCAGCCGGGCCAGCACGTCGGCCTGCACCGCCGCGGGCGCGTGGGCCAGCAGCACCTTGCCCACGCCGGTGGCGTGCATGCGGCAGCCGGGACCCGACGCTGCTCACCACCGGCACCGACGCGTGGCCGGCGAGCCGGTCCAGGTAGAGCACCTCGGTGCCGTCGCGCACGGCGAGGTGCACGGTGGCCAGGGTGGCGCCGTAGAGGTCGTGGAGGAACGGCGAGGCGATCTCGCGCAGCCCGCTCTGCACCGGGGCGAGCAGCCCGAGGTCCCACAGCCGCCGGCCGACCACGTAGTCACCGGCCGGGGTCCGCGCCAGCGCGCCCCAGGCGACCAGCTCGCCCACCAGCCGGTGCGCGGTCGGGACCGGCAGCGCGGCCCGGCCGGCCAGCTCGGTGAGCGTGAGCCGGAGGTGCCGCTCGTCGAACGCGCCGAGCAGCGCGAGCACCCGCGAGGTCGACGGTGGCGCCGGGCGCGGAGGTGTTGCCGGCCATGGCCGGCAGTCTTCCACTGGTCGGAAGTGCACGGTCGTCGGCGCGCCGGGTCGTTCCCTACCGTGACCGCGTGACCCAGCTCCGACCTCGACTCCGACTCCGCCGCCGCGACCCAGGCCGACATCAGCGCCGAGATCGACGCCATCGCCAGGAGTACGACGCCGCGGGCGTCGTGTCGAGACCGCAGCCGCGGCTCGACTACCCGCCGTACCGCTCCAGCATCCTGCGGCACCCGACCAAGGACGCCGCACCAGCCGACCCCGAGGAGCATCGAGCTGTGGGCGCCGGTGTTCGGGCAGCGCGACGTCGACCCGCTCGAGGCCGACCTGACCATCCAGCACCGCGGCGAGCCGATCGGCGAGCGGATGACCGTGACCGGCCGGGTCACTCGACGGCCAGGGCCGCCCGGTGCGCCACCAGCTCGTCGAGATCTGGCAGGCGAACGCCGGCGGCCGCTACATCCACCAGCGCGACCAGCACCCCGCGCCGCTCGACCCGAACTTCACCGGCATGGGCCGCTGCCTGACCGACGGCGACGGCGTCTACCGGTTCACGACGATCAAGCCCGGGCCCGTACCCGTGGCGCAACCACCACAACGCCTGGCGGCCGGCGCACATCCACTTCTCGCTGTTCGGCACCGAGTTCACCCAGCGGCTGGTCACCCAGATGTACTTCCCGGGCGACCCGCTGTTCGCCCTCGACCCGATCTACCAGGCGGTCACCGACCCGGCGGCCCGCGACCGGCTGGTCGCGACGCTACGACCACGACGTGACGCAGCACGAGTGGAGCACCGGCTACCGCTGGGACATCGTCCTCACCGGCTGCGCACCGCACCCCGCTCGAAGGAGACGCCGAGTGACCGCCCCGATCCACCCGCCGACCCCCGGCCAGACCATCGGCCCGTTCTTCGGGTTCGCGCTGCCGTACGACGGCGACCACGAGCTCGTCCCGCCCACCCGGACCGACGCGGTCCGGCTGCACGGCCGGGTGCTCGACGGCGCCGGCCAGCCCGTGCCCGACGCGCTGCTCGAGCTGTGGCAGTCCGGCCCCGACGGCGCGATCGCGCAGGTCGAGCCGGCTCCCTGCAGCGCGACGGCTACACGTTCACCGGCTGGGGCCGCGCCGCGACCGACCGCACCGGCCGCTACCAGTTCACGACGCTGCGGCCCGGTGCGCGGACGCGGCGCCGTACTTCGCGATCACCGTGTTCGCGCGCGGGCTGCTCGACCGGCTCTTCACCCGTGCCTACCTGCCCGGCACGCCGCGGGACGACGCTGCTGCCGCCCGTGCCCGCCGGCGCGGCGGCGCACCCTCGTGGCCGAGGCCGACGACCGCGGGTTCGTGTTCGACATCCGGCTCCAGGGCGAGGACGAGACCGTCTTCTTCGACTTCGCGCAAGACTGAGCCCATGGCGGACCTCTTCTGGCCCGGCGACGAGCGCGCCGGGTCGCACTTCACCCCGGCCGCGCTGGTGCGGGCGATGGTCGCGGTCGAGTCGGACTGGCTCGGCGCGCGAGCTGGACGTCCCCGGCGACCTGGACGACCTCGCCCGGCGAGGCCGAGTCGGGCGGCAACCCGGTCATCCCCCTGGTCCGGCGGCTGCGCGAGCAGGACCCCGACGCGCACCGCGGGCTGACCAGCCAGGACGTGCTCGACTCCGCGCTGATGCGGATGGCGGCGGCGGCCGTCGCCGACCTGCGCGGCGACCTCGCTGCCGCCGGCCGGCGCGCTGGCGCGCCTCGCGCGCACGCACCGCGAGACCCCGATGGTCGGCGCGCACCCTCACCCAGCACGCCGTGCCGACGACGTTCGGCTTCCGGGTGGCGGCCTGGCTCACCGCGGTGCTGGACGCGGTCGACGACCTGGACCGCCTGCAGTTCCCGCCCCAGGTGGGCGGGGCCGCGGGTACCCGGGCGGCCCTGGTCGAGCTCGGCCGGCGCGCTGCCCGCCGACCTGCCGCGCTGGCACACGACGCGGGCGCCGGTCACCCGGATCGGCGACGCGCTCGCCGGCTGTCACCGACGCGTGCGCGCGGATCGCCAACGACGTGCTCGTGATGTCGCGGCCCGAGATCGGGGAGCTGGCCGAAGGCTCCGGCGGCGGCTCCTCGACGATGCCGAACAAGAGCAACCCGACGCTGTCGGTCCTGGTCCGGCGGGCCGCGCTGACCACACCCCAGCTCGCCGCGACCCTGCACCTCGCGGCCGCGCAGCAGGTCGACGACCGCGCCGACGGCGGCTGGCACGCCGAGTGGGCGACGCTGCGCGACCTGGCGCGTCGCACCCTGGTCGCGGCGTCGCAGACCGTCGACCTCGTGGACGGCCTGCGTCGTGCACGCCGACCGGATGGCGCGCGAACCTGGCCGCCGCCGGGGACGCGGTGCACGCCGAGCAGCGCGCGATGGCCGAGGCCGCCGGGCACGAGCCCGCGCCGACGTACCTGGGTGACGCGACGGCGTTCGTCGACCAGCGTGGTCGCCCGGACCGAGCAGACCCTCCAGGAGGAGCGTTGACCCCCAGCATCACCGTCGTCCGGATGACCGGTGCGCGCACCGCGGCGAGCTGCCGCTGCTCGTGCTCGGGCCCGTCGCTGGGCACGTCGGCGACCACGCTGTGGGACGCGTGCGCCGCGCGAGCTGACCGACGCGTTCGACGTCGTGGCGTGGGACCTGCCCGGCCACGGCCACAACCGGTCGGTGCCCGAGGAGCCGTTCACGATGGCCGAGCTCGCGGCGGGCGTGCTGTCGGTCGTCGACGACCTCCTCACCCAGCGCGGCGAGCCGGGCGCGCGCTTCCACTACGCCGGCGACTCGGTCGGTGGGGCCGTCGGCCTGCAGCTGCTGCTGGACGCGCCCGACCGGGTGCAGGACGCCGTGCTGCTGTGCACCGGCGCCCGGATCGGCACCCCGGAGAGCTGGGCCGAGCGCGTCGAGCAGGTGCGCGCGTCCGGCACGCCGAGCCTGGTCTCCGCGTCGGCCGAGCGGTGGTTCGGCGCCGGCTTCCTCGAGCGTGACCCCGAGCAGGGGTCGGCGCTGCTGCACGCGCTCAGCGACGCGGCCGACGAGGGGTACGTCCAGGTCTGCCGGCGCGCTCGCCGAGTTCGACGTGCGCGACCGGCTCGACCGAGATCACGGCTCCCGTGCTCGCGGTCGCCGGCGCGGAGGACGCGGTGTGCCCGCCGGAGATGCTGCGCGAGATCGCCGACCGGCGTCGCCGACGGCGGGTACGCCGAGCTCGCCGGACGTCGCGCACCTGGCCCCGGCCGAGGCGCCCGTGGAGGTGGCCCGGCTGCTGCGCTCGCACTTCCTGGGCGAGCCGGGTCCGGGCGAGGGGCAGCCGGCCCCCGGACCTGTCGCCGGGCATGACGCGTGCGCCGCGAGGTGCTCGGCGACGCCCACGTGGACCGGTCGATCGCCGCCACGACCGACTTCACCCGCGACTTCCAGGAGCTGATCACGGCGTACGCCTGGGGCGAGATCTGGACCCGGCCCGGCCTCGACCGCCGGTCGCGGTCGATGATCACCCTGACCGCGATGATCGCGCGCGGCCACCACGAGGAGCTGGCCATGCACGTGCGCGCGGCGCTGCGCAACGGGCTGACCGTCGCGGAGATCAAGGAGGTCCTGCTCCAGAGCGCGATCTACTGCGGCGTGCCGGACGCGAACACCGCGTTCCGCATCGCCTCGGGCGTGCTGGCCGAGGAGGGGCTGCTCTAGAAGGCAGCCGTCACCAGTCCAGCGACCCGGCGGACGGCGGGCGAGTCGTCGCCCGCGCGGGTGGCGAGCGCCAGGTCGATGGTGGGCGGTCCGGTGAGCGCGACGTAGGCGACGCCGTCGAGGCCGAGGCTGCGCACCGGCTCGGGCACGAGCGCGACCCCGAGGCCCGCGGCGACGAAGACGACCAGGGTGGCGGTCTCGCCGACCTCGAGCACCGACGGCGGCGAGAAGCCGGCCGCGGCACACGCCTCGAGGACCTGCTCGTGCATCGACGACCGGTGGCCCGACGGATGCATGACGAAGGCCTCACCGGCCAGGGCCGAGAGCGGGATGCGGCGCCGGCCGGCGAGCGGGTGCGCCGACGGCAGGACGGCCACCAGTCGCTCGGTCCGCAGGTGCCGCAGGTCCAGTCCGCGTGGTTGAGGGCGTCCGGGCGGAGGAGGGCGAGGTCGTAGGTCCGGTCGCGCAGGCCGTCCGCGAGCGCGGGCGAGAGCAGCTCGCCGCGCAGCTCGAGCTCGACGCTCGGGCAGCTCGCCGGCGCACCGTGCGCGCGACACGGGGCAGGACGTCGTACGTCGCGGTGCCGACGAAGCCCACCGCCACCCGGCCGGCGCGCCCGCGCCGAGCAGCGCCATGTCGGCGCTGGCCCGGTCGACCGTCGGCGAGCACGGTGTGCCCGTGGTCGGCGAGCCGCCGCCCCGCCTCGGTGAGCTCGACCCGCCGGGTCGTCCGGACGCACAGCGTCGGCGCCGAGCTCGCGCTCGAGCTGCTTGATCTGCTGCGAGAGCGCGGGCTGCGCGATGTGCAGGCGCGCGGCGGCGCGGCCGAAGTGCCGCTCCTCGGCGACCGCGACGAACGACCGCAGGTGCCGGAGCTCCATGCATCGAGCTTATCAATCCAGTCGGATTCGGTATTGGACGTTGATCAACGTCGGCGGCCTAGGCTCGGGAGCGTGAGCTCCTCCTTCCTGTACGCCGCCGCCCGCACCCCCTTCGGCCGCTTCGGCGGCGCGCTCGCCGAGGTGCGCCCCGACGACCTGGCGGCGACCGCGCGTCGACCGGGGTGCTGGCCAAGGCGCCCGGGCTGGACCCGGGCAGCATCGGCGACGTGGTGTGGGGCTGCGCCAACCAGGCCGGCGAGGACAACCGCAACGTCGGCCGGATGGCCGTGCTGCTCGCCGGGCTGCCGACCACCGTGCCGGCGACCACCGTGAACCGCCTGTGCGGCTCCTCGCTCGACGCCGCGATCGCCGGCTCGCGCACCATCGAGACCGGCGACGCCGACGTCGTCCTGGCCGGCGGCGTCGAGTCGATGACCCGGGCCCCGTGGGTGCTGCCCAAGCCGTCGCGGGCGTTCCCCGCCGGCAACGTCACCGCGGTCTCGACCACGCTCGGCTGGCGGCTGGTCAACGAGCGGATGCCGGAGGAGTGGACGGTCTCGCTGGGCGAGGCCAACGAGCAGCTCGCGCGAGCAGCTCGGCGATCTCCCGCGAGCGCCAGGACGAGTTCGCCGCCCGCTCGCACGCAGCTCGCCGACGCGGCCTGGAGCGCCGGGCTTCTACGACGACCTCGTCGTCGCCCGTCCCCGGCGTCGACCTCGACCGCGACGAGAGCATCCGCCCCGGCTCGACCGCCGAGAAGCTCGCCGGGCTCAAGCCGTCGTTCCGCCCCGACGGCACCATCACCGCCGGGCAACGCCTCCCCGCTCAACGACGGCGCCTCCGCGCTCCTCCTCGGCTCGAGGCGGCCGCGCGACCGCGATCGGCCGCGCGCCCGATCGCCCGGATCGCCGGCCGGGGCGTGCACGCCGCTCGAGCCGCAGGACTTCGGCTATCGCGCCGGTCGAGGCCGCCGAACAGGCCCTCGCCCGCGCCGGGCATCGGCTGGGCCGACGTCGCGGCGGTCGAGCTCAACGAGGCGTTCGCCGTGCAGTCGCTCGCCTGCGTCGACGCCTGGAAGGTCGACCCGGAGATCGTCAACACCAAGGGCGGCGCGATCGCGATCGGCCACCCGCTCGGCGCCTCCGGCGGCCGGATCCTCGGCACGCTCGCCAAGCGGCTGCAGGAGTCCGGCGACCGGTAGGGCGTCGCCGCGATCTGCATCGGCGTCGGCCAGGGCCTCGCGGTCGTGCTGGAGAACGTCGCCGCGGTGAGCCGGCGTGACGACGATCTGCGCGACGGCCGAGGAGGCGGTCGCCGGCATCGAGGACGGCTCCACCGTGCTGATCGGCGGCTTCGGGATGGCCGGGATGCCGGTGCAGCTCATCGACGCCCTCATCGACCAGGGCGCCACCGACCTGACCGTGGTGTCCAACAACGCCGGCAACGGCGACACCGGCCTGGCCGCGCTGCTGGCCGCAGGGCCGGGTGCGCAAGATGGTCTGCTCCTTCCCGCGGCAGTCCGACTCCTGGGTCTTCGACGGGCTCTACCGCGCCGGGAGAGATCGAGCTCGAGCTGGTGCCGCAGGGCAACCTCGCCGAGCGGATGCGCGCCGCCGGCGCCGGCATCGGCGCGTTCTTCTGCCCGACCGGCGTCGGCACGCCGCTGGCCGAGGGCAAGGAGATCCGCGAGATCGACGGCCGCACCTACGTGCTGGAGTACCCGATCCGCGGCGACGTCGCGCTGATCGGCGCCCACCGCGCCGACCGGATGGGCAACCTCGTCTACCGCAAGACCGCCCGCAACTTCGGCCCGGTGATGGCCACGGCGGCCGCGACCATGGTCGCCCAGGTCGGCGAGGTCGTCGAGACCGGGGACCTCGACCCCGAGGCGGTCGTGACCCCGAGCATCTACGTCGACCGTGTCGTGGCAGGTGGGGAGCGTGGCGGTATGAGCGGGCTCAGCAAGCACGAGATGGCCGCCCGGGTCGCGCGCGACATCCCGGCGGGCTCCTACGTGAACCTCGGCATCGGCCAGCCCACCCTGGTCGCCGACCACCTGTCCGCGGACTCCGGCGTCGTGCTGCACACCGAGAACGGCATGCTCAACATGGGCCCCGGCGCGGTCGGCGACGACGTCGACCCCGACCTGACCAACGCCGGCAAGCAGCCGGTCACCGAGCTGCCCGGCGCGTCGTACTTCCACCACGCCGACTCCTTCGCGATGATGCGCGGCGGCCACCTCGACGTCTGCGTGCTCGGCGCCTTCCAGGTCTCGGCGAACGGCGACCTGGCCAACTGGCACACCGGCGACCCGGACGCGATCCCGGCGGTCGGCGGCGCGATGGACCTCGCCATCGGCGCCAAGCAGGTGTTCGTGATGATGACGCTGTTCGCCAAGGACGGGTCGCCCAAGCTCGTCCCCGAGTGCACCTACCCGCTGACCGGTGTCGGCTGCGTGTCGCGGGTCTACACCGACCTCGCGATCTTCGAGCTGGGTCGGGACGGGGTCCGGGTGCTGGAGACGTTCGGGACGTCGTACGACGAGCTCGCCGCCCGGCTCGAGGTGCCGCTGTCGCGGGGGGACTAGCACCAGAGGAACGCCCCGGATGAGCCGCGATCTGCGCCGGTCCCTACCCGCCCAGCTCGGCGAGCCGGGCCACGCCGGGAGCGGTGTGGGCGGCGAGACGCGCCAGAGCGTCGTCGAGCTGGGCGGAGGGGCTCGTCCCGGCTGGGATGCGCGCGGGGTTCAGGGCCACCCCGTTCGCCCACTCCTTGATGTCGGGCTCGGCGCCGAAGGCGGCCGTGGCGCGGAAGCCCGTCACGTTCATCTGCGCCCAGTCGACCAGGGTGTTGCCGTACGACGACGGCGGGCAGAGGCGGTTCTTCTCCGCGTCGTCGGCGCGGGTCGCCTCGACGTAGCCGGTCACCGCGGCGCCGAAGCACGGGAAGCCGGCGCGCACCGCCTGCAGCGTGATCGCACCGGACTGCCAGATCGGGATCCGGCCCGGCAGCTTCAGCCCGTCGGCCGCGCAGTGCACGACGATCGCGTCCGGTGCGACCGTCACCACGCCGTCCTCGAGCTCCAGGCGGCCGCGGTGCGCGGTGCGAAGGTGGCCGCAGTCGGACGACGTTCCCGATCGTGCGCAGCAGCTCGAGCTCCCAGGCACCGAGGGTCGGCGCCTTGGCCATGGTCGGCGTCACCGAGCGGTCGATGCGGAGCATGATCCCGAGCTCCTCGAGGCGCAGGAACAGCTCGGGCAGTGACGGAGCCGACGCGGCGGCCTCCATCATGGTCGCCGACCATCGCGAGGTAGATCGACGGGTCCGGCTGGATCAGCGCGCGGTTGAGCATCCACGGGTCGCGGGGGCGCACCCACACGATGTCGTCGGGGTCGACCCCGTGCCCGAGCAGCCAGATGCAGGTGTCGGTCGCGGTCTTGCCCGACCCGACCACGACGTACTGGCTCGGCGCCTCCTCGACGGAGACCACCGCGTTGGCCGGGACGACGCAGGCGTCGTCGGCGACCCGGAACGGCGGCGGCGTCTCGGCCGGGATGTCGGGGGAGAGGTATCGCGCGTCCACGACCCGGCAGGAGTCGGGGACGGCGTACTGCCGGCCCGACACCCGGGAGACGAACGGTGCGGTCGCCGCGGTACTCGCACCCGCCGAACATCTCCACGCGGCCCGTGTCGACCAGCCGCTGCAGCTGGCGGCTGTAGTACGCCGTGATCGCGGGCTGGTCGGCGCGCTCGTGCAGGCCCGCCTCGGGCCCGTGCTCCTGGATGCGGTCGCCGAGCACCGCCGACGCGACGCCGTAGAACGTCGAGGACTGGTGCAGCCGGACGAACGGGTACGCCGACAGCCAGTGCCCGCCGGCCGCGTGGCGCCGGTCGACCATCGCCACCCGCACGTCGGCGTGGTCGACCAGGGCGTCGGTGAACGCCATGCCCATGGCGCCGGCGCCCACGACGAGGTAGTCGACGTCGACCGTGGCCGTCACGCAGCCAGCCAAGCACCGTGCCGGATCGCGGTCCATGGCCCGCTGGGGTGGCTACC
>CAVXNT010000013.1:0-62021 GCA_963763225.1 uncultured Actinomycetota bacterium | reverse complement strand
TCTATGTTGGCTGCACTTGGTTCGGTTGGTCTTGCTCACTGGCGTCGGCAGCAGCTCGTGACGATCGGCTTCTTTCGCCGCGCGGAGGCCGCTGCGGCCTCGGGGATCCGGGCGGCGAGGCTGACGGCTCGCTCGACGGAGTGTCGCGGCAAGGCCGAGCACGCGCGTAGCGAGGTGTTCGAGTCAGTGCTCGCGGTGGCGGCGACCGAGTCGGGTCGACGACGACGGGCGGACGCAGTATCGCGGCTGGGCGAGGAGTGGATGCCCGACACCGTTGTGGTCGATGGCCCGGGGTACTGGGCCCGGAGCGGAACGTGATCCGGACGAACGACGGGGATCCCGACTCCTCGCACGGTGGCGCTGACTTCATCCGGCTCCTGTCCCCGACGAGGTCCCCGACGGCTACGACCTGACCGAGCTGTCGGAGCACGAGACCGTTGCCGGCCGACTGTGCGACGTCGTCGCGGCACTGCCGAGACCCCCGGATCCGTACGGTGAGACTCCCGAGTCAGAGGTGTTCGACATGATCAGCGGGGGTGACAGCTTCCGCCTCAGCATCGATCGGAAGACAGGGATCCTCCTGCGAGTGGTCAAGCTGGTCGATGATCAGCCCGCTGAGATCTACGAGTTCCTGGAGATTGCACTCGACGAGCCGCTCGACGAGGCGCTCTTCCAACCGTTGTCGTGACCCACCGAAGGGACTGAGACATGTCGGACCGGCCTGAGATCGTGTGCATCTGCGGCTCCACCCGGTTCGCGGAAGAGATGCTCGCGGCGAACCGCGACCTGACCTTTGCGGGCGCCATCGTCGTCGACCTGTCGCCCTACGACCGGGACGCGTCGTCGCGAGCATCGAGCATCTGATGGCGCGACTGGCGAGCGGCGCGCCCCGCCATTACTGGGCGTGTGCCCTTTCCCGCTGACTCAGGCCCGGGAAACGAACGCTCATGCCGAGTTGAGTGCGCACCGCACGCTACTGGCGATCGCAGGTCCCGAGTTGAAGTCGAGTTGCGGCGGGACGTCATGCGTTCTGGTCGCGGGAGCAGCCAACTCGTATGACCTTCGGGGAGTGTGAGTTGGCCTGCGCTGCCGCAGTGGATGACGCGCCGCACTCACGCGATCGCGATGCCCTGCAGGAGACGCCTACGCGCAGGCTCACCCGCGGCCCTGATGGCCCGGCGTTGGCTCTCGTCGGAGCCGTCACTCATCTGTGCTATGAGACCCGAGCGTCCCCCACTAACATCTGGTGATGGCTGCTGACCGGATCACGTCGCTCTCCCGTGGCGGGCTGACCTTTGAGATCCGAGACGAGGGACCGCTCGACGGTGATGTCGTGGTGCTTCTGCACGGTTTCCCCCAGTTGAACAAGTCGTGGGACCAGGTGGTCCCCCTGTTGCACGCCCAAGGGCTGCGGACATTGGCACCCAACCAGCGCGGCTACTCCCCCGGCGCCCGCCCCCGTGGCCGTTGGGCCTATCGAGGCTCAGAACTGTCCGCGGACGTGCTCGCGCTTGCTGAACTCGCCGGCGGGCCTGTGCACCTGGTCGGTCATGACTGGGGCGCTGCGGTGGCCTGGGCGACGGCAGTGCTCGCACCCGAGAAGGTGCGCACGTTGACCGCGGTTTCACTCCCGCACCCGGGCGCCTTCATGGCGTCGATGCCGCGCGGCCAGGCCGTGGACTCGTGGTACATCGCGCTCTTCAACCTTCCGTGGCTGCCCGAACGAATGCTGTCGGGCCCGCGCTTCAGCGGCTGGTTCTTTCTGCGCCACGGCGGCATGACGGCGGCCATGGTGGCCGACTACCACCGCGACATCGTTGAGGGGGGTGCGCTGCGCGGCGGCCTGGCCTGGTACCGCGCAATGGCCCTGGCCAACCCGAAGGTTTTCCGCACGCGTGTGCAGGTGCCCACCACGTACGTCTGGAGTGACGGGGACGTCTTCCTCGGCCGTGCCGGTGCACAACTATGCGAGCGGTACGTCGACGGGGCCTACACTCTCAAGGTCATCGAAGGTGCCTCGCACTGGCTCCCCGACGAGCAGCCCCAGGAGCTGGCCTCAGCGATTCTGGACAGGATCGGCGCGATCTCCTGAGGTGTTCGACTTCCCTCAGGTGCGTGGCCAGCCAGCAGCATGGGGTCGATCCCACCCTTCTCGTCACCCACGACCTCACCGTCTCCGACCTGCCGAGCTTCCCTCGGCACTGGGGACTACCACAGAGACGCATGATCCGCTCTGACACGACGCAATGCGAAGCGACCGGATCTGGCCGCTGATGGCGTGGATCGACGCCGCGCGGCTATGCGCACTTTTGTACAAAACCGCGCATCCGGCGTACGATAGGTGCATGTCTGAGATGACCGTGAGCGATGCCCGAGCACGCTTGGCCGAGGTCGTGGACGCCGCACGCATCGGCCACTCGCCGGTCTTCTTGACGAAGCGAGGTCGCCGCGTTGCGGCCGTGATTGATGCGTCCGACCTTGAGCAGCTGATCGAGGCGGCAGAGGACCTAGCCGACATTGAAGCGGCCCGAGCAGCTCGCGCCGAGTTGGATGCAGGTGAGACGGCGATTCCCTGGGAACTCGTCAAGGCCGACCTCGGCCTGACATGACGTACCGGATCGAACTCAGTCCAGCAGCCGTCAGGGCTCTGAAGAAGCTCGATCGACAAGCGCTCCTACGCGTGCAGGCCGCGATCGAGCTCTTGGCCGGCAACCCCCGGCCCCCCGGCGCGAAGAAGCTGGCGGGCGGTGATGGTGAGTGGCGGGTCCGCACCGGCGACTACCGCGTGACTTACGAGGTTCGCGATGACGTGCTGCTCGTCCTCGTTCTCAGTGCCGGGCACAGGCGCGAGATCTACCGCGGCCGATAGCCCACCGAGACGCACGCAACTGCTGCGTTCCTCGCTGTCGCGCCGATGTGCAGGCCAAGCGAAGGGGCGACGGCCAAGGCATGATGGAGGCATGCGTCCCCAACAGAGCCGCGATGAGAAGACCGTCGCTATCGCGTCTGCTCTCGGGATCTTCGTCCTCGTGTTGGCAGTCGGCGCGGCGCTTCTCTGGGCGACCACATCGGCCCTCAACGTCAGCGACGCGAGTTCAAGCCCTCTGTTCATCTTGCTTGTCGCTGCCTCAGCGATGGTCGCGATCGTCTACCTGGTTCGCGTCGGGAAGCAGTGAACGCACTCATCTGCCGCGATCAGCGCGAATCGCGGTCGGCCTAGGTTCGTCGGTGGAAGGTGACGTCGCCGTTGGGGTGGTAGGTGGTGCGGTACTTCTGGTCGTGGGCGCGTTGGTGGTGCCAGCCGCAGAGCAGGATGCCGTTGCCCAGGTCGGTGCGGCCGCCGTCGACCCAGCGGGTCTGGTGGTGGGCGTGCAGGCCGGTGGTGCGGTCGCAGCCTTCGGCCTTGCAGCCTTTGTCGCGGACCAGCAGCAGGACGCGCTGGGGTTCGGTGAAGTAGCGGGCTTTGCGGCCGATGTCGATGGGTTGGGAGGGCCCGTCGAGGACCACGGGGATCAGCCCGGCCTCACACGCCAGGCGGCGGGCCATGGCGGGGGAGATCTTCTCCCCGGTGTCGAGCATCCCGGCCTTCTCCAGGCGTCCCATCAGGGTGTCGACGTCGATGAGGACCACCATGGTCGCCGACACGCCGCCGGTGTCGGGGAGCTGGTCGGCGGGGTACCGCTCGATCAGCTCGCACAACGCCCGGCCGAGCGCTTCGGGGGTGGGTCGGGCGCCGAACCCGTCGCTGTTACCGGCGCCTTTGGTAGCTGCTGGTGTTTGGGGGCGGCGATCGCGGCCAGCATCTTCCGCAGCGCCGCGCCGTGGACGGTGGGCAGGGTGAAGGTGCCGCGGGTCTTGCCGTGCCCGTCGTCGACCATGGTCAGGTGACAGGCCCGCGCGGCGGCGGCTTCCTCGGCCTCCAGCAGGGCGGCTTCGCGGGCGTCGGCCTCCTCGGGGGCGATCACCTCGAACAGGTGCTTGCCGAACCCGATCAGCTCCTTGGCGTGGTGATCGTCGGCGAGCCCGAGCAGATGCGCCTCGGCCTTCGCCACGAGTGCGCGGTCGAGGGTGTCGGGCAGCTTGTCGACCGCGTCGATGATCGCGCGGGCCTGGTCCACACAGATCCGGCCCGCCGCGAGCGCGTCCCTCGTGGCGGGGTGGGCCTCCAGGCCACGGCCCAGGGCCATGGTCGCCGCCGCCGCACCCCGGGTCTGGCGGGTGGCGTGCGCCAGCCACGCCGCCGTGCTGGACGCGGCCACGTCATCCCCGACCCCGACGAACTCCGCGTGCGCAGCCACCCGGGCCTCCAGCTCGGCGAGCCGGGCCCTGGCCCGGGCCAATGACACCAGCGTCTGGCCGGTCTCGGTGGCGTCCATCGACCACACCGACGCCTCCGCCACCGCGTCCAGCTCGGCGTGCAGGTGCGCGGTCGCGACAGCCACCGGGTGCCGGGGTGTCGCGGTCGCTGCCATGGATCAACCCAATCAGGGACCACCGACAGTCACCCCTGATCAGAGCCGGTCTGTCTCACTCTGCGAGACGCTTTTCAAAACTTTTTTCGTGTCCGACTTTCCGGTGCGCGCCGGCCCGGCGCCGGCGTACCCGCCGTTTGCTGCCTTGTCGGCGCGCAACCGTCCACGGCCCGCAGGCCGCCGACAGGGAGCGGTCCGACAGAATGCGACGGTGACCGACCCGATCTCCTTCTTCACCCGCGGTGACGACGCGGACACGCTGGTCCCGGCCCCGCTGGCCTGCAGCATGTGGAGCGACGACCAGATGCATGGCGTCGCGCTCAGCGGCGCGCTGGCCTGGGCCGCCGAGCGGGAGCTCGCCGCGGCCGGCCGCACCGACCTGCGGCCGGCGCGCTGGGCCGTCGACCTGTTCAAGCCCGCCCGGATGGTGCCCTGCACGCTGACCGCGGAGGTCGAGCGGGAGGGCCGCCGGATCTGCCTGGTCGACGTGATCCTGTCCCAGGACGGTGAGCGGGTCGCGCGCGGCACCGCCACGTTCCTCAAGCCGTCCGCGACCACCGACGGCGAGGTGTGGGCGCCGAACGAGCGGCCCGCCCCGCCGCCGGTCGACGTGGTGCCGCCGGCGACCGAGCCGCGCGCACCGTACGTCGCCTCCTCGGTCGGCTGGTCACAGGACTTCCTCGCCCACCAGAACGCCGACCGCAAGACCACGTGGAGCACCGCGGTCCCGGTCGTGCCCGACGAGCCGCTCACCGGCTTCCAGGCCGCGGCGTCGACCGCCGACGGGGCCAGCATGGTGACCAACTGGGGCACCCGCGGGGTCGAGTACATCAACACCGACATCACCATGACGCTCGCCCGCGAGCCCGAGGGCATCGAGATCGGCCTGGTGGCCACCGACCGGGTCGAGCACGACGGGATCGCGGTCGGCACCGCCGCGATCTTCGACCGCCGCGGACCGCTGGGCACCGTCATGGTCGCCGCGCTCGCGAACGCCCGCCGCGCGGTCGACATGGGCGCCGTCACCTACAGCGACGACGGGCGCCGGCAGACCCGCTGAGCCATGCTGAGCGGCCGGTGCCGGCTACTGGGCGTAGACGTTCGGGTCGCGCCAGGACCGCTCGAAGGGCAGCCGCCAGGCGTTGGGCGCGATCAGCTGGTGGATCGCGTTCGGGCCCCAGCTGCCGGCGGGTAACGCGCACCGGCGGCGGGCTGGTCAGCAGCGGGATCGACTTCTCCCACAGGGTCTCGATGCCCTCCGCGGAGGTGAACAGCGTGTGGTCGCCGCGCAGCGCGTCGTGGATCAGGCGCTCGTAGGCCTCCAGCACCGCCAGCGACGAGGAGGTCTCGTGCGTGGCGAACTGCATCGAGAGCTTCTCCAGCTTCATGCCCGGCCCGGGCCGCTTGCCGTAGAACGACAGCGACATCCGCGACTGGTCGGCCAGGTCGAAGGTCAGGTGGTCGGGCCCCTGGGTGCCGGCGTTCGAGCCCCGCGGGAACATCGCCAGCGGCGGCTCCTTGAACGCGATCGAGATGATCCGGGCGCCCTCGGCGAGCTTCTTGCCGGTGCGCAGGTAGAACGGCACGCCGGCCCAGCGCCAGTTGTCGATCTCGACCTTGAGCGCCATGAACGTCTCGGTGTCGGAGTCGTCGGCGACCTCGTCGTGGTCGCGGTAGCCGGCGTACTGGCCGCGGACGACGTTGTGCGGCTCGATCGGGCGCATCGACCGGAAGACCTTGAGCTTCTCCTCGCTGATCGGCCCCGGCTCCAGCGAGGTCGGCGGCTCCATCGCCATGAACGCCAGCACCTGCATCAGGTGGGTGACCACCATGTCGCGGTAGGCACCGGTCGACTCGTAGAACTTCGTGCGGCCCTCGAGCCCGAGGACCTCGGGGACGTCGATCTGCACGTGGTCGATGAAGTTGCGGTTCCAGATCGGCTCGAACAGGCCGTTGGCGAAGCGGAACGCCAGGATGTTCTGCGCCGCCTCCTTGCCGAGGAAGTGGTCGATGCGGAAGATCTGGCTCTCGTCGAAGACCTCGTGCAGCCGGGCGTTGAGCCGCTGCGCCGAGGCCAGGTCGGTGCCGAACGGCTTCTCCATGACGATCCGCGACTGCTCGACCAGCCCCGCGGCGTCGAGCTGGCGGACCACGTCGAGCGCGGCCTTCGGCGGCACGCTCAGGTAGTGCAGGAAGTCGACGGCTGCGACCGCCGCGCGCGAGCTCCGCCTCGGCCCGCCGCGCACCGCGTCCGCGAGCGCGGCCGGACCGGCCGACTGCGGGACGTAGGTGAGCAGCGTCGGGAACTCCGCCCAGTCCGCGTCGCCGAGCGGGTTCTTGCCGAACTCGACGCAGGCGTCGCGGGCGACCTTGACGAAGGTCTCGGTGTCGATGTCGTCCAGGGACGTGCCGACGATGCGCGAGTCGACGATCAGCCCGGCCTGCCACAGGTGCATCAGCCCCGGGAGCAGCTTGCGGCGGGACAGGTCGCCGGTCGCGCCGAACAGCACGATGACGTGCGCGTTCTCCATGCCCTCCACCGTAGATGACGGGTTCCGAACGCGCCACCGGCCTCGGCGCTCAGCCGTCCGCGAGCGCGCGGAGCAGCCGCTCGGCCTTCCAGCGCGACTCGGCGTACTCCTCGGCTGCCGTGGAGCGCACGGTGATCCCGCCGCCGGTGCCGAGCCGGTAGCGGCCGTCACCGGTGGTGGTCAGGCTGCGGATGACCACCCCGAGGTCGGCCCGGCCGTCGGCCGCGACCCAGCCGAACGCGCCGGCGTACGCCCCGCGCGGCGTGCTCTCGACGTCCTCGATGACCTGCATGGTGCGCAGCTTGGGTGCGCCGGTCATCGAGCCGGCCGGGAACAGCGCGCGCAGCGCGCCGACCGTGCTGACGTCGTCGCGCAGCCGGCCGCGGACCGTGCTGACCAGCTGGTGCACGGTCTCGTAGGACTCGACGTCCATCAGCATCGGCACGCCCACGCTGCCCGGCTCGCACACCGTCGCGAGGTCGTTGCGGAGCAGGTCGACGATCATCAGGTTCTCGGCGCGGAACTTCGGGTCCGTCGCGAGGTGCTCGCCTGTTCGCCTCGTCCGCGGCCGGCGTCGCGCCACGCGGCGTGGTGCCCTTGATCGGCTTGGTCTCGATCGTGCGGTCGGCCCCGACCAGCGCGTACCGCTCCGGGCTGCTGCTCAGCAGCCACGCGCGTGCCCCGTCGACGTCGTGCTGCAGGAACCCGGCGTACGGCGCGGGGTTGAGCTCCCGCAACCGCAGGTACGCCGCCACCGGGTCCGCCGCGCTCGCCGCCTCCAGCCGGTAGGTCAGGTTCACCTCGTAGGTGTTGCCCGCGTGCAGCTGCTCCTGGACCTGCGGCGAAGGCGGCGGCGTAGGCGGCGGGAGTTTCATCGGCCGGCCGATGAAACTCCCGCTGGGACGATGAACCTTTGTCGTCCAGGCGCGAGATCCGTCGGCCGGCCGATGAATCTCGGCCGTGGTCGAAGAACCGGACTCCCGCGGCCGCATCCAGACCGCGTCGGGTACGTCGGACGCCGGCTGCGGCGCGGGAGGTCGGGTCGGCACGCGTAGCCGAGGTAGCCGAACCAGTGGTCGTCCGGCGAGCCCGCGGCCAGCTCCGCCTCGAGCGCGGCGAACACGTCGTCGCCCACCACCTCGGCCCGGCCGCCGGCGTGCCGGGTGCACCTCGCCGGCGTGCGGCGCCGATAGGTCAGCGACACGTCGTCCGGCTCGAGCCAGCCGACCATCGACCGCCGGCCCGACCACTCCCGGGCACCACCGCCGTCGAGCCAGAAGCAGCGGCGGTGCGCGGCCGCCGTCGTCCGGAAGAACGCGACCGGGTCGGTCGCCGTCACGAGCACCCCAGGAAGTTGGCGACGATGCGCGGCGCCGTGCTCGGACAGGATCGACTCGGGGTGGAACTGCACGCCCTCCAGCGGCAGGGTCCGGTGCCGCACCCCCATCACCACGTCCGTCGGCCCGGCGCCGAGACCTCCAGCGACCGTCGGGCACCGTCAGCGCCGCCAGCGAGTGGTAGCGCACGGCGGCGAACGGGCGTCGGCAGCCCGGCGAAGACCCCCCGCCCGTCGTGGCTCACCGACGGCGACCTCGCCGTGCGCCGGCGCGACCCGGCCGACGGTGCCGCCGTACGCCGTCACCAGGCCCTGCATCCCCAGGCACACGCCGAGCACCGGGCGCGTCGCGCGGGCGCAGCACCTCGCCGCCGACGGCGAAGTCCGCGGCGTCGGCCGGGTGGCCGGGGCCGGGCGAGAGCACCACGTGGCGAGCGCGAGCACCTCGGCGGCCGACACCTCGTCGTGCTGCACGACCGTCGGCAGCGCCCCGGTCACCGCCGCGACCAGGTGGACGAGGTTCCACGTGTAGGAGTCGTGGTGGTCGACCACGACCACGTCCGGGGGCCACACGCACAACCTACTGAAGAGCGGACGGGAGACCCGAAGGACCGGCTCGAGACGGCGGAGGGCCCGATGAAGCTGGGGGGCAGTCTTCACCGGGCCCATGAGCGGGTCTCCGCCGTGTTGCTGAGGCAGACACTACTCGGCTCGACGGCCCGCGGTGTGACCACGTTCGAGCAGAAGGTCCGCGACGATTTCGTGGAGCAGGTCGTAGCCGTGCTCGGTGAGGATCGACTCAGCGTGGAACTGGATGCCGCGGTAGTGCGGACCCGCGCACCAGGTGGATGTCACCGGTCTGGACATCTGCCTCCACCTCGACGCCCTCCGGCGGGCCGCGCCGTCGCCGAGCCCGGCCGACGAACGTGTTGTAGAAGCCGACCCGCTCGGTGCGCCCGTCGATGCGCACCGGCGACTGGGTGCCCTGGAAGACGATGTCCTTGTAGGCCAGCGGGATGCCGAGGCTGGTGGCACAGCGCCTGGTGCCCCAGGCACACCGCGAGGAACGGCCGCCGCGCCGCCATCAGCTCGGCGACCGCCGCGCGCAGGTTCGCCATCTTCGGGTCGTCGCCGTCACGCGGGTCGCCGGGGCCGGGCCCGACGATGACCAGGTCGTAGCCGTCGAGCAGCGCCGGCGGCGTAGTCCTCGTGGCGCACCACGTGCTGCTCATGCCGAGCACGCCGAGCACGTGCCGCAGCATGTTCACGAAGTCGTCCTCGCCGTCGAGGATCACCACGCTCTTGCCGGCCAGCCGCGGGTCCGGCGGGGAGCCACCCTGGTCGGTGAGCCAGAAGCGTCGAGAGCCGCTGGTTGCGGGCGTTCAGCGCGAGCAGCACGTCCTCGTCGTTGACGAGCTCGGCGAGGTTCACGTCCGGGCGTCGGCGCGGGCTCGACCAGCCCGAAGGCGCTCGAGGATCCCGCCGGCCTTGGCGTGCGTCTCGGCGACCTCGTACGCCGGGTCCGAGTCGCGCACCAGCGTCGCGCCCGCGGTGACCGTGAGCCGGCCGTCGAGGCCGACGTCGGCGGTGCGGATCACGATCGGGCTGTCCACGACCGGGCCGCCCTCGGCGTCGCGGCCCAGGATCGCCAGCGCCGCGCCGTAGTAGCCGCGGCCCTCGGGTCTCGTACTGCCGGATCAGCCGGCAGGCGTTCTCGACCGGCGACCCGGTGACGGTGGCGGCGTACATGGTGTCGCGCAGCACCTCGCGGGGGTCGCGGCTGGTGCGGCCGGCGAGGAGGTACTCGGTGTGGATGAGGCGGCTCATCGGCTTGAGGAACGGGCCGAGCACCTGACCGCCCTCGTGGCAGATGTCGCACATCATCTTCAGCTCCTCGTCGACGACCATGAAGAGCTCGTAGATCTCCTTCTCGTCGCGGAGGAAGTCGAGGAGCTCGGTTGCGCGACGTCGCCGTCGCGCGGGATCCGGAAGGTGCCGCTGATCGGGTTCATCCGGACGTCGCCGCCGTGGATGGTGACGTGCCGCTCGGGGCTGGCGCCGATCAGGTACCGGTCGCCGGTGAAGAACACGAAGGTCCAGTACGCGCCGCGCTCGCGCTCGAGCAGCCGGCGGAACACGGTGAGCGCCTTGTCGGCGCCCCAGTCGGCGACCGCGCGCGCGGTAGTGCCGGCCGATGACGAGGTTGGCGCCCTCGCCCTGGCCGATCTCGTCGCTGATGATCGAGCTCGACGAGCTTGCCGTACTCCTCGTCGTCGGTCTCGAACCCGCCGCGGTCGGCGAACTCGACGCCGGTGTCGTCGATCGCGTCGACCACCTCGGCGACGGAGAACTCCAGCTCGGTCTCGACGTCGACCACGACCAGCGGGGTGCCGTCGTCGTGCGCCTCGAAGCCGCGCTCGCGGACCTGCCGGAACGGCACGGCGAGCAGCCGGTCGGCGATGTGCCCGTCCTGCGGCACGCCCTCCTCGAGCGGTACGTCGAGGATCGACTCGACCACGCGCGCGGCGACCGCCCACCAGGCCGACGGTGTCCCGGTCGCCGGCGCGCGTGGAGCGCCGGATGATCGCCCACGCCTCGTGCCCCTGGAGGGCCGCGATGGCTTCCCGGGCAGAGGGCGTCGTCGTCATGGCCGAACTCTAGTTCGCGACGACGGGCCGCCGTGCCGCCGTCTCAGCGCGCCGGGGCGGGCGCCAGCGGCCGCCGCGAGCCTGACTGGGTGTGTCCCCACGGTCGTTCCACGGCAGGACTGCCGCGTCACCGGATCCAGCCGATGAGCGGCCGCCCCGGGACGTCATACGGACGGTGGCACCCCTTGCTCCGTCCGTATGACGTCCCGAGGCCGCGCTGCGGGAAACATCGGAGCCGCGATCCGCGCGGTGGGGCGAGCGCCACGGACGCAAGAGGGACACCCGGTGAGACCGGATCCACCCTGGGACTGCGCCGACTCGGCGGTCAGGACAGGGTGGTGAGCAGCTGGGTCGCGCGGGTGAGAACGACGTAGAGCGTCGCCCGGCCGGTGGCCGACTCGTCCTCGATCTCCTGGGGACGCACCACGACGATGCCGTCGAACTCCAGGCCCTTGGTGTCCAGCCCGGTGAGCACCACGATCCGGTCCTCGCCCGAGGGCGTCACTGAGGAGTCGATGGCCGCGCGCGCACCGGCGGCGTCCTCGGCGAACTCGGGCCAGCCGGCCAGCCAGGCGTTGACCTCGGAGCGGCGGGCGACCGGCACCACGATGCCGACCGTCCCCTCGACCCGGCCGGCGATGTCGGCGACCGCGGCCCGCGTCGCGGCCTCGAGGCCGGCGTCGGCGACGCCCTCGACGACGTGCGGCTCGACGCCGGTCGAGCGCACGGCGGTGGGCAGGTCCGCGTCCAGGCCGACCCGCTCGGCGTACGCCGCGGCGAAGGCGTAGATCTCGGAGGAGTTGCGGTAGTTGGTCGAGAGGTGGAACTCGTGGAGGTCCTTGCCCTCCAGCGCCGCGGCCCGGGCGGCCGCCGCCTCCTCGGGCACCGGCCACGACGACTGCGCCGGGTCGCCGACGATCGTCCACGACGCGGTCCGGCCGCGCCGGCCGACCATCCGCCACTGCATCGGCGTCAGGTCCTGGGCCTCGTCGATGAGCACGTGGGCGTAGGCGTCGTCCTCGATGCCGGTGCGTGGGCGGCGCCCACGCCCGGCCGGTGGGGGCGTACTCGCGGTCGGCGGCGGTGAACAGCTCCTGCATGTCGACGCCGCCCTCGAGCAGGCCGGTCTCGTCGAGGTCGCGCTCGTCGTCGGTGCGGGCCGGCACGTCGCCGAGCGCGTACCGCAGCTCGTCGAGCAGCGGGACGTCCTCGACGGAGATCGCCGGACCCGGTCCACGACTTCGACAGCAGCCGCTGCTCCTCGGCGCTGAGCACGCCGTCCGCCACCCGGCTCAGGAACTCCGGGTCGCGCAGCCAGCCGAACACGTCGGCCGCGCTCGAGCGGCGGCCACCAGGCGGCGGCGAAGTCCACGAACGCCGGGTTCGACGTCATCTCGTCGTTGAAGGACTCGCGGCCCCGCTCCCGCCCGCGCTCGCCGCGGACCTGGCGCCACATCGCGTCGAGCAGCGTGTTGGCCACGCGCGGGAGCTGGCGGTTGCGCCGGCCCTGCGACATCAGCTGCCGGCGCAACCGGCCGAGCTCGCCGCGGTCCAGCACGATCCGGTCGTCGCGCCAGAAGATCCGGAACTCCCGGGGGCTGCCCGGCGCCTGCTGGCGGGCGGTACGCCGCATCAGCTCGGCCATCCGCGCGGAGCCCTTCACGTCGGCGACGGCGGGCTCGTCGTGCCGGCTGGCGCGCACCCCCTCGACGACCTCGCCGAGCGAGCGCAGCGCGACCGCGGTCTCGCCGAGGCTGGGCAGGACGCGCTCGATGTAGCGCATGAAGACCCCGCTGGGGCCGACGATCAGCACGCCGCCGCCCTCGTAGCGGCGCCGGTCGGTGTAGAGCAGGTACGCCGCCCGGTGCAGGGCGACCACGGTCTTGCCGGTGCCCGGCCCACCGCTGATCGCGATGACGCCCTTGCCCGGCGCGCGGATGGCCTGGTCCTGCTCGGCCTGGATGGTGGCGACGATCGAGTGCATCGAGCGGTCGCGGGCGCGGGAGAGCTGCGCCATCAGCGCGCCCTCGCCGACGATCGGGAGGCTCGGTCTCGACCGAGTCGTCGAGCAGCTCGTCCTCGACACCGACGACCCGGGGGCCGGCGCAGCGCAGCACGCGGCGGCGCACCACGTCGTGCGGCTTGGCGGCGGTGGCCTGGTAGAACACCGCGGCCGCGGGGGCGCGCCAGTCGATGAGCAGCGAGTCGCGGTTCTCGTCGCGCAGGCCGATCCGGCCGACGTAGCGCGGCTCGGGATCGACGTCCTCGCGCAGGTCGAGGCGGCCGAAGACCAGCCCCTCGTGGGCGGCGTCGAGCTGCGCGATCCGGCGAGCGGCCTGGTAGACCATCGCGTCGCGCTCGACCAGCCCGCCCTCGTGGCCCAGCCGGGCCCGGCTGTGCCCCTCCTTGGCGAGCGCCTGCGGCGGCGCGCGCGGACTCGGCGAGCTGCACGTACACCCGATCCACGAAGGCCTGCTCGGCAGCGATCTCCCGATCGACCAGCTCTTCGGACACGCTCATCCCCTCATCCCGGACCGGTTCCGGCGAGTGGACAAGCCTACCTGCGGCCTACTTCTTCCGGCTCAGGAACGCCGTCATCGCGGCCTTCGCCTCGTCGGAGGCGAACAGCCGGGCCGACAGCTCGGCCATCTCGTCGCCGTGCGCGTCGATCGCGGCGACCAGGTCGCGGTTGAGGATCCGCTTGGACTCCCGCAGGCCCTGGGCGGCGCCGGTCGCCAACGAGGCACACACCCGCGCCACCTCGGTGTCCAGGTCGTCGGCGGGCACGGCGGTGGTCACCAGCCCGTACGCCGCAGCGTCGGCGCCGGTGAACACCTCGCCGCCGAGCGTGGTCAGGGCCGCGGCGCGCGGGTTCATCCGGGCGTGCACGGTCAGCGAGATGATCGCGGCGGCCAGGCCGAGCTTGACCTCGGTGAGCGCGAACGTCGCGTCCTCGGCGGCGATCGCGATGTCGGAGGCCGCGACGATGCCGATGCCGCCGGCGCGGACCGCGCCGTACACGCGGGTGACCACGGGCTTGTCCATGGTGGCGATGAGCCGCTGCAGCTCGACGATGCGGCGGGCGCCCTCGTCCATGCCCCCGGTGGAGGCCTCGGAGAGGTCGGCGCCCGAGCAGAACACCCGGCCCTCGGCGCCGACGAGGACGACCTTGACGTCGTCGTCGGCCGCGGCCCGCTCGAGGCCCTCGAACAGCTCGGTGACCAGCTGCCGGGACAGGGCGTTGCGGTTGTGCGGCGAGTCGAGGGTGAGGATGGCGACGGCGTCGGACACGGCGTAGTGGACGAGCTCGGGCATGCGGCCATCCTGCCGCATGCCCGAGCCCTCCCGGACCGGGCGGCCCGGTCAGTGCCGGATGCGCACCGTCCGGGTGGTCCCGCCGATCCGGAGCCTGGCCTTCGTGATGGCCCGCGAGCCCAGTGCCTTCTTGCCGAGCCTGGTCTGATGCAGGTGGAGCGTGGCCCTCTTGCCGGACCTGATGCGGTACGACGCCTTCGCCAGCACGCTGCCCTTCTTCACCAGGTGCCCGTCGACGCTGCTTGGTCGAGGCCGCGAGCAAGGTCGCCGAGCCCTTGCACGCGCCGCCGCCGGCGCCGCACTTGACGGTCGCCGACACGGTGCGGCCCGACACGGTCAGCGGGGCGACCGGGGCGACGACCGGCGAGTCGTCGATCCGGATCGTCACGCTGTCGCTGTTGTCACCGGTCGACGTCTCCGGCGTCGAGGTGCTGACCGTCGCCGTGTTCACCACGTTCCCGGCCTGGTCGGCCCCCTTCTGCGTGCGGTTGTCCAGGCAGAGCAGGTAGCAGTCGGCCCCGAGCGGCGCGTCGGTCGGGTTGTAGAACTTGAACACCCGCATGATCGGCCGCGGGTCGTTGCCCAGCACGACCAGCCCCTCGTCGACGTCGTAGCCGGCCACGATGCCCTTGGCGTCGCCCGCGCAGCTGAGCGTGACCTCGGCCTGCTGGCCCGGCCGGACGGTGACGTGTCTGCCGGCACCTCGTCGAGACCGAGCTGCGTGCGTGTGGCCGGCGGCCTGCTGACCAGGTCGTCCAGACAGCGCATGGTGAACGTGCCCGTGCTGGCCGTCCCCGTGGTTGACCACACCCCAGGTCCAGCCGTTGCCGCCGGCGGGGTACGTCGTGACGACCGGCGCCCCGCCGTCGAGCTGGTAGCCCGGCTGCGACCGGCGTCTGGCCCGGCGCGCAGGTCAGGGTGACGTCGGTCGGCCGGCCGGCAGCGGCGTGCGTCTCGGTCATCTGGTCGCCCGACCACCAGGTCGTGGCTGTGGCCGTTGACGATCTCGCTCTCGGTCTTGAGGCAGACCGCGAAGACCTTGGCCTGCGCCCGACCCGTCGCGTCGTTGACGAAGTGCGCCCGCCAGCTGTCGGTACCGACCGACGTGGTTCTCGGTCATCTGCACGTCCGCGAAGCGTCCCGGTGCCCTGGTCGACGTGGTCGATGCGGCCCGAGCCGTCGGTACACGACGTACCCGGTGCGGGCAGACGACGGTGCCGGTGGCCTGGTCCTCGGCCTCGATGTCCACGTGGACCTCGGTCTTCTGCACGTCGAACAGGTGCTGGTGGTCGGCGCCCACGGCCGGCAGCGGGTCGACCTTCACCCGGACGTCCACGCTGCGGGTCGCCCCGGCCGGCGGTGCCGAGCTCGCACCGGACGTTCGCGCCGGAGCGGGTGCACGGCGTGTCCGCGGACACGAAGGTCACCCGCCGGGCAGCGCGTCGAGCACCACCACGTCGTGGGCTCGGCGTCCCCGGTGTTGCGTGACCGTCAGCGTGTAGGTGACGATGTCGCCCTCGCGCGGGTGGGCGTTGTCGACGGTCTTCTGGATCTTAGGTTCGTGACCGTCGGCTCGACCGGGGTGGTGGTCGAGTCGGAGTCCTGGACCGTCCCGCCGTCCGGCGTGGTGCCGGTCGCGGTGGCGGTGTTGTCCACCGTGCCGGCGGTGACGTCGGCCAGCGGTGATCGTGTAGACGACGTCGGTGCAATCGAGGTGCTCGTCCGGGTCGAGCCCGCCCGACGGGCAGGTCACCGGGCCCACCTTCGGGTCGCTGACCGTCACCGGGTCGAGGCGCACGTTGCCGGTGTTGGTGACACGGAACGAGTAGGTGATCGTGTCCCCGGCGTCGGGTCCGTTCCCGTCGACGTCATCGACGGCGCCGGCGGTCTTGGACAGCTGGATCGACCCGGTCGCCGGCAGGTCCACGGTCGGGTGTCGTCGTCGGTGACCGGTGTCGCCGCCGGGCGTGGTGCCGAGTGACGGTCGCGGTGTTGTCGCACCGATCCGTGTTCGACGTCGTCCTGGGTCAGCGTGTAGGTGCGCGGGTCGCAGTCGACGGTCGCGCCCGGGGCCAGCGGCGCGCTCGGGCAGGTCACCGGGCCGACCTTCGGGTCGGCCACCGTGATGCCGGTGAGCGTGACGTTGCCGGTGTTGGTCACCTCGAAGCTGTAGGTGATCGTGTCACCGTCGTCGATGCCGTTGCCGTTGACGTCGTGCACGGCGCCGGCACTCTTGACCAGCTCGATGCCCGGGTGCGCGGCGACCGGAGTGGTCGTCGAGTCGCTGTCGGTCACCGGCGAGCCGGCCGGCGGCGTACCGGCGCGGTGGCCGTGTTGGCGACCGTCCCGGCGTCCACGTCGGCCTGCGTCAGCGGGTAGCTCGTCGGCGTGCAGGTCACCGAGTCGCCGGGCGCCAGGGCGCCCGACGGGCAGGTGACCGGGCCGACCTTCGGGTCGCTGACCGTCACCGGGTCCAGCGTCACGGTCCCAGTGTTGGTGACCGTGAAGCCGTAGGTGATCGTGTCGCCCGCGTCCGGCCCGTTGCCGTCGGGGTCCGCGATCGTGCTCGCGGACTTGTCGAGACGGATGGCCGGGCCGGCGGCGACCGGTGTGTTCGTCGAGTCGGTGCCGGTCACCGGGGGACCGCCCGGCGGGGTGCCGGTGACGGTCGCGGTGTTCTTGACCTTGCCGGCGTCGACGTCGGCCTGGGTCAGGGCGTAGTGCACCGCCGTGCAGCTGATCGACGCACCGGGCGCCAGGGGCCCGGTCGGGCAGGTGATCGGGGCCGACCTTCGGGTCGCTGACGGTCACCGGGTCCAGCGTCACGGTGCCGGTGTTGGTGACCGTGAAGCCGTAGGTGATCGTGTCGCCGGCGTCGGGGCCGTTCCCGTCGAGATCGCTGATCGCGCTCGCGGTCTTGTCGATCTCGATCGCCGCGGTGCCCTGGAGGGCGGTGGTCGTCGAGTCGCTGTCGGTGACCGGCGAGCCGGTCGGCGGTGTCCCGGTCGCGGTGGCGGTGTTGTCGACCTTGCCGGCGTTCACGTCGGCCTGGGTGAGGGTGTACGTCGTCGGGCGTGCACGTGACGGACGCACCGGGCGCGAGCGCGCCGCTCGGGCAGGTGATCGCACCGCCGAGCTTCGGGTCGTTCACGGACACGGGGTTCAGGGTCACGTTGCCGGTGTTGGTGACCGCGAACCCGTAGGTGATCGTGTCGCCGGCGTCGGCACCGTTGCCGTCGACGTCGTTGACCGGGCCGGCCGTCTTGTCGATCTCGATCGCCGGCTGCGCCGGGACCGTCACGGTGGCCGAGTCGGTGTCGGTGACGTGGACGCCGTTGGACGCCGTACCCGTGGCGGTCGCGGTGTTGTCGACCTTGCCGGCGTTCACGTCGGCCTGCGTGAGGGCGTAGCTCCTCGGCGTGCAGCTGATCGAGCGCGCCGGCGGCCAGGGAGCCGCTCGGGCAGGTGATCGCACCGAGCTTGGGTCGCTCACCGCGACCGGGTTCGAGGGCGGCGTTGCCGGTGTTGGTGACCGTGAAGGTGTAGGTGATCGTGTCGCCCGCGTCCGGGCCGTTGCCGTCGACGTCCGCGATGGCGCCGGCGGTCTTGACGAGCGCGATCGCCGGGTTGATCGGCAGGTCGGTGAAGGTGCAGACGACGGTCGCCCCGGCCCCGGCGGGCATCGTGAAGGTGCCGCTGTTGCCGGACCCGCTCGCGACGGTCGAGCCGTCGGAGCCGCGCACGCACTTCCAGGTCGTCACGTAGTCGCCGAGGTCGGTGCTCCCGGCCGCGGCCTGGGTGATCGTGTACGTCGTGCCGCCGAGCACGACCACCGGACCGGCGACCTCCGCTGCCTTGTCCTGAACCCCGCTGTCGGTGCCGGCGGTCGTGCCGGTGTTGCCCGAGCTGACGCCGCCGCCGGTGATCTTGACGGTGAACTGGTCACCGCTCGCGTGCCGGCCCTGCGGAAGGTCGACCCGCGCCGAGGCGATGCTCGGCGCCGAGCACGACGCCATGTCGTGCAGGCTCAGCGAGACCGTCTTGGACGAGAGCTGGGTGCCGCTGGACGGGTTGACCCGCACCACCTTGCCGGTGCTGGTGCCGATGACCAGCACGCCGGAGCCGTCGAACGCCATGGAGGCGTACTGGCCCGAGTTGCCCGGCAGGGACGCGAGCTCGGTGGCATTCAGGGACGCGGATCCCGTGGTCGTCGGCAGCGGGCCGTTGACGCGGGCGAGCGTCCCGGCGTCCGTCGAGCCGTCGTTGCTGACCACGTAGAGGTTGCCGACCGCGTCGAACGCCATGTCGCCGTTGCCTCCGAGGCCGGAGATCGTCGCGACCTGCCCGATGAAGGTGTTCGTGCTGGTGTTGAAGGCGTAGAGCCGCCAGGTCGAGCCGCCGGCGGCGTAGTAGTAGATCCCGTTCGCCGGGTTGATCGCGCCGGCGATCACGCTGCTGGCCTTGTCGTTGGCCGGCGCGGTCCACGTGTCGGCGTCGTTGGTGGCGGCGTCGAAGCGCACCACCGCGTTGTCAGTGCGGTTGAACGCGTAGATGTAGCGACCACCGCCGCTGGGCAGCGCGAGTGCATTGAGCGAGACGCTCTTGCCCGCCGGGATGGTGCCGTTGCCGGAGAAGCTGCCGGTCGACGGGTCGAGCTTGCTCAGCACGTGGCTGTCGCCGTCGATGCTGTAGACCACGTCGGTCGCGCAGACGAAGCTCGGGGAGGAGCTGCTGCCACCACCACCGTGCCGGGCGTGCGCGGGTGCCGCCGGCAGCATGGCCAGCGCCGCCACGGCGAGTGCCAGGGCGAGGACGGCGACGCCGATCCGGCGTACCTGGTCGTGCGGATGCGTCCTAGTGATTGCGCGCGTCAGCGATCTCATCGCCTGGCCCCCCAGCCTCGGCCCGTCTCCGGGCAGTACGGATGCGACTCCGCGTCACGGTAGGGCCGGACCCGGGCCGGCACCGCCGTCTTGAGCAAATCCTGAGGACGGCGCGGCTCCGAAGCACCCTCATGAGGAACCGCCTGACCTACGCCGCCCTCGGACTGCTGTCCGCCCTCGTCGGTGTGGCCGCCGGCCACCTCGTCGCGGCCGCGCTCGACCCCGCGACCTCCCCGGTGCTGGTGGTCGGGTCCGCGGTGATCGACCTGACCCCCACGCCGCTGAAGGAGTGGGCGATCGCGCACTTCGGCACCCACGACAAGACCGTGCTCGTCGGCTCGGTCTCGGCCGGGGTGCTGCTGCTCGCGGCGGTGGCCGGCCTCCTCACCCGGCGGCGGTTCGCGCTCGGCGCCGGGCTGCTGCTCGCGCTCGTCGCCGTGCCCGTGGTCGCAGCCCTGACCCGGCCCGGGGCGGCGCCGATCGACGTCCTGCCCAGCCTGGTCGCCGCCGCGACCGGTGTCGGCGCGCTGGCCTGGCTGGCCCGCGCAGCGGCCGCGGACCCCGCACCGTCGGCCGGCGGGCGACGCGGGTTGCTGCTGGCCGGCGGTGGGCTCGCCGCCGGCGCGGTCGTCACCGGGGGGCTCGGGCAGTGGCTGGCGTCGTACCGGACCCGCACCGTGGCGGTCGACCTGCCGCCCGCGGCGGACCCGTCACCGCCCCTGCCCACCGGACTCGGCCAGCGGGTCCCCGGGATCACGCCGTTCCGCACACCGACCGGCGACTTCTACCGCGTCGACACCCGGCTGACCCTGCCGATCGTGGACGTCGACAGCTGGACGCTCACCATCGACGGCGACGTCGAGCGCGAGGTCACGTTCACCTTCGACGACCTGCGCGCGATGCCGCTGATCGAGCGCGACATCACCCTCACCTGCGTCTCCAACGAGGTCGGCGGCCGGTACGTCGGCGGCGCCCGCTGGCTCGGCGTCCGGCTCACCGACCTGCTCGACCGAGCCGGGATCGACCGGACCGGCGCCGACCAGATCCTCAGCACCGACGTCGCCGGGATGACGATCAGCACGCCGCTGGACGTCGCCACCGACGGCCGGGACGCGATGATCGCGATCGGCATGAACGGCACGTCCCTGCCGCGAGCGCACGGGTTCCCGGCGCGCATGGTGGTGCCCGGCCTCTACGGCTTCGTCAGCGCCTGCAAGTGGATCACCCGGATGACCCTGACGACGTACGCCGAGCAGGAGGCGTACTGGACCAGGCGTGACTGGGCCACCGACGCGCCGATCAAGATCGCCAGCCGGATCGACGTCCCGGCACCGCTGGCGACCGTCGACCCGGGCCGCACGGTGATCGGCGGCGTCGCGTGGGCGCAGCACCGCGGCGGCGTCGCGAAGGTCCAGGTCCGCGTCGACGGCGGGCCGTGGCAGGACGCCCGGCTCGGGCCCGACGGGGGCAACGACTACTGGCGCCAGTGGTACCTGCCGTGGACCGCCGAGTCCGGCCGGCACACGCTCGCCGTCCGGGCCGTCGACGGCCACGGCGAGGTGCAGACCGCGGCGCGCGCCACGCCGTTCCCCGACGGCTCGAGCGGCGTCCAGCAGGTCGTCGTCAACGTCGCGTGAATTCCTCCCGGTCCGACCAATCCGGTCCGCCGGCGGCGCCGAACCACTCACGTCATCACCCCGATGGGAAGGCACTACCGACATGAACCGCTCCCTCCGCCGTACCAGCGGCCTCGCCGCTCTCGCCCTGACCGCCACGCTGGGCCTCGCCGCCTGCAGCAGCGACGACTCGGGTGACGCCAGCGCGACCGCCGGCGACACCACGATGTCGAGCCCCGCCGCCGGCGAGACCAACGACGCGATGGACGCCGGCGCCCAGACCTTCGGTCCCGGCTGCTCCGCGATCCCGTCCTCGGGCTCCGGCTCCTTCAACGGCATGGCGACCGAGCCGGTGGCCACCGCCGCCAGCGCCAACCCGCTGCTGACCACGCTGGTCGCCGCGGTCGGCAAGGCCGGGCTCGGCGACACCCTGAACTCCGCCGACGGCATCACCGTGTTCGCGCCCACCGACGACGCGTTCTCGAAGATCCCGAAGAAGACGCTGGACCAGGTGCTCGCCGACAAGAAGACGCTGACCAAGATCCTCACCTACCACGTGGTGCCCGGCCAGCTGACGCCCGACGAGCTCGACGGCACCCACAAGACGCTCGAGGGCGACGACCTCACCGTCTCGGGCTCGGGCGACAGCTTCACGGTCGGCTCGAGCGACGCCGCGGTGCTGTGCGGGAACATTCCGACCGCGAACGCGACTGTGTATGTCATCGACTCGGTCCTGATGCCGAGCTGAGCGGTCCTGGTCGAGAACGGGTAAAGGACGAAACGTGGAACCACTGCGGCCCGTCGAGTCGGGCGCCCCGTCCCCTGAGGACGGGGCGCCCGGCCCCGACCTGGTCGACCTCCTGCGACGGTCCGGACGCGGCGACGAGGCCGCGTTCGCCCGGCTCTACGACGCCACGGCGACGCGCGTCTTCGGACTCGCGCTGCGCGTGGTCCGCGACCGGGCCCAGGCCGAGGAGGTCACCCAGGAGGCCCTCCTCGAGATCTGGCGTACGGCGGGGCGCTACGACCCCGACCGCGGCAGCCCGCTCTCGTGGCTGCTGACCATCACCCACCGCAAGGCGGTGGACCGGGTGCGGGCCGCGGAGGCGGCCAGCCGCCGCGACGTGACGTACCACCAGCAGAACCAGCCGGTCGAGCACGACTCGACCGCCGAGGCGGCCCAGGCCTCGCTCGAGGCGCACCGGGTCCGGACGGCCCTCTCGACCCTGACCGAGGTGCAGCGCGAGGCGGTCGGCCTCGCCTTCCTCGGCGGCTATACACACACGGAGGTGGCGACCATGCTCGACCTACCGGTCGGCACCGCCAAGACCCGCATCAGGGACGGACTGATCCGTCTCCGCGACGCCCTGGGGGTGGGCTCATGAACAGCGACATCCACGCCCTGTCGGGCGCGTACGCCGTCGACGCGCTCGACGACCTCGAGCGCGCCGCGTTCGAGCGGCACCTCGCCGAGTGCGCCGAGTGCCGCGCCGAGGTCGCCGGCCTGCGCGAGGCCGCGAGCATGATCGCCGAGACCACCACCGCCGAGCCGCCCGCCGAGCTGCGCGACCGCGTGCTCGCCGGCATCGCCGGCGTCCGCCCGCTGCCGCCCGAGGTGCCGACCCCGGCAGCACCCGCGGCACCCGCCGCACCCGCGGCCCGGCGCCGGCGTACGCCCCGGCTCCTGGCCGCGGCGGCTGCGGTCGCGGTGATCGCCGGCGGCGGAGTCGTGGCCTGGCAGCAGCCGTGGTCCGACTCCAGCCAGACCCAGATCTCCGCGGCTGACCGGGTGCTGCGGGCCAGCGACGCGAAGAGCACGTCGCTGGACTTCCCCGGTGGCGCCTCGGCCACCGTGATCCACTCCGACTCGCTCGGCCGGGCCGTCATCGTCACCAGGGACATGCCGCCCCCGCCGCCCGGCAAGGTCTACGAGCTGTGGCTGGACCAGCCCGGCGAGGGCATGGTCCCCGCCGGCCTGATGCCGGTGCGCGCCGACCAGACCGTCGTCCTCACCGGCGACGCCGCCAGCGCCACCGGCGCCGGCATCACCGTGGAGCCCGAGGGTGGCTCGCCGGCGCCGACCAGCGACCCGATCGCCCTGTTCGACTTCGGGAGGCAGGGTGCCTGACGTCGCCGTCGTGGGGTCCGGCGTCGCCGGGCTCACGGCGGCGCACGTCGCCGCGAAGTCGGCCCGGGTGACGCTCTACGAGGCCGACCCCCGGCTGGGCGGCCACGCCGACACGCACCTGGTCGAGGGCCTCGCCATCGACACCGGGTTCATCGTCCACAACCAGCGGACCTACCCGACCCTGCTGCGCCTCTTCGCCGAGCTCGGCGTGCCGACGCAGGAGTCGGAGATGTCGATGTCGGTGCGCGACGACGCGACCGGCCTGGAGTACGCCGGCGCCCTGGGCGCGCGGGGACTGTTCCCGGGCGGCCGCAACGCGACGAGCCCGGCGTACCTGCGGATGCTGGCCGAGGTGCCGCGCTTCCACCGGCGCGCCCGGGCGCTGCTGGTCCGGCCCGGCGACGACCTGACGCTGCGCGACTTCCTGCGCACGCACGGCTTCTCGGCGTACTTCGAGCGGCACTTCATGGCGCCCCTCGTCGCGGCGGTGTGGTCCTGCGACCCGGCGGTCGCGCTCGACTACCCGGCCCGCTACCTGTTCACCTTCCTCCAGCACCACGGGATGCTCTCCGTCTCCGGCTCGCCGGTGTGGCGGACGGTGACCGGCGGCTCCCACGAGTACGTCGCGCGGGTCGCCGCCGGCCTGCACGGGGTGCGCACCGACACGAAGGTCACCTCCATCCTCGAGACCGCCCGCGGCGTCGAGGTCACCGACGGCAACGGCCGGATGGAGACGTACGACGCGGTCGTCGTCGCGACGCATCCCGGGTCAGGCGCTGGCGATGCTGGACGAGCCGACGCCCGACCAGCGCGAGGTGCTCGGCGCGATCTGCTACTCGGGCAACGTCGCGCTGCTGCACACCGACACCTCGCTGTTGCCCACCGCACGTGACGCCCGGGCGTCGTGGAACTTCCGGCGGCCCGCCGACGAGCGCGGCCACGTCACCGTCACCTACGACCTGACCCGGCTGCAGCGGCTCCCCACCTCGACGCACTACCTGGTCACGCTCGGCGGTGAGGACCTCGTCGACCCCGCGACCGTGATCGACCGGATGGAGTACGAGCACCCGCTCTACACGCCGGCGTCGGTCGCCGCCCAGCGCCGGCTGCCCGAGCTCGACACCGACCGGGTCGCGTTCGCCGGCGCGTACCACGGCTGGGGCTTCCACGAGGACGGCGCGCGGTCCGGGGCGGCGGCCGCGGAGCGGCTGGGGTTCGCGTGGAGCGGCGGGTTTCACCGGTCAGCCGGTGAAACCCGCTCGACACGCCGGGGCGCATCGGCGTGTCGGTCGGGTTTCACCGGTCAACCGGGGATTCCTGTGGCTGGTGGGATTTACGAGACCACCATCCGGCACACCCGGCGTACGCCGTGGCGCCGGTCGTTCACACACCGGTCGCACACGTGGCTGGTGGACCTCGACGACCTGCCCGACCACGGGCGGCTGTCCTGGCTGCTGGGCAGCTTCGAGGCGCGCGACCACCTCGGCGACCCGGGGCACAGCATCCGCGAGAACCTCGCCGCGTTCCTGCGCCGCCACGGCGTCGAGCTCGGCGCCGGCCGCGTGCTGATGGCCGCGCACCCGCGGGCGTTCGGCTACTGCTTCAACCCGATCAGCGTCTTCTGGGTGTTCCCGGAGGCCGCGGAGCCGTGCGTGGTGGCCGAGGTGCACAACACCTACGGCGACCGGCACGCCTACCTCGTGCACCCCGACGAGCACGGCCGGGCACGCACGCCGAAGCAGATGTACGTGTCGCCGTTCCACGGCACCGACGGCGTCTACGACCTGCAGGTGCCGGTCCCCGACGACCACCTGCGCGTGGCCGTCACGCTGACCACCGACGAGGGAGCCCGGTTCAGCGCGTCGCTGACCGGCCGTCGGTCCTCTCGGGGCCCGCTGCGCGCGGCACCGGCGGCCCTGCGGGGCGCACTGCTGATCCGCGCCCACGGCATCGCCCTGTGGCTGCGCCGCCTGCCGGTGCGCCCCCGACCCGAGCACCACCAGGAGGGAGTCCGGTGACCATCACCACCACGACGACTGCGAGCACGACGGAGGCCACGACGGAGCCCCGCCCGGGGACCACGTGGCCCGGCCTCGACCGGGTGCCCGGCGGCGCCCGCACCGCCGTCTCCGCCACGGTGGCGCGGCGGATCTTCCTCGCCGCCGTCCGCCGGCTGCCGGTGACCGTGCACGTCGGCGGGCGGCAGGTCGGCCTGGGCGGACCGGTGATGACCGTGCACCGCCCCGACGAGCTGTTCGCGCGGCTCGGCCGCGACGGGCTGATCGGGTTCGGCGAGGCCTACCTGACCGGGGCCTGGGACGCCGAGGACCTGACGGGCTTCCTGACCGCGCTCGCCGCCCACGTGGCCGACCTGGTGCCGCGGCCGCTGCAGCGGCTGCGGCGGCTGGTCTTCCGCGGCGCGCCCCGGACGCACCGGCCCACCGAGGACCACTCCCGCGAGCTGATCGCCCACCACTACGACCTGTCGAACGACCTGTTCCGGCTGTTCCTCGACGAGTCCCTCACCTACTCCTCCGCGCTGTTCGACCGCTCCGACGACCTGCACGAGGCGCAGCTGCGCAAGATCGACCGGCTCCTCGACGAGGCCGGCGTGCGCGCCGGCAGCCGGGTCCTCGAGATCGGCACCGGATGGGGCGAGCTCGCGATCCGGGCCGCCGCCCGCGGCGCCACGGTCCGCTCGATCACGCTCTCCTCCGAGCAGCAGCGGCTGGCGCGCGAGCGGATCGCCGCCGCCGGGTACGCCGACCGTGCACAGGTCGACCTCTGCGACTACCGCGCGGTGACCGGGACCTACGACGCCGTGCTCTCGGTCGAGATGGTCGAGGCGGTCGGGTACGAGTACTGGCCGACGTACTTCCGGACCCTGGACCGGGTGCTCGCCCCGGGCGGCCGGGCCGCGATCCAGGCGATCCTGATGCCGCACGACCGGATGCTGGCGACCCGCGGCAGCTACACCTGGATCAACAAGTACATCTTCCCCGGCGGCTTCCTGCCGTCGGCGCAGGTGATCGACGAGATCACGGCGCGCGACACCACGCTGCGGGTCGTCGACCGGCTCGCGTTCGGGGCCGACTACGCCGAGACGCTCCACCGGTGGGACGACGCGTTCCTGGCCCGGCGCACCGACGTGCTCGGACTGGGCTTCGACGAGACGTTCCAGCGGATGTGGCACTTCTACCTCAGCTACTCGCGCGCCGGGTTCATCTCTGGTTACCTCGACGTCCAGCAGCTGACGCTCGCCCGGGAGGCCTGAGATGTCCGTCGCCGCAAGCCTCGCCGACGCCGTCGCACCGTTCGTGGGTGGGGACCTGCCCGTGCGGCTGCGCGGCTGGGACGGCTCCGAGGCCGGCCCCGAGGACGCCCCGCTCGTGGTGCTGCACTCGCCCGACGCCGTACGCCGGCTGCTGTGGCACCCCGGCGAGCTGGGTGCCGCCCAGGCGTACGTGACCGGGGAGCTCGACGTGCCGGGCGACCTGGACGCCGCGCTGACGCACGCGTTCGCGGTCGCCCGAGAGCGCGGGCTGTCCGGTGGCCGGCCGGCGCCGGCCACGCTGCTCCGCGCCGTGCGCGCGGCCGTCGGTGTCGGTGCCCTCGGCCGGCCGCCGGCGGCCCCGGCGTCGCAGGCCCGGGTCCGCGGGCGGCTGCACAGCCCGGTGCGCGACCGCCACGCGATCAGCCACCACTACGACCTGTCCAACGAGTTCTACGAGCTGGTGCTGGACCCGTCGATGGCCTACTCGTGCGGCTACTTCGCCACCGCGGACGCCACGCTCGAGGAGGCCCAGGCGGCGAAGCTGGACCTGGTCTGCCGCAAGCTGGGCCTCGAGCCGGGGAGGCGGCTGCTCGACGTCGGCTGCGGCTGGGGCTCGCTGTCGCTGCACGCCGCGGAGCACTTCGGCGCCGAGGTCGTCGGCGTGACCATCTCGGCCGAGCAGAAGGCGTTCATCGACAAGCGCGTCGCCGACCGGGGACTGGCCGACCGCGTCGACATCCGGCTCCAGGACTACCGCGAGGTCCCGGACTCTGCCGATTCCGGGGGCGACTTCGACGCGGTCGGCTCCCTCGAGATGGGCGAGCACGTGGGCGAGCGGAACTACCCGACGTACGTCGCCGCGCTCCACCGGGCCGTCCGGCCGGGCGGTCGCGTGCTGGTGCAGCAGATGTCGCGGCAGGGCAGGCACCCCGGCGGTGGCCCGTTCATCGAGTCGTTCATCGCGCCGGACATGCACATGCGGCCCCTCGGCGAGACCGTGGCACGCCTGGAGCGCGGGGGCCTCGAGGTGCGCGGCGTGCAGGCGCTGCGCGAGCACTACGTCCGCACGGTCGCCGGCTGGCTCGACAACTTCGAGGCCAACCTGGACCGGTTGACGGACCTGGTCGGCGAGGAGGTCGTGCGCGTGTGGCGCCTCTACCTGGTGGGCGGGTCGATGGCGTTCCGCGACGGGCGGATGGGCGTCGACCAGATCCTGATGGAGCGCCCCCGGTGAGCGACCTGCTGCTCGTCGGCGGCCTGTCGCTGGCGGTCGCCGCGCTGGTCATGACGGCGACCGCGGTCGCCGCGGCCCGCACCGGGCGGGTGTCGGTCGTCGACACCGCCTGGGGACTGGCCCTGGTCGGCGTCGCGGTGGTCTGCGCGATCCTCGCGAACGACTGGCGGTCCTGGCTGCTGGTCGCCCTGGTCGGCGTCTGGGGCGGGCGGCTCTCGTCGCACATCTTCACCCGCTCCCGCGGCCACGGCGAGGACCCGCGCTACCGCGAGCTGCTCGGCGGGTCGCTGGAGGAGGTGGGTATCGGCACCGCCGTACGCCGGGTCTTCCTCGTGCAGGGCGCGGCGGTGTGGCTGGTGTCGCTGCCGCTGCAGGCCGCGGCCCTCTCGTCCCGCGACTGGTCGTGGGTCGTCTGGCTCGGCGTGGGTGTGTGGGCGGTCGGCGTGTTCTTCGAGACCGTCGGCGACGCCCAGCTCAAGGCCTACAAGCGCGACCCCGACCGCGGGCCGGTGATGGACCGCGGACTGTGGTCGTGGACCCGGCACCCCAACTACTTCGGCGACGCCTGCGTGTGGTGGGGGATCTGGCTGGTCGGCGGCCTCTCGTCCGGCTGGCTGCCGGGCGTCGTCACGCTGCTCTCCCCCGTCGCGATGACGGTCTGGCTGGTGTGGATCACCGGCGCGCGGCTGCTGGAGAGGTCGATGATGAAGCGGCCCGGCTACCCCGAGTACGCCGCGCGCACCTCGATGTTCGTGCCACTGCCGCCGAAGGGCTGAGCCGTCAGCCGGCGCTGGGCTCGCCCTCTTCTCGCTCCCGCTTCTTCTGCGCCTCGTAGGCCCGGCGCTGCGCCTCGGCGCGCTCGCGGACCTGGCGGAGGAACTCCGCGTCGCGCTCGGGATCGACCGCCGCGGCGCGGCCGGGGCGGTCGTACTCCGGGAACGCCGACTGCTCGCGCTCGTACGCCGAGCGACGGGCCACGCCGTCCTCCGGTCGTCCGGCCACCAGCCAGGCGATCGAGCCGACCAGCGGGAAGAACAGGATGATGAGGACCCAGGCCACCTTGGGCAGGTTGCGCACGCGGTGTGCCGGGCTGCCGATCGCGTCGACCAGGGAGTAGACCCACAGAGCGAACGTGATGACCCCGAGCAGCAGGTCGAGCTTGATCACCGCGGAAGTGTGACCCGTCGGGGGTCGTTCCGTCAGCCCTTTGCCCTGGTTGAGCGCGTGGTTGACTGGGGAGGCATGGACGCCGATCGGGTCGGCGAGGCGTTCGCGGCGGTGCCGCGGACCTGGTTCCTGCCGCGCCCGCAGCGGTCGCGCGGGGCGTACGACGGGCCGCTCGACATCGGCCACGGGCAGACCAACTCCCAGCCGCGCACGGTCGAGAGCATGCTGCGGCTGCTCGACGTGCGCCCCGGCGACCGGGTCCTCGACGTCGGGTCGGGGTCCGGGTGGACGACCGGACTGCTCGCACACCTGACCGGACCCGACGGCGCGGTGCTCGGCCTCGAGCTCGAGCCCGCGCTGGTGGAGTTCGGCCGCGCGAACCTCGCGCACGGCGACTGGCCGTGGGCCCGCATCGAGCCGGCCCGGCCCGGCACCTACGGCGACCCCGCGGGTGCGCCGTACGACAAGATCCTGGTGTCGGCCGAGGCCGACGAGCTCCCGGCGACGCTGGTCGACCAGCTGGCGCCGGGCGGCCGGATGGTGATCCCGGTGCAGGGCCGGATGCTGGTCGTCGAGCCGGGCGATGACCGGCCGCGGGTGACCCGGCACGGGCACTACCGGTTCGTTCCGCTGCGCTGACTGCCTATCCTGCGGGGGTGACCGACGCGCCCACCGAACTGCTGCGCCTGGCCTCTGCGGACAACTTCCGCGACGTCGCCGGGCCGGGCTACCGGACCCGGGACGGCGGGCGGGTCCGTCGTGGCGTGTACTACCGCTCGAACGAACTGCAGCTGTCCGACGCGGACGCGGCGGCGCTGGGCCGGCTCGGGGTCGCCGCCGTCCACGACCTGCGCAGCGCCCCCGAGATCGAGGCGCACCCGGACGTCGACATCCCCGGCGCCACCTGGCACCACGTCGCGGTCTCCGGCATCCCGATGGAGATGGTCGACGGCCTGGCCGACACCGCGGCCGCGACCCGCGTCATGCACGAGGTGTACGAGGGGTTCGTGCGCTCCGACGCGGCGCGCTCGTCGTACGCGACGCTGCTGACGGCGCTGGCCGAGGGGCCGGGTCCGCAGCTGTTCCACTGCACGGCCGGCAAGGACCGCACCGGCTGGGCCGCGGCGCTGCTGCTCGAGGTGGCCGGCGTCGACCGGGACACGATCGTCGCGGACTACCTGCTCACCAACGAGGTCTCGTCGGCGACGCGGGAGAAGTACCTCGCCCTGGTCGGCGAGCACCTCGGCCCCGACAAGGTCGCGGTGTACGAGCCGACGATGGTGGTCGAGCCGTCGTACCTGCAGGCCGGGTACGACGCGGTCGACGCCGACTTCGGCTCGCTCGACGGGTACCTGCGCGACGGGCTCGGCCTGTCCGCGGACGTGATCGGAAAACTCCGCGCGCGGCTGGTCGGCTGACGCCAGACTGTCGCGGTGATCCGACCGCCCTACGCCGTCCGGGAGGTCGGCCTCGTCGTCCTGTTCCTCGCCGTCGGACTGATCGCCCTGTCGCCGTGGTACGGCCCGCACCGCGACGAGATGTACTTCGTCGTCGCCGGCCACCACCTCGCCTGGGGCTACCCGGACCAGCCGTCGTTCACCCCGGCGGTCGCCGCGCTGATGGACTCGATCGCGCCGTCCAGCGTGGTGGTGCTCCGGCTGCCGGCCGTGGCCGCAGTCGTCGGCACCGTGCTGCTCGCCGTGCACGCCGCCCGCCTCCTCGGCGCCCGCCGGGCCGGCCAGGTGCTGACCGCCGTCACCGTCGGCTTCTCCGCGCTGGTGCCGGGGCTCGGGCACCTGCTCTCGACGTCGACGTTCGACATGTTCTTCTGGACGGCTGTCCTGGTGACCGTCGGCCAGGCGCTGGCCGACGACCGGCCCCGGCTGTGGCTGCTGGCCGGCGCGGTCGCCGGCGTCGGGCTCAACAACAAGCACGCCGTGGCGTTCTGCCTGCTCGGCGTGCTGGTCGGTGTGGCACTGGTGCGCGAGACGCGGCCGGCGCTGCGTACGCCGTGGCCGTGGCTCGGCGGGCTGCTCGCCCTGACGATGTGGGTGCCGAACCTGGTCTGGCAGGCGCAGCACGGGTGGCCGGTGTTCGACCTGTCCGCGGACATCGCCGACGAGTACGGCGGCATCGGCGGCCGCCTCGACCTCGTCCTGCAGGCGGTGCTGATGTTCAGCCCGCTGATCGCGGTGGTCTGGCTGCTCGGCCTGGTGCGGCTCCTCCGGCGACCCGACTGGGCGCGGCTGCAGCCGCTCGCCATCACGTTCGTCGTCGCCCTGGTCGTGTTCCTGGTCGCCGGCGGCAAGGGCTACTACCTCGCGGGCGCGATCCCGCCGCTGATCGCCGCCGGGTGCACCAGTCTCGCCGAGCGTCGGACCACGCGTCGCACCGTCGTGGCCGGGGTCGTCCTCGTGGCCTCGGCCGCGGTCGCCTACCCGGCCACCGTCCCCGTCCTGCCCGCCTCGGCGTTCGCCGGCTCGTTCTACGCCGACGTCAACGACGTCCAGCTCGACACCATCGGCTGGCCGGAGTACGCCGACCAGGTCCGCTCCGTCGTCGACTCGCTGTCGCCGCTGCAGCGCGAGCACGCCGTCGTCTTCACCGGCAACTACGGCGAGGCCGGGGCGATGCGCTGGTACGACGTGGGCCTCCCGACGTACAGCGGCCACAACGGCTACCGGACCTGGGGTCCGCCGCCGGAGACCGCCTCGCCCGTGGTCGTGGTCCTGCAGATGTCACCGACGGCCGCGTTCCGCGGCTGCACCTTGCAGGCGCGGCTGCAGAACTCCAGCGACACCCACAACGAGGAGGTCGGCGCCGGCGTGTGGCTCTGCGACGGACCGCGGGACTCCTGGGCGCAGGCCTGGCCGCGGCTGGCGCACTACGACGCGTGATGTCGCACCGAGACGAGCACGAACGACTCGCTGCCGCCGGACATGTCCTTCTCCCGGACGGTGCCGAGCCCCCGGCCGTAGAGCTTGAGGGAGAGGACGTTCTTCTCCAGGCGGCTCCACTCGAAGCTGCGGACCAGGTGGTGGAGCGTGCCGTACGGCACCGTGGTCGACGCTCCACGCTGCACGATCCAGGCCTGGTCCTCGGCGTCGCCCTTCGAGAACTCCTGGCGGTAGGCATCGGTGGGGTGGGGGTCGGCGGGCATGATCATGCCGGCGACCGCACCGTCGACTCCGGCCTGCCAGGACCCCTCCCGGTCCTCGACGTTGCCCTGCTCGTCGTAGGTCGCCGTCGCCTCGCCGAAGTACCACACGTTGCCGTCGTCGTCCGGGGCGTACCAGTCGCGGGTCTTCTCCGCCAGGCTCCCGTCGGCGCGACGCAGGACGTCACGGACCACGGTCGTCGTGACGCCGTCGATGCGCTTGGTCCGACGGGTGACCACCACCCGCTCGCGGTACCGGTCACCCTCGTCGGTCCCCCGGTAGCGCGAGACCGTGCCGGGCCTGAGCGGGAAGTACGGGTTCTGCTGCGGGTGCTTGAACTGTCCCGGACTGACCGACGGCGCCCCGGTGCCGGACGACACCGCGGCGCCGCTGGTCCCCGATGCGACGACGGTCGCGCCCACGGTCGCGGCTCCGGCCGCGAACACGGCGAGCCTGGTGATCTTCATGGGTCCTCCTCTGGCGACGCGGTCACGCCCATACACCGTGCGTGCCCGGCCGTGAGGTGCCACATGCGCCGGTCGCGTGTACCATTTGGTACATGCGCAGGTTCTTCGAGACGACCCGGCACATCGACGCTCCACCGGAGGCGGTGTGGGAGGTGCTCTCCGACGTCACCCGCTGGCCCGAGTGGACGCCCACGATCGACAGCGTCGAGCGCCTCGACGACGGGCCGTTCCAGGTGCACTCCCGGGCGCGGGTCCGCCAGCCTCGCCTGCCGCGCGCGGAGTGGGAGGTCACCGAACTGGTGCCCGGCCGCAGCTTCACGTGGGAGGCGTCCGGGCCGGGGATGCGGACGGTCGGCCGGCACGAGGTCGTCGCCGAGGCCGGCGGTTCCAGGGTCACGCTGAGCATCGAGCAGACCGGGCCCGATGGGTGCGGTCGCAGCGCTGGTGTGGCGCCGGCTGACGCAGCGCTACATCGAGCTCGAGGCCGCCAGCCTCGACGCGCGGGTCACCCGGGCCCGCTCCGCGTGACCGAACCGACCGCGCGGGAGCGGCTGCTCGACGCCGCGATCGACCACTTCGGCCGCCACGGCATCGGCGACACCAGCCTGCGCGGCATCGCCGGGGCGCTCGGCACCAGCCACCGGATGCTGATCTACCACTTCGGGTCCCGCGAGGGCCTGCTCGCCGAGGTGACGCGCGAGGTCGAGGCACGCCAGCGTGCGCTGATGACCGCGACGTACGACACCGACCTGCCGCCCCTCGAGGCCGCCGCTCAGTACTGGGAGCAGACGGTCGAGGCGACGCTGCGCTACGGGCCGCTGTTCTTCGAGCTCGCGGCCCACGCCATGCAGGGCAAGGAGCACGCGGCCGCCCTCCGCGAGGAGCTGATCGCGGCGTGGCTGCCGTCGGTCACCGAGCTGTGCCTCGCGATCGGGATCCCCGACGACCAGGCCGAGACGCACGCGCGCCTCGCGCTCGGCGCCGCGCGCGGGCTGCTCCTCGACCTGCTCGTCAGTGGCGAGCGCGAGCAGGTCGCGCGGGCGGCGGACCTGTTGAACCGGCTGCTGCTGCTCTCCGCCGGCGTCGGCGGAGCGGGTGCCTAGAGGCCTAGAGGAACTGGGTCGGGTCGAACTCGTCGATCGGGATGATGCGGACCCGCGGCAGGCGCTCGTTGAAGGCCTGCACGTCGTACTCGAGGTCATAGCTCTCGAGCCCCTGCTCGGCCAGCTCCACGAACCCGTGGTTGCGGAACTCGACGAACCCGATGACGCCGACGCGCCGGCCGTCGAGGAGCCCGCCGACGTGCTCGACGAAGTCGCCGTCGTTGCTCACCAGCATGACGTCGGCCTCGCGCCCGCGGATCTCGGCGAGGGTGCGCTGGATCGCGATGTCGACGACCTTCTCGCCGGGACCTCCCGAGAGCGGGATCGGTCGGTAGCCGATCGCGATCAGGGCCTGGACGAACGGCATGGGGAGCTCGTTGTTCGCCGCGAGGAAGAACAGTCCCGTGGCCGGCTGGCCCCAGCGCTCGCGGACGAACTGCAGCAGCCGCTCCCACCGGGGGCGCTCGTCGGGGCGCGGCCGCCTGGCGAGGATCGAGGCGCCGAGGGTGGCGTCGATGTTCTCGCCGTCGACGAGGACGTAGGTGGTGCGCGGCTCGGCGTCCATGCGTCGAGCGTACGGCCCGCGAGGCCTCGTCGGGCCCGTCCGAGCGGGTCGTGTGCCTGCGCACGCGCCAGAGCGCGTTGGTGGGCACACGACCCGAGACTCAGGCCGCGAACACCCCATTGGACCCACCCGCCGCCGGCACCTGGACGCTGGGCGACCGCACGGTCAACCGGCTCGGTCTCGGCGCCATGCGGCTCACCGGCACGGCCGCCTTCGACCTCGGCGAGCGTCGTGACCGCGACACCTCCGTCGCCGTCCTGCGCCGGGCCGTCGACCTGGGGGTCGACCACGTCGACACCGCGGCGTTCTACTTCTCGCCCTGGCTGTCGGCGAACCAGCTGATCCACGCCGCGCTGGCGCCGTACGACGACGAGCTGACCATCGTCACGAAGGTGGGCCCGGCCCGTGACGCCTCGGGCGGCTGGCTGCCGTGGGCCACCCCGGAGCAGCTGCGCGGGCAGGTCGAGCAGAACCTCCGCGAGCTCGGCCGCAACCACCTCGACGTCGTCAACTACCGCCACAACGGGGCCGGACGGCCGGTCGCGGACCACGTCGCCGCCCTGGCGGACCTGGTCGGGGACGGCCTGGTGCGGCACGTCGGCGTCTCCAACGTGACGCTCGACCAGCTCCGCGAGGCGCAGACGGTGGCCGACATCGTCTGCGTCCAGAACCGCTACGCGGTGGGCTACCGGGCCGCGGACGCCCAGGACGTCGTCGACTTCTGCGGGGAGCACGGGATCGCGTTCGTCCCGTTCTTCGCGATCGCCGGCGAGGGGCGCGAGGGCCAGCCGGCGGCCGACCGTGCGACGGCGGACGCGGTGCGCGACGTGGCCGAGAGCCACGGCGTGAGCAGTGCCCAGGTCCGGCTCGCCTGTTCCCTCGCCCAGGGAGCGCACGTGCTCGCGATCCCCGGCACCGGCGACCCGGCACACCTCGAGGACAACGTGGCCGCCGCCTCCCTGCGGCTCAGCCCCGACGAGGTCGCCCGGCTCGACGCGCTGGGCTGACTCCACACGAGATCCGGCAAGTCGGCACGGGCGCGCCGTCGCCGACCTAGGGTGAGGCTCCAACGACCGGACAACCACTCGGGGGAAGACATGAGCCGATTGGATTCCGCGTTCCGCTGGCCCGCGGCTGCGCTCATGATCGTCACCGCTGCCGTGCACATCCCGCTCATTCGCGAGCACCTGGAGGAGGCGCCGTACCTGGGGGTTCTCTTCATCGCGTTGTCGGCGGCCTGCATCCTCCTCGCCGCAGCCGTGCTCACGATGGACACGCCGGTCACGTGGTCCGCCGTCGGCCTGGTGAGCGTCCTCGCGCTCGCCGGCTTCCTGGCCTCCCGGACGGTCGGCCTGCCCGAGGTCGGTGATGACGTCGGGAACTGGAGCGACCCGCTCGGCTATCCCGCGATGGTCGCCGAGACGCTGGCGGCCGTGCTCGCGACCGTCGTACTGACCCGGTCGCGGCGAGCCCGGGCGTAGCGCACGACGCCACCCGGCGTTGGACAGGGGCACCCGCCGTGAGGAGTCCCGATGCGCCGTCGCGTTGCCGCCCCGTTCCTGGTCGCCACCCTGGGCCTCCTCGCCCTGCCGACGTCTCTGGCGGGCTCGGCGTCCGCGGCGCCGGCGTACGTCGTGCGGGGCGACACCGTCGTCGCCGGGCACGCCCGCTTCCAGGTGCTGACCAGCACGCTGGTGCGCATCGAGTACGCCTCCGACGACCGGTTCGAGGACCGGCCGACCATGACCGTCCCGGTACGCCGGCCGTCGACGGCGGAGTTCACCGTCGCCGAGCGCGAGGGGGTACTGAGCATCACCACGCCCCGGATGACGGTCGACTACCGGCCGTCCGGTGCGCCCGGCGCCGACACCCTGACGGTCACGGCCCGGCAGGGCGGCCGCACCTACACCGGCCACCCGTCCTTCCCGACTCGCACGACGTACCACGGCCCGCCGCTGGAGAAGGCGACGATGACGCCGGCCTACGTGCAGGGCGACCCGTCGTACCGGCTGCCGTCGCACGGCAACCTCGGCGGCTGGTACCGCGCGCTCGACGGCGTCTCCGGCCCGGTCCGGCTGCACGACGGGCTGATCGACCGGCGCGGATGGCACCTGCTCGACGACACCCAAACGGTGATCACGACCGACCGGCCACCCGGCTTCGTGGCGCGTGACCTCGACGGCCGCACCTACCGCGACGGCTACCTGTTCGGCTACGGCCACGACTACGCCCGCGGGCTGCGCGACCTGTCCCGGCTGGTCGGCCGGGCGCCGCTGCTGCCCCGCAACGCGTTCGCGCCGTGGTGGTCGAAGTACGCCGCGAACCCGCAGTCGAGCTACGCCCCGCTGGTGCGCCGCTTCGCCCGGCACGGCGTGCGGCTCGGGGTGATCGACGTGGACACCGACGCGAAGTCCCCGCACGTCTGGAACGGCTGGGGATGGGCGAGCCGGCTCTTCCCCGACCCGGCCGGGTTCACCGACTGGGCGCACCGGCGCGGGATCCACATCGGGTTCAACATCCACCCGTCCATCACCGTCGACGACCCCGCGTTCCTGCGGGCCAACCAGACGGCGGGCGGTACCGGCCCCGTGGGCGGGCTGCGCGAGGACCTGTGGCGGTGCCGGGCGATCACGTTCGGCACCGACATGGGCATGACCGGCATCACCTCGCCGCCCGACCCGAGCCAGATGACCGCGGCGGGCACCCCGGACTGCCGCGTGTTCGACTGGGCGAAGAGCGGCGACCAGGCGGCGTACGCCCGGCTCCACCAGGAGTTCGTCCGAGCCGGCGTCGACCTCTTCTGGCTGGACTACTGCTGCGACGAGTCCGACGCCGTCGCCGCCGGCGCGACCGACCCCTGGATCAACCGGCTGTACGCCGAGCAGTCGCACGCCCGCGGCAGCCGCTGGCCGGTGCTCTCCCGGGTGGGCAGCTCGCTGTTCGACGTGGACACCGGAGGGCCCGGCATCTGGGCCGAGCGGCGCAACACCATCCACTTCACCGGCGACGCCGAGTCGACCTGGGACACGCTGCGCTTCGAGACCGCCTTCACCCCCGCCGAGGGGAACGTCGGACTGCCCTACGTCAGCCACGACATCGGAGGCTTCCTGGGCGACCACCTGCCCGACGACCTCTACGTCCGCTGGGTGCAGGCCGGCGCGTTCGCCCCGGTGCTGCGGCTGCACTCCGACCACGGCGACCGGCTGCCGTGGCAGTACGACGAGCGCGCCGAGCGGATCGCCAGCAGCTTCCTGCGGCTGCGGGACCGCCTGGTCCCCTACCTCTACACGGTCGCGCACGAGGCCACGCGGACCGGCCTGCCGATGACACGGGCGCTCTACCTGCAGTGGCCGGACCGGGAGCCGGCGTACCGGAACCCCGGGGAGTACCTGCTCGGGCGGGACCTGCTCGTCGCCCCGGTCACCGTGCCCGGCGCACGTCCGCGGGTCCACCTGTGGGTGCCGCCCGGGCGCTGGATCGACATGTCCACCGGCCGCACCTTCACCGGGCCCAGCCAGCGCACCGTCACCGTGCCGCTGCGCCACACCCTGGCCCTGCGGCGCGCGGGATCGATCCTGCCGCTCCAGGACACGCCGCGGCGCGGCTACTCCGCACCACCCGTCCGCCTCACGCTGGACATCGCACCGGGCCGCCGCGGCTCGTTCACGCTGTACGACGATGCCGGCGACGGGCTCGCCTGGTCGCACGGCTCGGCGGCGACGACGTCGATCCGCCAGCGCCAGCAGCCCGCCGGCGCACGGGTGCGCATCGGCGCGATGGCCGGCGAGTTCCGCGGGCTCCCACCGCGCCGCGCCTGGACCTTGCGCATCCCCGCCGACACCGCGCCCCGGCGGGTCACGGTCGACGGGCGGCCGACCTCCCGGTGGTCCTGGCGGCACGGCACCCTGGAGGTGCGCACCGGACCGCTGCCGACCGCCGACGCCCATGCCATCACGATCAGCGGCGGGCGTGCGGCCGACTGACGACGTGGCCACCGCCACCGACCCGCCGTGATTCCCTTCACCCCGCGGTGGGCACTCTGAAGATCATGTCCTTCGAAGAGTCCAGGACCCGGCGCTACGCGGCGATGGCACGCCTGCTCGTCCGCCACGGGCACTCGGACCTGGTGTCCGGTGCGAGCCTCGACGAGTACGCCGACGGCGCCGACGAGTCGCACGAGACCACCGACAAGGCGGAGGCGTTCGCGGCGGACCTGGAGTCGATGGGCCCGACGTTCATCAAGCTCGGCCAGCTGCTCTCCACCCGGTTCGACCTCCTGCCCGCGTCGTACACGACGGCCCTGAGCCGACTGCAGGACGAGGTGGAGCCGTTCGGCTTCGACGTCGTGCAGGCGACGATCGAGAACGAGCTGGGCTCCGACATCCGGCACCTGTTCGCGGACTTCGACCCGGACCCGGTGGCCGCGGCCTCACTCGGCCAGGTGCACCGCGCGACCCTGCGCAGCGGTCGCGACGTGGCGGTCAAGGTGCAGCGACCGGGCGTGCGCGACGAGGTCCGCGCCGACATGGAGACCCTCGCTCGCGTGGCCAACGTCGCGGACAAGGGCAGCAGCCTCGGCCGGACCTACGGTTTCTCCGGCCTGCTGGCCGAGTTCGAGCGCTCCCTGCGGCTGGAGCTGGACTACCGCCGCGAGGCCCGCAACCTGATGCGCTTCGCGACCTTCACCGCCGACTACGACCTGCTGGTCGTGCCGGACCCGGTCTGGGACCTGACGTCGGGGCGCGTGCTCACCATGGACTACGTCGACGGCCGCAAGGTCACCGACGTCGGGCCGCTCGGCCTCATCGACCTCGACGCCAAGGCGATGGTCGAGCAGCTGTTCTCGGCGTACCTGACGAGCATCCTCGAGGAGGGCTTCCTCCACGCCGACCCCCATCCGGGGAACATGCTGGTCACCCACGACGGCCGGCTCGGGATCATCGACCTGGGCATGGTGACCACGGTCCCGCCGCGCATCCAGGAGAAGGTCCTGCGGCTGCTGATCGCCATCGGCGACGACAACGGTGAGCAGGCGGCGCGGCTCCTCGCGGACCTCGGCCAGCCGCTCGACCACTACGACGCGGCCGCGTTCCGCGACGACGTGACGCACCTGGTGTCCGACGCCGTCGCCGAGGGGCCGGACCTGCAGGCAGGGCGGGTGCTGGTCGAGCTGAGCCGGACGTCCGGCGCCCACGGCCTGCGGCCCCCGCCGGAGATGTCGATGGTCGGCAAGGCGCTGCTCAACCTCGACCAGACCACGCTGCACCTCGACCCCGACTTCGTCCCCGCCGAGGCCATCCGCGACAACCTGCGCCACATCCTCCGCGGCGGCCTGAAGACCTCGCGCGGCAACCTGGTCACCGCGGCCCTCGACGCCAAGGAGTTCACCTCCCAGCTCCCGCGCCGTGCCAACGCGATCCTCGACAACCTCGCCGAGGGACGAGCTCCGGCTGCGGGTCGACGCGGTGGACGAGGAGCGGCTGCACACGGTGCTCCAGCGGCTGGCGAACCGGATCACCCTGGGCGTCGTCATCGCCTCCGCCATCCTCGGCGCCTCGATGCTGGTGCAGGTGCCGACCGACCACAAGATCCTCGGCTATCCCGCCATCGCGATCGTGCTGTTCGGGATCGCCATCCTCGGCGGCGCGGCCCTGGCGACCTGGATCGTGATCACCGACCGGAAGGTCGCGCGCACCGAGCTGCGCGCCCAGAAGGACGTGCCCCGGATCTGACCGGACCGGCGCCGACTCACTGGCGGTGGCCCAGCCGGTCCATCTCCCGCGCGATCTGGTCCTCGGTGGGCTCGTCGCCGCCGTACGCGTCCCAGGCGTTGGCGACCACACCGACGCCCCAGCCGACGAGCGGGAAGATCGGCCAGAAGAACCCCTGGCTGGTCATCGCCCAGACGACGACGATCATGGCGTTGACCATCAGGTAGATCACCAGGTGGACGTGGAAGTCGTGCTTCTTCTTGAGCCGCTTGACTGCCCGCTCGCGCAAGCCGGTGCTCTCCGGCGTTCCGGTGCTCATGGTGTCCTCCTCCCGGACCGCAGATGCCTTCATGGTCATCGTCGTCCCGGGCAGGATCCGGTCACACGGCCGTAGGTCCCCGGCGGGCGCGGACGTTCGCCCCTGCGAGCCGGACCGGGGTCGGCGCAGACTCGCGCGGAGAGAGACCGGGAAGTGGTGCGGCATGGCTGGGCGACGCAATCTGGCATCGGTGATCGGCGGCTGGAGCGTGCGCCACCGCGTGGCGGCGGTCGTCGGCTGGTTCGTCTTCGTGGCCGTCGCCATGACGGTGGGCTCGTACGCCGGCCAGGTCGCGATGACCGAGGACCAGTACGCCGCGGGCGACTCCGCGCGCGTGGAGCAGATCCTCGACGACGCAGGCCTGCGCACGCCGGCGACCGAGATGTACCTGGTGACGACCGGCGCGCCGATCACCAGCCCGGAGTCCCGGGACGCGGTCGCGGACCTGGTCCGGCGGCTGCGGGGGACGTCGGCGGTGACCGAGGTGGTCGACCCCTACGTCAACGGCCTGGTGTCCGAGGACGGCCGCGCCGCGCTGGTGCGCGCCTCGGTGTCCGGCGACCCGATGACCGCGGGCGACCGCGCCCAGCCACTGCTGGACGCGGCGGCGGCGACCCGCGCGGAGTACCCCGGCGTCCGCATCGACCAGTTCGGCGACGGCTCGGCCAACCAGTGGTTCGACGAGACGATCCTCAAGGACTTCCGGCGGGCCGAGTGGACCGCGGTGCCGCTGGCCATCGGCATCCTGCTGATCGCGTTCGGGGCGCTGCTCGCCGCCCTGCTCCCGGTGGGCCTGGCGCTCACCTCGTTCCTGGCCGCCAACGGCGTCCTGGCCGTGGTCAGCCACCGGCTGCACCTCGACACCTCCACCAGCTCGGTCATGCTCCTGGTCGGTCTCGCCGTGGGGGTCGACTACTCGCTGTTCTACCTGCGTCGCGAGCGCGAGGAGCGCACCCGCGGCCGGAGCCCGGCCGTCGCGCTCGACATCGCGGCCGCCACCTCGGGCCGGGCGGTGCTCGTGTCCGGCCTGACCGTGGTGATGGCGATGTCGGGGATGTTCCTGTCCGGCATGGTGCTCTTCGAGGGCTTCGCGACGGCCACCATCCTGGTCGTCCTCATCGCGGTGACCGGGTCGGTCACGGTGCTGCCCGCGATGCTGTCGCTGCTCGGCGACCGCGTCGACCTCGGCCGGATCCCGGGCCTGGCGCGGATGCGCCACCCGGGCCGGGAGAGCCGCTTCTGGAGCGCGGTGCTCGGCCGGGTGCTCCGGCGCCCCGGCGTCTCCGCGCTGGTCGCGACCGGGTTCCTGCTGGTCCTCGCCGCGCCCGCGGCCACCATCCACACCGAGCGGCTCACGCTCGACAAGCTGCTGCCCGCCGACATCGGCATCATGCAGAGCTACCACCGGATCACCGACAAGTTCCCCGGCGGGCCGAGCCCGGCCCGGGTGGTCGTCCGGGCCCCGGACGTCGGGGACGCCGCGATGTCGAACGCGGTCGAGGCGTTGCGCACCCGCGTGGCCGCCGACGACCTGGCGCAGGGACCGGTGCTCGTCTCGCCGCACGCCGACGTCGGCGTCCTCGAGCTGACCGTCCCGCTCGCCGGCTCCGGCACGGACGCCACGTCGCAACGAGCGCTGCAGGCGCTCCGCGAGGACGTCGTACCCGAGACCGTGGGCGCCGTCCCCGGGGCGGAGGCGTACGTCGGCGGCGAGCTCGCGTTCTCGCGGGACTTCAACGCCCAGCTCGAGCGCGCGATCGTCCCTGTGGTCGCGTTCGTGCTGGTGCTCGCGTTCGTGCTGATGCTGGTCGCGTTCCGCTCGGTGACCATCGCACTGGTGTCGGTGCTCCTCAACGTGCTGTCGATGTCCGCGGCGTTCGGCGTGATGGTCGCGGTGTTCCAGCACGGCTGGGGCGCGTCCCTGGTCGGCGGCCGCGGCGTCGGCGCGATCGAGTCGTGGATCCCGCTGTTCTCCTTCGTCATCCTCTTCGGACTGTCGATGGACTACCACGTCTTCGTGGTGTCCCGGATCCGCGAGGCCCACGACCGGGGCCTGCCGACCCGCGAGGCGGTGGCCCACGGGATCGGTACGTCGGCGGGCGTCGTCACCAGCGCGGCCGCGATCATGGTCGCGGTGTTCGCGGTGTTCGCGACGCTGTCGATGACGACGTTCAAGCAGCTCGGCGTCGGGCTGGCCGTGGCGATCCTGCTGGACGCGACCATCGTCAGGGCCGTGCTGCTGCCGTCGGTGCTCGCGTTCCTCGACGACCGCACCTGGTGGCTGCCGCGCTGGCTGTCGTTCCTGCCGGACCGCTCCTACCACCCGCCCCGGGACGTCATGCGGACAGAGCAAGGGGTTGCCCCGTCCGTATGACGTTGTGAGGCGACCGGATCCCGGCAGCGCCGGCGGCTACGACGCGTGGTCCGCGCCGTCGTCCTCGGCGCCCGGCTCCCGGTGGTCCTCGGGCAGGTTCAGCCGCTGGTCCTCGAAGACGATCTCGATCGTCTCGAACCCCTTGTGGCGCTGGGCCCTGGCGTAGCCGGCGTACGCGCGTCGGTCCGCGTCGGTGAGGTCGACCCTGTCGGTGAACGGCGTGAGCAGGGCGCGCGGCCACAGACGGCGCTCGAGCACGACGTTGACCTCGATGCCGAGCACGCCGATGACGGCGGTGAGCCAGAGGACGCCGATCAGGCCGAGGACCAGGCCGAAGGTCTGGTTCATCGCGCTCGTCTCGGCCAGGACGTTGGTGACGTACGCCGTGCCGACCGCCTGGAGACCGATCCACAGCAGGGAGGCGGTGACGGCGCCGGGCACCGACCCGGTCCAGATGCTGTGGCTGCGGGCTGCGCCGACGCGGAACAGGGCCGTGAGGACCAGCGTGTTCACGATGATCGTGAGGAGCGTGATCGGCCAGCGGTACGACGACACCGTCTCGCCGAGCACCTCGGTGTTCGCGGCGAGCGTCGAGAGCACCGAGACGGTCAGGACGGCGACACCGGCGGTGAGCAGCAGGAACAGGCTCTTGAGCCGGAGCAGGATGGGGTTGGGCCGGCTGTTGCGCGGCACCGACCACGCGACGTTGAGGGCGTTCTGCAGGGCCTGTCCCAGACCGAGCGCGCCGTACAGGGCGACGAGGGAGCCGACGACGATCCCGGTCGTCGACCCGGCCAGTCCCTCGGGCCGGCCGAGCTGGTCGCCGATGATCGGGAACTGAGCGAGCGCCGAGTCGATCAGGTCCGCCTGGAGGTCCGCGTTGCCCTGCAGGAAGAAGCCCAGGATCGACGAGCCGAGCAGCAGCAGCGGGAAGATCGCGATGAACGCGTAGTAGGTGATGATCGCGGCGATGTAGTTGCCCTGGTCGTCGAAGTACTTGTAGATCACCGCGAGCGGATAGCCGAGCACCGACCAGCGCCGTTGCGCGCGGTCGGCGCTGTCGATGACCCGTCCCACGCGGACACGCTACCCAGATCGGACCCCCGGACCCGGGTCCGGCAGCGTGGGCATCTCCAGACCGGTGTGCCGGCCGACCAGCGCGGCGCGGGTGACGGCGCTGCCGCCGTACCGCTGGCGGACCCGGTCGAGGGCCGCGTCCAGGCCATGGTCGGCGTCGACGTCGGGGAAGAGCGGGAGCTCCAGCTGCCGCGACCGGCCGTCCACCAGGCCGGAGATGGTGACCCCGAGGAGCGTGCAGCCGCGCTGCTCGATCAGCGGCCACGCGGCGTCGAGCAGGCGTCGCCCGGTCTCCAGCCAGGTCGCCGTCGCGGCCGAGGAGTGGGCGAGGGTCGCAGAGCGGGTGGCGCGACCGAAGTCGTCGAAGCGCAGCCGCAGCGTGAAGGTCTGCCCGATCCGCTCACCCGCCCGCAGCCGGCGGGCGACCCGGTCCACCAGGCCGGCGAGCAGCGCCTCGAGCTCGGCGCGGCTCTTGCGTCGGCCGGGGCGGCCGATCGCGCACTGCGAGCCGATCGAGCGGCGCCGCCGACCGACCTCCACGGGGCGCGGGTCGAGCAGGTTGGCCAGCGCCCACAGGTGCCGGCCGGCGGCCCTGCCGACGGTGGCGGTGAGCTCGATCTCCTCGCGGCGGGCCAGCTCGCCGATGGTGCGGATGCCGTCGGCGTGCAGCTTGGCCGCGGTGACCGCGCCCACGCCCCACAGGCGCTCGACCGGCAGCGGGTGCAGGAACTCCTCCTCGGCGTCCGGCGGCACCAGCCGCAGCCCGTCCGGCTTGCTGACCGCACTGGCGACCTTGGCGAGGTACTTCGTGCGGGCGATGCCGACCGAGATCGGCAGGCCGACCTCCTCGCGCACCCGGCGCCGCAGCGTTGCCGCGATCGCCTCGGGCTCGCCCACCAGCCGCCGCAGCCCGCCGACGTCCAGGAACGCCTCGTCGATGGAGAGCCCCTCCACCAGCGGCGTGGTGTCCTCGAAGATCGCGAAGACCTGCTTGCTCGCCTCGACGTACGCCGGGAAGCGCGGCGGGACGACCAGCGCGCCGGGGCACAGCCGCGCCGCCTCCCGCCCGCCCATCGCCGAGCGCACGCCGTACGCCTTGGCCTCGTAGCTGGCCGCCAGCACCACGCCCCCGCCGACGATCACCGGCCGGCCGCGCAGCCGCGGGTCGTCGCGCTGCTCGACCGAGGCGTAGAACGAGTCGAGGTCGGCGTGCAGGATCACCCAGCCATGATCGAACAGTTGTTCGAGCGTGGCAAGGGGGTGTACTCAGGCCCCGCGGACCGGGGGGCGCACCCGGCTCAGCACGCCGGCGCCGCGGATCACCTCGAAGACCAGCTGGGTCTCGGTGTGCCGGACCGCCGGGTGGACGTTGACGTGCTCGAGGACCAGGTCACGCAGTGCGGAGGCGCTCTCCACCGCCACGTGGATGAGGTAGTCGTCCTCGCCGCCGACGTGGAAGATCGCGAGCGCCCCCGGGATCTCGCGCAGGATCGCGTGGAAGCTGTGCACCTGGTCGCGGTTGTGGCTGCTGAGCCGCACCCGGACCACCGCCTGCAGCGGCAGGCCGAGCGCGGCCGGGTCGACGTCCGCCCGGAACCGGGTGATCACGCCGGACTCCCGCAGCGCCCGCAGGCGTCCGGTGCAGGTGGACTCGGCGATGCCCACGCGCGCGGCGAGGGCGGCGTTGGTGAGCCGGCCGTTCTCCTCGAGCTCGGCGAGGATCGCGAGGTCGGTGGCGTCCAGGGCAGGCGGTCGAACCTTCTGCGACGCAGGGGCGGGCGGCATGCCTCTATGATGCAGGAAATCGCCGATTGTGCGCCATCGGTGACGGAACCTTCGGACGATGTTGCCGTTCATCGCGGAACGTCCGACGCTGGAGCATGGCCACCTCCGCGTCCCACCCCGCCCCCGCCCGGACACTGGCGCTCGACTCCCTCGCCGTCCACGCGGGCCGCGACGACCTCGCGGCCCTGGGCGTGCACGCCCTGCCCATCGACCTGTCCTCCACCAACCCGCTGCCGGGCGTCGAGGCCGGCGGCCTGTCGTACGAGGCGATGGCCACCGGCGGTCACCCGACCGAGGGCGGCCACGTCTACGCCCGGCTCTGGAACCCGACCGTCGCCCGGTTCGAGGCCGGCCTGGCCGTCCTGGAGCACGCCGAGGACGCGGTCGCGTTCGCGTCGGGGATGGCGGCGATCACCGCGACGCTCGTCGCCGCGCGCACCGAGCGCGGCGGCAACCACGTCGTGGCCGTCCGCCCGCTGTACGGCGGCACCGACCACCTGCTGGCCTCCGGGCTGCTGGGCGTCGAGACGACGTACTGCACGCCCGAGCAGGTCGCGGAGTCCGTGCGCCCCGACACGTGCCTCGTGGTGCTGGAGACCCCGGCCAACCCGACCCTCGAGCTCGTCGACATCGCGGCGGTCGTGGCGGCCGCGGGCGGCCGGCCCGTCGTGGTCGACAACACCTTCGCGACCCCCGTGCTGCAGAATCCTCTGGTGCACGGCGCGACGATGGTGCTGCACAGCGCCACCAAGTACCTCGGCGGCCACGGCGACGCCGTCGGCGGGGTCGTCGCGACCGACGAGTCCTGGGCCGCCGCGCTGCGGCGGGTCCGCGCGGTGACCGGCGGCATCCTGCACCCGCTCTCGGCGTACCTCCTGCACCGCGGCCTGGCCACCCTCCCGCTGCGGGTACGCGCCCAGCAGGCGAACGCCGAGAAGGTCGCGGGCTGGCTCACGAGCCATCCCGCGGTCACCGCCGTGCACTACCCCGGGCTGCCCGAGGCGGACCCGGCCGGCCTGATCGGCCGCCAGATGCACGGTCCCGGCGCGATGGTCGCCATCCGGCTCGCCGGCGGCTACGACCAGGCCGCCCGGGTCGCCGAGCGGCTCGAGCTGTTCACGCACGCGGTGTCGCTGGGCGGTGTCGACTCCCTGGTGCAGCATCCGGCCGCGCTCACCCACCGGCCGGTCGCCGCCGACGCCCGCCCGGGCGCCGACCTGCTCCGTCTCTCGATCGGGCTCGAGGACGCCGAGGACCTGCAGGACGACCTCGCCCGCGCGCTGGCATGACCGACCCGCACCCCGACCGGCAGGTGCTGGAGGAGATCCAGCGCCGGGTGCTCTGGCTCGCCACCCGGATCGTCGACGCCGCCAACCACGACCGGGACACCGGCGACGGCGTCAAGGTCGGCGGCCACCAGGCCTCCAGCGCGTCCCTGGTGACCGCGATGACCGCGCTCTGGTTCGCCCACCTCGACGCCGGCCGACCGGGTCGCGGTCAAGCCGCACGCCTCGCCGGTCTTCCACGCCATCCAGTACCTGCTCGGCAACCTGGACCGCTCCTACCTGCCCCAGCTGCGCGCCCGCGGCGGCCTGCAGTCCTACCCGAGCCGCACCAAGGACCCCGACGAGGTCGACTTCTCCACCGGCTCGGTCGGGCTGGGCGCCGCGGCGCCGCTGTTCGCCGCCGTCACCCGCCGCTACGTCGACGCGCACTTCGGCGCCGCGCCCGCGCGTCGCGCTTCGTCGCGCTGCTCGGCGACGCCGAGCTCGACGAGGGCAACGTCTGGGAGGCGGTCGCCGACCCGGCGACCAGCCGGGCTGGGCAACGTGATGTGGGTCGTCGACTTCAACCGGCAGTCCCTGGACCGGGTCGTGCCCGGCATCCGGATCCAGCAGTGGCGCGGCCAGTTCGAGGCCGCCGGCTGGCACGTGGTCGAGGTGAAGTACGGCCGCCGGCTCGAGGAGGCCTACGCCCGGCCGGGCGGCGAGCGGCCTGCGCGCCTGGATCGACGCGATGCCCAACGAGCAGTACCAGTCGCTGTTCGGCCTGCGCCGGGCCGGCGCTGCGCGAGCGGTTCCTCGACGGCGCGCCGGCCGAGGTCGGGCGCGCTGGTCGCCGACGTCGCCGACGACGAGCTCGGCCCGCTGGTCACCGACCTGGGCGGGCACGACCTCGACGCGATGCTCGACGCCTACGCGCCAGTGCGACGCGGTCACCGACCGGCCCAGCGTGGTCTTCGCCTACACGGTCAAGGGCTGGGGGCTGCCGATCGCCGGCAACCCGCGCAACCACTCCGCGCTGCTGACCACCGAGCAGGTCGACGAGCTGCGGGCGCGAGCACGGGCTCACCGCGGAGACCGAGTGGGACCGGCTCGACCCGGCGCTCGCCGGCCGGGCATCCGGGTCGGCGCCCGCCGCGAGGCGCTCGCCCGCGCGCCGCGCGAGCCGGGCGCTGCCGGTGCACCGTCCCGGCCGCGCACCGGCGTACGCGCCGCGCAAGCCGGTGTCCACCCAGGAGGTGTTCGGCCGGGTGCTGGTCGGCCTGGCCCGCGACGAGCAGGTCGCGCCGCTACCTGGTCACCACCGCCCCCGACGTCGCCACCTCGACCAACCTCGCCGGCTTCATCAACAAGACCGGCGTGTTCGCCCCCGACCGAGCGCCGCTCCTGGACCGAGGACCGGATGCTGCGCTGGGCGGAGAGACCCGCCGGGCCAGCACATCGAGCTCGGCATCTCCGAGATGAACCTGTTCCTGCTGCTCGGCCAGCTCGGCCTGTCGTGGGACCTGTCCGGACCAGCCGCTGCTGCCGGTCGGCACGGTCTACGACCCGTTCGTGCTGCGCGGCCTGGACGCGTTCCTCTACGGCACCTACTCCGGCTCCCGCTTCGTCGTCGCCGGCACCCCGTCCGGCATCACGCTCGCCCCCGAGGGCGGCGCCCACCAGTCGACGATCACCGCGTCGGTCGGCCTGGAGCTGCCCGGGCGTCACCTTCGTCGAGCCCGCCTACGCCGACCGCCCTGGACTGGCTGCTCTGCGACGCGCTCGGCCAGATCGCCGGCGGGTCCGGCGACGACCGGCACGGCCGCGCCCGGCCGACGACGGCGCCTACTACTTCCGGCTGACCACCCGGCCGCTGGACCAGGCGCCGTTCGAGGCGGCCCGGGCAGCGGCTCGGCGACGCGGTGCTGCGCCGGCAGGTGCTCGCCGGCGCGTACCGGCTCGTCGACGCCCACCACGACGCACCCGGAGCTGGTCGAGGACCAGGCGCCGGTCGTGCACCTCGCCGCGTCCGGCGCGGTCCTGCCCGAGGTGCTGGCCGCCGCCGCGGAGCTGGCCGACGAGGGCGATCGCGGCGCACGTCGTGGACGTCACCTCGCTGGACCGGCTGCTACCGCGGCCTGGCAGCGCACGCTGCGCCAGGGCGTGCGGACGGCGACCGCGCCGAGCGTCCCCGGCGCGCTGCGGACCGCGTTCCCCGACCGCGCGCCGGTGGTCACCGTGCACGACGCGTCCTCACACGCGATGGCCTGGCTCGGGTCGGCCCTCGGCGTACCCGCGGTGCCGCTCGGCGTCGACGCGTTCGGCCAGTCGCGGCACGCGTCGCCGACCTGTACGAGCTGCACGACCTGCTGCCGGGCAGCATCGTCAACGCCGCGCTGGCGGCGCTGTCGCTGCGGCTGACCATCCTCGCGCCCATGCCGTGGGACGTCATACGGACGGAGCAAGCGGTTGCTCCGTCCGTATGACGTCCCGGGGCAGGACGTCCCGGGACCGGGTCAGTACGACTTGGGCAGCCCCAGGGAGTGCATGGACACGAAGTTGAGGATCATCTCCCGGCTGACCGGGGCGATCCGGCCGGCGCGGGTGGCGACCAGCAGCCCGGCCATGCCGTACTCCTGGGTGATCCCGTTGCCGCCGTGGGTCTGCACCGCCACGTCCGCGGCGTGGCAGGCGGCCTCGGCCGCGGCGTACTTCGCCATGTTCGCGGCCTCGCCGGCCCCCATGTCGTCGCCGGCGTCGTAGAGCGCCGCCGCCTTCTGGGTCATCAGCCGCGCCATCTCGGTCTCGATGTGGACCTGCGCCAGCGGGTGCGCGATCGCCTGGTGGGAGCCGATGGGGCCCTGGAACACCGTGCGCTCCTTGGCGTACGCCGTCGCGCGCTCGATCGCGAAGCGGGCCAGCCCGGTGGAGAAGCTCGCCGCCATGATCCGCTCGGGGTTGAGGCCGGCGAAGAGCTGCACGAGTCCGCCGTCCTCGTCGCCGACGATCGCGTCCGAGGGCAGCCGGACGTCGTCGATGAAGACCTGGAACTGCAGCTCGGGGCTGACGATCTCCATCGGGATGGGCTTGGCCTCGAAGCCGGCCGCGTCGGTCGGCACCACGAACAGCACCGGCTTCACCTTGCCGGTGCGGGCGTCCTCGGCCCGCGCCACGACGAGCACGTGGTCGGCCTCGTCGACGCCGGAGATGTAGATCTTGCGCCCGTTGAGGACCCACTCGTCGCCGTCGCGGCGCGCGGTGGTGGTGATGTTGTGGGTGTTGGTGCCGGCGTCCGGCTCGGTGATCGCGAACGCCATCGTGCTGGTGCCGTCGCAGATGCCGGGCAGCCAGCGCCGCTTCTGCTCGTCGGTGCCGTAGCGGCTGATGATGGTGCCGCAGATCGCCGGGCTCACGACCATGAGCAGCAGCGGGCAGCCGGCCGCGGACAGCTCCTCGCACACGGCCGCGATGTCGCCGATGCCGCCGCCCCCACCGCCGTACTCCTCGGGGATGTTGATGCCGAGGTAGCCGTTCTTGCCGATCTCGAGCCACAGCTCGGTGGTCTTCTCGCCGGCGCGGGCCTTCTCGGTGAACCACTCGCGGCCGTACTTGCCGGCGAGCTTCGCCACCGCCTTGCGCAGCTCCTGGCGCTCCTCGGACTCGCTGAAGTTGTTCGTCATCCTGCTTCCTCCACCACGGCAAGGACCTCCCCGGCCGCGACCTGCGCCCCGGGCTTCACGTCGATCTCGGACACCACGCCGCTGTGGGGCGCGCTGACCGTGTGCTGCATCTTCATCGCCTCGAGCACGAGTACCGGCTGGCCGGCCTCCACCTGCTGGCCGGCCTCGACCGCGACGCTGACGACGGTGCCGGGCATCGGCGCCAGCAGGCTCCCGCTCGCGACGGCTTCCGCCGGGTCGACGAACCGCGGCACGCGCCTCAGGCGCACGTGACCCTGCGGGCCGTCGACGTCCACATCGGCGCCGTTGACAGTGATCCGGTACGTCGTCCGCACGCCGTCGGTCTCGAGCGTGACCTCGGTCGGACCGGCCGAGACCACCTCGTGGCCGTCGACGCGGTAGGCGCCGTACCACTCGACGGTCGCCTCCTCGAACACCGTGCGCTGCGGCTGCGAGACCACGTTGCGCCAGGCGACGGGGACGCCGCGCTGGACGGTGCGCGCCTCCTTGGCACGCTCGGCCAGCGCGATCGCCGCCGCCACCGCCGAGGGGGTCGAGTGCCTGAGACCTACCTCTGGGTCGGGCTCAGGCGCACGACCCAGGAAGTCGGTCGACACGTCGCCCGCCAGGAACGCCGGGTCGCGCAGGATCGAGACCAGCAGGTCCCGGTTGGTGACCAGCCCGTGGATCCGCGCCCGGCTCAGCACCGACGCGAGCTTGCGCGCCGCGGAGGTCCGGGTCTCGGCGTGGGCGATCACCTTGGCCAGCATGGCGTCGTAGTGCGTCGACACCTCGCTGCCGGACCCGAAGCCGGCGTCCACGCGGATCCCGTCCTCGCTCTGCACACCATCTGGGAAGATCTCGAACGTGGTCAGGGTGCCACTCTGCGGCTGGTAGTCGGCGGCCGGGTCCTCGGCGTAGAGGCGCACCTCGATCGCATGCCCTTCCGGCGCACCGGCGTCCGCCCGGCCGAGCAGGCCCGACTTCTCGGCGACGGCCAGCTGCATCTCGACGAGGTCGACCCCGTGCACCAGCTCGGTGACCGGGTGCTCGACCTGCAGCCGGGTGTTCATCTCCAGGAAGAAGAACCGCTCCGACTCGGGGTCGTAGAGGAACTCGACCGTCCCCGCACCGCGGTAGTCGATCGCCTCGCCGGCCTTGCGTGCCGCCTCGTGCAGCGCGCTCGCGATCTCCTCGTTGAGGTTCGGTGCCGGGGACTCCTCGACGACCTTCTGGTGCCGTCGCTGGAGCGAGCAGTCGCGCTCGCCCAGGACGAGCACCTCACCCTGCCCGTCGCCCACGATCTGCACCTCGACGTGGCGGCCGCGCTCGACGTACGGCTCGACGAAGACGGTGCCGTCGCCGAACGCCGACAGCGCCTCGGCCTCGGCCTTCGCGATCTCGCCGGCCAGGTCCTCCAGCCGGCGGACGACCCTCATGCCACGGCCACCACCGCCGGCGGACGCCTTCACGAGCAGCGGGAGGTCGGCCTCGGTGGGCTGCTCCGGCGCCTCGAGGACCGGCACCCCGGCCGCCTTCATGATCTCCTTGGCGCCGATCTTGGAGCCCATCGCGTCGATCGACCCCGGTGTCGGCCCGATCCAGGTCAGGCCGGCGTCCTCGACGGCGCGGGCGAAGTCGGCGTTCTCGGAGAGGAAGCCGTACCCGGGGTGGATCGCGTCGGCGCCGGACCGGCGCGCCGCATCGATCACCAGGTCGATGCGCAGGTAGGTCTCCGACGGCGCGTTGCCGGGCAGTCGTACGGCGTGGTCGGCCTCGCGGACGTAGGGCAGCGCGGCGTCGGCGTCCGAGTGGATCGCGACGGTCTCGATGCCGAGCCTGCGGCAGGTGCGGAAGACACGCGACGCGATCTCCGCGCGGTTCGCGACGAGCAGTCGGCTGATCACGGCCGGAACACCCCGAATCGGTCGGTGCCCTCGATGGGCTTGTTCTCGATGACGGACAGGCAGATGCCCAGGATGGTGCGGGTGTCGCGCGGGTCGATGACGCCGTCGTCGTACAGCATCCCCGAGAGGAAGAACGGCATCGACTGCTCCTCGATCTGGGCCTCGACGACCTCCTTGATCCCCTTGAAGCCCTCGGCGTCGAACTCCTGCCCCTTGGCCTCGGCCGACTGCTGGGCCACGATCTCGAGCACGCCCGCCAGCTGCTTGGGGCCCATCACCGCGGACTTCGCGGACGGCCAGGTGAACAGGAAGCGCGGGTCGTAGGCGCGACCGTTCATGCCGTAGTTGCCGGCGCCGTACGACGCGCCCATGATCACGCTCAGGTGCGGCACCGTGGAGTTGCTGATCGCGTTGATCATCATCGCGCCGTGCTTGATGATGCCGCCCTGCTCGTACTCCTTGCCGACCATGTAGCCGGTGGTGTTGTGCAGGAACAGCAGCGGCGTGTCGGTCTGGTTCGCGAGCTGCACGAACTGGGTCGCCTTCTGCGCCTCCTCGGAGAACAGCACGCCCTGCGCGTTGGCGAGGATGCCGACCGGGCGGCCGTGGATCCTCGCCCAGCCGGTGACAAGCGAGGTGCCGTAGAGCGGCTTGAACTCGTCGAACACCGTCCCGTTCGTCTCGGACACGCCGTCGCAGAGCCGGCGGATCACCTCCCGCGGGTCGAACGGCTCCTTGAGGTCGGTGGGAATCAGGTCGAGCAGCCCCTCCGGGTCCTCCTCCGGCTCGGCGTACCCCGGGACGTCATACGGATGGTGTGTCCCCTTGCTCTGTCCGTATGACGTCCCGCGCTTCCTCCAGTTCAGCCGCGCGACGATCCGCCGCCCGATCCGGATCGCGTCCAGCTCGTCCTCGGCGAGGTAGTCGGCCAGGCCGCTGATGCGCGCGTGCATCTCCGCGCCGCCGAGCGACTCGTCGTCGGACTCCTCGCCGGTCGCCATCTTCACCAGCGGCGGACCACCGAGGAACACCTTGGCCTGCTCCTTGACCATCACCGTGTAGTCCGACATGCCCGGCACGTACGCGCCGCCGGCCGTCGAGTTGCCGAAGACCAGCGCGATCGTCGGCTCCTTGCGGGCGCTGGCGCGGGTGATGTCGCGGAACAGCTTGCCGCCCGGGATGAAGATCTCCTTCTGGGTCGGCAGGTCCGCGCCGCCGGACTCGACCAGCGAGACCGTCGGCAGCCCGTTCTCCTCGGCGATCTGCGAGGCGCGGAAGATCTTCTTGACCGTCCACGGGTTCGCGGCGCCGCCCTTCACGGTCGGGTCGTTCGCGGTGATCATGCACTCCACGCCCTCGACCACGCCGATGCCGGTGACCACGGACGCGCCGACGGTGAAGTCGGAGCCCCAGCCGGCCAGCGGCGACAGCTCGAGGAACGCCGAGCCCTCGTCGATGAGCAGCTCGATCCGCTCGCGCGGCAGCAGCTTGCCCCGCGCGTGGTGGCGCTCGACGTACTTCTCACCGCCGCCGGCGACCGCCTTGGCGTGCTCGACGTCGAGGTCGGCGATCTTCTCCAGCATCGCGGTCCTGTTGTCGCTCATCGCTCGACCACCTCCTTCATCCGCTCCAGCGTGGTGCGCATGCCCTTCTCGTTGGTGCGACCGCGGAGCTTGCCCATCACGAACCAGTAGGCGCGCAGGTAGAAGACCGGCTCGAGGCGGAAGTACTCCGTCACGACCGTGCCGTCGCCGTCCGGCTCGAGCCGGTAGCCCCAGTTGTTGACGGTGACCTCGTCGGTGCCGACCGAGAACTCGAAGACCTCGTTCGGCACGCACTTCGTCACCCGGCACGGCGTCCAGTACGTCGGGCCGACGCCGTTGCGGCGCACGTGCCCCTTGAAGTACGCGCCCACCTCGGGCCCGGTCGACCCGCGGGTCCACTCGGCCTCGAACGTCTCCGGCGAGAACTCGCCGATCCGGGTCACGTCGGACACCAGCGCCCACACCTTCTCGGGCGGCGCGGCCATCCGGACGCTCACCTCACCGCCGACATGGTCATGGCGTAGCCCAGCAGCTTGGCTGCGAGATCGGTCAGCACTTCGCTCGCCCCTCCTCCGATCGGCAGGATCCGGGCGTCGCGGTAGTGCCGCTCCACCTCGGTCCCGTGCATGTATCCCGTCCCGCCGTGCAGCTGGACGGCCTGGTCACAGACGTACGTCGCGCAGTCGACCGCGGTCTGCTTGGCGAGGCAGGCCTCCGCGATGACGTTCTCCCCGTCCACGTGGCGCGCGGCGACGGCACGCGTGTAGGTGCGCGCGACCTCCACCTGCCTGCGCATCTCGACGAGCTTGTGCCGCACCACCTGGTTGGCGACCAGCGGCTTGCCGAAGGTCTCCCGGTCGCGGCAGTACGCCGCGGTCAGCTCGAGCGAGCGGGCGGCGATGCCGTAGGCGTGCACGGCCAGTGCGATCCGCTCGACCACGAACTGCTCGGCGATCTGGAGGAAGCCCGCTGTTCTCCTCGCCGACCAGGTTCGCGGCCGGGACCCGCACGTCGACGAACGACAGCTCGGCGGTGTCGGAGCAGTGCCAGCCCATCTTGGCCAGGCGGCCGGTCGACGGTGAAGCCGGGCGTGCCCTTCTCGATGACCAGCAGGCTGACGCCGCCGTGCACCCGGCCCGCCCGTGCGGACCGCGGTGGTGACGAAGTCCGCGCGCACCCCGCTGGTGATGAACGTCTTGGCGCCGTTGACGACGTACTCGTCACCGCTCGCCCCCTCGTTCGAGCCGGCGGTGGTCCGGATGCCGCGCCACGTCGGAGCCGCCACCGGGCTCGGTGATGCCGAGGGCGCCGATCTTCTCCCCGGCCAGCGTCGGCCGGACGAACCGGTCGACCAGGTCCGGGCTGACCGTGCGCGGCGATGTGCGGGAGCGCGATGCCGCCGGTGAACAGGCCCGCCATCAGGCCGCTGGAGGCGCCCGCCTCGAACATCCCCTCCTGGAGTTCGACGCGTGTCGAGCATGGTGCCGCCCTCGCCACCGACCTCCTCGGGGAAGGAGACCCCGAGCAGCCCCTGCTTCGCGGCCGCGACGTGCAGCTCGCGCGGGATCTCGCCGGCGTCCTCCCAGTCCTGCAGGTGCGGCGCCACCTCGCGGCGCACGAACTCGGCGCCCACATCACGGATGTCGCTCACGCCAGCCCCTCCTGCACCTGGACCAGCCGCGAGCGCACCCATTCGCCGAGCCCCTTGGCCTGCGGGTCGAACCGGGTCGACGCGGCGACCCCGTCGCCGAGCAGGCCCGCGGATCAGCACGTTGACCGCGCCGAGGTTCGGCAGCACGTAGACCTCGATGTCGAGGCCGGCCGCCTCCGGCACCAGCGTCGCGGATCTTGCGCGGCGCTGATCAGCTCGCCGCAGCCAGGTGACGCGGGCGTCGTACTTCGGCGAGCCGTCGTGCTGCCACCCACAGGCCGAGGTTCGCGTCGCCGCCCTTGTCGCCGGAGCGGGCGTGCACGAACGTGCCCAGCGGCATCCGGCGGGTCACCGAGTCGGTCGGGCGCGGGGTACGGCGAGGGCCGCAGGCCGTGCGTCGTGGTCGGCGACTCGGCGAACTCGGTCGGGTCGGCGACCACCTCGCGCCGGCCGTCGGCGTGCACCACGGTGTGCGTGACGGCCGAGCGGTCGACGTACTCCGCCCGGTAGATCGCCGTACGGCGTCGGCGGGCGCGGGCGGCCCGGTCATCGTGAAGCCGGGGTACGACGCCAGCGCCAGCTCGACCGCGGGCCCGGTGAACGCGCGGCCGACCGGGTCGGGCGCGGGGTCCTTGACCGTGCACCGCAGCAGGCAGGACGCGCCCTCCTCGGTGTCGGCGTCCGGGCGGCGGGAGGCGCGGTCAGCGTCCAGGTGACGTCGGCGGCGGTCAGCGACGGGGCGAGCTGCTCGCGCACCCAGTCGGCCTTGGCCTCGATGTCGAGGCCGGTGAGCACGAACTCGACGGTGTTGCGGAAGCCGCCGAGCTCGTTGACGCAGACCTTGAGCCGCTCCGGCGGCGCCTCGCCGCGCACGCCGCTGATCTCGACCCGGTCGGGCCCGGCCTCGCGGAGCCGGATGGTGTCGAGGTGCGTGGTGACGTCGGGGTTGAGGTAGCGGGTGGACTGGATCTCGTACAGCAGCTGGGCGGTGACGGTGTCGATCGTGACCGCGCCGCCGGTGCCGTCGTGCTTGGTGATGACGCTGCGAGCCGTCGGCGGCGAGCTCGGCGAGCGGGAAGCCCAGCGGCCGTCCCGTCGTGGGGCAGCGACCGGAAGCCCGGAGAAGTTGCCGCCGGTGGCCTGGGTGCCGCACTCGAGGACGTGCCCCGCGACGACGGCGCCGGCGAGCTCGTCGTACGACGTCGGCGTCCAGCCGTGGTGCGCGACCGCCGGCGCCCACGACGAGGCTGGCGTCGGTGACCCGGCCGGTGACCACCACGTCGGCGCCACCGGCCAGTGCGGCGGCGATGCCGAAGCCGCCGAGGTAGGCGTTGGCGGTCAGGGCGTTCTCGAACGGACAGCGAGCGCAGGTCGTCGCCCTCGACGTGCGCGACCTCACGTCGAGACCGAGGCCCGAGGCGACCTCGCGGACCCGGTCGGCGAGGCCGGCCGGGTTGAGCCCGCCGGCGTTGCTGACGATCCTCACGCCGCGCTCGAGGGCGAGGCCGAGGCAGTCCTCGAGCTGGCGCACGAAGGTCCTGGCGTAGCCCAGCGAGGGGTCCTTCATGGTGTCCTTGCCGAGGATGAGCATGGTCAGCTCGGCCAGGTAGTCGCCGGTCAGCTACGTCCAGCGGCCCGCCCTCGAGCATCTCGCGCATCGCGGAGAGCCGGTCGCCGTAGAAGCCGGAGCAGTTGCCGATCCGCAGGGGCTCAGTCACGCTTCGCCCTCCCCTCGCCCGCAGGGCCGGCGAACGCCTGGGCGATGCCGAGCCAGGCTCGGCGTCCGCGCCGGTCGCGACCAGGTCGGTGTCGTCGCGGTGCACGCGCTGGGTGACCAGCAGGCAGAAGTCCTAGGCCGGGCCGCGGACCGACTGCGCGGCGTCCTCCGGTCCCCAGGTCCAGGCCTCGCCCGACGGCGCGACCAGCTCGACGCGGAACTCCTCGGCGGGCGGCTCCAGCTCCCGCACACCGAACGCGAAGTCGCGGGTGCGGACGCCGAGGTGGGCGACGTGCCGGATCCGGTCGGTGGGCTCGGGGGCGACCTCGAGCGCGTCGTACACGTCGAGCGCGTGCGCCCAGGTCTCCATGAACCGTGCGGTCGCCATCGATGCCGGCGACATGGGCGGGCCGAACCACGGCATCTTCTGGCCCTCGGGGTACTCCCGCAGCGCCCGCGGCAGCGCCTCGCGCGGCCCGGCCCCAGCGGGCCAGCAGCGCCTCCGGCGCGAGGCGGGCGACCTCGATGCGCCTGCGCGTCGACGAACCCGTGCGGGTCGTCGATCGCCTGCAGCACCAGTGCGTCCCAGGCCTCCTTGCCCTCGGCGTGGGTGCCGGCTGCCACGACCGCCACCTCGTCGGTCCAGAGCAGGTGCGCGACCTGGGTCGCGACGGTCCAGCCCGGCGCCGGGGTGGGCGTCAGCCAGCCGTCGTCGTCCAGCCCGGACGACGGTGTTCCAGAGCCGGTCGCCCTCGGCCCTGAGGTCGGCGAGCAGGTCGTCGAGCAGAGTCATGCGGGCTTCCTGTCCATCCGGGCGTCCAGCACCTCGGCCCACCGGTCGAGGATCCGGCCGCGGCGACGCGCGTCGTCGGTGATCGTGTTGGCCAGGCCCAGGCCGCGGACCAGGTCGAGCGTCGCCTGCACCAGCTCGCGGGTGCCCGGCCGGGACTCGTCGGCGCCGAGCAGCTCGACGGTGACGCGGTGGGTCTCGCGGCCCACCCGCTGCTCGAGGGGCGCGACCGCGGCGAGCAGCGTCTCGTCGGTGCGGGCGGCGACCCACAGCTCCAGCGCCGCGGTGAACACCGGGCTGGTGAAGTGGTCGGCGAGCATCTGCAGCACCGCGCGGGTGTGGCCGGGACCCGTGCGGCACCGCCTCGGCCGCGGCCGCCAGCTCCGCGCCCCGCTTCTCGGTGAGGTGCTCGACCGCGGCGACGACCAGGTCGTTCTTGGTCGGGAAGTGGTGCAGCTGGGCGCCGCGGCTCACCCCGGCCCGCTCGGAGACCAGCGTGGTCGACGTACCGGCGAAGCCGCGCTCGACCAGGCAGTCCACGGTCGCCTCCAGCAGCCGGGCCCGCATCGCCCGGGTCCGCTCCTCCTGGGGCACCCGGCTCACCTCGCCGTCTCGCCCCCGCCGCCGTCGTCGTCACCCGACCCACCCTGCCCGCCCCACCAACAAACAGTCAAGACTGTCTTTATGTTGAATCGGGACTTCCGACCGTCGAATCGGGAGTTCTGACCAATCCAGTCCGGACCTCTGGCGCACCCGCTGACCAGAAGTCCGGACTCGAGCTGTCAGAAGTCCCGACTCAACCGTTCTGTCAGTCCAGGCGGGCGACCATCGGGAAGCGGGAGCGGGCGGTCAGGCCGACGATGAGGGCGGTGAGCAGGGGCAGGCCCACGACCAGGCCGCCGACCAGCAGCCACGGGACGTCGAGGTACGGGCCGGTGTCGGTGTACGGCGAGGACGTCAGCGGGTAGGTGATCGCGACCCCCGGGATGAACCCGACCGCGGCACCGAGGAGCGCCCCGACCGAGCCGACGACCAGGGCGTACGACGCCGCGACGCTGCGCCGGCGGCGGGGCGAGGCGCCGACCGCGGAGAGCGTGGCCAGGTCCGGGCGGGCGTCGGAGAGCGCGAGGAACGTCGCGGTCAGCGTGCCGCCCAGCATCAGGGCGGCGCCGAGGCCGGCCAGCACCAGCTGGACGATCACGGTGGCGTTGTCGGCCCGGTAGCCGTGCTCGACGTAGAGGCCGGCGCTGTTCGCGACGGCGCTCACGGCCTCGGTCAGCGTCTTCTCCTGGTCCGTCGTGAGATCGCGCGCGTCGAAGACGAGGCCGACCGTCGCGGTGGGCAGCTCGAGGGCGGCTGCCGCCCGCGGCGAGAGCACCATCCGCGCCCCGGTGGCCGTCGAGTCGACGTGGACGGCGAGCACCGGCAGGTCCGCCGCGGCGCGGGTCGGGCTTGCCCCGGCTCAGGTGCGAGATCGCGACCACCCGGCCGGGCCCCTGGCCGCCGGCCGCATTCGTGAAGACCACGGCCCCACCGGCGGCCAGGGTCCGCGCGGCCGCGGCGGCCGTGCCGGACGTCAGGCCCGGCAGCCGCGCGGCCTCGCCGCCGTCGTCGACCAGCACCGAGGAGCCGACCGAGCCGCTCCAGCTGTCGAGCGTCAGCTTCTCTCCTCCCAGCGCGGGCCGGAAGTCGATCCAGCCACGGTTCTCCGGCACGCCGCGCAGGACCACGGGGTCGACCCCCGGGGCCTTGGCCGCGACCGCCGCGCGCAGCTCGTCCCAGTGCTGGTGCCGCCCGAAGTCGGTGATCGCGCCGGCGCCCATCGGCAGCATCGGCCGGTAGGTCGCCTCGTTCTCCGCGGCGTCGCTGGTGACACGCGATGCCGAGGGCGACCACGCCGGCGACGGTCGCCGCGACCGCGGCCACGGCTGGCACGGTCCGGGTCCGGTGCCGCGCCGCGTCGCGCGCGGCGTACCGCGGCGACAGCGGCAGCCGGCCGGACAGCCGCGCCACACCCACGACCACGACCGGGACCAGCAGGATCATCCCGAGCACCGCGACCACCGCGGAGCCGGCGATGAAGAACTCGCCGTTCTGCGAGGCGGTGGCGCCGTACGCCGACCCGCCGATGCCCGACGCCGAGCAGGATCACCCCGAGCAGCGGTGAGCGCAGGGACGGCGCGCGGTCGGCCCGCCGGCCGGCGAGCACCGCGACGACGTCCTGGCGGGACGCGATCCACGCCGGGACGACCGCGGCGAGCAGCGCGCTGACCAGCCCGAACCCGGCGATGCCGAGCAGGTGCGGCCACGGCACGTCGAACGGCCCGAACCACGTGGTCGACCAGCGCTGCACGATCGGCTCGACCAGGCGGGCCGGCGCCGATCCCGGCCACGACACCGGTGACGGCCGCCGCGCTCCCGAGCACGACTCCACCGGCCAGGACGACGCGGCGGCCCTGCGTCGGGGTGCCGCCCGTGGCGGCCATCAGGGCGAGGCTGCGCGCCTGGCGCCGGGCACTCACCGCAAACGCCGGGCCGGCCAGCAGCACCACCTCGAGCAGCGCCATCACCACGACCAGGACGACGACCGCGACCGTCGTGCTGTCGGTGCCCGTGTGCCACGAAGCGATCCGGTCCGGCAGCTGCGACGCCGGTGGCGGGTCCTCGACGACCGCGCGGGAGAGCACGACGGCGCCGAGCGCGTTGAGCCGCTGGACGGTGTCCCACGAGATCGGGCGCCCCGCCGGCCAGCCACGTCGGACCGGTGCCGCGGTCGGTGAGCCCGAGGCTCCCCACCGGGCCGGCGGCGGCCGGGGCGGAGCGCAGCTCGCGCGACTCCGCGACCCCGACGATCACCGGCGAGGGACGGTCCTTGCCGCGCAGGCCGAGGCGGTCGCCCACGGCGTACCCCTCGTCGAGCAGGGCCTGGTTCACGACCACCTCGTCGGTGGACTGCGGCAGCCGGCCCGACGTCAGCCGGACCAGCCCCGCGGCGATCGGGTCTCGCAGGTCGACCTCGAGCGCCTCGGCGTACGCGACACCGTCGTCGGTGCGCACGTCCACCCCGCCGGTCCGCTCCGGGACCAGCCGGGCGCCGCCCAGGGCGGCGGACACGTCCTGCGCGGTCGGCGGTGGCTGCGTCCGGCCGACCGGCGTGCTGCCGTCCCACGGGTCGAAGGCCTGCACCATCGGGCGGCCGCCGGCGGGGACGACGACCTGGGCGGCGGCCGCGTCCCCGAGGCGGCGGTCCAGCGACTCGGCGCCGTTGACGTCCTGGGTCTGGATCAGGACGTCCGCGGCCGTCACCGCCAGCACCGGCAGCGCGATCATCAGCAGCACCAGCAGCGACCGGCCCCGGGCGCGCAGCACCTCGCGCCCGGCGAGGCGCAGGGCCAGCCGCCAGGACCTCGCTCTCCCCATCCCGGGGCGCATCACCGAGCGCCCGACTCGAGCAGCGCGTCGGCGGGGTCGGCGCCGGTCTCGTCGACCACGACGCCGTCGCGGAGGAACACGACCCGGTCGGCCCACGCGGCGTGCCGGGCCTCGTGGGTGACCAGTACGCCGGCCGCGCCGGCGTCGCAGCGCGCCCGGATCAGCCGCAGGATGTCCTCACCCGTCTCGCTGTCGAGCGCGCCGGTCGGCTCGTCGGCGAGGATCAGCCGGCGCTCGCCGACCACGGCGCGGGCGATGGCGACGCGTTGCTGCTGGCCGCCCGACATGTGGTCGGGGAACCGGTCGGCGAGGTCATCGATGCCGACCTCCTCCAGCGCCGCCCGCGCCGCAGACCGCGCAGTGCGCGACCGGACGCCGTCCAGCTCCAGCGGGAGCGCGACGTTCTCCGCGGCGGTCAGCGCGGGGATCAGGTTGAAGTCCTGGAACACGTAGCCGATCGACGTACGCCGCATCCGGGCCCGCCCGGCGGTGCCCAGGCCGGCCAGGTCGACGCCCTCGACGGAGACGGTCCCGGAGGTGGGCTGGTCGAGACCGCCGGCCAGGGTCAGCAGGGTCGACTTGCCCGAGCCGGACGGACCCATGACGGCGACGAGCTCGCCGGCCCCCGCGCGGAACGACACGTCCCGCAGGGCCCGGACCGCGGTCTCGCCCTCGCCGTGGATGCGGGTGACGACGTTGAGGTGCAGCACCGAGCTCATCGGGCGACCTCCTCGGTCGCGGTGGTCACCGCAGCGGCGGCCGGCTTCTCCAGTGCCGCCCGTCGCAACCTGGCCTCGCAGTGGTCGAGCCACCGGATCTCTGCCTCGGCGGCGAAGACCAGCGAGTCGAGCACCAGGCCCCAGGCCAGGTCC
>CAVXNT010000012.1:0-538759 GCA_963763225.1 uncultured Actinomycetota bacterium | reverse complement strand
AACTGGCGGGGCTGCACTGGCTCGAGCGGCAGACGTACCGCACCGCCGACCACGTGATCTCCACCAACGAGTCTACCGGTCGGTGGAGCGTGGCGGTCTCGACCCCGCCGACGTCACCGTCGTGCGCAGCGGGCCCGACACCAGTGTGATGCGCCCGGTGCACCCTGCCCCCGACCGCGCCCCACGCACGCGGCACTCGCTCGTGTACCTCGGCATCATGGGCCCGCAGGACGGCGTCGACACGATCCTCGAGGTGATGCACGAGCTGGTGCACGCGCGCGGGCGCGACGACGTCGAGGCGACGCTGCTGGGCTTCGGGGACTGCCTCGCCGACCTCCGGCGCGGGCGACGCAGATGGATCTCGACGACGTGGTGACGCTTCACCGGCCGCGCCGGCCCCGCCATGATCGCCGAGCACCTCAGCGCCGCGGAGGTGGGGCTGTGCCCGGACGCGAAGACGCCACTGAACGACGTCTCCACGATGAACAAGACGATGGAGTACATGGCCTACGCGCTGCCGTCGGTCTCCTTCGACCTGGTCGAGACGCGCGTGAGCGGGCGGGACGCCTGCCTCTACACGCCCTCGGGCGACGTCGCGCCTTCGCCGACGCCGTCGGAGCGGCTGCCTCGACGACCCCGAGCTGGCCGGTCTGGATGGCCACGGCCGCCCGGCAGCGGTGCGCCGCCGAGCTCGACTGGGCGCCGCAGTCGCAGGCCTACCTCTCGGTGTTCGCCCGGTTCCGCCCCCAGCCGTGGAGGTGCCCGCCGCCAGCCAGCAGCAGGCGCCGGTGTACGTCGACATCGACCACCTCGAGGAGCTCCGACGGTTCGTGCTCGCGCGCGGACCGCAGCCGGCCCACCAGCAGCCGCGCTGGGGCGCATGAGCGAGCAGGGGAGACGGTACGACATGCGGATCTCGGTGACCGGGTGCGGCTACCTCGGGGCCGTGCACGCGGCCGGCCTTGCCTCGCTGGGCCACGACGTCGTGGGCATCGACACCGATCCCGAGAAGGTGGCCCCCTGGAGGCGGGGCGGCCCCCTTCTACGAGCCGGCCTGCCGGAAGCTGCTGCAGCAGACCCAGGGCACCGGACGGCTGCGCTTCTACCACCGACCCCGCCGCCGCGGCCGGCTGCACGGTGCACTTCGTGTGCGTGGGCACGCCGCAGCGTCGCGGCGAGAACGCCGCCGACCTGCGCTACGTGGGCGCGGCCGTCGACGCCCTCGTGCCGCACCTGGCGCCCGGCGACGTCGTGGTCGGCAAGTCCACCGTGCCGGTGGGCACCGCCGAGGACGCCTCGCGCGCCAGGTGCGCGCGGTCCAGCCCGACGCCCAGCTCGCCTGGAACCCGGAGTTCCTCCGCGAGGGCCACGCCATCCAGGACACCCTGCACCCCGACCGCATCGTGGTCGGGGTGCCGTCGGGGCCGGGCGGTGAGGGGCGCGCTACGGTGCGAGGTCTACGCCGCCGCGCTGACCGACGACGTGCCGCTGGTGTGCACCGACCTCGCCACGGCGCAGCTGGTGAAGGTGGCGGCCAACTCGTTCCTCGCCACCAAGATCTCCTTCATCAACGCCATGGCCGAGATCTGCGAGGCCACCGGTGCCGACGTGACCCTGCTTGCCGAGGCGATCGGGCACGACCAGCGCATCGGGCGGCACTTCCTCAGCGCCGGCCTCGGCTTCGGCGGCGGGTGCCTGCCCAAGGATATCCGCGCCTTCATGGCACGGGCCGGCGAGCTGGGCGTCGACCAGGCGCTCACCTTCCTGCGGGAGGTGGACGCCATCAACCTGCGGCGACGGGTGCGCATGGTGGACCTCGCCCGGCGCAGTGTGGGGTCGCTCGCCGGCCGGCGCGTCGCGGTCCTCGGTGCCGCGTTCAAGCCGCACAGCGACGACGTCCGTGACTCGCCCGCGCTCAGCGTGGCGGCGCAGATGTCGCTCCAGGGTGCCGAGGTGGTCGTGACCGACCCGCGAGCGGTGGAGAACGCCCGCGCGCGGTGGCCCGACCTGAAGTACGCGCACTGCGTCGAGGCCGCCGCGGCGCGGAGCTGGTGCTGCTGCTCACCGAGTGGCCCGAGTACGTCGACCTCGACCCGCACATCTCGGTCGGTGGTGCGCGGCGGGTGCTCGACGGCCGCAACGCGCTCGACCGCGACGCCTGGCAGGCCGCGGGCTGGACCTACCGCGCCCTGGGCCGGCCATCACCGCGACGACGGCGGGTGACCAGGCCTGCTCGATGAGGAGCCGGGGCTCGGCCTCGGCCCGGGTGTCGAGCGACCAGACGTCGGTCACTCCCGGCTCGTCGTCGCGCGGTACGCCGTACAGCAGAGTGTGGTCGTCGAGCCATTCGACCTGGTCGTCGATGTTGCGGGTCTCGCCGGCGAGAACGGTGCGCGTCCCTGTCGCGAGGTCCAGGACGGCGGTGTCCACCAGGGCCGGCCGCCGCGCGTGCTGACCTCCTTGAAGCCGATGCGGGTGCCGTCGGGGGAGAGGGAGGGACACTCGACGCGTTCGGCGACCGAGGTCAGCGTCCGGGCGGCGAGGTCGCCCTTGACCAGGTAGGTCTCCCCGCCGGTGCCGACGGTTGCGTAGAAGGTGTTGTCGTCCTTCCCGAACGTCACCCCCCATACGTTCCGGTCCGACGGGGAGACCTGCCTGCCGTGGAGGGAGAGGGTGAACTTCTCGAGGTCGCCATGGCTGTCGCCGTCGACGTCGCGGATCTCGGTGGTGGTCGAGAAGCCGACCTGCATGTAGGTGTGGCCGCTCACGAACATGGTGCTGGAGACCAGGCTCCCGTCGGCCGACAGCCGGGTCCGGCTTCGGGATGCCGGGCAGGGAGACCCGCTGTGTCTGGTGCCAGTCGGCGTCGTACTCGTTGAGGGAGTACTTCGTGACCACGCCGCGCTCGGTGCGCAGGCAGGAGGCGACGGTCGTGGTCGCATACACCCGGTCGCAGGCGACGGAGGTGAACGCGCGTGGGCCGCCCGGGTCGTCCAGGGGCACCATCGCGACCAGCCCGTAGTGGTCGTCGATGCCGGTGTGGCGGAACACGATGCGCGGTCCCTGGACGAGTACCGCGGTCGAAGCCTGGTCGGTGACCGTCGCCACGGTCGGTTGCCGGTTATGGATCCGGCCGTACTGACGGGCGGCCGAGACGGCGTAGGCGGTCGCGCCGGTGACGACGAGGAGGACTACGCCGAGGAACAGGACGAGTCGGGTGCGCGCGACTCACCGTCGGTCTCGGCCGCCGGTCCAGCCGCCGAGCGTTGTGGAGCGCAGCCGGAAGCACGACGAGGCAGGGCGGCACCGACCACGGCGAGCGCTGAACCGGGCACCGACGGCGAACCAGAGCAGGCCGAAGCCGGCCGAGGAGCCCATCCGGGCGACGGCGACGACGGTCTGGGCAGATGCGATGCCGCTGGCCCGGGTCTGAGGAGGGACGAGCCGCCCGGCGAGCGCAGCTATCACTCTCGTCCGTCGCGGCGTAGAACGTCCCCAGCAGGAGCAGAGTGACGAGCGTCGCGGTGATCGCCGACCCGACGAACGCGGCACTGGCATAGGCGGCCAGCAGGGCGACGTGGCCCCAGATCAGCACGTTCGCCTTGCCGACCCGGTCGGCGAAGCGGCCGACGGGGATGGCGAGCGTGAGGTAGGCGACGTTCGTCCCGACGTAGCAGCAGCGGGAACCAGTGCGCCGCGAACCCGCCGCGGTCGAGCAGCGCGAGGTACATGAACCCGTCGCCGACGGTGAGGATCCCGAGCACCCCGGCCACGACGAGCAGCCGCACGAGCCCGGGCTCGAGGACCTGGCGCCACCGGAAGGGCGGCCGCGGCTCCCGTGGTTCCCGTGCTTCGGGGGCCGGACGGTCCGGCACCAGCAGCCCCAGCAGCGCCACGCCGGCGACGGCGAACGCGAGCGACACCACCATCACCGTCCGGTAGCCGTCCGGGATCCACCAGAGCAGTGCGAACGCGATCAACGGCCCGAGCGTAGCGCCGGTGGTATCGAGGGTGCGGTGGACGCCGAACGCCAGGCCGAGCCGGTCCGGCGGCGAGGCGGCGGAGATCATCGCGTCGCGGGGTGCGGTGCGGATGCCCTTGCCGATCCGGTCGGCGCTGATCACGGCGGAGATCGCCGCCAGCCCGGTGCTGAACAGCAGGGCCAGTCGGGCGACGGCGGAGAGCGCGTACCCGGTGAAGGCGACCCACTTGGGCCGACCGCCGCGGTCTGCGGCCCAGCCGCCGCCGATGCGGACGAGGGAGCTCACGCCCTGGTAGAGGGCATCCACGAAGCCGTAGGAGATGGTCGAGAGGCCGAGCACCGAGGTGAGGTAGAGCGGGAGAATCGCCGAGACCGACTCCGAGGAGATGTCGGTGAGCAGGCTGACCATCCCGAGCGTGACGACCAGCGGTGCCGACCCGGCGCGGCGAGTGCTGTCCTCCTCGGACCGGTCATCGGCAGCGGGACGATCTCGGAGGGTGACGTACACCGTTCGCTCAGTCCTGCTCCGTCGCCAGCGTGCCCAGCAGCGACCAGGTGCCGTTCCGCGGTGCTCGACGGTCACGACCAGGGACTCGTGCCGCGTCGGAACGCCGCCGCGGTGCTCCCATCCGGGGCCTGCGTCGGGAGCTCGTCGAAGCCCCGGCGACGAGGGCGATCGCGGTAGTGCCAGCAGCACCCCGTCCGCGCTTCCCGCGTTCCGCGCCACCAGGGCGACCTGGACTGCGTTCGTCACCGCCGGGGAGACGCTGCTGCTGAGGACCTTCCACCGTGCCGGCGGGCGGAGCGGGTGCGGGAAGTCCGCGACCACCCGATGATCGCCAGAACGGTCTTCTCGGGCGACGCGGAGACCAGGGGCCCGGCGGGAGCGCTGTCGGTCAATCCCGGCAGCACCTCGGCCGTGTCCGTGGTCTCCGGCTGCACCTCCACGCCACCGCGGCGCCGGCCGTCCGAACCCGACGAAGCGCGCGACGACGCTGTCGACGACGGACCCGAGGAGGAGCTTGTCGTGGAGGAGTCGCCGGACGGTCGCGCGCGCCCGCCCGAGGAGCGGGTGCCCGTGGTCGAGGAGGACGAGCCGGCGGTGGACAGGGCCCCGGACGTGCCTCCTTCGTCCCCGGCGCCGAGGGTGACGCTGAAGCCGATGGCGGACCCGGCGAGCACGACGACCATCCCGGTGACGGTGACGGCCTTCAGCGCGGCGGGGTTCATCGACACCTCCAGCGGCAGGACCGGGAGGTGTCGCGGCCCCCCGGATCGGACCTGTCGAGGTTAGGAGCGGGTGGTGCGCTCGGGCCCCGATCCGGTGGCGCGTACCCAAGAGAGGGGACGGGCCCCGGGCGATCACGAGTTCACCCGACCAAGCAATTGCTTGGTACGGTGCGCTGCATGACCGACACGGCGACGCCCGCGATCGAGGGCTGGTTCACGACCGGGGCCGACCCGGCGCTGCTCGGGACCCGGTGCACGAGCTGCGGGACGGTGTTCTTCCCCCGCACGGCCGGCTTCTGCCGCAACCCGGCGCTGCGCGGGCGAGGAGTTCGAGGAGGCCGAGCTGTCGCGCCGCGGCACGGTCTGGTCCTACACCGACGCCCAGTACCAGCCGCCGCCGCCGTACATCCCGCGCACCGACCCCTACGAGCCGTTCGCGCTCGCCGCCGTCGAGCTGCCCGAGGGGCTGGTCGTGCTCGGCCAGGTCGCCGACGGGTACGGCGTCGCCGACCTGCGCGTCGGCGGCGAGGTCGAGCTGGTCGTCGAGACGCTCTACACCGACGACGTCCGGCGACCGCACGATCTGGCGCTGGAAGCCCGTCACCGAGATGGGCGAGGAGGCGGACCAGTGAGCGGCCCGAACAGCAAGGACGTCGCCGTCCTCGGCGTCGGCATGCACCCGTGGGGCAAGTGGGGGCGCAACTTCGTCGAGTACGGCGTGCACGCCGCCCGCGCCGCGCTCGCCGACGCCGGCGTCGACTGGCGCGACGTCGACCTGGTCGTCGGCGGCGAGACCGTGCGCAACGGCTACGCCGGGTACGTCGCCGGCGCGACGTTCGCCCAGGCGCTGGGCTGGAACGGCGCCCGGGTCGCCACGTCGTACGCCGCGTGCGCCACCGGCGCGCAGGCGCTCGACGCCGCCCGCGCGCGGATCCTGGCCGGCCTGTCGCGAGGTCGCGCTCGTCGTCGGCGCGGACACCACGCCCAAGGGCTTCCTCGCCCCCAACGCCGGCGAGCGCTGGGACGACCCGGACTGGCTGCGGTTCCGGCTGCTCGGCATGACCAACCCGGCGTACTTCGCGATGTACGCGCGCCGCCGGATGGACCTGTACGGCGCCACCCCGGAGGACTTCGCCCGGGTCAAGGTCAAGAACGCCCGCCACGGCCTGGAGAACCCCAACGCCCGCTACCGCAAGGAGGTCAGCGTCGAGGACGTGCTGGCCTCCGCGGTCGTCTCCGACCCGCTGCACCTGCTCGACATCTGCGCGACCTCCGACGGCGCGCGCCGCGGTCGTGCTGACCAGCACGGAGTACGCCCGGCGGCACGGCGTCGACGAGCCGGTGCGGATCAACGCGATCTCGACGGTCACGCCGACCTTCCCGAACACCGTCCTGGACATGCCGAACCTCTCCACCGACTCGGCAGTCGGCGGTCGGCAGCGCCCGAGCACGACCTTCAAGGAGTCGATCGGGCGCGCGGCGTACGAGGAGGCCGGCATCGACCCGGCCGACGTCGACGCCTCGCCGAGGTCTACGACCTGTCGACCGCGCTCGAGCTGGACTGGATGGAGGACCTCGGCCTCTGCAAGCGCGGTGAGGCCGAGGCGCTGCTGCGGGCCGGCGAGACCACGCTCGGCGGCCGGATCCCGGTCAACCCGTCCGGCGGGCTGGCCTGCTTCGGCGAGGCGGTGCCGGCCCAGGCGCTCGCCCAGGTCTGCGAGGTCACCTGGCAGCTGCGCGGCCAGGCCGACCGGCCGCCAGGTCGAGGGCGCCCGGGTCGGCATCACCGCCAACCAGGGCCTGTTCGGCCACGGCTCCTCGGTGCTCCTCAGCCGCTGACCGAGATGGGCGTGACGGCTCTCACGCCGCTTCCGGGACCTTCGGCCCGGGTCGGGTGACCCTCGGCCCGGGTCCACCGGGTCCCTTCGTTCCTAGCGTTGGGGTCGTCGCACCCGTGACCTCGGAGCGGAGAGCCTGAGTTGGACACCATCCTCGACATCGCACGCTGGCAGTTCGGCATCACCACCGTGTACCACTTCCTGTTCGTCCCCCTGACGATCGGGCTGACCGCCCTGGTGGCGGTGATGGAGACGCTGTGGCTGCGCACGAAGCAGCCCGAGTGGCTGCGCCTGACGAAGTTCTTCGGCCGGCTGATGCTGATCAACTTCGCGATCGGCGTCGTGACCGGCATCGTGCAGGAGTTCCAGTTCGGGATGAACTGGTCGGACTACTCGCGGTTCGTCGGTGACATCTTCGGGGCGCCGCTGGCGGTCGAGGCGCTGCTGGCGTTCTTCCTCGAGTCGACGTTCCTCGGGCTGTGGATCTTCGGCTGGGACAAGCTGCCGCGCGGGCTGCACGCCGGCTGCATGTGGCTGGTCCACATCGGCACGCTGGCCAGCAGCTGGTTCATCCTCGCCGCGAACTCGTGGATGCAGCACCCGGTCGGCTACGCCTACAACCCCGACACCGGCCGCGCGGAGCTGCAACGACTTCTGGGCGGTGATGTTCAACAAGGTCCAGCTGGCCACCTTCCCGCACGTCATCACCGCGGCCTACATGACCGGCGCGGCCTTCCTGCTCGGCGTCAGCGCCTGGCTCTACGTGTCCCGGGCGCACCGGGCCGACCGGCGCTGTACCGCAAGGGCATCCGGCTCGGCGCCTGGGTGCTGCTGGTCGCCGGCCTCGGTGTCGCGGTCACCGGCGACTACCAGGGCAAGATCATGACCGAGGTCCAGCCGATGAAGATGGCCGCGGCCGAGGCCCTCTACAACACCGAGGACTCGAACGCGCCGTTCTCGCTGCTGACGATCGGCACGCCCGACGGGAAGACCGAGAAGTTCTCGATCACGGTCCCGAGCCTGCTGTCCTTCCTCGCGACCGGCAGTTTCGACGGCAAGGTCGAGGGCATCAACGACCTGCGCGAGCAGTACCGGAAGACGTACGGCGACGACCCGGGCGCCGCCTACTACGACCCGACCGGCGACTACTCGCCGATCATCCCGGTCACCTACTGGAGCTTCCGCTACATGATCGGGCTCGGCATGCTCGCCGCCCTGTTCGCGGCGCTGATCCTGTTCCTCACCCGCCGGGACCGGGCGCCCACGTCGCGCTGGTTCGGCCGGATGGCGATCGCCACGCCGCTCCTCGTGGTCGTCAGCAACTCCTTCGGGTGGATCTTCACCGAGATGGGCCGGCAGCCGTGGGTGGTGTTCGGCCTGATGAACACCAGCCAGGGCGTCTCGCCCGGCGTCAGCGCCACCGAGGCGTGGATCTCGATCGTGTCGCTGACCCTGCTGTACGGCGTCCTCGCGGTGGTCGAGGTCGGCCTGATCCTCCGCTTCGTCAAGCGCGGCGCCGAGCCGTTCGAGGAGCCCCCGGACCCGTCCCTGCGCGGCAGTGACGACGACCAGGACCGCCCGTTGGCGTTCGCGTACTGAGAGGGACGACATGGAGCTCACCACTGTCTGGTTCATGCCTGATCGCCGTCCTGTGGATCGGCTACTTCTGCCTGGAGGGATTCGACTTCGGCGTCGGCATGCTGCTGCCCTGGCTGGCCCGCGACGACCGCGAACGCCGGATGATGATCAACACCATCGGCCCGGTCTGGGACGGCAACGAGGTCTGGGTGCTCACCGCCGGTGGCGCGACCTTCGCGGCCTTCCCGGAGTGGTACGCCACGCTGTTCAGCGGGTTCTACCTGCCGCTGCTGCTGATCCTGCTCGCGCTGATCGTGCGCGGTCTCGCCTTCGAGTACCGGCACCAGCGCCCGGAGGCCACCTGGCACTCCTGGTGGGACCGCGCGATCGTCGTCGGCTCGCTACGTCCCCGCCGTCCTGTGGGGCGTGGCGTTCGCCAACATCGTGCGCGGCGTGCCGATCGATGGGACCAAGGACTTCACCGGCAACCTGTTCACGCTGCTCAACCCGTTCGGCCTGCTCGGCGGCGTGGTCACGCTGCTGCTGTTCCTGACCCACGGCGCGATGTTCCTGGCGCTGAAGACCGACGGCGACCTGCGGCACCGGGCCCGCGCGCTGAGCGTCACCCTCGGGCTCGCGGCGCCGCCGTCGCGGCCGTGGCGTTCCTGATCTGGGCCCAGGCGCAGACCGGGAACGTCGGCTCCGCGGTGCTCTTCGTGGTGGCGGCGCTCGCGCTGGTCGGCGGCGATGCTGGCCGCGCGGGCCGGCCGCGAGGGCTGGGCGTTCATCGGCACCTTCGCCGACCATCGCGCTCGCCGTCGCCGGCCTGTTCGTCGGCGCTGTTCCCCGACGTGATGCCCTCGAGCACGGGCGCGGCGTTCTCGCTCACCACGTCCAACGCCTCGGCGACCGACTACACGCTGACGGTGATGACGGTGGTCGCCGCGATCTTCACCCCGATCGTGCTGGTCTACCAGGCCTGGACCTACTGGGTGTTCCGCAAGCGGATCTCCGAGCCACCACATCCCCGACGCGGAGCTCGAGGCCGTCGCGTGACCGCCCCGTGAGGCCCACCGACCCGCGGGTACGCCGGCAGCTGCTGCCGGCGTACGCGCTCTCTCGGGGTCGTCATCGCGGCGGGCGTGGTCGGCAGCGTGCTGCTCGTCGGCCAGGCCTGGGCGGTCACCGAGCTGATCCTGGCCGCCCTCGACGGTGGTGCCGTCGCGCGGCTGGGCGGCGGTCGTGGTCGCGGTCTTCGCGGCGCGGTCGCTGGTCGGCTGGACGACCGACACGATGGCCGCGCGGGCCGCGGCGGTCGTCGGCCGCGACGTACGCCGCCGGGTGGTCCGCGGCCATCCTGCGCGACGGCGGGGCCGGCCGGTCGACCGGCGAGCTCGCGAGCCTGGCCACCCGCGGCGCGACGGCGGCCGAGCCGTACCTGACCCGCTACGTGCCCGCCCTGGTGCTGGCCGGCGTGCTGCCGTGCGTCACCCTGGTCGCGATCGCCACCCAGGACCCCACCAGCGCCCTGATCGTGCTCGCCACGCTCCCGCTGATCCCGGTCTTCGGCATCCTGGTCGGGCTCGCCACCCGCGACCGCGCCGAGCTCGCAGTGGCGGGCGCTCGCGTCGCTGTCGGGCCACTTCCTCGACGTGATGCGCGGCCTGCCCACGCTGGTCGCCTTCCGCCGCGCCGGCGCCCAGTCGGCGACCATCCGCGCGGTCACCGACCGCTACCGCCGCCGCACCCTGGACACCCTGCGGATCGCGTTCGCCTCCTCGGCCGTGCTCGAGCTGGTCGCGACGCTCTCGGTCGCGCTGGTGGCCGTCACCGTCGGCCTCCGGCTCGCCGACGGGCAGCCTCGACCTGCAGACCGCGCTGGTGGTGCTGCTGCTCGCGCCCGAGGCGTACTGGCCGCTGCGCCGCGTCGGCGCGGAGTTCCACGCGGCCGCCGAGGGCGTGGCCACGCTTCGAGGCCGCCGCCGAGCTGGACGACGCCGAGGCACGCCACGGCGCGGCGGCGCGCCGACGTCGCTGCGCGTCGACCGCGCCTGACCGTGCTGCGCCCGGGCCGGACCGTGCCCGCGCTCGACGACGTCTCCCTCGACGTGCCCGCCCGCGGTGTCACCGCGGTCACCGGCCCCTCGGGCTGCGGCAAGTCCACGCTGCTCGCGGTCCTCGCGGGCCTCGCTCGAGCCCACCGTCGGGCACCGGTGCACGCGGCCCGCGGCGCGACCGGATCGCCTGGCTGCCGCAGCGGCCGGTGTTCGTCGCCGGCACGCGTCGCCGACAACCTGCGGCTGGCCGCGCCCGGCGCCACCGACGAGCCGGCTCTGGGACGCGCTGCGCCGGGTCGCGCTGCAGGAGCGGTCCGGACCTCGCCGGCCGGTCTGGACACTCCGCTCGGCGAGGACGGCACCACGCTCTCCGCCGGCGAGCGCGCCCGGCTGGCGCTGGCCCGGGTGGTGCTCGCCGACCGGCCCTGGGTCCTGCTCGACGAGCCGACCGCCCACCTCGACCCGGTCACCGAGCAGCTCGATCGCCGACACGGTCGCCGGAGCTCGGCCGCACCCGCGCCGTCGTGGTGGTCGCGCACCGGCCGGCCTCGTCGCGCTCGCCGACCGGGTGGTGCGAGCTGCAGCCGCCCGCCGCCGGCCGTGCCGGTCGCGCCGGCCGCCTCGGTCGCCGCCCGGCACCGGCCGCCGCCGGAGCCGCCGCGACCCGGAGCGCCGCCGCGGGTCTCGGCGCTGCCCGACCCTGCTCGGCGGCCTGGCCTCCGCCTCCGGCGTCGCGCTGACCGCGACCGCGGGCTGGCTGATCGTCCAGGCCTCGTACCAGCCCGCCGATCCTGACCCTGCTGGTCGCGATCGTCGCGCGTCCGCACCTTCGGCCTCGGCCGGCCGGCGCTGCGGTACGTCGAGCGGCTGCGCTCCCACGACGTGGTGCTGCGGCTGCTCGCCGACCGGCGGGTCGAGGTGTACGACGCGGTCGTGCCGCTCACCCCGGGCGCCCTGGGCCGCCGCCGCGGCGACGTCCTCGCCTCGGTCGTCGACGACGTCGACGCCGTGCTCGACCGCGAGCTGCGGGTCCGGATGCCGGTGCGCGGCTTCGCTGATCACCGCCGTCGCTCGCGGTCCTCGTCGCCGGCGCTGGCCGGCGGCCGGCGGTGCTCCCGGTCGTCGCGGTCGTCTGCCTGGTCGGCGGGCGCTGGCCTACCTGCTGGCCCGCGCCGGCGCGGCGCGCGCCGAGCAGCGGGGCGGTCGCCGACCCGCGCCCGGCTGTCGGACGCGGTCGTCGAGGCCACCCAGACCGCCAGCCGAGCTGGCGATGTGGCAGGCCGAGGAGCGCGCGCTCGACGCGGTGCGACCGGATCGAGCGCCGAGCTCGGCCGGCGACACCGTCGCCGCGGCCACCTGGCTGGCCGCCGGCCGCGCCGCTGGTCCTGCTGGCCTCCGGCGCTCGGGGTCGCCGCCGGCGGTCGTCTGGCCCCGCTGGTCGCGGACGGGTCGCTGTCCGGGCCGATGCTGGCGCTGCTGGTGCTGCTGCCGCTCGCGCTCGGCGAGGTCGCCTCCGCGCTGGCCGACGCCGGTGCGCTGGCGGCGCGCACCCGGGCCGCGGAGGAGCGGCTGGCCGCCCTCGCGGCCCGCGCCGCCGGCGGTCGCGGACCCGGTCGCCGCGGTGCCGCCCGACGGCCGGGACCGTCGCCGTCGACGGACGTCTGGCGCCGCCTGGGACGACCGGACGCGTGCTGCGCGACCTGTCCCTCGAGCTCGCAGCCGGGGGAGCGGGTCGCCGTCGTCGGGCCGACGGGCTCGCGGCAAGAGCACGCTCGCGGCCCTGCTGCTGCGCTTCGTCGACCCGGTGCGCGGGCGGGTCGCGCTCGGCGCGCACGCGCTGCCGGAGCTGGCGCTCGACGACGTACGCCGCACCGTCGGCCTGGTCGACGACGACCCGCACGTGTTCGCGACCACGCTGGCCGAGAACGTCCGGCTCGCCCGGCCCGGGCGCCGGCGACGCGGACGTCGAGGCGGCGCTGCGCCAGGCGCGGCTCGGCGGCTGGCTGGACTCGCTGCCCGACGGGCTGGACACCTGGCTCGGCGACGGGCACGCCCAGGTCTCCGGCGGCGAGCGGGCGCGGATCGCGATCGCCCGGTCGCTGCTGGCCGACCAGCCGGTGCTGGTGCTCGACGAGCCCGCTGCCCACCTCGACGGGGCGACCGCCGACGAGCTGGCCGCCGAGGTCCTCGGCGCCGACGACGGGCGCACGGTCCTCTGGATCACCCACGCCGAGGCCGGGCTGGACCGCGTCGACCGCGTCGTCGCGCTCGGCTGACGCGCGCCCGCCCTGCGGATCCGACCGGTTCACTGATAGGAAGTGCACATGGCCGACGGCAAGATCAGGTGTACCTGCTCGACGACCACGAGGTCGTGCGCCAGGGCTTGCGCGCACTGCTGGAGAGCGCCGGCGACATCGAGGTCGTGGGCGAGTCCGGCAGCGCGGTGGACGCGGCGCACCGCATCCCGGCCCTGCGCCCGGACGTCGCGGTGCTCGACGCGCGGCTGCCCGACGGGTCCGGCATCGAGGTGTGCCGCACCGTGCGCGCGGTCGACCCGACGATCCAGCGCGCTGATCCTGACGTCGTACGACGACGACGAGGCGCTGTTCGCGGCGATCATGGCCGGCGCCGCGGGCTACGTGCTCAAGGAGATCAAGGGCAACGACCTGATCAACGCCGTGCGCCAGGTCGCGGAGGGCAACTCGCTGATCGACCCGAGCCTGACCGCCAAGGTGCTCGAGCGGGTGCGCAACCCACCGACGACCGCCCCCGAGCTGGCCGACCTGACCGAGCAGGAGCTCAAGCTGCTGGGCTACATCGCCGAGGGGCTGACCAACCGGCAGATCGGCGAGCGGATGTTCCTCGCCGAGAAGACCGTGAAGAACTACGTGTCCAGCATCCTGGCCAAGCTCGGCCTGGAGCGGCGCACCCAGGCCGCGGTGCTGGCCAGCAAGCTGCTGCGCTGACCGTCCCGGTCCTGCCGGTCACTGCAGCGGCACCCGCCACACGAAGGACGTGCCGCGCGGCTGCCGCGGCGTGAGCTCCAGCTTGCCGCCGAGCGCCGACGCCCGCCGCCGGGCGTTGCGCAGCCCGCTCTCGGCGACGTCGGCCGGGACCCCGACGCCGTCGTCGACGACCGAGAGCCGGACCTCGCCGTCGCCGACCTCGACGCTGACCTCGCCGTGGTCGGCGGCCGCGTGCCGGGCCAGGTTCGACAGCGCCTCGCGCAGCACCGGCAGCAGCTGGTCGCGGATCTCGTGCGGGATCGCGGTGTCGACCGGCCCGACGGTGCTGGACCTTGGGGTCGAACTTGAGCAGCGGGGCGTACTCGCGCGAGATCCGCCGCAGGTCGGCGCGCAGCGACGGCCCCCGGCCCTGGTGCTGGAGCTCGAAGATCGTGCCGCGGATGTCCTTGATCGTGGTGTCGAGCGACTCGACCGCCTGGTCCAGCCGCTCGCTGAGCTCGGGGGTGCGCGCCATCGAGGACACGCCCTGGAGCTGCAGTCCGGTGGCGAACAGCCGCTGGATCACGATGTCGTGCAGGTCCCGCGCGATCCGCTCCCGGTCGGAGGTGACCGCCAGCTCGGCCCGGTCCTCGATCGCCTTGGCCCGGTCCAGGGCCAGGCCCGGCCTGGTCGGCGAACGCCGGCCAGCAGGATGCGCTCCTCGTACGGCGACGGGGCGGTGTCCGCCGGCTGCAGGATGACCAGGAGCGCGGCGCTGACCAGGTGGGTGCGCACCGGCACGAGCGTCGCCGTGAACCTGCCGAGCGGGACGTCCAGCGGGTCGCTGTCCTGCCGCGGCCACGGGGTCTCCTCGAGGTCGGCGAGGGCCTCCTCCACCGCGGCGAGGGTGTCGCCGGCGGCGGCGACGTTGCGCACCGGCGCGCCCGCCTCGAAGTGCAGGACGGCGGTGGCGGACGCGCTGGTCATCACCCGCGCGGCCCGGGCGACCTCGGTGAGGCCGGCCTCGAGCTGGATCGGCGGCTGCAGCGCCTCGGCCAGGGACGCGGAGGCCTCCAGCCACTGGCGCCGGCGCTCGCTGAGGCCGTAGGCGCGGGCGTTGTCGATGACGAAGCCCGCCGTGCCCGCGAGGGCCTCCACCAGCGCCTGGTCCTGCGCCGTGAAGGACGCGCCGCCCTCCTTCTCGGTGAGGTACAGGTTGCCGAACACGGTGCCGCGGATCCGGACCGGGACACCGAGGAACGACCCCATCGGCGGGTGGTTCGGCGGGAAGCCCGTCGACTGGGGGTGCGTGGCCAGGTCGTCGAGACGGATCGGCTCCGGGTGGTGGATGAGCAGGCCCAGGATCCCCCGGCCGTGGGGGAGGTCCCCGATCCGCGCGCGCTGCTCCTGCGTGAGCCCGGTCGTCACGAACTCGACGAGGAAGGAGTCGCCGCCGACCACGCCGAGCGCGCCGTACCGGGCCCCGGTGAGCTGGCAGGCGGCCTCGACGATGCGCGTGAGCACGGCGTTGAGGTCGAGATCCGACGAGATCGCGGTGACGGCGTCGAGCAGAGCCCTCGTCGAGGCGGGCAGGGCATCGGGTTGCTCGCTCGTCACCCCGCCCAGTGTGCCCTATCGGGTCAGAGGGCGCGCTGCACCGGGAGCGAAGCGGCGACCTCGTCCCACGCCTGGCCGATCCGCCGCCCGCTGACCTCGGTCCAGCGCAGCCGGATGTAGAGGGTGCGGGCACCGGCCGCCCAGGGGCGGGGCTCCCAGGTGCTGCGGATGTGGTCGATCTCCACCGGGTCCTGCACGACCTCGGCGCGGCCGCGGGCCACGACGCTCCAGCCGACCTGGTACTCGTGGTTGAACTGGTCGACCTCGAAGGCCAGCACGCTGTTGCGGCCGTAGGTCCCGAGGACGCTGTACGGCGACGTCCGGACGATGATCGCGTCCTCGACGACGGCGTAGTTGACGGGGACGATGTGCGGTCCGTTGGGGCTCGAGAGGGCGATGCGGCCGCCGACGCCGGCGCGCAGCAGGCGCTCGCACTCCTCGCGACTGAGGTCGATGGCTTCGTGCATGTCACTCATCGTGCGCGAAGCCGCGACGGCCGGAGCAGGGCCGATGGTCCCCAACGCGGGGGCCTTCGGCGGTACTGCGGAGGCCGGCGGCCGAGCACCGTGGACGCATGGAGACCACCGTCATTCCCCCGGGCACCGTCGTCGTCGGGCTGGACGGGTCACCGTCCGCCGACCGGGCGCTCGTGTGGGCCGTCGACCACGCCGTCCGCGAGCGTCGCCAGCTGACGCTCGCCCACGGCCTCGACCCGGCGGGCTCGGTCTGGGTCGACCCGGCCGGCGCCGACCACCGTGCGGTCGTCGAGGCGATGCGCGCGGACGCGCTGGCCGTCCTGGACCGTGGCCGGGACCGGGTCGCCGAGATCGCCCCGGACCTGTCCGTGCACGAGGCGCTCTGGATGTCCGACGCGCGGGTGACGCTGCTCGACCTCGGCGAACGGGCGGCGCTCGTGGTCGTCGGCTCCCGCGGCCGGGGCCCGGTCGGCAGCCTGCTGCTCGGGTCGGTCGGCCGCGCCGTGGCGCGGCACGCCCCGTGCCCGGTCGTCGTCGTCCGGCCCGGTCACCCGGGGATGGTCCGCAACGGCGTCCTGGTCGGCGCCGACGCGACCGACCGGTCGCGGCCGGTCCTGGAGTTCGGCTACCGGCAGGCGTCGCTGCGCGACCTGCCGCTGACGATCGTCCACAGCGCCGGCGACGAGGACGCCGAGGTCCGGCTGGGCGAGGCCGTGGCCGGGCTGGCCGAGAAGTTCCCCGAGGTGCGGGTGACCACCCGCATCGTCGACGAGCACCCGGCCGACGTGATCGCGCGCGAGTCCGCCCGGATGAACCTCGTGGTCGTCGGCGCCCACCACCGCGGCACCGCCGGCACGCTGCTGCACGGGTCGGTGACCGACTCCGTGGTCGAGCACGCCGAGTCCGCGGTCGCGGTGGTCCCGCTGGCCGCCGACCACTGACCGCCGCTCATCCGCCCACGGGGCCGCCCAGCGATCTGCAAGGCTCGGCACCATGAGCGAGGTGCCCACCCAGTCGATCGTCGTCGGGGTCGACGGCTCCGAGACGTCCGACCGTGCGGTGGCCTGGGCCGCCGAGCAGGCCGGCCTGGAGGGGCGCGCCCTCACGCTCATGCACGCGACCGGCGCGATCGGCGCCGCCACGCTGCTCTGGATGGAGCAGGCCGGGGTGGACGCCGCCGCCGCGATGGACGCCGTCCGCCGCGACGCCGAGGAGATGCTCGAGACCGCCGGCGAGCTCGCCCGCGGGGCCGCCCCGGACGTGGAGGTGCGCGGCGTCGTGGCCGAGGCCGACCCCCGCGAGGCGCTGCGCGAGCTGGCGCCGGAGGCGGCGATGATCGTGCTCGGGTCGCGGGGCCGCGGCCCGGTGCGCAGCCTGCTGCTCGGCTCGGTCGCGCACGCGCTGTCCCGGCAGCCGTCGTGCCCGGTGGTCGTGGTGCGGCCGGGCGGGCCCTCCGTCGTACGCCGCGGTGTCCTGGTCGGCGTCGACTCGACCGGCACCTCCAGCGCGGGGCTGGACTTCGCCTACCGCCAGGCGTCGCTGCGTCGCCAGCCGCTGCGGGTGGTCCACTGCCTCTGGGACGCCCGCGCCGCCGGCGGTGAGGTCGGCGACGACGAGGAGGGGTACGACGCGGAGCGCCGGCTCCTCGCCGAGACCGTGGCGGGCATGGCCGAGCGGTACCCCGATGTCGACGCCTCGACCGTCCTCGCCCGGGGCCTGGTCGACCGGGCCCTGGTCCGGCTCGGCGAGGAGGCCGAGCTGGTCGTCGTCGGCACCCACCTGCGCAACCCGATCGCCGGGCTGGTCCGCGGCCGCACCGCCGCGATCGTCACCGAGCAGTCGTCCGGAATCGTCGCGGTCGTCCCCGAGCCGGCCTGACCGTTCACCCGCCGAACGACCCACCGAACGCGAGCCGCGCGAAGCGCTCGCCCATCAGCACGTGGGTCTCGGCGTCGGGGTGCAGGTCGTCGGGCAGCGGCAGCCGGGCGTGGTCGGCCTCGCCGTACAGCTCCCGGCCGTCGAGGTACGACAGCCGCGGGTCGTCGCGCTCGGCGACGATGCGGGCGAGCTCCTCGCGGATGACGGTGAGCGTCAGCTTGCCGGTCGCCACCTCGGCCGGGTCGCCCATGGCCACGAAGCGCAGCCGGCCGTGCTCGACCGCGGACAGCTCGGGTGCCGCGGGCCCCGGGGTGTCCTCGTGGATCGGGCACAGGATCGGCGAGACGACGAGCAGCGGCGTGTCCGGGTGGCCGTCGCGGATGGTGTCGAGGAAGCCGTGCACGGCGGGCCCGAACGCGCGCCGCCGCATCACGTCGTGGTTGGCGACGTTGATGCCGAGCTTGACGCTGATCAGGTCCGCGGGCGTGTCCCGCATCGCCCGCGCGGTGAACGGGTCGACCAGCGCGCTGCCGGCCAGCCCGAGGTTGACCAGCTCCACCCCGGCCGCTCGCGCCGCGACGGCCGGCCAGGTCGTGGTCGGGCTGGCGGCGACGGACCCGTGGCTGATCGAGCTGCCGTGGTGCAGCCAGACGCGGCGGCCCCGGTCGGGCAGGGGGACGACGGGCGCGTCGGCGCGCAGCGCGACCAGCTGCGTGGTCTCGTCGTACGGCAGCCAGATCTCGACGTCCTTCTCGCCGGCGGAGAGGTCGAACCGGGCGGTGCCGGGCGGGCCCTGCCGCACGTCGCCGGCGCCGGTGCGCAGGTCCATCGTCACCACGTCACCGCCGGGCACGGTCGCGCTGCCCGCGCGCTCGCCGTCGACCACGAGGTCGTAGACGCCGTCGGGGCGGGTGGGGAACCCGGCGTACTCCCGCTTCGTCGGCAGCGTGTCCAGCTCGACGACCGTGGCGGCGGTGCGGAACGCCAGGCGTACGCCGGAGGGCTGGCTCTCCGCCATCGCCAGCTGCGGGTCGGCGCACTGGGCGCGGGCCCGGGCGGGCAGCCGGTGCGGCAGCAGGCCGCGCCCGGTCTGCTCGAGCTCGGCCGCACCGCGGACCAGGTCGGCGGTGATGGGGACGGTGATCATGCCCAGCTCCTCAGGAGGGTGTCGAGGCCGTCGACGATCCGCTCCCAGGACACCTGGGAGTCGGGGTCGCTGTGGTCGAAGCCGCCGGCGAGCTCCAGGCTGACGTAGCCGTGGAACGTGCTGCCGACCAGGCGGACGGCGTGGGTCTGGTCGGGTTCGGCGAGGTGGTAGCCGCGCAGCACCGCGCGCAGCTGCTGGGCGTGGCGCACGCCGGCGCTCGCCGCCGCGGTCTCCGGGTCGAGGCGCAGCCGCGCGGCGTCGTACCGCCCCGGGTGCTCGCGGGCGTAGTCGCGGTAGGTGTCGCCCAGTGCGGCGAGGGCGTCGCGCCCGGAGCGGCCGGCGAGGGACTCCGCGGCGCGGTCGGCGATCTCGGCGAGGGCGAGCAGCGCGATGCGGACGCGCAGGTCGTCGGAGCCGCGGACGTGCGCGTACAGGCTCGGCACCGAGACGCCGCAGCGGCGGGCGAGCTCGGAGATGGTGACCCGGCCGAAGCCGACCTCGTCGGCGAGGTCCGCGCCGGCGCGGGTCACCCGCTCCGGCGTCAGCCCCACTCGTCCCATACGGCCACTATGCAAGTGCCTAATGGCATTAGGCAAATCGGCGGAGGGCTCTGGCAGACTGCGGCGCCATGCCCTTCGTGCTCGTCGACCGCCCCGACCCGGCCGTCGCGGTCGTCACCCTCAACCGGCCCGAGCGGATGAACGCGATGGCGTACGACGTGATGGTGCCGTTCCGCGAGGCGCTGCTCGAGCTCGGCGCCGACAACGGCGTCCGGGCGGTGGTCGTCACCGGCGCCGGGGGCGGGTTCTGCTCGGGCGCCGACCAGGAGTCGGCCGGCGTACCGCCCGGCGTCGCCGGGGTCACCCGCCCGACGTACGCGCTGCGGGCGATGGAGGCGCTCGAGGACGTGGTGCTGACCATCCGCCGGCTGCACCAGCCGGTGATCGCCGCGGTCAACGGCGCGGCGATCGGCGGCGGGCTGTGCCTCGCGCTGGCCTGCGACCTGCGGCTCGCGGCGCCGGCGGCGTACTTCCGCGCGGCGGGCATCAACAACGGCCTGACCGCGAGCGAGCTGGGGCTGTCCTTCCTGCTGCCGCGCGCGGTCGGCTCGACGCGGGCCGCCGACATCATGCTCACCGGGCGCGACGTGTCGGCCGAGGAGGCCGAGCGGATCGGACTCGTGTCGGCCGTCGAGCCCGACGTGGTCGCGGCCGCGGTCGAGAGGGGCCGGCGGATCGCGGGTTTCTCCCAGCCCGGCATCGAGCTGACCAAGAAGTCGCTGCACGCCGGGCAGTCGGCCACCTCGCTGGAGACGTACCTGTCCTCGGAGGGCATCGGCCAGCTCTACCTGCGGCTGCTGACCGGCAACTTCGAGGAGGCCACCCGCGCCCGCCGCGAGGGCCGGCCGCCCCGGTTCACCGACTCCTGAGCGGGTCGAGGGGCCGCCTCACGACGCGTCGCCGTCGACGTACACCCACCGGCCGGCGCGCCGCTCGAACCGGCTGCGTTCGCGCAGCTCGCCGGGGCGTCCGCCACGGGTGTACGACGCGACGAACTCGACCCAGTCCTCGCCGGCGTCCACGACCCTCAGCCCCGTCCAGGTCAGCGCCGGATCCGGTGTGAGGTCGTCCGGCCGGGTCCGCGGGTGCCAGGTGCGGAAGACGTAGCCGGTGTCGCCGACGGCGTACGCCGCGTAGCGCGACCGCATCAGCTGCTCGGCGGTGTCCGCGGCCGCGGCGCCGCGGTGCAGCCGGCCGCAGCACGCGTCGTACGGCACGCCGGAACCGCACGGGCAGGGCTGCTGGAGAGGCACGGCCGCACCCTACTGACCGTCCGCGAACCGGAGACGGTCCCCAGTTGTTGGCGCGCTGAGTAGCGTGGAGCGCGTGACTGCCCCCGCCACGCCGCCGCAGATCAGCACCGTCGGCGAGCTGCGCGCCTCCGGCCACGTCCAGAAGCACCTGCGCGAGGAGATCCGCGACAACCTGCTGGCCGCGCTGCGCGAGGGCCGCGACCCGTGGCCGGGGCTGCACGGCTTCGAGGACACCGTGATCCCCCAGCTCGAGCGGGCCCTGATCGCCGGCCACGACGTCGTGCTGCTCGGCGAGCGCGGCCAGGGCAAGACCCGGCTGCTGCGCACCCTGGTCGGCCTGCTCGACGAGTGGACGCCGGTCATCGCCGGCTCCGAGCTCGGCGAGCACCCCTACGAGCCGATCACCCACGTCGCGCAGCGCCGCGGCCGCCGAGCTCGGCGACGACCTGCCGGTCGCGTGGCGGCACCGCGACGAGCGGTACGCCGAGAAGCTGGCCACCCCGGACACCAGCGTCGCCGACCTGATCGGCGACGTCGACCCGATGAAGGTCGCCGAGGGCCGCTCGCTCGGCGACCCGGAGACCATCCACTTCGGGCTGATCCCGCGCAGCCACCGCGGCATCGTCGCGATCAACGAGCTGCCCGACCTCGCCGAGCGGATCCAGGTGGCGATGCTCAACGTGATGGAGGAGCGCGACATCCAGATCCGCGGCTACGTGCTGCGGCTGCCGCTGGACGTGCTCGTGGTGGCCAGCGCCAACCCCGAGGACTACACCAACCGCGGGCGGATCATCACCCCGCTCAAGGACCGCTTCGGCGCGGAGATCCGCACCCACTACCCGACGCGAGCTCGACGACGAGGTCGCGGTGATCCGCCAGGAGGCGCACCTGGTCGCCGACGTCCCCGACGCACCTCGTCGAGATCCTGGCCCGCTTCACCCGCGCAGCTGCGCGAGTCCAGCGCCGTCGACCAGCGCTCGCGGCGTCTCCGCGCGGTTCGCGATCGCCGGCGCCGAGACGATCGCCGCCGCCGCGCTGCACCGGGCGACCGCGCCAGGGCGAGGAGCAGGCGGTGGCCCGGGTCGGTCGACCTCGAGACCGCCGTCGACGTGCTCGGCGGCAAGATCGAGTTCGAGTCCGGCGAGGAGGGCCGCGAGGACGAGATCCTCACCCACCTGCTGCGCACCGCCACCGCCGAGACCGTCCGGCAGCCACTTCCGCGGCCTCGACCTCGGCCTGCTGGTCGAGGCGATCGAGAACGGCGCGATGGTCACCACCGGCGAGCAGGTCACCGCCCGCGACTTCCTCACCGGCCTGCCGGTGCTCGGCGAGTCCGAGCTCTACGACGAGATCTGCGACCGGCTCGGACGCCACGAACGACGGCCAGCGCGCCGGCGCGATCGAGCTCGCGCTCGAGGGCCTCTACCTGGCCCGCAAGGTCGGCAAGGACACCGACGGCGCCGAGACGGTCTACGGCTAGGCCGGTGGCGGGCGGATGAAGGACCGGACCCGCTTCAAGCGGTACGCCGGCGGCGACCCGCTCGCCCCGCCGGTCGACCTGGCCGAGGCGCTGGACGCCATCGGCGAGGACGTGATGGCCGGCTACTCGCCCGAGCGGGCGATGCAGGAGTTCCTGCGCCGCGGCGGCCGGACCAGACCGGCCTGGACGACCTGGCCCGCCGGGTCGCCGAGCGGCGGCGCGAGCTGCTCCAGCGGCACAACCTCGACGGCACCCTGCCAGGAGGTCCGCGAGCTGCTCGACCACGCGGTGCTCGAGGAGCGCAAGCAGCTGGCCCGCGACGCGATGATGGACGACGCCGACCGGGCGTTCCGGGAGATGCAGCTGGACGAACCTGCCGCCGAACACGGCCGCCGCGGTGAGCGAGCTGTCGTCGTACGACTGGCAGAGCCGCGAGGCCCGCGCGGACTACGAGAAGATCAAGGACCTGCTCGGCCGCGAGCTGCTCGACCAGCGCTTCGCCGGCATGAAGCAGGCGCTGGAGAACGCCACCGACGAGGACCGGGCCGCGGTCAACGAGATGCTCGGCGACCTCAACGAGCTGCTCGAGAAGCACCAGCGCGGCGAGGACACCCAGGCCGACTTCGACGAGTTCATGGACAAGCACGGGGACTTCTTCCCGGAGAACCCGTCGAACATCGACGAGCTGCTCGACTCGCTCGCCCAGCGGTCGGCGGCGGCGCAGCGGATGCTGAACTCGATGACGCCCGAGCAGCGCGAGGAGCTGATGGAGCTCTCCGCCCAGGCGTTCGGCTCGCCGGAGCTGATGGAGTCGCTGGACCGGCTCGACGCCAACCTGCAGTCGCTGCGGCCCGGCGAGGACTGGGGCGGCTCGGAGCAGATGTCGGGCGAGGAGGGGCTCGGCCTCGGCGACGGCACCGGCGTCTTCCAGGACCTCGCCGACCTCGACGAGCTCGCCGAGCAGCTCTCGCAGTCCTACGGCGGCGCCCGGATGGACGACCTCGACCTCGACAAGCTGGCCCGCCAGCTCGGCGACGAGGCCGCGGTCGACGCCCGGACGCTGCAGCGGCTCGAGCAGGCGCTGCGCGACTCCGGCTACATGAAGCGCGGCTCCGACGGCCAGCTCCGGCTCTCCCCGAAGGCGATGCGCCAGCTCGGCAAGGCGCTGCTGCGCGACGTCGCCGAGCGGATGTCCGGCCGGCAGGGCGCAGCGCGACCTGCAGCAGCGCCGGCGCGGCGGGCGACCTGTCGGGCGCGACCCGCGAGTGGGCGTTCGGCGACACCGAGCCGTGGCACGTGCCGCGCACGATGCTCAACGCGCGTGCTCCGCCGGGCCGGCGACCCGTCGCGGCGCCGATGCTCGAGCATCGACGACGTCGAGGTCCAGGAGACCGAGGCGCGCACCCAGGCGGCGGTCGCGCTGCTGGTCGACACGTCGTTCTCGATGGCGATGGACGGCCGCTGGGTGCCGATGAAGCGCACCGCGCTGGCGCTGCACACGCTGATCCGCTCCCGGTTCCGCGGCGACCACCTGCAGCTGATCGGCTTCGGCCGGCACGCCGAGGTGATGGAGATCGAGCAGCTCACCGCGCTGGACGCGATGTGGGACAAGGGCACCAACCTGCACCACGCCCTGCTGCTCGCCAACCGGCACTTCCGCAAGCACCCGAACGCCCAGCCGGTGCTGCTGATCGTCACCGACGGCGAGCCGACCTCGCACCTCGAGCCCGACGGCGAGGTCTACTTCTCCTACCCGCCGCACCCGCTGACGGTCGCGTACGCCGTGCGCGAGCTCGACAACGCCGGCCGGCTCGGCGCGCAGACCACGTTCTTCCGGCTCGGCGAGGACCCGGGCCTGGCCCGGTTCATCGACTCGATGGCCAAGCGGGTCGACGGCCGGGTGGTCGCCCCCGAGCTCGACGACCTCGGCGCCGCGGTGGTCGGCTCCTACCTCGGCTCCCGCGGGTCCCGTCCCGGCGGCCACGGCGGCTACGGCGACTGGTTCGGCGGCCGCGGCTTCTGGGTCGGCGACTAGCCCTTCCGGCCACCCTAGAACGTCTCCCAGTTCGCGCAGGCCCGCGTGCTGGTGCGCCGGACGCCGGCGCACGGTGGCAGCCGCTCCGGTCGCCGGAGCTCGTCGGTGTGGATGTCGCGCTCCATCAGCTCGCGCACCGGCTCGTGCGCCTTGTGCACGATCAGGCAGTCGCACAGCACGAGCCGCTGGCCGAACCGCTTCTCCAGGGCGGTCGCGGTCGGCGACCGCAGGTCACGGAAGCGCCGGGCCCACAGGAACGTCGAGTCGCAGCCGTGCTCGCCGGTCATCCGTGCGACGAAGCACACCAGGCACTCGCGCTCCTGCGGCTCCGCCTCGACGACGGCCCGCAGGTACAGCTCGGCCTCCGCGGCCAGCGACGTCTCGCTCATGCGCCCTGTCTACCCGCGGCCACCGACAGTGCGGGTCGTGTGCCTGGGCACGCGGCGGAGCGCGTCCGTGGGCACACGACCTGTCAGGCCGGGTGGAGGATGGCGGCCAGCTCCTCGACGCCGTCGACCAGCCGGGTGCCCGGGCGGGCCCAGGCGGCGTTGGCGTCGACCGCGTGGACGGGTACGTCGGTGGGCAGCACGCCCGCGCGGACCAGGTCGTCGGCGAGGGACTGCGCACCGGGCAGGTCGAAGCCGCACGGCGCCACGACGACCACGTCGGGCGCGGCCTCGTGGACCGACTCCCACCGCACCCGCTCGGACTTCGCGCCGGGCCTGCCGAGCAGGCACTCGCCGCCGGCTGCCTCGATCATCTCGGGCACCCAGTGGCCCGGCGCGTACGGCGGGTCGGTCCACTCCAGCAGCATCACCCGCGGCCGCGGGCGGCCGGTGACGCGGGCACGGACGGCGTCGAGCCGGGCCCGGAGGGCGGCCACGAGCTCCGCGGCGGCCGGCTCGCGGCCGGTGGCCCGGCCGAGGACGAGGATCGACCCGAACACCTCGTCGAGGGTGTGCGGGTCGATGGTCAGCACCTCGGCGCGACAGCCGAGGTGGGACAGGGCGTCGTCGACCACGGAGACGTCCACGGCGCAGACGGCGCAGAGGTCCTGGGTGACGACGAGGTCGGCGTCGAGCTCGGCCAGGGCGCCGGCCGCGAGGTGGTAGAGGTCCTCGCCGCGGGACATCGCGCCCACGACGTACGCGTCGATCTCGGCGGGGGACAGGCCCTGCGGCATCGCCGACGTGGAGACGATCCGGCGGGTCCGCGCCTCGGGCGGGAAGTCGCACTCGAAGGTGACGCCGACGACGTCGTCGCCGGCGCCGATCGCGAACAGGATCTCCGTGGTGGAGGGGAGCAGTGAGACGATCCGCACCCCTCCACCCTAGGAACCTGCTGGGGAGGGGGCTCAGACGCTCTTGAGAGCCAGCGCCGTCAGGTCGATCGACTTCGGGATCGAGGGCGCCGAGGCGTCCATCGACATCGCGGTCGTGTAGACGAGGTACTGGCCGTCGCGGGCGAAGAGCATGTTGAACACCGACGACGACGTCTGGCTGCCGCTCTTGCAGGTCGACTTGTACTGGTAGCCCCAGCGCTCGTCACCGAGCTTGAACTTGATCTTCTTCATCGCGGTCTTGCACTTGACGCCGCCCCCGCTGCCGCCGCCGGTGCCACCGCCGGCCCCGCCGGGGCAGTCCTTGGCGGTCTTGCTGTAGCCGTGCAGGTAGGCGATCGCGGCCTTGGTGCTGGGGAACTTCATCGCGGTCACCGACACCATCGGGTGGTCGCCGTCGATGACGAAGGCGTCCGGGTCGCCGGAGGTGTAGTCGGGGGAGTACGACGCCGAGCGGGCACCGGCGCCCTTGATCGCCTTGCCGGGCTTGCACTTCTTGCCCGGGCCGTAGACCTTGCTGGTGCTCTCGCTCGCGGTGCCACCGTCGAGGTGGGCGTAGATCGTCGCGACGGAGTCGATGGTGGGGACGCCCGGGTAGGAAGCGGCCGCGGTGGCGGACGACGCGATGGCCGGGACGGTCAGGGCGGGGACGGCGAGCGCGATCAGCGCCCGGGTCAGCCAACGGCGGTGCATGTGGTCTCTCTCTCGTAGATCCGATTCGGTTCGGTGGGAGCACTCAACCGCCGCCCACTTGAGGTCGGCTGGGAGTCGGCTTGGGGTCTCGATACGCTCGCTGCGCTCGCTACTCGACCACCGAAAGAGAACATGGGAGATCCCACCGCGACCGTGCTCGCCCTGCTCGGACTCGCAGCGCTCTCGGCGGGCTTCGTCGACGCGGTGGTCGGGGGCGGCGGCCTGATCCAGCTGCCCGCGCTGCTCCTCGGGATGCCGACCGCCGCGCCGGTGCAGATCCTGGCCACCAACAAGGTCTCCTCGATCTGCGGCACGACGGCGAGCGCCACGACGTACTACCGCCGCATCAAGCCCGACCCGCGCACGTTCCTGCCGCTGATGCTGCTCGCCTTCGCCGGATCGGCCGCCGGCGCCGTCGTGGCCAGCCAGATCCCCCGCGACGCGTTCGAGCCGATCGTGCTGGTGGCGCTGGTGGTGGTCGGCGGCTACGTGCTGTTCCGGCCGCAGCTGGGCGAGCGGACCGCCCTGCGGTTCCATGGTCACCGGCACCTGGTCGCCGCGATGGCGACTGGCCTCGCGATCGGCTTCTACGACGGGGCCCTCGGCCCCGGGACCGGCAGCTTCTTCGTCATCACGCTGGTCGGGCTGCTGGGCTACAACTTCCTGGAGGCGTCGGCCAAGGCGCGGCTGGCCAACTGGGCGACCAACCTGGCCGCGATCATCGTCTTCGCGCCGCAGGGCGCGATCGTGTGGCGGGTCGCGGTCGTGATGGGCCTGTGCAACGTCGTCGGCGGGTACGTCGGGGCGCGCACCGCCGTCTCCCGCGGCGGCCGCTTCGTCCGCGTCTTCTTCATCCTCGTCGTCTCCGCGTTCGTCGTCCGGATCGGCGGCGAGGTCCTCGGGTTCTGGGCCTGACATGGACAGCTACCTGGTCATCGCCCGGGCCGCCGAGGCCGAGATCGAGGTCAAGCGCTCCCGATTCCTGTGCACGCTGCGCCGGGTCGCGGACGAGGCCGCCGCCCGCGCCGTCGTCGACGAGATGCGCCGTCAGCACTGGGACGCCCGCCACCACTGCTCCGCCTTCCGGGTCCAGCAGAGCGTCGTGGGCCCGCCGCCGGCCCCGGTCGAGCGCTCCTCCGACGACGGCGAGCCGGCGGGGACGGCCGGTGCGCCGATGCTGGAGGTCCTCCGCGGCGCCGGTGTCAGCGACGTGGTCGCGGTCGTCACCCGGTGGTTCGGGGGCACCCTGCTGGGCGCCGGCGGCCTGGTCCGGGCGTACGGCGACGCCGTCCGCGCGGGGCTCGACGCCGCCGGGACGCTGCGCCGCACGCTGGTCCACGAGCACCTCCTCGAGCTCGACCACGCCGACGCCGGCCGGGTCGAGAGCGAGTTGCGGGCGCGCGGCGTCGCGGTGCTCGACACCGAGTACGCCGCCCGGGTCGCGCTGCGCCTCGGCGTACCCCCGGACGAGGAGCCGCGGCTGGCCGCGCTGGTGGCGGAGCTGACCGCCGGAGCCGCCGAGACGCAGGTGGCGGGCGAGCGCTGGGTCGATACCGTGATCTCATGAGCATCCCCGTCGAGGTGGCCGACATCCCGCAGCGGCTGGCGGAGTTCGACCGCGGCTACCTGCTGACCTCGCGCGACGGCCTGGTCAAGGCCGTGTCGGTGCGCGCGGTGCCGCAGGACGGGGCGCTGCTCGTCGCCACGCCCGGCGGTGGGTCGCTCCGCAACGTCGGCGCCAACCCGGCCGTCACGCTGCTGTTCCCGCCGCTGGAGGACCCCGGGATGTCCCTGCTCGTCGACGGCACCGCCGCGGCCGACGGCGACGACGTCCGGGTCACGCCCACCAGCGCCGTCCTGCACAAGCCGGCGCCATGACGACCTCGCCGTTCTGGGTCAGCGCCTTCCTCGACTTCTCACCCGGCGACCCCGGCGATCCCGGCGACCCCGGCGACCCCGAGCGCGGCGTCGCGTTCTGGCAGGGCGTCACCGGCTACCCGCTGTCGGCCCGGCGCGGCGCCGACGGCGAGTTCGCGACGCTGGTGCCGCCGGACGGTGACGACTACCTGCGCGTCCAGTCGCTCGCCGACGGGCCCGGCCGCGTCCACCTCGACCTGCACGTCGACGAACCCCACGGTCGCCGCCGAGGCCGCCGTCGAGCTCGGTGCGCACGTGCTGGTCCGCCACGAGCACGGGTACGTCGTCCTGCGCTCCCCGGGCGGCTTCGTGTTCTGCTTCGTGCGGGCCCAGGCGTCGCAGCGGCCCGCCCCGGCCACCTGGCCCGACGGCACCCGGTCGCAGGTCGACCAGGTCTGCCTCGACATCCCGCGGACGGCGTACGACGACGAGGTGGCGTTCTGGCAGGCGCTGACCGGCTGGGACCTCGATCCCACGGTCTCGCGGGAGTTCGCGCGGCTGCACCCGCCCGCCGAGCAGCCGCTGCGCTGGCTGGTCCAGCGGCTCGACGACGAGGACGGGCCGGTGTCCGCCCACCTGGACATCGCCTGCGACGACCGCGAGGCCGAGACGGCCCGCCACGTCGCGCTCGGCGCCACCGTCGTCCGCCGCCACGAGGAGTGGACCGTGCTGACCGACCCGGTCGGCACGACGTACTGCATCACCGACCGGAGGCCGCGATGACCCGCCGGGACCCGCCGCAGAGCGGTGCCGAGCGGTCCCTGCTGCTGGCGTTCCTGGACTACCACCGCGACACGCTGCGGATGAAGGCCGGCGGCCTCGACGCCGCCCAGCTGGCCACCGCCCTGCCGCCGTCGGAGATGACCCTGGGCGGGATGGTCAAGCACCTGGCGCTGGTCGAGAACAACTGGCTGCGCGAGGTGTTCCTCGGCGAGCCGATGAGCGAACCGTGGCGGTCGGCCGACTGGGACGCGGACCGGGACTGGGACTGGCACAGCGCGCAGGACGACAGCCCCGAGCAGCTGTGGGCGCTCTACGACGCGATGGTGGCCGACGCGGACGCGGTGATCGCCCGGGCCGGGCTCGACGACCTGTCGGTGCGGACGTCGCGCCGCACCGGCGAGGCGTTCAGCCTGCGCTGGATCCTGCTGCACCTGGTCGAGGAGTACGCGCGCCACAACGGCCACGCGGACCTCATCCGCGAGTCGATCGACGGCGCCGTGGGGGAGTGACGCGCTACTCGGCGGCGAACCCCGGCAGCGAGTCGGTGAGGATCTGGCGGAACGGCGCCTCGCACTCGAGCTGGCACAGCACGCCGAGCCCGGCCAGCCAGGTGCGGTGGATCAGCAGGTACGACGGCGGCAGGTTGAGCTTCATGCCGACCGTGTAGAGAGGGTCCCGGGGGTCGTTGATGCGGGCGAACTGGGTGCGCATCCAGTCCCGGCTGAAGCGGAAGCGCTCCACCCTGGTGGGCTCGACGAACGGCGCCAGGTAGGCGAGCACCTGCGCCGGGTCGACCGTGATCCGCTCCTTGATGAAGCCCTCCCGGCGCAGGCCCTCCACGAGCTCGGCCTCGTTGTCGTGCGCCGCGACACGCAGCAGGCGGCCCATCGCCTCGGGCAGCCCGCGCTCGGGCAGCCGGGCCACGGCGCCGAAGTCCAGGACGCCCAGCCCACCGGGGCGGCCGTCCGCGGTGGGCAGGATCCGGTAGTTGCCCGGGTGTGGGTCGGCGTGCAGCATGCCGGTGCGGGCGGGCCCGGAGAAGAGGAAGCGCACGAACAGCTCGCCGTAGTGGTCGCGCTCCTCCTGCGTGCCCCCGGCGATGATCGAGGCCATCGACGCGGGACTCTCGAGCCACTCGGTGACCAGGACGGTCTCACCGACGTCGACCACGTCGGGCACCACGATGTCGGGGTCGTCGCGGAACGCCGCCGCGAAGGTGTGCTGCGCCTCGGCCTCGAGGCGGTAGTCGAGCTCGTCGCTCGCCCGCTCCTGCAGCTCGGCGACCAGCGGCTTCAGGTCGAGCCCGGGCACGAGGGGAGCCGCGGTGCGGGCCAGCCGGGACAGCTGGCGCAGGTCGGACCGGAGCGCGTCACCGGCGCCCGGGTACTGCACCTTGACCGCGACGTCGCGGCCGTCGGACCAGCGTCCGCGGTGGACCTGGCCGATCGACGCGGCGGCGGTGGGTCCACCGTCGAGCCAGACCAGGCGGTCCTTCCAGTCCGGTCCGAGGTCGTGGGCGAGGATCTCGCGCACCGTCTGGGTCGGCATCGGCGGCGCCGCGTCCTGCAGGCGGGTGAGGTGCTCGCGGTAGGGCCCGGCCATGTCCTCCGGGAACGCCGACTCCAGCACCGAGAGCATCTGGCCGACCTTCATCGCACCGCCCTTGAGCTCCCCGAGCGTGCGGAACAGCTGCTCGGCGGTGCGCTGCTGGATGTCGGTCATCACCGCCTCGGCGGGCTTGCCACCGAGGCGCTTGCCGAGCCCGAGGGCGCTGCGGCCGGCGTACCCCAACGGCAGGGCGGCCAGCTTGGCCGTCCGCGCCACGGCCTTGCGGGGGACGTCGTTCACCCCTCCATTGTTCCTGCTAGCTGGTGCACAGGCAGAACGGGTGCCCCGCGGGGTCGAGGAACACCCGGAACGTGGTGCCCGGCTGGGCCCCGGCCAGCGTCGCGCCGAGGGCCCGAACCTGTGCCTCGGCCTCGTCGAGGTCGTCGACCACGACGTCGAGGTGCAGCTGCTGCGGGACCTCCTGGCTCGGCCAGGTGGGCGCCCGGTAGCCGTCGATGGACTGGAACGAGATGCAGCCACTCCCGTCGGCCGGCCGCAGGTCGACCCAGCCGTCCTGCTCGGTCACCTCCCAGCCCAGCAGTTCTGCGTAGAAGGCTGCGAGCGCGCCCGCGTCGGGGCAGTCGTAGACGAAGGTGGGGTAGCGAGCGATGGCCATGGCCGGCAGGCTACGGCCGGCCACCGAGAGGCGACCGGGCACGACGCCCGACGAGCGGTACGTCGGGCCCGGTCGATGTCTCCCGGGAGCCGGGTCAGGCCGCCGGGGTCTCCGTCGGGGTGTCCGTCGTGGAGTCCGTCGGGGGTGTCCGTCGGCTGCTGGGCCGCCTGGCAGTCGGCCAGCCGCTGCTCGGCCTTGGTCAGGCGCTGCTGCTGGGCCTTCTTCGCCTTCTTGGCCTTCGCCTCGGCCGCCTTGGCGTGCGCCAGCTGCTTGCGCGCCTGGCCCTTCTCGCGGCCGGTGGCGTCCGCCAGCTCCTGCTCGGCCGAGTCGGTCGCCTGCTGCTTGCGCTCGAACACGGCGGTCACGCGGGCCAGGGCGTCCTCGGCCTTCGCCACCTGCGCCTCCTGGCGGACGCAGGTGCCGTCGCCGTGGCCGGACGGGTGGTGTCCGGACGAGGCGACGGCGGTGGCGCCGACGGCCATCCCGCCGAGGAGGACCACCCCGGCGAGCGGCGCGACGAGCGCGCGGTTGATGGTGTGCATGGGTATCCCTTCGGTCGTGTCCCCCGACGCTCAAGGCATCGGTCCAGACCAGGTCCGACTTGAGGGTTACCCGCGGGCCGCGGCGGGACGTCATCCGGACGGAGCAAGCGGTGACACCGTCGGTATGACGTCCCGGGGTGTCAGCCGGCACCGGCCCCGGGCTGCGGTCCGAAGCGACGGATCTCATGGGGCCAGCCGCACGCCTCGGCGAGCCTCGCCGCCCAGGCCTTCGCCGCATCGTCGTCGGGAACGTCCACGATCGCGAACCCGCCCAGGAACTCCTTGGTCTCGACGAACGGTCCGTCGGTCACCAGCACCTCGCCGCCGGTGGGATCGGCGCTGTAGACCGATCCGTCCTCCTCGAGCCCGCCGGCGAAGACGTACACGCCCGCCGCCTTCATCTCGTCCACGACCGCCATGGCGAGGGGGCCGCGGTCGCGGAACCACTCCTCGGTGTGGTCACCCACCCACTGCTGGTTGAAGTACAGGAGGTACTCGGCCATGCCTGCTCCTTCGGCTCGGGCGGGCCGGGCGTCCGCCGTCACCAACACTACGAACGGTCACGCGCTGTACGACAGTGTCGGGCGAGGTACTGCTGATAGTTGTCGGCGTAGTGACTGGCGTCCCGGTCTGTGCGCGGGTGCGCGGACGGCCACCCTCGGGACCGAGTCCATGTGCGCGTCCGCGGATCAGCCGATGACCGGGCGACTGCCGCTTCGTCCCCTGGCGGCAGCCTCCCCTCGTCGGCCGTGCAGATCCGATGTCGTGGCGGCTCTGGAGGGCCCCGCTAGTTGAGGTCGAGCGGGCCGTCGTACGCGGGAGCGGTGATGCTCGGCTCGAGCTGGAGGTCCCAGCCGACCGAGATCGTGGGGTCGGCGGCCTGCTTCCGGTACACCTTCAGGTAGGGGTCGCCGTCGATCGCGGCCAGGAGCGAGTCCTGGTCGCCGACCGCGGAGATCCGGTAGGGCGGGGAGTACGGCACGCCGTGGAGTATCACGGCGTTGCCCTCGCACTTGATGTCGGTAGTGCTGACCACCCGCTGGCCCTGCACCGTGACCGCGGTCGCGCCGGCCTCCCACATCGCGTTGACCACCGACCGGATGTCCTGCTGGTGGACCAGGAGGTAGTTCAGGTCGTGGGTGGTGGAGTTGATGACCTCCTCCGGGGCGTCGGAGAGGGTCACCGTCACCCCGGGCCCGGTGCGCGGCACCTGGCCGGCGGGATCCTTGAGCTTCTCGATCCGGCGCTGGTGGCGCTGCACCCCGGAGTCGTTGGCGCGGCTGGGCGGTGTCTGGGAGACGGTCGGTCTGGGGGAAGGTGCCGGCTGCAGGTCGCGCCCGCCTTCCTGCACGGCCAGCAGGCCCACGACAGCGAGCACCACGATCGTGGCCGCGGCAACGAGCAGCGGCGGATCCCAGGCTCGACGCCTCGGCCGGCGCCCGCCGGAGAGCGCGGGGGAAGGCAACGCCGGCATCGGCGGGACGGCCAGCCGGTCGGCCACCTCGTGCAGCTCGCGGCTCAGGGTCTCTTCCAGCTCGATCCCCATTTCAGGCCTCCTCTCCACCGTGCGCGTTGGCCGCGATCGCGGCCCGCAGGGCCTTCAGCGCGCGGTGCGCGGTGGACTTGACGTTGCCGGTCGAGCAGCCCAGCGTCTCGGCGATTTCGCGCTCACTGAGTTGCTCGTAGTACCGCAGCACGATCACCGCTCGCTGCCGCGGTGGCAGCGATGCCACGTGCGGCCACAGCTCGAGCCGGTCCTCGTGCCCGGAGCCGCAGCCCGTGCGCGGCTCGGGTGGGGTGTCGGTCAACAGCTCGAACCTGCGGGACTTCGGCCGCCGTCCCGAGATGTAGAGGTTGGTCATCATGCGGCGCAGGTACGCCGCCGGCTGGTCGGCCCGGCTGACCTTGTCCCAGGTGCGGTAGGCCTGCACCAACGTCTGCTGAGCGAGATCCTCCGCGTCGGCGTGGCTGCCGGCGAGCAAGTAGGCAGTTCGGTACAACCGCGGCCACGCGGACGCGGCGTACTCCTCGAACGTCGGCGCATCCGGCGCATGTCTCTGGCTCGCGATCACCATCGAGCACCCCCTTCGCACCCCTGACGCCGGCCGCGCCGCGAAGGTTGCGTCCCGGACCGTGCCGGTTCGGGTGCGTCGCCCCGGAAGCCTGCAGCGTCACCACCGCGACCTCTGCGGCGACGGGGCGCGCCGTCGCCCACCGCCGGACCCGCGCGCGATCGCTACTCAGGGCCCCACGTCGGGAACGACGCAGGGCCCATCGGCGCAGGTCAGGCGGTCTCGGGGAACTTGACGCCGGTGTTGGCGTGGCACCGGTAGCCATTCACGTGCTTTGCCAGGTACTGCTGGTGGTAGTCCTCGGCGTAGTAGTACGGCGTGTCGCCGGCCGGCCGGATCTCGGTGGTGATCTCGCCGAGCCGCCGGCGGCGGAGCTCGTCGCCGTACACCTGCGTCAGCTCGCGCGCGACCTGCTCCTGCTCGGGCGTCGTCCAGTAGATCGCCGAGCGGTACTGCGTGCCGACGTCGTTGCCCTGCCGGTAGCCCTGGGTCGGGTCGTGCACCTCGAAGAACGTCTTGACCAGGTCGGCGAAGGACGACCCGCGCCGGGTCGAAGACGACCCGCACCGCCTCGGTGTGGTTGGTGCCGCCGGAGCAGACCTCCTCGTACGTCGGGTTCGGCGTCGTGCCGCCGGCGTACCCGACCGACGTCGACCAGACGCCGGGGACCTGCCAGAAGATCTCCTCCGCGCCCCAGAAGCAGCCGAGCCCGAACAGCGCGACCTCGTAGCCGTCGGGGACCTCGTCGGTGACCAGCGGCGTGCCGAGCACGAGGTGCTTCTCGGCGAGGTCGGAGGGCCGCTCGGCGCGGCCCGGCAGGGCCTGCTCGGGGGCCACCATCTCGGTCTTGCGGCTGAGGAACACGGGCTCTCCTTCGGTGGGAGGGATGCGGCACCAGGTGTAACACCGGCGGACCCCGTGGCCTTCCCGTCGGCCTTCCGGGGCGTTCGGCGTACTTGTCGTGGGAAACCCGACCGACACGCCGTGGCGCACCGGCGTGTCGGTCGGGTTTCACCGGCTGACCGGTGAAACCCGACGTGCGCTAGCCTCGGCCGCATGAGCGAGCAGCAGCACCGCACACAAGTCCGGGCTTCGAGACGCGTGCGATCCACGCGGGCTACGAGCCGGACGCGGCGACCGGCGCGGTGATCCCGCCGATCTACGCGACCAGCACCTACAAGCAGGACGGCGTCGGCGGGCTGCGCGGCGGCTACGAGTACAGCCGCTCGGCCAACCCGACCCGCACCGCGCTCGAGGGCAACCTCGCGGCGCTGGAGGAGGGCGAGCGCGGCTTCGCGTTCGCCTCCGGCCTGGCCGCCGAGGACACCCTGGTGCGGGCCGTCTGCCGGCCCGGCGACCACGTGGTGATCCCCGACGACGCGTACGGCGGCACGTTCCGGCTCTTCGACAAGGTCGAGCGGGTGTGGGGGCTGGAGCACAGCCCGGCGGCGGTCTCCGACGTCGACGGCGGTCGCGCGCCGCGATCCGCCCCGGGCGAGACGAAGCTGGTCTGGGTCGAGACCCCGACCAACCCGCTGCTCAACATCGGCGACATCGCGGCCCTGGCCGCGCGTCGCCCACGACGCCGGCGCGCTGCTGGTCGTCGACAACACGTTCGCCTCGCCGTACCTCCAGCAGCCGCTCACGCTCGGCGCCGACGTGGTCGCTGCACTCCACGACGAAGTACTGCGGCGGCCACTCCGACGTCGTCGGCGGCGCGCTCGTCGTCCGCGACCTCGACCTCGCCGAGAAGGTCGGCCTTCCACCAGAACGCCATGGGCGCGGTCGCCGGCCCGTTCGACGCGTGGCTCACCCTGCGCGGCCTGAAGACCCTCGGCGTGCGGATGGACCGGCACTGCGACAACGCCGAGCGGATCGTCGACTTCCTCGACCAGCCACCCCGCGGTCGGCGAGGTGATCTACCCCGGGCCTGGACGACCACCCGGGCCACGAGGTCGCGCAGCGAGCAGATGAAGCGGTTCGGCGGCATGGTCTCGTTCCGCGTCACCGGCGGCGAGGCGCAGGCGCTCGCGGTCTGCGAGCGGACCGAGGTCTTCACGCTCGGGGAGTCGCTCGGCGGCGTCGAGTCGCTGATCGAGCACCCCGGCCGGATGACCCACGCCAGCGTCGCCGGCACCGACCTGGAGGTGCCGGCCGACCTGGTCCGGCTCAGCGTCGGCATCGAGACCGTCGACGACCTGATCGCCGACCTCGACCGTGCCCTCGACTGACACCGGCGGCGCCGTGGTCTGCGTCGACTTCGGGTCCACGTTCACCAAGGCCGCGCTGGTCGACCTCGCCGCCGGCGCGGATCGTCGCCTCCGCCTCGCACCGCACGCACCGATGCCGACACCGACGTGCTCGACGGGTACGACGCCTGCCTGGCCGCGCTCGTCGAGCAGGACCCCCGCGCGGCGGACGCCGAGGTGCTGGCCTGCTCGAGCGCCGGCGGCGGCCTGCGGATCGCGGTCGTCGGCAACGAGGAGCTGGTGACCGCCGAGGCCGGGCGCCGGGTCGCGCTGTCCAGCGGCGGCAAGGTCGTCGACGTCGTCGCCGCCGCGGGTCGTCGCCCGGCGACGCCCTGCGGCGCGGCCTGCGAGACCGACCCGGCCGGACGTGGTGCTGCTGACCGGCGGCACCGACGGCGGCAACGGCGAGGTGCTGCTCGACGCGCGCCCGGGCGCTGGTCGCCGCGCGGCTGGCGCGGCCCGGTCGTGGTCGCCGGGCAACGTCGAGGCCCGGCGCGAGGTCGCGGCGGTGCTGGCGGCGTGCCGCACGTGCTCGCCGACAACGTGGTGCCGCGCATCGGGGTGCTCGCGCCCGACTCGGCGCGGGCGGCGATCCGGGAGATGTTCCTGGCCCACGTGATCGGCGGCAAGCACCTGAGCGCGCGCGCGCGGACTTCACCGGCGATGGTCCGCGGGGCCACCCCCGACGTCGTGCTCACCGGCGTCGAGCTGCTCGCCCGGGGCGTCGGCGACGTCGTCGTGGTCGACGTCGGCGGGGCGACGACCGACGTGCACTCGGTGGTCGAGCTCGACCCCGACTCGGTCGGGGCCGCGAGGTGGTCGCCACCACGCCGGTCACCCGCACCGTCGAGGGCGACCTCGGCATGCGCTGGTCGGCGCTGACCACCGTGGCCGAGCTGCCGCGAGCTCGAGCCGACGGCCGCGCGCCGGCGGCACGACGACCCCGGCTTCCTGCCCGGCACCGACGCCGAGCGCGACGCCGACGAGGCGATCGCCCGCGCCGCGGTCGGCCTGGCGCTGCGCCGGCACGCGGGCCGGGCCAGGGTCGTCGTCAGCCCGGAGGGCCGGGTCGTCGAGCGCACCGGCAAGGACCTGCGCGAGGTCGGCCTGCTGGTCGGGCTCCGGCGGCGTGCTGCGCAACGGCCGACCCGGTGTGGCCGAGCGGGTGCTCGCCGGCAGCACCGGCGAGCACCTCGAGGGCGGCTGGCAGCTGCCGCGGCACCCGCGGGTCGTCGTCGACGCCGACTACGTGCTCGCCGCGGCCGGCCTGCTGGCGGCCGACCACCCGGACGCGGCGTACCGCCTGGCGATGACGCTCGCACGGCCCGGCGCTGGATAGCCTGTCGCCGTGAGCAACGACGCCGACGAGCCGCCGGTCGACGGCGCCCGCCGACGAGGGTCCCACCGACGCCGACGGCCAGCGGCGCCGCCTGCCGATGCCCGATCGCCCGCGCTCCCGCGGCACCGCCGACGAGTCCGAGGAGGGCATCGCCGCGCGGCTCGCCCAGCAGTGGGCGGCGATCCGCGACGGAGCGCCGCGCCGCAGCCGGCGCCGGTCACCGGCGGGGCCGCTCGAACTTCAGCCGCGCCCAGGTGCCGTGGGGCGTCGACCTGGCCGCCGCCTGGGGCGTGGCGGTTCCTGGTCATCGCCGCGGCCGGCTACGTCGTGCTCTGGCTGGTCGCGTTCTTCGCGGTCGTCGCGATCCCGCTGGCCGTCGCGCTGCTCATCTCCGCGCTGGTCGTGCCCGTCGTCGACCGCCTGCACCGGATGGGGCTCCCGCGCGGGCTGTCGCGCGATCGCTGGTCGTGCTCGCCGGCCTCGCGTTCGTCGGGCCGCTCCTGACCTTCGCCGGCCAGCAGGTCGCCAACGGCGCGCAGGACCTCGCCGACCAGGCGTCCGCAGGCCTGGAGCGAGATCAAGAACTGGCTCAAGACCGGGCCCCTGCACGCCAGCGACTCCCAGATCAACGACTACATCCAGCGCGCCCAGGACGGCCTGAAGAACACCGGCCAGACACGTCGACCTCGGCAACGTCACCGAGGTCGGCACGGCGCTCGGCCACGTCCTCGCGGGCTTCTTCATCGTGCTGTTCTCGACCTACTTCTTCCTCGCCGACGGCGACCGGATCTGGGCCTGGGTGGTCCGGCTCGCGCCGCGCGCGCGCGCGGCGCCACGTCGACAGCTCGGGCCGGGTCGCCTGGATCTCGCTGACCCAGTTCGTGCGGGCGACGGTGATCGTCGCGGCCGTCGACGCGATCGGGATCATGATCGGCGCCGCGATCCTGGGCGTGCCGTTCGTGCTGGCGATCGGCGTGCTGGTGTTCCTCGGCGCGTTCGTCCCGATGGTCGGCGCCACGGTCGCCGGCACCGTCGCGATCCTGGTCGCCCTGGTCGACCAGGGGCCGATCACCGCGCTGTTCATGCTCGGCCGGCGTGATCCGCGTCCAGCAGATCGAGGGCCACGTCCTGCAGCCGTTCCTGATGGGTCGGTGGGTCTCGCTGCACCCGCTCGGCGTGATCGTCGCGATCGGCTGCGGCGTCTGGTCGCCGGCATCGCCGGCGCCCTGGTCGCGGTCCGCTGGCCGCCGCGGTGAACGCGGTGGTGCAGCACCTGGCCGGCAGCACCGATCCGGGTGACGATCCGGCCGAGGAGCTCGCGACGAGGACGCCGAGGAACGATCGACGGAGACCGGGGCGGCCGTCGGACGTCCCTGGAGGAGGACACGGAGCATGACGATGAGGTGCCGACCGTCGGGCTCTGGCCGACATCGAGGCGGCGCGCGAGGTGCTGCGCGGGGTCGCCATCGAGACCCCGATGGAGGAGTCGCGCTGGCTCTCCGCGCTCGCCGGCGGGCCGGTCGCGCTGAAGTGCGAGAACCTCCAGCGCACCGGGTCGTTCAAGGCCCGCGGCGCCTACGTGCGGATCTCGCGGCTGTCGGCGGAGGAGCGCGCGCACGGCGTGGTGGCGGCGTCGGCCGGCAACCACGCGCAGGGCGTCGCGCTCGCCGCGCAGCTGCTCGGCATCAAGGCGACCGTCTTCATGCCCGAGGGTGCGCCGATCCCGAAGGAGAAGGCCACCCGGGGGTACGGCGCGGACGTGATCTTCCACGGCCGCTACCTCGAGCACGCCCTGGCCGAGGCCAAGGCCTTCGCCGAGCGCACCGGCGCGGTGCTCATCCACCCCTTCGACCACGTCGACATCGTGGCCGGGCAGGGCACCGCGGGCCTGGAGATCGTCGAGCAGGCGCCGGACCTGCGAGACCGTCCTGGTGCCGACCGGCGGCGGCGGGCTGCTCGCCGGGATCGCGATCGCGGTCAAGGCGCTGCGCCCCGACGTCCGGGTGATCGGCGTGCAGGCCGCGCGGCGCCGCGGCGTACCCCGGCCTCGCTCGCCGCAGGGTCACCCGGTGCCGCTGGAGGCGATGAACACGATGGCCGACGGCATCGCGGTCGGGCTGCCCGGGCAGATCACGTTCGCGGCGGTACGCGACCACGTCGACGAGATCGTGACGGTGTCCGAGGAGTCGCTGTCGCGGGCGGTGCTCGCGGTGCTCGAGCGCGCGAAGATGCTGGTCGAGCCCGCCGGTGCCGCGGCCGTCGCCGCGCTGCTCGACCGAGGCCGACGGCGTTCGAGACGCCCGGCCGTGGCGGTGCTGTCCGGCGGCAACATCGACCCGCTGCTGCTGGGCAAGGTGATCCGGCACGGCATGGCCGCCGCGGGCCGCTACCTCAACCTGCGGGTGTGCATCCCCGACCTGCCCGGCGGCCTCGCACAGCTGCTCACCGAGATCGGCAGCGTCGGCGCGAACGTCCTCGAGGTCGTGCACGAGCGCATCTCACCGTCGCTGCACCTCGCACGAGGTGGAGGTCCACCTCCAGCTGGAGACCCGCGGGGAGCCCCACGCCCAGCAGCTGCTCACCCGCCTGCGCGAGCCCGGCTACCGGGTCTACGACTAGCCGAGTCGGCGCAGTCTCAGGCTGAGACTGCGCCGACTCGGCGATGGGGTGCCTGAGACTGCGCCGACTCGGCGGTGTGGTGCCTGAGACTGCGCCGACTCGGCGGTGGGTCAGCCGGTGTAGGGGACGGCGTCGAGGATGACGACCTGCATCTCCTTGCCGTTGGGGGCCACGTAGGTGACGGTCTCGCCCTTGCTGCGGCCGTTGATGGCCGAGCCCAGGGGCGACTGGGGGGAGTAGACCGGTCAGGCCGTCGGGCCTCGATCTCGCGGGCGCCGAGCAGGAACGTCTCGGCCTCGTCGTCGTCGTCGCCGACGAACTTGTAGGTGACGGTCATGCCCGGCTCGACGACGCCGTCGTCGGCGGGGCGTCTCGCCGACCTCGGCGCGGCGCAGCATGTCCTCGAGCTGGCGGATCCGGCCCTCGAGCTTGCCCTGCTCCTCGCGGGCGGCGTGGTAGCCGCCGTTCTCCTTCAGGTCACCCTCGTCGCGGGCAGCGCTGATCCGGGCGATGACCTCCTGGCGTCCGGGGCCCTTGAGGTGCTCCAGCTCCGCCTGGAGCTTGTCGTAGGCGTCCTGGGTGAGCCAGATGGTGCCCTGGTCGGTCGACTGCGTCATCGGATACTCCTGCATTGCTTCGAGGTACGACGGATCTGCTCCGTCGGTCGTCGGGTGGTGCCCCGCTCGGCCTGCTCCGAAACGGCCGTGCGTCGATCGCGCCGGGCCACTCGGGGACGGCCCTGGCGGGACATCAGACCGTCGAGTCTAACAACCCGGGGGTGAACCCGCAGGTCGATCGGTGGCCGGCCCCGGGGCCGGCTCAGCGGGGCCGGTTCTGCCCCGGTGCGGTGCAGCCGAGCAGCTCGACCGACGTCGCGAGCCGCTCGGTGCGGATCGACCGGTCGCTGCGGCCGCTGCCGTCGGGGGCGAACGCGAGCTCGCCGACCACCGAGTGGTCCTCGGCGTACGCCCGCAGCGTGCAGGAGGCCCGGACGTCCTCGTCGGCGAGCGCCACCCGCACGTGCGCGGTCACCCGGTGCTCGTCGACGACGTCGTAGCTGAGCAGCTCCGAGCGGACCTCGGGCGTGGCCTCGGACCAGTACGTCCAGCCGACCCAGCCCAGGAAGGCCCCGGCGACGACCACGACCACGCCGAGCAGGACCCGGCTGCGCCACGGCGACGGGGCGCCGTACCGATCGGCGAGGTCGGTCGGTGCGGACATGCCGCGATCCTCCCACCCGGTACGTTTGCCCGGTGACGCAGCACCCGCTCCCGCGCCGGGCTCCGCCTCATGCACGTGCACGCCCACCCCGACGACGAGTCGAGCAAGGGCGCCGCCAGCACCGCGATGTACGTCGCCGAGGGCGTCGACGTCCACGTCGCCACCTGCACCGGCGGCGAGCGCGGCTCGATCCTCAACCCGAAGATGGACCGCCCCGACGTGCTCGCAGAACATCGCCGAGATCCGCCGCCAGGAGATGGAGCGGGCCCGCGACATCCTCGGCATCCGCCAGGACTGGCTCGGCTTCGTCGACTCCGGCTGGCCCGAGGGCGACCCGAAGCCGCCGCTGCCGGAGGGCTGCTTCGCGCTGGTGCCGATCGAGGAGGCGGCCGCGCCGCTGGTCCGGCTGATCCGGGAGTTCCGGCCGCACGTGCTGACGACGTACGACGAGCGGGGCGGCTACCCGCACCCCGACCACATCAAGTGCCACGAGATCAGCGTGCACGGCGTTCGACGCGGCCGCCGACCCCGAGCGGTACCCCGAGCTGGGGGAGCCGTGGCAGGTCGCTCAAGCTCTACTACCACCACTCCTTCAACCGGCCCCGGATGCAGGCGCATCCACGAGGCGATGCTCGAGCACGGCCTGGAGTCGCCGTGGGCCGAGCGGCTCAAGGAGTGGAAGCCCGAGCCGGAGTGGGACGCGCGGATCACCACCCGGGTGCCGTGCGCGGACTACTTCGGGGTGCGCGACCAGGCGCTGCTCGCGCACGCCACCCAGATCGACCCCGACGGCTACTGGTTCGCGGTGCCCGCGCGAGATCCAGGAGAAGGTCTGGCCCACCGAGGACTTCGAGCTGGTCGAGAGCCACGTCACCTCCCCGTCGCCGGAGGACGACCTGTTCGCCGGGCATCACCGACCCGGCCTGAGACACTGGAGCCATGCTGTCGGTCTCCCCAGCTCCTCACGTTCGTCCTCGTGCTGGCCGACAAGGTCCCCGAGGACAAGGACGTCAAGGCGGGCTGGCTCGCGTTCGCGATCTTCATCGGCCTGATCCTCGCGGTGGTCTTCCTCGCCTTCAGCCTCGTCAAGCAGCTGCGCAAGGCGCAGGCCGCCGAGGACGCCGGGCTGTACGACCCGTCGGACAAGAAGCCGGCGCGCGAGATCCCGGTCGAGCGCGGCGCCCGACGAGGAGTACCGGCCAGGCCCGCGAGCAGCCGCCGTACCGCCTGCACCAGCCGCACCAGGCAGTCCCAGGCGGTGCGGGCCGGCTCCTCGCCGTGCCCGTCGCGGACCTCGCGGGCGACCCGCTCGGCCCGCACCACGTCGTACGCCTCGCCGGCCAGGTCGCCGAGCACGTCCTCGGCGGTCATCAGCACGGCCGGGTCCTGCGGGCCGCCGGTCCCCTCGGCGAGATTGGTCGAGTCGTGGGCCACGAGGAAGAACGTGCCGCCGGGCCGCAGCGACGCGAACGCCGCCCGCACCGCCGCGCCACGCTGCTCGGCGGGCAGCTGCAGGTAGGCGAGCACCACGAGGTCGTACGCCGCGGGCTCGTTCCACTGCGTCGCGTCCGCGCACACCCACCGCAGCCCGGCCCCGTCGGCCGATCGTCGGTCAGGTCACCGGCCAGGTCACCGGCCAGCTGGCGGCCCTTGTCCAGCGCCACCTGGGAGAAGTCCGCCGCCGTGACCGCCCACCCGCGGCGGGCCAGCCAGATCGCGTTGCGGCCCTCGCCGGCGGCCAGGTCGAGCGCGCGTCCGGGCGGGAGCTCGGCCAGCTCCTGCGCCACGAACGCGTTGGGCTCGGCCGACCACACCAGCTCGCTCGCGGCGTACCGCTCGTCCCACGTCGTCGCGTCCATGGGGTCGAGTGAACCACGCGACCCGTGGCTAACCTGGGTCCATGGACACCGGCAACGCCGTCGCCGTCGCCGTCACCTTCGTCTGGCTGGGGATGGTGCTCGCCATCTCCTTCCTCGAGGCGCCGCTGAAGTTCCGGGCGCCGGGCGTCACCCTCCCGGTCGGGCTCGCGATCGGTCGGCTCGTGTTCGGTGCGCTCAACGCCGTCGAGGCGGCGCTCGCCGTCGTGGTGGCCGTGGCCCTCTTCGCCGGTACGCCGGGCGTCCCCGCCGCGGCGGCGTACCTGGCTGCCGTCGCGGCGCTGGTCGTGCAGCTGGTCGCCGTCCGGCCGTTCCTCCAGCGGCGGTCCGACGCGGTGCTCGCCGGCCACGAGGGACCCCGCTCGCAGGCGCACCTGGCCTATGTCGGCCTCGAGCTGGTCAAGGTCGTGGCGCTGGTCGTGGCCGGGGTGGACCTGCTGCGCCGCTGAGGACGGGTGTGTGCCGGGGCCGACGTGGGCACGGATCGGGTATGGACATCACCGAGCTGATCCTGTTCCAGCACCACGAGCAGCGCCGCCAGTTCGCGCTGCTCGACGAGGTCCCGCCGGAGGACACCGAGACCCTCGGGGCGTTGTGGCACCGGCTGACCGTGCTGCTCGAGGTGCACGCCGAGGCCGAGGAGCGCTACTTCTACCCGGCGCTGCTGCGGCTCGGCCACGGCGTGCCCGGCGAGGAGGACGGTCCGGAGGGGGAGACCGAGGACGCGATCGGCGACCACAACGACATCCGCGACGGCATCCGCAAGGCCGAGAGCCACCCGGTGGGCAGCGAGGGCTGGTGGGAGGGCGTCCGCGAGGCGCGCGAGGCCAACAGCGACCACATGGCCGAGGAGGAGCGCGAGGACCTCGCCGACTTCCGCCGCCACGCCGACCTGGCCACCCGGCACGAGATCGCGCTGGAGTTCATCGCCTACGAGGCGCAGCACTGGGCCGGGATCGACCCGGTGGACAAGGATCCCGAGGAGTACGTCGCGGACAACGGCTGACGCGAGGCCGGCGGGCTACGGGGTCCGCAGCCCGAACGCCCGCACCAGGGAGCGCGCGGTGCGGGCGTGCCGCAGCGGCGCGACGCCGGCCACGTCGGCGTACGACCGGGACAGGGCGTAGTGGGTCATCCGCCGGGAGACGACCTGGTGGCTGATCTGGGGGTTCGCGACGACGGTGAGCACCCGGTTGCCGTGGCTGTTGTCGTCCTCGTCGGCGGTGATGACCACGGCGAGGTGACCGGAGGCGAAGTCCGGCCCGTCCAGGACGTCGCCGACGTGGCGGCGCATCCAGCGGTTGGTCACGCTGAGCGGGCAGTCGTGCCCGTCGTGGCACATGTCCGGGATCGCCAGGCCGACGTTCGGCAGGGTGCCAGCGTCGACGTCGCGCGACAGCCTGCGCAGCGGCACGTCGTTGCGGCGGCACATGCCGCGCTCCTTGGTGAAGTACGTCCACGGGTTGTGCTTGACGGCGTACCGCCCCGCGCTGGTCGTCTGGCAGCGCGACGTCATGCCCTCGGCGTACGTCGTGGCGGTCCTGCCCGCGCGCACGGCCCGGCCGAACACGGTCGGGCGCCGGATCGGGTGCGCGCTGGGATCCGCGTCGTCGGTCACGCCGAACGTGTCGCCGCCCGCGATCGCGAGGTAGTTCGGCAGCGACGGGTGGGTGACCCCGTGGTAGCCGGTCGTGTAGCCGTACCTTCGCGCGAGGCGCGCCACCCAGGGCATGTCCTGCTGCATCTGCTCCATCGAGTGGTTCTCCACCACGAAGACCAGCAGCTTGGTGACCCGGGTCCCAGCCCGGCGCTCGGCCGTGGCGCCCTGGTGGGCGGTGGCGGACGACGCCGCCGGGGACCCGGACGAGGCGGTCGCCGATCCGGGCGTGGGCGGCGCCGCGGTCGCGCAGGCGGCGACCACGCCGAGACCGAGGAGGGCGATGACGAGGGAGCGGAGCAGGCGGGAGATCATCGGTGCCGACGGTACCTGCTCGGGTCCCGCCCGGGCCGGGTCCGGGCGGCGACCGGTCAGGTACCTTGCAGGTACGTCGGCGAATGCTCCTGCCGAGAGGGGGACCAGCCGTGGCCAGGATCGGACTCTGCGAGGACGACCCGTCGATCCGGCGGGTGGTGCTCGGCGCACTCCAGCACGCGGGCCACGAGGGCGTCGCCGCCCACGACGGTCGCGAGGCGTTGCGGCTGTTCGGGTCCGACGACACCCTCGACGTGATCGTGCTGGACATCGGGCTGCCCGACGCCGACGGCCGCGACGTGTGCCAGGCGCTGCGCTCGGCGGGGCAGCCCGCACCGGTGCTGTTCCTCACCGCCCTCGGCGCCGTGCACGACCGGCTGGCCGGGTTCAGCGCCGGCGCCGACGACTACCTGCCCAAGCCGTTCGACGTCAAGGAGCTGATCGCGCGCATCGAGGCGCTGGCCAAGCGCGGCCGGATCGTCCGCGGCGAGGCGCCGACCGACCTGGTCCTGGACCCGGCCCGGCACTCCCTGGTGTGCGGCGACCGGGAGGTGCTGCTCACGCCCACCGAGTTCCGGATGCTCGCCGCGATCACCTCGCGGCCCGGTGAGGTGGTCCGGCGGCGTGCGGTCGTCGCCGCGGCCTGGCCGGACGGGGCGATCGTCAACGACAACACGGTGGACTCCTACGTGCGACGGATCCGGAACAAGCTCGCGGAGATCGAGTCCCCACTGCGGCTGCAGACGGTGCGCGGCGTCGGGTACGCGCTGCGGTGAACCCGCTGCCACGGCTGCGGCCCACCTCGTTCCGCAGCCGGATCGTCCTCTCCACGGTCGCCCTCGTCGCGGTGGTGATGGTGTGCGTCGCGATCGGCCTGGACCTGGTGCTCTCGTGGAGCGCCCAGCGCGACGTCGACCGGGTCCTGGAGGACCGCGCCGAGGCGGTGGTCAGCGTCGTGAAGGCCAGCTCGGGCTCCGGGGGGCTGTCCGTCCCGGACGGGTCGCTGGACCCGGGGGTGCTGGTGTACGACGGCGACGGCCGGGTGGTCGCCGGCGTCATCGCGCCGACGGCCCGGCAGCTGGCCGACCAGCTGGCGGGCGCCTCGACGGTCCAGGACGCGACCGTCGGCGAGCAGCTGCGGCTGCGGGCGCTGCCGTTCCGCGCGGGCGGCGAGCTCGGCGTCGTCGTGGTCAGCCAGGACACCCGCCCCTACGAGAGCTCGGAGAACGAGGCCCTCGCCGCCCTCGCCGGGGTGGGCCTGGTCGTGCTGGCCCTCGCCGTGGTCATCGCGCGGCGGGTCACCACCCAGGCGCTCGCGCCGGTGGCGCAGATGGCGGCCCGGGCCGCCGACTGGAGCGAGCACGACCTCTCGCACCGGTTCGACCTGGGTCCCGCGGACGCCGAGCTCGCCCAGCTCGGCGACACCCTCGACCGGCTGCTGGACCGGGTCGCGATGGCGATCCGGTCCGAGCAGCGGCTCACCTCGGAGCTCGCCCACGAGCTGCGGACCCCGCTGACCGCCATCCAGGGCTCGGCCGACCTCGCCCTGCTGCGCGGGGTCGCCGACGCCGAGACCCGCAGCGACCTGGTGGAGATCTCGCGGGCGGCGCGGGTGATGGCCGAGGTGATCACCACGCTCGTGGAGGTGGCCCGGGACCCGGGGGCCACCGGCGCCTCGGCGACCTGCCGTGTGGCCGACCTGGTGGCCGCCGTACGCCCCTCGGTGCCGGAGCGCCTCGACCTGGTCGACGAGACGGCCGCCTCCGCCGCGCCGATCGCCGGGACGCGCAGCCTGGTGCTGCGCGCCCTCGCCCCGATCGTCGACAACGCGGTCAAGCACGCCGGCTCGCGCGTCACGCTGCGCGCGTCGGACCTCCCGCACGAGGTGACGATCGAGGTGACCGACGACGGCCCGGGCGTCGACGCGCGGATCCGCAACCGGATCTTCGACGTGGGTGCCTCGGGGTCGGGCGGCACCGGCCTGGGCCTCGGCATCGCCCAGCGGGTGGCCCGCTCGCTCGGCGGCGAGATCGTCGTCGGATCGCCGGAGTCCGGCGCCGCCTTCGTCCTCCGGCTGCCGCGCGCCTGAGGGACGGGTGTCAGGTTCCGTGCAGGTGGCCCCGGGGACGATGACGACGTGTTCGACACCATCAACGGCATCCCCATCCACCCCCTCGTCGTCCATGCGGTCGTGGTCCTGCTCCCACTCGGGATCCTCGGCACCATCGCCCTGGTCGTGAGGCCCGCCTGGCGACGGCACTACGGGCCGCTCGTGATCGCCGTGAACGCGCTCGGGACCGTGCTGTGCCCGGTCGCCTCGTCGTCGGGGGAGTCCCTCGAGAGCCACGTCGGCATCCCCGCCGAGCACGCCGAGATGGGCGAGGCGCTGGTGTGGTTCGCGATCCCGATGCTGCTGCTGTCCATCGCGCTGGTCTGGTTCGACCGCCGCGAGCCGGAGCGGCGCCCCGGCCCGACCTGGCTGCCCACCGCGGTCTCGGTGCTCGCCGTGGTCGCGTCACTGGCGTGCGCGGTGCAGGTCTACCGGGTCGGCGACTCCGGCGCCCGTGCGGCGTGGGCCCAGCGGATCGAGTCCTCCAGCGGGCAGGGCGGCTAGCCCCAGAGTCAGCCCAGAGTCAGCCCCAGGGCTAGCCCAGCAGCGCGGCGGCGCTCTGCCAGGCCGTGTAGACGGCGACCAGCACGAGGAGGACGGCGAAGCCCTTCGTGAGCCGGTGCTGGGGCAGGCGGCCGGCGACCTGCTTGCCGGCGACGGTCGCGGCCATCGCGGCGAGCGCGAATGGCACCACCACGGCCCAGTCCAGGGCCGGGCCGCCGGTGCGGGAGAGCAGGGACGTGCCGGAGTTCAGGGCGACGATCATCAGCGAGGTGCCGACCGCGTCGGTCATCGGCAGCCCCAGCACGAGCACGAGCGCCGGCACCACGACGAAGCCGCCGCCGACGCCGAAGAACCCGGTGAGCAGGCCCAGGGCGAGCGCCGTGACGACCACGACCATCGGCCGGGACCGGGTCTGCGCGGGCGCGGGCGCGGTCCGGGTGAGGGTGGCGACCCCGCCGGAGCCCTCCGGGGCGACGTCGTCGCTCGGCTCCGGGGCGGGGTCGCGCCGCTGGAGCCGCTTGCCGACCATCGCGCCCGCCGCGGCGACCATCAGCGCGGCGAACCCGAGCAGGAGCAGGTTCTCGTCGACGCTGCGGTTGAGCTGGCTGCCCACCCAGGTGGCGGGCAGGCCCACCAGGCCGAAGACCAGGCCGAGGCGCCAGCGGACGTGGCCGCTCGCGACGTACGACGCGACGCCGGTCAGCGCCGAGAGCCCGACGATCACCAGGCTGCTGGTCGTGGCGGACTGCGCGGGCTCGCCGAGCACGTAGACCAGCGCCGGCACCGTCAGGATCGCGCCGCCGCCGCCGAGTCCGCCGAGGACCGCGCCGATCGCGAGTCCGAGAAGGGCGGCGCCGAGGACGGTCACGGGGTGCTCCTGAGGGTCGACGAAATGTACGTACATAAAGGTACGGACATTCCACGTCCGGGACAACTCGGCAACGGCCGGGCGCCGGGGCCCTCGGGTGCGGTGCGAGACTGGGCGCATGTCGGTTCGCTCGATGCGCCACCTGACCGGACCCGTGGTCGATGCCGAGCAGCGCGTGGGCGCGACCCCGCCGGCGCCGGTCCACCTGACCCTCGACGGCGCCCAGCTGCCGCTCGCGGGGTCGGCGCGCGTGTACGTCTGCGGCATCACGCCGTACGACGTGACGCACCTGGGCCACGCCTCGACGTTCGTGTGGGCCGACCTGCTGGCCTCGGTCCTGGATGCGACCGGCGTGGACGTGCGGACCTGCCGCAACGTCACCGACGTCGACGACGTGCTGCTCGAGGCGGCCCGGCAGCGGGGCAGCCGGTTCGACGAGCTCGCGCTCATGCAGGAGGCGGTCTTCGACCAGTCGATGCGCGCGCTGCGCGTCGCGACCCCCGCGTTCCAGCCGCGCGCCCGCTACTACATCGACGCCGTCGTCCAGCTCGCGCAGGCGCTCCTGGACGCGGACGCGGCGTACGAGCGCGACGGCACCGTCTGGTTCCGCGGGGCCCACGTGCCCGACCGGGCCGGGCTCGACCGGGAGGCGGCGCTCGAGCTGTCGACGGCGTACGGCGACCGCCCGGACGACCCCGCGAAGGACGACCCGTTCGACGTCGCCGTGTGGCGCCCGTCCTGCGACCAGGAGCCGGCCTGGCCGAGCCCGTGGGGCTGGGGGCGCCCGGGCTGGCACGCCGAGTGTGTGGCGATGGCGCTGGCCGTCCACGGCCCGAGCGTCGACGTGCTGGTCGGCGGGCACGACCTCGTCTACCCGCACCACGCCTATCAGGTGGCGATGGCCGAGGCGGTCACCGGCGTGACGCCGTTCGCGCGCGCCCAGCTGCACGTCGGGGAGGTCCGCATCGAGGGCCACAAGATGGCCAAGTCGACCGGCAACCTCGTCCTCGTCGACGACCTGCTCCGCGACCTGCCGCCCGCCGCGCTGCGCCTGCACCTGCTGCACCGCCGCTACGACGAGCCGTGGGACTTCGACCCCGCCGGCCTCGACCAGGCCCGGACGCTGCTGGAGTCGCTGTACGCCGCGGCCGCCCGCCCCGGATCGGGCGAGCCCGGCGCCGTGGCCGCCGCCCTGCTGGCCGACCTGGACGTGCGCGGTGCGGTCGAGGTTGCGCTCGACCAGGGCGGGGAGTCCGCCCGCCAGCTGATCACCAGCCTGCGCCTGGGCTGAGGGACGATGCCCGCGCTGCCCGTCGACCCGGACGTCACCCCCGACGACCTGCCGGGACGCCGGCGGCACCCGCGGGTGCGCGACCTGGTCCGCGACCGTGCCGACGTCGTCGCCGCGATCGCCGTCGGCGGTGCGCTCGGCAGCCTCGGCCGCTGGGCGGTGGCGGAGCTGGTCCCGCACGACGCGGGCACGTTCGCGTGGAGCACCTTCACGGTCAACGTCACCGGTGCGCTGCTGCTCGGGCTGCTGATGGCGTTCCTGGTCGACGTGCTGGCCGGCACCCGGTACGTCCGCCCGCTGCTCGGCGTCGGCGTGCTCGGTGGCTGGACGACCTTCTCCACCTACATGCTCGACACCCGCGCGATGCTCGCCGACGGGCGGGTGCCGACCGCGCTGCTGCTCTACCTGGGCGGCACCCTCGTGGTCGGGCTGGTCTGCGTGTGGCTCGGCCTGGTTGCCGGCCGTGCGGCGATCGCCGTGCTCGGCCGCACGCACCGGCGCCGCCACGGACGCGAGCTGTCGGGCGACCGGCCGGAGGGACGAGGATGAGCGACGACGTACGCCAGGAGGACGACATGCACCTGCAGGCAGGACCGGCGCTGCGGCTGACGGTCTTCGTCAGGACCGACGACCAGTGGCACCACCGCCCTCTTTACACCGAGATCGTGCACCGCGCCCACGAGGCCGGCCTGGCCGGCGCCAGCGTCTTCCACGGCATCGAGGGCTTCGGGAAGTCCGACACCATCCACACCTCGCGGATCCTCTCGCTCGGCGACGGCCTGCCGAGCTCGGTCGTCATCGTCGACACCGAGGACCGCATCCGGGCGTTCCTCCCGCAGCTCGACGAGCTGGTCACGGAGGGCCTGGTCACCCTCGACCGGGTCGAGGTCGTCCGGTACGCGAGCCGCACCCTCGACGGGCCGCGATGACGGTCGCGCTCGTCGTCCTCGGCGCCGCCGTCGGGGCCCCGGTGCGGTACCTCACCGACCTGGTCGTGCAGTCCCGGCACGACACGGTCTTCCCGTGGGGGACGTTCACCGTGAACGTGGTCGGTTCGTTCCTCCTCGGGGCGATCGGCGCCGCCGTGCTCGTGCAGGACGCCCCGGCCTGGGTGCTCACCCTCGTGGGCACCGGCTTCTGCGGCGCGCTCACGACGTTCTCGACGTTCGGCTTCGAGACCGTCCGGCTGGTCGAGGACGGCTCGTGGCGCGAGGCGGCGCTCAACGTCGTGGCCAGCCTCGCCGTCGGGCTCGGCGCGTGCGCGCTGGGTTGGTGGCTGGTCGGCGCGATCTGAGGGCGAAGGTCCCTACGCCCACGCCGCCCCGCACGGTGGACTGGGTGCATGGACGTCATGGACGTCGCGGCCACGGCGGCAGAGGTGCGGACGCACCACGACCTGGCCGCCCACGAGGTGCTGCTGGTCCTCGAGACCGACCGTCACGTGGGGTTGTCCCCCGAGGAGGCCGCGCGCCGGCTCGAGCGGTACGGGCCGAACCAGCTGCCGCGAGCACCGTCCTCCGGGCCGGTACGCCGGTTCCTGCGCCAGATGCGCAACCCGCTGATCTACGTGCTCCTGGCGGCGGGCGTCGTCACCGTCCTCCTGCGTGAGGTGGTCGACGCGGCGGTCATCTTCGGCGTGGTGGTCGTCAACGCCGTCGTCGGCTTCCTGCAGGAGTCGAAGGCGGAGTCGGCGCTGGACGCGCTGCGGTCGATGGTGCACACCGACGCCCGGGTCGTCCGCGGTGGCGAACGGCACCTGGTCCGGTCCGAGGAGCTGGTGCCCGGGGACCTGGTCCTGGTCGAGGCCGGCGACCTGGTCCCGGCCGACCTGCGGCTGCTGAGCGAGGCCGAGCTCCAGATCGACGAGTCCGCGCTGACGGGTGAGTCGCTGCCGGTCGCCAAGGACGAGGTCGTCCTCCCGTCGGCGACACCGGTCGCGGACCGGCGCAACATGGCGTACTCCGGGACGCTCGTCACGAGCGGCAGCGGGGCCGGGATCGTCGTGGCGACGGGTGGCGCGACCGAGCTCGGTGAGATCCACCGGCTGGTGGGCAGCGCCAGGAGCCTGGCCACCCCGCTGACCCGCAAGCTGGCGAGGTTCAGCGCCTGGCTCACCGTGGTCATCCTCGGCCTGGCCGCGGTCACGTTCGCCGTGGGCGTGGCCCGCGGTGAGGCCGCCGACCAGATGTTCACCGCGGCGGTCGCGCTCGCGGTCGGGGCCATCCCGGAGGGGCTGCCGGCCGCGGTCACGATCACGCTCGCCATCGGGGTCGGCCGGATGGCCCGGCGGGGCGCGGTGATCAGGCGGCTGCCGGCCGTCGAGACGCTCGGCGGAGCGACGGTGATCTGCTCGGACAAGACCGGCACCCTCACCGAGAACCGGATGGCCGTCCGCGTGCTGTGGACCCCGACGCGCAGCATCACGGTCCCGCACGCGTCCGACGACGAGGCCGTGCGCTGGTGCCTGCTGGTCGGCGCCAACTGCAACGACTCCCGGTTGTCCGCGAGCGGGGCCGGCGTGGGCGACCCCACCGAGACCGCGATGCTGGCGGTCGCGCAGCAGTACGGCGTACCGCTCCACGGGCTGCGCCGGGTCGACACCGTCCCCTTCAGCTCCGAGCGGCAGTACATGGCCACCACCCAGGTCGACCCCGCCACGGGCCGGGCGACCCTGATGGTCAAGGGCGCGGTCGAGCGCGTGCTCGACCTGTGCACGCGGCAGATGGCTGCGGACGGCACGAGCCGGCCGCTGGGCCGCGACGCCGTGCTGGCCGCGGCCGAGCGCCTGGCCGAGCAGGGGATGCGCGTCCTCGCGACGGCCGTCGAGATCGAGCCGGACGCCGGCGCGATCGACGACCTGCTCACCGACGGGCCGGGCCTGGTGTTCGCCGGACTCCAGGCCATGCTCGACCCGCCGCGGGAGAGCGCCCGGACGGCGGTGCGGGCGTGCCGCACGGCCGGGCTCCAGGTCAAGATGATCACCGGCGACCACGCCGCGACCGCCGAGGCGGTGGCCCGCCAGATCGGCCTGGTCGACGGGCGCGAGCCGGCGTCGACGTACCCGACGGTCCTCACCGGCGCCGAGCTCGACCGGATCTCGGACGACCAGCTGCCCGAGGTGGTGGACGGTACGTCGGTCTTCGCGCGGGTCAGCCCGGGGCAGAAGCTCCGCCTCGTCGACGCGCTCCAGGCGCGCCGACACGTCGTGGCGATGACCGGTGACGGCGTGAACGACGCGCCGGCGCTCAAGCAGGCCGACATCGGGGTCGCCATGGGCCTGGGCGGCACGGAGGTCGCCAAGGACGCGGGGGACATGGTCCTCACCGACGACGACTTCGCCACGATCGAGGCGGCCGTCGAGGAAGGACGCGGCGTCTTCGACAACCTCATCAAGTTCATCGTCTGGACGCTGCCGACGAACATGGGCGAGGGCATGGTCATCCTCGTCGCCGTCTTCCTGGGGGCGACGCTGCCGATCCTCCCGACGCAGATCCTGTGGATCAACATGACGACCGCCGTCGCCCTCGGGCTGATGCTGGCGTGGGAGCCGAAGGAGCCCGGCATCATGGAACGCCCGCCCCGGGATCCCCGCCGGTCCCTGCTCACGGGCCCGGTCGTGCTGCGCACCGTCCTCGTGTCCGTGCTCCTGGTCGCGGGCGCCTGGTGGGTGTTCCGGTACGAGCAGGACCACGGCGCCTCGCTCGCCGCCGCCCGGACGGCGGCCGTCAACGTCTTCGTCGCCGTCGAGGCGTTCTACCTGTTCAGCTGCCGCTCGCTGACCCGCCCGGTCTGGCGCATGAGCCCCTTCGGCAACCGGTGGCTGCTCGTCGGCGTGGCCGTGCAGGCGGCCGGTCAGCTCGCCCTCACGTACCTGCCGGTGATGAACACGCTGTTCCGCACCGCGCCGATCGGCGTGGACGCCTGGGCCCGCATCCTGCTGGTCGCCTCGGTCGCCGCCCTGGTGGTCGCCGTCGACAAGCGGCGCCTGCGCGGCCGGGTGCTCTGAGCCTCGACGCTGAGCGTCAGCGCACGACCAGGACCGGGCAGTGCGCGTGCCGGGCGCAGAAGTCGCTCGTCGAGCCGAGGGACAGCGCGGCCAGCGGGTTGTGCCCCCGGGAACCGAGGACCAGGAGGTCGGCGTCCGCACTGCGGCCTACCAGCAGGTCCCCGGCGTTCCCGTGGGCGACGACGGCGCGGGCGTCCACCCCGGCGCGTGCGAGCTCGCCGGTCACCAGGTCCTGGCCCCAGCTCAGGAGCTGCCGGGTGGTGGGCACCATGAGCTCGGCCCCCAGGTGCTCCCACTCCACGGCGTGGAGCACCCGCAACGCGGCGCCGCGCAGGCCGGCCTCGGCCGCGGCGACCTGCAACGCCCGCCGGGCGGCGTCGGAGGCGTCGATGCCGACCAGGACGGTGCCGTGCTGCTCGGCCGGCTCCCGGGATGCCTCGGTGGACGATCGGACGACGACGACCGAGCACGGTGCGTGGCTGAGGCAGGCCCGGCTCACCGAGCCGAGCAGCAGGCCGGTGAACGGGCTGCGGCCTCGCGAGCCGACGACCAGGAGATCGGTGGGCGCGCAGACCTCGCACAGCTGTGCTGCGGTGCCCCCGTGGCCGACGTGCAGCGAGGCCCGTCCCGCCCCGGCCTCGTCGAGGTCGCGTTCCAGCTGCTCGACCAGCGGCGCGAGGTCTCCAGTCTCCGGCCGGCCCGCCGGAAGGGTGTCGAGCACGACCCACACGTCGAGGGGCGCCGACCGCAGCCGGGCCTCGGCCACGCCCCAGGCCAGGGCGGCGCGTCCCGGCTCCGAGCCGTCGAACCCGACGACGACGCGCCCGGACGTAGTCGTCGATGCGTCCATCGCCCCTCCAGCCGGTCGGCCCGTCGCCACCGTCCTATCGTCCGGTGTCCGGGCGCCGACAGGGCCCATGGTCCTGCCCGGGGAAGTCCTCCGCCGGTGTGCCGGGCGTCCGGACGGCGCGATGCTGGAGGTGTGAGCGAGCAGATCGAGGCAGGCAGCATCATCGTCGCGGTGGACGGGTCGGAGCACGCGCGTCGCGCAGCCACCTGGGCAGCCGAACAGGCGGCCCTCGAGCACCGCCCCCTGGTCGCGGCGGCGGTGGGGGAGGACCTGGCCGAGGTCGTCGACGCCGTGGCGGCCAATCTGCGGGAGCGGCACCACGACCTGCCGGTGCGCGCGGTCGTCCTGCCCGGGGAGGCGCGTGAGGTGCTCCTCGACCTGTCGGCGCACGCGCATCTGCTCGTGCTCGGGTCACGCGGCCGCGGGGCGTTGCGCAGCATCCTGCTCGGCTCGGTGAGTGCGGCCGTGAGCGGTCACGCGGACTGCCCGGTCATCGTCTGCCGCCCGCTGGTGGGCGACGGGCCACGCAAGGGCGTGGTCGTCGGCGCCGACGGCACGGCCGAGTCGGTGCCGGTCATCGAGTTCGCCTACCGGCAGGCCGCCCTGCGTCGGTTGCCGCTGACGGTCCTGCACTGCTACTGGGACGCCCTCGCCGCCGTTGCCCAGTACCGCGAGGCGCGCGGCCAGGAGGCCGCGACACCGGTGCTCGACGACCTCCGCGCCATCGTCGCGGAGTCCATCGCCGGTCTCGCGGAGGAGTACCCCGACGTCCCCGTGACCGTCAGCCTGCAGCACGGGCTCGTCGACGAGGCGTTGAGCCCCCGTGGCGACGGCTGGGATCTCGTCGTCGTGGGACGGCACCCGATGACGTCGCTCGGCCAGGTGCTCACCGGCTCGATCGCCACCGCCGTCGTCGAGCGGGCACACGCCACCGTCGCGGTCGTCCCCGAGGCCGCCGCCACGTCCTGAGGACATGCTGATGGCCCCGCCGGCCGTGGTCGGCGGGGTGTGGGTCAGTTGATATGTCGTCCGCCGCTGGGGTCGGTCCACACGAACCCGATGCCGGGGATCCAGGTGTAGGTCCAGGCGGTGTGGGTCTTGAGTCGGTGGTGTCCGCGGCACAGGGGCGCGAGGTTCCATGACGCGGTGGGGCCGGCGGGGAACTCGATGACGTGGTCGAGGTCGCAGGAGCGCGCGAGGCGGTGGCAGTAGGGGAAGACGCACTCGCGGTAGCGCAGCCGGATCTGTTCCTTGATCTCCTCGGTCGGCACGTACCCGTCGGTGGACAGGTCGTCGTTGAGGTCGATGACCGGCCGGATGGTGACCTTCGTGCCGGCCTGGGCGCACCAGTCCCGCAGCTGCTCGGGGGTGATGAACGACCGGGTGTTCTCGACGTCGACCGTGGTCTGGTCGGGGCGGGTGTGGGTGTAGATCACCAGCTCCCGCTGGCCACCCTCAGTTCCGCCTGACTGGCCGAGCATGCCGAGGACCATGGAGCGGCGTACCTGGAGCGGGATCGTCGGGTCGAGCTTGGCGGCCTGGGCAGCGACGTACTCCTCGAACGCGACGGCGTCACCGATGTCGGCCATCGCGGTGATCGGGACCTGCCCGTCGTGGGTCATCGCCCCGAGGTGGACCTTGACGTGGCGGCGTTCGGCGGCCTCGAGGCGGCGGCGTTCGGCCTCGGTGGGGTCGTACTCGGCGCGGGCCTTGTCGACCTGCCGGTCGATCTCGGCGTAGGAGCACTTGTGGGCCACGAAGTACAGGGCCCGGTCCACGAACGCTGCTCCGTCGGCGGGGAGGGAGCGGGTGGCGTCGGCGATCTTGCGGGCCTTCCACACCGGCAACCGGCCGTCCAGCACGCGCTTCCAGATCCGGGGCAGCCGGTACTTCAGCTCGACCGCGTCGCCCAGGTAGTTGCGTCCGGAGTCGGTGGACACCCCGATGGCGAGCGCGAATTCGGCGATGGCGCCTTCGTCGATGGTGGGGGCGCCGTCGCCGGCGATCTCCAGGTCCCGCATCGCCCACGGGACCGTGGTGTCGACCTCGTCGCCGGGGTGGAGCAGCACCCACTCCACCGCGAGCTGCAGGCGCTGGATCTCCAGGTCGGTGATCGCGGCGCGGTTGGCGCGGGCAGCGTCGATCACCAGTGCCTCGCGGGGCTCCGGGCTGGTGATCGGGGTGGCTGCCATGGGATCCAGCCAAGCAGGGGGCACCGACATCGAGGCCTGCTCAGGGCCGGTCTGTCTCACTCTGTGAGACGCTTTCCAAAACTATTTTCCCGTCCGATTCTCGGGCGCCTACCTGTCGCTGGGGGGTGGTGGTTTCGAGGCTCGTCGCTGGCGCTCCTCGCACCTCAACCACCGTGGCTACCTGCTGGTTGAGGAGGTTGCGCAGCAACCGTCTCGAGACCCCGGGAGCCGGGAAGCGACGGCGACCACCCGCCCGGCGTACCCGCATCGCTGCCTCTCGGCGCGCAACCACCCGCCGGCCCGCAGGATGCCGACAGCGGCGGTGGTGGTTTCGAGACAGGCGCCAGAGCGCCTTCCTCAACCACCGTCTGCCGGTGGTTGAGGAGGTTGCGCAGCAACCGTCTCGGAACCCGGTGAGCCGGGAAGCGGCGGCGACCACCCGCCCGCCGTACCCGCCCTTGCTGCCTGTCGGCGCGCAACCAGCCGCCGCCCGAAGGCCGCCGACAGTCCGGCGGGGCTGCACGACAGGACTCCTCAACCACCGTGCACGAGGACTACTGTCCGCACGTGGATGCGGCAGTGAAGTACGACCTCTTCACGGGCCGGTTCTCGGCGGCGCTGGCGGAGGTGTTCGTCGGCGTGGTGCCGCTCGAGCCCGGGCAGCGGGTGCTGGACGTCGGGTGCGGGCCCGGCGCGCTGACCCGGCTCCTCGTCGAGCGGGTCGGTGCGGAGAATGCGTCGGCGGTCGACCCGACGCAGGCGTACGTCGAAGCCGCGCGCCGCCGGCTGCCGGGCATCGACGTGCAGGTCGCCGGCGCGGAGGAGCTGCCGTACGCCGACGACACCTTCGACGTCGCCCTCGCGCAGCTGGTCGTCCACTTCATGGCCGACCCGGTCGCGGGGCTGGCCGAGATGGCGCGGGTCACCCGGCCCGGCGGCACGATCGCCGCCTGCGTCTGGGACAACGCCGGCGGCCACGGTCCGCTCTCGCCGCTGTGGCGGGCGGCGCGCCAGGTCGACCCGGACGTACGCGACGAGTCGTCGGCCGCCGGCGCCCGGGAGGGGCAGCTGGAGGACCTCGCGCGCGCGGCCGGACTCGTCGACGTCGAGGGTTCCCGGCTGTCCGTCGGCGTCGCGTTCGAGAGCGTCGACGAGTGGTGGGAGCCCCTGCGGCTCGGCGTGGGCTCCGGCGGCGCCTACGTGCAGGGCCTCGAGCCGTCGCGGCGGGACGCGCTCCGGGCCGGGCTCGAGGCGGCGCTCGGGAGCGGCCCGTTCACGGCCGCCGCGTCGGCCTGGTGCGTCCGGGCCACGGTGCCGCACTGACCGTCAGGCCACCTCGACGAACCACTCGGTGCCGAGCACCCGGCGCGCCAGCGGCCGAGGGAGGGCGAGCAGGATCGCGACCGTGCGGATCCCGCCGCCGCGCTGGGAGTCGTGGGCGGCGAGCGCGGCACGCTTCGCGGCCAGCTGCGGGCGGACGTCCACCGCCAGCGAGATGGCCTCGCGCCCGGTGAAGATGTCGTCGCCCGGGACGGTCAGGCCGGGCAGCAGCCGGGCGAGCGGGCGGACGACCCGCAGCAGCCGGACCAGCCGCGTCCGGTCCAGGGTCGCCTCGAGCAGCACCGGCCGCGACGCGGCGAGCTCCTGCGCCCGACGCGCGACCCGGTGCACCTGCACGTGGTCGGGGTGCCCGTACCCGCCGTTCGCGTCGTAGCCGGTCAGCACGTCGGCGCGCTCCTCGTCGAGGACGTCGGCGACCTGGCGGGCCGCCACGTCGACCGGTACGTCGACGAAGCGATGCCCCGCAGTCGGACGGTCCGCCATGCCGGAGTCGGCGTGGCCGAGCCACCGCACCCGGTGCACGCCCAGCGCGGCCGCGGACGCCTCGGCCTCCGCGCGCCGGGTCCGGGCCAGCGACACCGGCGGGTGGTCGGCGCCGGCCAGGCCGGCCGCGCCGTCGGTCGCGAACACGAGCACCACCCGGTCGCCCGCGGCGGCCCGCTGCGCGAGCCAGCCGCCGGTCAGCAGCGCCTCGTCGTCGGGGTGTGCGTGCAGGGCGACGACCGTGGCCATCAGGCCTCCGCAGCGACCAGCGCCGGTACGCCGGCGGCGGGCTCCGGCGCGGGAGCGGCAGCGGCCGCGACCGAGGCGGCGTCGTACAGGTCGGCGGTCCGGTCCAGGGCGTCGGCCCAGTCGAACTCCGGGGCGACGGCCCGGTTGTGGGCGGTGATCCGGTGGCGCAGGTCGTCGTCGCGCACCAGGTCCGCGAGCGCGACCGTCATCTCGGCGTCGTCGCCGACGAGCATGCCGTCGACCCGGTCGCGCACGAACTCGCGGACGCCGCTGTGGCGGCTGGCGACGACCGGCAGCCCGGCGCAGCGCGCCTCGAGGGCGGCGATCCCGAACGACTCCTTCGGCGCCGGCGCCACGTACACCGAGGCCGCGCGCAGCTCGGCGCGCACCGCGTCGCGCGGGACGCGCCCGGTGATGTGCACGTGCTGCGCGAGGCCGTGGCGGCGCAGGTACCGCTCCATCCGTGGCCGCAGCGGGCCGTCGCCCACGACGACCAGCCGCAGGTCGTCGCGGTCGGCCATCAGGCGCACCTGCTCGAACATCCGCAGCAGCTGCAGCGGCCGCTTGCGCGGCATCAGGCGCATCACGCTGACGATCGTCACCGGACCACCGGCCGCCGCCGGTCCACCGCGCCACGAGGAGACGTCGATGGCGTTGGGCAGCACCGACACCTCGACGCCGAGCGACCTGCGGAAGCTGGCCGCCGCCGCCCCGCTGACCGCGGACCAGGCGACCGGCCAGCGGCGCAGCCCGGCGAGGGCCGCGAGCCGGAGCAGCCCGCCAGCGCCGCTCCACATCGAGTGGACGGTGACGAGCACCGGCACGCCCGCGCGGGCCGCGGCACGGGCCACGCCGATGCCGTACGGCGAGAACATCGACGCGTGGACGTGCACCACGTCGTACTCCACCACCGCGCGCCGCGCCTCGGCCGCGGACATCCGGCGCACCCACGACGGGTCCGGGCCGGCCGCACGCGTGGGTGTCAGGACGTCCGCGTGCAGGCCGCGTGCCTGCTGGTGGCGCACCAGGTCGTCGACGTGCGTCTCGATGCCGCCGAGGCGGGGCAGGAACACGTCGGTGACGTGCGCGATCCGCTGGGCGGGCCGGGCGGCCCGCGCCGGGTGGACGGTACGCCGGGTGGCGAGCCGCTGGCCGAGGAGCCACATGCCGAGCGTGCCGCTGCCGACGGGGATCTCGACCGCGAAGATGAACGCGCGGTAGAGGACCGCGCCGCCGGCCACGCTGGCCGGGTCGCCGCCGAGCGTGAGCAGCACGCCGACCAGGCCGAGATCGGCGACCCCGATGCCGCCGGGGGTGAGCGGCACGATCGTCAGCGCCCGCTCGACCGCGAAGCCGGCGAGGATCTCCGGCCAGGTGTTGCCGCCGCCGGTCAGGTGCAGGCACATCCCGAGCAGCAGGCCCTGGAGGGCGACGTAGCCGGCGATCCCGAGGGACATGCGCAGCCAGCCCTGGGCCACCAGGGCGGCGCACTGGGTGCGGAGGTCGAGCAGCGTGGCGGCGAGGTCGAGGTCGCGGTCCCTGCGGAGCAGCCGGAGGCCGCGGTGCGCGACGTGCTCGAGGGCGTGGCCGACGGCGACCGCGCCGCGCGGGCTCGCCAGCACGAACGCGGCGCCCGCGGCGAGGACGACGAAGGCGCCGCCCGCCACCAGCGAGATGGTCTGCACCTGCGGCGAGACCTGCTCGCCGGCGCGCGCGAGGACGAGCAGGGCGACGACCGGGAGCAGCAGCTTCGCGCCGACGTCCCAGAGGTTGGTGAGGAAGGTGTAGCCGGTGAACGCCTTGGTGTCGATGCCCCAGGCCCGCATCATCCGCCGGTTCAGCTCCACGCCCGCGGCGCCGCCGAGCGGGACCACGTTGGACACGGCGCTGCCGGTCAGGTTCAGGGTGAGCGCGCGCCGGTGCGTCAGCGCGGGGGCGGCGGCGGTGAGCACGAACGAGTGCACGTAGAGCCCGAGCAACCAGACTCCGGTGAGCACGACCGCGGCGGGCCAGTGGACCGAGCCGAGGACCGGCAGCACGCCGTGCCAGGAGACGTTGACCGCGCGCGGCACGACGGCCACGACGAGGGCGAGCGCGGCCGCCCAGGACAGCAGGAAGCGGATCCGCGCCCAGCGCTCCGCGCGTGGCTCGCCGGCCGGATCCGTGGCGGCTCTCATGCGCGGACCCGTTGCTGGGGCGGGGTGGCCGCCGCTCCGGCCGCCGGGCCGCGGGCCAGCTCGCGCAGCCGCCAGCGGAGCACCAGCGTGGCGGCCTCGCGGGCCACGTCGGCGCTCATCTTGGACTCGCCGGCGGTGCGCTCGGTGAACGTGATCGGGTGCTCCCCGACCCGCAGGCCACGGCGCTCGCACTGCCAGGTGTTCTCGACCTGGAAGCCGTACCCGTCCGAGGTCGTCCCGAGGACTCCGGCATCGGCGATCGCGCTGGCGCGCCAGGCCCGGAACCCGGCCGTGGTGTCGCGCGTGCGCAGCCGCAGCACGGTGCGGGCGTAGGCGTTCGCGGCCCAGGAGAGCGCCCGGCGGCGCGCCGGCCAGTTCTCGGTCCGGCCGCCGGCGACGTAGCGCGACCCGATCGCGACGTCGTGGGTGTCCAGGAGCGCCAGCAGCGCCGGGACGGCGTCGACCGGGTGCGACCCGTCGGCGTCCATCTGCACCACGGCGTCGTAGCCCGCGTCGAGCGCGGCCCGGAGACCGGCCCGGTACGCCGCGCCCAGGCCGGCCTTGGCGTCGCGGGCGAGCAGGTGGACCCACGCGCCGTACCCGGCGTGTGCGCGGACCAGGTCCTGGGTGCCGTCGGGGCTGGCGTCGTCGACCACGAGGACGTCGACCTCGGCGCCGGGCAGCGTGGCCGGGACGAGGTCGCGCACGCGGCCGACCCCGTCGAGCAGGGTCCGGATCGTGGAGACCTCGTTGTAGGTGGGAACGACGATCACGCAACGCATGGCCGGACGGTAGGCAGGCCTCGATGAAGCGGACATGAAGCCGAGCTGACGGCTCAGTCGCTGGTCTTGACCGGTGGCCGACGGCGTACGCCGACCGTGAGCGGGCCGAGGATCCAGGCGAGTGCCGCGATGGCCAGGCCGGCCGGGACGTCGACCGCGAAGTGCCAGCCGAGGTAGACGGTCGCGACCATGGTGCCGGCGAGGAAGACGGTCATCACGATCGTCATCCGACGCATCCGGTGCCACCAGACGAGGCCCAGGATGGTGGCGCTGACGCCGACGTGCAGGCTGGCGAACGCCGAGATCTGGGCGAACGCGTCGGGCGCGTGCGGGTGGGCCAGCAGGTGGTCGCGCTGGGCGACGTACCTCGCCTGGGTGTCCTGGATCATCATGTGCGGGAGGCCGGAGAAGTCGCCGGGCTCCTGGTGGAACGGGCCGAGCGTCGGGATCGCGTAGTAGGTCGCGGTCCCGAGGATCCAGACCCACACGAACGCCGCGATCCCGGCGTACGCGTCGCGCATCCGCCGCGCGAGCACGACGGCGGCGGGGAACGCGAGGATCACCAGCGTCCCGAACGTCTCGTACCAGACCATCAGCACCCAGGCGGCGGCGTGCTGGCCGAGCAGGTCGTGCAACAGGACCGCGGGGCTGTGGCCGAGGAACAGCCACCGGTCCCACGCGGTGAGCATGGCGTCGTGGGGCGCCAGGAAGACGTCCCAGCTCTTCAGGTTGTGGTACGTGAAGTACGTCGCGTGGTAGGCCAGCAGCGCGGCGACGGCGAGCGCGATCCGGCCGGGGGTCCACCGCCGGTCGGGTGGTCGACCACACGCGCGCCGGGGTCAGCGGCCACCCGGTCCGGACGAGGACGTCGACGACGACCAGCCCGAGGGAGACCCACAGGGTCAGCAGCATCCGGCCGACCAGGTACGCGCCGTGCGGGTCGCGGAACGGGATGCCGACCTGGATCGACCGCGCGATCCCGACCGCGACGAACAGGCGACCACCGCCCACAGCCGGGCCGCGCGCCACCACGCCGTCCGGTCGGCGGTCGTGGCGGTCCCGGCCCGTGCCTGGTCCCGCGTGGTCGTGCTCGTCGCTGTCACGCCGGGACGGTAGGTGGGCGGACGTGAAGCGCGGATGAAGCCCGGATGAATCAGGACTGCGTGGGCAGCAGCACCGTGACGGTCATCGCGTCGGTGTGAGCGCACGGGGCCGGTGTGGAGCGGCCGTGCGAGGAGTGGCGCCCGCCGTGGCACAGCCGCAGCTCGCCGCCGGCGCGGCTCACGAGGGCCTCGACGAGGGACAGCCCCAGGCCCGAGCCCGGCCGCTGCCGGGCCGCGTCGGCGCGGGCGAACCGCTGGGTCGCCGCGCTGAGGAGGTCGGGCGGCATACCGCCGCCGGCGTCCGTGACGGTCAGCCGGGCCCATCCCTCGAGGGGCGCGTCGACGGTCAGCTCGACGGGAGGCGCGCCGTGCGTCGCCGCGTTGTCGAGCAGGTTCGTGACGACCCGTTCGAGCTCGAACTCGGCCATGCCGACGGGAAGCGGATCGGAGGGCAGGTCCGCCGACAGGTCGGCGGCGTGCTCCGGGTCGGCGAGGCGTCGCTGGTCGATGACCCGGCTGGAGACGGCGACGAGGTCGCCGGTTCCTCCGCCCTTGCCGCCGTCCACGCGACCGACCTGCAGGAGCTGCTCGGCCAGGCGGGCGAGCCGGTCGAGGTCGACCGCGAGCTCGGCGAGGATCCGCTCGTGCTCGGCCTGGGTGCGCGGTCGCCGCAGCGCGAGCTGGACCCGGCTGGTCAGCAGCGTCACCGGCGTACGCAGCTCGTGGCTGGCGTCGGTGACGAACTGCCGCTCCCGCTCGAGGGCCTCCTCGAGGGCGGACAGCATGTCGTTGAAGGTGTGGCCGAGGCGGGTGATCTCGTCGTCCCGCAGCGGCGGTACGTCGAGCCGCAGGTCGACACGCCCCGCGGCGATGGCGGCGGCGCTGCGGCGGTAGCGCTCGACCGGTCGCAGGGCGGCCCGGGCCAGGCGCTCCCCGACGAACGCGGTGACCAGCAGGATCCCGAGGCCCGCGACGCTGAGCTGCGCCAGCAGCTCGCGCAGCGCCTCGTCGCGGTGGGCGCGGCTGACCCCGACGAGCAGGTAGTGGTCGGGCGACGCCACGGACCGGTCGACCCGCAGCCGGTAGGGCGTGTGGGAGCGCGGGCAGGAAGTCGCCGACGTTGAACGTGTGTGACTCGTCGTCGGTCCGGTCCAGCTCGCGCTCGCTGACCATCGGCCTGGCCCCGGCGGGGCCGCCGTGGTCGAGCACCTGCGCGTTGCGGCCGAGCACCTGCCAGGCCACGCCGGTCGCCTCGGCCGTCGACCGGTTGGTGACGGTGCCGTCCGGCCCGATCAGGGGGTCGATGGTCGCGGAGGCCTGCGCGAGCTCGGTGTCGAGGTCGCGGTCCAGGGCGTAGTCGACCCGCCAGTAGACGAACGCCCCCGCCGCCACCAGGACCACGAACGTGGCGAGCGAGAAGCCGGCGACGAGGCGGATGCGCAACGGCAGGCGGGACACCCGTGTCCGCACCGGCGTCATCGAGGTCCGGTCGTGGGCTCGAGGCGGTACCCGACGCCGCGGAGGGTGGTGATCGAGTCGGTGTCGAAGGGCTTGTCGATCTTGCTGCGGATCGCCGCGAGGTGGACGTCGATCACGTTGCTGCGCAGGTCGGTCTCGCCGTCCCACACCTCGTCGAGGATCATCAGGCGGGTGACGACCTGTCCGGCGTGCGAGGCCAGCAGGTGGAGGATGTCGAACTCGCGCGCGGAGAGCGTGATCTCGGTCGAGCCGCGGAACACCCGCCGGGCGACCGGGTCGACGACGAGGTCGCCCACCTGCACCGGCCCCTCGCCGGACTGGCTGCTGCGGCGGTAGAGCGCGCGCAGCCGGGCCAGCAGCTCGTCGAGGTCGAACGGCTTGGGCAGGTAGTCGTCGGCGCCGGCGTCGAGGCCGTCGATGCGGTCGCGTACGTCGCCGCGCGCGGTCAGCATCAGGATCGGGGTGCCGAGCCCGAGCTCGCGCAGGCGCCGGGCCACGCTCACCCCGTCCATGCCGGGCAGCATCCAGTCCAGCAGCGCGACGTCGTACCCGGCGTCGCTCAGCAGCCGGTCGTAGGCGCTGCGGCCGTCGTGGACGACCTCGACCTGCCAGCCCGCCTCACCGAGGGACTCCTGGAGCAGGTCGGCGAGGCGGACGTCGTCCTCGGCCACCAGGACCCTCATCGCCCACCCACTTCCCGCTTCCACACGTGCCAGTCGCCGTACACGCCCTGCTCGGCATAGTTTTGCTCAAGAATCTGCTGGGCCGTGGTCGCATCCACGCCCCAGGTCTCGATGCTCTCGCCGGCGACCACCACGAAGCGTGGCGCGTGCCGGCCGCTGAGGACGTCGCTGAGCTCGGTGAGGCGCGGGTCGCGGACCCGCGCGGGCAGGCTCCACGGGTACTCGTAGGGGCTCGCCAGACCGCTGCCCGCGACGATGTTCGGGTGGCCGAAGGTGACGACGACGCCGTCGCCGGGCCGGGCGTGGGTGCGCAGGTAGGCGACGACGCGGGCGTCGTCGGAGACGGTCGTGGAGGCGTCGGCGTGCGCCGCCCAGGTGGCGGCGCCGGCCACCACGGCCCAGGAGACGGCGGCGGTCAGCGCGGTGCGCCAGCGCGGGGAGGGCCGGACGAGCGCGACGAGCAGCACGACCCCGGGCAGCAGCCCGGTGAGGTAGTGCAGCCAGTAGCTGCCGCCGCCGGCGACCCCGACGAGCTCCCACGCGGTCATCGCGAGCGCGGCCCACAACAGCGGCGCGGACAGGTCGCCAGGGGCGCCGGCCCGTCGCCGCGCGACCAGCGTCGTGACGGCGAGGGCGACGGTGAGGGCCAGGATCGCGACCAGGCCGCTGGTGAAGGCGGCCGCCAGCAGGTGCGAGAAGCGGTCCGAGGTGGCGCTGGAGGCCGACGAGCGGATCACCGCGGCCGCCTGGAACCGGAACGCGACGGTGGCGTCGAAGAGCCCGGTCGGCGAGGTGCCGCGGGCCGCGGCCGCGGCGAGCGCGAGGCCGACCGCCAGGGCGCCACCGCCGACGAACGCGGCGATGCGCGCGCCCGGGTGGGACAGCCGGCCGCGCGAGCCGAGGAACAGCACGACCGCGAGCACGACCACGTCGACGACGTTCTGCTTGACCAGGGCCGCGCACGCGGCGGAGGCGCCGGCGGCCGCGGTGAGCAGGGCCGTGCTGCGCCACCACTGCCGGCGGGCGGCCGCGAGGAGGGCGGCGATCCCCGCCAGCACGAACGGCAGCGCGAGGACCTCGCCGTTGGTCTCCGGCATGCCGAGCAGCGGATCGGCCAGGAGCGCGACGGCGACGATGACGGCCGCCGGACCGCTCCAGGCATGCCGAGTCGGCGCAGTCTCAGGCTCAGCTGAGCCTGAGACTGCGCCGACTCGGCATGGAGTGGGCCCCAGCGGCGCGACCTGGCGGGCGATGACCGCGGCGAGCACGACCGACAGCCCGCTGGCCAGGGCGCCGAGGACCTTGACGCCGGGCGCGGTGAGCCCGGCGGCGCCGTGGCCGACCGGCCCGAGGTGGCCGGCGAGCGAGAACAGCCAGATCAGCAGCGGCGGGCGGTCGACCCAGTAGTCGCCGTACAGCGACGTGCCGGAGTGCCAGTGCTGGGCCAGCATGAGGAAGCCGGCCTCGTCGGGGCCGAGGGGGACGCGCAGGTACGGGATCCAGGCCGCGATCGCGACGAGGGCAGCGGCACCGACGCCGATGACCGCGCGCCGGCTCCGCCCGCGTCCCGGGGAGGGGACGGGGCTGTCAGGTCGGGCCGTGCGGCCCAGAGCGTCGAGAGCCACGGTCTCCTCCGAGCGTTGCACTGCTACCCAACCGGGGCGGGTTCGTCCCGGCGCTCCGGGGACGCCTCGGCCGCGCTCGGGACGGGGGCCTGCCGGTGCCGGCGCGCCAGCAGCAGGCGGGCGACGTGGACCGCGACGAGCAGGGCGACCAGGCCGCCGGTGAGCACGAGGCCGGCTCCGGTGAGGTAGTGCGCGACCGCCTGCCAGCTGTTGCCGGCCAGGTAGCCGGCGGTGGCCACCAGCGACCCCCAGGCGAGGCCCCCGGCGACGTTGGCCGCGAGGAACCGGCGCGACGGCATCTCGGCCATGCCGGCCAGCCCCGGGACCATCACCCGGAGCGCGACCGTGAAGCGGCCGATGAACACCGCCCAGACGCCGCGCCGGACCAGGGCCCGCTCGGCGCGGTCCAGGTGGCGCTGGTCGATGAAGCGGGCCAGGGCGGAGCCGAGGATGCGGCGCCCCCAGCGCCGGCCGACGAGGTAGCCCGTCGCGTCGCCCAGGACGGCGCCCGTGACGCCGGCCGCCGCGACGGCCGCCAGCGGCACGTGCCCATGGCTCGCGGCCACGCCGCCCAGCAGGACCGCGGTCTCGCCGGGGAAGAGGAACCCGAGGAACGCCGAGGACTCCAGGGCCGGCAGCGCGAACACGACCGACGAGCACCACCCAGGCGGGGGTGGCGAGCACCTGCTCGAGCAGGCCGGTCATCGCGGCGCTCCGACCGGCTCGGCGGTCAGCAGCGGTCGCACGGGGGTCCTGGCGAGCAGGACGACGAGGCGAGCGGCCAGGGGGCGCACCGCGAGATACGCGACGAGCGCGACGAGCGCACCGACCGCGAGGCCGGCCGCGACGTCCAGCGGGAAGTGCGCGCCGACGTACACCCGGGTCGCCGCCATCAGCAGGGCGAGCACGACGGTGAGCAGGCCCAGCCTGCGGTGGACCAGCAGGACACCGACGGCGACGGCGCCCGCCATCACCGCGTGGTCGCTGGGGAACGAGTAGTCGCTGCTGCGGGAGACGAGCACGAGCGAGCCGGGCAGGGCCGTGTACGGCCGCTCCTCGGCAACGGCCGAGACCAGGAACTGGTTGACGCCGACCGCGACCAGCACGCCCACCGGCGCCCAGAGCGCGGCGGCGACCCGGCCCAGGTCGCCGTCGCGTCGGGCCAGGAGCCAGGACGCCAGGAGGAGCCCGGCGAAGACGACGACGCCGTACTCCGCGAACAGGCGAGCCGGCCCGTGCAGCCACGGCGTGCGGCGCGCGACGTCGTTGACCGTGCTGAACCAGTCCTCCTGGACGTGGCCCCAGACCACCGTCGAACCGCTCGCCGCCACCGTGCCTCCTCGATCGCACCGACCCACCCGGCCGGTCGCGCCGACCGTAGGCACGGCGACATGAAGCGACGATGAAGTCGCACTCGGCCCACCGAAAATCGGTGAGACCGGGTTCAGTCGGCCGTCGCCGGCTCCTGCGGCCGGCTCGCCAGGCCGAGGCGGACGTGCTCGGCGTGGTGGATCGCCTGGTCGATCAGCTCGGCGACGTGGTCGTCGTAGAGGCGGTAGAGGATGTGCCGACCGCGGCGCTCGTCCTCGACCAGCCCGAGGTTGCGCAGCAGCCGGAGCTGGTGGGAGACGGCCGACTGCTCCATGCCCACGGCGGCCGCCAGCTCGCCGACGGTGCGGGGACCGGTGCGCAACGTGGAGAGGATGAGCAGCCGGCCGGGGTTGGCGAGGGCCTGGAGCGTCGTGGCGACCTGCTTGGCGGTCGTGGCATCGAGCGGTACGCCGGCGCTCGGGGCCGGCGTGGTGTCCGGACTGGCTCGGTGTCCCACGGCCTCAGCGTACCTGCCGATGTGTGAACACATCTTCATGTGTCTACAGTTGCTCCGTCCCCTTCCCTCGCCGTCCGGATGGAGCCATGCCCAGCACCGACACCACCCCCACGACCGGCACGGCCGCCCCGCCCGCTCCCGCGACGCCCGGACGTCCCGGCCGCGCGGGTGCCCCGCCGACGCGGGGACTGCTCCGGTCGGCGGCCACCCTGCCGGAGATGCGGTGGGCGGCGGCCGCGACGGCCCTCTTCGTCGTCGGCGGGGTGCTGCAGCTCGCCGGTGCGCCGGACTGGTCGTGGTGGACGCTCTACCTGGCCTGCTACGCCACCGGCGGGTGGGAGCCGGCCCTCGCCGGACTCCAGGCGCTCCGTGAGCGCACGCTGGACGTCGACCTGCTGATGATCGTCGCGGCCCTCGTCGCGGCCACGATCGGGCAGGTCTTCGACGGCGCCCTGCTGATCGTGATCTTCGCGACCTCCGGTGCGCTCGAGGCGCTGGCGACCAGGCGCACCGAGGACTCGGTCTCCGCCCTGCTCGATCTCACGCCGGACCGCGCCACGCGGCTGACCGGCGACCGCTCCGGCGAGGAGGTCGTCGCCGCGTCGGAGCTCGAGGTCGGCGACCGCGTGCTGGTCCGTCCCGGTGAGCGGATCGGCGCCGACGGCGTCGTGCTGGACGGCGCCAGCGACGTCGACCAGGCCTCGATCACGGGCGAGCCGCTCCCGGTCGCCAAGCAGCCCGGCGACGAGGTCTTCGCGGGCACCTTGAACGGGGCCGGGGCCCTGACCGTCGAGGTCACCCGGGACCCGGCCGAGAGCGTCGTGGCCCGCATCGTCGCGCTGGTCGAGGAGGCGTCGGCGACCAAGGCCACCACGCAGCTGTTCATCGAGCGGGTCGAGCAGCGCTACTCGGTCGGTGTCGTGGTGGCGACGCTCGCGCTGTTCGCGGTCCCGCTGGTGTTCGGTGCGGACTTCGACGCCACCCTGCTGCGGGCGATGACTTTCATGATCGTCGCGTCGCCGTGCGCGGTCGTGCTCGCGACGATGCCGCCGCTGCTGGCCGTCATCGCCAACGCCGGGCGCCACGGCGTACTCGTGAAGTCCGCGGTCGCCCTCGAGGAGCTCGGGAAGACCAGCCTGGTCGCGTTCGACAAGACCGGGACGCTGACGCACGGCCACCCGCACGTGACCACCGTCGTCGCGACCGGCGGGCGTACGGAGCGGGAGCTGCTGCGCCTGGCGGCCGCGGTCGAGCGGCGCAGCGAGCACCCGGTCGCGGCCGCCATCGTCACCGCCGCGCACACCGCCGGCGCGACCCCGGAGGCGACCGGCTTCGCCTCGACCCCCGGCCGGGGTGTCGTCGGCACCGTGGCGGGCGTCCGGGTCGAGGTGGGCTCTCCGGCGTTGCTCGCGGATGCCGGAGGCGACGACGTCCTGGACGAGGAGCTGCTCCGCCTGGAGGAGTCCGGGCACACGGTGGTGGTCGTCGCCGTCGACGGCCGGCCCGCCGGGCTGGTCGCGCTCGCCGACCGCGTGCGTGACGACGCGCGCACCTCGGTCGCCCAGCTGGCGTCGATGACCGGCGCCGACCCCGTGCTGCTCACCGGCGACAACCGACCCGCCGCCGAACGCCTGGCCCGCGAGGTTGGTGTCCGCGACGTCCGCGCGGAGCTGCTTCCTGACCAGAAGGTCACTGCGGTGACCGAGCTGTCCCGCGGCGCGGACCCGTCGGCGACCCGCCGGGTCATGCTGGTCGGCGACGGCGTCAACGACGCGCCCGCCATGGCGGCCGCCCACGTCGGGGTCGCGATGGGCCGCCACGGCTCGGACCTCGCGCTCGAGACCGCCGACGTCGTCCTCGTCCGCGATGAGCTGTCCGCACTCCCGACGACGGTCGCGCTCGCCCGGCGCGCCCACCGGGTCGTGAAGGCCAACCTCGTCTTCGCGGCCGCGGTGATCACCACGCTCGTCGTGTGGGACGTCGTCGGCACCCTCCCGCTGCCCCTCGGCGTCGCGGGGCACGAGGGCTCCACGATCGTGGTCGCGCTCAACGGGCTGCGGCTGCTGAGCCGCCGGGCCTGGCGGTAGCCGCCACGCGTCGAACCGCGCAGGCGTGGTCGCGCAGTGGTCCCACCGCGGTGTCCCGCAGCGGGCCCGACAGCAGGTCGTCGCTGGCCCGCAGCCCGGTGCGCCAGTCGCCGCGGGCGTGCAGGTCGGTGTCGTGGAGGAGGATCGTGCCGCCGGGTCGCAGCGTGCGCAGCACGCTCCGCACGATGCGCGGGGGCGTGGCCGAGCGCTCCCAGTCGCGGCCCCAGGCGGTCCAGAGCACGGGGCGGAGGTCGAGCTCCCGGCATGCCCACAGTGCATCCGTGGTGAGGACGCCGTGCGGCGGCCGGTACCAGCTGACCTCGGCGCCGGTGAGGTCCTCGACGCAGTGCTTGGCGTCGCGGAGCCGGCGGCCGAGACCGGTGGGGGCGAAGGTCGCCGCGCTGCGGTGCGTCCAGCCGTGGACCGAGACCTCGTGCCCCTCGTCGACCATGCGACGGACCAGCGCCGGGACCGCGCGGGCCTGTGCGGCGAGGACGAAGAACGTCGCGCGGCGGCCGTGCCGGGCCAGGAGGTCGAGGAACGCCGGGGTGCTGGTCGGATCGGGACCGTCGTCGTACGTCAGCGCGATGTGGTCCCCGGCACCGACCCCGGAGAGCCCGGGCGCGCACCGGCGGCGGAGCGGGCCGATGGCCGTCACCGCCGGGGCGGCGTTCACGGCCAGCGCGCCGGCGACCAGCCGGGCCGTTCTCATGCTGCGGTCAGCGTCGCGCGCTCGCCGGTCAGGACGCTGACCACGTCCGGCGCGTCGCTGGGCAGCCGGTCGATGCGCGGCGCGTCCTTGGCGGCCGCGAGGAGCAGCGCGAGGTCGTCCGGGTTCCGCGCCCACGGCACCAGACCGGCCTTCTCGAGGTTGGCCGAGTTGGCCTCGCCGTGGCCGGGGATCGGCCGGTAGGTGATGACCGGTACGCCGGACGCGAGCGCCTCGAGCGAGGTGAACCCGCCGGCGTTCTGGACGACGCAGTCGCTGGCCGCGAGCAGCGCGTCGAGGTCGTCGCGCCAGCCCAGCGCGATCACCCCCGGGACGGTGCTGAGCCGCCGGCGCAGGGCGTCGTCGCGGCCGCACAGCGCCACCGGCGTCATCAGGCCGGTCGCCAGGATGTCGCGGCAGGCCTCCTCGAGCTGGCCGATGCCCAGCGACCCGCCGGTCACCAGCGCCCGCGAGCCGACGACCGCCAGGGAGGCCAGCGGGTCGTCCCCTGGTGCCGGCGTGCGCTGCGGGACGAGCGGGGACACGACGGCCGCGACCGCGCCCCACCGGCGGGCGTCGTCGGCGGCGACCCGGTGGATGGCGAGGCTGAGGTCGATGCCGGGGTGCACCCACAGGGCGTGCACCGAACTGTCGGTCAGGTAGGTGACCGCCGGGCAGGCGAGCAGGCCGGTCGCACGGGCCTCGCCGAGCGCCTGGACCGCGAACGGGTGGGTGGTGAGGACCAGGTCGCAGTCGCCGACCGCCGCGGCCGTGGCTCGGGCGGCCAGTGCGAGCAGCCGGGTCACCAGGCCGTACGCCCGGCGGCCGGGCTCGAGGAGGCGCAGCGTGGTGCCCCACGAGCCGGGCACCCGGCGTACCTGGGTGTAGTACGCCGACCGCAGGAACCGTCCGAGCCGCCAGGGGAGGAGGTCGACGATGTCGTGGGTCTCGACCTCGCAGCCGATGCCCCGCAGCCGGGTCGCCAGCTCCCGGGCCGCGGCGTCGTGGCCGGCGCCGTAGCTGCCGGTGACGACGGCGACCCGCGCGGCGCGGTCCGCGGACGGGGCGGGGAGGAGGGGGCCGATGACCCCGACGTTCGAGGCGGCGAGCGACGCCGTTCCTGGCTTCATGGCGCCGAGGATGGCCCGGGGTGGATGAAGACATCGTGAACCGCGGTCGGGACCGGGGCCGGTAGCCTCGGGGGACGACCGGCGGAGTCAGGAGCCATGGACAGCCAGCACATGCAGATCGGCGAGGTGGCCAGCCGGATCGGGCTGAGCCTGCGGACCATCAGGTACTACGAGGAGGTCGGGCTGGTCGCGCCGTCGGCACGCAGCGCCGGGGGGTTCCGGCTCTACACCGAGGGCGACGTCGCCCGGCTGTCGCTGATCAAGCGGATGAAGCCGCTCGGCTTCACCCTCGAGGAGATGCGCGACCTGCTCTCGGTGGTCGACGCGCTAGGGACCGCCACCGGAGCCGAGCGGGACCGGCTCGCCGACCGCCTGCTCGGCTACCAGGAGGCCGCCGGCGCCCGGATCGAGGAGATCCGCTCCCAGCTCACGATGGCCGAGGAGTTCGCGCGCGACCTCGAGGCCGAGATCGGGCGGCACCTCGGGCGGCCGAGCTGACGGCCCACCCCGGTCAGTGGCTGGCGAGCTGCCCGCTGAGCCGCTCGTGCCGGTCCGCGCTCGACGCGTTGAGCCCGACGATCTCCACGGTCTTGCCCTTGCGCGCGTACTTGGTGACGATCGCGTCCAGTGCGGCGACGGTCGAGGCGTCCCAGACGTGGGACGCCGACAGGTCGATCACGACCCGCTCGGGGTCCTCGGCGTACTCGAACTGGGTGTAGAGGTCGTTGCTGGAGGCGAAGAACAGCTCGCCGGTGACCCGGTACACCGCGGTGGCGCCGCCGTGGGTGTCCTCGACGAGCTCGCGGTCGGTCTCGGTCAGGTGGGCGACGCGGCGGGCGAACAGCGTCATCGCGACGAGCACGCCGACGACCACGCCGATGGCCAGGTTGTGGGTGGACACGGTGACCAGCACGGTCGAGACCATCACGATCGTCTCGCTGCGGGGCATCCGGCGCAGCGTCGCGGGCTGGACGGAGTGCCAGTCGAAGGTGCCGACCGACGACCATGATCATCACCGCGACCAGCGCGGCCATCGGGATCCGCGCGACCACGTCGCCGAAGCCGACCACCAGGACCAGCAGGAAGCTGCCGGCGAGGAACGTCGAGAGCCGGGTGCGCGCACCCGAGGCCTTCACGTTGATCATCGTCTGGCCGATCATCGCGCAGCCGCCCATGCCGCCGAAGAAGCCGGTGATGACGTTCGCCGCACCCTGGCCGAGCGCCTCGCGGGTCTTGTCGGAGTGGGTGTCGGTGATGTCGTCGACGAGCTTGGCCGTCAGCAGCGACTCCAGGATCCCGACCAGCGCCATCGCCAGGGCGTAGGGCGCGACGATCCGCAGGGTCGCCAGGTCGAGCGGGCACGTCGGGGAGGAACCACGACGGGAGGCTGTCCGGCAGCCGGCCCTCGTCGCCGACGTTCGGGACGCTGCACGGCCGCCAGGACGGTGAACGCGGTCAGCGCGACGATGGCGACCAACGGGGCGGGAACGACGGTGTTGATCGCGCGGGAAGCCGACGATGACGGCGATGCCGACGGCGATCATCGGGTAGACCGCCCACGGCACGTCGACCATGTGGCCGATCTGCGCCTCGAAGATCAGGATCGCCAGGGCGTTGACGAACCCGACCATGACCGAGCGCGGGATGAACCGCATCAGCCGCGCGACCCCGGCCAGGGCGAGGAGCGACCTGGAGGAGCCCGCCGAGGATGACCGTGGCGATCAGGTAGTCGTAGCCGTGGTCACGCATCACCGGGGCGATGACCAGCGCGACGGCGCCGGTGGCGGCCGAGATCATCGCGGGCCGGCCGCCGAGGAACGAGATCGCGACCGCCATCGTGAACGAGGCGAACAGCCCGACGCGCGGGTCGACGCCGGCGATGATCGAGAACGAGATCGCCTCGGGGATCAGCGCCAGTGCGACGACGAGGCCGGCGAGGACCTCGGTGCGCAGCAGGCGCGGTGAGCGGAAGGCGCCACGGACCGTGGGCGTCTCGGGCAGGACGGCGTGCGACAAGGAAGCTCCCAGGACGTTGCGGGCAGCGGACGTGCGGGCGGCATCGACGCCGCGAGGCTGCTGGGTCCGGCGGTACGTGCTGCGCCGGACGAGATCCCCGACCCTACCGTGACGTTACGGAAGAGTTCACATCCGCGACGGCACCTGCCGCGGTGATCCCGGTCACCGGGCGCTGGCGGGCAGCCGCTCGAGCACCAGGTGCGGGTGGAGCCGCTCGACCGCCTCGGCGCGCCAGCGGTCCGGGAAGAGGGCCAGTGCGGTGCCGTCGGAGCGGTGGAGCACCTCGACGTCGCGCAGCGCGGAGACCTCGTCGACCTGGTCCGAGCGGACCCGGCGGGCGACCGAGTAGCCGAGCGGCTCGAGCCGGACGGGCGCGCGGTACTCGGTGTCCATCCGGGCGGCGACGACCTCGAACTGCATGGGGCCGACCGCGGCCAGCACCGGGGAGTGGTCGCCGCGGAGCTCGGAGCGCAGCACCTGGACGACGCCCTCCTCGTCGAGCTGCTCGATGCCCTTGCGGAACTGCTTCCAGCGGCCGGCGTCGGTGACCCTGGCGGTGACGAAGTGCTCGGGCGCGAAGCTGGCGATCGGCGGGTAGGCGACGGGCGCGCCCGCGTAGATCGTGTCGCCGACGCGCAGGGCGCCGGCGTTGACCAGGCCGATGATGTCGCCGGGGTAGCCGTGGTCGACCGACGTGCGCTCGCGACCGAAGACGACCTGGGCGTACTTGGTGGAGAAGGGCTTGCCGGTCGCGGCGTGGGTCACCGACATGCCGCGCTCGAAGACGCCCGAGCAGATCCGTGCGTAGGCGAGCCGGTCGCGGTGCGCGGCGTCCATGCCGGACTGGACCTTGAACACGAACGCGCTGAAGTCGTCGTCGACGGCTCGGACGGTCCCGTCCACCGCGGGCGTGGGGCCCGGCCCGGGAGCGAGACCCAGGACGGTGCCGAGCAGCTGGCGGACGCCGAAGTTCAGCAGCGCCGAGGCGAACAGGACCGGGGTCGTCCTGCCCGCGAGGAACGTCTTCTGGTCGTGGTCGGCACCGTCGGCGGCGAGGAGCTCGTGGCCCTCGAGGGCCTCCTCCCACGGCTCGCCGACCTCGTCGTGCGCGCGATCGGCGGCGAGGTGCTCCTCGGGCGCCCGGGTCGCGCCGCCGGCGGTGCGGGTGTAGCGGATGAGCTGGCCGGTGCGCCGGTCGAGCACCCCGTGGAAGTCGCCGGCGACGCCGACCGGCCAGGTCAGCGGCGTCGGCCGCAGGCCGATCTCGCGCTCGATCTCGTCCATCAGCTCGAACGGGTCGCGGCCGGGACGGTCCCACTTGTTGATGACGGTCAGCACCGGGATGCCGCGGTGCGCGCAGACCTGGAACAGCTTGAGCGTCTGGGGCTCGAGACCCTTGGCGGCGTCGACCAGCATCACCGCCGAGTCGACCGCCGAGAGGACCCGGTAGGTGTCCTCGGAGAAGTCCGCGTGCCCCGGGGTGTCGACGAGGTTGACCACGTGCCCGTCGTACTCGAACTGCAGGGCCGCCGACGTGATGGAGATCCCGCGGGCCTTCTCCATCTCCATCCAGTCCGAGACGGTGGCCTTGCGGTTGCCCTTGCCGTGCACGGCGCCGGCCTCGACGATGGCCTGCGCGTGGAGTGCCAGGGCCTCGGTGAGCGTCGACTTGCCGGCGTCGGGGTGGCTGATGACGGCGATCGTGCGGCGGGGTCGTGGGTCGGTCGGGGCCATCGCGGCCAACTCTAACGGCGCGGGAGGTCGATCCCCACGTGTACCCCGGGAGGTATCGGGCACCGAAGGGGTGGCCATGGCACCGACCCTGAAGTGAGGATCATTCCCATGAACGACCGCACCAGGACCGTGGACGTCGACCAGGCACCTGCGCCGGCCACCGACGAGGCCGAGCAGCATCCTGCCGGGCCGGGGCTGACCGTCCGCACCATCGAGACCCCGTCGCTGGGCGACCGGACGTACGTCGTGCACGACGGGACGGTCGCGTTCGTCGTCGACCCGCAGCGCGACATCGACCGGGTCCAGCAGGTGCTCGAGGCGGACGGCGTGCGGCTGACGCACGTGTTCGAGACCCACATCCACAACGACTACGTCACCGGTGGCCTCGCGCTGGCCGAGGCGACCGGTGCGGCGTACCTGGTCAACGCCGAGGACGACGTGTCCTTCGAGCGCACGCCGGTGTCCGCGGGCGACGTCGTCGAGGTCGGCAGCCGGATGCGGGTCCGCGCGATCGGGACGCCGGGCCACACGTTCACCCACCTGTCCTACGCGCTGTCCGACGGCGGTGAGCCCGTGCGCGGTCTTCACCGGCGGGTCCCTGCTGTACGGCGCCACGGGGCGGCCCGACCTGCTCGGCGAGGAGCACACCGACGCTCTCGCGCGGCACCAGCACGCCTCCGCGCACCGGCTCGTCGACGAGCTGCCCGACGACGCCCACGTCTACCCGACGCACGGGTTCGGCTCGTTCTGCGCGGCGACCCAGTCCGACGCCACCGCCTCGACGCTGGCGGAGGAGCAGCGGTCGAACCCGGTGCTCACCCAGGACGAGGAGACCTACGTGCGCGAGCTCCTGGACGGCCTGGGCGCCTGGCCGGCCTACTACGTGCACATGTCCCCGGCCAACGCGGCCGGTCCGCAGTCGCCCGACCTGTCACCGGTCGAGGAGGCCGACGCGGCGGAGCTGCGCCGGCGCATCGAGGCCGGCGAGTGGGTCGTCGACCTGCGCACCCGGACGGCGTTCGCGGCCGGCCACGCGCCCGGCACGGTCAACTTCGGGCTCGACGGGGCGTTCTCGACGTACCTGGGCTGGCTCATGGAGTGGGGCACCCCGGTGACCCTGCTCGGTGAGTCGCCGGAGGACGTCGCCACCGCCCAGCGCGAGCTCGTCCGCATCGGCATCGACCGCCCCGCGGCGCAGGCCACCGGGGACCCGCGGTCGTGGACGACCGGCGAGCTGGGCAGCTTCCCGACCGCCACGTTCGCCGAGCTCGCGGACGTCCGGCACCACCGTGAGGTGGTGGTCCTCGACGTCCGGCGCGCCGACGAGTACGAGGACGCCGCGATCCGTGGCGCGGTCAACATCCCGATCCACGAGATCCCGCGCCGCGTCGCCGAGGTGCCGGACGGCGAGGTGTGGGTGCACTGCGCCAGCGGCTACCGCGCCTCCGTAGCCGCGTCGTTCCTCGCCGCCGCCGGCCGCACGCCGGTCGCCATCGACGACTCCTTCGAGAACGCCGAGAAGGTGGGGCTGCACCTGGTCAGTCCCGGGGATTGAAGCGCGCCGTCGCCGCTCCGCCGAGCCGTCCCCGGGTCCGGGCTAGCGTGGCGAGCATGCCCAACCGCCTGGCCACCGCGACCAGTCCGTACCTGCTCCAGCACGCCGACAACCCCGTCGACTGGTGGGAGTGGGGGCCGGAGCCGTTCGAGGAGGCGCGGCGGCGGAACGTGCCGGTACTGCTGAGCGTGGGGTACGCCGCGTGCCACTGGTGCCACGCCGCCTGCCACTGTGCCACGTGATGGCCCACGAGTCGTTCGAGGACGAGGCGACCGCGGCGTACCTCAACGAGCACTTCGTCAGCATCAAGGTCGACCGCGAGGAGCGGCCCGACGTGGACGCGGTCTACATGCAGGCGACCACGTCGATGACCGGCCACGGCGGCTGGCCGATGACGTGCGTGCTCGACCACGACGGCAACCCGTTCTTCGCCGGCACCTACTTCCCGGACGCGCCGCGGCACGGCCAGCCGTCGTTCCGCCAGGTGCTCGAGGCGCTGACCGACGCGTGGCACACCCGCGGCGACGAGGTACGCCGGGTGGCCGGCCAGCTGCGCGAGCACCTGTCGTCGACCACGCTCGCGACGGCCGGCGGGCCGATCGACGCCGGCGTGCTGGACGCGGCGGTGGCCACGCTGGCGCGGGAGTTCGACCCGCGGTCCGCCGGCTTCGGCGGGGCGCCGAAGTTCCCGCCGTCGATGGTGCTGGAGTTCCTGCTCCGGCACGGCGAACGCGACATGCTCGGCGCCACCCTCGAGGCGATGGCGCGCGGCGGCATCCACGACCAGCTCGGCGGCGGCTTCGCGCGCTACTCGGTCGACAACGACTGGGTGGTGCCGCACTTCGAGAAGATGCTCTACGACAACGCCCTGCTGATGCGGGTGTACGCCGAGTGGGGGACCGACCTCGGCGAGCGCGTCGCCGATCGACATCGCCGAGTTCCTGCTCCTCGAGCTGCGCACCGACCGGGGCGGCTTCGCCTCCGCCCTCGACGCCGACTCCGAGGGCGAGGAGGGCACCTACTACGTCTGGACCCCGGCGCAGCTCACCGAGGTCCTCGGTCCCGAGGACGGCCCGTGGGCTGCCGAGCTGCTGTCCGTGACCGAGGCCGGCACCTTCGAACGCGGCGCCTCGACGCTGCAGCTGCGGCAGGAGCCCGCGACGTTCGCCGAGCTGGAGCGCTGGCTGCGCGTCCGGCAGAAGCTGCTGTGGGCACGCGAACGCCGGGAGCGGCCCGCCCGCGACGACAAGGTCGTGGCGGCGTGGAACGGGCTCGCGATCAGCGGCCTGTGCCGCGTCGGCACCCTCTACGACCACCCGGAGTACGTCGAGGCCGCGGACGGCGCGGGCGAGCTGCTCTGGACGGGTGCACATGGTCGACGGCCGGCTGCGGCGGGTCTCGCGCGACCGTGTGGTCGGCACACCGGCCGGGGTGCTCGAGGACCACGGGTGCGTGGCGGCCGGGTTCCTCGACCTGTTCCAGGCCACCGGTGAGGGCTGTGGCTCGAGCGCGCCGGCACGATCCTCGACATCGCCCTCGCGCACTTCGCCGCCGACGACGGCGGGTTCTACGACACCGCCGACGACGCCGAGGCGCTGGTCGCCCGGCCGCGGGACCCCTCCGACAACGCCTACCCGTCCGGCCTGTCGTCGATGGTGCACGCGCTGTCGACGTACGCCGCCATCACCGGTGCGGGCCGCTACCGCGACGCCGCCGAGAGCGCGCTGGCGACGGTCGCACAGCTCGCCGAGCGGGCGCCGCGGTTTGCCGGCTGGTCGCTGGCGGCCGCGCGAGTCGATGCTCGACGGTCCGGTCGAGATCGCCATCGTGGGTGAGGAGACCGAGGAGCGGGACGCGCTCGAGGCCGTCGCCCGGCGCGACCCGAACGCCGTCGTGGTCGTCGCCGACGAGCCGCGCGACGACGTACCCCTGCTGGTCGGACGCGACACCGGTCGACGGGCAGCCGGCGGCGTACGTGTGCCGGAACTTCGTGTGCGAACGGCCGGTCACCACCGCCGACGAGCTGCGCGCCGCGTTGGCGCGCTGAGCGGTCAGACCCGCGCCCGCGCGCGCTCCTCGCCGGCCGCGATCTCGGCCACCAGGTCCAGGCAGTAGCGGCCGAAGTCGATCTGGATGGTGTGCCGGGGCGCGGCGTAGTACTGCTCGAGGTGGGCCGCCTCGTCCTCGCGCATGGTGCGCTCCTGCTCCTCGACCGGCGGCAGCGCGTAGGAGCCGTCGAGCAGCTTCGCGAGGAGCTTGGACTGCTGCTCGGCGAGGTTGACGATCGTCGGCGACGACTGCGCCAGGCCCAGGTAGAACAGGTGGTCGACGCCCGGCTTGATCATCCGCTTGAACAGCGGGTAGCGGTGGTCCTCGTCTGGGTGCAGGTCGGCCTCGTCGTCGTCGAAGAACGGGAACCTCATCTGGTAGCCGGTGGCGCAGACGACCACGTCGGCCTCGACGCTGCTGCCGTCGACCAGGTGCACGCTCCGGCCCTCCAGCCGCTCGACGGCGGGCAGCATGTGGATGTCGCCCGACCCGGCCTTGGTGAGGAAGTCGGCGCTCACCGACGGGTGCGCCGACAGCGGCTCGTGGTCCGGCTCGGGCAGCCCGTAGGTGCTCATGCTGCCGACCAGCTCCCGGATCAGCGTCCGCGACGCCGCCAGCGCCTGGTCCTTGGGGATGTCCGGCGGCGCCATCACCTTGTCCGCCGGCTGGCCGTTGCGGTACTTCGGCAGCACCCACACGCCCCGGCGGGCGGAGACGTACAGCTTCTCGGCCATCCATGGCGCCGACAGCTCGCTGGCGATGTCCATCGCGGAGTTGCCCATGCCGACCACGACCACGCGCTTGCCGCGCATCTCGATCGGCTCGAACGGCGAGACGTAGGAGTGGCTGTGCAGCACCACCCCGTCGAACTTCGCGGCGTCCGCGGTCGCCCACGCCGGCAGGCTCGGGTGCCAGTGGTGGCCGTTGGCGACCACCAGGTCGGTGTACTCCCGCGTCTCACCGGTGCTGAAGCTCACCGCCCAGCCCTCGCCGCTACGCCGGGCGCGGAGCACCTCGGTGTCGAACTCGATCCGGTCGCGCAGGCCGAAGTGGTCGACGTAGTCGCGGAAGTACTGGTGGATCAGGGTGTGGTGGGGGAAGTGCGGCCAGTCCTCGGGTGCCGGGAAGTCCTCGAACTGCAGCCGGGTGGTGGAGGTGTCGATGTGCAGCGACTCGTAGACCGCCGAGCGTCCGTTGGGGTTGCGGAAGTACCAGTTGCCCCCGACGTCGTCGGACATCTCGAACTGGTCGTAGTCGATGCCGTGGTCCTGCAGCCGCTTGGCGGTGGTGATGCCGGAGCAGCCGGCGCCGATGATGCAGACCTTGGTGGTCACGACAGGGCCTCCTCGAGACAGGCGAATGCGGTGGTGAGGTACGCGTCGGTGCGCGGGGACGCGGTGAAGTGCGTGACCATCCGGTTCATCGCATAGGCGACGGTGGTCCGGCGGTCGAGGTCGTTGACGACGATCGCGCCGCCGTACCCGGTCCACCAGCAGACCCGGCCGTCGGGCACGGCCGGCGCCGTCGGGTGGGGGAGCGCGTAGCCGATGCCCCAGCGCAGCGGGACCAGCAGCACCAGGTCCGGTCCGTCGGCCTGCACCTCGAAGATCCGGTCGAGGGTGGCCGGCGAGAGCAGGCGTACGCCGTCCACCTCGCCGCCGTGGGAGACGGCGGACTGGACCCGGGCGATCGAGCGGGCGTTGCCGTGGCCGTTGGCGCCCGCGACCGAGACGGTGCGCCACGGCGCGGTGTTGCAGAAGCCGCCGATGTCGAGGACGGGGTTGACCAGGGTGGGCACCAGCAGGTTGCCCTCCGGGAGCGCAGCGATGTCCAGGCCGCCGGGCGGCGGAGGGATGAGGTCGGCGCACCGGTCCAGGGCGTCGTCGGGCACGCCGAGGTGGAAGTCGGCGCCGAGCGGCTCGGCGACCAGCTCCCGGAAGGCGTCGGCCAGCGGCTTCCCGGTGGCTGCGCGCACCAGGCCGTCGAGCAGGTGGCCGTAGCTGATCATGTGGTAGCCGGATGCGGTGCCGGGCTCCCACCAGGGCTCCTGGGCGGCCAGCAGGCGCTCGGCGTACGGCAGGTCGAGCAGGCCGGGCACGTCCAGGGGGTCGGTCCATCCGGCGTACCCCGAGGTGTGCGCGAGCAGGTGCCGGACCAGGACGTCGTCGCGGGCGAACTCCGGCCAGTACGACGACACCGCGGCGTCGAGGTCGAGCTCGCCGCGGTCGGCGAGGACCAGGACGGTCAGCGCCGCCATGGTCTTGGTGACCGACCAGGTCTGCACGAGGGTGTCGGCCGTCCACGGCCGGCCGGGCGCCGCCTCGCCGCCCCACAGGTCGACGACCAGCTCGCCGTCGCGGACGACCGCGAGCGACGCGCCCGCCTCGGTGCCGTCGGCGAGGTTGGACTCGAACAGGTCGGCCAGGCGGGCGAAGGCGGGGTCAGCGGTTCCGGGCACCCCTGCACTTTAAGAACATGTTCTAGTTCTCGGCAACGGTCCCGGCCGGCGAGCGGTCAGCGCAGGGCGTACGTCGCCAGCGAGACGCCGACGTAGTGCGTCACGAACGCCAGGATCGTGAACGTGTGGAAGACCTCGTGGAAGCCGAACCAGCGCGGCCACGGGTTCGGGCGCTTGAAGCCGTAGACCACGCCGCCGAAGGTGTAGAGCGCGCCGCCCGCGCAGATCAGCGTGAAGACCGCGATGCCGACCCCGACCCCGAGGCGGGTCGCACCGTCGAAGAAGCTCGGCATGAAGAAGATCGCGGCCCAGCCGAGCGCGATGTAGATCGGGACGTAGAGCCAGCGCGGTGCGTCGGTCCAGAAGATCCGGAACGTGACGCCGAGCGCGGCGCCGCCCCAGACGGTGGCGAGCAGGACCACCTGCTGGGTGCCCTCGAGGAGGAGCAGGCTGAACGGCGTGTAGGAGCCGGCGATGAGCAGGAAGATGTTCGAGTGGTCGAAGCGCCGCAGGAACGCCCAGACCCGCGGTGACCACGAGCCGGTGTGGTAGATCGCCGACACCGTGAACAGGATCAGCGCCGACCCGGTGAACACCGCCGACCCCACGCGCGTCGCCGTGGTGGGGGAGAGCGCGATCAGGACGATCCCGGCCGCCAGGGTCAGCGGTGCGGTAGCCAGGTGCAGCCAGCCGCGCAGCCGCGGCTTGATCTCGGCCGTGAGCTCGGCGACGGCGTCGTGGAGCTGGTCGAACCCCGCGCGGACCGCATCGTTCATGGCCTGGTTCATGGTCCGACGATACCCAGAGTCGGGTCGCGCGGGTCCCACGCCCGATCCACGCAAGGTCAACGTGTGAGGAACGTCGCGCCGGTACGATCGCCAGCGTGGCGGACTGGAAGCGCGGGCTGCGGCGGGTGCTCTACCCGGCGTACGAGGCACGGATGCTGCGCCGGATGCCCGGCCCCATCCCGAAGCACGTCGGCGTCATGCTCGACGGCAACCGGCGCTGGGCCAAGGCGGTCGGGCGCGACACCGCGCACGGCCACCAGGCGGGTGCGGCGAACATCGAGCCGCTGCTCGGCTGGTGCGACGAGGTCGGCATCGAGGTGGTCACGCTGTGGCTGCTCCAGCCCGAGAACCTGGACCGCCCGGCCGTCGAGGTCGAGCCGCTGCTGGAGATCATCGCCGACGCCGTCGACTCCCTCGCCGACCAGCGGAAGTGGCGGATCCACCCGGTGGGCGCGCTCGACCTGCTCCCCGGCTGGATGTCGCAGCGGCTCAAGGCGGCCGAGGAGGCCACCCGCGACGTCGACGGGATGATCGTCAACGCCGCGGTCGGGTACGGCGGGCGCCGCGAGATCGCCGACGCCGTACGCTCCCTCATCCACGAGGCCGCCGCCAACGGCACGACGACTGGAGGAGCTGGCCGGCATGATCGACGTCGAGTCGATCGCCGAGCACCTCTACACCAAGGGCCAGCCCGACCCGGACCTGGTGATCCGCACCTCCGGCGAGCAGCGGCTCGGTGGCTTCCTGCTGTGGCAGAGCGCGAAGTCGGAGTTCTACTTCTGCGAGGCCTACTGGCCCGACTTCCGGCGCGTGGACTTCCTGCGCGCCATCCGCGCGTACGCGCAGCGGGAGCGGCGGTTCGGGGCGTAGCGACACGTCGGGTTTCACCGGCTGACCGGTGAAACCCGCGCGACACGCCGAGGGAGACCGGCGTGTCGGTCGGGTTTCGGCGGACAAGTCCGGCACCTCACGGATGCGCGACGTTCACCCACGCGTCCGGGCGTGTCGCCCGGACCGGGCCACCTCGGCGGCGTACTTTCGCCGGTATCGGCGAGTGGGGAAGCTCGCCGTATCGGGAGGCCCGTTCGTGAGAGATCGCGACTGCACCGCACCGCAGCCCCGCTGCCTTGCCACCGGGCGCCGGCACTCCGGCGCTCGGGCCCGCTCCGGTCCGTCTGCTTGAAACCACGGCCGGTGCGCGGAGTGCACGTGCCGGCCCGCAAAGGGGTGTCACCGTGCCGAACCAGCATCCGTTGACCCAGCGCTCCGCCTCCACCGCGTCCCGGACCCGCGCGAAATCCGCGCCCTCGGTGCGCACCTACGTCCTCGACACCAGCGTCCTGCTCGCCGACCCGGGCGCGATCCGGCGCTTCGAGGAGCACGAGGTCGTCCTCCCGGTCGTGGTCATCACCGAGCTCGAGGGCAAGCGGCACCACCCCGAGCTCGGCTTCTTCGCGCGGACGGCGCTGCGGATGCTCGACGAGCTGCGCGTCACCAACGGCCGGCTCGACGAGCCGGTGCCGGTCGGCGACCTCGGCGGCACCCTGCGGGTCGAGCTCAACCACACCGACCCCGAGTCGCTGCCGTCCGGCTTCCGGCTCGGCGACAACGACACCCGGATCCTCGCCGTCGCCCGCAACCTCGCCAACGAGGGCGCCGACGTCACCCTGGTCTCCAAGGACCTGCCGCTGCGGATCAAGGCGTCCGCCGTGGGCCTGGACGCCGAGGAGTACCGCGCCGAGGGGATCAGCGACTCCGACACCGGCTACACCGGCATGGCCGAGCTCGAGGTCGCGGCGGCCGACGTCGACGAGCTGTACGACGGCGGCGTCGTCGACCTCGAGGTGGCCCGGGACCTGCCCTGCCACACGGGCCTGGTGCTGCTCTCCGAGCGCGGTACGGCGCTGGGCCGGGTCGGCGCGGACAAGCAGGTGCACCTGGTGCGCGGCGACCGTGAGGCGTTCGGCATCCACGGGCGCTCCGCCGAGCAGCGGATCGCGCTGGAGATGCTGCTCGACCCCGAGGTCGGCATCGTGTCGCTCGGCGGCCGGGCCGGCACCGGCAAGTCGGCGATGGCGCTGTGCGCCGGGCTGGAGGCGGTGCTGGAGCGCCGCCAGCACCAGAAGGTCGTCGTGTTCCGGCCGCTGTTCGCCGTCGGCGGGCAGGAGCTCGGCTACCTGCCGGGCTCGGAGTCGGAGAAGATGTCGCCCTGGGCGCAGGCGGTCTTCGACACCCTCGGTGCGATCACCTCCCGCGAGGTGATCGACGAGGTCCTGGACCGCGGGATGCTCGAGGTGCTGCCGCTGACCCACATCCGCGGCCGCTCCCTGCACGACGCCTTCGTGATCGTCGACGAGGCCCAGTCGCTGGAGCGCAACGTGCTGCTCACCGTGCTGTCCCGGATCGGCGCGAACTCCAAGGTGGTGCTGACCCACGACGTCGCCCAGCGCGACAACCTGCGGGTCGGGCGCCACGACGGCGTGGTCGCGGTGGTCGAGAAGCTCAAGGGCCACCCGCTGTTCGCCCACGTCACGCTCACCCGGTCCGAGCGGTCGCCGATCGCGGCGCTGGTGACCGAGATGCTGGAGAACGTCACGCTGCTGACGTCGCGTGCAGGTCTCCCGCGGCTCCCCGGGGAGACCTGCACACTCCTGATGCCGCTGTGGCTGCCTGTGGTCCAGTGTGGCTGATGGGGCGATGTGATTCACCCCATCGGATGCGGCCGTTCGGTTTGCACACCCTGCGTCGGTCAGGCATGGTGGCCCGTGATCATTTCGTGACCTTCCGTCACTCGGGCGTCGGGAGCCAGCGGACTGCCTCCCTGCCCAGCGTCGCCTACCCCGAACTCCGAGCCCTTGTCGAAACGCACCAAGTACGTTCCGAAGCACCGGCATGCCCACGAGCGGCCGCTGCGCACGGCACCGAAGAAGGCCCTCCGCAGCACCGTGGTGATGTCGTCGGTCGCCGTCGCCGTGACCGGGTCGCCGTCTCCGGCGGCGTCCTCGCCGACGCGCCCACAGCGTCGACCACGGCCGCCCAGGACCTCGGCGACTCCGTCTCGTCGCGACTGCGGCGGCGGCGCCGTCCCCGACGCCGAGCGCGCGCCGGTCGTCTCGCGCTCCGGGTGACCGCCGCGACGCCGCCGACCCGGCCAAGGAGGCCACCCTGTCGGTCGACGGCGGACCGGCCGTCACCGACCGGGTCGAGCTGTCCGACGGCGACCCGCGGGACATCGCCCAGGCCCTGATGCCGCAGTTCGGCTTCTCCGCCGACCAGTTCGGCTGCCTGGACTCGCTCTGGATGCGCGAGAGTGGCTGGAACCCGCACGCGTCGAACCCCTCGTCCGGCGCCTTCGGCATCCCGCAGGCGCTGCCCGGCTCGAAGATGGCCTCCGCCGGCGCCGACTGGGCGACCAACCCGGCCACCCAGATCGAGTGGGGCCTCGGCTACATCCAGGACCGGTACGGCAGCCCGTGCGGGGCCTGGGGTCACTCGCAGTCCTTCGGCTGGTACTGACCTCCCGGAGTCCCTGCACTTCTCGGGCGAAGCTTCGGCCCAGAAGCGATGGTTTCCCCGGCCCACCGGCCCACCGGGGAAACCGACGCCGGTCGAGCCAAGCCCTCAGGGATGGGTCATCGACTCCACGTCGAGCGCCTCGTCGAGCTGGGCCTCGGTGAGGTCGCCGCGCTCGACGTAGCCCATCGCGAGGACCGTGTCGCGGATCGTCGCGCCGTCGGCCAGCGCCTGCTTGGCGACCTTCGCCGCCTCCTCGTAGCCGAGGTACCTGTTGAGCGGGGTGACGACCGACGGCGAGGACTCGGCGTACTGCCGCATCCGGTCGGCGTCGGCGGTGATGCCGTCGACGCAGCGCTCGGCGAGCACCCGTGACGAGGCCGCCAGCAGCCGGATCGACTCGAGCACGTTGCGCGCGATCACCGGCATCGCGACGTTGAGCTCGAAGCGCCGCTCGCGCCGGCCGCGGTGACCGCCGCGTCGTTGCCGATCACCTGGAAGCACACCATCAGCGTCGCCTCGGGCAGCACCGGGTTGACCTTGCCCGGCATGATGCTCGAGCCCGGCTGCAGGTCGGGCAGGTGGATCTCGGCCAGCCCGGTCGTCGGTCCCGACGACATCCAGCGCAGGTCGTTGCAGATCTTGGTCAGCCCCACGGCGTACGTGCGCAGCACGCCGCTCAGCTCGACCAGCGAGTCGCGGGTGCCCTGCGCCTCGAAGTGGTCGCGGGCCTCGGTGAACGGCTGGCCGGTCGTCTCGCCGAGCACCTCGATGACCCGCTGCGGCGAACCCGGGCGGCGTGTTGATGCCGGTGCCGACCGCGGTCCCGCCCAGCGGCAGCTCGCGGACGCGGGGGAGGACCGACTCGAGCCGCTCGACGGCGTAGCGCACGGTGGCGGCGTAGCCGCCGAACTCCTGGCCGAGCATCACCGGCGTCGCGTCCATCAGGTGGGTGCGGCCGGACTTCACCAGCCCCGCGAACTCCTCGGCCTTGCGCTCGAGGCTGCCCGCGAGCACGTCGAGCGCGGGCAGCAGGTCGTCGGCGACCGCGAGCGTCGGCCGCGACGTGGATCGCGGTCGGGAAGGTGTCGTTGCTCGACTGGCTGGCGTTGACGTGGTCGTTGGGGTGCACCTCGGTGCCGGCGCGCTGCGCGAGGGTGGCGATCACCTCGTTGGCGTTCATGTTCGAGCTGGTGCCGAGCCGGTCTGGAACACGTCGATGGGGAAGTCGCGTCGTCGTGACGCTCGCCGGCGACCGACGGCTCGCGGCCGCGACGATCGCCGCGGCGCGCTCCTCGGCTCGAGGATGCCGAGCTCGCCGTTGACCCGCGCCGCGGCCGCCTTGACCCGGCCGATCGCGTGGATGAGCGCGGGCTCGATGGGCGTGCCGCTGATCGGGAAGTTCTCGACCGCGCGCTGCGTCTGCGCGCGCCAGAGCGCGTCCGCAGGGACACGCACCTCGCCCATGCTGTCGTGCTCGATCCGGAAGTCGCTCATGGCGCTCGCGCCATGCTGCGACCCACCCATGACGCTCAAGGTCGCGCCTCGGATCGGACCGATGGCCGTGACGTGACCGTGTCCAGCGCCACGCTGCCGCTCCCGGCCTCGTCGCGCCGGTACGCCGGCGTGCGGTCGGCCGTCGCCGACGTCTCGGTCGCGGCGACGCTCGCTCTGGTGGGCGACCTACCTGACGTGGGGCACCGGCGGCCGCGAGCCGCACGTGCTGTCGATCGGGTGCGCCCTGCTCGCGGCGGCGTTCGTCGTGGTCCGGCCGTGGCGCACCGTCCGGCGCCGTTGCCCACCGCGGTCGTGCACGGGCTCGGCGGTCGGCGCGTGGCTCGTCGTGCTGACGGCCCCGACCGGTTGGGCGGGTGCCGACGAGGTGGCGGCGTACACGTTCGCCGCCGAGCTGGGGCTGGTGACGTGGGCCTGGGCCCGCGGCACCGCGCGCCGGCACCTCGTGCTCGCGGCGGTGCTCGGCGCCGCCGGTGCCCAGTTCGCGGCCGGCTGGCTGCCCTGGTGGGGGATGCAGGACCCGACCCGGCTCTTCGAGGGCACGTTCTACTGGCACAACCAGGTCGGCATCTTCCTCGCCGCGGGCGCGGTGCTCGGGTTCGCGGCCATCGCGGCCGGGCGCCCGGTGGCCCTGCTCGGCTGGGCCGTCGCGCCGCTGTGCGTGGCCGGCACCGTCTACTCGACCAGCCGCGGGTCCCAGCTCGCGCTGGCCGTCGGTGTCGTCACGCTCCTCGCGCTCCTGCGCGCGCGGCGGCTGCAGGTACTCGCCGCGCTCGCGCTGTCGTGGGGCGTCACCTGGGCGCTGACGGGCCCGCCGTTCTTCGAGCGGCACGTCTCGCCGACCGCCAGCACCGAGGCGCGCTCGGCGAGCTTCGTCGGCAACGGGCTGCAGCGGTTCGAGGACTGGCGGCGCGCCGGGGCGATCTTCGGGCACTGGCCGCTGTCGGGCGGTGGCTTCAACTCCTTCGACAGCGCGGCCCGGGTGGCCACGACGCCCCGCGACGACGTGCACACGGCGTTCGCCCACAACGGCTACCTGCAGGCCGCCGCCGACGGCGGGCTGGTGCTCACCGTCCCCCTCGCCGTGCTCCTCGGTCTCGTCTGCTGGCGGGTGCTGCGCGACGTGCCGACGCGGTGGAGGGCCCGGGACGCCGTCGGTGCCGGCGCGGCGAGCGCACTGCTCGTGCTCCTGCTGCACAGCGGCATGGACTTCGACTGGGGCTACCCGTCGCTGCTGGCCCTGCTCGCGCCGGTGGCTGTGCTGGCGCTTCCGGAGCCGAGCCCGGCAGGGCGGGGCCGGTGGACCGTGCCGCTCGCCGTCCTGGGCGTCGCGTTGCTGGTCCTGGCGGTGTGGTCGGGCTGGGCTGGCGGGCTCGACCTCAGCACGCCGGTCAGCTGACCCGCGCGACGTACAGCCAGTACTGCTCGTCCCGCTCCTGGAGCCGGACGTCGTGCGGACGCGCCTCGGCCGTGCCGAAGACCGCGCGCAGGGTGTCCTCGAGGTCCGGTTCCTCGGCCGCCGACCACACCACGAGCACGCCGCCCGGCCGCAGCGCGGCGTGGACCCGCTCGAGGAACGGTCGGTGGTACAGCGCCTCGTTGGCGGCGTGCACCAGGTAGCCCGGGCCGTTGTCGACGTCGAGCAGGACCAGGTCGTACGACGCGGGCGCCGCCTCGGCGAGCGCCACGGCGATGTCGGCGACGACGACCGTCACCCGCTCGTCGGCGAGCAGTCCCGGGCCGTGCGGGACGGTGCCGTCGCGCATCCAGTCGACCAGCGCCTGCTCGATCTCGACGACCGCGCACTTCTCCACGCGCGAGTCGGCCAGCACCTCGTGCATGGTGAACCCGAGGCCGAGCCCGCCGACGACGACGTGGCTGGGCTCGTCGAGCAGGTCCAGGGCCGCGGTGGCCAGGGCTCGCTCGGTCGACACCTCGAGGGTGTCCATCACGAAGACGCCGTTCGCCCGCAGCTCGAGGACGCTGGGGGCTCCCTCGGTGCGGCGCTCCCGCAGCACCAGTTCGCCGCGCGCGCTCTCGGCGCGCGCGACCTCGACGTACATCGTGGAGGAGTCGGTCATGGTGCGGTCATCCTGCCGGGCCCGGCGCCGACATCACAAAACGGACACGATTCACCCGGTAGGGCGAAACGGCTGAAACTGAGGCGTGACCGGCCTGCCGTTCAACGAATGGCTGTCGCAGAACCAGCAGGAGGTCATCCTGCGCGTGCAGCAACACTTCCTGCTCTCCGTCTACTGCATCGCCCTGGCCACCGTCGTCGGGCTGCTGCTGGCGTTGGCGACCTACCGCTTCTCCTGGCTCGCCAACGCGAGCATCGCCACCGTCGCCGTCGCCTTCACGATCCCTTCGGTAGCCCTTTTCGGCTTCGTCTATTCGGTGACCGGCAACCAGCTGCTGACGTTCGTGCCCGTCGTGGCGATGTACGGCTTGCTGCCGATCACCCGCAACGCCGTCGTGGGCCTGCAGGGAGCCGATCCGGCGGTCATCGACGCGGCCCGCGGGATGGGGGTCGGCTGGTTCCGCATGCTGTGGCAGATCCGGTTCCCCATCGCCTGGCCGGTGATCCTCGCCGGGCTGCGGGTCACCGCCCAGCTCACCGTGGGCATCGTCGCCCTCGGCGCCTTCATCGGCGACTACGGGCTGGGCATCTTCGGTTTCAACGCGTTGAACAACCTCGGGTCCGTCAACACGGGCAACCAGGCACTGGCGTGCGTGATCTTCGTCGCCGCGATCGCCCTGTTCTTCGACCTCGTCTTCGTCGTCCTCCGCCGCTTCACGACCCCGAGAGGCATCCGTGTCTGAGCAGACCACCGACCACCCGCCCAAGGCCGTCGGTGACGAGCCGCGCCACGGCGTCCCCATCACGCTCCGGAAACTGACCAAGCGCTACGCCGGCACGAAGAAACCGGCCGTCGACGCGGTGACCATGGAGATCCCCGCGGGCGAGATCGTGGTCCTGGTCGGTCCGTCCGGCTGCGGCAAGACCACGACCATGCGGATGATCAACCGGATGATCACGCCGACGTCGGGGACGATCGAGATCGACGGGCAGGACGTCGCCTCGCTGAACGACACCACGTTGCGGCGGCAGATCGGCTACGTGATCCAGCAGATCGGGCTGATCCCGCACCTGACGATCGCCAGCAACGTCGCCCTCGTGCCCAAGCTGCTCAAGTGGGACAAGCAGCGGATCCGCGACCGTGTCGACGAGATGCTCGCCACCGTCGGCCTCGACCCCGAGACCTACCGGGACCGCTACCCGCGGCAGCTCTCGGGCGGTCAGCAGCAGCGCGTCGGCGTCGCGCGGGCCCTCGCGGCCGACCCGCCGCTCATGTTGATGGACGAGCCGTTCGGCGCCGTCGACCCGATCACCCGCGGCAACCTGCAGGACGAGTTCCTGAACCTGCAGAAGACGCTGAAGAAGACGATCGTGTTCGTCACCCACGACTTCGACGAGGCGCTCAAGCTGGGCGACCGGATCGCGGTGCTGCGGGAGGGCTCGCAGATCGCCCAGTACGACACCCCGGAGAACATCCTCGCCAGCCCGGCCGACGACTTCGTCGCCGGCTTCATCGGCGAGGGCGCCGCGATCAAGCGGCTGCACTTCGAGGAGGTGGGGACCCTGCCGCTGGACGAGGTGGCCGCGGCCGACCCCGAGGTGACCGTCGAGCCGCACGACAGCCTCCATCAGGCGCTCGACCTGATGGTCGGCAAGGGCCTCGACCACGTCGCGGTCGAGGAGGACGGCCAGGCCGTGGGCACCATCTCGGTGAGCGCGATCCTCGACCGCGTGTCGGACCCCGTCGAGGACGAGGAGGCGTCGCGGCAGGAGGGATCCGCATGAGCGCCGCCGTCGAGGAGCGGACCGGTGAGCCCGACGAGGCGACCGAGTCCGCGACGACGTCCTCGGCGCGCCCGTCCCTGGGCCCGCCGGTCTTCAGCCTGCGCGACCTGGTCCTCCCGGTCGCGGTCGCGCTGGTCCTGGGGGGTGACGTACTGGTACGTCCACGGCCAGACGCTCGACAACATCGAGGAGAACGTCCTCGACCCGTCGGCGCTGGCGCGGCAGACCTGGGAGCACGTCTACATCAGCGTCACCATCGCGGTGCTCGTGGTCGCGATCGCGGTGCCCCTCGGGGTCCTCGTCACCAGGCCGCTGACCCGCGCCAGCGCGCCGTTCGTGCTGGCCGTCGTCAACGTCGGCCAGGCGGCCCCCAGCCTCGGGCTGATCGCCCTGGTGGGCACCGTCACCGTCGGCTTCTGGCCGGTCGTGCTGGTGCTCACCGCGTACGCGATCCTCTCGGTGCTGCGCAACACCTCGCCGGCCTCCAGGCCGTCGACCGGGGCGTGCTCGACGCCGCGAAGGGGATGGGCATGTCGCCGCTGGCGGTGCTGCTGCGCATCGAGCGCCCGCTCGCGGTGCCGGTGATCGGGGCGGGCGCGCGGACCGCGCTCATCCTGGCGGTCGCGACCGTGCCGCTCGGCGCGTTCCTCGGCGCGGGCGGTCTCGGCCTCAACCTGTTCGGCGGGATCAAGACCGACCGCCCGCTGGCCACCGCGACCATCGCGGTGATCATCGCCTGCCTGGCGCTGCTGCTCGACTGGCTGGCCGGCATCCTCCAGCGCCTGGCCACCCCGCGCGGCATCCGCTGACCCGCGCCGCGTGCCGGCGTACCGACCACGACTCCACCCACCCCACACGAACCGACCGATGTCCGAACGAAGCCTGAGATGAACGAACGAAAGGGACACCCCGAGATGAACCGCAACTCCACCCGCCGCAGTCCGCTCCGTCGGAGCCTCGCCGTGGTCGGCACCGCCGCCCTCGTCGCCACGCTCGCCGGCTGCGGCCTGTCCGGGGGCTCCTCGTCCGGCAGCTCCCTGGGCAGCGACTGCGGCGGCCTGAAGCCGACCGACAAGGTTCCCCAGGACATCGACGGTGTCGACGTCACCGTCGGGTCCAAGGACTTCGACGAGCAGCTGGTGCTCGGCGAGCTCACCACGCAGTACCTCTGCCTGGCCGGCGCCAACGCCACCGCCGACCTGAACACCCAGGCCAGCACCCAGGCGCGCGACAAGATCAAGCGCGGCGACAACGACATCATGTGGGAGTACACCGGCACCGGGTGGATCAACTACCTCGGCCACGACAAGCCGATCTTCGACCCGCAGGAGCAGTACCAGAAGGTCAAGGACGAGGACGCCCAGAAGAACGGGATCTACTGGGGTCCGCTCTCGCCGTTCAACAACACCTACGCCTTCGCGGTGCCTGCGAAGTTCGGCCACGAGAACAACCTCACCACCCACTCCGACATGGCGAACTACCTCGAGCAGAACCCCGGCGCCACCGTGTGCGTCGAGTCGGAGTTCGCGAACCGCCCCGACGGCTACCCCGGGTTCAAGAAGGCGTACGGGATCAGCGGCGGCGACGTGAAGAGCCTGGGCACCGGCGTCATCTACACCCAGCTCGGCAAGGGCAACTGTGACTTCGGCGAGATCTTCACCACCGACGGCCGGATCAAGGCCAACGACCTGACGGTGCTCGAGGACGACAAGAAGTTCTTCCCTCTGTACAACGGCGTGCCGGTCACGCGCGTGGACTTCAACGACAAGCACCCCGAGGTGATGCAGGCGCTCCAGCCGCTCGCCGACGCGCTGACCACCGAGGTCATGCAGAAGCTCAACACCGAGAAGTCGGCGCAGGGTGAGTCGGAGTCGAAGGTCGCCCACGACTTCCTGGTCGAGGCGGGCTTCGCCACCGAGTCCTGAGGGGTACGTCGTCGGCCGTCCGGGCCGGGGCGGGTTGCCCCGGCCCGGACGGGTACCGGTCCGCCATGGAGTCGCAGCGCGAGCAGGACCAGGGCGGCCAGGTGTCCGAAGTGAGCGGTCTGAAGGCCGATCCGGACGACGAGAGCAGCCTCGAACGGCCCGGGGACCCGATCGAGCCCGGCGACTCGGTGGCCGGTGACCCGGACGGCGAGAGCGGGGGTCCCGACGAGGGGCCGACCGGCCCGGACGCGCCGACGTTCGCCGAGCACCAGGACCGCTACCCCGACAAGGACGACGTCGAGACCACCGGGTGACGGTGCCGCCCGTCGGCTGTAACGCCGGGTTACCCGTTGTTCCCACCGTGCTGCAACCTCGTGGGAAGAGCGGGTAACCGGGCGTTACAGCTGGGTCGGCACCCGATCTACTCCGCCGAGCGGACCCGGATGCCCGAGAGCGGCACCGTCACCGCACCCGGAGGGGTCGGTGAAGAAGTCGTTGCCCTTGTCGTCGACGACGATGAACGCCGGGAAGTCCTCGACCTCGATCTTCCAGACCGCCTCCATGCCGAGCTCGGGGTACTCCAGCACCTCCTGGCTGCGGATGCAGTCCTGGGCGAGCCGGGCGGCCGGGCCGCCGATCGAGCCGAGGTAGAAGCCGCCGTGCGGCGGCGCACGCCTCGGTGACCGGCCTTGGAGCGGTTGCCCTTGGCGAGCATCACCATCGACCCGCCGGCGGCCTGGAACTGCTCGACGTAGGAGTCCATCCGGCCCGGCCGTGGTCGGTCCGAACGAGCCGGACGCCATCCCCTCCGGGGTCTTGGCGGGGCCGGCGTAGTAGACCGGGTGGTCCTTGCAGGTACGCCGGCATCTCCTCGCCGGCGTCGAGCCGCTCCTTGATCTTGGCGTGCGCGATGTCGCGGGCGACCACCAGCGGCCCGGTCAGCGAGAGCCGGGTCTTGACCGGGTACTGCGACAGCTCGCGCGAGGATCTCGCGTCATCGGCCGGTTCAGGTCGACCTGCACGACCTCGCCGCCCGAGATGTCCTCGGCCGTACCCCGCGTCGGGCATGTACTGCGCCGGGTCGGTCTCGAGCTGCTCGAGGAAGACGCCCGTCGGCGGTGATCTTGCCCAGCGCCTGCCGGTCGGCCGAGCAGGACACCGCGATCGCGACCGGGCAGGACGCGCCGTGGCGCGGCAGCCGGACCACGCGCACGTCGTGGCAGAAGTACTTGCCGCCGAACTGCGCGCCGATGCCGAAGGACTGGGTCAGCTCGAAGACCTGCTGCTCCAGCTCGAGGTCGCGGAACGCCGTGCGCGCTGCATCGATCCCCGACGTCGGGCAGGTTGTCGAGGTAGTGCGCGGAGGCGTACTTCGCGGTCTTGAGGGCGAACTCCGGCCGACGTGCCGCCGATGACGACCGCCAGGTGGTACGGCGGGCAGGCCGCCGTGCCGAGCGAGCGGATCTTCTCGTCGAGGAACGTCAGCAGCCGCGTGCGGGTTCAGGATCGCCTTGGTCTCCTGGAACAGGAACGACTTGTTCGCCGAGCCGCCGCCCTTGGCCATGAAGAGGAACTTGTACTCCGGCTTCCCGTCGGCCTGCGGGGTCGAGTAGATCTCGATCTGGGCGGGCAGGTTGGTGCCGGTGTTCTTCTCCTCGTACGTCGTCAGCGGCGCCAGCTGGGAGTAGCGCAGGTTGAGGCGGGTGTAGGCGTCGTACACGCCGCGGGAGATCGCCTCGCCGTCGTCGGAGCCCGGTGAGCACGCCCTCGGACTTCTTGCCCATCACGATCGCGGTGCCGGTGTCCTGGCACATCGGGAGCACGCCGCCGGCGGAGATGTTGACGTTCTTGAGCAGGTCGAGCGCCACGAACCGGTCGTTGCCCGAGGCCTCGGGGTCGTCGATGATCCGGCGCAGCTGGGCCAGGTGCGCCGGCCGCAGGTAGTGCGCGATGTCGTGCATCGCCTCGGCGGTCAGCGCCTGGATCGCCTCGGGGGCGACCTGGAGGAAGGTCTGCCCGTTCGCCTCGAACGTCGAGACGCCCTCGGTGGTGATCAGCCGGTACGGCGTGCTCGTCCGGGCCGGTGGGCAGCAGGTCGGAGTACAGGAACTCGGGATCGTTCGCCACAGGTGGTCAGGGTACGCCGTGCCGTCATCCGTGCGACGCGGCGAGGTCCATCCGGGAGTAACGTCGGCGTCAGCCACACCCGCGAGGGTGCGCGAGGCCCGGTTTCGGCGCCAGGACACAGGAGGTCTCGTGAAGGTCAGGACATCGTTCGTCGCCCTCGTCGCGCTGGCGACCATCGGCGCGCTGGCGGCCTGTGCGCCGCCCGCGGACGACAACAAGGGCGGTGGTGGCGGGACCGACGCCAGCAGCGCCACCTCGGCGGACGATCTCGGCGGCATGGACGCCCTGGTCAAGGCCGCCCAGGACGAGGGCCAGCTCAACGTGATCGCGCTGCCGCCGGACTGGGCCAACTACGGCAACATCATCAAGGCGTTCGAGGACAAGTACGGCATCACGATCAACTCCGCGCTGCCCGACGGGGCCAGCCAGGACGAGATCAACCAGGCCAAGCAGCTCCAGGGCAAGGACCGGGCGCCGGACGTCTTCGACCTCGGCCAGTCGGTCGCGCTGGCGAACACCGACATGTTCGCGCCGTACCAGGTGCAGACCTTCGGCGACATCCCCGCCGAGTTCAAGGACCCCAACGGGACCTGGGTCAACGACTACGGCGGCTACATGTCGATCGGCTACGACTCCAGCAAGGTCCCGGACGTCACCTCCCTCGACGACCTGCTCGGCCCCGAGTTCAAGGGCAAGGTCGCGCTCAACGGTGACCCGACCCAGGCCGGCGCCGCGTTCAGCGGCGTGGTGATGGCGTCGGTCGCCAACGGCGGCTCCGCCGACGACATCGCTCCCGGCGTGGAGTTCTTCAAGAAGCTCAAGGACGCCGGCAACTTCCTGCCGGTCGACCCGACCTCGGCGACGATCGAGTCGGGCCAGACCCCGGTCGTCATCGACTGGGACTACCTGAACGCCGCCGAGTCGGCCAAGCTGCCGAGCTGGAAGGTGGTCGTGCCTGACAACGCCGTGGTCGCCGGCTACTACTTCCAGGCGATCAACAAGGACGCGCCGCACCCCGCCGCCGCCCGCCTGTGGGAGGAGTTCCTCTACAGCGACGAGGGCCAGAACCTCTGGCTCGCCGGCGGCGCCCGCCCGGTCCGCGCCGACGCGATGGCCCAGGCCGGCACCATCGACAAGGCCAAGTACGACGCGCTGCCCGCCGTCAGTGGCCAGCCGGTGATCCCGACCAACGACCAGACCGAGAAGATGGCCGCCTACCTCGCGGACAACTGGGCGAAGGCCGTCGGCTGAGCGCCCCGTCCCGGCTGGTGCGGTCGGTCCGGCGCTCGGGCGTCGGACCGGCCGTCGGCCTGCTGCCGTTCCTGGCCTACGTCACGATCTTCCTCGTCGTCCCGACGGTGACCGTCGCCGTCGGGGCGCTGCGGGACGAGGACGGCCGGTTCACCCTGGGCGCGATTCGCACCCTCGGTGAGGAGACGGTGCTGCGGGCCCTGGTGCGCAGCCTCGAGGTCTCGCTCGCCTCCGCGGTCGTCGGCGCCGTCCTCGGGGCCGTGCTGGCCTACCTGATCGTGGACCTGCCGCCGACCAACGTCGTCCGGCGGACGGTGTCGGCGATCTGCGGTGTGCTCGCCCAGTTCGGCGGCGTCACACTCGCGTTCGCGTGGATGGCCACGCTCGGGTTCAACGGCCTGCTCACCAACCTGCTCGCCGGCCTGCCGGGATTCTCCGACTCGGGGTCGAGCTGGCTCTACGACATCCCGGGCCTGATCCTCGTCTACACCTACTTCCAGGTCCCGCTGATGGTGATCGTGTTCCTGCCGGCCCTCGAGGGCCTCCGGCCGCAGTGGCGTGAGGCGGCCGTCAACCTGGGGGCCACCACGACGCAGTACTGGCTGCGCATCGGATTCCCGATCCTCCGCCCGGCGTTCCTCGGGTCGCTGCTCCTGCTCTTCGCGAACGCGTTCGCCGCCTACGCCACGGCCGCCGCGCTGATCAGCCAGGGCGCGCTGATCCTGCCGCTCCTGATCCGGTCGGCGCTGACCAGCGAGGTCGTGCTGGGCCAGCAGCACCTCGCCTACGCGCTGGCGCTCGAGATGGTCGTGGTGGTCGCCGTCGTGATGGGCCTGTACGCCTGGCTGCTGCGGCGTACGTCGAGGTGGCTGCGGTGACCCGCCTCGTGCGCACCGCGCTGTTGCTCGCGTTCGCGGCGTTCTTCGTGATCCCCCTCGTGGCGCTGCTCAACTTCAGCACCAAGGACCTGTTCACCGGGCAGCGCACCAGCGCCGCGTGGCGCTCGCTGGCCGAGGACCCGACGATGAGCGAGGCGATCCGGACCTCGCTCACGCTCGCCGCGCTGACCGTGGTCGGCATGGTCGTGCTGCTGGTGCCGACCATGGTGTGGGTGCGGCTCCGGGTCCCGCGGGCCACCCGGCTGGTGGAGTTCCTCTGCCTGCTGCCGCTGACCATCCCGGCCCTGGTGATCGTGGTCGGCATCAAGAACGTCTACGCGTGGGTCGACTACCTCCTCGGTGACTCCGCGCTGACGCTCGCGTTCGCGTACGTCGTGCTGGTGCTGCCCTACGCCTACCGCGCCATCGACGCGTCGCTGTCGGGCATCGACGCGCGGACGCTCGCCGAGGCCGCGCGGTCGCTCGGCGCCGGGTGGGTCACGGTGATCATCCGCGTCATCGTGCCGAACATCTGGCCGGGCATCCTCAGCGCGGCGTTCGTCGCGATCGCGCTGGTGCTGGGCGAGTACACGTTCGCCTCGTTGCTCAACTACCAGACCCTGCCGGTGGCGATCGTGCTGCTCGGCAAGAGCGACGCCCCCACGTCCATGGCCGCGGCGCTCGCGTCGATCCTGCTGGCCTTCGTCCTGCTGCTGGTCCTGTCCCTGCTGGACCGCCGCCGCCACCTTCGGAGGAGCACGTAGATGGACCGGTCCACCTCAGGAGTCGCGGTCGACCTGGTCGGCCTGAGCCGGCGGTACGGCAGCGTGAACGCGCTCGACGGCTTCGACCTGCGCCTCGCGCCGGGCGAGCTGGTCGCGCTGCTCGGCCCCTCCGGGTGCGGGAAGACCACCGCGCTGCGACTGCTGGCCGGCCTCGAGCAGCCGGACGAGGGCCGGGTCGTCGTGGGTGGGGACGACATCACCGACGTCCCGGCCAACAAGCGCGACATGGGCATGGTGTTCCAGGCCTACAGCCTGTTCCCGCACCTGACCGTCGTCGAGAACGTCGCCTTCGGGCTCAAGCTCCGCGGCCGTCCGCGCAGCCAGCGTCGGGCGCGCGCCGAGGAGATGCTCGAGCTGGTCGGACTCTCGACCCAGCGGGACCGCTACGCCACCCAGCTGTCCGGCGGGCAGCAGCAGCGCGTGGCCCTGGCCCGCGCGCTCGCGATCGAGCCGGCGGTGCTGCTGCTCGACGAGCCGCTCTCCGCGCTCGACGCCAAGGTCCGCGTGCAGCTGCGCGACGAGATCCGGCGCATCCAGATCGAGGTCGGCACCACCACGCTGTTCGTCACCCACGACCAGGAGGAGGCCCTCGCGGTCGCCGACCGGGTCGGGGTGATGAACGAGGGCCGGCTCGAGCAGATCGCTCCGCCCGCGGAGCTCTACGAGGCCCCGGGCACCCCGTTCGTGGGCGAGTTCGTCGGGCTGAGCAACCGGATCGCGACCCGGGTCGAGGGTGGCCGCACCGACGTGCTGGGTACGTCGGTGCCGGTGCTGGCCGGGTCCGCGGACGGCGCGGGCGTGGCGCTGGTCCGCCCCGAGTCCCTGGCGGTGACCGCCGACGAGGGGGGCTCGGCGACCGTCGCCGCCGTCGCCTACCTGGGACCGGTCTCGCGGGTGAGCGTGACGCTCGCCGACGGGACGGTCGTCGTCGCCCAGCTCCCCAGCGTGGCGGCGGACCGGCTCGCCGTCGGGCAGCGGGTCCGCGTGGCCGTGGAGCCGACGCCGGTCCTCGTCGTCGCGGGCTGACCGGAGCTGGTCGGGGCCGATCTGTTCCGGACGGCCACCGGCGCCCGCGTCAAGTACGCGGTACTGTGATGGGGCTCACCTTTACCACGGATCGTCCGGCACGTACCTGCCGGTGAAGGAGTTGTTTCAGCATGGCCACTGTGCGTTTCGAAGAGGCGCAGCGCTGGTATCCCGGCGCCGACAAGCCCGCCGTACCGGGCATCAGCCTGGAGATCGGGGACGGCGAGTTCGTCGTCCTCGTCGGTCCCTCCGGCTGTGGCAAGTCCACGACCCTGCGGATGCTCGCGGGGCTGGAGGAGGTCAACAAGGGGAAGATCTTCATCGGCGACCGCGAGGTCACCCACATGCCGCCCAAGGACCGGGACATCGCGATGGTGTTCCAGAACTATGCGCTCTACCCGCACATGTCGGTCGCGGACAACATGGCGTTCTCGCTGAAGATGGCCAAGGTGCCCACCGAGGAGCGCAACCGGCGCGTCCAGGAGGCCGCGAAGATCCTCGGCCTGACCGAGTACCTCGACCGCAAGCCCAAGGCGCTGTCCGGCGGTCAGCGCCAGCGCGTCGCGATGGGTCGCGCGATCGTCCGGCAGCCGCAGGTGTTCTGCATGGACGAGCCGCTGTCGAACCTGGACGCCAAGATGCGCGTCCAGACCCGCACCGACATCGCCAAGCTGCAGTCCGACCTGGGCGTCACGACGGTCTACGTCACCCACGACCAGGTGGAGGCGATGACCATGGGTGACCGGGTGGCGGTGATGAAGGACGGCGTGCTCCAGCAGGTCGACACGCCGCTGGCGCTCTACGACCGCCCGGAGAACCTGTTCGTCGCGGGCTTCATCGGCTCCCCGCAGATGAACCTGCTCGAGGCGAAGGCGGACGACGGCCAGGCCAAGATCGGCCAGTACCTCGTGCCCGTCGACCCCGCGGCGTCGAAGAGGATGCAGGGCGACATCACCGTCGGCGTCCGGCCCGAGGCCTGGCGCGTGGTCGGCCCCAACGACGGCGGCCTGCCGGTCGAGGTCACCGTGGTCGAGGACCACGGTGCCGACGCGTTCATCCACGGCACCTGCGGCATCGAGGGCGCGCCGAGCAGCATCGTCATCCGGGTCAGCGGGCGTGACCACCCGCGGAAGGGCGACACGATGTACGTCACGACCGACCCGGGCAACGTGCACGTCTTCGACACCACCACCGGCGAGCGCCTCTCCGACTGACCCGATCGCCGAGTCGGCGTGAGTTGCTCAGCAACTCACGCCGACTCGGCGTCTGTGGCGGGGTAACTCACGCCGACTCGGCGTTGCGGGAGCGGTCGGCAGTACGCCGGATGGCGGCGGTGAGGGTCTCGAAGAGGGCCGGGGGCAGGTCGTGGCCCATGCCGGCGATCAGCAGCAGCTCGGCGCCGGGGACCGCGGCGGCGGTGGCGCGGCCGCCGGAGACGTGCACCATCTTGTCCGCGAGGCCGTGCACGACCAGCGTGGGGACCCGGACCGACCGCAGCCGTGGGCCGCGGTTGGGCTGGGTCAGCACGGCCAGCATCTGCCGCATCACCCCGCTCGGGCTCACCCCGCGGTCGTAGGTCTCGGCCGCCCGCCGCTCGACCTCCTCGCGCGGCTGCGGGTAGCCGGGGGAGCCGATCAGCTTCCAGAACGTCGCGCTGGTGCGCACGTACTCCTCGCGGCCCGGCTTGCGGGGGCCGATCAGCGCCGGCAGCAGCGACGGGTGCTGCCAGCCGACCGTGCGCTTGCCGGTGGTCGACATGATGCTGGTCAGCGAGCGCAGCCGGTCCGGTCGCGCGATCGCCATCGTCTGCACGATCATGCCGCCCATCGACACGCCCGCGACGTGGGCGGAGTCCAGGCCGAGGTGGTCGAGCAGCCGGAACGCGTCGTCGGCCAGGTCGGCCAGGGCGTACGGCGGACGCACCCGCCCGCCGGTGAAGGCGCGCAGGAGCGTCGAGCGGCGCACCCGGCCCTCCAGGACGGTCGATCGGCCGGTGTCGCGGTTGTCGTAGCGGATGACGTAGAAGCCCGCCCGGGCCAGCGAGGTGCAGAACTCGGGGTCCCACCAGGTCATCGGGCCGCCGAGGCCCATCACCAGCAGCAGCGGCTCGTCGTCCGGGTTCCCGAAGGTCTGGTAGCACAGCTCGATCCCGGGGCTGACGGGGGCGAAGAGCTCCTCCGTGACCGGGACGGTGGGGGCGGACATGGCCTCCAGTGAACCAGTTTGGGGATAAACAGTGGCGACACCCCCGATTCAACCGTCAACCAGCGGGTACAGACCGTAACGTGAATCACATGTCCCCGTCGCTCGCAGACTTCCTGCTTCCGCACGGCTTCACGGTCCCGCACCCGGCCGCGGTGCTGCGGGAGAGCAGTGCGGCGGCGGAGTTCGGCCGCTACGCACTCCGTGCGGCGTCCGAGTGCCGCGCACGCCGGGCGACGCCGTACGCCTCGCGGCCCGGGTCCCGGCTCGGCGACCCGGTGCTGCTGGTGCCCGGGTTCCTCGCCGGCGACGGCACGCTCGCGCTGATGGCGCGGTCGCTGCGGGCGCAGGGCTTCCGCACCTACCGCTCGCAGATCCACTCCAACATCGGCTGCACGCTGAACGCCGCCGCGCAGCTGGAGGCGCGCCTGGAGTCGATCGCGATGCGGCGCGGCACCCGCGTCCAGCTGGTGGGGCACTCGCTGGGCGGCATGCTGGCCCGCGGCGTCGCCGTACGCCGTCCCGACCTGGTCTCGAACATCGTGACCATGGGCAGCCCGATGCTGGCGCCGGGCGCCCACCACGTCTCGCTCGCGGCTGCGGTCGACCTCCTGGTGCGGCTGAGCCGGGCGGGCGTCCCGGGGCTGATGTCGGCCGACTGCGTCCGTGGGGACTGCGCCCGGCAGAGCTTCGGCGAGAGCCGCAGCCCGCTGCCGCAGGGCATCGACTTCACCGCGATCTACTCCCGGCGCGACGGCATCGTCGACTGGCGGGCCTGCATCGACCCCGTGGCGCGGTCGGTCGAGGTGACGGCCTCCCACCTGGGCATGGCGTTCGACCCGCGGGTGATCGACGCGGTGTCCGACTCCCTGGTGCGCTCCGACGTGTCAGCTGTCGAAGTCGATCGCGGCAAAAGCGCGTAGCTTCTGGAGCTGGTGCTCGGAGGTGATGGAGCGGATCGTGCCGCTGCGCGACCGCATCACCAGCGAGTGGGTCGTGGCGCCGCCGGCCCGGTAGCGCACCCCACGCAGCAGCTCACCGTCGGTGATGCCGGTGGCGACGAAGAAGCAGTCGTCGCCGGTGACCAGGTCGTCGGTGGTGAGGACGTGGTCGGCGTCCAGGTCGTGTCCGGCGTCGATCGCCTTCTGCCGCTCGTCGTCGTCGTGGGGCCAGAGCCGGCCCTGGATCACGCCGCCCAGCGCCTTCATCGCGCAGGCGGTGATGATGCCCTCGGGGGTGCCGCCGATGCCGAGCAGCAGGTCGATGCCGGTCTCGGGGCGGGCGGCCATGATCGCGCCGGCGACGTCGCCGTCGCTGATGAACTTGATCATCGCGCCGGTGGCCCGGATCTCGTCGACCAGCTGGGCGTGCCGCGGCCGGTCCAGCAGCACGACGGTGACGTCGGAGGGGCGCTTGCCCTTGGCCTTGGCGACCTGGTGGATGTTCTCCGCGACCGGGTAGCGGATGTCGACCACGTCGGCCGCCTCGGCGCCGGTGACCAGCTTCTCCATGTAGAACACCGCCGACGGGTCGAACATCGACCCGCGGGGGGAGACCGCCATCACCGAGACGGCGTTGGTCATGCCCTTGGCGGTCAGCGTGGTCCCGTCGATCGGGTCGACGGCCACGTCGCACTCCGGCCCGGTCCCGTCGCCGACCGACTCGCCGTTGTAGAGCATCGGGGCGTTGTCCTTCTCGCCCTCACCGATGACGACGGTGCCGCTCATCCCGATCGTCGAGATCATCACGCGCATCGCGTTGACGGCCACGCCGTCCGCGCCGTTCTTGTCGCCGCGGCCGACCCACCGGCCGGCGGCCATCGCGGCGGCCTCGGTCACCCGGACGAGCTCCAGGGCCAGGTTGCGGTCGGGTGACTGGGACGTGACGGACAGGCTCTGGGGCTCGGTCATGGGGTGACCTTACCCAGCCGGGGCCGTCATGACGTCCGGTAGACGGCGACCTCGCTGGCCTTGACCGCGAAGACCACCCGGGCGCCCGGAGCCAGGTCGAGCTCCGCGGCGGAGCGGACGGTGATGTCGGCCGCGAGATGACCGGCGCGCACCCGGACCTGGTCGCCACGCGGCTCGAGGTCGGTGACCGTGACCGGCAGGCTGTTGCGGGGACTGCCACCGGGCGCCTCGTGGAAGACCGACACGGCGCTGGGGCGGAAGACGGCCACCACGGCGTCGCCGTCGACGGGCTCGGGATCCGTGGGCAGGCCGGCCACCGTGGCGCCGTCGGCCGCCATGACGCCGCCGCCACGCCACCGCCCGGACACCATGTTGAGGCCGGCGATCCGGGCGGCGAAGGCGCTGCGGGGGCGCTCGAGCACCTCGGAGGTCGGCCCCTGCTCGACGACGTGCCCGTCCTCCAGCACGACCACGCGGTCGGCCAGCAGCAGTGCGTCCAGCACGTCGTGGGTGACCAGCAGCACCGTGCGGTCGGCGAGCACGCGCCGCAGCGTCTGGCGCAGGGCGGGCTGCACGGCGACGTCGAGGGCGGCCATCGGCTCGTCGAGCAGGAGTACGTCGGGCTCGGCCGCGAGCGCGCGGGCCAGGGCGACGCGCTGCGCCTGACCGCCCGAGACCTGGGCGGGCCGCCGGCCGGCGAGCTCGGCGGTGCCGACCTCGGTGAGCCAGTGCCGGGCGGCCTCCCGCGCCGTACGCCGGGCGGCGCCGCGGCTGCGCGGCCCGAACGCGACGTTCTCCAGCACGCTGAGGTGCGGGAACAGCAGCGGATCCTGGGCGAGCAGTGCCACCCGGCGGTCGTGCGGCGGCACGAACGTCGCCGGTCCGGTCAGCTCCCGGCCCCCGACGACGACCCGGCCGCGGTCCGGGTGCAGGAGCCCGGCGAGCACCGCGAGCAGGGTCGACTTGCCGGCCCCGTTGGGGCCCAGGACGGCGAGCGTCTCGCCGTCGGCCACCTCGAGCGCGACCTCGACCCCGCGGGCGGTGACGACCGCCTCCACCTCGACGCTCACGACGCGCTCATGCGCTGCTCCGGCCCTGGCGGGCGAACCCGATGACGAGCACCGCGACCACGACCAGGAGCAGCGACAGCGCGACCGCGCCGTCGACGTCGGTCTCGCGCAGCGTGTAGATCTCCAGCGGCAGGGTGCGCGTGACGCCCTGGAGGCTGCCGGCGAAGGTGATCGTGGCGCCGAACTCGCCCAGGGACCGGGCGAAGGCGAGCACCGCGCCGGACACCAGCCCGGGCAGCACCAGCGGCAGGGTGACCCGGCGGAAGACCGTGGTCGGCCCGGCGCCGAGCGCGGCCGCCACCTCGTCGTACCGCTGACCCGCGGTCCGCAGCGCGCCCTCCAGGCTGACCACGAGGAAGGGCATGGCGACGAAGGTCTGGGCGAGCACCACCGCGGTCGTGGAGAAGGCGATCTGGATCCCCAGGACGTCGAGCTCGTGGCCGAGCAGGCCGCGGCGGCCGAACGTGTAGAGCAGCGCGATGCCGGCGACGACCGGCGGGAGCACCAGCGGGAGGAGCACCAGCGAGCGGACGACGCCCTGCCCACGGAACGACGTGCGCGCCAGCACCACCGCCATCGGCGTCCCGAACAGCACGCAGAGCAGGGTGCTCAGCGCCGACGTACGCAGGCTGAGCCAGAGCGCCTCCTGCGAGGAGTCCGACCCGATCAGGCCGCCGAAGCCGGTCCAGTCGACCCGCGCGACGATCGCGGCCAGGGGGAGCAGCACGAACGCCGCCCCGACGGCCGCGGGCACCCAGATCCAGCGGGGGATCACGGCTCCCCGAACCCCGCGTCGCGGAGCACCTGCTGGCTCCGATCGCTCAGCACGAACGCGATGAACTGCGCCGCCAGGTCGGTCTGGTCGCTGCCGGCCACGGGGGCGATCGGGTAGGTGTTGACGACCTGGTCGGACTCGGGGAAGGGCACGCCGGTCACATCGGCCCCCGCCGTTGTCACGTCGGTCCGGTAGACGACGCCGGCGTCGGCCTCGCCGGAGGTCACCTTGCCGAGCACGTCGGTCACCGACTGCTCCTCCGAGACCGGGCGCAACGCCACGTGCAGGCGCTGGGCCATCTGCTGCGTCGCCGCGCCGCAGGGGACCGCGGGTGCGCACACCACGAGCCGTACGCCGGGGCGCGCGAGGTCCTGGAACCGCGCGATGTCCGCGGGGTTGTCCGGCGGGGTGGCGATCTCGAGCGTGTTCGACGCGAAGTCCTGCGGCTCGCCCCCGTCCAGGCCGGCGGCGACGAGCTTGTCCATGTTCGCGGTGTCGGCGGAGGCGAACACGTCGGCCGGGGCGCCGTTGTCGATCTGGGTGACCAGGTCCGAGGAGCCGGCGAAGTTCAACTTCACGTCCACACCGGCGTGCTCGGCCTCGAAGTCCTTCGCGATCTCCTGGAAGGTGGCGGTCAGCGAGGCCGCGGCGTACACGGTGAGGGTCGTGTGGGAGTCGGCGCTGTCGGCGGAGCCGCACGCGGTCAGCGGGACGACCAACGCCAGGGCGGCGGGCAGCAGGAGGCGCCTCACGGCCGCTCCACGACGACGTTGGTGGACTTGACCGACGCGATCGCGCGGACGCCGGGCTCGAGGCCGAGCTCGTCGGCGGCCTCGGCGCTCATCAGCGAGACCATCCGGTACGGCCCGCAGACCATCTCGACCTGCGCCATCACCGTGTCCTTGATGACCTTGGTGACGATGCCGGTCAGCCGGTTCCGCGCGCTCACCGACGCGGCGCGGGTGGCTTCGCGGTCGGGGTGGTCGGCGAGCGACTCGGCCAGGGCGGCGAGGTCGGCGCCGGCGACCACCGTGCGGCCCTCCTCCCGGGTGCTGGGCACGCGGCCGGCGTCCACCCACCGGCGCAGGGTGTCGTCGCTGACCCCGAGCAGCTCGGCGGCCTCCGTGATCCGGTACGTCGGCATGGCGACATCATGACGCACCTGCGGGTTGAATGGCGAGCAAATGACCGCAGGTGCGGCTAGTTCGTTGCCCAGAGAGCCGCGACCGCGCGGTGACCAGGCTCAGTGGGGTGGCGACCAGCGAGACCCGGTGCAGTTCGGTCAGCGACGGCCGGGTGTCGAGCCGGATCAGCGTGCGTCGCCACAGCAGGTTCGCCAGCGACCCGGTGTAGGTGAGCCCGGAGCCGATGTTGAGACCCAGCAGCGCGGCGAGCACCGCGGTGTCGCCGAGGGGCGCGACCAGGGGGACCAGCAGCAGCGTCGCGGACAGGTTGGTCAGGAGGTTCGCCAGCACGGTCGCGAGCACCGCCACGGCGAGCAGGTCGGCGAACGAGGTGCCCGCGGGCACCAGGCCGGACACCAGGTCGCCGAGGAAGCCGGTGGAGAGCGCGGCCACGACGACGCCCAGGCAGAGCACGTAGACGGCGAACGCCGGGTGGGCGGCGTGCGCGGCGTGGCGGAGGGTCGTCAGGCCGTGGTGCCGCGCCCAGGCGACGAGGACGACGGCGGCCACCGCCGAGATCCAGCCCGGCTCGAGGCCGAACGGCGACGCGACCGCGAAGCCCACCAGCATCAGCCCGACCACGACCAGCGGCACCGGCTCGACGGGCGGTGCCGCCGGGACCGAGCGCGGTCGGGCGGGTGCGGCGAGGTCGCGCCGGAGGAGCAGCCGCAGCACGACGTACTCGACCACGAGCACGGTGAGCAGCACCGGCGCCATCGCCAGCGCGAACCTGCCGAAGGTGAGGCTGAGGTCGCGCATCGCGAGCAGGTTGGTCAGGTTCGAGACCGGGAGCAGCAGCGACGCCGAGTTGGCCATCCGCAGGCACGCGTGGCCGCCGGGCCGCCACGACGCTCCGGTGCTGGCCGCGGCGGCGACCACCACCGGCGTCAGCAGCACCACCGTGGCATCCAGGCTGAGCACTGCGGTGACCGCCGCCGCGAGCAGGAAGACGCCGGTGAACAGCAGCGCCGGCCGGCCGCGGCTGGCGGTGCGGACCGCGGCGGCCGCGGCCGTGAACAGGCCGGCCCGGGCGCACACGTCGGCCACGACCAGGATCGTGACCAGGAACAGCATGACCGGTCCGAGATGGCGCACCACATCCTCGATGTCGCCGGCGTCCAGGATCCCGGTGGCCAGCGTGGCCGCCGCCGCGGCCAGGCCGACGCCCAGCTCGACCCGTCCGGACGGGTGCACGTACGCCGTCACCAGCAGGACGACGAGGGCCGCCACGGGTACGGCGTCGAGGGGCGGCACGCGCCGACGATAGGGCACTTGGGAGGATGGGAGCGTGAGCCAGGTTTCAGGGACCGGTCAGCGCAGCCGGTACCAGCGCAGCTTCGGTGGGCTGATCGGCTCGATGATCGTGCTCGTCGTGCTGGTGGTCGGGTACGTGATCGTCCGCGGCGGCTTCCGCACGACGCCGACCTACGACCCGGACCCCGTCGACTACCGCTCGCTGATCGTCAGCCTCCAGCAGAACGGGCTGACCCCGGCGTACCCGGACCCGCTGCCGGACGGCTGGTTCGTCAAGCAGGCCACCTTCGACCCCGGGGACCGGCCGGTGCTGGATCTGGCGATCACCACGGCCGACGGCCACTTCGCCGGGTTGCACGAGGAGGACGCCGACGTCGACGATCTCGTCGACTCGCTCGTCGGGACCGACGCCACCGAGACCGGCACCGTCGCCCTCGACACCCCCGTCGCGCGCCGCTGGCGCTCCTTCGCAGCCCCCGACGGCGACCACGCCTTCGCCGCGGAGGTCGGCCGCCAGTCGGTCCTCGTCTACGGATCCGCGCCAGCGGGCGAGCTCCGGTCGCTCGTGGAGTCGCTCAGCACCGCGAAGCTGAAGCCGTAATTCGCTTTTCGCTTCTCCCCGAAATGGGAACGTCCTCCCGTCCCGGGGGTGGGACGGGAGGACGTCAGGGGGTTGTGCGTCAGCTCACCAGCGTGATCGGGAACGTGGACGTCCCGGACGAAGACTTGAGCTTGACGTCAGCCTCGTCACCCCCGTGGAGGTTCTTGCCCTGGCTGGTGGTCGGGACCCAGAGGTTCTTCGTCACCCCGGCACCGATCGACGCGGTCTTCTTGGCGACCACGCCAGCATCGGTGACGACCTTGACCGTGAAGCTGCAGCTGGTGTCCTGCGCGCAGGTCAGGTTCAGCCGGATCGACTTCACCCAGCTCCCGGGCCTCACGAGCTTGCCGGTTCCGTTGTTGAGCCGCAGCCCCGCGACCGGGGTGACCGGGTCGCCGTCGATGGCCACATCGGCGGTCGACGAGTTGTCGCTGGTGTCTGCGTCAGCGGCGGCGGTCACGGTGGCCGTGTTCCGCACGTGGTAGTACGTCGGCTCGTCGGCCGTGCGCACACCCACGCAGGTCACCTGGATGCTCGCGCTCTGCGCGTTCTCCCAGTCGTCGTTGTAGAAGCGGAACATGTAGTTGGTGCCCCGCTGCTCCTTGCCGAGGGACAGGAGGTCGGCGCTGGATCCTGCGAATCCACCGGTGATCGCGTGGGCGCTCGCCGGGCAGGCCGCGATGCCTTCGGTCCGGGCCTCGGTCCCGATCGAGACGGTGTCCTCGTCGGTGGTCAGCGACAGCGGAGCGGTGTGCCCGTTGGTCGCGCTCGTCTCCGGGGCCAGGCACTCCACGTCGAACGTGGCGGCCGTGCCGGCATCGAAGTCGACGACCCACTTCCACGAGCTGCCGACGGCGTACGACCCACGGACCACGGCGATGCCGTCGGTCACGGTGTGGGTCGGCGTGATCGGCGTGTAGCCGGACGGGCAGGTCCGGGTCACGGTCCCACCGCTGCTGGCGGGCAGCGTGCCGGCGCCGGTCGACCCGGTCACCACGAGCTCATGCGTGTGGCTGTTGCTCGATCCCGTGGTGCTGCTGAGGCAGGTGACCTTGACCTTGCCTTGGCCGCGCTCGTCGCCGAGGTTGGTGGCGGTGACCGACCAGCCGCGGACACCGGACTGCGTCACGTCGGTGCTCGAGTCGACCACGATGTCGGAGTAGTAGCCGCCCTGGTCGACGGCGTCGATGAGCAGGCCGCCGTCAGTCGGGATGTAGCCGGCCGGGCAGTACGCCGCGTAGGTCCGGGTCTTGCCGGCGGGGAGGTCGGCGAAGACCTCCTGCTTCTGGACGTCGACGTTGTGGCCGATCGTGGCTGGCAGCCCCTTGCTGGTGACCTTGTTGCTCAGGGTGGCCCGGAAGGTGATGGTCCCCTTCTGGCCCGGCAGCATGGTGCTCGCGTTGCAGGTGAGCTCGTTGCCGAGGAAGCTGCAGGCGTAGCCGTGGTCGACCAACGAGCCGTCGACGTAGGTCAGGTCCGTGGGCAGCACGTCGCTCACGTGGACGTTGTCGGCGGCGGCGGTGGCTGCCGAGCTGTTCGTGAGGGTGATGCGGTACTGGACCGTGGCGCCCGGAGCGGCCTTCATCGTCGACGAGTAGGCGCCCGCCGCGAAGGTGAAGTGCTGGGCGTCGTAGTCGAGGGCGGTGATGACTCCGTCGCCCTTGACCCCGGACCCGAGCGAGAAGCCGCCCGCGTACATCCGGGCATCCGGGAGCGCGGTCTTCCAGTCGGCCAGCGTCCCGTGCCAGGCGGAGCCCTTGCCGCCGGTGCAGTGGCCGGAGCTGATCAAGGTGTCGGAGGTGGCCGTTGTCACGGACGGGTCGCCGTCACACGACGGTGCTGCGGCCTTGGCGGTCGCGCTAGAGCCAGAGGTGAGCCAGTAGTCGTCCCCGTAGAGGATCGTGCCGTCACCCCAGACCGGCTCGCCGACCAGGATGTTGTAGTCGTTGCCGTTGCCGGTGATGCCATCGGCGTCGAAGACGATCTGCAGGCCCGGCCGGTTCCTCGTGCCCGTCCAGTCCAGCGACGCGGTGTCCGGCAGCGGACCGGTCAGGTCGAAGTACTCCGCGACCTTGTCCGAACTGGTCGTGCCCTCGGTCCAGAGGTGCAAGCCGTCGTCGGTGACTCGTAGTGCCCGGTGGCGCGCGTGTCGCTAGCTCGGGGAGGAAGTCGCCAGGCACGGCGAGCTGACCCGCGGCGGTGGGCGTCCTGACCTCCTTGGTGATCGTCAGGTCTGCCGTGCCGGCAGCCTGGGCCGACTGGAGCGTCAGGAGGGGTGTGACGAGCGTGGCCATTCCGACCGCCGCTGCTACTCCCCCCCGACGCAGCTTGTGCATGCGTCGCATTGCTCGTTTTCCCTTCCCCCGCGGCAACGCGCCCGATCACGCACCGGCGTTGTGTTGTTACTCCTGCGTTGGAACGGTAAAGGAGCAGTAACAGGTCGGCACGGGGGACGGCCAAAGAATCTCCACGAACAATCCACGGCTCGGTAACAGCCAGGGATTCACGCTCAACAGCACGGTAACGTCTAGCCCACGAGACCAGACCTTTGGTAAAGACCGGTATGGACCAATGCGGTCCGGGTTCAGGCGTCGGAGTCGTCGTCCGCGTCGCCCTCGATGGCCGCGTCGAGCCGCTCGCGGGCGCCGTCGAGCCAGTCCTGGCAGATCGTGGCGAGCTGCTCGCCGCGCTCCCAGAGCGCGAGCGACTCCTCGAGCGTGGTGCCGCCCGCCTCGAGCGGCGCACCACCTCGACCAGCTCCTCGCGGGCCGCCTCGTAGGACGGGCGTCGTCCTGCGTCGGCGTCTTCTCAGCTCATCGGTCTCCTCGGTCGGCTCGGTCGAGCTCGCTCGGTCGCCGGTGGTGGTCGCGTGGATCCGGCCGTCGGCGACCCGCACGCTGACCGCCTGCTTCGGCGGCGACGCCGGCGACCGAGGTGACCACGTGGCCGTCGGCGTCCTGGAGCACGGCGTACCCGCGCTGCAGCGTGGCCAGCGGCGAGAGCGCGCGGGCGCGGGCGCGCTGGTGGCCGATGTCGTCGGCGGCCCGGTCGAGCGCGTGGCCGAGGCAGCGGCGGGCCCGGTCGCGCAGCTGGGCCGACCTCGTCGCGGCGGGCGTCGAGCAGGCTGCGGGGTCGGCCAGCGCCGGCCGGGAGCGGAGCGCGTCGAGGCCGGCCTGCTCGCGGGCCAGCCAGCCGGCGAGGGTCGCCGCGGATCCGGTCGCGGGCGCTGCGGCGACGCTGCGGCCTCCTCGGCGACGTCGGGGACGACCAGCTTGGCGGCGTCGGTCGGGGTGGAGGCGCGGACGTCGGCGACCAGGTCGAGCAGCGGCGAGTCGGGCTCGTGGCCGATCGCGGAGACGACCGGCGTGCGCACCCGGTGCACCGCGCGGACCAGCGCCTCGTCGGAGAACGGCAGCAGGTCCTCGACCGAGCCGCCGCCGCGGGCGACGACGATCACGTCGACGTCCGGGTTGCGGTCCAGCCGCTCGAGCGCCTCGATCACCTCGGCCGCCGAGCGCGGGCCCTGCATCGCGGCGTACGCCACCTCGAAGCGCCACCGCCGGCCAGCGGCGCCGCGCGTTCTCCAGCACGTCGCGCTCGGCCGCGCTGTTCGGTGCGGTGACCAGCCCGACGGTGCCGGGCAGGAACGGCAGCTGCCGCTTGAGCTCGGCGGCGAACAGCCCCTCGGCGGCCAGCAGCTGCCGGCGCCGCTCCAGCCGGGCGAGCAGCTCGCCGAGGCCGACCATCCGGATCTCGCGGGCGTACAGCGAGAGCGTGCCGCGGTTGGCGTAGTACGACGGCTTGGCGTGCACCACGATGCTGGCGCCCTCGACCAGCGGCGGGTTGAGGCCGTCGAAGAGCGTGCGCGAGCAGGTCACGGTGACCGAGATGTCGGCGACCGCGTCGCGCAGCGTCATGAACACCGTGCTGACGCCGGGCGGCGGGTGACCTGGGCGACCTGGCCCTCGACCCACACCGCGCCGAGCCGGTCGACCCAGCCGGCGATCGCGTTCGCGATCTGCCGCACCGGGGCCGGCGACTCGAGGCGAGGTCTCCAGGGCCATGGCGCGCGAGATTAGGGCGATCGACCCCGACGTCCTTAGACTGGGCGCCATGAGCACCGAGCTCGGGCATGCCGTCCGTGCTGTCGCCCGAGGCGAGGCCGACGCGGGCCGTCCTGCTGGCGGCACCGCGCGGCTACTGCGCCGGCGTCGACCGCGCGGTGATCACCGTCGAGAAGGCGCTCGACCTCTACGGCGCGCCCGTCTACGTGCGCAAGCAGATCGTGCACAACAAGCACGTGGTCGCCGACCTCGAGGCGCGCGGCGCGATCTTCGTCGAGGAGCTCGACGAGGTGCCCGAGGGCGCAGACCGTGGTGTTCTCCGCGCACGGCGTCTCCCCGGAGGTGCACCGCCAGGCCGAGGCCCGGTCGCTGAAGACGATCGACGCGACCTGCCCGCTGGTCACCAAGGTGCACCACGAGGCGAAGCGGTTCGCCGGCGAGGACTACGACATCCTGCTGATCGGCCACGCGGGCCACGAGGAGGTCGAGGGCACCGCGGGCGAGGCGCCCGGGCACATCCAGCTCGTGCAGGGCCCCGAGGACGTCCCGAACATCGTGGTCCGCGACCCCTCCCGGGTCGCCTGGCTCTCCCAGACCACGCTCTCGGTCGACGAGACCCTGGAGACCGTGGCCGCGATCCGCGAGCGCTTCCCCGAGCTGCTCGACCCGCCCAGCGACGACATCTGCTACGCGACCCAGAACCGCCAGCTCGCGGTCAAGGAGATCGCGCGCGACGTCCGACCTGGTGATCGTGGTCGGCTCGGGCAACTCCTCCAACTCCGTGCGGCTGGTCGAGGTCGCGCTCGAGGCCGGCGCCCGCGCGGCGCACCGGGTCGACGACGCCTCCGAGATCGACGAGGCCTGGCTCGACGGCGTCCGCACCGTCAGCGTCACCTCCGGCGCGAGCGTGCCCGAGGAGCTGGTGCAGGGCGTGCTGGCTTCCTCGCCGAGCGCGGCTACCCCGACGCCAAGGCGGTGCACAGCGCCGAGGAGTCGCTCATCTTCGCGCTGCCCAAGGAGCTGCGGCGCGACCTGAAGGCCGCCGGGCGGGTCTGAGCCGCGTCATGGCCCGCTTCGTCGACGTCCACCCGGACAACCCGCAGCCGCGGCTGCTGCAGCAGATCGCGACGCGCTGCGCGACGACGCGCTGATCGCCTACCCGACCGACTCCGGCTACGCCCTGGGCTGCCGGCTCGGCAACCGCGACGGCCGCGACCGGATCCTGCGGATCCGCGGCCTCGACGAGAAGCACCACTTCACGCTGATGTGCCGCGACTTCGCCCAGCTCGGCCAGTTGGTCAAGCTCGACAACTCGGCGTTCCGGGCGATCAAGGCGGCGACGCCCGGGTCCGTACACGTTCATCCTGCCGGCCACCCAGGAGGTGCCGCGCCGGCTGATGCACCCGAAGAAGCGCACCGTCGGGGTCCGGATCCCCGACCACGTCTTCGTGCAGGCGCTGCTCGACGTGCTCGGCGAGCCGCTGCTGACCAGCACGCTGATCCTGCCCGGCGAGACCGAGCCGCGCAGCCTGGGCTGGGACATCAAGGAGGAGCTCGACCACCAGGTCGACGTCGTCGTCGAGGCGGGGGAGACGCTCGCGGAGCCGACGACCGTGTCGACTGGTCGGAGGGCTACCCGGAGGTGGTGCGCGTCGGCGCCGGCGACCCGGAGCGCTTCGAGGTGGCCTGAGCCTGGATCCACCGATCTTGCGCCTGCTGCGCGCCCCATCCGGGCGCGCTGGCTGCGTTGTCGCACCTCGACGGGCCTCCGGCCCGCCTTCGGCACTCCGCCTTGCCAGCGCGCCCGTCTGGTGACGCTCGCGACGGCGACGATCGGCGGATCCAGGCTGACCGGCGGCCTCGATGACACGGTGGCGTACGGCGAGCACCGCCGAGGCAGAGCAGGTAGCCGGTCACCAGGGCACCGGCGTGGTGGGAGAGCCCCGAGACGACCGCCTGGACCACGCCGTCGCCCGGGTCGGCGATCAGCTCGGGTCGGGTCAGCCCGAGCAGGACGAACACGCCGACCATCAGCAGCGGCGGCAGCACGCCGACGGTGAAGAAGTCGGCGGGCGGACGGCGAGCGCCGCCGCGAGGCAGGCGAGCACGAAGCAGACGTCGAAGAGCAGGCCGATGTCGCCGACAGGCGAGCTGGTCGAGGACGACCGCGGTGAGGGCGAGCGCCGCCGCGAGCGCGACGACCTGACGGCCCGGTTCGCGCCCCTCCTCCCACAGAGTCCGGCGCTGGCTCACAGGGCCACGGTATGGTCGCCGTCGCCGTCGTCGTCGGCGGCGCGCCGTCCGACCACCCGGCAGGTCGACCTGACCCGCCTGGCGGAGCGGGCAGGTCGGTCCGAAGTCGCCGAAGCGGCGCGCGGTCACCAGCACCCGCGTCTCCAGGGAGCCGACCGTCTGGTTGTAGTGGCCGACGGCGGCGTTGAGGGACCGGCCGAGCTGGTCGAGGTGGCCGTTCATGCTGGCCAGCCGGTCGTGCAGCTCGCGGCCGAGCCGGTGGATCTCGCGCGCCTGGTCGGCGAGCGCCTCGTGGCTCCAGCCGTGGGCGACCGTGCGCAGCAGCGCGATCAGGGTGGTCGGCGTGGCGAGCACGACCTGGCGCGCGGCGGCGTACTCGATCAGGCGAGCGTCGGTCTCGAGCGCCGCCGCGAGGAAGGACTCGGCCGGCACGAACAGCACGACGAACTCCGGGCTGCTCCGGCAGCGAGCGCCAGTACTGCTTGGACCCGAGCAGGTCGACGTGGGTGCGCAGCTGGCGCGACGTGGCGGCGCAGGTGGTGCTCGCGCTCGTCCTCGTCGTCGGTGGAGGTCGCGTCGAGGTAGGCGTCGAGCGGCACCTTGGCGTCGACCACCACCCGCCGTCCGCCGACCAGGTGCACCACCAGGTCGGGCCGCCGGGCGCCGTCGTCGAGGCGGACCTGCTCGCCGAAGTCGCACCGGTCGACCAGGCCGGCGAGCTCCACGGCCCGGCGCAGGTGCAGCTCGCCCCAGCGGCCCCGGACCTGCGGCTTGCGCAGCGCGGTCGACAGCGAGCGGGTCTCGCGCTGCAGCTGGTCGACCTGGGCGTCGAACTGGCCCTGCCAGGTCGCCCGGGCCCGGTCGAGGTGGTGCATCTGGTCGCTGAGCCGGTCCAGGCCCTGCATCACCTCGGCCTGGTCGACCAGCCCCGCGACGTACGGGCTGGCGCGAGCGCGACCACAGCACGCCGAGCAGTCCGCCCAGGACACAACCGAGGGCGAGCCCGACGAGCAGGGTGAGCAAGAGCGTCACGGCGGTCATGGGTCCAGCATGGACGCGACCGCCGACAGTGGGGGTCAGGACACGTCGACGACCACCGGCGCGTGGTCCGAGGCGCCCTGGCCGGCCCGCTCCTCGCGGTCCACGAACGCGCCGGTCACGCGCGCGGCGAGGGAGGGGGATCCGAGCACGAAGTCGATGCGCATCCCGCGGTTCGCGCTCGAAGCGCTGCCGGTAGTAGTCCCAGTACGTGTAGCCGTCGGGCCCGGCGGCGTGCGGGCGGACGACGTCGACGTACCCGTCGTCGAGGAACCCCTGGAACGCCGCGCGCTCGGGCGGCGTGACGTGGGTCGACTTCGCGAACTGGGTGATGTCGAAGACGTCCTCGTCGGTCGGAGCGATGTTCCAGTCGCCGACCAGCGCGGTGTCGCCGCCGCTCCACCCCCGCGCCGCCTCGCGCAGCCGGCCGAGCCAGTCCAGCTTGTAGACGTAGTGCGGGTCGTCGGGCTTGCGGCCGTTGGGGATGTACAGCGACCAGATCCGTACGCCGCCGCAGGTCGCGCCGATCGCCCGCGACTCCGGCTCGGCCGCGCTCGCCCCATCCCGGCTGCCCCGGGAAGCCGGTCTCCACGTCCTCGAGGCCGACCCGGCTGAGGATCGCCACGCCGTTCCACTGGTTGGTGCCGGCGGCGGCGACCTCGTAGCCGCGTGCCTCGATGCCCATCAGCGGCAGCTGGTCCTCGCGCGCCTTGGTCTCCTGCACCGCCAGCACGTCGATGTCGTGCCGGTCCAGGAACGCCTCGACGCGGTCGATCCGGGAGCGGAGGGAGTTGACGTTCCAGGTGGCGATGCGCACGGCCACAGCCTAGGGTCCGAGATGTACAAGAACTCTTGTAGGACTGCGCGGGCGCCCTTACCGTCCCGGCATGACCTCGATCGACGTGCTGCGCGCCATCCACCACCCCACCCGGCGGCGGATGATCGACCTGCTCTACCTGGAGGGTCCGTGCCAGGTCGGCACCCTCGCCCGCGAGCTCGGCGAGCAGGTCGGCAGCATCAGCCACCACCTGCGGATGCTCGAGCGCGCCGGCATCGTCGCGCGGGCGCCGGAGCTCGCGACGGACGGTCGGACCAGCTGGTGGCGGCTGGAGCTGGACAGCCTGCAGTGGTCGGTCGACGACTTCGAGGACGCCGCGGACCGCACCCAGGCCCGCGCGGCCGAGCGGCTCAACATCGATCACCAGCTCGCCAAGCTCTCGGCGTGGAAGCGGGAGGCCGAACGGGCCGATCCGGCCTGGCGCGGGGCGGCGTTCAGCTCCGACTTCCTCGCGCTGGCGACCCCGGCGGAGCTGCGCGCGCTCGACGAGGCGCTGCGCGCCGCGGTCCAGCAGTGGCGCGAGGGCATCGACCTCGACGACGGCACGGCGCGGGAGCCGGTGTTCGTGTTCGCCCACGGCTTCCCGACCCGGCCGTGACCGGCCTCGGGCGCGACCGCCTGGTCCAGGGCTGGATCGGCGTGCAGGGGCTGTCCGCGGCCGGTGACGCGCTGTGGACCGTCGCCCTGGCGTGGACCGCGGTCCAGGTCGCCTCACCGGCCGTCGCCGGACTGGTCGTCGCGGCGGGCACCGTCCCGCGCGCTGCCGTGCTGCTCGTCGGAGGTGTGGTCGCCGACCGGATGGCGGCGCGGTGGGTGATGCTCGTCGTGAACGCGGTCCGCGTCGCCATCCTGGTGGCCGTCGCGATCGTCGTCCTCGCCCAGGGCGCATCGGTACCGCTGCTGGCGCTGGCCGCGGTCGGCTTCGGGGTGTGCGACGCGGTCTTCCTGCCGTCGGCCGCCACCATCGGGCGCCAACTGGTGCGGGCGGACGTGCTCCCGTCGTACGCCGGCGCGAGCCAGACCGCCGACCGCATCGGCTCGATGGGCGGCGCCGCCCTCGGGGGTGCGGTGGTCGCGACGTGGGGCCTCGGCGGCAGCGCGGTGGCGAACGCGGTGACGTTCGCGCTGGTGGTGGGGTACCTCGCCCTGGCCCTGCGACCCCGGTACCCGCTCCCGCGGGCGGCCGCGGAGCCGGTGCTGCGCGGGATCGCGCGCGGCTTCGCGCACCTGCGCGACGAGCCCGCCACCCGGACCCTCGTGCTGACGCTCTCCGGGCTGAACCTGGCGCTCACCCCGGCGATGGCGCTCGGCCTCGCGCTGCACGTGCAGGACTCGGGCTGGGGTGCGCACACGCTCGGCCTGCTGGACGCGCTCGCGGGCCTGTGCGGCGCCGCCGGCGCGTTCGCCCTCGTGCGCTGGCGCCCGGCCCGCGAGGCGGCGGCCGGCTTCTGGTTCCTGGTGCTCCAGGGAGCCGCCATCGCCGTGCTCGGAGTGGGACCGCTGCTCACCACCGCGCTCGCCTGCGCGGTGATCGGCGCTACCTCCGGAGCGGCGTCGGCGCTGCTGTCGGCGGTGTTCGTGGCGGTCGTAGACGGGGAGTACCTCGGCCGGATGGTCGCCGTCCAGCGGCTCGGTGACGACGTCCTGATGCCGCTGGCCATGGTCGCCTTCGGCGCGCTCGCCGGGGCGGTCGGTCCCGGTCCGGCGTGCGCGGCCTACGGGCTGGCGATGGTGGCGCTGATGGCGGTGCCGCTGTCCCGCCCGGCGGTCCGCGGGATCACCCTCGAGCCGGAGCGCACTCTGGTTTGATCGCGCCATGAGACGCACGGTGCAGGCGATGCTCGTCGTCGCGATCCTGCTCGACGTCGCGTACTGGTCGATCTGGTTCACCGACCGCGACGTCCTCGCCAGCGCGCACACGCAGGCCTACTACGACTTCGAGAACGCGTTCCCGCTCGCCGACGCGTGGTTGGGCATCGCGTGCGTGCTGGCGCTGCTCGCCCTGGCCCGACGTACGCCGGCCGCGGCGTACTGGCTCACCTGCGCCGGCGGCGCAGGCCTGTACCTGTTCGGCATGGACCTCCTCTACGACGTCGAGAACGACATCTTCACCGCTGGCGGCGGGGGCGCCTTCGAGGCGCTGATCGTGGCGCTGACGCTCGTGTTCTCGCTGACGGCGCTGCGGTACGCGTGGGTCCTGTTCGATTCGGAGGGGCGTCGCATCGCGCCGTAGACTCGCCGCCCGTGGCTCTCACCATCGGCATCGTCGGTCTCCCGAACGCGGGCAAGTCGACCCTCTTCAACGCCCTGACCAAGAACGACGTGCTCGCGGCGAACTATCCGTTCGCGACGATCGAGCCGAACGTCGGCGTCGTCGGCGTGCCGGACGAGCGGCTGCCCAAGCTCGCTGAGCTCTTCGGATCGGCCCGGATCCTGCCGGCCACGGTGGAGTTCGTCGACATCGCCGGCATCGTCCGGGGCGCGTCGGAGGGCGAGGGCCTGGGCAACAAGTTCCTCGCGCACATCCGCGAGTCGGCGGCGATCTGCCAGGTGACGCGGGTCTTCCGCGACGAGGACGTCACCCATGTCGAGGGCGAGGTCAACCCGGCCAACGACATCTCCACCATCCAGACCGAGCTGATCCTCGCCGACCTGCAGACGGTCGAGAAGGCCATCCCGCGGCTGGAGAAGGAGGCCAAGGGCAAGAAGGAGCTCGGACCCGTGGTCGCAGCGGCCAAGGAGGCGCTCGCCGCGCTCGAGGCCGGTACGCCGATCATCGCGACCGACATCGACCGGGCGCTGATCCGCGAGCTGTCGCTGCTGACGGCCAAGCCGTTCATCTACGTGTTCAACTGCGACGCCGACGAGCTCGCCGACGAGGAGCTGAAGGCAGCGGATGCGCGAGATCGTCGCGCCGGCCGAGGCGATCTTCCTCGACGCGAAGTTCGAGGCCGAGCTGGTCGAGCTCGACGACGACGAGGAGGCGCGCGAGATGCTGCACGAGATGGGCGTCGAGGAGCCCGGCCTCGAGGTGCTCGCCCGCGTCGGCTTCGACACCCTGGGCCTGCAGACCTACCTCACCGCCGGTCCGAAGGAGACCCGCGCCTGGACGATCCCCAAGGGCGCGACCGCCCCGGAGGCCGCCGGCGTCATCCACACCGACTTCCAGCGCGGCTTCATCAAGGCCGAGATCGTCTCCTTCGACGACCTGGTCGAGGCCGGCTCGATGCTCAAGGCGCAAGCGAGGCCGGCAAGGTGCGCATGGAGGGCAAGGACTACGTCATGCAGGACGGCGACGTCGTGGAGTTCCGCTTCAACGTCTGAGCAGGGCGTGCCTGTCCGCTGTTGACGGGAACTCCGGATGGATGTTGTCGGCTCAGCCTACTTCCGGGCTCCGACAGTGCATCTCCATGGCGCGTCCGCGTGGCGGTGCCTCACTCGTGCTCTCATTTCGCCAACTCTGTGTGGACTTTCCGGCGCGCACGATGTGAAAACTGCGGCCAGACGCCTGATACGCGCTCGGCGCGCGCCCGAGCGATTCCAGATAGTGCGCACGTTTCGAGCCCGCGTGATGGAATCGCTGCGATAGGGCGTGAGCCCGCATAGGCAGCCGCGAGTAGGAGACGCAATGCGCAGCGCATACGACGACGTACTCGACTGGGCCGCTAGCCGACCTTGGTGGCAGCAGCAGACTCTTGCGAGCAAGTCGGCTCTGATTTTTGACGACCCGGTTTCATCCTTGGACCACATGAAGCGAGAGGCAGTCGCCCACCGGATTGTGGCGCTCGCTGAGGAGCGTCAAGTCATCGTGTTCACACACGACGTGGCCTTCACCATGGCGCTTCGCAAGGCGGCTGGCGAAGCGGGAGTGGATTTCACGACTCGCGGAGTCGAGAGACGACGCAAGGTCGGCCCGGGGTTCACAACGATGAGTCATCCGTGGACGGCTCAAGACGCTGCGCAACGTATCGATTCCCTCCGTCAGGAGGTTGCGGCACTGCGCAAGAGCGAGGAAGGCATGTCCGAGGCCGACTACATGCAGGCCACCGAGAACATCGCCGGACACATGTCTCAGACGTGGGAGCGCATCATCAGCCAAGTGCTGGCCGAGCCGCTGGTCAGTTGAGTCCCTGATAGTGGTGTAACGCGGTCGCCGTGGTCGTTGTCCGGCATGTCGCCGGGACGTGGACGCGGCCACCGCGTGATCCTTCGAGTGAACCCTTCACAGCACTCTCGAGAGGACCATCACGATGACCGCTCCGCACATTCTCAACCCTGCCCAGCTGCTCGACAACGCACTCTCGGGCGCGTCGCCGGACTTGATGCGGGACCTGCTCACGACGGTGATCAACGCACTGTTGTCGGCCGAGGCCGACGCGGTCTGTGGCGCCGAGTATGGACAGGCCGACCCTGAGCGGGTGACCTCCCGCAACGGCTACCGGCGCCGGGAGCTGGACACTCGTGCCGGCACCCTGGACGTGGCGATCCCCAAGCTCCGCACCGGGACGTACTTCCCCGAGTGGCTGCTCGAGCGGCGCAAGCGGGCCGAGGCCGCGCTGATCAGCGTGGTCGCGACCTGCTACCTGCTCGGGGTCTCGACCCGGCGGATGGACAAGCTGGTGCAGACACTGGGGATCACCAGCCTGTCCAAGTCCCAGGTCTCCCGGATGGCTGCCGACCTCGATGAGCAGGTGACCGCGTTCCGCACCCGCCCGCTGACCGACGCGGGGCCGTTCACCTTCCTGGCGGCCGACGCGTTGACGATGAAGGTCCGCGAGAACGGCCGCGTGGTCAACGCCGTGGTGCTGGTCGCGACCGGGGTCAACGCCGATGGGCACCGCGAGATCCTCGGCCTCAAGGTCGCCACCAGCGAGACTCACGCCGCGTGGAATGGGTTCTTCGCCGACCTGGTCGCCCGCGGCCTCACGAGCGGAGCCGACGGGGTGCTGCTGGTCACCTCCGACGCCCATGCCGGGCTGGTCGAGGCGATCGCGGCGAACCTGCCCGGTGCCGCCTGGCAGCGCTGTCGCACCCACTACGCCGCGAACCTGATGGCCGTGTGCCCGAAAGCCAGCTGGGGCTGGGTCAAGGCGCTACTGCACAGCGTCTACGACCAGCCCGACGCCGAGGCAGTCCACGCCCAGTACGACCGGGTCCTCGACGCCCTGGCCGACAAGCTGCCCGACGTGCACGATCACCTCGACGCCGCTCGCGCGGACGTGCTCGCGTTCACCGCGTTCCCCAAGGAGATCTGGCGCCAGATCTGGTCCAACAACCCCAACGAGCGCCTCAACCGCGAGATCCGCAGGAGGACTGACGTGGTCGGGATCTTCCCCGACCGCGACTCAGTGATCCGGCTGGTCGGCGCTGTCCTGGCCGAGCAGCACGACGAATGGGCCGAAGGCCGCCGCTACCTCGGACTCGACGTGCTCGCCCGAGCCCGCGCCAGCGCCCGAGCTCAGACCAGCGACCCCACCACTGGTGGCGCCGATCTGCCCGAGCTGGAGCCGGCAGCATGACCGCCAAGAGCCACTGCGAGCACGACCTCGCCACCCTCGCCGCCGGCGGCTATACCGGCTGGTGGGACGACCACGGACGCCCTGCGCCCTGGCCCGACGACTTCTTCGACCCCGACAGCGATTGGAGGCCCGCTGACACCGAGCTCGTCATCCTCAACCCAGACGAACAGCCCTTCTAACCAACCCCACTCGAGAGATCAGCCGTTACACCACTTCCGGGGACTTGACCCGCTGGTCGACTACAAGTCGCTAGAGGTGAGAGTCGGGAAGTTGCGCGTCGTAGGGCGCGTATCGGCTGAAGACGTGAAGACCTACGACGATTCCTACAGTCGCATCTCGGGGTGGGCCTCTAGGCATGACCCGCATCCGGAGTTGAACTACACCCCGCCCACGGTGCAGACCTTGGAGGATGAGATTGGCGTGCTGGATGCATGGTTGAAGTCGGTGAAGCGCTACCAGAAGTGAACCTTGCCTCCCTGCTCGGTCGATGGCATACATAAAACGACCCTCCCGTGGCCGGCCGCGTATCGTCCGAGCCTCACGCTGGCGGGAGGACCCCTGCAGACCACAAGTGACTGTCCGGGTGTCGCTGTTGCCGGGTAGCCTGAAGGCATGGTGAATCCCGCTCTGCAGTCAGCCATCGAGGCCATGAGCCTCGATGAGCGCTTGGAGCTGGTGGAGTACATCGAGAGCACCGTCGAGTCCGAGCCGATCGAGGTCAGCGAGGAGCAGAGGTTGGTCATCCGGTCTCGGGCGGCGGAGCTTCAGGGGGATCCGTCGATCGGGCTGACCTGGGATGAGCTCAAGGCTCGGCTCGCCGCGCGCAGAGCGTGACTCTGCGGCCCCTCGTCTTCCACCCTGGGGTGGAGGACGACTTGGCGTCGATCTATGACCACTACGAGCGGTTCGACCCGACGCTTCCGAGTCGGTTCGAAGCACGGCTGGACGAGCAGGTCGAGCGCATCGAGATGTTCCCCGAGTCCGGGGCCATCCTGTTCGAGTCGTACCGCCGGGTGCGGCTCAAGCGGTTCCCGTACATGGCCGTCTACCTGGTTGGCGAGGACCGGATCGACGTGCTCGCTGTCGTCGGCATTCGCCGGAATCCGGCCTGGATCGAAGCAGCGATCGTCGAGCGAGCGGATGCCTAGCGGTCCGCAAAAAGTCCGCAAGAAGTCCGGCCGAGACCGATGATGACCGACGGCGTCCAACGGCCTCGAGAGCGCGTTTGCGCAGGTCAGACCGCGTCTTCCGGCTTCAACCGGCGATGACCAACGACCGTCGAAACTCCGCCTGATCGTTCCGCTTCAATGTTTAGCGTCGTCGGGACTCGCTGGTAAGCGTTGAGGATTGCTGGTTCTTGGGGTCGAGCGGGTCCGCAGATAGTCCGCAATCCCCGTCGACGCTCCGGCTCTCGCCGTCGGGCGCTGCAGTGTCCAGTAAGTGGCACGCTGGGGCGATGGCACTTCCCGAGACCGATCTGCGCCGCATCCGCCTCCGGGCGCGTGAGCGCGTGCCGGAGCACCTGTGGGACCAGGTCAAGGTCGAGGCCGACGTCTCCGCCCGCCACGTCGACATCGTCGAGGTGCGGCCACCGTGGGACGGGGTCGGTGAGCACACCCGGTTCCCCATTGCGCGGCTGAGGTACACGAAGTCGACCGGCCAATGGTCGATCTACTGACGCGACCGAAGCCTGAAGTTCCACGACTACAAGCGCAAGCGCCTGACCAAGAACGTCCAGGCGCTCCTGGACCACATCGGAACCAGCGGCGACCCGATCTTCTGGGGATAGCGAGCTCGAGCCCAGAGAGTGTCTCTTGGCCGAACTGGACGCACGGCTGGCTTCGCGCGGGCTCGCTCGTTTGACCGAGGGATCATCGAAACGTTTCTCATTATTGACTTCAAGGACTGAATGACTAGAATGAGAAACATGCCAGCCCCTAGCCCGTACACGAGCCCTGAGCAACAGGCGGACCTCGAACGCCTAGGCGCGCGGCTGCGCGAACGCCGGAAGGCCCTCGGCGTCACGGCAGTCGCCTGCGCCGAAGCTGCTGGCGTTTCGCGTGTCACCCTGCACAGGATCGAGGCCGGAAACCCCTCGGTCACGATCGGCGCCTACATCAACGTTGCAGCCGCACTCGGACTTCACCTCGTCGTCCCGGTCCTCGACGCTCCAGCAGCAGAACCGGCGACGATCACGGTCGGCGACTACCCCGGCCTCCGCACGCTGGCATGGCAGACCGACGCCGGCACCACCATCACCGAGACGGAGGCGCTCAACCTCTACGAACGCGGCTGGCGACACCTCGACCAGGAGACGCTGACTGACCACGAGAAGGCGTTCATCCAGCACCTCGCGGACACCTACAGCAACGGGAGGCTCCTTGTTTAGACGGCTGCACCACCAACAGGTGGCCGAGGTGCTGTCGATGCTCGACGCACCGCTCCTGGCCGAGCACAACTGCTGGTTCGGAGGCGGCACCGCGATCGTCCTCGCCAACGGTGAGTTCCGTGAATCGGTCGACATCGACTTCCTGGTCTCCGACCAGCAGTCCTACCGAGCGCTGCGCCAGATCGTCAGGGACCATGGGCTCGACGCTCTGGCTACACGCGAACTGGACCTGGGTCGAACACCCTCTGTTGACGGTTACGGCATCAGGACATCGGTGCTCGTTGCGGGGACGGCGATCAAGTTCGAGATCATCCATGAGGGCCGCATCGACCTCGACACTCCCTCCCCGGACGATGAGATCTGCGGGCTACGGATCCTGACGCGAACCGACCAGGTCGCAACCAAGCTGCTCGCCAACGACGACCGTTGGGCAGACACGTCGACGTTCAGCCGCGACCTGATCGACCTGGCCATGATGAAACCCGACACCACCGCCCTGAAGGCCGGCGCTCGCAAGGCAGTCGATGCGTACGGCAAGACGGTCGGCGAGAGCCTCAACAACGCAGTCACCTACCTCCAAGATCGCCCGCAACGTCTCGACGACTACATCCGCGCACTCAAGATCGACGCGCCCCGAGCAGTTGTCTGGCAGAGCATCCGCGAGCTATCCGCAAGGTGCGCGAAGATCGAAGGTCTAGGTCGGGGCTCGGACTAGCCTTCCCGTCCAGCGGTCCGCAAACAGTCCGCAAGAAGTCCGGCCGAGATCGACGATCGCCAACGACGTCCAACGGTTCCGCCAATGCGTTTCCGCAGGTCAGGCGCTGTTCCCCGGCATCGACCGGCGATGACCAACGACCACCGAAACCCCGCGTGATCGTTCCGCTTCAACGTGTGAGAGGGGCGAGCCCGGTCCGCTGCTGACGGGGAACTCCGGACGGATGTCGTGGGCGCAGCCCACTTCGGAGCCCACTTCGGAGCCCAGGTGAGCCAGGAGCCGCGGCAGCCTTCTCGATCACAGCACAGCCCCTCGTGGCGCCACTTCCACCGCACAGACACCTCGCGCGTACAACACGAACAGCCGATCGCCATGCCGGCAGCGAAGGACGCCCGCATCGTCCGACAGGGTGGTGACGACGTGGTCGATCACCTCGGCCTCGCTCACGGCCGCAGCGTCCTCGTAGGTGACGTCCATGCTGCCCCCACCCACGAGCCGGACCCGCAGCACGATGTCGGCCACGGTTACGGGCCGATCGCGGTGCAGGCCTGCTGCTGCACCCGACGGGCCGCGGAGCGCGCGGCCTCCTCGCTGGGGAACCAGTCGCTGGACACGGCCACACGGACGCCCTCCGGACGCCACGCGGCCCATTGCCAATCCCCACCGGCTCTGGTGTTGACCCGGTAGTCGGGATCCTCGGCACCCACCCGGAAGTCATGGGCCGCCTGATCGGCGTAGGCGAGGCTGACGAAGGTCTGCCCGGCCCAGGCGATGACGTGGTCGTCGTCATCGACGAGCCACCACGCCGGTTTGCTCTCCAGGTTCCTCTCGATGACGAACTTCATGGTCGCTCTCTCTCACGCGGTGGTGCGCGTCGTCCTCACGCGTACTGGCCCGTCGAGTCGCCGCCCCCGGCGCTGGATGATCCGTCGATGACCACGGCGGCCGCGACGAGTGCCCACGCGACCACGAGCGTCGCTTCGGAATCGGATGCGGGGTCGACGACGGCGAGCTTGCCCGTGGTGGCCGTGCCGACCTGGAAGAGCTGTGCGCGCACCTGCTCCTCCATCCCCGAGGCGATCCCCCATCGCTGGGTCCAGCCGTTTCCGTAGAGCATCAGGTAGGCCACGGTCATCCGCCTGTCCGGAACGAGGGCGCGACGCGGCCCGATCCCCACCAGGACCCGCCGTCGTCGGTCCAGTGGTCCCTCGGATCCGTGGCCGGCTGGTCGGTGACTTCCTCGAGCAGGTCCCTGGCCGAGTGCGCGTTGCCCGCGGTGGCCGAGGCCAGGAGCGCCTCGTCACCCTGGTCACGGGTGAACCCGGGAGGCACCACCAGCACGCAGAGCATCTTCCGGTCCGAGGTCGTGAGGAGGATGACGTGGGTGTCGTCGCGGGGGAACGACCCGACCTTCACGAAGCCCCGGGCGACGGCGATGCGGCGCGGAGCAGGGTCCCAGTCGGGCGGCGACACCAACGCCCGGACGATCCTTCCCGACCTCGGAGGGAAGTGGTCGACCAGGTCGGCCAGCTCGACTGCCAGATCGCGGCTCTGCGGCCACCAGCCGCCATCCAGATTCCCACTGCCCGGGTGCTCCGCCATGCGCAGCCGCAGCGGCGCGCGACCAGGCGTGGCGACCTCGGGGACGACGATGGGACCGTTCGACGTCGACATGACGCCCGCCTCTCGACCGGGACAGCCCTCCGGATGGAGATCACGTACCCGCTCAGTCACCACCAACCGTACTCCTGGGAGACAGGCTGCTGGCTGCCGAGCTACCCCCGGAGATCGGCACGAGTGAGACCGTCTCCAAACCACCGCGAGCCGGGAAGCTGCCGCGACCACCTCCGCGGGTTCGAGACAAGCGCCAGAGCGCCGTCCTCAACCGGCGTTCAGCGGGCTTCCTTGCAGGACGCCCAGCCGGACCGGTCGGTGATGTCGGCGTGGAGGGTGCCACCTTCGCCGTCGGGGTAGGTGAGGCGCGCGTGGCGGTAGACGCGGACCGTCTTGCCCTTCTTCGACCCGAACTCCGGCGTGCACTTCACCGGCTTGCGCATCACGATCGTCGCCGGGCCCGACGGGCACGCCTGTCCGGGGTTGCAGGGTGCAGACGTGTCGAAGGTGCCGTGGCCCACTGTCTTGTGGTGGCCCCAGTGCCGCCACTTCACGTGCTTCATGTAGCCGCCGGCATCGGCGGTGAAGTAGACGTGGCTGGGGTGCTGCGCCGCCGTGCCGGCGAGGTCGATCCAGTAGACGGGCTTGCGCCCGGCCGAGGACGCATCGGCGCTCGACAGGAGCCCCGTCGTCGCGATGGTCGTGGCGAGGACGGCGATGAGACTCCCCAGGGCCAGCAGTGCTCTCTTCATGACATGTCTCCCGTGGTGGTCGATGGACCCCGAGAGCCGCCGAGCCTAGAGGCGTGCCGCCGAGCCGTCCGCGAAATCACCCGGCGGTCTGCACCGCTTTGTCGCGCGGGTCAGCGACGTAGGCCGTCGATGGCCGCCATGTCCTCCGTCGTGAGGGTGAATCCGGCGACGTCGGCGTTCGACCGGATGCGGTCGGCGTGGACCGACTTCGGAATCACGACCACCCCGTGCTGGAGGTGCCACCGGACGATCACCTGCGCCGTGGTGCGCCCCAGGCGATCGGCGATGGCGGTGATGGTCGGGTCCTCCAGGGTGCCGTTCCGCAGTGCGCTGTAGCCCTCGAGGAGGATGTCCCGCTCGCGGTGTGCGGCCAGCGTGGTGGCGTCGAAGAGGTAGGGGCTCCACTCGACCTGGTTGACCGCGGGCGTCACCCCGGTCGCGCTGCCGACCTCGTCGACCAGGGCGACGTCGAAGTTGCTGACGCCGATGGCACGGGCCAGGCCGGCGTCGCGCGCCTCGACGAACGCCTGCCACAGGTCGGCGTTGACCGACCCGTCGCCTGGCCAGTGGATCAGCCACAGGTCGACGTGGTCGGTGCGCAGCGCCTCGAGGCTCTGCTCCAGCGTCTCGCGTTCCCGACCGGCGCGGTCGGGTGGGCACTTGGTCGTGATGAACACGTCCGACCGGGGTACGCCGCTGTCGGCGAGCGCACGCCCGACCTCGGCCTCGTTGCCGTACACGGTGGCGGTGTCGAGGTGCCGGTACCCCGACTCCAGCGCGGCCGCGGTCGCACGGACCGCGTCCTCGCCGGTGATCTGCCAGGTGCCGAAGCCCAGGAGCGGCATCGCACCGCCGCCGGGCAGGGGAGCGGTGGTGTCGGGGACGTCAGGAGTGGGATCAGCCATGCCGCCGATGCTAGGCACCGCGCCGAAACGCCTGGCACGCGTCCCGGTCGGGACGGGAGGTGGCGGAGGGAGCGGCTTCCCCCGGATGCATCTCGCGCCAGTCGTCGAACTGCTCGGTGAGCTGTCGGTTGTTCCGGTCGTCATGTTCCCCGGCTCCACGGGGCGACACGGGCACCACTTCGTGCCTACCCTGTCGGGACCGGGTGCGCTGGGATCGCGCCGGTGGATCGAGGGATGACCATGCCGATTTTCATGGTGGAGCGACGGTACGCCGACGAGCTCGAGGGTGTCGCCGAGTTGGCGGACGGGATCAATCGCATCAACGAGGAGGAGGGCGTGCGCTGGCTCTACTCCTTCCTGTCGGCCGACAAACGCAAGACGTACTGCCTGTACGAGGCGCCGTCGCCGGAGTCGATCCGTCGGGCCGCCTCCCGCGCGGGACTTCCGGCCGACGTCATCGTCGAGGTGACCGACCGGCTGCTGCCCGACGGGACGCCGGCCGCGATCTGACCGCCGGGGTCGGGTCATGGCGTCGTGGGAGCCGCCGCCGCTGCCGGCGCGGTTCGTCGCGGCCTCCCACCTGCCGCTGGTCGGTCGGCGCAGCGAGCTCGGGGCGTTCGAGGCCGCCTGGTCCGAGGTCGAGCAGCGGCGACGCCAGCTGATCTTCGTCGGCGGGGAACCCGGCGCCGGCAAGACCCGGCTCGTCGCGGAGATCGCGCGGGTCCTCGCCGGGCTCGACGTGACCGTGCTGGTCGGCACCTCGAGCGCGGATGCGGGCATGGCCTACCAACCGTTCTCCGAGCTGCTCGACCACCTGTTCACGACAACGGCGGAAGGCGCCCTGCGCGACCTCGTCGGCGGTGACGCCCGCGAGCTGCGACGCCTGACGGCCCAGGTGGCGCGCCACTGCGGCGACCTGCCGGCCGAGCACGCCGAGACCGGCGACGTACGCCGCGACCTCTTCGACGCGGTGTCGGGATTCCTCGGCCGGCTCGCCGCGGAACGGCCGCTGGTCCTGGTCCTCGACGACCTCCAGTGGGCGCACCTCCCGACGCTGGCGCTGCTGGAGCACCTCGCGCGGGTCCTCGTCGACGTCCCGCTGCTCATGGTCGCGACGTTCCGGACCACCGCGCCCGACCGCTCCGACGAGGTCGCGGCCCGGGTCGCCGAGCTGCACCGTCTCGAAGGGGTGCGCCGCCTCGACCTGGCGGGTCTCGACACCGAGGCCATCGCCGAGTTCGTGCACCTGCGCAGCGGGCTGCCGCTGCCGGAGGCGCGCGCGCCGGCCGCGCTGCTGCGCGACCGCACCGGCGGCAACCCGTTCTTCCTGCGCGAGCTCTGGGCCGACCTGGAGCGCAGGGGCGGCATCGCCGCCCTGCGCGCTCCGCAACGCGCTCCCGCATCGATCAGCGACGCCCTCCAGGCCCGGATCGCGGGGCTCGGCGAGGAGGTGCGCAAGGTCCTCGAGCTGGCCGCGGTGCTCGGCGACGACTTCGACGTGCAGACCCTGATCTCGGCCAGCGGGGTCGACATGGCGCCGATGGGGTTCGTCGACGCCGCGACGGCGCTCGGCCTCATCGACCGGATGACCCCGGACGGAGCCCGGTTCGCCTTCGTCCACGCACTGACCCGGCAGGCCGTGCTGGACCGGCTCCCGCCGTCGCGCCGCGCCGCCCTCCACGCGCGGGCCGCCCAGGCGCTCGAGCGGGACCCGGTGCAACCCACGCTGGTGCCGCGGCTGGCGCAGCACTACCTCGCGGCGCAGGTGCTCGGCTTCCACGCCGAGGCAGTGCGCTACTGCGCCGAGGCCGGGAGGCTGGCCGAGGCGAGCCTGGCCTTCGAGGAAGCGGCCAGCTGGTTCGAGCGCGCCGCTTCTCTGCCGGAGACCGACACCCCGCAACGCAGTCAGCTGCTGCTGGCCGCCGCGGCCGACTACGTCCGCGCCTGCCACTTCCCACGGGCGCGCGCGATCTACGCGCAGCTGTCGAACGTCGGCGACCCCGAAGTGCGCCTGGTCGCCGCCATGGGATTCGAGGAGGCCACGTGGCGCCCCGGGGTCCTCGGCACCCAGGCTGCGGACCTGCTCACCACGGCGATCGAGTCGTTCGACGGCGATCGTGCCGACGCCCGGTACGTCCGTGCGGTGGGCAGCCTCGGGCGCGCGCTCGCCCTGGCGGGGGAGACCGAGCGGGCGCGGGAGGTGGGGAGCCGCGCGATCGAGCTCGCGCGGGGGCTCGCCGACCACCCGACCTGGCTGCACACCCTCACCACCGCGTTGTGGCACGGCATCACCCCGGACATGGCCGAGACCCAGCTCGAGCGGAGCACCGAGGTCTGTCGGGCCGCCCGCCAGGCGCGGGACTTCGAGGGGCTGGGGGCGGGCGTGAACTTCCGCGCCACGGTGAGCTACCTCCTCGGCCGGCCCGATGACCTGCGCGAGGCCACGGCCGACGCCAAGCGGGCCGCGGAGGCCACCGGCCAGCCCTACTACCGGCACGCCTACTGCTGCATCGCGCACGCCCACGCGTTCATGCACGGGGACTTCGCCACGGCCGAGCGCTGGGCGACGGCCACGCTGGAGGCCAACGACCCGTTCGACGACGAGATCGCCGAGGGACCGTACGGCGTGCAGATGTTCATGGTGCGCCGGGAGACCGCCGGCCTGGACCGGTTCGCCGGGCTCCTGGACGGCTCCGAGTCGTTCGAGGGCCGGTGGGTGCCGGGCCTGCTCGCCCTGTACACCGAGCTGGACGTCCCCACGGGGACCCGTCGGGCGCTCGAGCAGATGGTCGACCGCGCGGCCCCGGACCGCGTCGACGAGGCGACGTGGCCGATGGAGCTGGCCTTCATGACGGAGGCGGCCCTCGCGCTGGGTGACGCCGGCGCCGCGGAGAGGCTCCGCCCCCTGCTCGCGGCGTACGCCGGGCGCAACCTCGTCTCCGGCACCATGATCGCGACCTTCGGCAGCGCCGACCGCCTCCTCGGCCGGGTGGCGTCGCTGCTGGGCGATGACGGAGCCGCGCGGCGGCACCTCGACGTCGCCCTGGAGATGGACCGCCGGATGCGCTCGGTGGTGCACGTCGCGGAGACCCTCGCGCACCAGGCGCTGCTGGCGGCCGGTGACGGCCACGGCGCGCGGGCGGACGCGCTGGCACGTGAGGCGCGCGACCTCGCCGCCTCGACCGGGCAGCAGCGGGTGCTGCGGCTGCTGGACGGGGTGGCCGTGTCGTCGCGCCCGGCGGGGCTCAGCGAGCGGGAGGTCGACGTGCTGCGGCTGGTGGCAGCGGGCCTGAGCAACCAGGACATCGGCGACCGCCTGCACATCAGTACGAACACGGCCGCCAACCACATCCGCAGCATCCTGATGAAGACCGGTGCCGCCAACCGCACCCAGGCGGCGATCTTCGCGGCCCAGCACGACCTCGCCTGATAGTCAGAACTGACCATCGCGCCCGGCACGCACGCCGGTCAGTTCCGGTCATGACACCCACCGGGCAGGTTCCTAGCGTGGCTGCATGACCCAACTCACCGACTCCTTCGCCGACCTGCGCCGGCAGCTGACCGGGCAGCTGATCACCCCGGACGACGCCGGATACGACGACGCTCGCGCCGTCTACAACGCCATGATCGACCGGCGGCCCGCACTCATCGCCCGCTGCGCGGGCGTCGCGGACGTCCAGGCCGCGCTCGACACCGCGAGGCGGAGCGGTGCCCGTGTCGCTGTCCGGGGTGGCGCCCACAACGGCCCCGGCCTCGGCACCGTGGACGACGGGATCGTCATCGACCTCTCCGCCGATGCGCCGGATCGAGGTCGACCCGGACCGCCGGACGGTGCGTGTCCAGGGAGGCGCGACGTGGGGCCCGGTCGATGCCGCGACCCACGAGCACGGCCTGGCGACCCCGGCGGGGATCATCTCGACGACGGGGGTCGGCGGACTGACGCTCGGTGGCGGCCACGGCTACCTCTCCCGCAAGTACGGCCTGACCATCGACAACCTGCTGGAGGCCGAGGTCGTCCTGCCCGACGGCAGGGTCGTCACCGCCTCGGAGGACGAGCACCCCGACCTGTTCTGGGCGTTGCGCGGCGGCGGCGGGAACTTCGGCATCGTCACCGAGTTCACCTTCCGGCTGCACCCGGTCGGTACCGTGATCTGCGGACCGACGGCGTGGCCGGTGTCCGCCACCAGCGACGTGCTGAGCTGGTACCGCGACTTCCTGCCCGCCCAGCACGAGGACCTCTACGGCTTCTTCGCCGCGATGACCGTCCCCCCGGTCGACGCGTTCCCGGAGGCGTTCCACCTGCACAAGGCGTGCGCCGTCATGTGGTGCTACCTCGGCGACCCCGCGGACGCCGACGAGGCGCTGGCCCCGGTGCGCGCGATGCAGCCCGCCTTCGACGGCATCGGCTCGGCGCCCTACCCGGCGCTGCAGTCGACCTTCGACGGCCTCTACCCGGCCGGCATGCAGTGGTACTGGCGGGGTGACTTCGTCAGGACGATCCCGGACGACGCCGTGGCTGCGCACGCCCACTTCGCGGAGGAGCTGCCCACCATGCACTCGACCATGCACCTCTACCCGGTCGACGGTGCCGTCAACAGGGTCGGTGCCAGCGACACCGCCTGGGCCTACCGGGACGTCAACTTCTCCCAGGTGATCGTCGGCGTGGACCCCGACCCGGCGAACGCGGCCTCCATCCGGCAGTGGGCCGTGGACTACTGGGACGCCGTCCACCCGCACTCCGCCGGCGGTGCCTACGTGAACTTCATGATGGACGAGGGCCAGGACCGGGTCCGCGCGACCTACGGCGCCAACTACGATCGGCTCGCGCGGGTCAAGGCGGAGTACGACCCCGGCAACCTGCTGCGGATCAACCAGAACATCCTCCCCGCCTCCTGAGCCCGCGGCAGGCGGCGGTGCCAGACTGGGGACCATGACGTCGGTCATCGAGCAGCTCCGGCGCTGGGAGGCCTCCGGCGGGACCTGGCACGCCGTCGGCACCAGTGAGGTCGTGCTGTGCCGTTGCGACGGCGGCGAGGTCGCCGAGCGGCTGCGGGTCGACGACCCGGCGGCGGCCGCCTGGTTGCGTGAGCACCCCGCCAGCGAGCCCTCGGACTGACCGGGGTCGGCTCAGCGCACGGTGACGGCCGCGTCCCCGGCGGGCACCAGCTCGCCGATCACCGGGTGGCCCGGGCACCTCGCCGGCGACCAGCAGCCCGCCGGAGGTCTGCGCGTCGGCGAGCAGCACGCAGCTCGTCCTCGTCGACCGCGGCCTCGAGGTGCGGGCGCACCCAGTCCAGGTTGCGCCGGCTGCCGCCGGGCACGTAGCCCGCGGCGTACGACGCCCGCGCCGCCTCGAGGTAGGGGACCGCAGCGGAGTCGAGCACCGCGGTGACGCCGCTGGCTCGGCACAGCTTGTAGAGGTGGCCGAGCAGCCCGAAGCCGGTCACGTCGGTGGCGCACGCGGCGCCCGCGGCCAGCGCGGCACGCGAGGCGTCCCGGTTCAGCGTGGTCATCGTCTCGACCGCCTCGGGGAACACCTCGCCGGTGGCCTTGTGCCGGTTGTTGAGGACCCCGAGGCCGAGCGGCTTGGTCAGGGTCAGCGGCACGCCCGCCAGGCCGGCGTCGTTGCGCAGCAGCCGCGCGGGGTCGGCGATCCCGGTGACCGCGAGGCCGTACTTGGGCTCCGGGTCGTCGATGCTGTGCCCGCCGGCGAGGTGGCAGCCGGCCTCGCGGCGACCGTCGGCCCCGCCGCGGAGCACCTCGGCGGCCAGCTCGAACGGGATCCGGTCGCGCGGCCAGGCCAGCAGGTTGACCGCGACCAGCGGCTCGCCGCCCATCGCGTAGACGTCGGACAGCGCGTTGGCGGCGGCGATCCGGCCCCAGTCGAAGGGGTCGTCGACCACCGGGGTGAAGAAGTCGGCGGTCACCACGACGGCGCGGTCCCCGTCGATCCGCACGACGGCGCCGTCGTCGCCGTTCTCGAGGCCGACCAGCAGGTCGTCGCCGGCCGCGGGCGCGAGGCCCGACAGCACCCGCTCGAGCTCCCCGGGCGGCACCTTGCAGGCGCAGCCGCCGCCGGACGGCGTACTGGGTCAGGCGCGTGCGGGAGGTCGTCACGCGGTCACTCTTGCGGGCCGACTCCTCTGCGGCGCGCAGCCGCTCGCGCTGCGGCACGACGGTGTACTTCGGGTCCCGGGCCGAGGCCAGGCCGGCCTCGAAGATCCCGAACCGGGTCATCACCGAGGCCGCCGACGTAGGTCGCGCCGGCCACCGCGGAGAGCACCCGCGACCGGCGTCCGGCCAGCAGCGCGCCGCCGACCGCGACCGCGGTCACGGTGCGCGCCGTGCCTTCATCAGCCGGCCGGGCCGCCCTGCTGGTAGGGCTCGGCGACCAGCCCGCGGCGCTGGATGAGCGACTCCGCCGCGGCGATCTCGACCGCGGCCCCGGCGAGCGCCATCCGCCGGGCCGGGCGCGGCCTGGTCGACCGGCGCGAGCAGCATCGCCAGCCCGCCGGCGGCCTGGCGCGCCGGAGCCGGCGAAGACGAACGGCAGCTCGCGGTGCGCCTCGTGCCAGGCGGGCACCGCGGTGTTGGCGACCAGCGCGGCGGTGTAGGTCGCCAGCGGCGGCCCGAACGCGGCCGCGCCCGACGCCGGCGAGCCGGCCCAGCCGCGGGAGCCAGCCGGTGACCTGGGAGGCCGGCCGCGGCGCCGACAGCGCGCCGAACGGCGCCAGGATGAAGGACCCGACCGAGAGCGGCGAGGTCGGCTTGAAGACCCGCAGCATGTTGCAGGAACCGCTCGGGCCGGCCGAGGTCGTGGACCAGGGCGACGGTGCCGGCCGCCGCGCCGCCGGCGGCGGCCGCGGCCGGGCGACCCGCTCCAGCGCCGGGCGGCCGGTGCAGCGCGGCGCCCTCCGCGAGCACCGCCGAGCGCGCCGGCCAGGCCGCCGAGGAAGAGGTAGAGCGGGACGTCGGGCGTCTTCCAGGTGGGCGTCTTGAGGATCTGGCGGCCGTAGTAGGACTCGAACTCCGCCTCCGGCACCATCGCTGCTCGCCGCCGGCTCACCGGCGCCTCCCCGAGGAACGAGGCGACGCCGAGCCCGACCAGGGTGGCGGCCGCGGCGCCGACGTGCTTCCACATCGAGCCGAGGTCGCGGGTGGTGACGACCGGGTCCGGCGGCAGGCCGTAGACCTCCGGCTCGTCGAGCAGCAGGAAGAACGCGCCGTCGCCGCCGACGCCGTCGTCGGGGTCGCGCGCCGTAGAGCCGGGCGACGTCGACGCCCTTGCTCGTGCAGCTCGGCGACCCGCTGGTCGGCGCGCTCGCGCAGCTCGTCGACCTCGCCGAACTGGATCGACTCGGTCGGGCAGGCCTGCGCGCAGGCCGGCGTCTGGCCCTCCTTGAGGCGGTCGTAGCACAGCGTGCACTTGAACGCGCGGCCGTCCTCCTTGCGCAGGTCGATCACGCCGTAGGGGCAGGCCGGCACGCAGTAGCCGCAGCCGTTGCAGATGTCGGGCTGCACCACGACGGTGCCGAACTCGGTGCGGAACAGCGAGCCGGTCGGGCACACGTCGAGGCAGGCGGCGTGCGTGCAGTGCTTGCACACGTCGGAGGACATCAGCCAGCGCACGCCGCCGTCGCCGGACGCGGTCGCCCTGGTCCTCGCCGCGCCGGCGCGCCCATGCCCGGCAGGCCGAGGTCGGTGGTGGTCGACGTCGCAGCGGCTTCTCGACGAACGCCACGTGGCGCCAGGTGCTGGCGCCCGAGCGCCTGGGTGTTGTCGTAGGACATGCCGGTGAGCAGGTAGCCGTCCTCGGGGACCTCGTTCCACTCCTTGCACGCGACCTCGCAGGCCTTGCAGCCGATGCACACCGAGGTGTCGGTGAAGAAGCCCATCCGCGGCGGGTGGTCCGTCGTACCCGGCGTCGCCGGCGACGTCGTCCAGCCGGCCCCACAGCGAGCGCTCAGGCTCATCCGGTCGGCGCCTCCGTCGGTCGGGTCGTCCGGTCGACCCCGGCGCGCGCGCCGGTAGTCCTCGACGTACGCCGTCAGCGCCGCGCCCGCGCGGGCGCCGGCCGGGCCGGATGTCGCAGGTGCCGACCTTGTCCTGGATGTAGACGTTGGGGTCCATCGTGACGTTGACCAGGTCGTTGGGCGAGTCGCCCGGGTGATGCCGTTGCGGCCCCAGTGGTAGGGCAGGCCCGACCTGCTCGACCAGCTGGTCCCCCAGCCGCAGCGAGCGCAGCCGCTCGGTCACCAGCACCCGCGCCTCGATCGCCGTGCGGGCGGTGACGATCGTGGCCCAGCCGCAGGTGCTCGAGGCCGCGCTCGCGCGGCCAGCCGCGGCGAGACCTCGCAGAACGGCTCCGGCTGCAGCTCGGTGAGGTAGGGCAGCGTGCGGCTCATCCCGCCCGCCGTGTGGTGCTCGGTCAGCCGGTAGGTGGTGAACACGTACGGGAACACCTCGCTGTAGCTCGGGTTGATCGGGTTCGACGGCGTCGACGAGCTTGCGCCGGGCCGGGTTGTTCTGCTGCCCGTAGAGCGGGTTGTGCACCGGCGACTCGGGCGGCTCGTAGTGCGTCGGCAGCGGCCCGTCGGCCAGCCCGAGCGGCGCGTAGAGCCAGGCCTTCCCGTCGGTCTGCATGATGAACGGGTCCTGCCCGCCGATCGCGTCCGGGCCCGCTGGCGCCCTCCGCGGGACGTAGTCCGGCGGCCGGTCGGCGATGAAGTCCGGCACGTCGGAGCCGGTCCACTTGCCGCTGCTCCGCGTCCCACCAGACGTACTTCTTGCGCTCGCTCCACGGCTTGCCGTCGGGGTCGGCCGAGGCGCGGTTGTAGAGGATCCGCCGGTTCGCCGGCCACACCCAGCCCCACTCGGAGGCGACCGTGGTCCTGCTCCCAGTGCGGCTTGCGGCGCGCGGCCTGGTTGACCTCGTCGGCGTAGACGCCGCAGTAGATCCAGCAGCCGCAGGCGGTCGAGCCGTCGTCCTTCAGCTCGGTGTACGACGACAGCGCCGCGCCGTCGGGCCCGGTGCCGTTGATCTCGCGCAGCACCGCCTCGGCCGTCGGGCTCCGCCGCTGCCCGTCGGTCGGGGTAGTCCCAGGTCAGGTCGAGCAGCGGCCGGTCCATCTCGTCGGTGGAGCCCGGCGAGCTTCTCGCGGATCCGCTGGCCGAGCTCGAAGTAGAAGTCCAGCTCGCTGCGGGCGTCGCCCGGCGGGTCGACCGCCTTGTCGCGCCACTGCAGCATCCGCTGGGTCTGGGTGAACGAGCCCGGCCTTCTCGACGTGGGAGGCCGCCGGGAGGAAGAAGACCTCGGTGCCGATCTCCTCGGTGACCAGCTCGCCGGTCTCGATCTCCGGGCCGTCCTTCCAGAACGTCGCCGACTCGATCATCTGCAGGTCGCGGACGACCAGCCAGTCGAGGTTGGCCATGCCCGAGCCGCTGCATCTTGCCGTTGGCCGAGCCGACGGCGGGGTTCTCGCCCGACCAGGAAGTAGCCCTTGCAGCCCCCTCGATCTGGCCGACTTCACCGTGGTGTAGGTCGAGTGGTCGCCGGTGAGCCGCGGCAGGTAGTCGAAGCAGTAGTCGTTCTCCGCGGTCGCCGCGTCGCCCCAGTAGGACTTGAGCAGGCTGACCGCGTAGGACTGCATGTTGCCCCAGAAGCCGGTCTTGCCGGCGTCGGCGGCGACGTACTCGTCGAGGTCGCGGTGCTGGCGCGGCGTGCGGCATCGGGAGGTAGCCCGGCAGGATGTTGAACAGCGTCGGGATGTCGGTCGAGCCCTGGATGCTGGCGTGCCCGCGCAGCGCCATGATGCCGCCGCCGGGTCGGCCGATGTTGCCGAGCAGCGCTGCAGGATCGAGGCGGTGCGGATCATCTGCGCGCCCGACGCTGTGGTGGGTCCAGCCGACCGCGTAGCAGAACGCGCGTGGTGCGCTCGCGGCCGCTGTTGGCGGTCAGCGCGTCGGCGACCTGCGCGGAACTGCTCGGGGCTGATGCCGCAGACCTCCTCGCACCATCTCGGGGGTGTAGCGGGCGAAGTGCCGCTTGAGGATCTGGAAGACGCAGCGCGGGTGCTGCAGCGTCTCGTCGCGCTGCGGCTTGGCCGCCACCGACGGGCCGCCGGAGCCGTGCGACTCCGACTGCGCGGCCTCGTGCTGCCGGCTGGCTGTCCTCGCGAGCTCGCCGGTCTGGTCCGCCGGGCCGGTCGGCCTGCGCGCGGGTCGCGCTGGCCCGGCGGCGGGCGCCGCCGGCGCGCCCTCGTACTGCCAGGAGGTCGGGTCGTACTGCCGCGTCTCCGGGTCGAAGCCGGAGAACAGGCCGTCGAGGTCCTCGGTGTCGTGGAAGTCCTCGTCGATGATCGCGGCGGCGTTGGTGTACGCCACGACGTACTCGCGGAAGTCCAGGTCGTTGCTGAGCACGTGGTTGACCAGGGCGCCGAGGAACGCGATGTCGGAGCCGGCCCGGATCGGGACGTGCAGGTCCGCGACCGCCGAGGTGCGGGTGAACCGCGGGTCGACGTGGATGATCGTCGCGCCGCGGCGCTTGGCCTCCATCACCCACTGGAACCCGACCGGGTGGGCCTCGGCCATGTTCGAGCCCTCGATGAGGATGCAGTCAGCGTTCGCGAGGTCCTGCAGGAAGGTGGTGGCCCCACCACGGCCGAACGAGGTCCCCAGACCGGGAACCGTGGAGGAGTGTCAAATACGCGCCTGGTTCTCGATCTGGATCGCGCCCATCGCCGTGTAGAGCTTCTTCATGAGGTAGTTCTCCTCGTTGTCGAGGGTCGCTCCTCCGAGGCTGGCGATGCCGAGGGTGCGGCGGGTGCGACGGCCCTCGTCGTCCTCCCACTCCCAGAACTGCTTGCGGGTCTTGATGACGCGGTCCGCGATCATGTCGATCGCGGTGTCGAGGTCGAGGTCCTCCCACTCGGTGCCGTGCGGGCGCCGGTAGCGGACCTTGGTGACCCGCGTCGGCGAGGTGACCAGCTGCTTGCTGGCGCTGCCCTTGGGGCACAGCCGGCCGCGCGAGATCGGGCTGGCCGGGTCGCCCTCGATCTGGGTGACCTTGCCGTCCTTGACGAACACCTTCTGGGCGCAGCCCACGGCGCAGTACGGGCAGACCGAGTCGACGACCTGGTCGGCCTCGATCGTGCGCGGCTCGAGGTCGCGGCTGCGGGCCGACACCGACTGGCCGCGGCCGAGCCGGTCGCGGCCCCGCAGCTGGCGCAGGACGGGCCACTCGAGCGGTGAGCTCCCATCGAATTCCCCTCGGTCGGCGGGCGGAGCGTGTCCTACGGCGACGCCTTGCGCGATGTCCAGCACCGTAAGTCGCTCCATGCCACCGCGCTCGGCGCGCCGACTCGAGTTGCCGTTGTCATCGAACACGACCTTGCCCACATCGGGCAAGTCCCACGCACTAGGTTGGCCGCGGAGGCGTTCCTCGTCTGGTGACGGGCGCGGTCCTCAAAACCGTTGTGGCCGGGCATCCCGGTCAGGCGGGTTCGATTCCCGTCCGCCTCCGCCAACTCTCACGACGTCGACCAGGAGGGCCGCGCGTGGACGACCCGCGTCGTCGTACGCCGCGCACCGACGCCGTGCTCGCCGACCCCGCCGTCGCCGCGGCCGTCGAGCGGCTCGGCCGGGCGCGGGTCAAGGCGGTCGGTCGCCGCGGTGCTCGCAGGCCTGCCGCGGCGGCGCGGTCGCCCCCGAGGACGTGGTCGCCGCCGTGCTCGCCGCGCTCCCCGGACCGCGGCCTCGCTGCGGCCGGTCGCTCAACGCCACCGGCGTCGTCGTGCACACCAACCTCGGCCGCGCGCCGCTCTCGGCCGCCGCCGTCGAGGCGGTCGCTCGCGGCCGCCGGCGCCACCGACGTCGAGCTCGACCTCGGCACCGGCCGCCGCGGCCGCCGCGGCGCGGGCGCGCTCGCCGCCCTGGCCGCGGCCGTGCCCGGACGCCGGCGGCGTGCACGTGGTCAACAACGGCGCCGCCGCGCTGGCGCTGGTCGACCTGCGCGCTGGCGCCGCGGCCGCGAGGTCGTGGTGGCCCGCGGCGAGCTGGTCGAGATCGGCGACGGCTTCCGGATCCCCGAGCTGCTGGAGTCGCTGGGCGCGCGGCTGCGCGAGGTCGGCACCACCAACCGGGTGCGGCTGGACGACTACGCGGCCGCGGTCGGGCCGGAGACCGCGTTCGTGCTCAAGGTGCACCCGTCGAACTTCCGGGTCGAGGGCTTCACCTCGCTCGGTCCCCGTCGCCGAGCTGGCACGGCCTCGGCGTCGCCGGTGGTCGCCGACATCGGCTCCGGCCTGCTCGCGCCGCACCCGCGGCTGCCCGACGAGCCGGACGCCGCCACCGCGCTGCGCGCGGGCGCCGACCTGGTCACCGCGTCCGGCGACAAGCTGCTCGGCGGCCCGCAGTGCGGGCTGCTGCTCGGCGAGGCCGACCTCGTGCAGCGGCTGCGCCGGCACCCGTTCGCCCGCGCGCTGCGCGTCGACAAGCTGACCCTGGCCGCGCTCGAGGCCACCCTGACCGGGCCGCCGACCCCGGTCGCCGCCGCGCTCGCGACCGCGGCCCGAGCGACCTGCTCGACCGGGCCCGGCGGGTCGCGGCGCGCTCGGAGCGGCGACCTGGCCGCGGGCCGGTGCCGTCCGAGGGCCGCGTCGGCGGCGGCGGCGCGCCCGGGCGTCGCGCTGCCGAGCGCCGCGGTCGCCCTGCCGCCACGACCTCGCCGAGCCGCTGCGCCGCGGCGACCCCGCCGTCGTCGGGCACGTGCACGACGGGCGGCTGCTGCTCGACCTGCTCGACCGTGCCCGGCCGACCAGGACGATGCCTGCGTCGCCGGCCGGTGCGCCGGGTGCCGACGCCGGGCCGGGGCCGGCTGACGTGCACGTCGTCGCCACCGCCGGGCACGTCGACCACGGCAAGTCCACGCTGGTCCGGGCCCTGACCGGGCAGCGACCCCGACCGGCTCGCCGAGGAGACGCCGCCGCGGGCTGTCGATCGAGCTCGGCTACTGCTGGACCGAGCTCGACGGCGTCGGCGAGGTCGCCTTCGTCGACGTGCCCGGGCACGAGCGGTTCATCGACCACCACGCTCGCCGGCGTCGGACCGGTGCCGGTCGCGATGCTCGTGGTCGCCGCCGACGACCCGTGGATGCCGCAGGCCGCCGAGCACCTCGCCGCGCTGGACGCGCTCGGCGTGCGCACGGCGTGCTCGTGGTCACCCGCGTCCGACCTCGCCGACCCCGCGCCGGCGCTGGCCCGGGCCCGGGCGCGAGCTCGCCGCGCACCTCCCTGGCGGGGGCGCCGGCGGTCGCCGTCAGCGGCCGCACCGGCGCCGGGCTCGACGAGCTGCGGGCCGCGGCTGGCCGCGCGTGCTCGCCACGGTGCCGCCGCCCGACCCGGAGGCCGACGTCCGGCTGTGGGTCGACCGGCGCTTCCACGTGCGCGGCACCGGCACCGTCGTCACCGGCACGCTGCCCGGCCGGCACCATCGCGGGTCGGCGACGTGCTCGCCGCCGACGGCGCGCGAGGTGCGGGTGCGCGGCCTCGAGTCGCTGGGCCGGCCGCGCGAGCGGGTCAGCGGTGTCGGCCCGGGTCGCGCTCGACCTCGGCGGCCGCGCCCTGCCGAGCGCTCGGCCGCGGCAGCGCGCTGGTGACGCCCGGGCGCCTGTGTCGAGACGACGCACGTGGTCGACGTGCGGCTCGCCGGCGCGGACGCGGCTGCCCGAGCGGCCCGCTGCTGCACGTCGGCGCGGCCAGCTCGGGCCGTGCGCGCCTGCGTCGCCGCCGGGCGACTCGCGCCGGCTGCGGCTGGACGCGCACCGCTGCCGCTGCGGATCGGCGACCGGGCGCTGCTGCGCGACCCCGGCAGCCGGCGCGCTCTGGGGCGTGCGAGGTGCTCGACCCGCGTCCGCCCGCTCGCCGGCGGCGCGGCGGCCGCCGCGCGCGGCGACGCTCGCGCGCACGACGGCACCCTGGCCGCCGAGCTGCGGGCGCGGGCGTCGTGCGCCGCTCGCTGCTGCGCCGGCTCGGGCGCCCGCGACCCGCTGCCCGCACGGGCACCGTCGGTCGCCGGCGACTGGCTGGTCGCCCCCGGCGCTGGCCGCGGGCCTGCGCACCGGCTCGAGCGAGCTGGTCGACGCGGCGTCCGGTCGCCGCGCCGCGCCGAGGCCGCCCACGAGCTCGGCCTGCCCGACCCCGCCCTCTGGTCGCCGCGCTGGTCGCGCCGCCGCTGCGGCTGGAGCGAGGGCCGGGTCGCCGCGTCCGAGCGCCGCCGGCGCTGCCCGACCGCAGCTGGTCGCTGGCGGCCGCGAGGCCCTCCGGGCCGAGCTCGACCGGCTTCGCCGCCCCCGACGCCGACCGGCTGCGCGACCTCGGCCTGGACGCGCGCGGCGCTCGCCGCGCCTGCACCGCGCCGGCCTGCTGCTGCGGGTCGCCGAGCGGCGTCGTGCTCCTCCCCGGCGCCGACGACCGCGCCGTCGAGCTGCTGCGCGCTGCCGCAGCCGTTCACCACCAGCGAGGCCCGCCAGGCGCTCGGCACCAGCCGCCGGGTCGCCCTGCCGCTGCTCGCGCACCTCGACCGCACCGGCCGCACGCTCCGGCTGCCCGACGACCGCCGCCGGCTGCGGTAGGCGCCCGGACGTCATGCGGACGGTGTCACCGCTTGCTCCGTCCGCATGACGTCCTGGGCTCCGTGGACGCGCATCGGCCCCGCGCGGCCGGGATACCGGAGCGACTACTGAGAGCCAGACGAGCAAGGGTCCGCGGGCCGTCGTCACCGGCGCCTCGACCGGTATCGGCCGAGCGATCGCGCGCGAGCTGGTCCAGCGGGGGTACGACGTCGTGATCGCCGCCGACGAGCCGGAGATCCGGACCGCGGCCTCGGAGCCGGGGCCGAGCCCGTCGAGGTCGACCTGGCCACCTCGGAGGGCGTGGAGTCGCTCTACGACCGCGCCACCGACGGCGGGCCGGTCGACCTGATGGTCCTCAATGCCGGCGTCGGCGTGAGCGGCCGCTTCGACAGGACGTCGTTGGAGTCGAACCTGAACCTGGTCGACCTCAACGTCCGCTCGACCGTCCACCTCGGCCACCTGGTGCTCGTCGACATGGTGGCCCGCGGCGAGGGGCGGGTGCTCGTCACCTCGTCCATCGCCGCGGTCGCGCCGGGCCCGTACCACGCGACGTACGCCGCTTCGAAGGCGTTCGTCCACTCCTTCGCCGAGGGCATCCGGCAGGAGCTGAAGGACACCGGCGTCACCGTCACGTCGTTGATGCCGGGGGTGACCGACACCGAGTTCTTCGCCCGCGCCGACATGGGTGACACGAAGCTCGGCCGGATGGACGACAAGGACGACCCGCAGGACGTCGCCCGCGACGCCGTCGAGGCCCTGCTCGCCGGCCGCCCGAGCGTCGTCGCCGGCGGCTTCAGGAACCGACTACAGGCCGAGCTCGGCACCCATCTTCCCGACGCCCTCGCCGCCCCGATCATGGCCCGCATGACGAAGCCGCAGGAGAACTGAGCGTTCGACTGTCGGCGGCCTGCGGGTCGGCGGCTGGTCGCGGTCTTGGCAGCGAAGCGGGTACGGCGGGCGCGGGGTCGCCGTCGCTTCCCGGCTCACCGCTCCCAGCGACGGGCAGGCGTCGGAAGATCGGACCCGAAAAAAGTTTTGGAAATGTCTCACCCAGCGAGACAAACCGGCCCTGAGCAGGCCTCGATGTCGGTGCCCCCTGCTTGGCTGGATCCCATGGCAGCCACCCCGACCACCACCCCGGAGCCCCGCGAGGCACTGGTGATCGACGCTGCCCGCGCCAACCGCGCCGCGATCACCGACCTGGAGATCCAGCGCCTGCAGCTCGCGGTGGAGTGGGTGCTGCTCCACCCCGGCGACGAGGTCGACACCACGGTCCCGTGGGGGATGCGGGACCTGGAGATCGCCGGCGACGGCGCGCCCACCATCGACGAGGGCGCGATCGCCGAGTTCAGTCTCGCGATCGGCGTCTCCACCGACTCGGGCCGGCTGTACCTGGGGGACGCGGTCGAGCTGAAGTACCGGCTGCCCCGGATCTGGAAGCGGGTGCGTGGATGGCCGGTTGCCGGTGTGGAAGGCCCGCAAGATCGCCGACGCCACCCGCTCCCTCCCCGCCGAGGGAGCGGGGTTCGTGGACCGGGCGCTGTACTTCGTGGCCCACAAGTGCTCCTACGCCGAGATCGACCGGCAGGTCGACAAGGCCCGCGCCGAGTACGACCCCGCCGAGGCCGAACGCCGCCGCCTCGAGGCCGCCGAACGCCGCCACGTCAAGGTCCACCTCGGCGCGATGACCCACGACGGGCAGGTCCCGATCACCGCGATGGCCGACCTCGGCGACGCCGTCGCCTTCGAGGAGTACGTCGCCACCGAGGCCGCCAAGCTCGACCCGACGATCCCGCTGCAGGTACGCCGCTCCATGGTCCTGGGCATGCTCGGCCAGTCAACGGCGAACCAGCGGTGGTGCCCAGCGTGAGTTGGTGATCTACACCCACACCCGCCCCGACCAGACCATGGCCGACGTCGAGAACACCCGGTCGTTCATCACCCCCGAGCAGCTGCGGGACTGGTGCGCCCAGGCCGGCACGAAGGTCACCATCCGGCCGGTCATCGACCTCAACGACGACCTGTCCACCGACGCGTACGTGCCGACCGAGGAGATCAAGGAACAGATCCGGCTGCGCTACCGCGAATGCGTCTTCCCCTACTGCCACCGCCTGGCCCGCTCCTGCGACCTCGACCACGTCATCGAGTTCCCCGCCGGCCCCACCGCGTCATGGAACCTCGCGCCGCTGTGCCGCGGACACCACCGACTCAAGACCCACACCACCTGGACCTACCAGTGGATCCCCGGCATCGGGTTCGTGTGGACCGACCCCGGCGGCGGACGACATATCAACTGACCAGACCCCGCCGACCACGGCCGGCGGGGCCATCGGCATGTCCGTCAGGCCGCGAAGCGCTCCCAGACGCGGTGGTAGGCCATCTGCTCCTGCACCTGCTCGAGCACCTCGGGTCCGGCCGCGCCCCGGACCACGCCGGCCGACCCGGTGACGCCCGCGGCATCCAGGACGCCCGTGCCGTCGCCCCAGGCGCCGATCACCTTGCAGTGCCGGTACGCCTCCTCGAGCAGCAGGATCACGCGCGGGTCGACGCTCGCGGTGTCGGCCGCACCGGCCTTCGCGTCCCGGTTCGGCAGGGCGTCGGGGGCGGGCGCCGGAGCGCCCGCCACCAGCACGACGTCGAACTCCACCGAACGCGCAGTGGCGAAGGTCCGCTGCACCGCGAGGTCGCCGACCATGCCGCCGTGCGGAGCGATGACCAGCGGCACCATGCCGGCCGCGAACACCGCGCGCCGCACGTCCTCGACGCCGGTCGAGATCACCGAGGGATCGACCACGATGCCCGACCGATCCGCCCGTCCGCCGGCCAGGTCCTGACCCACCTGCGACAGCGCCGGGCTCGGCTCGGGCTCGGCCAGCGGCCACGGTGGGCGAGGGCGCGGGCAGTCCGAGCCCGGTGGCGACCTCCGAGCACAGCCGCGCGTCGATGTTGGCCAGGCACTGGAGCTGCCGCTCCTTGACCGCCTGCTCGTAGCACTTGCCGAGCTCGAACGTGTAGGCGCGGATGATGTGCTCCTGCTCGACCGGCGTCATGCTCAGCCAGAACTGCCGCGCCTGGCTGAAGTGGTCGTCGAACGACGCCGGCTGCGCCCGCACCTTGGTGCTCTCGGCGACCCGCGCCGGCAGGTGCTCGAAGGCGCCTGCGACGTCCGCGCCGGCGTGGAACGGGCAGCCGCCGTCGAGCGAGTTGGGCCGGTACGGCGCGACGCCCGCGTGCACCGCGTGCTGGTGGAAGCCGTCGCGGAGCATGTCGTTGACCGGCGCGTGCGGCCGGTTGACCGGCAGCTGGTAGAAGTTCGGTCCGCCGAGCCGGGTCAGCTGCGTGTCGACGTAGGAGAACAGCCGCGCCTGCAGCAGCGGGTCGTCGGTCGACGTCGATGCCCGGCGACCAGGTGGCCGACGTGGAACGCGACCTGTTCGGTCTCGGCGAAGAAGTTCGTCGGGTTCGCGGTGAGCACCATCAGCCCGACCGGCTGCACCGGAGCGAGCTCCTCGGGCACGATCTTGGTGGGGTCGAGCAGGTCGATGCCCTCGAACGTCTGCTCCGGGGTGTCGGGGAAGACCTGGAGCCCCAGCTCCCACGCCGGGTAGGCGCCGGCCTCGATCGCGTCGTACAGGTCGCGGCGGTGGAAGTCGGGGTCGAGCCCGCCGATGAGCTGGGCCTCCTCCCAGGTCAGGGAGTGCACGCCGAGCCGGGGCTTCCAGTGGAACTTCACCAGCGACGTCTCGCCGGCGGCGTTCACGACGCGGAACGTGTGGACGCCGAAGCCCTCCATCATCCGGTACGAGCGCGGGATGCCCCGGTCGGACATGTTCCACATCGTGTGGTGCTGGGCCTCGGTGTGCAGCGAGACGAAGTCCCAGAACGTGTCGTGGGCGCTCTGCGCCTGCGGGATCTCGCGGTCCGGGTGCGGCTTGCCGGCGTGGATGACGTCGGGGAACTTGATGCCGTCCTGGATGAAGAAGACCGGCATGTTGTTGCCGACGAGGTCGAAGTTGCCCTCGGCGGTGTAGAACTTCGTCGCGAAGCCGCGGGTGTCGCGCACGGTGTCGGCGGAGCCGCGGAACCCGAGCACGGTGGAGAACCGCACGAAGACGTCGGCGTCTCGACGCCCTTCGGCGAGGAAGGCGGCCCTGCAGACCGGCGTCGGCGGTGCCGTACCCGACGAAGACGCCGTGGGCGCCGGCGCCGCGCGCGTGCACGACCCGCTCGGGGATCCGCTCGTGGTCGAAGTGGGTGATCTTCTCGCGCAGGTGGTGGTCCTGCAGCAGCGTCGGCCCGCGCTCCCCGGCCTTGAGCGAGTGGTCGGTGTCGCGCAGGCGAGCGCCGGTGGAGGTGGTCAGGTACTCGCCCTGCTGGGCACGGGTGGTCGGCTTCGCCCCGGTCTCCGTGCCGGTGGCCGTGCGCACCTCGGGTGCGCCCTGGTCGGCCCGCGGCGGCAAGGGACCACGGGGCTCGACCGGCTCCTCGACGGTCGGCGGCTCCGGTGCCGGTGAGCCGGGGATCGCGGGCTCGGTCAGCTCGGCCGCCTTCTCGGCGATCCGGCCCACGACCTTGTCGAAGGTGTCCTTGGCGAGCTGCTTGGGGTCCATGTGCTTCCTCCCGAGAGACGGACGATCACCGCGCGGTACCCGTCGCTTCACCCCGTACGCCACGCATACGGCACCGATCTCGGGATACCGACGGCCCATGAGCAGTGAGGGAGCGCGGATCGTCGTCACCGGGGGTGCAGGATTCCTCGGTTCCTGGCTGTGCGAGCGGTTGCTGGACGACGGGGCGTACGTCGTGTGCGTCGACTCGCTCGTCACGGGCAGCCGCGACAACGTCGCCGTGCTGGCCGCCCACTCGCGGTTCAGCCTCGTCGAGGCGGACGTCAGCGAGACGCTGCCCGTCGACGGCCCGGTGGACACCGTCTACCACCTCGCGTCCGTGGCCTCGCCGGTCCACTACCTGCGCCTGCCGCTCGAGACGCTGCGGGCCGGCAGCGAGGGGACCCGGGCGGCACTGGAGCTGGCCGAGCGCACCGGCGCCCGGCTGCTGCTCGGCTCGACGTCGGAGGTGTACGGCGACCCGGAGCAGCACCCGCAGCACGAGAGCTACTGGGGCAACGTCAACCCGATCGGGCCGCGCAGCGTGTACGACGAGGCCAAGCGGTTCGCCGAGGCCACGACCGCGGCGTACCGCCGCCACCTCGGCACGGACACCACGATCGCCCGGATCTTCAACACCTACGGCCCGCGGATGGCCCTCGACGACGGCCGCGTCGTGCCGACGTTCGTGCAGCAGGCGCTCGACGGCGAGCCCCTCACGGTCGCCGGCGACGGCAGCCAGACCCGCAGCCTGTGCTGGGTCGGCGACACCGTCGACGGACTGGTCCGGCTCGCGAGCTCCGACCACGCCGGCCCCGTGAACATCGGCGGGGACGCCGAGACGACCATGCTCGAGCTGGCCCGCACCATCATCGAGCTCACCGGGTCGTCGTCGACCATCGAGCACGTGCCGCTGCCGCAGGACGACCCTCAGGTGCGCCGGCCCGACCTCACCGAGGCCGAGGGTCTGCTCGGCTGGCGGCCCCGGACGCCGGTGCGCGAGGGGCTCAGCCGTACGATCGCATGGGTCGACGAGCAGCTGCGAGCAGCCCGGAGCGACCGGCTTCCAGCCTGAGCCAGGCGACGTCGACGACCTCGCCCACGCGGATCTCCAGCAGCGCGGGGTCCGGCCGCAGCCCGTGCGGGTCACCGACGTCGGTGCCGTGCCAGAGTGTCGAGTGCGGCCCGCAGGCCGGCGGCCCCCAGCGGTACGGCGGCGTCGGGCCGAACAGCACCACCGACGGCGTGCCGAACGCCGAGGCCAGGTGGGCGACGCCCGTGTCGCCGCAGACGACGAGCCGCGCGTGCGCGACGATCGCGGCCAGCTCGGCGAGGTCGGTGCGGCCGGCGACCGACGCGTCGGCCGGCAGCCCGGCCATCGCACACACCCGCTCGGCGAGGTCCACCTCGTCGGGGCCGCCGGTGACGAGGACGCGGTCGCCGATCTGGTCCGCCCACCGGGCGACCGCGGCGAACCGGGAGGCCGGCCAGCGCCGGCTGGGGTACGCCGCGCCGGGGTGGATCACCACCGCTCCGGCACTGTCCGGGGGCGCCGGTGGGCGCAGCAGCAGGTCGTCGGGGTCGGAGGGGGCGCCGAGCCCCAGGAGACCAGGCGGCACCAACGGTCCCGCTCGTGCTCGTCGGGGTCCCAGCCCGGCCCGTCGCCGTGGAACGCCACGACTCGCCCGGGGTCGAGCGCCTCGACGAGGGTGCGGCTGGCCGGGCCGTTGCCGTGCAGGTCGACGCCGAGGTCCGGCGGCGGTCCGGGCCACGCGACCGGCTCGAGCTCGGCGGTGGGCAGCAGGGTGTCGACCGCGCCGCAGCGCTCGACCAGCGGACGCAGCGCCTCGGGCGCGGCCAGCACGACCTCGTGGTCGGGCAGTGCCCGCCGGGCGGCGCGCAGCGCCGGCACGCCGGCGAGGAAGTCGCCCAGCCCCAGCGCGCGGTAGAACAGCGCGCGAGGCCTCATGCCCGCGCCCGCTCGGCGGCGGTGCTCATCAGCGCGGTGGTGGAGCGTCCGTCGAGGTAGGGGAGCACCACTGACTGCCCGCCCCACTCGGCGAGCAGCGGCGCCTCCGGCAGCTCGGCTCCGGCGTAGTCGCCGCCCTTGGCCCACACGTCGGGCTTGATCCGCGTGAGCACGTCGACCGGGGTGTCCTCGTCGAAGACCACGACCGCGTCGACCGGCTCGAGCGCCTCGAGCACCCGGGCCCGGTCGGCCTGGGGCACCAGGGGACGGGTCTCGCCCTTGAGCCGGCGCACCGACGCGTCGGAGTTGAGGCAGACGACCAGGCAGTCGCCCAGGGCCCGGGCCGCGCGCAGCGTGGCGACGTGGCCCGCGTGGAGCAGGTCGAAGCAGCCGCCGGTGGCGACGACGGTGCCGCCGGTGGCGCGGACGTGGGCGACCCGGTCGCTGCCCTGGTCGGGCGGCTCCGCCGGAGCGGCGTACCCGGCGGCGCCGCCGCGGGCCAGGAAGTCGGACGCCGCGACCACGCCGGCGTGGACCGCCTCGGACGGCAGGGCGCCGGACGTGATCGCGAGCGCGGCCGCGGAGGCGAGCCGGTCGCCGGCGCCGCAGGCGTCCGTGACCGTGGTCGGCGGTGCGGGGATGACCGACGGCGAGGAGCCGCCGTGGGAGAGCAGGGCCCCGCCGGAGCCGAGCGTCACGGCGACGGCGTGCGCCCGCCATGCGGAGACCAGGGTGCGGGCGTCGTCGTGGACGCCGCCGAGGCCGCTGCGGCCGGAGCCGCCCCCGTGGCGGCCGGCCAGCAGCGCGGCCTCGTCCCGGTTCGGGGTGGCGAGACGTACGCCGGGGACCGGGTCGGTGCCGCGCGGGTGCGGGTCCCACACGACCGGGACGCCGGCCAGGGCGTCGCGCACCTCGGGCAGCGAGGTGACCCCGCGGCCGTAGTCGGACACGAGCACCGCTGCGGCGTCGCGGACGACGTCGAGCGCACCGGCGGGCACCTCACCGGGGCGGCCGCCGCCGGTGTCCAGGCGGAGCAGCGACTGGCCGCTCGACCGGACCCGGCGCTTGACCGGGGTCTCGCCGTCCAGCGGCAGCGCGACCAGCGTGACACCGGCGTCGGCCAGCAGCCGGCGCAGCGTGTGGCCGCCCTCGTCGTCGCCGACGGGGGCGACGAGCACGACGTCCGCGCCGTCGCCGGCGGCCAGGGCCGCGGCGAGCGCCGCGCCGCCCGGCCGGCTGCGCTCCTCGAGGTCGTCGAGCACCGGCGCGGGCGCGTCCGGCATCACCCGGCCGGCCCGGCCGGTCAGGTCGGTGTCGAGGAGCGCGTCCCCGATGACGACGAGGGGCTGGGCCACGTCAGACCTCCCGGAGGCGACGGCTGCGCGAGGCGCCGACGCCGAGCGTGCGGTCGAACGCCGCGCACAGGATGTGCAGGGCGACGAGGTGGAGCTCCTGGACGGTCGCGGTGTACGGCGCCTCCACGCACAGCGCGCTCGCTCGACGCGGCGGCGAGCGGGTTCGGCTCCGGCCCGGTCATCGACCAGACCTCGAGCCCGGCCCGGCGGCCGCGCTCGGCGGCGGCGACGATGTTGGCGCTGGTGCCGCTGGTCGACATCAGCACCAGCACGTCGCCCGGCCGCCCGTGCGCCTCGACCTGCCGCGCGAACAGCTCGTCGGCGGGGTAGTCGTTGCAGATCGCGGTCAGGCTCGAGGTCTCCGCGGTCAGGCAGATGGCGGAGTACGGCGGCCGGTCCTTGCGGTAGCGGCCGACCAGCTCGGCGGTGAGGTGCTGGGCCTGGGCCGCGCTGCCGCCGTTGCCGGCGGCGAGCAGCCGCCCGCCGCCCTCGAGCACCGCGGCGAGCCGGACGCCCCAGTCGTCGGCGATGTCGACGCACCGGCCGAAGTCGTCGAGCGCCCGGCGCAGCTCGTCGAGGTGCACGTGGTCGCAGGGAGTCTGCACCTGCTCTGCGGTCGTCATCGGGCCACCTCCGTCGGCTGGGGCAGGGACGCGCTCGTCGCGAGCGCCTGGTAGACGGACTCGGTCTGCGCCACGACCTGGCGCCAGTCGTAGCGCTCGACCGCGCGCTGCCGCCCGTCGCGCCCGTACGCCGCGCGGCGCTCGGGCTCATCGAGCAGGCGGCGCACCGCGGCGGCCACCGCATCGGGGTCGCGCGGCTTGACCAGCTCGCCGGTCACGCCGGGCGCGACCGTGTCGAGCAGCCCGCCGACCGCGGCGCCGACGACCGGACGGCCGCAGGCCATCGCCTCGAGCGGCACGATGCCGAACGGCTCGTACCACGGCACGGTCACGACCACGTCGGCTGTCGGCATCAGGCCCGGCACCTCCTCGCGGCGTACGCCCGCCGAGGAACCGCACCCGGTCGGTCACGCCCAGCTCGTCGGCCAGCTCGCGCAGCCGGACCACCTCGGGGTCGGCGTCGAGCGCGTCGGCGGCCGGGCCACCGGCGATGACCAGCTCGACGCCGGGCAGCTGGGCGAGCGCCTCGACCACGTAGCCGATCGCCCTTGCGCTCGACCAGCCGGCCCAGGACCAGCAGCCGCGGCGGCGCCGTCGGGGTCGCGGCGGCCGGCGGGCTGGAACGCGTCGGTGTCCACGCCGCACGGGATGATGCTGGCGCGGGCCGCGGGGCAGCCCGAGCGCGCGCAGCTCGTCGACCTCGTCGGTGCAGGTGGCGATCACGTGGTCGACCTCGCGGCACAGCCGCCCTCGTGGTCGATGCGGCTGCGCGGGCTGGTGTCGGCCCGCCCTGCTATGCGCCGCTTGACCGTGCCGAGTGCGTGGAAGGTCTGCGCGACCGGGATCGCGCGCGCCGCGGGCCGCCCGCAGCGAGGCCAGCCCGCTCATCCAGAAGTGCGCGTGCACGACGTCCGGCGGGTCCTCGGCCCAGCGCTCGCCGAGCCGGTCGGCCGAACGCGCCGCATGTGGGGCAGCAGCTCGTCCTTGGGCACCTCGGTCGGCCGGGCCGGCACGCACCTGCTCGACGACGTAGCCGTCCGGCGCCTCGACCCGCTGCGGCCCGTGGGCGTGTCGCGGCGGGTGTAGACGGTGACGTCGTGGCCGCGGCGCCGCGAGGCCGCCGGCGAGCGCGGCGACGTGCACGTTCTGCCCGCCCGCGTCGACGCCACCGAGGGCGGCGAGCGGGTTGGCGTGCTCGGAGACCAGCGCGATTCTCATGGTCCTCCTCATGTCAGGCGAGCCTCCCGAGGGCCGGCGGTCGCGCAGCTGCTCGACGGCCGCCACGACGTCGTGGGGCAGCCACCGCGCGAGGCAGGGGTGGCCGGCGACCGGGCACTGCGTGGCCCGGGTGTCGCGGCACGCCGCCTGCTGGTCGCCGAGCAGCACGATGGGCGACGCCGTACGGCGCCCACCGGACCGCGGGGACCGTGGGCGCGAACAGGGACACGACCGGCGCGCCGACGGCGGCGGCCAGGTGCGCCGGGCCGGTGTTGCCGACCACGACGGCGTCGCCGCGGCCGCCAGGACGCCCGCGAGGCCGGCCAGGTCGGTGCGGCCGCCGAGGTCGACGCGCCCCGCTGTCCGCCGGCGACGTACGCCGGTCAGCGCCCGCTCGTCCGGGGCGCCGGTGACGACGACGCGGTGGCCCGCGGCCGGTCGAGCAGCCGCGGCGCGCTCGGTGAACCGCTCGACCGGCCACGCACGGGCCGGCACCGACGTGCCGGGGTGCAGGACCACGTAGCCCTCGCCGGCGGCGGCGGCGCGACCGCGTCGGGCAGCGGCCGGCGTACGCGAGCGCGCCCGTCGTCGCCGGCGGGCAGCGGGAAGCCCGCAGGCCGCGGCGAGCGACAGCGCGCGCTCCGGCTCGGGGAGGTCGTCCTCGACGCGGTGGCGCAGGTCGAGCAGCGAGCCCGGGTAGTCCACGCTGATCGCGCCGACCCACGGCGATCCCGGCCATCCGCAGCAGCAGGGCGGTGGGCAGCGGCGACTGGTGGAACGACGTGAACACCAGCGCGCGGTCGAACTCCCCGGCGGCAGGCTCGCGACCAGCGCGTCGACGTCTCGCGGCGTCGACCGGCTGCGGGCTCGGGCGTCGATCCAGGGGCGCGCCAGCACGCAGGACCTCGTCGACGCCGGGCAGCAGCCGCGCGGCGGCCGGCCCGCTGCGGGCCGCACAGCATCGTGACGGAGTCGCGTGCCGGCGCGCGACGCGCGCGCACCGCCGGGCCGGTGAGCAGCACGTCGCCGGCGTTGTCGAGCCGCACCACCAGGGTGCGGCTCACCAGTCACCCCCGCAGGATCGCGGTCCACGGCCGCGGCCAGCGTCGGCGCCACGCGCGGCGCCGTCGCGACCTCGTCGGCGCGGGTCTGCGGGGTCGGCACCAGGACGCCGCGCGCGCCCGCCGGCCGCGGCGGCCTCGACGTCGCTGCCGATGTCGCCGACCACCACGCAGCGGTCCGGGTCGACGCCGAGGTCCGCGCAGGCCTGCTTGACCATGCCGGGCGCGCGGCTTGCGGCAGGCGCAGCCGCTCGTCGGGGGCGTGCGGGCAGACGTACCACGCGTCGAACGGGCCGAGCAGCTCCTCGACGCGGCGCGTTGACCGCCTCGACCTGGTCGCGGCTGATCCGCCCGGGCCGACCCCGGACTGGTTGGTGACCACGCCGAGCCGGACGCCGAGCGCGCGCAGCCGGTCCAGCGCCTCGCCGGGCGCCGGGCATCGGCGCACCAGGGCGGGGTCGCCGTTGTAGGGCACGTCGCGCGACGAGCGTGCCGTCGCGGTCGAGCAGCACCAGGTCGGGCAGGCCGCGCCAGGGCGCCGCGTGCCGGTGCCGCAGCGCGCCGCGCAGACGGCGTGCCAGCTGGCCGCGGGCGGGATCGCGGCGCTGGTCAGCAGCATCCGGCGTACCTCCGCGCGGTCGCGGGGCCCGGGCGCGATCGCGGGCCCAGGCGAACTCGGCGGTGCCGGCCAGCCACCCGGCGCGCACCCGGCGGCGGCGAGCCGCGGGTGCCGGGTCGCGCGCGCCGGCCGCCGCGGCAGGCCGGCCGCGGTCACCGCGGCGTGCCGGCGCAGCCGGCCCCGCGGCGCGCCGGCCCGGTCCCGCCAGTCGCGGTCCGTGCAGGGCGCGCATCAGGCGGTCGTCGGCGTTGCCGGCCTGCTGGCGCAGGCTGGCCCAGTCGTCGGACGGGCGCACCGGGTGGGTGATCGCCCGCGCGCCGGCCACGACGCTGCCGCGCGTCCGCGGTCGAGCCGCAGCGCCAGGTCGGCGTCCTCGCGGAAGGCCCGCGGGAACCGCTCGTCGAAGCCGCCGACCGCGGCCAGCGCGGCGCGGCGGTAGCTCAGGTCGGCGGTGATCCACGCGGGCGTCCGCCAGCCCGGCGGTGCCGCGCTCCCAGTCGGTGGGCCGGCGGTCCGTCGGGCAGCGGCACCCGGACCCGGCCTGGTGCCGGCGACGCGCGGCCGGCGGCCGGCCGAGGTCGGCCGCGAGCGCGGCGAACCAGTCGGGGTCGGGCACCACGTCGTCGTCGAGGAAGCTGACCCACGGCGTCCGCGCCGTGCCGCCAGCCCAGGTTGCGGGCCGCGGCCGGGCCCCGGCCGCGCGAGCGGGCACGCAGCCCGGCAGCGTCGAGGCCGCGGGCGTCGTCGAGCGGTCGAGCGGGCCGGTCGGTCCGGGCCGGTCGTCGACGACGATCACCGGGCCGTCGACCGCGCGCGGTCGCTCCGCGAGCGCCTCGAGCAGGACGCCGCGAGGCTCGGGCGGCCCACCGTGGGGACGACGATCGAGGTCGTGGCGGACCGAGCTCATGGGCGCGCCTCGGCCGCCGCACGACGAAGGGGCCGATCGCCAGCAGGTCCGACCGGCGCCGAGCCGAAGCACTCCAACGCGTCGCGCGGGTCGTCGACCATCGGCCGGCCGGCGGTGTTGAGGCTGGTGTTGACGACCACCGGCAGGCCGGTGCGCCGCTCGAAGCGCCTCGAGCATCCGGGCCACCAGCGGCTCGTCGTCGGCGGTCGACGGTCTGCACCCGGGCGGTGCCGTCGACGTGGACGACGGCCGGGATGCGGTCGCGCCACTCCGGTCGCGACGTCGTGGACGAAGAGCATGTACGGCGAGGGGAGCGGCCCGCGCGAGAAGATCCGCGGCGGCGCGCTCGGCGAGCACCATCGGCGCGACCGGCCGGAACTGCTCGCGGCCCTTGACGTCGTTGAGCCGCTCGAGGTTCTCCTCGTGGCCGGGGTGCGCCAGCAGCGAGCGGTGGCCGAGCGCGCGCGGGCCGAACTCGCTGCGGCCCTGGAACCAGGCGACGACGCCGTCGTCGGCCAGGCACTCGGCGACCGCCTCGGCGACGTCGTCGGGCCGCTCGAACGGCACCCGCGCGGTGCGCAGCCAGGCCTCGATCTCGTCGTCGGTCCAGCCGCGGCCGAGGTCGGCGCCCGGCATCGGCGCAGGGTGTCGTCGCCCTCGGCGCGGGCGACGTGCAGGGCCCCGCCCAGCGCGGTGCCCGCGTCCCCGGCCGCGGGCTGGACCCAGAGCTCGTCGTACGGCCGCTCTCGTCGTAGCAGCCGGGTGTTGGCCACGCAGTTGAGCGCCACGCCGCCGGCCAGGGTCAGCCGGCGTCGCCGCCGGTGCGCTCGTGCAGCCAGCCGGCGAGCTCGAGCAGCACCTCCTCCAGCCGGGCCTGGACGCTGGCGGCGAGGTCGGCGTGGTCCTGGGTCCACTCCTCGCCGCGGCCGAGCGCGCTTGACCAGCGACTGCCAGTCGACCGGCTCGGTGCGGAAGCCGCCGTCGCCGTCGTGCGTGCACGCGCTCGCGCAGCTCGCTCGAGGAACCGCGGCGTGCCGTAGGAGGCCATCGCCATCACCTTGTACTCGTCGCAGCTGCGCAGGAAGCCGAGGTGCTCGGTGAGCGTCCTCGTAGAGCAGGCCGAGCGAGTGCGGCAGCTCCTGCGCTGCGAGGACCTCCAGCGTCGCCGTCGGCGTAGCGTGCCGGCCAGGTGGCTCGCGCACTCGCCGCGGCCGTCGAGGACCAGCACGTCGGCGGCGCCGTCGGTGTCGGCGACGCGGCGAGCCAGCGCGGACGCGGCGTGGGCGACGTGGTGCGGCACGAAGCGCACCGCTGCCGGGTCCAGCCCGGGCAGCGCGCTCGGCCAGGAACCCGGGCGCCGCGCGGGCGTAGGTCTGGCGCAGGTGGTCCCACGGGTCGTGCAGGCCCAGCTCGTCGGCGGGCGCGGCCAGCGCGGGGTCGTAGGAGTAGGCGACGGCGTCGAGGTCGCGAGACGTCCAGGCCGGCCTCGGCCAGGCACCACCGGGCCGCCAGCTCGGGCAGCTCCCAGGCGGCGAACGGCACCGGCCGCTTGCCGTGCTTGCGCCGGCGAGAACCGCTCCTCCTCGGCCGCGGCCACCGTCGTGCCGTCGACGACGAGCGCGGCGGCCGGGTCGTGGAAGAGGGCGTTGATGCCCAGGACCTTCGCCACACGTGCTCCCTTCAGTCGGTGCTTCGTCGGTGCTCCATCGGTGCTGTTCGGCACTTCGGTGTCCCGCCCTGCGCTTCCCAAACGGCGCCCGTAGGGGTGAGGAATGTCGTGCCCGTCCGTGGTGAACCGAACCCGCATGCTCTCATCTCCGTCCTCGGCACCGGCTACCTCGGTGCGACGCACGCGGCCTGCCTCGCCTCCTCGGGCCACCACGTCGTGGGTGTCGACCGCGACCCGGAGCGCCTCGCCGCCCTGCGCGAGGGCCGGGCGCCGTTCCACGAGGACGGCCTGGACGACCTGCTCGCCGAGGGCGTCGCCAGCGGCCGGCTCTGCTTCACCGACGACCTCCGGGAGGCGGCCGACGCCGACGTCCACTTCCTCTGCGTGGGCACTCCGCAGTCGGAGGACGGCGACGGCGCCGACCTCTCCGCGCTCTGGTCGCCGCCGCGCCCTCGCGCCCCACCTGCGCGACGCCGCGCTGGTGGTCGGCAAGTCCACGGTCCCCGTCGGCACCGCGGCCCCGGCTGCGCGACCGGCCGGCGCCCGGGTGCGCGTGGAACCCCGAGTTCCTGCGCGAGGGCCATGCGGTCCGCGACACCCTGCGCCCCGACCGGCTGGTGCTCGGCGTCGAGTCCGACGTCGACCACCAGGTGCTGCTGGAGGTGTACGCCGACCTGATCGCGGCCGGTGTCCCGGTGATCCGCACCGACCTCGCGACCGCCGAGCTGGCCAAGGTCTCCGCGAACGCGATGCTGGCGACCCGGATCTCCACGGTGAACCTGCTCGCCGAGGTGTGCGAGGCCTCGGGGGCCGACGTCGGCGACCTGACCACGATCCTCGGCGCCGACCCGCGCATCGGCGGGACTTCCTCGCCCCGGGGCTCGGGTACGGCGGCGGCTGCCTGCCCAAGGACACCCGGGCGTTCGTGGCCCGGGCCCGCGAGCTCGGCGTGGTCGAGTCGGCGTCGCTGTTCGAGGCCGTCGACCGGGTCAACCTGCGGCAGCGCACCCGCACCGTCGACCTCGCGCTGTCGCTGCTGCCCGACGGCACCGGCGACGTGCGCCGTGCTCGGCGGCGCGTTCAAGGCCGACTCCGACGACGTGCGCGACTCGCCCGCCCTCGACGTGGCCGCCCGGCTGCAGCGCGCCGGCGTGCGGGTGCGCCTGCACGACCCGCACGCGGGCCCGAACGTGCGCCGCGAGGTCCCCGATCTCACCGTGGTCGACGACGTCGCGGGTGCCTGCCGCGACGCCGACCTGGTGCTGGTGCTCACCGAGTGGCCGCAGTTCGCCGCCCTCGACCCGTACGAGGTCGGCGACCTGGTGCGCCGCCGTACCGTCCTCGACGCCCGGCTGGTGCTCGACCCGGAGAAGTGGGTCGGCGCCGGGTGGGACGTCCACGCCCTGGGGGGAGGGCCGCCTGATGCGCATCCTGTTGTGGCACGTGCACGGCTCCTGGACGACCTCGTTCGTGCAGGGGCGCCACGAGTACTTCCTGCCGGTGACGCCGGACCGCGGGCCGGACGGCCTGGGCCGGGCGCGCACCTGGGACTGGCCGGCCAACGTCGTCGAGGTCGAAGCCTCGCGACTGCGGGATCTCGACGTCGACATGGTCGTGCTCCAGCGGCCGCACGAGCAGCAGCTGGCCGAGGAGTGGCTCGGGCGGCGGCCCGGTCGCGACGTGCCGGCGGTCTACGTCGAGCACAACACCCCCGACGGCAACGTGCCCGACACCCGGCACCCGATGGCCGACCAGCGGGCCGTGCCGGTCGTGCACGTCACCGGCTTCAACGAGCTCTTCTGGGACTGCGGCCTGGCCCCGACCGCCGTCGTCGAGCACGGCGTCGTGGACCCCGGCCACGCCTACACCGGCGAGCTGCCGCACGCCGCGGTCGTGGTCAACGACCCGGTACGCCGGGGCCGGTTCGTCGGCGCCGACCTGCTCGAGCCGCTCGCCGGGGCCGCGCCGGTCGACGTGTTCGGCATGCGGGTCTCGCAGCTGCCGGACACGCCCGGGCTCACGACGTACGAGGACCTGCCCCAGCACGCGATGCACGCCGAGCTGCCGCGGCGGCGGGTCTACGTGCACACCGCGCGCTGGACGTCGCTCGGCCTGTCGCTGATCGAGGCGATGCATGCTGGGCATGCCCGTCGTCGCGCTCGGGGCGACCGAGGCACCGTTCGCCGTCCCTCCCGAGGCCGGGGTCGTCACGACCCGCCGCGACCGGTTCCTCGAGGCGGTCACCGAGCTGGCCAAGGACCTGGACCGCGCCGAGGCGGCCGGCCGCGCCGCCCGGGCCCACGCGGTGGAGCACTTCGGCCTCGAGCGGTTCCTGCGCGACTGGGACGTGCTGCTGGCGGGCGCCCGGTGAACGACGTCACGGTTGTCGTCGCGACCCGGAACCGCTGGCACGACCTGGCCGTCTCGCTGCCGCGGCACGAGGGGCCGGTGGTGCTCGTCGACAACGGCTCCGTGGACGGCACCCCCGACCGGGTCCGTGAGCACTTCCCGGACGTGCGCGTGATCGGGCTGCCCGAGAACATCGGCGCGGTCGCCCGCAACGTGGGTGTCGTCGAGGCGCGCACGCCGTACGTCGCGTTCGCCGACGACGACTCGTGGTGGGCGCCGGGCGCGCTGGAGCGGGCCGCGCGCTGTTCGACCAGCACCCGCGGCTCGGCCTGCTCGCCGGCCGGATCCTGGTCGGCCCGGACGAGGCGCTCGACCCGGTCTGTGCGGAGATGGCCGACTCGCCGCTGCCCCGCGACCTCGACCTGCCGGGCCCGTCGGTGCTCGGCTTCCTGGCGTGCGGCGCGGTGGTGCGCCGCGACGCCTACCTGACGGCGGGTGGCTTCGACCGGGTCGTCGTGTTCGGCGGCGAGGAGCAGCGGCTCGCCCTCGACCTCGCGAGCGCCGGCTGGGGCCTGGCGTACGTCGACGACGTGGTGGCCCACCACCACCCGTCGGTCCGGCGGGGTGCGGACGCCGACCGGCGTGCCGTGCTCGCCCGCAACGAGCTGCTCACCGCGGCGATGCGGCTGCCGTGGCCGGCGGTCGTGGACGTGGCCCGCCGGGGTGTCGCGTCGGGCGCGGCGGAGCGACGCGGCACCTGGGAGGGCCTGCGCCGGATGCCGTCCGCGCTGCGCCGCCGCCAGGTGGTCTCCGCCGACGTGGAGCGGATGCGCCGCCTGCTCGTGTGAACCCGGCGAGACGTCATACGGACGGTGTCACCCCTTGCTCCGTCCGTATGACGTTCCGCGACCGACCGGCGCCGCCTGCTGGTGTGGACCCCACTCGGGGAGCCCGTCGTCGAGCAGCTCCCGCAGCGCGGCCACGTCGTCGGCGACGAGCTCGGTGAACGCCGCGCGCAGGCCGTCGGGGACGACCGGGTGGTCGGCGTCGCCGACGTGCACGCGCGGCTCGAGCTCGGCGGTCCAGAAGGCCGGGTCCGCCCCGACGTGCTCGAAGACCCGCGCGAGCTCCCGGCGACGCGACGCGAGCAGCCGCTCCTGCACGACCACCAGCAGCTGGTCGGCCGCGAAGCTGTCCAGGAACGGCTGCAGCAGCGCGCGGTAGCGGCTGCGCGCGGCGTACTGGCTGTCCGGGTCGAGGAGCGCCTCGTCGGCGGGCCGCGGCTCGGCGCCGTCGCGCACGTGGTGGCGCCACTGGGACAGCGCCCGCTCGAACGGGTCGCGGACCATGAGGACCAGCCGCGCGTCCGGCACCAGCGCCGCCATCCGTCCGGCCACCGCGCGGTTGGCGGGGTCGGTGTAGCCGGGCGAGGCCTCGCCGCGCACGGCGTACCGGCCGTCGAAGCGCGCGGCGTACCACTCCGCGCCGCGGTGCCACTGGCCCCACTGCCACCAGGTCTCGGGGTCGTCGTTCGGTGGCCGGTCCGGGCCGTAGAAGAAGTTGAGCTCCTTCTCCGGTGCCATCGCGACCTGCGGGTGCAGGTCGAGGTAGCGGTGGAGCGCCGAGGTGCCGCACTTCATGGCGCCGATGACGACGAGGGTCGGCAGGGGCATGCCGGCCCGGTACCCGGATCGCCGTCCGTCAGCGGGCGGGCACCCAGCGGGCCAGGACCGCGTCGACGGCCGCGCGCTCGACCGGCTTGGAGAGGTAGTCGTCCATGCCGGCGGCCAGGCACCGCTCGCGGTCGCCCTCGATCGCGCTGGCCGTCATCGCGATGATCGGCGTGTGCCGCTGGTCGCCCTCGCGGACGCGGATCTCGGCGGTCGCCTCGTAGCCGTCGAGGTTGGGCATCCGCACGTCCATCAGGACCGCGTCGTACGTCGTGCGGGCCAGGGCGTCCAGCGCCTCGTAGCCGTCGCCGGCGATCTCCACGTCGTAGCCGAGGCTCTCGAGGATGCCGGTGGCGACCAGCTGGTTGATCTCACCGTCCTCGACCACGAGCACCAGTCCCCGTCCGGTGGCGAGCGGTCCGCGCCGGCGTCGGCGGCGGCTCCGCGGGGGTCGTGACCAGGCCGGTCAGCGTGGTGCGCAGCCGGCTGAGCAGCACCGGCTTGGTCAGCGACCCACCGATGCCGGCGCGCCGGGCCTCGGCCCGGGACACGTCCGGCCCGGAGGTGAGCAGCACCAGCGGCGTCCCGGCGAGCTCGGGATGGGCGCCGATGCGGCGGCCGAGCTCCAGGCCGTCCATCCCCGGCATGCACAGGTCGAGGACGCCGAGGTCGTAGCGCCGCCGGTCCCGGGCGGCGGCGAGCAGCAGGTCCAGGGCGCCGCTGCCGTCCTCGGCCAGGTCGACCGACATGCCCCAGGCGGTGAGCTGGTCCTGGAGGATCACCCGGTTGGTGTGGTTGTCGTCGACGACGAGCACCCGCAGGCCGGCCAGGCCCTCCGGAGTGGGGGCCGGGGCGACGCTCCGGTCGTGGGCGAGCCCGAGCGGCACGGTCGCCCAGAACGTGCTGCCCGCGCCGACGGTGCTGTCCACGCCGAGCTCGCCGCCCATCGCGTGCACGAGCTGGCGGCAGATCGCGAGGCCGAGCCCGGTGCCGCCGTACCGGCGGGTGGTCGAGGAGTCGGCCTGGGAGAACGGTTCGAAGAGGTGCTCGCGCAGCTCCTCCGGGATCCCGATGCCGGTGTCGGCGACCTCGAACCGCACCTGCACGCAGCCCCGCGCGCGGCTCTCCAGCTCGGCGCGGACCACCACCTCGCCGCTCGCGGTGAACTTCACGGCGTTGCCCGCGAGGTTGAGCAGCACCTGCCGCAGGCGTGCGGGATCGCCGCGGAGTGCGGCCGGCAGCTCGGGGGAGCAGTACGCCAGCAGCTCCAGGCTCTTGTCGCGGGCCGGCTCGGCGACGAGCTCGGCGACCTCCTCGACGAGGTGGACCAGGTCGAAGTCGACCTCCTCCAGCTCGAGCCGGCCGGCCTCGACCTTCGAGAAGTCCAGGATGTCGTTGATGATCGACAGCAGTGCGTTGCCGGCGCTCTTGACGCCGTCGGCGTACTGCCGCTGCCGCTCGTCGAGGTCGGTGGTGAGCATCAGGTCGGTCAGCCCGATCACGCCGTTCATCGGGGTCCGGATCTCGTGGCTCATCGTGGCCAGGAACGCCGACTTCGCGCGCGAGCCCTCCAGCGCGGCGTCGCGGGCGGCGGCGAGCTCGGCCCGCGCCCGGGCCTCCGACTGCAGCAGCCGGGCGGTGCGGACGAAGGCGAGGGCGACCAGCGCCAACATGCCGACGAGGGCGGCCACCGGCTTCGGCTCGTGGCCGAGCGCCTCGTCGGCGAGCAGCAGCAGCGGGGGGACCAGCAGCGGCGCCACCGCGATGCCGAGCTTGCGCAGCGGGCGCCGGGGGACGGTCTCGATCACCGGCTCGGGCGGGGCCAGCGGTCGGAGCGTGGCCGACCCGATCAGCAGGCTGCCCAGCATCCAGCCGACGTCGAGGAACGCCGAGGTCCAGCCGTCCACCTCGAACATGAGGTAGCCGATGTCGGAGAGCAGCCAGCACACGGTGCCGGCCGCCAGCGGGAGACCGATGGCCCGGCGGGCCCCGGGCACGGACAGCGCGCGGACCACGAGGGCGAGCAACATCGCATCCAGGACCGGGTACGTCGCCCAGACGCTGCGGGTGAACGCCGAGACCGACGTGTCGGCGGCGATGTCGTGGATCGAGAACGTCCAGAACAGCAGCAGGCTCACCACCACGACGGTGAGCGCATCGATCACCGCATCCGGGTCGAGCCGCAGGGTCTCGCGACCGCGCATGGCGATGACGGCGAGCACCGCAGCGCCGAGGGCCACGTAGGCCAGCAGGTAGGGGATGTCGGCCAGGGAGACGTCCGGCTCGGGGCCGGTGAGGTAGTAGGCCTCCCAGACCAGGTCGCCCAGCGCGGAGAGGCTCACGCCGGTGGCGACCAGGACCGGCACGAGTCGCCGGTCCCGCGGAGCGAGGTGCACGCCGTACCAACCGAGGACAGCACCCAGCACCACACCGGTGTTGTAGGTGACGTCACCGGTCGTGCTCAGCGAGTCCGACAGGTGCCACAGCACCAGGGCGATCGCAACCGCCCATGTTCCCCCGACGATCGATCGTTGCCCCACGATCACGTCGACTCTCCCTTCGGTGCCCCGATGCTAGTGGCTGAACCGGGCCGATCCGGGCGGTTTGGCCCTTTCTAGACTGGGTGTCATGGTGACGAGGCTGCGTCCCGGCGTACGGGTTCTCGACCGGTTGATGAAGTCCGTCCCGGGCGCGTCGGTCGCCCGGATGTCGCCCGAGCAGCTGGCGCGGGCGCAGGAGACGGTGATCCCCGACGGCGGCGTGGCCGGCCTGTTCCTCGGCCGGCTGCCCCGCGGTGTCGACGTGCGCACGACCACGTTCCCGGCCCGCCACGGCGATCTGCCGCTGCGCATCTACACGCCGACGACGTGGTCGCGGAGCCCGCGGCCGGTGGTGCTCAGCTTCCACGGCGGCGGCTTCGTGCTGGGCAGCGCCCGCCAGCAGGACTGGAGCTGCGGCATCGTCGCCGTCGAGCTCGACGCCGTGGTCGTGTCGGTCGACTACCGGCTCGCGCCTGACGCACCGGTTCCCGGCCGGTGTCGAGGACTGCTACGACGCGCTGGTGTGGACCGCCGCGCACGCGGCGGACCTCGGCGGGGACCCCACGCGGGTCGGGGTGATGGGCGACAGCGCGGGCGGCAACCTCGCCGCGGTGGTGTCGATCCTGGCCCGCGACAGCGGGCTGTCGGTGGCGCACCAGGCGCTCATCTACCCGGTCACCGACATGACCGAGACGCTGCAGGAGGACCGGTCCTACCGCGGACAACGTGCGCGGCATCGTGCTGTCGAACGCCGACATGGAGGTGTTCCACGGCCACTACGTCCCCGACGGGGTCGACCTCGCCGACCCGCGGCTGTCGCCGATCCACGCCGACCTCGGCGGCCTGCCGCCGGCGATCGTCGTGGTCGCGGGACTGGACCCGCTGCACGACAGCGGGGTGCGCTACGCGCAGGCGCTGGCGGACGCCGGCAACCGGGTCACCGTCGAGGACTTCCACCAGATGCCGCACGGGTTCGTGAGCTTCCCGTACCTGAGCAAGGGGGCGCGCCCGGCGATGGACGCGATCGTCGCCTCGCAGCGCGCCGCGCTGCGCTGAGCAAGGCTGATCAGCTGGCGGCGCCGAGCAGCTTGCGCCGCAGCGTCATCGTCGCCCGGCTGTGCAGCTGGCTGACGCGGGACTCGGTGACGCCGAGCACCTGGCCGATCTCGGCGAGGGTGAGCCGCTCCCAGTAGTAGAGGGCGACCACGACCTGGTCGCGCTCGGGGAGCTCGCGGACCGCGGCGAGGAAGCCCGGCGGGAGGTCGTCGTCCGCGCCGGGCAGGCCCGCAGTCTCGCGCGGGGCGTCCTCGTCGACGACCGTCTCGAAGCTCACCACGCTGGTGTGCGCGCTCTTGGAGTAGATCTTGCGCAGCTCGGCGACGGTGATGCCGAGCTCGGCGGCCATCTCCTTGTCCCGCGGGGGCCGGCCGAGCCGGGCCTCGAGCCGCACCTGGGCGGCGTCGATGTCGCGGATCTTCTCGCGCATCGACCGGGGCACCCAGTCGGAGGAGCGCAGGCCGTCGACGATCGCGCCGCGGATCCGGGTGACGGCGTACGTCTGGAACTGCAGGCCGCGCGCGGGCTCGAACTTGTCGACCGCGTCCATCAGCCCGAACACGCCGTCGGAGACCAGGTCGTTCTGGTCGACCGAGGGCGGCAGGCCGGAGCGGACGCGGCCGGCGACGAACTTCACCAGCGGCGAGTAGTGGACGATGAGGCGATCGCGGGCGTCCTGGTCGCCGTGCTCCTTGAAGCGCCGCCACAGCTCGTCGACGGGCTGGTCGGAGGGCTCGGAGTGCTCGGTCTCCACACGGGTCAGGTTAGCGGTCGGCTCCGGCGTACTCGAAGTGCCACGGCTCGGGCCGGCTGCCGCCGGCCGCCGCCCAGTCGGGGTGGACCCAGCCGAAGTCGGGTCCGTGCGCGAGCATCCAGTCGTTCTCGGCGGTGCCGAACCGCTCGACGCCGCCGCACAGGTCGACCGCCCGGCCGAGGCCGTGCACCGACGTGCCCGGTGTCGCGGTCAGCGCCGGCTTGGCCAGGTGGGCCCGCTCCTGGCCGTCGCGGCTGCGGTAGGAGTCGGTGATGCACAGCTCGGAGCCGAACGCGTCGGCGTACGACGCGCTCAGCAGCCGGTAGGCGACGGCGGCGTCGCAGCTGAGCCGCTGCACGCCGTCCGGCGTCGCGGGGCAGAGCGCGGTGTCCGGCATCTCGCCGTTGACGTAGACCGGGTGCGGCCGTTCGGGGACGTCGAGCACCAGGGCGGGGTCGTACGCCGTGCCGTCCAGCCGCACCTCGAGGTGCAGGTGCGGGCCGGTGGTGTTGCCGCGGTCGCCGACCAGGCCGACCGGGTCGCCCTCGCGCACGACCTGGCCGTCGGTGACGTCGACGCGGGACAGGTGGGCGTAGAGCGTCTCGACGCCGCCGCCGTGGTCGATGCGGACCAGGTTGCCGGCCCAGTCGGGGTGCTCGACGGTGACGGTGCCGGCGCCGGCGGCCACGACCGGCGTACCGATCGGGGCGGCGAAGTCGAGGCCGGTGTGCTCGCCGGTCTCCCAGCGCGGGCCGGGGTCGCCGAAGCCGGAGGTCAGGTGGTAGCTGCCGGGCGCCATCGGCAGCCCGAGCGGGCCGGAGCCGGAGGTCGTCGCCGAGGCGGGCAGCGCCGGGTCGCAGACCCCGCCGCGCGGCGGGGCGGCGTGCTGGCCGGTGCCCGTGCCGACCCGGCGGGCGGCGAGCAGGTCGTCGGTGATCCGGCGGACGGCGGCGACCCCGGTGGCCGGGTCGGCGACCACGGCCCGGCCGCGGCCGACGTACACGCCGGTGGCGGAGATGCCGTCGTGGCGGCTGCCGAGCACGACGACGTCGCCGAGCTGGACCGACGCGGTGCGGACGGTGGGCAGGTGCTGCCACTGGTCGGCGGCCTCGGCCGGGGGCTCGGTGGTGGGGCCGGCCCAGGCGTTGGCGACCAGGCCGCCGCAGGCGTACGTCGTGGGGTCGATCGCGCCGGGCACCTCGGGCAGCCCGACGCGGCGGAACGCCTCGGACACCGCGCGCACGGCCTCGGTCGACAGCACGGTCACCGTCGGGCGGCCGGTCCGCTCGCGGGCGGCGATGCCCGCGACCAGGTCGTTGTGGTCGTCGCGGGCCGGCGTGAGACCGGCCGGCAGGTGCGCGGGGTCGGTCAGGGCGGCGACCGGCGGGGGGACGACGGCGGCGTCGCCGAGGTCGCGCAGGTAGTGGTGCCAGCCGCGCAGGGCCCGCTGGTTGCGGCGGTCCTGGGCCGGGTCGGTCACGGCGTAGGCGGGCAGGAAGTGCGCGCGCCGGATGGCCGCGTCGGCGTACTCGCCGGCGGACCAGGCGGCCTCGACGCGGGCCTGGCGGCGCTCGGCGCGCTCCCAGGCGAGGCGGGCCTGCTCGGTCGCGGCGATCTGGTCGGCCAGCGCGGCGTCGACCATGTCGGCGATCGCGCGGGCGCTGTCGGCGTCCGCGGCGGCCTCGGTCGCGCGGTCCAGCGCCGACTCGTGGCCGAACATGCTGCGGAGCGCCCCGATCAGGCCGCCGTCGTCGCCGCCGACCGCGGCGCGGAGTCGTGCGGCCTCGGCCTCGGCGGCCCGGGCGTTGACGTCCGCGCGCTCGCTCTGCGTGCTGAGCGCGGCGACGCGGGCCTGCGCGTCCTCGTAGGCGGCGCGGGCCACGTCGACGGCGTCACTCGCCGCGGCGCGGTGCAGGGGGACGGCCTCGGCGGCCGGGGGAGACGCGACCAGGGCGGCCAGGAGGCACCGCCGCGGCCGCCAGGATGCGCCGCACGGCCGTCAGTCGTCGAGGAAGGCGATCTCCTGCAGGATCGCCGCTCCGGGAACGGGGATGGACGCCGGCACGCCGCCCGCGCTCGGCATCGGGGCCGGGGCCGCAGCCGGGGCAGGGCCGGGCGGTCGGTGCCGGCTGGGGGGCCGGCGCGGTGGCGGAGGTGGCGACTCGACGCCGAAGATCGTGCGGACGACGGCGGCCATCTCCTCCAGCAGGCGGACCGCGTCGGCACGCTCGAGCTGGGGTGCCGGCTCGCCGGTCACGATCTCCATGGGTTCCTCCGGGTGGTGCTCAGGTGGTGGTGATGAGACGGCCGTGCCGGGCGGCTTGGGGGGACAAGCCGCCCGGCACGGGGACGTGGGGAGACTAGGCATGACCGGGTTCGCGCAGGCGCCGCCTGTGGGCACGGCGTCAGCCGTGCTGTCAGCCCGCCCGCGGTCGAGTCGTAGTAGAAGGTCTTGTCCGCTGCCGTCGGTCGGTGTTCACTCCCGTGATGCAGTAGCCGCCGGGTCGGTGCCGCAGCGTGATCGTGAAGACGCTGGTGTCCGTTCGGTCCGCTTGAAGTCCGGGAACACCGGGCTCGCGGCCGCGTCGACCGTCGTGTCGGTCGCCGGCGACGTAGGCCAGGTGTTGTCGACGTAGTACGTCTCCTCGAGATCGGCGAGCTGCTTGAGGTCCGACTTGACGCCGGCGTCGACGCCCTTCTTCTGCTGGTTCAGGAAGATCGGGATGGCGATCGCGGCGAGGATGCCGATGATCACGATCACGACGAGGAGCTCGATCAGGGTGAAGCCCTGGTCCTTCTCCTTCAGGGCCTTCTGCATCCGAGCAAGCATGGTGGTTCTCCTGTGGGGTGTTGGTCTTGCGCAGTGCCACCGGACTTGCCCGGGGTCCTGGCGCTTTGCACTCATGGCTTCGGGTGCCGACACGCCGACCTTGAGGGGTAGTTGAAAAAAAGTTCGTCCGCGTGCCTCAGCACTCAAGGCGAGCGGTCGATGGACCGATGTTGCAGTCGTCAGGCCCTGCCCCCACCACGTCTGCTCGGAGGACCGTTCGTGCGCCAGCCCGCTCGCGACGACGGCATCACGCTGATCGAAGTGCTGGTCACCATCGCGCTGATGGGGGCCCTGATGGCGATCGCCATCGGCGGATATCGCCACTGGGCCGAGGCGGACGAGCAGCAGGGCACGGCCCGCCAGCTCCAGTCGGTGCTGCGCGCGACCCAGCAGCGCGCGGTCACCGAGGGGCGCACGCTCTGCGTGAAGTTCGCCTCCGGCGACTACGAGGTGTGGAGCGCCTCCTGCAGCACCGCGAGCGGCGGCACGCAGATCGAGGGACCGATACCGACCCAGGGGTCCGCGGTCGAGCTCGCGTCACCGAGCTTCCAGGACCCCTCGGGGGCCGGAACGCTGCCGACGCTGACCTTCTTCACGCGTGGCACGGCGACGGCCGGAAGCGTCCAGGTGATCCGCACCGGGTCGGCGAAGGTCTACACCGTCACTGTCGAGGAGCTGACCGGCCGTGTCTCGCTCGACTGACCGCGCCCACCGCGACGACGGCTTCACGCTCATCGAGGTGATCGTCGCGCTCGGCGTGATCATGGTGGTGGTCACCGCGCTCCTGCCCCAGATGGTCGCTGGGATCCGCAGCGTCACGGTCGCCGACGGGTCGACAGCGCTCAAGGCTGCCGTCCAGCAGCAGGTCGAGCGGATGCGCAGCATGAGCTTCCACCTGCCGGTCGAGTCGGACCCCGCCGCCACCGACCTGCTCGACACGTACTTCCCGTCGACATCGTCCGTGCCCGGCCAGACGCCGAGCTGTGGGGGCGTGGGGAGCTATCAACTCCCGACGGCCGGGTGGACGGGCTACGTCGACACCGGCGTGCGGTGTCCCTACGAGCCTGCGACCGGGGGCTTCTTCCGCACCGTGGCGGCCGCACCGGCCCCCGCGGACTCGATCCAGCTGGTCGTCGACGTCCAGTTCGTCGACGCCGGAACCTTCGCCGCACCCGGCTCGAGCCCGGTCACGCCCGCGAGCTACCAGAGCAACGCCAGCCCCCCGACGCCGGGCGTCACGGTGATGGTGACGGGCCTGCGGCCCGCCGGTGACCGGGTGCAGGCCTTGACGCTGGTCACCCAGATCGCCGAGCGCGAGCCCGAGGCCACGCAGGTGAAGTCGGAGCTCGAGGTGACCGCCCTGCACGTCGAGTCGACCGACGAGAGCCACGCCTCGCTGACGCTGGATGCCGGGGTGGTCAGCCTTGCCGGCGCGCTCGACAGTGCCAGTACCGCCAGCGCCAGCGTCGCGGGAGTGGTCGGCCGGCTCTCCACCGGTGACCCGGGCACGAGTGAAGTGGTGTACGGCGCCGTCCGCAACGCGGCGGCTCCCACGGCCACCAGCATCGTGCCGCTCGAGGGTGCCGCACACGCCGGCGCCGACTGCTCCCTGTTCTGCTTCGGGCGGAGCAGCGTGGTGACGACTGCCGGCGTCGTGACCTCCGACCAGGCGCGCCCGAACGCCGGCTCGAGCGCGGATCCGCTGCAGGCCGCGCTCGTCAACGACGATGCTGCGCTACTGACCTTCGACAACGTGTCGACGCCGTCACTTCGCCGTGTGGGGACCGCGCCGCCGGTCCGCCTGCTCGCCGGAACGACGCCCGGTACTGCCAGCGCGACGTCGTGCCTGACCAGCAGCACCGACGACCGGATCGTGACGGCCGGAGCATTCCTCACCACCGAGCAGCACGGGACGCCAACGCCGGACGCGGAGGCATGCGGCCGGACCAGGAGCGCCACCGTCGCTGTCATGCCCACCTCGTGGGCGCCCGATGGTGTCGTCCAGGTCACGCTGCACCAGTCCATGGTGAGCTGCCGGGTGGAGGCCGGCGTCGGCGCTGTCGACGGCCCGGCGCTCGAGGTGGACCTGGAGGTGTACGACGGCGTCGACTCGGGCGGGAACGTGAAGTACCGACCTGTCGACGCCCAGACTCTCCCTGACGTCGCCTCCGTGGCGCTGCCCGACCATGGCGACCTCTCGAGCTTCGTCCAGAGCTGGACCTACGACCTCGGCACGAGCGGCGCAGTCGGCAGCCATGCGACGGTCGACATGCCGGGCTTCACCATCCGCACGGTCCCGACCCGCCAGCTCGCGGACCACTCCGGCCCGGACCCGGACTCCTTCGTCAGCCTGACGCTCGGCGCGGGCTCCTGCAGCGTCCTGGATGCCCGATGAACAGGCGTAGGGACCGCGGGTTCACGCTCATCGAGGTGCTGGTCGCGATGGTGCTCTTCGGCGTGCTGGCCAGTCTGGTGCTGGCGCTGGCCCTCGCCACACAGCGAACATCGACCGCCACCCAGCGGCAGGTCTCCCTCAACGAGGAGGCCCGGGTCGCCATCGAGCGCATCAGCAGCGAGCTTCGCCAGGCTCGCGCCGTCACCGCCGTCGACGCGAGCGGCAGTGCCCTGATCGGGCTCACCTTCGAGGCCGACTTCAACGGCGATGGCGTCATCGACCCCGCTGGGCCGTCGCCCGAGGTGCTGACCTATCGGTGGGACCAGAGCGCGGGGACCTTGACCATCACCGCCGACGATGCGGACGGGCACTCGATCACCCGGCCGGTACTCGCGGCCACGGTCACCGACTTCAGTGTCGAGCTCTTCGGCGGCTCGGGAGCGCTGACGGCGTCCCAGTTGCCGGCGGTCGACCGGGTGACCGTCTCACTGCGGGTCGAGGACGGCGGGATGCACAGCTACGCGACCGACATCTACCTGCGCAACGTCCGGGGGAGCTGACATGCACCACCGCCGCCCACCTCGTCCTCGGACCGTCGACGACGCTGGCTCCGCCCTGATCACGGTGTTGCTGGCACTCGCGCTTCTCACTGCCCTGGCCACCACGGTCGCCGCCGTCACCATCAGCAACCTGCAGAGCACCCACCGGGCTGCCGCATCGGCCCGGGCGCTGAATGCGGCGGATGCCGGCGCCGACCAGGCGCTCACCTACCTCAAGACCTACGGCGTCCAGGGCCTCCAGTGCACCGCCAGCGCGTCCTCGACGTCGGCGGACTGCACGAAGCCGTACGGCAGTGGGAGTCCCGTCACGGTCGCCCTCCCGGGCGGTGCCGCGCAGTACCGCGTGTGGATCGAGCAGGTGGCCGCGTTCGCCCCGCAGACCCAGACCGATGGTCTCTATGCCATCCACTCCACCGGCACCGCCGACGACGCTGCGCAGCGCTCGGTGATCGTCAAGGTCCAGGTCTCGGCGGCCTCGATCCCCCACAGCATGTTCGCGTTCCACATGCCGTCCACCGGGTTGGGGGCGGCGACGGTCCAGGGCGTGAGCCTGTTCACGACCGACTGCGTCGAACACCGAGGCCAGCTGCCGGTCAGTGGGATCGACAGCTATTTCGGCATCCCGGCCGGCGTCCACTCGACCGACATGATCACCACCGCCAACGACTGCACGAAGAAGAACGCGTCCTCGATCCACACCGCGGCCCAGCCGTGCAGCAGCCAGTTCCCGAACGACCAGGACGCCTTCGGTGCTTCGCTGGGTGTCCTGCCATCGACGAGCGGGTGCCCGGAGACGCTGGCCGGGACCTCGTCGACCGTGATGAACAAGATCTACGGCCCGAGTGAGGGGGCGAGTGACCTCGCGTACGGGTCGAAGCTCGTGCCGGGCGCACTGGAGAGCGACTTCGGGCTCCCTGACAATCCGCTCAGCAACGATCAGCTTGCTCGGCTCAAGTCGATCGCCGTCGCGGACGGCACCTACTACGACCAGGTGCCGTCCGGCACGTGGCCGTCCACGGCAGCGGCCCCGCGGGGAGTCTTCTACTTCGATCTCGCCCACCCGCTCGACGGCAACCACGACGTCCGCCTGGAGGACGTCCCCGAAGCCTTCAAGAAGTACGACGGCACTACCTGCCGACCGGCGGTGGTGGTGATCAAGAACGGCAATGCCTCGCTGCACAAGAGCGCCGGGGGTGCTGACTCCGGGTTGTTCGGCGCGCTGTACCTCATGGACGGACCGACGTACGGATCGCTCACGATCAACGGCGGGACCATCAACGGATCGGTGTTCGCCTACTCGCTGAGCAAGTTCAACGGCAACGTCACCCTGACCCAGGAGCCCTGCGCCTTCTCGAACGTGAACCCTGCCCTGCTCAGCATCGCGACGATCTCCTACCGCGAGGTCGGCTGACCCTCAAGGTTCGCTCGCCCGACACCGATGAACCAGGTAGCCCCGACCGCTCCTGCCCGGAGGACCCCGTGACCGACGCATCCACCAACGGCTTCGGCCTGCCGCTCGCGCGGCCGGCCGCTCCCGTCGCCGAGCCGGTGGCCGCCCCCGTGCCGACACCCGCGCCCGCGCCCGTCGCCGCGCCGACCCTGGTGGCGGCTCCGCCTGCCGCGGTGAGCCAGCCGCCCGCCGCGGCGCCGGCGCCCGGTGGCGCGGCGCGTCCGGTCATGCTCGACGACCTGCTCCAGCACGTGCTGGCCGTCGGCGCCTCGGACCTGCACCTGACCCAGGGCGCGCCGCCGACCGTGCGGCTGCGCGGCGAGATGGAGGCGATCGAGGGCTGCCACGGCGCTGTCCGGGTGAGCAGCTGCGCACCACGCTCTACGGCATCATGACCGAGCGCCAGCGCAAGGTCTTCGAGGAGGAGCTCGAGCTCGACTTCTCCTACGCCGTCCCGGGCAGCGCCCGGTTCCGTGTCAACGTCTTCCAGCAGCGCGAGCAGCTCGGCGCGGTGATGCGCATGATCCCGTGGGAGATCAAGCCGCTCGAGGACCTCGGGATGCCCGAGGTCATCGGCACCTTCGGCAAGCTCAAGCGCGGCCTGGTGCTGGTCACCGGCCCCACCGGCTCCGGCAAGTCGACGACGCTCGCCGCCCTCATCGACCAGATCAACCGCACCCGGCGCGGTCACATCGTCACCATCGAGGACCCGATCGAGTTCCTGCACGAGCACCGCGGCTGCATCGTGAACCAGCGCGAGGTCGGCGCCGACACCCACGGCTTCCGCAACGCGCTCAAGCACGTGCTGCGCCAGGACCCCGACGTGATCCTGGTCGGCGAGCTCCGCGACCTGGACACCATCTCGGTGGCGCTCACCGCCGCCGAGACCGGTCACCTGGTGTTCGCCACGCTGCACACCCAGTCCGCCCAGGACACCATCACCCGCGTCGTGGACGTCTTCCCCGCCGAGCAGCAGCAGCAGGTCCGCACCCAGCTCGCGTCCACCCTGCAGGGCGTGGTCTGCCAGACGCTGGTGAAGACCGTCGACGGCAAGGGCCGCGCGGCCGCCGTCGAGGTGATGGTCTGCAACTCCGGCATCCGGGCGATGATCCGCGACGACAAGCTCCAGCAGATCCAGGGTTCGCTCCAGGCCGGCGCCCGCGACGGGATGCAGACCCTCAACGCCCACCTCGCGGCGCTCGTGAAGGCCGGCAGGATCAGCTACGAGGCCGGCCTCGAGCACTGCTCGAACCGCGAGGACTACGACACGCTCGTCGCCTCCGAGCGCAAGCAGGCCGGGATGTGGCAGTGAGCACCGCGACGCAGTACGCCTACAAGGTCCGCGACGCGCAGGGCCGGTTCACCGAGGGCAAGGTCGAGGCGGTCTCGGAGGCCGCGGTCGCCGAGAAGCTGCGGGCCATGGGCTACGTCCCGCTGCAGGTGCGCCCGGCGAACGTCGGCATGCAGAAGGAGATCCACCTCGGCTTCAAGAAGCGGATCAAGTCCAAGGACCTCGCGGTCTTCGCGCGCCAGTTCGCGACCATGATCGACGCCGGCCTCACCATGCTCCGGGGCCTGACGATCATGGCCGACCAGGTCGAGAACCCCGAGCTGCGCAAGGTGTTGCGCGGCGTGAAGCAGGACATCGAGGCCGGACACAGCCTCTCCTCGGCGTTCGCGAAGTGGCGAGCGGGTCTTCCCGCCGCTGATGATCAGCATGACCAAGGCCGGCGAGGTCGGCGGCTTCCTCGACGTCACGATGCGGCAGATCGCGGACAACCTCGAGGCCGAGGTGAAGCTGCGCAGCAAGATCAAGGCCGCGCTGACGTACCCGACCGTCGTGTTCGTGATGGCGATCGTCATGTGCATGGCGCTGCTGGTCTTCGTGGTGCCGGTCTTCCAGCACATGTTCGAGGACCTCGGCGGCGAGCTGCCGCTGCCGACCCGCATCCTGGTGATGCTCTCGAGCGCGATGAAGTACCTGGTGCCGCTGTTCGCGGTGGCCCTGGTGGCCTTCGTCTGGTGGTGGCGCCGCTACGGCAAGACCGAGCGGGTGCGCAACGTCGTCGACCCGCTCAAGCTGCGCCTGCCGGTGTTCGGCAACCTGTTCCGCAAGCTGGCGATGGCCCGCTTCGCCCGCAACCTCGGCACCCTGCTGTCCGCCGGCGTGCCGATCCTGCAGGCCCTCGACATCGTCTCGGACACGACCGGCTCGATCGTGCTCGGCCGAGCGCTGGGCGAGGTCAAGGAGTCCGTCCGGCAGGGCGAGTCGATCGCCGGTCCGCTCGGCAACCACCCGGTGTTCCCGTCCATGGTGGTGCAGATGATCGCCTCGGGCGAGGAGTCGGGAGCCGTGGACGACATGCTCCGCAAGGTCGCCGAGTTCTACGACGCCGAGGTGGAGGCCACCACCGAGGCCCTCACCGCGCTGATCGAGCCGCTGATGATCGCCTTCCTGGGCGCGCTCGTGGGGTCGATGATCGTCGCGCTCTACATGCCGATGTTCAAGATCTACGACATGATCGGCTGAGCACGCCCGCTGACTGGGACGACGAAACTCACGCCTGGACGACAAAGGTTCATCGTCCCAGCGTGAGTTTCATCGGCCGGCCGATGAATCTTTCAGCCGGACGAGCGGTCACGGACGCGGTCACGCGACGACGCGGAGGATCTCCTCGATCGAGGTCCGGCCCTGGAGCACCTTGTGCCAGCCGTCGTTGCGCAGGGTGGTCATGCCCTGGTCGCGCGCGACGCGCGAGATCTCGTCGGTGGAGGCCCGCGCGACGGCGAGCCGGGAGATGTCCTCGGTCACCGTCATCACCTCGTGCAGCGCCATCCGGCCGCGGTAGCCGGTCTGCGAGCACGCCGAGCAGCCGCCCGCGCGGTAGATCGTCGGGGGGCCGGCGGTCTCGTCGATGGTGAAGCCGGAGCGCTCGAGCTCGGCGGGCTCGGGGACGTACTCCTCCTTGCACCGCTCGCACAGCGAGCGGCACAGCCGCTGGGCGAGTACGGCGTCCAGCGCCGACCCGACGAGGAACGGCTCGATCCCCATCTCGATGAGGCGGCTCACGGCCGAGGGGGCGTCGTTGGTGTGCAGGGTCGAGAGCACCAGGTGGCCGGTCAGGGCCGCCTCGACCGCGATCTGGGCGGTCTCGTGGTCGCGGATCTCGCCGATCAGCACGATGTCGGGGTCCGAGCGCAGGATCGACCGCAGCGCGGACGCGAACGTGAGCCCGGCGCGCGGGTTGGTCTGCACCTGGTTGATGCCCGGGAGCCGGTACTCCACCGGGTCCTCGACGGTGATCACGTTGACGTCGGACCGGTTGAGGATGTTCAGGGTCGCGTACAGCGTCGTCGACTTGCCCGACCCGGTCGGCCCGGTCGCCAGGATCATGCCGTACGGCTTGGTGTAGGAGGCCTGGTAGCGCTCGAAGTTCTCCCGGCTGAAGCCGAGGTCGTCCAGCCCCAGCTGGGTGTTGCTGGTGTCCAGGATCCGCGCCACGACCTTCTCGCCCCACACGGTGGGCAGCGTGGCGACGCGCAGGTCGACGCGACGGCCCTGGTGGCTGACCGACATCCGCCCGTCCTGGGGGATCCGCCGCTCGGCGATGTTCATCTCGGCCATGATCTTCAGCCGCGAGATGACGCCGTTCTGGATGTTCTTCGGCGACCGGTGGGCGTCGTGCAGCACGCCGTCGATCCGGTAGCGCACCCGCATGTCGCGCTCGGTCGGCTCGATGTGGATGTCCGAGGCGCGGTCGCTGATCGCCTGGTTGATGAGCAGGTTCACGAACCGCACGACCGGCGCCTCGTCGGTGACCTCGGTCAGGCTGGACAGGTCGTCGGCGTCGTCCTCGGGCGTCAGGTCGGAGGTGAGGTCGTGCAGCTCGCCCTCGGCCCGGTACACCTGGTTGATCCGCGCCTCGATGTCGGCGCGGTTCGCGATCGCGAACCGGATCCGGCTGCGGGTCAGCCGGGCCAGGTCGTCCTTGAGCTCGATGTCGCCGGCCTGGCGGATGCTCACCGCGACCACGAGCTCGTCGTCCTCGCGGGCGAGGGGCAGTACGCCGGTACGCCGGGCGAACTCGGCCGGCAGCAGCGTCACCGCGGACATGTCCACGATGAAGTCGGACAGCTCGACGTAGTCCAGGCCGGCCGACAGCGCCGCGGTCCGCACGACCGCCGAGCGCTCCACCCAGCCGCTGTCGAGCAGCACCTCGAGCACGGTCTGCGACCGCTCCTGCGCCGCGCGGGTGGCCTCCTCGACCTGGGCGGACGTGATCAGCCCGGTGTCCACGAGGGCCCGGACGGTGTCGCCGGCGGTCGGGGGGCGCATGCTCACTCCTCGGGGATCACGGCGAGCGCCGCGACGGGGTTCTCGCGGTAGCGGGCGATCAGCTCGGCCGTCGCCTCGTCGATGCGCTGGTGGAGCGCGCGCCGGTACGCCGTGAGCTGCCGCTCGGCGCCCCGCAGCCGCTCGACCGCGTCGGCGACGTGGGCGGCGTCGTGGGGGTCCACGTCGGTCGCCCACATCTCGGTCAGCTCCGGCAGCTCGGGCAGCGGCTCGGCCGCCCGCACGCTGACCAGGGCCTGCCGGGTCTGCCCGGTGCCGGTGTCCCCGAGCACGCGCACCAGGTCGGTCAGGGTCAGCGGGTGGTCGCTGGCGGCCTCGGCCTCGAGCAGGTCGAGCCGGGCGTGCACCAGGCGCCGCCAGTAGGAGACCCGGTCCTCCTCGGCCTCCAGCCGCCGGCGGTACTCGCGCAGCTCCGGGAAGCTCGAGCGCCCCGATGTCGGCCGACTCCGGCCGCAGGGTCGTCATCGCCCCGGCTCCGCGTCGACCAGCGCCGGGTCCACGCCGGCCCGCTTGAGCATCACGCCGAAGTCGTGGGTGTTGGAGCTGACCAGCTTCGCGTCCGCGACCGAGACCGAGCCGTCCAGCACCAGGCGGACCAGGTGCTGGTCGAAGGTCTGCATGCCCGAGTACGCACCGTCGGCCACGATGTCGGGGACGGTGTCGGTCCGGTCGGGGTCGGCGATCGCCTCGGCCAGCCGCGGGGTGTTCACCGCGACCTCCATCGCCACCACCCGGCCGTTGCCGTCCGCGCGCGGCACCAGCCGCTGGCACACGATCCCCTGCAGCGACGCGGCCAGGGCCAGGCGCACCTGCTTCTGCTCGAACGGCGGGAAGAAGTCGATCACCCGGTTGACCGTCTCCTTGGCGTCGGTGGTGTGCAGGGTCGACATCACGAAGTGGCCGGTCTCGGCCGCGGCGAGCGCCGCCCGCACCGTGTCCGGGTCGCGCATCTCGCCGATCAGGATCACGTCCGGATCCTGACGCATCGCGGCCCGCAGCGCGACGCCCCAGTCGGCGGTGTCCGTGCCGAGCTCGCGCTGGTTGACGCTGGCCACCTTGTCGCGGTGGATGACCTCGATCGGGTCCTCGATGGTGAGGATGTGCACGGGCCGGGTCTCGTTCACCGCGTCGACCATGGCCGCGAGCGTCGTGGTCTTGCCGGAGCCGGTCGGTCCGGTGACCAGCACCAGCCCGCGGGGCTCGAGCGCGAGCCGGCGGATCACGTCCGGCATGCCCAGCTGGCCCAGCGACTGCGGCTCGTCGCCGACCAGCCGCAGCACGCAGCCGACCGCACCGCGGGACCGGAACGCGTTCACCCGGAACCGCCCGATCCCCGGCACCGACAGCGCGTAGTCGGCCTCGTTCGTGGCGTCGAAGTGCGCCTCGACGTCCGCGGGCATCGTCTCGCGGACCAGGGACTCCGCCGTGGCCGCGGTCAGCGGGTCCACCTGCAGCGGCACCAGCGACCCGGAGATGCGCACCCGCGGCGGGCTGCCGACCTTCAGGTGGAGGTCGGAGCCGTTGTTGACCACGACCGCCTGGAGGAACGGCGCGATCTGGAGCGCCGCGCTGGGCGTCTCCCGAGAGGTCGTCACGTGCCTTGTGTACCACGCCGTACCGCGCCGGCCGCGGGACGTCGCCGACGCATCCAGACCGCCTCAGGATTTTCCCCGCCGGGGGTCAAGTCGGCGGCCCGGATCTCCGATGTCACCCGTGACGCACTGCGCCCGCACTTCCCCGGAGATCACATGCCCCGCACCCTGGTCGGCCTCGACATCGGCAGCACCGGTGTCCGTGCCGCCGAGTTCGTCCCCGGCCGGCGGCGTACGACGCTGCGCCGGTTCGCGCACGTCCCGCTGGCGCCCGGCGTCGTCCGCGCCGGCACCGTCGTCGACGGCCCCGCGCTGACCGAGGCGCTGCGGGCCCTGTGGTCGCACGGCAAGTTCGGCTCGCGCGAGGTCTCGATCGGCATCGCGAACTCCGGCGTCCTGGTGCGCCAGATGGACCTCGACTGGATGCCGCCGGCCGACTTCCGCAAGGCCCTGCGCTTCCAGGTCCAGGACGTGCTGCCGTTCTCCGTCGACGAGGCGAACCTCGACTACCACCTGCTCGACGAGCTCGAGGTGCCCGGGGAGGACGGAGCGCTCCGCAAGGTCTCCCGCATCCTGCTCGTGGCCGCGGCCCGCGAGGTCGTCGACGCGTTCGTCGAGGCCGCGCGCGGCGCCGGCCTGCGCACCCACGGCGTCGACCTGCTGCCGTTCGCGCTGCTGCGGGCCCGGACCCCCGCGCTGGCCCCCGGTGCCGGCGTCACCGAGGCGATCGTCGACGTCGGCGCCGACGTGATCTCGGTCGTCGTGCACACCGACGGCGTGCCGCGCTACGTCCGGATGATCCCCGGCGTCGGCGGTGACTCGGTCACCCAGGCGGTGCAGCACCGCTACGACTGGACCTGGGAGGACGCCGAGCGCACCAAGGTGTACGTCGGGCTGCCGGGCCACGCGCACCTCGACCCCAGCCAGCGCGAGGCCGTCGCGCCCCGCACCGACGGGCTCGACCACGCCGCCCAGCGGGTGATCGCCCAGGCGACCGACGAGATGGCCGCCGAGATCGAGGCCACCCTGACCTTCCACCGCGCCTCGGCCGGTGACGCCGGTGACGCCGGCGGCGCGATCGGCCGGGTGCTGCTCGCCGGCTCCGGCGCCCTCCTCGCCGGCTTCGCCGAGGACCTGGCGTCGCGGCTCGACATGCCCGTCGAGCGCCTCGACGTCACCGGCCACCTCAAGGCGTCGGGCCGGGTGCACCTGACCGAGCTCGACCCGGCCGCGCTCGCCGTACCGGCCGGTCTCTGCGCGGGGGTGGCCCGATGAGCACCAACCCGTCGGTCAACCTGCTCTCGCAGTCCGAGTTCGACCGCCAGGCCGCCCGCCGCCTCCGGCACCGGTTCCTCGCCGGGGGCCTGATCGTGCTGCTGCTCGTCGGCGCCGCGGCCGGTGCCCAGCACGTGCGTGCCGAACCAGGCCCGCAAGCTGGTCGCGGTCGAGCAGTCCGAGACCACCCGGCTCACCGCGCAGACCCAGGTGCTCGCGCCGGTCCGCGCGTTCGTCAACGGCGTGGCCGTCCAGGAGCAGACCGTCAACGGGGCGATGGCCGACGAGATCTACTTCTCCGAGGTGCTGCGCGGGATCCGCGACGCCACACCGCCGGGCGCCCAGCTCGGCACCCTGGCGGTCACCCTGGCTCCGCCGGCCCAGCCCGGCGCCACCGGCCAGGCCGCGAACCCCTGCCCGGGCCCCGACCCGTTCAACACCCGGGTCGTGGTCGGCTGCGTGCAGCTCTCGGGCACCGCGGGCAGCCGCGCCGAGGTCGGCGACCTGGTCGTCGCGCTCGGCCACTCCAAGCTCTTCGTCGAGCCGTTCATCTCGACCACCACCACGGCCGAGGGCGACGGCGTGACGTTCAGCGGCTCGGTCGGCCTGTCCGAGAAGGTCTACAGCGGGCGGTACCAGGACGAGCAGGCCGGGCAGGCTCCGGCCACCCCCGCCCCGGCCACCACCGCTCCGGCCCAGGCAGGAGGTGCGTCCTGATGGACCTCAAGACCCCTGCGGCGACCAAGGTCGTCGGCACCCTCGGCCTCCTGGTGGTCGTCGGGCTCGGCTGGACCTTCGGGGTCGGGCCGCAGACGACCGCGCTCGCCGACGCCCGCGCGGAGGTCACCGCGGTCCAGGACCAGAACGCGCTGCTCGCCACCCAGCTCGCCGGCCTGGTCAAGCAGCAGCAGGAGCTGGGCACCACCCGGCAGACCGCGCGCAAGCTGTCCGCGAAGTTCCCCCCGACCGCCGACCAGCCCGGCCTGTTCCAGGACGTCACCGACGCCGCCGTCGCGGCCGGCATCGGCGCCCAGGGCGTCACCACCCTCGCCCCGACCCCGCCGGTCGTCGGCGCGGCCGCGGGCGCGACCGGGGCCACGGCGCCCGCCCCGGCCGGAGGCGGTCAGCTCGCCCGGCAGACCGTGACCGTCACGGTCGCCGGCACCTACGACCAGACCCAGCAGCTGCTGGTCAACCTCGAGCACATGCCGCGCGCCTACCTGATCAGCTCGGTCTCGCTGGCCGGCGACGCGACGACCGGCCGCTTCACCACGACCATCACCGGCGACATGTTCGTCATGCCCCCGGTGCCCGACCCCGGCAAGACCGTCGAGGTCGCCAGCACCACCGACGCCACCACCCCGGAGGGATGAGCACCGTGATCGAGACCGTGGACCTGCCCATGCTCGCCGCCGGCCTCGGGCTGGTGCTGCTCTCGCTCCTCGGGCTGCTCGTGCTGCGCGCGCGCCGCCGCCGGGCCGCCGCCGAGGCGGAGGTCCCCGAGACCCCCGAGACCGCCGAGGAGCTCGCGGAGGAGCCGAGCGCGCCGGCCGCCGAGTCGGCCGCGGAGCACGAGGGCGAGCCGACCGAGGTCCGCGCCCTGCGCGCCCAGGTGCGGGTGCTGGAGGAGGCGCTCCAGCGCGCCGCGGAGGCGGGCGTCGAGCGCCCCGAGGTGGCGTCGTACCGGTCCCAGGTGCGGATCGCCGTCGACGCCGTCGCCCGGGGGACCGCCTCCGGCGACGACCCGCGGCACGTGGCCGCCCGGATCGCCGCCGCCGTGGACCGGCTGGACGCCGACGGCACCACGCGCGTCATCCTCCCGGCCGTGACCGACCGTCCCGCCGCCCGGGTGCCCGTGTCCGACCCCGCTCCGCAGCCCCAGCCCGAGCGCTCCCCGGAGCCCGAGGCGGAGCCCGAGCCGGAGCCCGAGGCGGAGTCCGGGGCGGAGCCCGAGGCGGTTGCCGCGCCCGTCGAGGACGAGGTCGTGCTGCCCGTCCCGCCGCCGGCCCCGGTCGAGACCGGCCGGCAGAAGCGTCGCCTGCGGAGGTCCGCGGCATGAGCGCCGACTACACCCGCCTCTCCGAGCGGTACGCCGGGGACGGCGACCTGCGGATGGCCGCGCTGGCCGCCTGGGCCGCCGACCTGGGCGCGCTCGAGGCGCTGCTGTGGGAGAACGGCCTCGGCCAGGCGCCCGACCCCGGCGCCCAGCTCGCCGCCGTCGGCGAGCAGGTCGCCGCGTTCGTCGAGCACGCCGCCGCGACGCTGCCGAACCGCCCGGTGAGCCTGCGCGGGGTGCTCGAGGCCGCCCGGGAGGCGATGATCGCCACCTTCGACGAGTCCGTGCACGGGCTGCTCAGCGACCGCCTCGGCGACGTCGCCCACCTCGACGACGCCCAGCCGGCCGACGGCGAGGACGAGGCCGTGACCGGGGAGCGCTCCGCGGCCCGGCTCGCGGACCGCACCCCGGAGCAGCTCGCCGCGCAGCTGCGCACGGCGGCGTCCGACTGCGCCACCATGGCCACCCTGCTGGGCGCCGGAGGCGAGGCCGACGCGGCCGCCCGGCTGTCCCGCCAGGCCGACGTCGCGGCGTTCGAGGCCTACCTCGTCCTGGCCGCGATCCGCGGCGGCGACCGCGACCTGGCGACCGTGGACCTGCGGTGGGACCTGGTCGAGGACGGGCCCGGCGCGCAGCGCCGCGAGCGGTTCGCCGCCGCGGTCGGCTCCGCCGAGCGCGACGCGCTGCAGCAGGTGCTCGAGCCCGCAGACGCGCCGTGACCGGCGCGCTGATGGTGGTCAGCGGCGTCCTGGGGCTGCTGATCGGGTCCTTCCTCAACGTGGTCATCCACCGCGTGCCGGCCGGGCTGTCCCTGGTGTCGCCCGGGTCCGCGTGCCCGGCGTGCGCGCACCCGGTGCGGCCCCGGGACAACGTCCCGGTCGTCTCGTGGCTGCTGCTGCACGGCCGCTGCCGCGACTGCCGGGCACCGATCGCGGCGCGCTACCCGCTGGTCGAGCTCGCCACCGGGCTGCTGTTCGTCGTGGTCGCCTGGCGCTTCGGCTCGACGCCGTACACGCTCGCCGGCCTGGTCGTGGCCGCCGCCGGCGTCGCGCTGGTGATGATCGACCTCGACCACCGGCGGCTGCCGTTCTCCATCACCGGCGCCACGGCGGTCGGCGCGGTGCTGGCGCTGGCCATCGACGTGGTCCGCCACGGGCCCGGCCCGGTGCCGGGCGCCCTCGCCGCGGCGGCCGTCTGGCTCGCCGTGTACGGCGGGATCTGGCTGGTCACCAGCGGGCGCGGCATGGGCTTGGGCGACGTCGCCCTGGCTCCGGTGCTGGGACTCGTGCTCGGGTGGCTCGGCTGGGGTCCGGCCCTGGTCGGCCTGGCAGCCGGCTTCGTGATCGGTGCGGTGGTCGGCGTCGGCCTGATGGCGGCCGGTGCGGCGCGCGGCGGCTCGCGGGTCCCGCACGGCCCGTTCCTGCTCACCGGGGCCGCGGTCGGCATGCTCGCGGGCGGCCCGCTCGCCGCGGCGTACCTCTCCCTCGTGGGCCTGGGCTGAACCTCGAGCTCGAACGATGCGCCCAGCCCTCAAGTCGGCGGTCCAGACCGCCGATGACGTCTTCACCACGAGCCCGAAGGGAGCCGGCACTACCATGAGTGCGCACGGCGCCACGGCCGCCGAGGACCTCGCAGCACGCCAGCCGTTCGGGGGAATGATGATGCAGATCGACCAGGGTCAGCTGCTGGCCAGCATCGCAGCCACCCTGCACGACTGCATCCTCTCGCTGCGCGCGGACGGCACGGTCGTGTGGGCCAGCCCGGCCACCGAGGGCATCCTCGGCTGGCGGCCGGAGGAGCTCGCCGGCAGCGAGTTCGGCGTCCTGTTCCCGGCCGACGGCAGCGAGTACCGCGCGACCGCCCGCCAGCGCCTGCTCGAGGGCCAGCGGGTCGAGCCGTTCGTCGAGGTGGGGGTGCGCAAGGACGGCTCGACGTTCACCGCCCAGCTCACGCTCGGGCCGGTGCACGGGCCGGACGGGGACATCACCGGGGTCATCGTGGTGCTGCGCGACGTGACGGCGCAGCTGTCGGAGCAGCGCGAGCTCGCGCTCGCCCTCGAGATGTCCCGGGCGCACTTCGACCAGGCGACCACCCCGCAGGCGATCCTCGGCCTCGACGGCCGGCTGGAGTCGGTGAACCCGGCCTGGTGCGAGCTGTTCGGACGCGGCGAGGGCTGGTTCGCCGACTGCGACCTGCTCGACCTCGTCCACCCCGAGGACGCGGAGAACGCGCTGAGCCGCCTCGAGCGGCTCCGGGGTGGGGAGGTCGACTCGATCAGCTACCGCGGCCTGTTCTGCGACGCCGAGGGCGGGGAGCTCGCGCTGCTGCTCGACGCCAGCCTGCTGCGCGAGCCCAACGGCGCACCGCACGCCATCGCGGTCTGGGCCGGGGCGCCCGACGAGGACCAGCTCGACCTCACCGAGGTGCTCAGCCTGCGGGCCTGGGACACCGCGGTGGTCTTCGACGCCGAGCTCGCCATCACCTTCGTCGCCGGCGCGGTCACGCGGATGCTCGGCTACGACCGCGACGACATGCTGCACCACCTGGGCTGGGAGTACGTGCACCCCGGCGACGCCGACATCATCTCCGACCTGCTCCAGCGGCTCCAGGAGGAGCCACGGCGCAGCCAGGACGTCGTGGTGCGCGTCCGGGACGCGGAGGGCCACTGGCGCTCGCTGGAGGTCAGCGCGACCAACTGCCTCGCCGACCCGGACGTGCAGGGCTACGTCGCCAACCTGCGCGACGTCACCGAGCGGGTGCGCACCGAGGAGGCGCTGCGGCTCTCCGAGGCGCTGCACCGCGCGATGGTCGAGAGCGCCCAGGAGGGCATCCTCGCCACCTCGCCCGAGGGCCTGGTGATCTTCGCCAACGTCACCGTCGCCGAGGTGCTCGGCCGGGCGGTCGACCAGCTGTACGGCGAGGACCCGGTCCGGCTGCTCGGGCTGCACATCGAGTCCCGCGTCGAGATCGACGAGCGGGTCGAGGTGCACGAGGTGGTGTACCGCCGCCCGGACGGCGACGAGCGGATCCTGCGCGTCTCGGCGCGGCCGCTCAACAGCCGCAACGACACGCTCGGGGCCCTGATCTCGGTCGCCGACGTCACCGACGCCCGGCACGCCGAGAGCGTGCTGCGCAGCCGGGCCCTCCAGGACCCGCTGACCGGGCTGTCGAACAGGTACCTGTTCACCGACCGGCTCGAGACCGCCGTGGCCCGCCACGAGCGCAGCCCGGGCCGGGGCACCGCCGTCCTCTTCATCGACGTGGACCACTTCAAGCGGATCAACGACGAGTTCGGGCACGAGGCCGGTGACGACGTGCTGCGCGAGATCGCGGCCCGCCTGCTCGCCTCGGTGCGCGCCACCGACACCGTGGGCCGGCTCGGCGGTGACGAGTTCGCGGTGATCTGCGAGGACACCGGCCTCGAGGAGGCGCAGGTCGTCGCCCAGCGGATGCTGGACTCCTTCGCCGAGCCGGTGGCCGCCGAGGGCGGGCCGCACACGGTGTCGCTGAGCATCGGGCTCGCGCTCACCCCGCCGTACGACCCCGACGAGGTGGTCCGGAGCGCCGACCAGGCGATGTACCGCGCCAAGCAGGCCGGCGGCGGCCGCGTGTGCGTGGCCGGTCAGGAGCCGTCGACGTCGTAGTGCCGGCGCAGCGCCCCGGCCGGGTCGGTCGGCGGCACCGCCGCGCTCCACAGCCAGCCCTGGCCGCTGTCGGCGCCCAGGCGCCGGAGCACCGCCAGCTGCTCCTCGGTCTCGACGCCCTCGGCCACGACGGACAGGCCGATGGTCCGGGCGAGGTCGACGACGGAGGCGGTGATCGCCCGGGCGCCCGGGTCGGTCGTGAGCTCGGCGACGAAGGCGCGGTCCACCTTGAGGATCGAGACGGGCAGCCGGCGCAGGTACGCCAGCGAGCTGTGGCCGGTGCCGAAGTCGTCGACCGCCACCCGGAAGCCGCGGTCGCGCAGCCGCTGCAGCATCGCGATCGCGGCGCCGGGGTCGGCCATCGTGGCGCTCTCGGTGATCTCGAGGACGACGGTCTCCGGGCGCAGGCCCGCCGAGTCCACGGCGGCGCCGATCCACCGGTCCAGCTCGGTGTCGGCCAGCGTGCGCGCGGAGAGGTTCACCGCGACGTACGCGTCCGGCGCCAGCCGCCGCTCGCGCCGCAGCTGGGCGGCGTCGGCGAGGGCCCGGCGCACCGCCCACCGGTCGAGCTGGCCGGTCAGGCCCTCGGCCTCGGCGACCGCGACGAAGCGGCCGGGCGGCACCGGGCCCAGCCGCGGGTGGTCCCACCGCGCGAGCGCCTCGGCGCCGACCACGTCGCCGCTGACGAGGTCGACGACGGGCTGGTAGTGCAGCTGCAGCTCGTCGCCGGCGATCGCCCGCGCGAGCTCGATCCCGAGCTCGAACCGCTGCCGCGCGAACTCCGCGACGGCGGCGTCGAAGACCTGGACCTGCCCGCGGCCGGCCGCCTTGGCGGCGTACCGCCCCGTCTCGGCGTGCCGCAGCAGCGAGCCCTCGGTGGCCGGGCTGACCGCGATGCCGATCGACGCGCTCAGCCGGACGCTGCCGGTCGTGGTCGTGAACGGCTCGCGGAACGTGCCGAGGAGGGTGGCGGCGACCTCGCGGGCGGTCGCCTCGTCGGTGTCCTCGCAGATCACCACGAACTCGTCGCCGCCGAGCCGGCCGAGGGTGTCCGCGGGACGGACGACGCCGCGCAGCCGGTCGGCGACGTCGACGAGCAGCTGGTCGCCGACCGCCTGGCCGCGGTCGTCGTTGACCGCGCGGAACCGGTCCAGGTCGACCAGCAGCACCGCGGTCGAGGTGGTCTCGCGCGTCATCGCGTGGTCCAGCCGGTCGATCAGCAGCGCGCGGTTGGGCAGCCCGGTGAGCGCGTCGTGCAGGGCGGCGCGGCGCAGCTCGCGCTCGAGCCGCCGCTCCTCGGTCACGTCGGACACCATCGCCAGCGACCCCTCGGCGGAGCCCTCGGCGTCGTCGAGCGGGGTGGAGGTGATGAACAGGGTGCGGCGGCCGCCGTCGGGGTGGTCGTAGCCGATCCCGTCCGGGTCCTGCGGGTCCGGCCCGAGTACGTCGAGCACCGACCGCCCGAGGACCTGCTCCTCGTCGAGGCCGAGGATGTCGAGCAGGCGGCGGTTGGCGTAGACGGTGCGGCCGTCGGCGCCGGTGACCCACAGGCCCTGGTCGGCGTTGTCGGCGATCGCCCGGTAGCGGCGCTCGGACGCGCGCAGCGCCTGCTCGGCGCGGACCCGGTCGGTGACGTCGCGCAGGTTCACCACGACGCCGCCGACGGCGGTGTCCTGGAGGTCGGTGACGGTCGCGTCGACCCAGCGCCAGGCGTCCGTGGCGTCGCGGACCCGCACGGTGGCCGGCTCGGTCGGCAGGCCGCGCAGCGCCCGGGAGAAGGAGAGGAAGGCCCGGGGCCGGTCGTCGCGGTGGACGTGCTCGAGCGCGGTGGTCCAGGCGACGTCGGCCACGTCGTGGCCGAGCACCCGGGTGAGCACGGGGGAGCAGAACAGGACGTGGCCCTCGCGGTCCAGCACCAGCCCGAGGTCGCTGGCCTGCTGGGAGACGGCGAGGAAGAACTCCTCCTGCTGGCGCCGGCGCTGCTCGACGTCGCGCAGCAGCGAGAGGTCCTGGTAGGCGACGGTCGGCGCCGGCGGGCCGGCCGTCGGGGTCGTGCACGGCGGCGGCGCTGGCCAGGGTCGGCACCGGGCCGGCCGCCGGCGCCCTCGAGGATCCGCTCGGAGCGGGCGGTGGGGAGGGTGCCGGCAAGCAGCCGGGCCAGTGCGACATCGGCGTCGCCGGGGTCGGAGCGGTGGTAGAGGTCGCGCAGCGGGCGACCCGCCAGGTCGGCGGCGGTGCGGTCGACGAGGGCCTCGAAGGCGTGGTTGACCTCCGAGCAGCCGTGCGCGGGCGTCACAGACCGCCTGGGGGACCGGTGACTCCTCGAAGGCAAGCCGGTGGGTGCTGCGTCGCCCGAGCCGCATGCCGGGTTCTTACCCCGACGCACGGTGTCCGAATCAGTCAGGAGGCGCTGATGCCCTCGGCCGCGAAGCGGGTGGCCGGGAGCGGCCCGTGCTCGGCGCAGTCGGCGGGCTGGTCGCCGTACTCGAGGGTGAGGTCGGCCTCGGCGTGCAGGCGCCGGCGCAGGTCGGTGGAGACCCGCAGGCTCAGCAGCGGCTGGTTGACGTGGCCGAGCTCGGCGTGGATGCCCACGTCACCCGCGACGCCGGCGACCTTGCGCAGCGCCGTGCCGACGACCTGCTCGAAGCGGGCGTTGTCCAGGCGGCCGTCCGCGCCGGTGACCGCCCGGAGCGTCTCGTAGGCGTCGAGCTCGACGAGCTGGCCGCGCGCGACCGCGGCGGCGTGCAGCGGGCCGAGGGAGCGGGCGAACGCCTCGCGGCGCGTCGGGCTGGTGACGACCACCCAGCCCTGGCCGTCCTCGAGGCCGCCGCGCAGGCAGCAGGCGGTGCGGGCGCCGGCGGTCTCGACCGTGCGGCGGGCGATGTTCCAGCGCCGGGGCGCGGCGACGGTGCGGGGCTCGCGCAGCTGGCCCAGGCGGGCGCTCGCGGCGACCTCGTCCATCGGCACGGCCGCGCTCCACCAGAAGCCCTGGGCGGTGTCGCAGCCGAGGCGGCGCAGCAGGTCGCGCTGCTCGACGGTCTCGATGCCCTCGGCGACGGTCTGCAGCCCGAGGCCGCGGGCCAGGCGCACGATCGCCTCGGTGATCGCCAGGTCGTCGGGACGGTCGACGGCGTCGCGGACGAAGGACCGGTCGATCTTGACGCCGGTCACCGGGAGCTCGCGCAGGAAGCTGAGCGAGGAGTAGCCGGTGCCGAAGTCGTCGAGGTGGACGCCGACGCCGAGGGCGCGCAGCCCCTCGAGGGACGCGCGGGCGGCGTCGCGGTTGCGCAGGACGGCGGTCTCGGTCACCTCGAGCACCAGGGCGCTCGGCGTGAGGCCGGAGCGGTGCAGGGCGTCGTCGACGGTCGCGATCAGGCCGGCGTCGTCGAGGGAGCGGGCCGACAGGTTCACCGCCACGTGGACGTCGGGCGGCAGCTGCCGGTGCCCAGCGCCGCGGCCACGTCGAGGCAGGCGCGGTCGAGGACCCAGCGGTCGAGCTCGCCGATGAAGCCGTGGCTCTCGGCGAGCGGGACGAAGGTGCCCGGCGGGACCGCGCCGACCGACGGGTGGTGCCAGCGGGCGAGCGCCTCGAGGCCGATCAGCCGGTCGGTGCGCGAGCTCGTGCACGGGCTGGTAGTGCACGTCGAGCAGGTCCTGGGCGATCGCCTCGCGCAGCTCGGCGGCGAGCCGGCGCTGCTCGCCGGCCTGGCGGGCGAACGTCGCGTCGAAGACCTGGCTGCGCGACCGGCCGCGCGCCTTGGCCTCGTACATCGCGACGTCGGCGTGCTTGAGCATGGTCGCGGCGCCGCCGTCCAGCGGCGGGGAGACGGCGATGCCGACGCTGGCGCCGATCCGCAGCGCGCGGTGCTCGATGTCGAGCGGCTCGGCGACCGTGTCGATGACGTCCTGGGCGAGCTGGGCGGCCGCGGCGACGTCGGTGCCGGGGCAGACCAGCACGAACTCGTCGCCGCCGGACCGGGCGACGGTGTCGACCGGCCGGGCCAGCGTGCGCAGCCGCTGGGCCACCTCGACGAGGACCCGGTCGCCGATCAGGTGGCCGTGCAGGTCGCCGACGGCGCGGAACTGGTCGAGGTCGACCGACAGGACCGCCACCGGGGTGGACCGCCGGCGGGCCTCGGCCAGCGCCTGGCCGAGGCGGTAGGAGAGGTAGGCGCGGTTCGGCAGGCCGGTGAGGGAGTCGTGCATGGTCTGGCGGACCAGCTCGGCCTCGAGCTCGCGGCGCTCGCTGATGTCGCGGGCGACCACGACCATGCCGGCGACCTCGCCCCACTGGTCGCGGTGGGCGGTCGCGTCGACGGTCACCTCGGCCAGGCCGCCGTCGCGGGCGCGGCGGACGGTGTCGTGGCCGCGCACCGGGTTGCCCGAGCCGATCGCGGCCAGCAGCCGGCGGGGCTCGTCGGAGCCGGGCGGGTGGAGGAGCGCGGCGTCGCGGCCGACGATCTCGGCGGCCTCGTAGCCGTACAGCGCCTCGGCGCCCTTGTTCCAGCTGGTGATCCGGCCGTCGTTGCCGACGGTGTAGACGGCGTCGGCGACCGAGTCGACGATCCCCGCGAGCCGGGCGGCCGAGGTCTCGGCATCGGAGAGGCGCCCGCGCAGCCGGGCGTTCTCGGCGGCGTGGCGGACCAGCCGCAGCCAGTCGCCGGCGAGGTCGTCGGGGCCGAGCACGAGGTGGGCGACCTCGTCGAGGCCGGGGACGCCGGGCAGCGCGTCGGCGTGGACGACCACCAGCGCCGCCGTACCGCACCGGGCGCGCAGCGCGCGGCAGATCTCGACGGCCGCGAGGTCGGGGAGGCCGACGTCGACCAGGACGCAGTCGAAGGACCCGGTCGCCAGCGTGGCGAGGGCCGAGGGGAGGGTGAGGGCGCGGGTGGTGAGCAGGTCGTCGCCCGCCGCGTGGACGGCCGCGGGCGCGGCTGCGGAGCCGGCGTCCGCCGTGACGACGAGCGCCGACAGGGTGGACCGCGTCCGGTGGACGGTCTGCCTCCCCATCTGGGCTTCCCTCCCGAGGTGGTTCCGTGGCGGTTCGTAGCCCTCCCAAGCTGCGACCCGCGGGATGAGTGTTGCGCTTGTGACGACTGTTGGCAGCAAAACGGACAAACTGGTCCAGACGTCTGCCGTCCGTATACCGCCGGGTAACTTCGTGGGAGGATGCGGCGTCGTGGACACCGATGTGATCGTCGTGGGGGCCGGCCTCGCCGGTCTCGCCGCCGCGGCCGAGGTCGCCGACGCCGGCAAGCGCGTGCTGCTGCTCGACCAGGAGCCCGAGCAGTCGCTGGGCGGCCAGGCGTTCTGGAGCCTCGGCGGCCTGTTCCTCGTCGACAGCCCGGAGCAGCGCCGGATGGGCATCAAGGACTCGCGCGACCTGGCGCTGCAGGACTGGCTGGGCAGCGCGCAGTTCGACCGCGAGGAGGACCGCTGGCCGCGGCGCTGGGCCGAGGCGTACGTCGACTTCGCGGCCGGCGAGAAGCGCGCCTGGCTGCGGTCGATGGGCCTGCGGGTGTTCCCGGTCGTCGGGCTGGGCCGAGCGCGGCGACGGCCGCGCCGACGGGCACGGCAACTCGGTGCCGCGCTTCCACCTCACCTGGGGGACCGGCCCGGGCGTGGTCGAGCCGTTCGAGCGGCGGGTGCCGCGAGCACGCCGCGTCGCGGGCGCCTGCGGTTCGCCTTCCGGCACCGCGTCGACGAGCTGGTGGTCGAGGGCGGCGCCGTGGTCGGCGTACGCGGCAAGGTCCTGGAGCCGAGCGCCGTCGAGCGCGGCCAGGCCAGCAGCCGGGTCGAGGTCGAGCGACTTCGAGCTGCGCGGGCAGGCGGTGATCGTCACCAGCGGCGGCATCGGCGGCAACCACGACCTGGTCCGCAAGACCTGGCCGGCCCGGCTCGGGCACGCCGCCGAAGTCCATGGTCTCCGGGCGTGCCCGCGCACGTGGACGGCCGGATGCTCGGCATCACCGAGGCGGCCGGCGCGCGGGTGATCAACCCGGACCGGATGTGGCACTACGTCGAGGGCATCCGCAACTGGGACCCGATCTGGGACGAACCACGGCATCCGGATCCTGCCCGGCCCGTCGTCGCTGTGGCTCGACGCCGACCGGCAAGCGGCTGCCGGCGCCGTACTTCCCGGGCTTCGACACCCTCGGCACGCTGACGCCACCTGCGCACGACCGGCTACGACTACTCGTGGTTCGTGCTGACCCAGAAGATCATCGAGAAGGAGTTCGCGCTCTCGGGCTCGGAGCAGAACCCGGACCTGACCGGCAAGGACATCAGGCTGCTGCTCTCCCGGATCCGGCCGGGCGCGCCCGGGCCGGTCGAGGCGTTCAAGCAGCACGGCGCAGGACTTCGTCGTCGCGCGACAGCCTCGCTGAGCTGGTGCGCGGGCATGAACGAGATCGCGCGACCCGGCGTCCCGCCGCTGGTCGAGGCCGAGCTGCGCGACCTGATCGAGCAGCGCGACCGCGAGATCGACAACCCGTACACCAAGGACGCCCAGGTCACCGCGATCCACGGCGCCCGGCGCTACCGCGGCGACAGGCTGATCCGGGTCGCCGCGCCGCACCGGCTGCTCGACCCGAAGGCCGGCCCGCTGATCGCCGTACGCCTCAACATCCTGACCCGCAAGACCCTCGGCGGCCTGGAGACCGACCTGGCCGGCCGCTGCCTGACGCCGTCCGGCGAGCCGCTGCCCGGGCCTGTACGCCGCCGGCGAGGTCACCGGCTTCGGCGGCGGCGGGATGCACGGGCTACAACGCGCTGGAGGGCACCTTCCTCGGCGGCTGCCTCTTCTCGGGCCGTACCGCGGGTCGCGCCGCCGCCCGCGCCGTCTAGCCACACGAGCCTTCCTCGCCGCTCCCGGGCCGGGCCCCTCCCCGATATCGGTGAGTTCCGCCGTGCCCGGGTCACCGCATGGTGCCGCGAGGGAATCATCCCGTGTGTAACGCGAAGCGCGGTCCGGTCCGCTCCCTGTTTGCCGTTGCGCGGGAGCGGGCCGGGCCGTCACTCAGTTCAGTGCGCGCCGCTGAGGTTGAGGCCCACCACGCCGACGATGATCAGCCCCAGGCAGAGCAGCCTTGATCCAGCCGAGCGACTCGCCGAGGAAGACGTATCCGACGACGGCGACCAGCGCGGTCCCGACGCCCGACCAGACGGCGTACGCCACCGAGACCGGCATGGTGCGCACGACGATGGCGAGCAGCCAGATCGAGACGGCGTAGCCGAGGAGGACGACGGCGGACCAGCCGAGGTTCGTGAAGCCGTCGGCCTTCGGGAGCGACGCGGTGGACAGCACCTCGACCCCGATGGCGACCATCAGCAGCACCCCGGCGAGCACGGAAACCTCCTTCGTGATGTAGCAGTCGCTACAAGAATGTAGCACTCGCTACAGTGGGTGACGTGGGGCGTCGGGAGGAGCTGCTGGACCAGGTGACCGATCACGTCCTCGAGCACGGCCTGATCGGCCTGACGCTGCGGCCGCTGGCCGCCGCGATCGGCACCAGCGACCGGATGCTGATCTACCACTTCGGCAGCCGCGACGCGCTGGTCTCGGCGGTCGTCGTCCGCGCCAGCGAGCGGGCCATGGCGTGCATCGAGGCACTGCCGCCGGCGCCGTCGGTGCGGTCGGCGGTGAACCGGCTCTGGGCGGCGTACGGCGAGGAGCCGCTGCACAGCTGCCTCGACGTCTACATGCAGGCGGCCGCCACGGGCCTGTTCGGCAGCGAGCCCTACCTCTGCGAGGCGCGGGCGAGCAACCAGCGCTGGGCCGTGGTGCTGCGTGACTACTTCGTGCGCAGCGGCGCCCCGCCACGCCGGGTCGCGCGGATGGTCACGCTGGTCGACTCTGCGCTCTACGGCTTCCACCTGGACCTGGCCACCGACCGCCCCGACGAGCTCGCGCGCGGCGTCGACGACCTGGCGCGGGCGGCCGAGGCCCTCGCCGGCGGGCGCTCACCAGCCGCATGTTTGACTCGTGCCCATGCGTTCTTCTCGACTCGCTCTGGCCGTGATCGCGCTCGGTCCTGACCGCCGGCATCTCCGCCTGCAGCGGCGGCGACGACAGCCCCTCCGCGTCCCCGTCCGGGTCGGACTCGGGTCGCCGTCGTCCAGCGACTCTGCCGGCGCAGGCAGAAGTCGTTCCACCGGAAGTGCACGGTCGTCGGTGGACGTCACCGGGTCGGTGCAGGCCTCCTGGGACGGGAAGGGGACCGCATCGAACCCGTCGGGCGATGACCTGTACCAGGCCGACCACGGGCAAGGACCGGATCGCTGTCTACGCCGGCAACGACGAGATCCCGACGAACGCCAACGTCACCGCTCGACGGCCAGACCTACACGACCACCGACCCGAAGTCCGGGCTCGACGTCGCCGGCCGACGGCACCGAGCGCCGAAGGTCGACGCCGACACCACCGGTGTCGACGGCGCCGGTCCCGCACCTGCACGGCCACGTTCACCTGCGGCAAGGAAGAAGCACGGCAAGGGCTGATCGGCCCCGCTCCGTCCGCGCGACGGGCTGCCTAGGCTCTGCGCGTGACCGCCGAGTTCGACCGGCAGATCGCCGTCAGCGCCGCGCGACGAGGACCACTGGGCGGCCGACCTGGCTCCGAGGGCTGGTCGGTCGGCGGCGGCCTGAACGGCGGCTACCTGCTGGCGGTCGTCGGCAACGCGCTGCGCGCACGCGCTGCCCGGCAAGCCGGACCCGATCGCGGTGTCAGCGCTACTACCTGTCCGCGTCGGGGCCGGGCCCGGCGACGGTGCACGTGGACGTGCGCCGCGACGGGCGGCAGCCTCGCGACCGCGGCGGCCGACCTGCGGCAGGGCGACGCCACGCGGATCACCGCGCTCGCGACGTACGGCGACCTCGGCCGGCTCGGCGACGACGTGCGGACGACCGCGGAGGAGCCGGTCGATGCCGCCGCCGGACGAGTGCGTGCCGAACACGATGGCGCCGCCGGAGGTGCGGGCGATCGCGCCGCTGATGGACCGCTTCGACATGCGGTTCCACCCCGACCACATCGGCTGGGCGGTCGGGCGAGCCGAGCGGCAACGGCGTGCTGAGCGCCTGGTTCCGGCTCGTCGACGGCCGCGACCCGGACCCGATCTCGCTGCTGATGGTCGTCGACGCGCTGCCGCCGGTGACCTTCGACCTCGGCGATGCCCGGCTGGGCGCCGACGCTGGAGCTGACCGTGCACGTGCGCGCCAGGCCGGCGCCGGGCTGGCTGAAGGTCCGGCACGCGACCCGCAACATGGCGGGCGGCATGTTCGAGGAGGACTGCGAGGTCTGGGACTCCGCCGGTCGGCTGGTCGCGCAGAGCCGGCAGCTCGCGCGCCAGCCGCGGCCGGTCTGACCGATCAGGGTCTGATCGGTCAGGCGGAGCGGCCGAGCTTGCTCAGCATCTCGTCGAGGATGCGGTCGAGAGCGGCCTGGTCGGACCAGGTCGATCTGCGAGGCTCTTCGTCGATCGGATGGGTGCCGGTGGAATCGACTCGGCGATTCAAGCCATGTGGGGTGCGCCAGACGTAGTCGTCCGGCCCGATTTGTCGGAGCCGGTAGCCCAGATGTGTCTTGGCCCGGTGGTTCGTCCGGCTCAGCGGTGCGGCGTTGTGGTCGCCGGTCTGGCCGTCCGGCCCGTCCTCTTGCCACTCGATCGGGTGGTCCATGTCGACCCTGCGGCTCACCCGGTTGCCGTGCGGGAACACCTCGCCGATGGTCCGCAGGTGGACCCGCTCCTTGACGTCCTCGGGGTGCTCGTAGGCGTTGACTCGGACCCCGTCGGTGAGGTCGATGACCGGGGCGAGCGTGACGTTGGCGTGCCCGAGCAGGCGCCGGACCTGCTCCATCAGGAGCGGGCCGAGGTCCTCCACGCGGGCGACGGCCCAGCGCTGGAGCGCGGCCTCGTGAAGGTGGACGTAGACGACGGCCTTGGGGCGGCGCCGCTTGGCCGGCGTCGTGGCCTCGGCCTCCAGCAGGTCGATGACGTCCTGCGGGTGCGCGAGCCACCCGAAGGCCTCGGCTCGCAGCTCCGCGTGGCTGGCGTCCTCCGGCAGGTGGGGGACCAGGTCGCGACGGCGCTCGAAGACGTCGGCGATCCGGTCCACGACGGCGTCGATCCAGACGGCGGCTCCGGCCTCGACCCGGGCGATCACGTTGCGCAACCCGTGCTCGTCGGTGCGTGACAGCCCGACGAAGCGCCGGCGCAGCTGGGCCTCGAGGCGCTCGGCGTACGCCGTGGGGTCCGCCTCGATCACCTTGGCCTGGGCGAGCTCGAGGACGCGCGCCGGCGACTCGCCACCGATCGCGTCGGCGACGGCGCCGTCGACGATGCGCACCTGGAACTGGTCGAGCTGCCGGCTCATCGAGGCGACCTTGCGGGCGACCCACGGCTCGCACTCGCCGCGACGCACCCGGGACCAGGTCAACGGCAGCCGGTGCCGCAGGTCGAGCGCGTCGGCCATCGCCGACCGGACGCTGAGGGTGTGGACCTGGCGGGCGATCGCGAGCTCGGGGAGGCTGAGCTCCTGCACCCACGGGGTGCCGTCGCCGCCGACCTCGACCAGCCGGTCCTCGCCGTTCCAGTCCCGCTTCGCGTTCGGGTCCTGACGCGGGTCGGACGCGTGCAGGTCGGCCCAGTGCAGGACGAGCATCAGGTCGTCGACCTCCGCCTGCCGGCGGCGCTTCAGCGTGGACTCGGCGGCGGCGAGGGTCGCCGTCGCGTCGAGGTCGTCCACCTGGAGCCGGGTCATGCTTCCCATGCTAGTCGAACAAACGTTCGAGCGTCAAGGGCGGGACCGAACTCCGTCTGGATCGTGGATGGCCTTGCCCTGGGAGATCCACCACTTCGCCGCGCGGCAGGTCTCCGGGTCGTCGGAGTCGGCGAGCGACGTGAGCTCGGGGGCGCCGGCCATGCCGAGAGCGAAGAGCGTGGAGTGCTGCTCGATCGCCTTGCCCTCGCCGTACCGCGTTGCGATGGCGGTGCGCTGCTCCTCGGTGAGGTGGCCGTCGAGCCCGGCGTTGACCAGTGCTCGGGCTCGCACCGACGGACGCTCGTCGACCACCGCCCGCCGTACCACCTGGTCGCGCAGACCGTGGTCACCGACCCGCATCAGCACTGTCCAGGCGCGCGCGGCGAGCAGGTCGTTGGTGTCGCAGGCCAGCTGCAGGAGGTGGCGGGCGGCGGCCGGGGCGTACGGCGACGCGGCGATGAGGAGTGCCGCGTGGTGGCGGCGCGGCTTGTGGGAGTGGAAGAGCGCCTCGCGCAGGAGGCGGCGGAGCATCAGGTCGGGCTCCTGCGGCTGGTGGTGCGGGGTGTCGGCCTGGACGGCCGGCGCGAGGTCCGCGACCACGGATGCGGCGCGAGCCGGGGGGATGATCTCGTCGCCCTCGCGAGCTTCCGTGACGTGGCCGTGGGCGCGCCGGGTGCGCAGCCCGCCGGCGACACGCTTCCAGGAGTAGTCGGGGAGGCGGACGGCGAGGTCGAACGCGTCCAGGCGGCCGTCCAGGGCCTCACCGCGGCGCAGTGCGCCGAGGACGTGCGACTCGAGCGTGGGGAGCGCGTCCTCGCCGAAGTGTCCGCGCGCGAGCTTCGTGGCCGCGACCGACGACGCGGCGCGGCGCAGGTACCTGTTGTCGGTGTCGGCCGTGAGCAGGCGCAACGTGAGGTCGGCGGCCGCGGGGTCGGGTACCTCGCCCAACAGGTTGAGCACTGGCACCACGACCTGGGTGTCGGAGTCGGTGACGAAGCGGCCGACCGACATGACCAGGTGCCGCCGGGCGTTGGGGTGCCGGAGGAACCGGGCCGCGGCCTCGAAGCGCCGGACGTAGGCCAGTCCGACGGCCGTGCCGAGCTCGTTGATGAGGTGGTGGGTCAGCTGGGCCCACTCACGCTCGCGGAGGAAGACCCGCTCGTAGCGGCTGAGCTCCTCGCCGAGCCGCATCCAGTGCGCGCCGGTCGCGGCGCCCATCTCTGCGCGGTCGATCAGGCTCTCGATCTCGTGGTTCAGCAGCGGCTCGTCGCGCGTCGGCGATCGCCGGCTCGGGGCGGCGCTGCCGAAGTTGCGCAGCAGTCCGTCGGTGACGGACGTCAGAGCCCCCTCCGGAAGGTCGAGGGCCTGTTCGTACGTCGCGATCACCTGGTTGGGGAGCGTCTGCATCCCGGACTCCCAGCGCGAGACCCGCGATGCATCGACCGGGATGCCCTTCTGCTTCAGTGCGTCGATGAAGCCTTCTCGACGAGCCAGGTCGGGATCCGGTCCGAGCACGCGGCAGGCCGACAGCAGCCATGCGATCCGTTGGTCGCAGCCCACCGTGCCACTCGCGAGTGGGTTCGGGTCCTCCGGGAACCGCTGCGGTCGCCCACGGCGCCGCGACGGCACGGTCGTGCTCTCCGCTGTCAAGGATCCCCCGATCCGCCTCGGTCCGGCGCGTCGCACGCGTCGCTGGCCCGCCATTTATTGCAGGTTTCGATGACCCGTGCAACAACCACGCCGTGAGCCAGGCAACACGCCTAGGTTGCTCTCGGCGCTCGGGATCCGTGAACGAGTGCCGAACACACGAGGCTCTCGGGCCTCATGTCGGGATCGGGGGACTTTCCCGATTCATTCACTCCGGAAGGAAAACCAAGCATGAACAGCAGCGGCATCAAGCGGGGACTGGCCGGCTACGGCCGTCGCCGCTCTGGCGGTGACGGGTCTCCCGTTCCTCGCCTCCTCGGCCCACGCGGCCGCCGGTGACACGATTAGCGTCGCCTATGTCGGTCCCGACCCACAACGGCGGCGACGTGGGTGGCGTCGTCGTCCTCCAGGCCAAGCACGGCCTTGTGTCGGACGCCGAGGGCCGACCTCGAGCTGATCGCGCCAGAACCGCTCGGACGACAGCCAGGACGGCGCGAGCCAGAACGTCGCCATCGTCGGCGCGCCCGTGCGGGTTCCGGACGGGTCGACCAATGACTCCGCAGACTGACGGTTACGACGAGATCACCTTCATGTCACGGCGACGACCGCGACCACGGGCGACGCCGCGCGAGTCCGCGTGATCGACGACGAGGACAGCGACAGGGACCATTGGAGCTCAGCGAGGCCGCGCGGCCGTCGGTCTCGCAGACGACCTCGGTGACGCTGGACGAGTCGAGGTCTCGCCGGCGAGCCAGTCGGCCGCCCAGGCGGCTCAAGAGCGGCAAGTACACCGTACCGCTCAAGGACGCCGCGGGCCGGACGACCCAGCTCCTCACGCACCGACACGTCTACCTTCGAGCAACGACCCGGTCGACCGTCACGATTCAGCCCCGCCGAGCCGATCGACGCGCGACGAGCTCGCCTCGGCTACGGCACCTTCACCGCCGACGCCGACGGCAGCGCCAGCGCTCGGTGCGCACATGTCACGCTCGACGGCCCGGGCACGGCCGACGCCACGGCCACCGCCAACGTGACCGTCAGGCTGCCAGCCTCGCCGACGACAACGTCGACATCGTCACCGGCGCCGACACGTGGGACGGCTTCGGCGACGGCATCACTGGTGGCACGCACGTGCGTTCGTGTCGACCAGACGACCGTCCGCATCGACATCCAGGGCGGCACCGCCACAAGAACAGCACGGTGTCGCTGACCGTCGACGGTGAGCGACGAGCACCGGCGGCGACCACGGACGTGACCTTCGGCGGGAAGACCTCCACCACTGTCTCGACCGCGCTCGACGCGACGGCAACGGCTCGCTGACCGATCACGCTGGACGCCGGCACGATCCAGGACGGCGACACCATCACATCGGCGGCTCGTTCACCGAGCGCTCAACTTCGACCGCTCGACCGTCGCCGCGATCCAGGCCGCGCCGACATGTACTTCTCCGAGGTCGACGGCTCCGTCGACGTCACGGCGACGGTCGTCGACCAGTTCGGTGACCCGGTCACCGGCGGCATACGTCGACCGCCGCCGCAGCGGGCACGAACAACGACGACCGACGCCCACGCACGCAGAAGAAGGCCGTCGGTGCCGACGGCTCGGTGACCTTCACCTTCACCGACACGAAGGCGACCAACGGCGACGACCGACACTGGTCAAGTTCATGCACTACAAGGACCAGTACGCCACGTCGCCGGACATCGACCTGCGGCACGACGACGATCGAGTACACGACCGACGGCATGGGTAGCGACTTCCAGACCAAGCTTCGACGGCACGAACACGGAGGGCTCGGACTACGACGCCGTCCGACGTCACCGTCGTGCCGCTGGCTGACGCCGCACGCCAACGACGCCGGCCGACGAGTCCGCCGACGCTGAACCTGGTCGACAACGGTGAGGCCGGTGTCTGACATGTCACCGTATCGGTCGACAACGGCGCCGCTGATCCTTGAGCCGGGCGCAGACCGACCTCTCCGAGGGTTCGGCCTCGGCCACGCTACGACGGTCGCTACCGCGGCGGTCCGCCGAGCGGCTTACGAGATCATCGGCACCAAGTCCGGCGTCGTCACCGTGACGGTCACTTCGGCGAACCGCACCGAGTCCGCGCAGTTCACTGTTGGCGCCGAGACTGACAAGTGACGCGCTCGCGAATGTCACGGTCAGCGGGCCGGCCGAGGTCGAGCACGGCACGACCCAGATCGCCGTTCACCGCGGTCGTGACCGACGCCTTCGGCAACCCGGTTGCCGGGGTTCCGCGTCGACCGACCTGAACATCCAGGTCTCCGGCCCGGCGCAGTTCCAGGACAGCGACGCCATGACCAACGCCAACGGTCAGATCAACCTCAACGTCCGCGTCGACGCGACGCCGAGGGCGACGTGACGCATCAAGGTTCAGGGTATCGGTACGCAGCAGTTCGGTGCCGCGGCTGACCAGCTGTACGCCTCGTCGTCGACCAACGACGGCAAGGGTCTTCCGGCTTCCTCGCCCGTCGGACCGCGACCACCACGGTCAAGGCCGGCGAGGTTACGCCTCCGGGACCGGACTACCCGGTCTACGCCCACATGCACGTCAAGGGCATCGACCACGGCAAGCGCGACGTCATCAAGGTCGACGCTCGTGACGAGGCCTCCGGCGCTCGGGTGATCCTGTTCAAGCGCAAGGGCCACTCGCTCAAGCGGATCAAGTCGGCCGTCCTCAACGAGCACGGCAACTACGTGTTCCGCGTTCACGACGGCAACGGGAACCGGTTCACCCGGTACACCGTGAAGCTCAAGGGCACCGACATGGTTCGCCCGGCCAACAAGAGCCGCCGCATCCGCTGAGGTAGCTGACCCACGGGCTGGCTCCGGGACGGATGAGTGACCGTCCCGGAGCCCGCTCTACCGGGGGCCCTGCTCCCGCAACCCCCGAGCACAACTGAAGCAAGAAGTCGGGACACACAGACGCGGTCCGGGCCATTCTCTGTTTGCCGCTGCGCGAGAATGGTCCGGACCGCCTGTCTCACCCTAGGGCATGCCGTCCGAAACACTCGGTAAGAGGCGCCACCGTCACCGGTGGCGCCTTTCGCATGTCTGGACCGTGGCAGCGGGCTGACGCCCGGGTAGCGTCGGGCGCGTGGGCGCAGTGGTCGGAGCAGCGATCATCAGAGATGGACGCGTGCTGGCGGCTCGGCGTACGTCGCCGCCGGAGGCAGCCGGGCGCTGGGAGTTCCCGGGCGGCAAGGTCGAGCCCGGCGAGACCGCGGAGGACGCGCTGGTCCGGGAGATCGCCGAGGAGCTCGGCTGCGTCATCGCCGTCGAGTCCTGGCTGCCCGACGAGGTGCCGATCGGCGAGCGGCACACGCTCGCGGTCGCGCTCGCCCGGATCGAGAGTGGCGAGCCCGTGCCGCACGAGCACGACGCCATCTGCTGGCTCGGCCCGGACGAGTTGGGGAGCGTCGACTGGCTCACTGCCGACCGGCCCTTCCTGGCTCATCTGCCGCTGGGATGATGGGCGCCGTGCGAGGCATCTTCTTCGACGAGGACGACGCGCGGGCCGTGGTCGCGCGCCTGGTCGCCGACGGTTACGACGCCCGCGCCGAGCGGGAGCGGCTGGCCGGCGAGGACGACGACGAGGACCATCCGTGGGCTGTCGTCTCCGACGCGCCGGAGATCGTGCTCGAGCTGCTCGTGGACGAGTACGACGGGTGGCTCGATGCGGAGGCCGACGTACCGGCGCCCGCGCCGCTGGAGCTGCCCAGCGAGCCGCGGAGGATCAAGCGGCTGTAGGGGTCTCGACAAGCTCGACCGCCGGTGCCCGCGCCCCAGGGGTATACCGAACGGTAGACCAGCAAGGTAGCCTTGCTCCATGGCGACGACCACGATCAAGGTTCCGGCGGAGCTCCGTGATCGCATCAACCGTGATGCGCGCGCGAGTGGGCTGACCGCGGCCGGCTTGATCGAGAAGTTGCTCGACGAGCACGAGCGCGCCCAGATGCTCGACGCGTTCGGGCGGTCATTCGCTACTGCCGACGCTGACTATCACGCGGAGACGGCTGCCTGGTCCGAGCTCGAGACGGACCTGCCCGCGTGACCGAGATCCGCCGTGGATCGGTGGTGTGGTTCGACGCCAACCCCGTGCGCGGGCGTGAGCAAGGCGGCCACCGTCCGGGCCTGGTGATCGCGAGCGACGGCTACCTCCGCACCGCGACGACTCTCACCATCGTGCTGCCCGTCACGACCACCGACCGCGGATGGCCCAACCACATCCGGCTGCGCGGTGATCTCGACCTCGATCTCCCGAGCTTCGCGATGACCGAACAACCGCGGACCGTCGACCGTGCCCGCATCACCTCTGTCGCCGGTGTGGTCGACGACGACACGATGGATGAGGTCGATCGGTGGCTGCGGGTGTTCCTCGGCTTGTGAGCTCGGTGCCGCTGCTGGGTTGAGGCCCTGTGCGGGCTGCGGGGGTCTCGACAAGCTCGACCGCCGGTACGGCGCTCGACCGCCGGTGGACCGTGCCCTGCCCGGCGTACCGGGGTCTCGATACGCCCGTCGCTCGTTCCTCGCGACGGGCTACTCGACCAACGAACAGCTCTCAGTAGGCTCGGCGCATGACCGCTGACCAGCGCCTGCTGCTCGTGCATGCCCACCCGGACGACGAGTCGATCGGGCAGGGGGCGACGATGGCGAAGTACGTCGCGGAGGGGCGCGGGGTGACGCTCGTGACCTGCACCGCCGGGGAGATGGGCGAGATCCTGGTGCCCGACCTGGTGCACCTCGCGGCCGACGAGGAGGACGGGCTCGGCGAGCACCGGCGCGGCGAGCTCGAGGCCGCGATGAAGGAGCTCGGCGTCACCGACCACCGCTACCTCGGCGGCTTCGGGACCTACCGCGACTCCGGCATGAAGTGGCACGAGGACGGCTACGCCATCCCCGCCGACGACATCCACGACAACGCGTTCTGGCGCGCCGACCTCACCGAGGCCGCCGACCACCTCGTCGCGGTCATCCGCGAGGTCCGCCCGCAGGTGCTGGTCACCTACGACCAGTTCGGCGGCTACGGCCACCCCGACCACATCCAGGCGCACCGCGTGGCGATGTACGCCGCCGCGCTGGCCGCGGTCCCGACGTACCGCAAGCGACCTCGGCGAGGCCTGGGACATCGCCAAGATCTACTGGGGCGCGATGTCGGAGAACCGGATGCGCGCCGGCCTGCGGGCGCTGCGCGACGCCGGCGACACCACCACCTTCGAGGGCATGGACCCCGACGGCCCGCTGCCGCCTTCATCGTCCCCGACGCGGACCTCTCCGCGGCCGTCGACGCCACCGAGTACGTCGAGCAGAAGCTCGCCGCGCATGCGCGCCCACGCCACCCAGATCGCCACCGACGGCCCGTTCTTCGCGCTGTCCAACAACGTCGGCGACGTCGCCTGGGGCGTCGAGGTGTTCCGCATCGCCAAGGGGCACCGCGGCCCGCTGAACGAGGACGGCCTCGAGACCGACCTCTTCGCCGGGCTCTGACGGACGGTGCGCGTCCTCGCGGCGACCGGCCTGCTGGTCGTCGGTGCGACCACCGCCGTCGCCACGGTCGCGCGTGCACGACTGGTGGTGGGGCCTGGCCCTCGCCACCGCCGCGACCGTCGCGGCGCTGCTCGCGCTGCCGCCGGGCTGGTGGTCGCGCCTGGCGTTCGTCGCCGGCTGGGACGCGCATGGTCGCCTGGCTGACCTTCCCCCGCCCCGAGGGCGACTACGCGATCAGCCAGGACGTCCAGGGGTACGCCGTGCTCGGGCTCGCGCTCGTCCTGCTGGTCGTCGCGATCGGGACCCTGCCGCGGCCGGCGCCGCGCTCCGGGGCGTGACCGGCGTCACGCACGCTCGTTGGACCCGGCATGCGACGCCTCCTGGGAGCCCTGCTCGTGTCCGTGCTCGCGACGATCGGGCTGGCGCTGCCGGCCGACGCGGACGGCGTACCGCTGCCGACGAACCCGTTCGGTGACCCGACCGGCGCCAACGACTGGTCCTGCCGGCCGACCGCGCAGCGGCCCGAGCCGGTCGTCATCGTGCACGGCACGTTCGGGGACAAGAAGAGCCTGCTCGACGACCTGTCGGCCGCGATGGTCGGCGACGGGTTCTGCGTGTTCTCCCTCGACTACGGCAACCGCGCGACCGGTGACATCAAGGCCTCGGCGCGCCAGCTGAAGCGGTTCGTGCGCAAGGTCCTGGCCGCCACGGGCGCCGACAAGGTGTCCATGGTCGGGCACTCGCAGGGCGGCATGATGCCGCGCTACTACATCCGGTTCCTCGGCGGCGCGAAGTACGTCGACGACCTGGTCGGCCTCTCGCCGTCCAACCACGGCACCGAGATCGTCGGCGACCCGTCCAACCCGCTCACCGGCGGCCTGTGCCCCGCGTGCAACCAGCAGGCCGCGGGCTCGGCGTTCCTCACCAGGCTCAACAAGGGCGACGAGACGCCCGGCGACGTCAGCTACACCCAGATCAGCACGCGGTACGACGAGGTCGTGGTGCCCTACACCTCGGCGTTCCTCGCCGAGGGCCCGCAGACCACCAACGTCACCATCCAGGACTCGTGCCCCGACGACCTCGCCGAGCACGTGTTCATCCCGATGAGCCGCACCGCGATCGCGTGGGCGCTCAACGCGCTCGAGCGGCCGGGCCCGGCGGACCCGGGCTTCACGCCGGTCTGCGCGTACTGAGCGCCGCCGCGAACGGCGGCCACACCGGCAGCCGCGGCACCAGCGTGGCCTGGAAGGCGTGGTAGACGTCCGGCTTGCCGGACCACGTGCCCGCGGCGGGCCGGTTCGCCGGGTCCAGCTCGTGGTGCCACGACCCGCGCTCGCGGTCGAGCAGGTGGCGGTCGGCGTACCCCCACCACCGCTGGTGCCAGGCCTCGTACGCCGGGTCGCCGGTCACCCGCGCGAGCGTGGCGGCCGCGGCGAGCGCCTCGGCGACCACCCAGTGCATCCGCTGCCGGACCACGGGGGAGCCGTCCCAGTCGACGGTGTAGACGAAGCCGTCCGCGCCGTCGACCGCCCACCCCTCGCGCACGCCCGCGTCGAACAGCGCCACCGCGTCGTCGAGCATCCAGCCCGGCGCCGCCGCCCGAGGGCCTCGCGCAGCTGCAGCGTGAGCCGGCTCCACTCGAACCAGTGGCCGACCGTCGCGCCGTACGGCCGGAACGGGTGCGCCGGCTCGTCCCGGTTGTAGTCCAGCAGCGGCGACCACGCGGCGTCGAAGTGCTCGGGGATCCGCCAGTCGTTGCCGCGGGCGAGCCCGTGCACGACGCGCGTCACGATCCGCTCGGCGCGGGCCAGGTCGCCGACGGCCAGCAGCGCCTCGACCGTGTGCATGTTGGCGTTCACGCCGCGGTACCCGTCGAGCACCGACCAGGTCTCGTCCCACTCCTCGACGACCATTCCCGCGGCGTCGTCCCAGAAGCGCGGTCCGCAGCACGTCCACCGCATCGGCGAGCAGCTCGTCGGCGCCCGGGCGACCGGCGGCCGCCGCCGACGAGGCGGCCAGCACCACGAACGCGTGCTCGTACGCCGTCTTCGCCCGAGTCACCGGGCCCTCGGCGCCTACGCGCGCCCACCAGCCGCCGTGCTCGTGGTCGCGCAGCCGCCCGGTCAACGCCGCCACGCCGTGGTCGACCAGCGCGCCGGCCCACGGCCTGCCCAGCAGGTGCGCGAGCGCGAAGACGTGGGTCATCCGGCAGCTGAGGTACAGCTCCACCGGCCGATCGAGCTCCGGCGCGGCCGTCGTCGTCGAGCCACGCGAACCCGCCGTCGGGGTGCACCGACGCCCGGGCGAACTCCAGCAGCCGGTCGCCCTCGGACTCCAGCCACGCCGCGTCGTACGTCACGCTCCCCAATGTAGGCAGTCGGTGTCGGTACGCTCCGACGGTGCTGGTCCACCTGCGGCTCACGGTCCCCGACGACCTGACCGCTCGCGTGCGCGACCTGCTCACCTCGCACGACTGGATCACCAACGTCACCGTGCAGCAGGGCGCGTGCATCGAGCCCGCGGGCGACCTGGTGGAGTGCGACGTCGCCAAGGAGGAGGCCAGCGCCCTGACCGACGAGCTCCACGAGCTCGGGGCTCGGCGAGCGCGGCGGCATCGTGATCAGCGAGCCGACCGGGACGCCGTTCGCGGGCCGCCGAACGGCTCGAGGCCGCCGCCCCCGGTCACCCCGACGACGCGGTGATCTGGGAGTCGGTGGAGGCCCAGGCCGAGGCCGGCGCGGTCGGCACCGTCTCCTTCCAGATCTTCCTGGTCATCGCGGTGTCGCTGGCCGCCATCGCGGTCATCAACGACTCGGCGGTCCTCGTCGTCGGCGCCATGGCGGTCGGGCCGGAGTTCAGCGCGATCGCGGCCGCCAGCGCCGGCGTGATGCTGCGCCGGTGGGGCATCGTCGGGCGCAGCCTGCGGCTGCTGGTGCTGTCGCTTCCGTTCGCGATCGCGGTGGTCACCCTGTGTGCGCTGGTCGTCCCGGCCGTTCGGCCTGGTCACCCCCGACATGGTCACCCGGCCGCGCCCGAACACCGGCTTCATCTGGCACCCGGACTGGTGGTCGTTCATCGTGGCCCTGCTGGCCGGCGTCGCCGGCGCCCTCGCGCTCGCCATCGAGAAGACCGCCACGATGGTCGGCGTCTTCATCAGCGTCACCACCGTCCCGGCCGCCGGCAACCTGGCCCTCGGCCTCGCGATGTGGCAGCGCGCCGAGATCGCCGGCTCCGCCGAGTCAGCTGGTCCTCAACATCACGACCATGGTCGTCGCCGGCGCACTGCTGCTCGCCGCGCAGCGCGCGTTCTGGCCGTGGATCACCGCCCACTCCGAGCGGTACCTCGGTCAGCGCTCCGCGGCCCGCCCGGGGCGCCAGGTAGCGGTAGGCGTGGTGGGTGGTGAACCCCAGCCGCTCGTAGAGCGCGAGCGCCGGCGCGTTGTCGCCCAGCACCTGCAGGTACGCCGTGGTCGCGCCGCGCTCGGCGCCCCACTCCAGCAGCGCGGCCATCACGCCAGCGCCAGGCCCTGCCGGCGGTACGCCGGGTCGACGTGGATGCCGCGGAACCCGACCCAGTCGTCGGCGTACGCCGCCACGCCCGCGCGCCCGGTCGCCGATCCGCGACCGTCACCAGGTCGCCCGTCCTCGAGGCGACCTCCGGTGGTCGCGCGGCGCCGCTGGCGACCTGCCGAGACCCCCGCAGCGCACCCGGGCCACGCCCGGCCAGCTGGAACACGTGTCCGCGTCGCCGCTCTCCGGCACCCAGCCGTGCGCGCGGAACATCGCGTCCTCGGCGCGACTCCGGCAGCACCGCGGCGATCGGCCGGCCGGTCCGGCGCGCGTAGAACGCGACGACCCGCTCGTAGTCGCCGTCGACCCCCGACGGCCCGATCGCCAGCACCGAGTTGGCGCGCCGCGCGGTCGACGTGGGGGAGTGGCGCAGCACCCAGTCGCCCAGCGGCTCGGTCTCCAGGTCCGGCCACAGCGCCAGCGCCCGGCAGCTGCGCCGTCGCGCGGCGAGACCCGCTGCCGCGGCGAGGGCCGCGGGCGGCACCGGCTTGCCGGAGACGATGTCGGCGAGCGCGATCGCCACGGTGCTCGGCCGTCCTCGGCCTGCAGCACGCAGACGCCGTCGCGCCCAGGCCACGCAGGTGCCGAGCACGTCGGTCAACGCCGGGCCGCCCGGTCGGGCCGGTCTCGCCGCGCAGGACCCGGCGTACGACCACCCGCTGGCCGACGACGTGCGGGACCGAGCGATGTGCTTGGCCACATCGTGGGGGCGTGCATCGTGGCACGCTCGGGATACTAGGCTGTCGCCGAGCAGCACCGTTCCCGCTACGTCCCAGGAGGAACCGGTGACCTACGTCATCGCCCAGCCGTGCGTCGACCTCAAGGACCGGGCCTGTGTCGACGAGTGCCCCGTCGACTGCATCTACGAGGGCAAGCGGATGCTCTACATCCACCCCGACGAGTGCGTCGACTGCGGTGCCTGCGAGCCGGTCTGCCCGGTCGAGGCGATCTTCTACGAGGACGACACCCCGGAGCAGTGGAAGGAGTACTACGACGCGAACGTGCACTTCTTCGACGACCTCGGCTCCCCGGGCGGCGCGGCGAAGATGGGCGAGATCGACCAGGACCACCCGATGATCGCGGCCCTCCCGCCGCAGAACCAGGACGGCTGAGCTCCCGGCGTCCGCGAAGGTCTCCGTCGCGGCTGCCGGACTTCCCCTGGGACCACCTGCTCGCGCACGCGCGAGCGCGCCCGGGCCCACCCCGACGGGATCGTCGACCTCTCGGTCGGCACGCCCGTCGACCCGACGCCCGCGGTGGTCCAGGAGGCGCTGCGCCGGGCCGCGGACTCGCCGGGCTACCCGCTGACGATCGGCCGGGTCGAGACCCGGCAGGCCTGCGTCGACTGGCTGGCCCGCCGGCACGGCGTCACCGGCCTCGGGCCTGGACGGGGTGCTGCCGGTGATCGGCTCCAAGGAGCTGATCGCCTCGATGGCGGCCACCTCGGCCTCGGCGCGGGCGACCTGGTCGCCTACCCCGAGCTGGCCTACCCGACCTACGAGGTCGGCGCGGCGCTGGCCGGCGCCCGGGCGGTCGCGCGCGACTCGCTGACGTCGTTCGGGCCCGAGGTGCCGGCGCTGCTCTGGCTGAACTCGCCGTCCAACCCGACCGGCCGGGTGCTGCCGCCCGAGCACCTGAAGAAGGTCGTCGACTGGTGCCGCGAGCGCGGCACGATCCTGGTCTCCGACGAGTGCTACCTCGAGTGCGCGTGGGAGACCACGCCGGTCTCGGTGCTGCACCCCGACGTCTGCGGCGGCTCGCACGAGGGCATCCTCGCGGTCCACTCGCTGTCGAAGCGCTCCAACCTCGCGGGCTACCGCTGCGCGTTCGTCGCCGGCGACCCCGCGCTGGTCGGCGAGCTGCTGGCGGTGCGCAAGAACCTCGGGCTGCAGATGCCCGGGCCCCAGCAGGTCGCGATGAAGGCCGCGCTCGACGACGACGCGCACGTCGTCGAGCAGCACGCCCGCTACGCCGCCCGCCGGGCCAAGCTGCGCGAGGCGCTGCTCGCGGCCGGCTTCCGGATCGACCACTCCGAGGCGTCGCTCTACCTCTGGGCCGCCGTCAGCCGAGGGCGGCGACGAGGACTGCTGGGACACGGTCGTCCTGGCTCGCCGACCGCGGCATCCTGGTCGCCCCCGGCTCGTTCTACGGCGCCGCCGGCTGCGCACGTGCGGGTCGCGTTCACCGCCACCGACGAGCGCATCGACGCCGCGGTCGCGCGGCTGGCCGGCTGACTCCCCAGTAACCGCGCCCGACGGCCGTCGTTGGATCGACGTGCCCCTCTCCCAGCGCAAGCTCAACGCCGCCGTCGTCGGCGCCGCCCTCAGCCTCGTCGTCGGTGGCGGATTCGCGCTGCGTCGCGACCTCCGCCGACGCCGCCACGCCGGCCGACGGCACGCTCACGTCCGCGCAGCCGTCGGTCAGCTGGACCGGCGCGCCGCTCGCCCCGAGCAACCCGTCGCAGCTGTTCCTCGGCACCGCCGCGTGCGACCCCTCGCCCGCGACCATGCTGTGCGACGACTTCGCCCTCCACGTCGGCACCGACGTGCCGAGCGGTGACAGCATGCTGATCACGGTGGCCGGGCAGAACGGCGGTGACTACGACGCCTACGTCCTCGACGCCGACGGCAACATCATCGCCAGCGGCGAGAACGCCGGCGCGGAGTCGATCACCGTCCCGGCGGCGCCCGGCGACTACACGGTCCGGGTCATGGCCTTCGAGCAGGTCGCCGACGGGTACGACGGCAGCGCCAGCCTCGCTCGGCGGCGGCAGCACTCCTCGCCGAGCCCGACACCCACCCCGACGCCGACCCCGACGGCGACCCCGGACCCGGGCACGACCGCCTTCACGACGTACGGCGCCCCCGAGTCGCTCGGCGACGCCCACGGCGCCGGCGAGCCCTCGATCGGCAACAGCTGGTCGAGCGACGCGACGATGTACCAGGCGTCGCTGTCGACGTACCAGGTGCTCTTCGACGACAGCGCCAGCCCCGCCACCGCGACATGGAGCGACGTGTCGGCCAACGCCGCCAACGGCTGCCCGCAGGGCTCGACGGTCAGCCTCGACCCGATCCTGTTCACCGACCACGAGACCGGGCGGACCTTCGAGTCCCAGCTGACCGGCGTCGACTCCTTCACCTGCTGGACCGACGACGACGGCGCGACCTGGAACCCCAGCGAGGGCGGCGGCATCCCCAGCGGTGTCGACCACCAGACCCTCGGCGGCGGGCCGTTCTCCGCCGACGACCCGGTCGGCGCGCTGACCGGCTACCCGAACGACGTCTACTACTGCAGCCAGGACATCGCGACGGCGTTCTGCGCCAGCTCCCACGACGGCGGTACGACGTTCGGCGCCGGCGTCCCGGCGTGGACGGCCAACGACTGCGGCGGCCTGCACGGACACGTCAAGGTCGCGCCCGACGGGACGGCGTACGTGCCCAACAGCGACTGCGGCGGCCAGGCCGGGGTCGTCGCTCCACCGACGGCGGGCTGACCTGGGCGGTGCACCCGATCCCCGGCACGCACCGTCAGCGACGCGGACCCGTCGGTCGGCGTCGCCCGCAACGGCACCGTCTACACCGGCTACGTCGACGGCGCGACCGGCAAGCCCGGCGTCGCGGTCAGCCACGACCGGGGCGCCACGTGGGAGCACGTGCAGTCGCTCGGCAGCGAGTACGGCATCAACAACGCCGTGTTCCCGGCGGCGGTGGCCGGCGACGACGACCGGGCCGCGGTCGCGTTCATCGGCACCCCGACCGCCGGCGACTACCAGAACGCGGCCACCTTCAAGGGCGTCTGGCACCTGTACGTGGCCACGACGTACGACGGCGGCGCGACCTGGACCACCACGGACGCCACGCCGAACGACCCGGTCCAGCGTGGCTCGATCTGCACCGGCGGCACCACCTGCGGCAACGACCGCAACCTGCTCGACTTCATCGACGCGACGATCGACGACCACGGCCGGGTGCTGGTCGGGTTCGCCGACGGCTGCACCGGCGCCTGCGTGACCGACCCGTCGGTCAACACCTACGACGCCTACGCGACCATCGCGCGGCAGAGCTCGGGCCGGACGCTGTTCAGCAAGTACGACCCGGTCACCTCGAGCGGGTCGACGGCGACCGCGACGGCCACCCCCACGTCGAGCCCGTCGTCGAGCAGCGCGGCCGTCGTCGGCTGGAAGCCGGAGCACCCGCGCACCCGGCAGCCGGTGGTCGCCGAGGCCGACGAGCACGACAACCGCGACCGCGCGGTCGTGCCGCGACTGCGATGAGGGTGCGCTCAGCCCTCGCCGTCGCGGTGCTCGGGCTCGGCACGCTGAGCGCGTGCGGGAACGCGCCCGAGAGGGCGTCGGCGTCGCCGGAGGGTGCCGAGGCGGTCAGCATCGAGGGTGCCGACCGCAGCGTGTGTCGCGCGGAGGCGGAGCCCGTCGCGGACGCGACCGCCGACCTGCCGTCGTCGTGGAGCTTCCCGCCGGACACGACGGCCTACGACGTCGAGCACCGCGAAGGGGTGGGCACCATCGTCACGGCCGTGACGACCACGCCGTTCGACGACGTGCTCGGCCACCTCAACCACCGCGAGCCCGGGGTGCGGATCACCGACGGCGAGACCGAGCCGGACGACGCCGAGGCGACCTGGACAGCCGCCGGTCACACCGGCCGGTGGGCGATCCGGAAGTCCCCGACCTGCCCCGGCGAGACCGTCATCCAGGTGCTGTCGTCGGCGGCCGGGTGAGACGTCAGGCCGAGAGCGAGGTCACGACCTGGTCGTGACCGTCGGGCGTCAGATAGTGCCCGTCGTCGAACAGGATCACGCCGTTGCAGAGCCGGCACCAACCCTGGTCGTGAAGATGGTCGGCGACCACATGCGCGGTGCAGCAGTCAGTGGCGTCGACCCCCGGACATCCGGGTGTGTGATTGCACATCGTCGTACCTCCCAGTCAAAAGCGTTCCGCCGGATCCCGACGGGCAAACCTCGGTCTGATCCAAGTGTGGGGATCAGGAGCGGTCCCAGCATTACTCTTCATCGGCATCCGGACGGGCGTTCTCCACAGAAACGCGCCGGGATTTTTTACGGGTCGCCGTTCGGCCCGCCGGATCGTGTGCCCGGGGACGCGGCATGACGCGTCACCAGGCACACGACCCGGGCACCGGGGCCGGGCACACGACCTACTCGAACACGTCGACGTGCACGTGGTCGCGGTGCTCGAGCACCACCCGGCTCCCGGAGCGCTCCGGCGGGTCGTACGGCCGCCAGCCGTCACCGGAACGATCGGCGGTCCAGATCCGGTCGTCGAAGATCACCGTCTCGATCGACAGGCGGTCGGCCATCGCGACGAGGTACTGCGCGATCGCCCAGCCGCGGGTCTTGTTCGCCGGGCTCACCGGCCGCACGAACACGTCGACCGCGCGACCGTCGTAGTGCGCCGACCCCTTCATGTGCCCGGTCCTCACCCCGCCCGGCGCGAACCCGCCCATCGGCGGGTCGCCGAAGACCTCGTCGACCTCGCGGCGTACGACGTCGGCCCGGTGGGTCAGGCCCGACCCGGTGAGCTTCGAGCTCGCCCGGCCCGGGGTGTCGCCGAACCGGCAGCTGAACGCGTGCCGCGAGTAGCCGGTCAGTGCCGAGGCGAGCACCCGCGCGTCCGCCTCGTGCGCGGCGTACGCCTCGGGGAACCCGGAGTGCTGCACCTCCTGCGCCGCCTCGGTCACCCGCATCTCCTGGTACCCGGGGATCTTCTGCAGCGCGTTGTAGAACGCGTTCGTGGCGTAGTACGGGTTGGTCACCTGGGCGTGGGTGCCCCAGCCCTGCGACGGCCGCTGCTGGAACAGGCCGGCGGAGTCGCGGTCGCCGGACTCGAGGTTGTAGAGCTTGGACTCCTGGTACGCCGTCGCGAGCGCGATCGTCGCCGCGTGCGCGGGCAGCCCGCGGCCGACCGCCACGGCCGAGATCAGTGCCGCGTTCTCGGCCTGCTCGGGGTTCAGCGTCACGGTGCGGCCGCCGACCGTCGCGGTGCACTCGTCGGGGTGCAGCAGCGGGCTGACCTGGTGCAGGAGGTTGCTGATGCCGAAGCCCGCGGCGACGGCCACGCCGACGCCGGCGACCAGGGCCAGCGCGATCGCCGTGCGGAACCTCATGGGGTCAAGTGTCAGTTGGCGTGCAAGGCGGCGTTCAGCTCGACGCCCTCGCTCTTCCACGGCACCGCCTCGATCGCGCCGGTCACCGAGTTGCGGCGGAACAGCACGTTGCTGGCGCCGGACAGCTCCATCGCCTTGACGACCTTCGGGCCGATCCCGTCGACGGGGTCGTGCACGGTCACCTTGGTGCCGGCGGTGACGTAGCAGCCCGCCTCGACGACGCAGTCGTCGCCGAGGGAGATGCCGAGGCCGGAGTTCGCGCCGAGCAGGCAGCGGGCGCCGACGGAGATGACCTGCTTGCCGCCGCCGGACAGCGTCCCCATGATCGACGCGCCGCCGCCGACGTCCGAGCCGTCGCCGACCACGACGCCCGCGGAGATGCGGCCCTCGACCATCGACGAGCCGAGCGTGCCGGCGTTGTAGTTGACGAAGCCCTCGTGCATCACCGTGGTGCCCTCGGCGAGGTGGGCGCCCAGGCGGACCCGGTCGGCGTCGGCGATGCGCACCCCGGGCGGCACCACGTAGTCGACCATCCGCGGGAACTTGTCGATGCCGAACACGGTGACGTGGCGGCCGTTGGCCCGCAGCCGGGCGCGGGTGAGCTCGAAGCCCTCCACCGGGCACGGGCCGGCGCTGGTCCACACGACGTTGGTGAGCAGCCCGAAGATGCCGTCGAGGTTCGCCGCGTGCGGTTTGACCAGCCGCGTCGAGAGCAGGTGCAGGCGTAGCCAGACGTCCTCGGTCGTGGCCGGCGGGGCCTGCAGGTCGTCGATCTCGACCAGCAGCACGTCGCGGGTGACGCCCCGGTCCTTGTCGGTGCCCTGCAGGTCACCGAGCTCGCTCGGGCACACCGCGTCGTCCGGCCGCGCGCCGAGCGCGGGGGAGGGGAACCAGACGTCCAGCACCGTCCCGTTGCCGTCGAGCGTCGCGAGACCGAATCCCCAAGCCGTCTGATGAGTCACGGCAGCACAGCCTAGTGGGACCGGTACGCCGGCCTACTGCCCCGTCCGGCATGGGGCTCTCAGCCGAACTTGTCCGCCGAAACCCGACCGACACGCCGTTGCGCAACGGCGTGTCGGTCGGGTTTCCCCTGACAAGTCCGACGATCGCCGCCGGCAGCGCCTCAGACAGATCATGGAGCGCCGGAAGGCCGCCGAACCGCCCCCGACCCGCGAATGGGTCAGGAGCCTCGGCTGACCGGGGAAACCCGACGAACAGAGCTGTGCAGATGCACTCGGGTTGTCGGCGCGCACGGGCAGGCTGTCGCTCACCTGCTCTCGGGTCCACAATGGAAGGAGCGTCGATGTGTCGACCGAACCAGGAGCCACCATGTCCGTCTGCGAGGAGCCGTTGCGTCGGGTCCGCATGTCGTGGGAGGAGTTCCTCGCGCTGCCGCACCCGCCGAAGGCGGAGTGGGTCAACGGGGAAGCCGTGATCGACGTGGCGCCCGTCGTCTTCCCGCACGGCGACGCCGTGGGTCGGCTGTTGCTGCTCCTCGGCCCGTTGTTCCCAGACCACTTCCTGGTCACCGAAGTCGGACTCTGGCTCCCCCGGAACCGGCTCCGCGCACCCGACGTGATGATGGTGGCCGACCGTCCGGAGGGTGACTGGGTCACTGCGGCTCCCGTGCTGGTGGCCGAGGTCGTGTCGCCGTCGACCCGCTCGGAGGACACCGTCCGCAAGTCGATGGAGTACGCCGCGGGTGGCGTGGGGCAGTACTGGGTCGTCGACCCGGACCTGCGGGCCATCGATGTCTGGCGCAACGTGGACGGCGAGTGGGACCTGCTGGCGCGGGTGGACGACGACCACCCGACCGCCGAGGTGCAGCTCGCCGGGGTGACCGTGCCGATCGTCCTGCGCCAGATCCTGCGCGACTGACCTTCCGAAGCGCCAGCGACAACGGCGTCGGCGGGGTTAGCGTGTCGCATGCTCGGGCGCACATCTCCTGCTTCCTTGGTCGGCCTCCTCGTCGTGGGGCTGCTCACCATCGCGACGCCGGCGCGTGCCGGGGTCGGCGAGTACTGGACGTTCGACGATCGGCCGGCGGGCATGCCAGCGACCGACGTGCCCGGAAGCACCATCGCTTCGGCAGAGGCGCGTGTCGACAACGGATCCGAGCTGCACGCCCGCATCGTCCTCGGTGCGACCCCGGATCCGACCCAGATCGATCTGCACATCGCGTTCGGCGCGACCGACGCTGCGGGCGGCTGCGTACCCTCCTCGGAGGTCGTGGTCCAGCCGTCGGCGGAGGGCCCGGCCACGACGGTCGACGCCGCTCTGGACCCTGCCATCGCCACGGGGTCCTGCGCCTACGTCGCCGTGACTGACCATGCGTCACAGGCGGTGCTCGACCGCGTCGACGGGCAGGCCAAGTGCTGCGTGATCGTCGACCCGCCGCGCCCGCTCCTGGTCCGCGTCGTGACGCAGAAGGTGCGCCCGCACCGGTGGTCCGGCGTGCGGGTCAAGGTCCATCTCAACCATGAAGCCACGTGGCTGCGCGTGCGAGGGAGCGGCAAGAACCTGGGCACCAGGCCGGTTCTGCTCCACGAGGTCCCGAGTGGCACGACGACGGTCAGGCTGCCGGTCAGGCTCCACGTCGACGCGCCCCGCAGGCTCAGGGTGACCGTCTCGGCCGCGGGGCCGGACTTCCGTCGAGCTGTCCGCCACCGCCGTGTGCGCCTGCTGGTGCGCCGCTGACTTGTCCCGGAAGCGCGACGGGGACGGCGCTGACGGAGCTAGCGTGGCCTCATGCTCGGGCGCACACTCCCCACTGCCGTGGCCGGCCTCCTCGTCGCAGGCCTGCTCTCCATCGCGTCGCCGGCCGGTGCCGTCGAGTACTGGTCGTTCGACGAACGACCGGACGGGTTCCCCGCCGCCGGTGCCGCTCCGGCCCAGACGCTCACGTCGGCGAGAGCCAACCTCCACGGGGGAGCCGAGGGCGCCTTCGACGCGACCGTCGAGCTCGGTGCCGTCCCCGACGAGTCGAGCGCCGCACGGCTCGTGCTCGACATCGGATCGGTGCAGGACGGCTCGTGCGTGAGCCGATGGACGCTGTCGGTGTCCACGCTCGACACGTCCGGACCCGCGAGCCGGGACGGGGCGGCCATCTCCATCCACACCGGGGCGAACGACGAGCCCGGCGCACCCTGCGGGTCCGTCTCGGTCGTCGCGCCCGACGGGACCGTTGTCGACCGCCTGGACGAGACCGAGGGCAGCACGGCGATCGCCGACCCCTCGGGTCGGACGAAGGTGACCCAGGTCCGCGGCACCACCGTGCGCTGCGAGCGTTGGTCCACCGTCTGGGCGCAGGTGGAGTACACCGGCGCCGACGCGGACGGGGTGCGCGTCAGCGGCTCGGGGCAGCACCTACGCGCCCGTTCGCACGTGGTCCGGATCGGGCTCGAGAGCGGGGACCGGATCTGGGTACCCCTGCGGGTCCGGGTCGACGGCCCTCAGGCCCGGCGGCTGAGGATCGTGACCTCGCCGGTCGGCGACCTCGCCTTCGTGCACCCCCGCATCCACCGGGTCCGCATCCGGCCGGCGTGCTGAATCCGATTGGCAGGCGGCCGAGCCCACGCCGTACGCTGTGCCCACAGGCGTTCGAGCCGTCATCAGCGGCGAGCCCCGGGAAGAACAGCCCCTCGACAGGTGGGGCCAAGTAGAACCCGGCGGGTAGGCCCGTCACAGCCGTGAACGAGAGGTCGCGCCGGTCGGCGCGGCAAGCGAGGTGGTACCGCGGCTGACCCGGACTCGGGGATGTCGTCCTCGTGGCAGAAGCCCGAGACGAGCCGCAGGAGCCCCGATGACCTACCCGAAGAACGACTCCGGCAGCGTGCCCTCCAGCCCGCGCTTCCCGGAGATCGAGGAGCGGATCCTCGAGTTCTGGGAGAAGGACGGCACCTTCCAGGCCAGCATCGACCAGCGGGACCCGGGTGAGAACGGCGCCAACGAGTTCGTCTTCTACGACGGCCCGCCGTTCGCCAACGGGCTGCCGCACTACGGCCACCTGCTGACCGGCTACGTCAAGGACCTGATCCCGCGCTACCAGACGATGCGCGGCAAGCGCGTCGAGCGGCGGTTCGGCTGGGACACCCACGGGCTGCCCGCCGAGCTGGAGGCGATGCGGCTCAAGGGCATCAAGACCACCGACGAGATCCTCGAGCTCGGCATCGAGACCTTCAACGACGCCTGCCGCCAGTCGGTGCTGATGTACACCGACGAGTGGCGCGAGTACGTCACCCGCCAGGCGCGCTGGGTCGACTTCGACAACGACTACAAGACCATGAACCCCGACTACATGGAGTCGGTCATGTGGGCGTTCAAGCAGCTCTACGACAAGGGCTGGGTCTACGAGGGCTTCCGCGTCCTGCCCTACTGCTGGAACGACGAGACGCCGCTGTCCAACCACGAGCTGCGGATGGACGACGACGTCTACCAGGTGCGCCAGGACCCGGCGGTCACCGTCGGGTACGAGGTGAACACCCCCGGCCCGTTCGAGGGCGCCAAGCTGCTGATCTGGACCACGACGCCGTGGACCCTGCCGAGCAACCTCGCGGTCATGGTCGGCGAGGACATCGAGTACGTCGTGGTGTCGGTCGACGGCGTGCGCTACCTCCTCGCCGAGGCCCGGCTGTCGGCGTACGAGCGCGAGCTCGGCGACCGAGCCGGACGTCGTGTGGCGCGGACCGGGGGCCGAGCTCGTCGGGCTGACCTACACCCCGCCGTTCTCCTACTACCTCGGCCACGAGCGCGCCTTCCGCGTGGTGGCCGCGGAGTTCGTCACGACCACCGACGGCACCGGGCTCGTGCACACCGCCGGCGCCTTCGGTGAGGACGACAAGGTCGTCACCGACCGCGAGAACATCGAGGCCGTCATGCCGGTCGGCAAGGACGGCCGGTTCACGTTCCCGGTCACCGACTACGAGGGCCTGCAGGTCTTCGACGCCAACCTGCCGATCATCGACCACCTGAAGGCCACCAGGCCGAGAGGCTCGGTCACGCCCGGCACGGTGCTGCTGCGGCGCGAGAGCTACGCGCACAGCTACCCGCACTGCTGGCGCTGCCGCGAGCCCCTGATCTACAAGGGCGTCTCGTCGTGGTTCGTCGAGGTGACCGCGTTCAAGCAGCGGATGATGGAGCTCAACCAGCAGATCAACTGGGTGCCCGAGCACATCCAGGACGGCCAGTTCGGCAAGTGGCTGGAGAACGCCCGCGACTGGTCGATCACCCGCAACCGGTTCTGGGGCTCGCCGGTGCCGGTGTGGAAGAGCGACGACCCGACGTACCCCCGCCTGGACGTCTACGGCTCGTTCGAGGAGATCGAGCGCGACTTCGGCCGGCTGCCGCGCAACCGCGACGGCGAGCCGGACCTGCACCGGCCGTACGTCGACGACCTGGTGCGCCCCAACCCCGACGACCCGACCGGGAAGTCGATGATGCGGCGGGTGCCGGACGTGCTCGACGTGTGGTTCGACTCCGGCTCGATGAGCTTCGCCCAGGTGCACGTACCCGTTCGACAACGAGGAATGGTTCGAGCACCACTTCCCGGCCGACTTCATCGTCGAGTACATCGGCCAGACCCGCGGCTGGTTCTACACGCTGCACATCCTGGCCAGCGGCATCTTCGACCGGCCGGCGTTCGAGAACTGCATCAGCCACGGCATCGTGCTCGGCTCCGACGGCAACAAGATGTCGAAGTCGCTGCGCAACTACCCCGACGTGCGCGAGGTCTTCGACCGCGACGGCGCCGACGCGATGCGGTGGTTCCTCATGTCCTCGCCGATCCTGCGCGGCGGCAACCTGGTCGTCACCGAGCAGGGCATCCGCGACTCGGTGCGGCAGGTCATGATCCCGCTGTGGAACAGCTGGTACTTCTTCCAGCTCTACGCCAACGCCCACGACGGCGGGCAGGGGTACGACGCCGCCGCGCGCACCGACTCGACCGACCCGCTGGACCGCTACCTCCTCGCCAAGTGCCGCGACTTCGTCGGCGAGATGACCGAGGCGCTCGACGGGTACGCCGTGGCCGACGCGTGCGACGCGACCCGGTCGTTCCTCGACGTGCTGACGAACTGGTACATCCGCCGCTCGCGCGACCGCTTCTGGGAGGGCGACGCCGACGCGTTCGACACGCTGTACACCGTCCTCGAGGTGGTGTGCCGGGCGACCGCGCCGCTGATGCCGCTGACGACCGAGGAGGTCTGGCGCGGCCTGACCGGCGGGCGCTCGGTGCACCTGGCCGACTGGCCGCTGGTCGACGAGCTGCCGGCCGACGAGCAGCTGGTCGCGGCGATGGACGAGGTGCGCGAGGTCTGCTCGGCGACGTCGGCGCTGCGCAAGGCCGGCAACCTGCGCAACCGGCTGCCGCTGGCGACGCTGACCGTGGTCGTCCCGGACCCGGCGGCGCTCGAGGGCTTCGAGGCGATCGTCCGCGACGAGGTCAACGTCAAGGCCGTGCGGCTGCTGTCCGCCGACGTCGCACGAGGCCGCGGCGTACGGCGTCGAGCAGAAGCTCACCGTCAACGCCCGCGCCGCCGGCCCGCGGCTGGGCAGCGACGTGCAGACCGCGATCAAGGGCTCGAAGTCGGGCGACTGGTCGGTGGCCGAGGACGGCACCGTCACCGCGGGCGGGCTGGCGCTGGAGGAGGGCGAGTACACCCTCGAGACCGTGGCCGGCTCCGCCGACGGCGGTACGGCGACCGGGGTGCTGCGCAGCGGCGGGTTCGTCGTGCTCGACACCGAGGTGACGCCCGAGCTCGCCGCCGAGGGGCTGGCCCGCGACCTGGTGCGCGCGGTCCAGCAGGCCCGCCGCGACGCCGGCCTGGACGTCTCCGACCGGATCGCGCTCACGTCGGCGGCTCCGCCGACGTCGTCAGGCGGCCGCCCGCACCCACGAGCGGCTGATCACCGGCGAGACCCTCGCGACGTCGTACGACGTCGTCCCCGCCGACGGTCGCCGAGCCCACCATCACCGTGGTCACAGGCCGGCAACGCCGAGTCGGCGCAGTCTCAGGCAGTTTCAGCCTGAGACTGCGCCGACTCGGCGTCGCGGTGCAGCCTGAGACTGCGCCGACTCGGCGCCTAGATGGAGGCCGAGGCGGGCGGCGAGGCGGTCGAGGGAGGCCAGCACCTCGTCCTCGGAGCTTGTCGGGGACGCCCCAGATCAGCTCGGTGACGCCGGCCTCGGCCCAGGCCATCGAGGTCGTCGGGGTCGGGCTTGAACGCGATCAGGACCCGGATGTCGGGGGCGCCCTCGCGGCCGGCGTCGGCCCAGGCCTTCGTCAGCGCCTCGATCGTGGCCGCTGATGTCTGCTGGGTCGGCGTGGTCATCCAGCCGTCGGCGTGCGCGGCGATCCAGCGGAACGTCTTCGGGCCGCCGCCGGCGCCGATGATCAGCGGGATGTGCGGCTGGGCCGGCTTGGGGTAGGCCCAGGACGGCCCGAACGAGACGAACTCCCCGTCGTAGGACGCCTCCTCCTGGGTCCACAGCGCCCGCATCGCCTCGACGTACTCCCGCAGCACCGTGCGCCGCTTGCCCGCCGGGACGTGGTGGTCGGCGAGCTCGTCGGTGTTCCAGCCGAAGCCGGCGCCGATCGTCGACCCGGCCGCCGGAGAGGTGGTCGAGGGTGGCGATCGCTTGGCCAGGGTGATCGGGTCGGACTCGACCGGCAGCGCGACCGCGGTGGACAGCCGGATCCGCGAGGTGACCGCGGCGGCGGTCGCCAGCGAGACCCACGGGTCGAGGGTGCGCAGGTACCGGTCGTCGGGCAGCGTCTCGTCGCCGGTGCCGGGGTGCGCGGCGGTCGCGCCTCACCGGGATGTGGGTGTGCTCGGGCACGTAGAAGGTGTCGAAGCCGCGCTCCTCGGCGGCCGCGGCCGAGGGCGGCCGGGGTGATCCCGCGGTCGGTGGTGAACAGGACGAGCCGTTGCGCATGCGCCCAGACTAGAACGTGTTCTAGTTCGCGTGCGGAAGTCCAGCGTCCGGGCCCGGTCTGGTTGGATGGGCGTCGTGACGACGACGAGCTCGACCTGACCGCCGACGCCGTCGACCTGACCGAGCAGCTGGTCAACATCGAGTCGGTCAGCCGCAACGAGCAGGCGATCGCCGACGCGGTCGAGGCCGCGCTGCGGCGTCCCGGCCACCTCACGGTCTACAGCCGCGGCAACACCGTCGTCGCCCGCACCGACCTCGGCCGCGGCGAGCGGGTGGTCATCGCCGGCCACCTCGACACCGTCCCGGTCAACGACAACCTGCCCGCGCCGCGCCGCGAGGGCGACCTGCTGCACGGCCTCGGCACCTGCGACATGAAGGGCGGCGACGCGGTCATCGCTCCGGCTCGCCGCGACCGTGCCCGAGCCGGTCCGCGACGTCACCTACGTCCTCTACGAGGCCGAGGAGATCGACGCGGAGCTACAACGGGCTGCGCCTGCTCGCCGAGAGCGCCCCGAGCTGATGCGCGGCCGACTTCGCGATCCTCATGGAGCCCTCCAACGCCGGCGTCGAGGCCGGCTGCCAGGGCACCCTGCGGGTCGAGGTGCGCACCACCGGCGAGCGGGCCCACTCCGCGCGCAGCTGGAAGGGCGTCAACGCCATCCACGGCGCCGCGCGAGGTGCTGCGCCGGCTCGACGAGCTACGAGCCGCGCCGGCCGGTCATCGACGGCCTGGAGTACCACGAGGGCCTCAACGCGGTCGCCATCCGCGGCGGCGTCGCCGGCAACGTGCTGCCCGACGAGTGCGTGGTCGAGGTCAACTACCGCTTCGCCCCCGACCGCAGCGAGGCCGAGGCCGAGGCGTTCGTCCGCGAGTTCTTCGACGGGTACGAGGTCACCGCTCACCGACACGCGCGCCCGGCGCGCTGCCCGGGCTCGACCTGCCCGCGGCCAAGGCGTTCGTCGAGGCGGTCGGCGGCGAGGTCCACCCCAAGTTCGGCTGGACCGACGTCGCCCGGTTCACCGCGCTCGGCGTGCCCGCGGTCAACTTCGGGCCCGGCGACCCGATGCTGGCCCACAAGCAGGAGGAGCACGTGCCCGTCGAGCACATCGAGCGCTGCGAGCGCGCAGCTGCGCGGCTGGCTGACCGAGGGGGCGCGTCGTGACGGTCGAAGTGCAAGGGCCCGGTGATCCAGCGCGCGCGGCCAGGTCGACGGTCAGCACCACCGACCAGCGGCTGCTCGACTCCCGCGGCCCCACCGACTGGGTGCACACCGACCCGTGGCGGGTGCTGCGCATCCAGGCCGAGTTCGTCGAGGGCTTCGGCGCGCTGGCCGAGCTCGGCCCGGCGATCGCGGTCTTCGGCTCCGCCCGGACCGCCGGCCGACCACCCGTCGTACGCCCAGGCCGAGCAGCTCGGCCGCCGGCTCGCCGAGGCCGGGTTCGCGGTGATCACCGGCGGCGGCCCGGGCGCGATGGAGGCGGCCAACAAGGGCGCCAGCGAGGCCGGCGGCGTCAGCGTCGGGCTCGGCATCGAGCTGCCCTTCGAGGCCGGGCTCAACGACTGGGTCGACGTCGGGATCAACTTCCGCTACTTCTTCGCCCGCAAGACGATGTTCGTGAAGTACTCCCAGGGCTTCGTGGTGCTGCCCGGCGGCCTCGGCACCCTCGACGAGCTGTTCGAGGCGCTGACCCTGGTCGCAGACGCGGCAAGATCACCCGGTTCCCGATCGTGCTGGTCGGGGTCGACTACTGGTCGCGGCCTGCTCGACTGGCTGCGCGGCACCGTCGCTGGCCGACGGCAAGATCAGCCGCGGCCGACCTCGACCGGCTCGTGCTCACCGACGACGTCGACGAGGCGGTCGCGCTGATGGTCGCGGCGCGGGAGGGCGATCCGACGATGATGTGGTTCTTCGCGGTCCTGGTCGTGCTCGCGCTGGGCGGCGATCGCGGTGGTCGCCGCCGGCCGGGGCGCGCCGCTGGCCGAGGTGTACGACGACCGCCCCGACGCCGCCGTGCCCGCCGACGGCCCGCTGCGCGGCGACGACCTGCGCCGGGTGCGCTTCTCGCTGGCCTTCCGCGGCTACCGGATGTCGGAGGTCGACGCGCTGCTCGACCGGCTCGCCAGCCAGCTCGAGAGCTCCGGCGGCCCGGCGAACCGCCGGGTCCGGCGGGTCATGGCGACGAACCCGTCGGGTAGGGCACACTTCGCTCCGTGTCGACTCGCGGTCGATCGTCTACGTCCTCACCGCGCTGGCGGCCGTCGTGGTCGTGCTGACCCGCCTGCGGCTCGCGCCGCGGCGAGCGGCGGCGCCGGCCGGCTCGAGATCGGCCACGGGCCTGGTCAACCTGCACACCGTGCGCCGGCGTGCTCGCGCTGGTGGTCGTGGATCGCGTTCCTGGTCGCCGGCGAGGACTCCACGCTCGGCAGCGCCGCCGTCGGGCATCGTCGCCCTCGCGCTGTGGTGGGTCATCGTCGTCGCCGGGCCTGCTGATCCTGGTGCGCTGGCTGCCCAGCCGCGGCAGGCACGCCTCGGAGGGCCGCCGAGGACAGCTGGTCGGAGGGCCCCGGGCTGTCGGTCCTCGCCCACGTCGGCATGCTGGTCGGCGTCGTGCGTCTTCACCTGGGCCTACCTCACCTCGGCGGTCTGACCCGGCTGACCGGTGCGTCGGCCATGCGTCCTCGGGACTCTGCTCGCGGTCGCTCGCCCTCGGCGGCTGGCCCTCCTCGGCGGCTCGCCGCCGGCACCCGCCGGCGCCCGCGCGGCCGCCGCGCGCCGGCGCACCGCCGACGCGGTGCTCGGCGAACGCGGGTGATCGGCCACTCGGTGCAGGGCCGGCCGATCTTCGCCTGGCACCTCGGGCGAGCCGACGGCGCAAGCCCGAAGGTGCGTGCTGATCGCCACCATGCACGGCAACGAGGGCGCGCCCGCGCCAGATCCTGCGGGACCCTGCGCGACGGCAAGCCGATCCACGGCGTCAACCTGTGGGTGGTGCCGACCTACAACCCCGACGGCGTCGCGCCGGCACACCCGCAAGAACGCCCACGGCGTCGACCTGAACCGCAACTTCCCCTACCGCTGGGCCGACCTCGACGGCAGCTACGAGTCCGGGCCGACGCCGGCCTCGGAGCCCGAGACCCGGGCGATGATGCGCTTCCTGCGCAAGACGTCCGGCCGCGGCGATCGTCAGCTTCCACCAGCCGCTGCACGGCGTGGACACCGACACCAAGAACCAGCCCTTCGCCCGCCGGGTCGCGCGCAACCTGCGGCTGCCGCGCAAGACGTTCGACTGCGGCGGGGTCTGCCACGGCACGATGACCGGCTGGTTCAACCACCCTTCCAGCGGCGCCGCCCTCACCGTCGAGTACGGCGCGCACCCCGAGCCGCCGCGCCGATGCGGTCAAGGCGCGCCCGCCAGGTGCTGTCGGTCTCCGACGCCCTCCGCGGCGACGCTCGCGGCCACCCGACGCGCTGACCGACCGCCGCCGGCTCAGCGGCCCTCGAAGACCGGCTTCTCCTTGGCGACGAACGCGGCGACCGCGGCGCGGTGGTCGGCGGTGGCGCCGGTCTTCGTCATCATCGCGCTCTCGAACGCCAGCGCCTCCTCGAAGGAGTGCCCGGCGGCGTACGCGACCGACTGGCGCATCGCGCCGAGCGCGACCGTGGGGCCGGCCGCGAGCCGCGCGGCCAGCTCGGCGACCTCCGCCGTCGAGCTCGTCGGCGGGCACCACCGAGGTGGCCAGGCCGAGCGTCGAGCGCCTCGGCGGCCTCGACGGTGCGCGGGAAGTAGAGCAGCTCGAGCGCCTTGGCCCGGCCGACCAGGCGCTGCAGGTGGTAGCTGGCGCCGGTGTCGCAGGAGAGCGCGACGTTGGCGAAGGCGAGGTTGAAGCCGGCGGTGTCGGCGAGGACCCGCAGGTCGCAGGCGAAGGCGAGGCTCGCGCCGGCGCCGGCGGCGACCCCGTTGACCGCGGCGATCACCGGCTTCGCCATCGTCGGCCAGCGCGGTGACGATCGGGTTGTAGTGCTTGTCGACGGTCGTGAACAGCGACGTCGCTGCCGCCGCTCTCGAGCAGCTCGATGTGCTCCTTGAGGTCCTGGCCGGTGCAGAACGCCCGCCCGGTGCCGGTGAGCACGACGCAGCGCACGGCCGGGTCGTCGGCGACCTGCGGCACGACCTCGAGCAGCAGCTCCTTGGTCGCGATGTCGAGGCTGTTCATCGCGCTCGGGGCGGTTCAGGGTGATGGTGCGCGACGCCGTCGGTGACGTCGAGGCACGGACGGGGGACGGAGTCGGTCATGGGCGGCAGTCTGCCAGACCGGTGGGTCAGGCGTCCAGGCACCGCGCGACGAACCGGTCGGCGCCCGGCTTGAGCCGGTCCGGCGTCGCCGCGAACAGCGCGGCCGCGTCGCGGCCCGGCCAGTCCGGCGGGAGCAGCTCGTCGGGCAGGCCGGGGTCGGCGAAGAGGAACTTGCGCCATTCGTGGACCAGGTGGAAGCGGGCCGCGAACGCCGCCTCGTCGGCGTCGTCGTGGCCCGGCCAGGTGGCGACGCGACCAGCTCGTCGGCCGGTCGCCAGCCACCCGGTCGTACGCCGCGCGCAGCCCGGCCAGGTCCCAGGCGCCGGTCGGCGCGGGGTCGAAGTGGTCGGCGCGGGCGGTCCGGGCGGTGGCGCCGCTGCGGTCGAGCACCTCGCGCCAGCTCGGCGCGCGGGTACGGGCTGACCCAGACGTTGTCGGCGAGCTCGGCGTACCCGACGAAGCTCAGGTCGGCGCGCAGCCGGGACCGCGCCGGCGCGCGCCGCGGGCGGCGCGACGAGCGCCAGCGTGCCAGTGCCCGTCCCACCGCGGGAGCGCGGCGCCGGTAGACCCGGTTGCCGGCCTCGTCGAGGCGCCGGTTGGCGCGCGCCGTGGTCCGGTAGCCGCGGCCACCGGCGAGCTGCACCGGCTCCAGCCAGCCCTGCATCACCATCCGGGAGATGGCGGTCCGCACGGCGGGCGCCGCGATGCCGACCGGGTCCAGCAGCCGCACGACCAGCCGGCGACCGGCGCCTGGCTCCCGCGCGACGCGCAGGTGGTCGCCGTACACGTCGAACAGCGCGGAACGGGCCTGCATGGGGGGAGTCTGCCAGCCCGATCGCCCGCGGGAGGCGACCCAGGTTCGTCCCTGTGCCCCGCGCCGCTCGCGATGGGGGATAATGGTTCGCGGCGTACGGCGCGCGGGGGTCTCTGGGACCTCCCGGCCTCGACAAGACAAAGGAAGGTGCGCGGATGGCGGCGATGAAGCCGCGGACGGGCGACGGTCCGCTGGAGGTCACCAAGGAAGGGCGCGGCATCGTGATGCGCGTCCCGCTCGAAGGCGGTGGCCGCCTGGTTGTCGAGCTGAACGCCGAGGAGGCCGGTGCTCTCGGGAATGCCCTCAAGGACGTCGTCGGCTGACCCGTGCCCCCGTCCCCTACCCCTGACCCTTCCCGCCGCAGGTCTCACCGCCCGAGTTCGCCCTCAGCCGCGGCCCTGCCGCACGCGATCCGTGGTGTCGAGGTCGTCGCCGTCCCGGTGCTGCCCGGCGACGGTGACGATGCGGCGGTCATCCTCGGCCCCGGCGCGCGCGGAGCTCGGCGAGCACCTCGGGTCGACCTGCTCGACGCTGCTCGAGCTCGACCGCGCCACCGGCAAGGCCGGCGAGGTCACCCGGTCCCGGTGCCGCTCGGCGACCCCGAGAACCCCGACCTCGTGCGTCGCCCTGCTCGTCGGCGTCGGCGACGCAGGGTCCCGACGACCTGCGCCGGGCCGGCGCCGCGCTGGCCCGGGCGGCCCGCGACCGGCGCTCGGTCGCCACGTCGGTGGCCGCGGTCGCGCCCGAGGAGGGGCTCGACGGCGTTCGTCGTCGGGGCGATGCTCGGGTCGTTCGCGCTTCCACTGGCGCGCGGAGCCGCCCGAGCACCGGCCCGTCGGCCGCGTCGTGCTCGCCGCGCTGCCGGACGACCTCGGCCCGGCGCTGGCCCGGGCGGTCGCCCTGGGCGGTGCCGGATGGCGGTCGCGGATGCTGGCGACCGTGCCGTCGAACCTGAAGAACCCGCCCTGGCTCGCCGGCCAGGCCGAGCGCCTCGCCGCCGAGGCCGGCCTCGAGGTGACCGTCTGGGACGAGGCCTGGCTCGCCGAGCAGCGGCTTCGGCGGCATCGTCGGCGTCGGCCAGGCGTCGGCCACCCCGCCGCGCCTGATCCGGCTCGACTACACGCCGCGCAGCGGCGCGCCGGCGTACGCCGACCGTCGTGCTGGTCGGCAAGGGCATCACCTTCGACACCGGCGGCCTGTCGATCAAGCCGGCCGAGGCGATGGTCGAACATGAAGCGCGACATGACCGGCGGTGCGGTCGTGCTCGCCACCATGGCCGCGCTGGCCGACGTCGGCTGCCCGGTGCGCGTGGTCGGGCTGGTCGCCGCCGCCGAGAACGCCGTCAGCGGCAACGCCCTGCGGCCCGGTGACGTGGTCCGCCACTACGGCGGCCGCACCGTCCGAGGTCACCAACACCGACGCCGAGGGCCGGCTGGTGCTCGCCGACGCGCTGGCGTACGCCGTCGCGGAGCTCGAGCCCGCCGTGGTCGTCGACGTCGCGACGCTCACCGGCGCGATGAAGGTCGCGCTCGGGCAGCAGGTCGGGCGGCCTTTCGCCAACCGACGACGGGCTGGCCGAGCGGCTGCTCGCCGCGTCGCCGGCGCGGCCGGCGAGCCGCTGTGGCGGATGCCGCTGGCCGACGCCTACGAGGCGAAGCTCGCCTCGCACGGTCGCCGACGCCGACAACGCGCCGGGCGGTCCCGGCGCGATCACCGCCGCGCTGTTCCTCCAGCACTTCGTCGGCGACCTGCCGTGGGCGCACCTCGACATCGCCTCGGTCGGCGACTCCCCGGACGACCGGCACGAGTGGACCACCGGGCCGACCGGGTTCGGCGCCCGCGCGCTCCTGGACTGGCTGGGCTCCGACGACCCGCTGGCCGGAGTCGTCCGTGAAGCACGCCCTCACCGTCCGCTGGTCGCTGGCCGACGCCCCCGCCGGGATCGAGGAGGCGCTGGCGGCGTACGTCGCAGGACACCTCCACGCCCGGTTCACCGGCATGGCCGGGCTGCGCGTTCAAGACCTGGCGGATGCGCCCGGGGGAGTGGTTCGAGGGCTGCTACGTCTTCGCCTCCGACCAGGCGCGCGCGGAGTTCCAGGCGACCTTCACCGCGGGCGCCGCCGACTCGCCGGGCTCGCGGCTGGTCGGCAGCGCGCCGGTCCTCATCGAGGAGTGCGGGGTCGTCGCGGTCGCCGAGGGCTGGCGACGGCTTCCTCGCCGCGCCGCGCGTACTGAGCTCCTCGGCGGCTCGAGGAGCTCAGCTGCCGGCCTCGGGGGACCACACTTCTTGGCCACCAGCAGCCCGTCGCCGACGGGCAGCAGCACGGGGACCAGGTCTCGCGCTCGGCGACGTGGCGCCCGAGGTCGCGGATCGCCACGGTGTCCTCGTCGCGCTGCGCGGGGTCGGCGACCCGGTCGTGCCACAGGGCGTTGTCGAAGGCCACCACGCCGCCGGGGCGCAGCAGCCGCAGCGCCTCCTTGAGGTACGCGCGCGTACTCGGTCTTGTCGCCGTCGCAGAACACCAGGTCGTAGTGGCCGTCGGTGAGCCGCGGCAGCACGTCGAGGGCGGCGCCGGCGATGGTCCGGGCGCGCTGGGCCGGGATCCCGGCCTCGGTGAAGGACTGGCGGGCCAGGCGCTGGTGCTCGGCCTCGATGTCGACGGTCGTGAGCACGCCGTCCGCACGCATGCCGCGCAGCATCCAGAGGCCCGAGACGCCGGTGCCGGTGCCGACCTCGACCACGGCGCGGGCGTCGAGGACGGAGGCGAGGAAGCGCAGCGCGGCGCCCGCGCCGGCGCCGACCGGGACCACGCCCACCTCCTCCGCGCGCGACCGCGCGGCGGCGAGGACCTCGTCCTCGACGACGTACTCCTCGGCGTAGGACCAGCTGGCGGGCTTCACGGGCCCAACGTATCGCGAGCGGTGCCGGGGGAGCGGGAACACCGCCGCCGCGCCACTCGTTGACCGGATCGAGGCCAGCCATCGAGGCGGCGGCCCCAGCAGGGGGACACTGGTCTCACAGCAAACGCTCAGCCGGCGACCCTAGAGTGACGGAGGACAGGACACTGTTCGGTGGCATGGCGCGCAAGCGCGGCGAGGAGGCTCCGGTGGAGACCAGAGCAGACACCAGTGCGGACAACGGCATCCCCTCCTGGGAGGAGATCGTCGAGCAGCACTCCGACCGCGTCTTCCGGCTCGCCTACCGGCTGACCGGCGACCGCCACGACGCCGAGGACCTGACCCAGGAGGTCTTCGTCCGGGTGTTCCGGTCGCTGTCGACCTACACGCCGGGCACCTTCGAGGGCTGGCTGCACCGCATCACCACCAACCTCTTCCTCGACCAGGCCCGCCGCAAGCAGCGGATCCGCTTCGACGCGCTCTCCGACGAGCGCGCCGACCGGCTGACCAGCAGCTCGCCGGCGCCCGACGCGGCGTACGCCGACCAGCGCTTCGACGACGACATCGAGCGCGCGCTCGCGACGCTGCCCCCCGACTTCCGGGCCGCGGTGGTCCTGTGCGACGTCGAGGGCCTCAGCTACGAGGAGATCGCCGAGATCCTCGACGCCAAGCTCGGCACCGTCCGGTCGCGCATCCACCGGGGCCGGGCCATGCTGCGCACCGCCCTGGCCCACCGTGCGCCCCGCGCCGGCCGGGTCCGGTACGCCGGCCCGCTCCTGGCTCCCTGGGGGTCGTCGACGTGATCGGCCACCTGGGGTCGCGGGCCAGCGCCCTGCTCGACGGCCAGCTGTCCGCCGAGGAGACCGAGCGCGCGTGGCAGCACGTGCACTCGTGCCACGTCTGCCGCGACCAGGTCGAGCGCGAGGGCTGGGTCAAGACCCGGCTCTCCGGGCTGTCCTTCGAGGTCGCCGCGCCGTCGACGCCGGCCTGGCTCAAGGGCTCGCTGATCGACGCCGCCGCGCGTCGGGTCCCCCGGCGACGCCTACCTGGTCGACACCGGGGCGGACCGCCGCCGGGCCGTCGGGCTCGCCGCGCTCGGTGGCGGCGCCGTCGGTGCCGCGGTGATGGGCGTGCTGGTGCTCGGCGTCGGACCGGCGTCGGCGCCGTCCCCCGGGATCGACCGGCGTGCGCCGGTCACCTCGGTGAGCCAGCCGGACGCGCCCCGCACGACTGCACCCGCCGCCGTGGCCTCCCGCCGGGCGTGGTTTTCGGTGAACGGGACAAGATAGAGGGGTGACACCGGAGGAGCCCACCCAGCCGATCGCGCCCGGCCCCGTGCCCAGCACGCCGCCGCCGACCTGGGTGCCGCCCACGGTGCAGTCCCCGCCGTACGGCTGGCGTCCGCCGACGCCGCCCCCGCAGCAGCCCCAGCAGCCGGCCCGCGGCCGAGTGCCGATCTGGTTGTGGCCGGCCGTCAGCGTGCTCGCCCTCGTCGTCGGCCTCGCCGGCGGCGCCGTCGGTGGCCTCGTGTACGACCAGGTGCGCGACGCGCGGCCCGGCACGGTGAGCTCCGGGCTGGCCGGGGTCGACACCGTGAGCCAGGCCCCGCTGCCCGCGCGCAACGGGTCGGTCGCGGCGGTCGCCGCCCGGCTGCTGCCCAGCACCGTGCAGATCTCCGCGGAGTACCAGGGCCAGAAGGGCGGCGCGACGGGGTCCGGGTTCGTGCTCGACCGGCAGGGCCACATCATCACCAACAACCACGTGGTCAAGGACGCCGACGAGAACGACGGCCCGATCGAGGTCGTCGACCAGGAGGGCAACCGGTACCCGGCGAAGGTGGTCGGCCGCAGCGCCGTCTACGACATCGCCGTGCTCTGGGTGCCGAAGGCGCGGGACCTGCAGCCCGCCGCCCTCGGCTCCTCCCAGGCGCTGCGCGTCGGGGAGCCCGTGGTGGCGTTCGGCTCCCCGCTGGGCCTGAGCTCGACGGTGACCTCCGGCATCGTCAGTGCGCTGCACCGCCCGGTGACGACCGGCAACGCCGGGGACGACTCGTCGTACATCAACGCCGTCCAGACCGACGCGGCGATCAACCCCGGCAACTCCGGCGGCCCGCTGGTGAACCTGCGCGGCCAGGTGGTCGGCGTGAACTCGGCGATCGCGACGACCGGCGGGACCATCGGCGGCGAGTCCGGCAACATCGGCGTCGGGTTCGCCATCCCGATCGAGCAGGTCCGGATCACCGCCGACCAGATCCTGCGCACCGGCCAGGCGCAGTACCCGGTGATCGGCGCGAAGGTCCGCACCGGGGGCGAGGTCGACGGCACCGGTGCCGAGATCGCCTCGGTCATGCCCGGCACCCCGGCCGAGAAGAGCGGCCTGGAGAAGGGTGACGTGATCACCGCCGTCGACGGCGAGCGGGTCACCGACGGCATCGCGCTGATCGTGGCGATCCGCGCGCACCAGCCCGGCGAGTCCGTCGACTTCACCGTGGTCCGCGACGGCGAGGAGCGCACCGTCACCGTCACGCTCGGCTCCGAGACCGGGTAGCCGGAGCCCGTCAGTCGCCGGCGTCGGACTCCACGTAGGGGTGCTGGTCGACGAAGGTCCGGGTCTCGGCGTACATCCGCTGGATGAACTCCTCGAGCTGGGCGGACTCGACCCGCCACTGGCCGCGGCCGCCGATCTTGATGGCCGGCAGGTCCCCGCGGCGCACCAGGGCGTAGACCTGGGCGCTGGAGGTGTTGAGGACCTCCGCCACGTCGGCGAGCGTGAGGAAGCGGGGGGAGGCCATGCCTCCCATGGTCGCACCTCCCGGCAGCCGGACGTCGGCGCCTCGGCGGTGGGCTGTGGACAACGGGTTTCGAAGTCGTCGCCAGAGGCCATGATGGCGGCGTGAGTCTCGGCACGACGCAGCGAGCCGCGGCGCCGGCGGCCACCGCCGCGGTGCCACCGGCCGTGCGCGCCGGCCGCTCCGGGTGGCGGGACCCCCGGTTGTGGGTGGGCCTGCTCATCGTCGCGGTCTCGGTGGTCGCCGGGGCGCGCCTGCTGGCCTCCGCCGACGACACCGTCCAGGTGTGGGGCGTCGCGGCGGACGCCGGTCCGGGTGCCCGGCTCGACCCGGACCAGCTGGTCGCCCACCGGGTGCGGTTCGCCGACGACGCCGACCTGGGTGGCTACTACGCCGTCGACGACGAGCTGCCCGCCGACCTGCGCCTGGTCCGCGGGGTGAGTGCCGGCGAGCTGCTGCCGCGCGCCGCGGTCGGGTCCGCCGGTACGCCGGCCGACACGGTCGAGCTGCCCATCGCGGTCGACGCCGAGCTGGTGCCGCCCGCGGTCGGCTCCGGGTCCGTGGTGGACGTCTACCTGGTCGGCTCCCGCCACGCCGGCCCGCTGTTGAGCGGGGCCACCGTCGTCGACGCGCCCGCCCTCGAGACGACCTTCGGGTCGACGACCGGCCGCCGCCAGCTGGTGCTGGCGGTGCCGGCCGACGACGCCTCGGCCTTCCTCGACCAGCTGGGCCGGACCCGCGAGCCCGTCCTCACCGTCGTCCGCCGTGGCTGAGCGCGCCCTCGTCATCGTCGTCGCGTCCGGCGCGGCCTGGGAGCCGGCGGTGCTCGAGTGCCTCGGCGGGCACCCCGGCATCGTGGTCCTCAAGCGCTGCGTGGACGTCGACGACCTCCTGGCCGCCGCGACCGCGGGCCAGGCCGATGTCGCCGTGGTCGGGATCGACGCCCCGGGGCTCGACCGCACCGCCGTCGACCTGCTCGGCCGCCACGGCGTGCGCCCGGTGGCGATCGCGCCGGGCGGCGCCACCCTCGACGGCGGCCGGCTGCGTGCCGCGCGGATCGGCATCCACCGGGTCGTCACCGACGACGACCTCGAGGCGCTGCCCCGCGCCGTGCTCGACGACGACCCGGCGGGTGGGACCGCGGTGCGGGTGCCGCAGCCGGCCGGCCCGCCGCCGCCCCCGCCGACCGGTCCGCCGGTCTCCGGGCGGGTCATCGCCGTCTGGGGCCCGGCCGGCGCGCCGGGGCGCACCACGCTCGCGACGGCGCTGGCCGCCGAGCTCGGCCGGCGCCGCCGGCGTACCGTCCTGGTCGACGCCGACCCGTACGGCGGGGCCGTGGCCCAGCAGCTCGGCATCCTCGACGAGGTCTCCGGGCTGCTGTCGGCGGCCCGGCTGGCCGCCGCGGGCCAGCTGGAGGAGCGCCTGGCGTCGGTGCAGCGGGGCCTGGACGACCGGCTCAGCGTGGTCACCGGGCTGCCCCGCGGCGACCGGTGGGTCGAGGTCCGCGCCGGGACCGTCGAGCACCTGCTGGAGGCCGCGCGCGGGCAGGCCGAGGTGGTCGTCGACACCGGGTTCAGCCTCGAGGACGACCCCGGCTCGGACTACGGCACGCGCCCCGGACGCAACCAGCTGACGCTGGGCGCGCTCGACGTCGCCGACGAGGTGGTCGCGGTCGGCAGCGCCGACCCGGTGGGCCTGTCGCGCCTGGCTCGCGGCCTGGTCGAGCTGCGCGAGCGCGTCGGAACGGCGCCGCTGCACGTGGTGGTGAACCGGATGCGCCCGAGCCTGGGCTGGTCCGAGCGGGACATCAGCGGCATGGTGCACGGCTTCGTGCGCCCGAGCAGCCTGCACTTCCTGCCCGACGACCAGCCGACGGCCGACCGCGCGCTGGTGGCGGGCCGCACCCTCGCCGAGCTCGGGGACTCGCCGCTCGCGCGCGCGGTCGCCCGGCTGGTGGACGCCGTGGTGCCGGGTCAGGCGGCGAACAGCAGGTAGAGCCCGCCGACGGTGAACGCCACCATCGCGAACAGCAGCGGCAGCTGGCCGGTCAGCTGGTGGCGCCTCGGCAGGATCCGGATCGCCCGGTCGTGGGCGGCGACCACGCCGACGACGTGGCCGATCACCACCGCGAGCACCTTGACGTTCGCCAGCAGCGTCGCGTGGTAGCTGAGCCAGTAGCTCACCTTCAGGTCCGCGGTGCCGAACCAGTTGCTGCCGTTGCTGAACGGGTCGCTGGCCTGGATGAAGGTCAGCTGCCCGACCTCGACGAGGTAGCTCAGGTAGTGGGCGACGATGTAGCCGACGATGATCGGCACCACGGAGTGGGCGAAGATGTTCGGGAGCTCGGTCCGGCGCAGGTCGTCGCCCAGCCCGGTGAGCATCGTGCCGGCGGCGAAGACCACGCCGACCGCGACGCAGAAGGCGAGCAGCGCCAGGTTGTTGAGCAGGTACGTCGAGACGGAGCTCGACTGCACGAACTTCACCCAGCGGGCGGAGTCCTTGAACGAGTCGAACGCCGTGCTGCCGAACAGCACCGCGACGACCGGCACGAGGCCGGGCCGCACCGGCGTGGTGTCCAGGTTCGCCAGCGGCGAGCGGACGACGAGCAGGTCGCCGCGCCGGCCCCACACCGACAGCCGGGAGACCAGGGTCGAGTACACCTCGAACGGGTCGGCGCGCTCGTAGAAGACGTTGCCGAACAGTGCGCCGCCGACCAGCATCACGGCGACGTACGCGGCGCACCACAGCCGGACGGGGCCGAGCTCGGTGGAGTAGGGGTAGACCAGCTCCATCCAGACGAAGGCGAACAGGCCCACCGCCGCCGGCCAGTGGCCGAGCCGCTCGGGATAGGTCAGCAGGCCGCGCTCCGGGTCGCCGCCGGAGACCTTCGCGAACGCCAGGTTCAGCGTGCGGACCGGGCTGATCGCCTTCCAGACCGGTCCGAACAGCAGCGAGAGCGGCACCAGGCCGACCCACCACCACACGTAGAAGATGCCGAGCGCGGGGTTGATGACCAGGTCCTTGCCGAAGACCGCGGCCATCGCCGTGAACAGCGCGACGACCATGCCCACCGTGCGCCACGCGACCCGCCAGGCCGTCGAGTCGACGACCCGCGCGAGCCAGGACGGTGCCGGGCGGCCGCTGGTGTCGGCGTCGTAGCGCGGGGTGCGCCAGGCGATGGCCAGGACGGTGAACGAGACGACGAGCGCGGCGGTCGCGCCGGCGATCGCGAGCTCGGGCGAGATCGGCAGGTCCTTGGCGCCGCCGATCCCGTGCGCGAGGGTGATGCCGTCGGTGGCCACCTCAGTGGACTTCGAGCTGGACGATCACCTTGTCGAGCGTGTGCGACTCGACGTCGACCGTGCCGGGCGTGGTGATGCCCTTGATGGTCTGGGTGCTCTCGCCGGCCGGGTAGCTCAGCTCCTGCTCCGGGTCGGAGTGGACGTGGATCTCCCCGGCCTGGTCGGCGGTGACCTTCAGCTCGACGTCCTGGTACGTCGAGATCTCGACGCGCTCGCCGTTCGGTGTGACCGAGTCGCCGTCGAAGGTGACCTCGATGACCTTCGGTCCCTGGGCGTCGCTCGGCGGCGCGGTGTCGCCGTCGCCGCCGCAGGCGGCCAGCGGGGTGACGGACAGCAAGAGGGCGAGGACAGCCAGCGTTCGGCGCATCGACGAGATTCCTTCGGTCGCTCGGTGTGACGGGTTCATGCCGTGACGTCTGTCAGAATCCCATGGAGTACACACCGCCGGCACGGGAGCCCCCTCCGCGGACCGACGACGAAGGGCGGGCAGCATGAGTGAGCGGCTGCGGCCGCGCGACGTGGCCCTGCTGGCCGAGGAGACCGCGTCGACGCCGATGCACAACGCGACGGTGGAGATCTTCGAGCCGGGACCGGACGGCTTCGACTACGCCGACCTGCTCGCGCTGGTGCAGGAGCGGATCTCCTTCGTGCCGCGCTACCGGCAGCGGATCCAGGCGGTCCCGTGCCAGCTCGCCAACCCGGTCTGGATCGACGACGACAGGTTCGACCTCGGCTACCACGTACGCCGCTCCGCGCTCCCGCGCCCGGGCTCGCTGGACCAGCTCCGCGAGCTCGTGGCCCGGATCGTCTCCCGGCCCCTGGACCGCAACCGGCCACTGTGGGAGATCTACGTCGTCGAGGGGCTCGCCGACGGGCGGGTGGCACTGCTGTCGAAGGCCCACCAGGTGCTGGTCGACGGCATGCACACCGTCGACCTCGGCCAGGTGCTGCTGGACACCTCCCCGGAGCCGAAGGAGCTCGGCGCCGACGAGTGGCGCCCGCGCGGGCGGCCGTCCCCCCTCTCGCTGATGACCGGCGCCGTGCGCGACACCGTCACCCGACGCCGGACCATCACCGACACCGCCCGCAGCACCACCGGCGCCGTCCTGCGTGGCGTCGGTGACACCGCCCGGTCCGTGGGCCGGGTCGCCGACGCACTCACCAACCGCGCGCCCGACCACGAGTCGCCGATCATCGGCCCGCTGTCGCAGCAGCGGCGGGTGGTGGCGGTGCGCACCGACCTGGCCGACTACCGCAAGGTCCGCGAGGCCCACGGCGGCACGGTCAACGACGTCATCCTCGCGACCGTCACCGGCGGCCTGCGGGCGTGGCTGATGACGCGCGGCGAGTCGATGCGCGGGATCCGGCAGATCCGGGCGATCGCGCCGATCTCGGTCATCGACGACGAGATGGAGGCGACCTCGCTGGGCAGCCAGATCGCGGCGCACTTCGTGGACCTGCCGGTGTGGGAGGCCAGCCCGGTCGTCCGGCTGCACCAGGTCTCCTACTCGTTCCAGGCGCACAAGGAGACCGGCCGCGCGGTGGCTGCGAACCGGCTGACCAGCATCTCCGGGTTCGCGCCGGCCACGTTCCACGCCATCGGCTCGCGCCTCGCCGCGGTCGAGCCGCGTGCCTACCAGCTCAGCGTCACCAACGTCCCCGGGCCGCAGACGCCGCTGTACGCCGCCGGCGCCCGCATGCTGGAGACGTACCCGGTGCCGCCGCTGTCGGAGGGGCATCCGCTGGCGATCGGCGTGACGTCGTACGACGGCCACGTCTACTACGGCCTCACCGCCGACCGGGACCTGCTGCCGGACGCCGACCTGCTCGGTCCCTGCCTCCAGGAGGCCCTCGACGAGCTCGTCGACTCGGCCGCCGGCGGGCGCACCCGCGCCCCGCGCGGCCGCCGGCGCCGGACGGAGCCGCGCTCGTGAGGGTCTACCTGCCCACGACGCTGGCACGGCTGGCCGAGGAGCACGCAGCGGGCGCGATGGTCGTCACCGACGACGTGGTGGTCGCCGAGGACGAGACCGAGGACGCCGAGTACGCCGCACTGATGACGGCCGCCGACGCCTCGGCCGCGCTCCTCGCCGGACCCGGCCGCCGGGTCGTGGTCGTCGCCGAGCTCGACCGCGAGCCCGAGCCCGGCTGGTCGGTGCCGTTGAAACGGGTCGTCGCCGTCCACGCCGACATCGAGGACCGGCCCGCGGGGGCCGACCCCGACGAGGACCTGGGCTGGTTCGCCACCCAGGAGATCGCACAGCTGGTCTCGGGCTGACGGCGGGGGAGTGACCGGCTCGGCTCGGCGGCCGACGGCCGATACGCTCGCAGCATGGACGCTGTCACCACGCCCCCGGCTCCCATCAACGAGCCCAACCTGACCTACGCGCCGGGCGCCCCCGAACGGGAGGCCCTGCGGGTGGAGATCGAGAAGCTCGAGAAGAAGCAGAAGAACCTGCGTGCCTACATCGGCGGTCGCTGGAAGGCCGGCGGCGGGGCGGAGGTCCCGGTGGTGCAGCCGCACGACCACCAGCACGTGCTCGGGGTGCTGAAGAACTCCACCCAGGCGGACACGCGAGCGGCGATCAAGGCCGCCGCGGACGCCGCGCCCGGGTGGCGCGACCTGTCCTTCGACGACCGGGCGGCGATCCTGCTCAAGGCCGCAGACCTGCTGGCCGGGCCGTGGCGCCAGCGGCTGAACGCGGCGACGGTGCTGGGCCAGTCCAAGACCCCGTTCCAGGCCGAGATCGACGCGGCCTGCGAGCTGATCGACTTCTGGCGCTACAACGTCCACTACGCCCGCGAGATCCTGGCCGACCAGCCGATCGCGAACAGCCGGGGCGTGTGGAACCGCACCGACCACCGGCCCGCTCGAGGGCTTCGTCTACGCGATCACGCCGTTCAACTTCACCGCGATCGCCGGCAACCTGCCGACCGCGCCCGGCGCTGATGGGCAACACGGTGCTGTGGAAGCCGTCGCCGACCCAGCAGCTCGCCGCGTCGCTGACCATGGAGCTGCTCGAGGAGGCGGGCCTGCCGCCGGGCGTGATCAACATGCTCCCCGGTGACGGCCTGGAGGTCTCGCAGGTCGCGCTCGCCCACCCCGACCTCGCCGGCATCCACTTCACCGGCTCGACGCCGACGTTCCAGCACCTGTGGCGCGAGGTCGGCAACAACATCGAGAGCTACCGCTCCTACCCGCGCATCGTCGGGCGAGACCGGCGGCAAGGACTTCATCGTCGCCCACCCCTCGGCCGACCCCGAGGTGCTGCGCACCGCGATGATCCGCGGGGCGTTCGAGTTCCAGGGCCAGAAGTGCTCGGCCGCCTCGCGTGCGTACGTCGCGCGCTCGGTGTGGACGAAGATGAAGGACTCGTTCCTCGCCGAGATCGAGTCGCTCACCGATCGGCGACCCGACCGACTTCTCGAACTTCATGGGCGCGGTCATCGACGACCGCGCGTTCGCCAAGCACAAGGCCGCCATCGAGCGGGCCAAGCGCTCGCGCAAGCTCGACGTCCTGGTCGGCGGCCAGCTCGACGACTCGGTGGGCTACTTCGTGAGACCCGACCGTGGTCGAGGGCGGCGACCCGACCGACGAGATGTTCACGACCGAGTACTTCGGCCCGATCCTCGCCGTCCACGTCTACGACGACGGCGACTTCGAGAAGGTCGTGCACGCGATGGAGTCGATCGCGCCGTACGCGCTCACCGGCTCGATCATCGCCCAGGACCGCCGTGCGATCGCGTGGGCGGCCGAGGTGCTGCGGTTCGCGGCCGGCAACTTCTACATCAACGACAAGCCGACCGGTGCGGTCGTCGGACAGCAGCCCTTCGGCGGTGGCCGCGCGTCGCGGCACCAACGACAAGGCCGGCGCCGCGGTCAACCTGCTGCGCTGGACCTCGCCCCGGTCGATCAAGGAGACCTTCGTCCCGCCGACCGACTACCGCTACCCCTACCTGGGGTGAGCTGAGCCTCGGCCCTGACGGCAACGGCCGCCGCCCCGGGAGAGCCCGGAGCGGCGGCCGTCGTCATGCCACGGTCAGGCCGACGTCAGGGCAGGCAGACGGTCTGCGCCTGGCCCTGGTCGTTGATCTGGACGTTGAGGTCGACACAGGCGACCGGGTCGGCCGAGGCGGGGGCGACGGCCAGCAGGGACGCGACCGTGGCCAGCGCGGCGACGGCAAGGACTCGCTTCATGGTTCCTCCTCATCCGGACGGGGACCCGTTCCCCGTCCATGCGAAATGCAGGAACGACGAGGTGTGCTCGCGGTCACGCACCGTCCGAAATCTGGGTGGTCTGGACCAGACCGGTATTGACGGTGGGGGATGATGTGCGAGATGGACGTCGTTCTGCTCCCGCTGCACCTCGGCAGCCTGCACCCGGTCGAGCAGGTGCTGACCCTGGTGCTGGCCTTCGGCCCGTTCGCGGTCCTGGCCGCCGTGGTGGTGGCGCGCCGCCGCCAGGACCGGGCGGAGGACCGGGCGGAGGACCGGGCGGAGCTCGGAACGCAGGAGCAGGAGGCGGCTCAGCGGGAGAGGTAGTCGCGCCCGACGGTGTGCTCGGCGACCAGCGCCTTGCGGAGCAGGTCCGCGATGAGCCCCTCGATCTTGCCGCCGACCAGCGGGATGCTCACCTTGATGCGGACGTCGACGGTCTCGGTCGTCCGGCCGCCGGACTCGTGCAGCCGGATGGTGCCCACCATGTCGCCGGGCTTGCCCGGGATGCTCACGTGCAGGTCGGCCGCGTCCGGTGCGTGCCACTCCTCGCGCTGGACGATGTCGATCTCGTCGCCCACGAACTTCTTCGCGAACGACGGGATGCCCGACGCCGGCTGCACCTGCTCGACGGTGACGGTCCGGGCGTCCCCGTCGAGGTCGACGCGGACGACCGCGCGCAGCACCCGCTGGTACTCGCACACCGACTCGCGGAAGTGCGCATCGCAGAGCATCGCCGACACCTCGGCCAGCGGCGCGTCGTACGTGAGCTCGTGGACGAGCGTCGTGGCCATCAGCGCTCGCCCGCCAGCCAGCGCACACCCACCGCGTGCTCGGCGTCCATGCCCGCGGCGACCTTCGCCGCGAGCAGCTTCTCGAGCCTGCCGCCGATCAGCGGGACCTTCACCCTCAGCTCCAGGTCGACGGTCTCGACCGTCCCGGCGCCGTCGCCCCGCAGCGTGATCGTGCCCTTCGCCTCCGACGGCTTGCCGGGTGTGTCGATGCGCATGGTGCCGCCGGTGGCATCCGCCCACTCCTCGCGCTGGATGGCGCGGGTCGTGTCGCCGGCGAAGGTCCGTGCGAACGACGGCAGGTCGTCGGTCCGCTGCTCCTGGTCGATGGTGAGCGAGAACCCGTCACCGTCGCGCTCGAGGTCCACCTCGGCCGAGACCACGTCCTGCGCCGCGCAGGACGCCTCGCGGAACGCGGGGTCCGCGAGCATCGCGAAGACCTCGGCGGGGGACGCGTCGTAGGCCAGCTCGTGTCGGAACTTCATGGCGACATCATGCCCGCCCGCGGCGGGGCCCTACTGTGACGCCCATGACCGACGAGAACTTCGTCTCCTTCGGGGAGCAGGGCGCCCAGCTGACGTACGGGTCCTACCTCCGGCTCGGGCAGCTGCTCGACGCCCAGCACCTCGAGTCCGACCCGCCCGCGCACGACGAGCTGCTGTTCATCACGATCCACCAGGTCTACGAGCTCTGGTTCAAGCAGCTGCTGCACGAGCTGACGTCGGCCCGCGACGCCATGCTGGGCGGTCTCGACGGCGGCCGGCTGTGGTGGGGGCAGCACCTGCTCACCCGGGTGCACGTGATCGAGCGGGTGCTGGTCCAGCAGATCGACGTGCTCGAGACGATGACGCCCCAGGACTTCCTGCAGTTCCGGCAGCGGCTGGCGCCGGCCAGCGGGTTCCAGTCGGTCCAGTTCCGCGAGCTGGAGTTCCTCTCCGGTGCCAAGGACCCCCGCTACCTGGACCGCTTCAAGGGCATCACCCGCGACGAGCAGGCGCGGCTCGACGCCCGGCTCGCCGAGCCGACGCTGTGGGACGCGTTCCTCGCCGTCCTGCGGTCGTTCGGCCTGGCCGCCGACACCGACGACGAGGTGTCGGCGTCGATGCGGACGGCGGCGCACGACCGGGACCGGTACGCCGTGGTCTGGGCGCTCGCGGAGGCGCTGCTGCAGCACGACGAGCTCGCCGCGAACTGGCGGGCCCGCCACGTGGTGATGGTCGAGCGGATGATCGGTGCCAAGTCCGGCACCGGCGGGTCGAGCGGCTCGACGTACCTCCGCTCCCGCCTGCCCGTCCAGTACTACCCCGTGCTCTGGGAGCTGCGCAGCGTCCTCTGAACGCCGAGTCGGCGCAGTCTCAGGCTGTTTGAGCCTGAGACTGCGCCGACTCGGCGTGGCGGTTGGCGGGGGTGCCTGAGACTGCGCCGACTCGGCGTGGCGGACCCCGACTGGTGAGTAACTGATCGGGCGTCCTAGTGTCGGAACCGTGTCAACGACGACGCGCGACCGGGACCTGTCCGACATCCTCTCCGGGGCCATCGAGCTGGCCCGCTCGGGGAAGGGCACGGGCGGGCCGCCGCACGAGTCCGTCGAGCAGCTGATCCGGGCGTACTACCGCCACGTGGTCGTCGAGGACCTCGCCGACCGCAGCCCCGTCGACCTCTACGGCGCGTTCGCGTCGCACTACCGGCTCGCCGCGAACCGGCCGCAGGGCACCGCCCAGGTGCGGGTCTTCACGCCCACCGCCGCCGACGAGGGCTGGTCCGCCGACGGGCACTCGGTGGTCGAGGTCGTCGTCGACGACATGCCGTTCCTGGTCGACTCGCTGACCATGGAGCTGTCGCGCCGGATGCACGACGTGCACCTGGTGGTGCACCCGCTGCTGGACGTCGAGCGGGACATCACCGGCGCGCTCGAGCGGGCCCGCCCCGCCACGGGCGGCGAGGAGGAGGACGCCCGCGAGACGGGCCGCGAGTCCTGGATGCACGTCGAGATCGACCGCATCGCCGAGGGCGAGGACCTCGCGGCGATCGAGGAGGGCATCCTCCGCGTGCTGCGCGACGTGCGGGAGTCGGTCGAGGACTGGTCGAAGATGCACGCCCAGGTCGCCGACATCGTCCACGAGCTCAGCACCGACCCGCCGGCCGGCGTCGACGCCGACGAGGTCCACGAGGCGCGCAACCTGCTGCAGTGGCTGGCCGAGGACCACTTCACGTTCCTCGGCTACCGCGAGTACCACCTCGAGCGGCACGACGACGGCGAGTACCTCCGCGGCGTCCCCGGCACCGGGCTGGGCATCCTGCGCGCCGACCAGGACCTCGCCCACAGCTCGGGCAAGCTGCCCGACCCCGCGGCCGCCAAGGCGCGGGAGAAGACGATCCTCGTCCTGACGAAGGCGAACTCGCGCTCGACCGTCCACCGCCCGGCGTACCTCGACTACGTCGGCGTGAAGAAGTTCGAGAACGGCGAGGTCGTCGGTGAGCGCCGCTTCCTCGGGCTGTACTCGAGCGCCGCCTACACCGAGTCGCTGACCCGGATCCCGCTGCTGCGCGACCGGGCCGCCGCGGTCCTCAAGCGCATCGGCTTCGCGCCGAACAGCCACGACGGCAAGGCGCTGATGGACACGCTCGAGAACTACCCGCGCGACGAGCTGTTCCACACCAGCGTCGACGAGCTCGCGCCGTTGGCCGAGCAGGCGATGCACGCCCGCGAGCGCCGCCAGCTGCGGCTGTTCATCCGCCGCGACACCTACGGGCGCTACGTGTCCGTGCTCGTCTACCTGCCGCGCGACCGCTACAACACGGCCGTCCGCGAGCGCTTCTCGGAGATCCTCAAGGAGCGGCTCGGCGGCGACTCCGTCGAGTTCACCGTGCGGCTGACCGAGTCGACGACCGCGCGGGTCCACTTCGTGGTGCACCCGCCCAAGGGTGCGGCCACCCGCGAGGTCGACGCCGCCGACCTCGAGCGCCGGATGGCCGAGGCCTCCCGGTCCTGGCGCGACGACTTCACCAGCGCGGTGCTGTCGGAGTACGGCGAGGAGGCCGGCGCCGGCCTGGCGCGCCGCTACGTGGACTCGTTCCCGGAGGCCTTCAAGGAGGACTACCCGCCGCGCGTCGCGGCGGTGGACCTCGGGCGTCTCGAGGCGCTCGAGCTCGGCGCCGACGGCACCGGCATCGACCTGTCGATGTACCAGGACCTCGACGCGGGCCAGGGTGAGGCGCACCTGAAGGTGTACCGGATCGGGCCGCCGCTGTCGCTGTCCCAGGTGCTCCCGATGCTGTCGTCGATGGGGGTGGAGGTCGTCGACGAGCGGCCCTACGAGCTCGACGGGCTCGAGCGGTCGACGTACATCTACGAGTTCGGGCTGCGCTACGCGCACGCGCTGCCCGACAACTCCCGCGAGCTCTTCCAGGACGCGATCCGGGCGATCTGGGACGGCAGCAACGAGATCGACGGCTTCAACGCGCTGGTGCTCGGCGCCGGGCTGACGTGGCGGCAGGCGACCGTGCTGCGTGCGTACGCCAAGTACATGCGGCAGGGGAACTCGCCGTTCGCCCTCGACTACATCGAGGAGGCGCTGCGCAGCAACGTCGACATCACCCGGCTGCTGGTGCTGCTCTTCGAGATCCGGTTCGACCCGAAGGCCGACCACAGCCGGGCGGAGCTGGTCGAGGAGCGGATCGGGCGGGCACTCGACGACGTCGCCAGCCTCGACCACGACCGGATCCTGCGCTCGTACCTCGCCCACATCCAGGCGACCCTGCGCACCAACTACTTCCAGCCCGCGCCGGACGGCGGCGTGCGGCCGTACATGTCCTTCAAGCTCGAGCCCTCGGACATCCCCGACCTGCCCGAGCCGCGGCCGAAGTTCGAGATCTTCGTCTACTCGCCGCGCGTGGAGGGCGTGCACCTGCGCTTCGGTGCGGTCGCCCGCGGTGGCCTGCGCTGGTCCGACCGTCGCGACGACTTCCGGACCGAGGTGCTGGGCCTGGTCAAGGCCCAGATGGTCAAGAACACGGTGATCGTGCCCGTCGGCGCCAAGGGCGGGTTCTTCTGCAAGCAGCTGCCCGACCCGGGCGACCGGGACGCCTGGCTGGCCGAGGGTGTCGCGTGCTACCGGACGTTCATCTCCGGACTGCTCGACATCACCGACAACCTCGTCGACGGCGAGACCGTGCCGCCGCGCGACGTGGTCCGTCACGACGGCGACGACTCCTACCTGGTCGTCGCCGCCGACAAGGGCACGGCGACGTTCTCCGACATCGCCAACTCCGTCGCGAAGGACTACGGGTTCTGGCTCGGCGACGCGTTCGCCAGCGGCGGCTCGGTCGGCTACGACCACAAGGCGATGGGCATCACCGCCCGGGGCGCCTGGGTGGCGGTGCAGCGGCACTTCCGCGAGCGCGGCATCGACTGCCAGGCCGAGGACTTCACCTGTGTCGGGATCGGCGACATGTCCGGTGACGTGTTCGGCAACGGCATGCTCTGCTCGGAGCACATCAGGCTGGTCGCCGCGTTCGACCACCGCGACATCTTCCTCGACCCCGACCCCGACCCGGCGGTGTCGTACGCCGAGCGCAAGCGGCTCTTCGAGCTGCCGCGGTCGAGTTGGCAGGACTACGACCATGGCAAGCTGTCCGAGGGCGGCGGCATCTACCCGCGGTCGCTGAAGAAGATCGCCCTCAACGACGCCGTCCGGCGCTCCCTGGGGATCGACCCGTCGGTCGAGTCGATGACGCCGGCCGAGCTGATGCGCGCCATCCTGCTGGCGCCCGTCGACCTGCTGTGGAACGGCGGCATCGGGACCTACGTGAAGTCCTCGGAGGAGACGAACGCGGACGTCGGCGACAAGGCCAACGACGCGATCCGCGTCGACGGCCGCGACCTGCGGGCGCAGGCGGTCGGCGAGGGCGGCAACCTGGGCCTGACCCAGCTCGGTCGCATCGAGTACGCCCGCGAGGGACGCGACGGGCTCGGGGGCCGGATCAACACCGACTTCATCGACAACTCCGCCGGCGTGGACACCTCCGACCACGAGGTCAACCTGAAGATCCTGCTCGACCGCGTGGTCGCCGACGGCGACCTGACCGAGAAGCAGCGCAACCACCTGCTCGCGGAGATGACCGAGGAGGTCGCCGCGCTGGTGCTGCGCGACAACTACGAGCAGAACCTCGCGCTCGCGAACGCGGAGGCGCACGCACCGTCGCTGCTGCACGTCCATGAGGACTGGATGCGCAGGCTCGAGGGGGACGGCGTGCTCAGCCGCGAGCTGGAGGGCCTGCCGAGCAGCAAGGAGGTGCGCCGACGCCTCGACCGCGGCGAGGGCCTGAGCGCACCCGAGCTGTCGGTGCTGATGTCGTGGACCAAGATCGTGCTCGCCGAGGAGCTCCTCGGGTCCGAGGTGGCCGACGACCACTACTTCGACCAGGACCTGCGCTCGTACTTCCCCACCCAGATCCGGGAGGGGTTCGAGACGCCGGTCCACCAGCACCCGCTGCGCCGGGAGATCGTCGTGACGCAGGTGGTCAACGACCTGGTCAACGGCGCCGGCATGACGTTCTGGCCCCGGCTGGCCGGCGAGACCGGCGCGAGCCCCGCCGAGCTCGCCCGGGCGAACTTCGTGGCCCGCGAGATCTTCGGCTCGCTGCCGATGCGCACGGAGCTGCAGTCCTTCGACAACCGGCTCGAGGCCGCGGTGCAGACCCGGATGCGGCTGGAGATGCGCACGCTGGTCGAGCGAGCCTCGCGGTGGCTGGTCAACAACCGGCGTCCACCGCTGGAGAGCCAGGCGACGGTCGACCAGTTCACGGGCCCGGTGCAGCGGGTGATGGCGGAGCTGCCGGAGCTGATGGGCGGCGGGCGCGAGCTGGCGGCGTACGTCGAGCGCCGGGACCGCCTGGTCGCCGAGGACGTGCCCGAGGACCTGGCGAGCCGGGTGGCGGTGCTGCCGCCGTCGTACATGCTGCTCAACATCGTCGACATCGCGCTGCGCGAGGACCTCGACCCCGCCGACGTCGCGCGGGTGCACTTCGAGCTCGGGGAGCGGCTCGGCCTGCCGGCGCTGGTGCAGCGGATCCTCGGGCTGCCGCGCCAGGACCGGTGGCAGACGATGGCCCGGGCGGCGCTGCGCGACGACCTGCACGCCGTGCACGCCCAGCTCACCGCGCAGGTGCTGGACACGACGTCGGGCGACGACGCGGCGCCGGACCGGATCGCGGCGTGGGAGGCCGACAACGCCATCCTGGTCCCGCGCGCGGCCGGCACGCTGGACGAGATCTGCGCCGACGACCAGGCCGACCTGGCCCGGCTCTCGGTCGGGTTGCGGGTCGTCCGCGGGTTGCTCGCGACGGGCTGAGCAGGCGCCGCCGGACGGCCTATAGGGTGCGGCGCATGAGCGATCTCGCGCGGGCCGGAGTGGCCGAGACTGCCCGGCTGGTGGCCGGGGGAGAGGTCAGCGCCCGCGGCGTCGTCGAGCAGGCGCTGCGGCGCATCGAGGAGCGCGACCGCGAGCTCAACGCGTTCTCGGTCGTGCTCGTCGACCGGGCGATCGCCGAGGCCGAGGACCGCGACGCCGCGCTCACGACCGGGGGCGCGGTCGGCCCGCTGCACGGCGTACCGATCGTGATCAAGGAGGAGATCGACGTCGCCGGCACGGTCACGACGTTCGGCGGCGACGGCCAACTCGACGCCGGCCGCCGCGGACGCCGAGGTGGTGCGCCGGCTGCGCGCCGCCGGGGCGGTGATCGTCGGCAAGACGACGATGCCGGAGTTCGGGGCGTTCCCCTTCACCGAGTCGGCCTCGCGCGGCATCACCCGCAACCCGTGGGACCCCACGCCGCACGCCCGGCGGCTCCAGCGGCGGTACGGCGGCGGCCGTCGTCGTCCGGCATGGTCCCGGCCGGCATCGGCGGCGACGGCGGCGGGTCGATCCGGATCCCCAGCGCCTGCTGCGGGCTGTTCGGCCTCAAGCCGCAGCGCGGCCGGGTCACGACCGCGCCGCACCCGCACCTGTGGTGGGCGCTCGGCACCGCCGGCCCGCTGACGCGCAGCGTCCTGGACAGCGCCCTGGTCTACGACGTGATCCGCGGCAACGTCGAGGGCGACCTCTACACGCGCCGGCGGCGACGAGCTCGTTCGTCGACGCGGCCGGCCGCGAGCCCGGGCGGCTGCGGATCGGCTGGACGCACGAAGGCGGTCACGCTCGGCGTCCGCCCGGACCCGCTGCACGTCGCAGGCGGTGCACGACACCGCGGCGCTGCTGACCGACCTCGGCCACGACGTCCGCGAGGTCGACCCGCGCTACCCCGACCCCACCGCCGCGTTCGTTGCCGCAGTTCTTCGCCGGCATCCGCGCCGAGGCCGAGCTGGTCGAGCACTACGACCGGCTCGAACGGCGTACCCGCGAGACCTGCCGGCTCGGCTCCTGGGTCACGCCGCGGGTGCGTCGACTGGGCCCTGCGCGCAGACCGAGAAGGTGTCGGCGCAAGGCCAACCGGGTCTTCGACGACGTCGACGTGCTGCTCACCCCCGCGATCGCGCACCGGCCGCCGCGGGTCGGCCGCCTCGACGGGCGTCGGCACGGTGCGGCGCTGCTGCGCGCGATGCCGTCGATCGCCTACGCCGCGCTGTGGAACGTCGCCGGCAACCCGGCCGCGTCCGTGCCGTGCGGGCACGGCGCCCGACGGCCTGCCGCTCGCCGTGCAGCTGGTCGGGCGCACCGACGACGAGGCGACGCTGTTCTCGCCTCTCCGCGCAGATCGAGCGGGCCCGTCCGTGGCCCGTGCTCGCCGGCGACGCCGCCTGAGGTGCCGGCGATCGAGGTCGCCGGCCTCACCATGACGTACGGCGACCTGCGGGCCGTCGACGACGTCAGCCTCACCGTCGGCGAGGGCGAGTTCGTCGGCATCCTGGGACCGAACGGCGCGGGCAAGACCACGCTGCTGGAGATGATCGAGGGGCTGCGGCAGCCCGGTGCCGGCACCGCGACCGTCCTCGGCCTGCCGGTGTGGCCGCGCAACCCGGAGCTGCTGCCGCGGATCGGCGTCCAGCTGCAGGCGTCGTCGTTCTTCGAGCGGCTCACCGCCCGCGAGCAGATCCACACCTTCGCCGCGCTCTACGGCGTCGGGACCGCCGCGTGCCGACGAGTGGCTCGAGCGCGTCGGCCTGGTGGAGAAGGCCGACACCCGCGTCGAGCACCTCTCCGGCGGCCAGGCGCAGCGGCTCTCGATCGCCTGCGCGCTGGTCCACGACCCGGAGCGTCGTCTTCCTCGACGAGCCGACCGCCGCGCTCGACCCGCAGGCCCGGCGCAACCTGTGGGACCTGCTGTCCGGCCTCAACGACTCCGGCCGCACCGTCGTGCTCACCACGCACTACATGGACGAGGCCGAGGTGCTGCTGCGACCGGGTCGCGATCATGGACCACGGCCGGATCCTGCAGCTCGACTCGCCCGGCCGCGCTGATCCGGCGGCCTCGACGCGCCGACCCGGATCACCCTCGCCGACGGCGAGGTGGTCACCACCCGCGAGCCGACCGCGGAGCTGGCGCGGCTGGCCGAGGCGGACCGCCTCGACGGCGTCCGGGTGCACACCGGCACCCTCGAGGACGTCTTCCTCGCACCTCACCGGACGGGAGTACCGCGCATGAGCGCGGGCCCGTCGGCGCTTCGCGGCGATCTCCCGTGGCGATCCTGCGCGGCTTCGTGCGCGACCGGGCGTCGGTCTTCTTCGCCGTCATCTTCCCGCTGATGTTCCTCGTGCTCTTCGGCGGCCTGTTCGGCGACCAGTCGCAGTCCACGGTCGACATGATCGAGGTCGGTGACGTGCCGCTGTTCGACGAGCTGCCCGGCCGGCGCCCGGCAGGCCTTCGACGAGACCTTCGAGGTCACGCCCACCGACGACCTCGGTCGCGGCGCTCGACGAGGTCCGCAAGGGCGACGCCGACGTGGCGGTCGAGAAGCAGGGCGACGAGCTGGTCGCGCACTACACCCAGACCGACCCGGCGCGGCGGCGATCACCCAGGGCGCCCTGCGCGCCTTCGTCGACGGCAGCAACGTGGCCGCGACCGGCCGACCGCCGGCGTACCGCCTGCGGGTCGAGTCGGTCGAGGACGAGTCGCTGGACCCGATCCAGTACGTACACGCCCGGGCTGCTCGGCTGGGCGGTCGCGATGAGCGCGGCGTTCGGGGCCGCCGCGACCCTGCAGGGCTGGCGGCAGAGCAAGCTGCTGCGCCGGCTCCAGCTCGCACCCGTCTCGCACCCGCACGGTCGTCGGGGCGCGGGTCGCGGTCACCGTCGCGATCGCGCTGACCCAGATGGCGATCTTCCTCGGCGTCGGCTCGGCGTTCTTCGGTCTCACCCTCACCGGTGCCTGGTGGATGGGCGTGCCGCTGCTCGTGGTCGGCACGCTGTGCTTCATGGCCATCGGGCTGCTGGCCGGTGCGATCACCAAGACCCAGGAGGGCGCGGTGAACGCGGCCAACTTCCTGGTGCTGCCGATGGCCTTCCTGGCCGGGTCGTTCTTCCCGCTGGACGCCGCGCCCGGGCTGGCTGCAGGCGTTCTCCGAGCTGCTGCCGCTCAAGCACCTCAACGACGGCATGCTCGACGTGATGGTGCGCGGCGAGGCCTGCGACCGCCGCGCTGGCCCCGATGGCGATCCTGGCCGGCTTCGCCTGGTCGTGGCGCTGGTCGCCGCGCGGCTCTTCCGGTGGGAGACCACCTGACCGCGGGCCTCCTCCTCCAGACACCGCGAGCCCGGTGGCGCCGCGTCTCCGCACGTGGTCGCCCGAGCGGCCGAGCCCGCTCTCCGGTCGCACGTGCTGGTCACCGGTGCGTCCTCGGGCATCGGCGAGGCGACCGCCCGCGCCGTCGCCGCCCGGGGGCCACGGTGCTGCTGGTCGCGCGCCGCGCCGACGAGCTCGACCGGGTCCGCGCCGCGATCGAGGCCGCAGGCGGCCGCGTCGACGGCGTACCCCTGCGACCTGACCGACAGCGACGCCGTCGACGCCCTGGTGGCGCGCGTCCTGGCCGAGCACGGCGACGGTCGACTACCTGGTCAACAACGCCGGGCCGGTCGATCCGTCGCTCGCTCGCGCTCAGCTACGACCGCTTCCACGACATCGAGCGCACCATGGCGATCAACTTCTTCGGCCCGGTGCGGCTCACGCTCGGGCTGCTGCCGGCGATGCGGGCGCAGCGCTTCGGCCACGTGGTCAACGTGCTCAGCTGGGGCGTGCAGATGAAGGCGCCGAAGTTCACCGCCTACCTCGCCTCCAAGTCGGCGCTGGACGCCTGGAGCCGCATCGCGGCCCGGGAGACGTACGGCGACAACGTGCGCTTCACCAACATCCGCTTCTCCCTGGTGCGCACGCGCGATGTCCGCCCCGACCGAGGCGTACGCCGGCCGCGGCGCGACCCCGGAGCAGGCCGCCGCCCGCGTGGTCCGCGCCCTCGAGGGCGCCCGGTCACCCGTCAACACGGTCGCCGGCAACATCGGTGAGCTGCTCAACCTGGCCGCCCCGCGCTTCGCCGACTGGCTCTTCCACCGCTTCGACCGCCGGTTCCCGGACTCGAAGGCCGCGCGCGGGGGCGACGATCAGCTGTAACGCCCGTTTACCCGCTCCTCCCACCATGCTGCAGCACGGTGGGAACAAGGGGTAACCCGGCGTTACAGCGGGTACGGCGCGCCGATCAGCTCGCCTTGCGCGCCGCCGACTTCTTCGTCGTCGACTTCTTGGCGGTCTTCTTCGCCGCGGCCTTCTTGGCGGGCGCCTTCTTCGCGGTCTTCTTGGCCGGCGACTTCTTCGCGGCCGGCTTCTCCTCCGCGGACGACTCGCCGCGGGCGGACTTGGCCGCATCGACGGACCGCTGGAGCGCGGCGAGCAGGTCGACGACCTCGCCGGAGGACTTCGTGGAGGTCGGGGTGCGCTTGACCTCGCCGCCCTCGATCTTGGACTTGACCAGCGCGTCGACCGCCTCGGCGTAGTCGTCCTCGAACTCCGCGGGCGTCGAAGTCGCCGGCGAGGGTCTCGACGAGCATGTTCGCCATCTTGACCTCGGCGTCCTTCACCTCGCCGGTCTCGACCGAGAAGTCGGGCGTCCGGATCTCGTCGGGCCACATCATCGTCTGCAGCACGATCACGTCGTCGCGCACCCGGAGCACGGCGACGCGTGGTCCGCTGGCGCAGCGCGACGGTCACGACCGCCATCCGGTCGGCGTCCTGCAGCGCCTGGCGCAGCAGGGCGTACGGCTTCGCGCCCGACTTCTCCGGCTCGAGGTAGTAGGACTTCTCGAACAGCATCGGGTCGATCTGGTCCGACGGCACGAACTTCTCGACGGCGATCTCGCGCGACGAGGTCGACGGCAGCTCGGCCAGGTCGTCGTCGGTGAGGATGACCATCTCGCCGTCCTCGGTCTCGTAGCCCTTGGCGATGTCGGCGTACGCGACCTCCTCGCCGTCGATCGAGCAGACCCGCTGGTACTTGATCCGCCCGCCGTCCTTGGCGTGGACCTGGCGGAACGAGACGTCGTGGGACTCCGTGGCGGCGTACAGCTTCACGGGCACGCTGACGAGCCCGAACGACACGGCGCCCTTCCAGATCGCACGCATGGACAACCTCCTCGAGGTACTGGTGCCCAGTGTGACTCATGTGAATGCCCGGAGTCATCGGTCGGGCAGGATGAGCGCCATGCGCCCGATGCTCGCCACGCCCACCCGGCAGGTGCCGGCGGGGGAGGGCTGGGCGCACGAGGTGAAGTGGGACGGCGTCCGCGCGCTGACCGAGGTCCACGACGGCGTGCTGCGGATGACCAGCCGCAACGAGAACGTGATCACCGTGGCGTGGCCCGAGCTCTCGACCAGTCCGTACGGCGAGCGCGACCTGGTCGTCGACGGCGAGGTGATCGCGCTCAACGACCGCGGCATCCCCGACTTCCGCACGCTCCAGGAGCGCATGCACGTGCGCAGGGCGAGCACGGCCGAACGGCTCTCGGTGAAGGTGCCCGCGATCTACATGGTCTTCGACCTGTTGCGCCTCGACGGCCGCGACCTCGCGCGCCTGCCGCTCGAGGAGCGCCGCCGCCGGCTCGAGGACCTCGCGCTGGACGGCACCTGGCAGGTGCCGCCGCAGTACGACGACGGCGCGATGCTGTTCGAGGCGACCCTGCAGCAGGGGCTGGAGGGGGTGGTCAGCAAGCGCCGCGACTCGACGTACCGTTTCGGGGAGCGCAGCCCGCACTGGCTCAAGCTCGCGCACCGCCACCGGGTGTCGTACGTCGTCGGGGGCTGGCGCCCGCAGGAGGGCACCACCGACCGGCTCGCCTCGGTCCTCGTGGGGGAGCCACCGCCGGCGGACTGCTCTACCGTGGCCGGGTGGGCAGCGGCATCGGGCCGAAGCAGGGTCGGGCACTCGGCGAGCTGGTCGCCGGGCTGGGCCGTGCCGACAGCCCCTTCGCCGACGAGGTGCCGGCCGTCGACGCCCGCGGGACGCACTGGCTCGAGCCGGTGCTGGTCGTGGACATCGACACCCACGGCCGCGGGTACGAGCGGCTGCGCCAGCCGTCCTTCCAGGGCGTCCGATCCGACCTGACGACCGGAGGACCTCCTCCCGTGAACCGCCTGCTCCTCCTCGTCCTGGCCACCGCCCTGCTGCTGCCCGGCCCCGCGCAGGCCGCCCCCGCGCCGGCGGCCCCGCGACCACGTGCGTCTCGACGGCGTCGACGTCCGCCTGCGCGCGGGCACCACCCAGGTGGTGACGGTCAACCACACCGCGGGCTACCGCGCGCGGGTCACCTGGTGGGTGAAGCGGGACGGCCACTGGCAGCGCAAGCTCCGGGCCGACCGACGGCCGGATCGGGTACGGCGGGCTCGTGCCCGGCCGCAAGCGCCACCAGGGCACCGGCACCACCCCGATCGGCAGCTACGACCTGCTGTCCGCGTTCGGCATGCACCGCGGTGACCCGCGGTGGGGGCTGCCGTACCGCACCGTGCGCGCCGGCGACTACTGGGTCGAGGACAACGGCTCGCGCTACTACAACCGCTACCGCAACAAGCGGCAGGGCGGCTTCCGCTGGCGGCTCCCACCGAGCGCGCCGAACTCCTCCGAGCGGCTCGAGGACTACCCCACGCAGTACGAGTGGTCCATCGTCACGAGCTTCAACCGCCGGCAGGTGCGGCACCGCGGCGCCGGCATCTTCCTCCACGTCAACGGCTCGGGCGCGACCGCCGGCTGCGTCAGCGCCCCGCGCCGGTTCATCCGCGCGGTGATGTTCCGGATCGAGGCCGGCCAGCGGCCCGTGATCGCGATCGCGCGCTGATGCCGGACCAGAAGGACGAGGTGCGGGTCGACGTCGAGGGACGCACCCTGACGATCAGCAACCTGCACAAGGTGCTCTACCCGCGCACCGGGACGACCAAGGGCGAGGTGCTCAACTACTACGCCCAGGTCGCGCCGGTCCTGCTGCCGCACCTCGCGGGACGCTGCGTCACGCGGATCCGCTGGCCGCACGGGGTCCAGGACGGCAGCTTCTTCGAGAAGAACGTCCCGAACGGCACGCCGTCCTGGGTGCACACGGCGACGGTGCCCACCACCGGGAGCCGGGGGCCCAGCCGCGCTGCCAGGTCCGGGGGAGGCGACACCCTCGCCTTCCCGATCGTCGACGACCTCGCCACCCTGACCTGGCTGGTCAACCTGGCCGCCCTCGAGCTGCACGTGCACCAGTGGACCGTCGACGAGGGCGACCTGCCGCGCGGCGCGGACCGGATCGTCATCGACCTCGACCCCGGGGAGCCCGCCGGGCTCCACGAGTGCTGCCAGGTGGCGCTCATGGTCCGCGAGACGCTCGCCGGGCGCGGCCTCCACGCGAAGCCCGTCACCAGCGGAAGCAAGGGCCTGCACCTGTACGCCGGCCTGCCGGACCGGCTGCCCCCGGACGAGTCGAGCGCGCTCGCCAAGGAGGTCGCCGAGCAGCTCCAGGGCGAGCACCCGCAGCTCGTCACCGCGACGATGACGAAGTCCCGGCGGGCGGGGAAGGTGTTCCTCGACTGGTCGCAGAACGCCGGCTCGAAGACCACGATCTCGCCGTACTCCCTGCGGGGCCGCGACGTGCCGACGGTGGCGACGCCCGTCACCTGGGACGAGGTCGAGGCCGGTGCCGAGGACCCGCTGGGGCTCGAGCAGTTCCGCTTCGAGGAGGTCCTCGACCGGGTTCGCGAACGGGGCGACCTGTTCGCCTGACGCCGACCCGGCACCCTCCCCGGAACGGCCCGGGACTGTTACCGAACGGTGGATCTCCCTTGGACCACGTGTGGGTCGCGTGTTGACCCGGCGGCCCTACCGTCGAGACGTACCACTGAAGCATCGGGGGATGTTCATGACCACGACGACCGCTGCCACCACGGCCAGGAAGCTGCTGCTCCCTGTAGGCAGTGTCGTCGGAGCCGGCCTGCTGGCGATGGTGATGGGGGTCCCCTGGACGAGCGCCAGCCAGGGCTCGTCCGGGATCCGGCTGCTGGCGGACGACAACCAGGGCGCGACGCTGACGATCAGCAAGATCGAGCCCGGGGAGTCGGTGTCGCGCAGCGTGACCATCCGCAACTCGGGTGGCCAGGCGTCGCGGCTGTCCTTCCAGGAGTCGGGTGATCCCTCGCCGTTCGCGGACGGCGAGCTGCACCTGGTCATCGACCAGGACGGCAGGACGCTGTACGACGGTGACTTCGCTGCGATGAGCGACATCGCGCAGGACGTGGGCACGCTCGATCCGGGGGGCTCGAGCACCTTCACGTTCACCGTGTCGCTCCCGCAGGACGCACCGTTCGCCAACCAGGGCGAGCCGGCGACGGCCTCGTACACGTGGGTGAACTCCAACCCGGGTGCTTCGGGATCGTGGGGCAAGTGATGCCCACGAGGTGTTGAGGGCCACCGGCCGCGCACCTGGGGGGAGCGCGGACGGCAGCCGTCGGCACCGGTGACCCGGACGGGCCCGTCCGGCGCTGTTGGGGGGAGCGCCGGGCAGGCCGGTCCGGGGACCAGACTTCGGACCACGACACATCTCGGAAAGACCCCGCCCATGGAGATCACCACCTCCCCGCACCGCCCGGCGCCGACGCCGTGGGGGCGCCTGCTCGCGCTCGTGGTCATCCTGGGACCCGTCTCCGTGCTCGTGCTGCTGCCGATCGGGCTGGGCCTGCAGCGCTACGTCGTCACGGGTGACTCGATGGCCGGCGACCGGCCGGACAGCATCTCGCGCGGCTCGATCGTGCTCGAGCGCCTCACCCCGATCGACGAGCTGCGCGTCGGCGACGTGATCACCTACCGGCCGCCGCCGTCGGCGCACGTGGACCGCATGGTCACGCATCGGGTCATCGCGGTCGGCCCCGACGGCATCTGGACCCAGGGCGACGCCGAGCCCGACCCCGACCCGTGGCGGCTCCAGGCCGACGGCGGCGTCGTACCGCGGGTGGCGTACGTCGTGCCCTGGGTCGGCTACGCCTACCTGGCCCTGGCCGACCCGGTCCTGTGGACCCTCGTGGCCGCGGCGCTGGCGGGCCTGACCGTGGTGGTCGTGCTCGGCCTGCGGCGGACCAGGACCCCCTCCGCCGCGCTGGTCGACGCGGGAAGTCGGGGCGAACCATGAGGACTGCCCACGAGGCCGGGGTGGCGGGCCCTATGCTCACCCCCATGGCGCAACGAGTTCTGGTCGTGGAGGACGAGGAGGACATCGCGTTCCCCCTGGTCCGCACGCTGGAGCGGGAGGGGTACGACGTCTCGTGGGTCGACAGCGGGCAGAAGGCGCTCGACACGCTGTCCACGGCACCCGAGGTGGTGATCCTCGACCTCGGCCTGCCCGACATCGACGGCCTCGAGGTGTGCCGTCGTGCCCGTGAGGCCGGCTTCGAGGGGGCGATCATGATCGTCACCGCCCGGGCCGGCGAGCTCGACCGCGTCGTCGGTCTGGACTACGGGGCCGACGACTACCTGGCCAAGCCGTTCGGCCTGGCCGAGCTCCAGGCGCGCGTGCGCGCCCTGTTGCGCCGTACCGCCTCCGTCGGCGACGTCCGAGGCCGCCTCCGAGGACGGGCCTGCGGATCGACGTGGACGCCCGCCGCGTCTACGCCGGCGACGAGGAGGTCCCGCTCACCGGCAAGGAGTTCGAGGTCCTGAACATCCTGGCCGCGAACCGGGACAAGGTGGTCTCCCGGGGCCGGCTGATGGCCGACGTGTGGGACGAGAACTGGTACGGCTCGACCAAGACGCTCGACGTCACGATCGGTCGGCTGCGCCAGAAGCTCGAGAGCGTGGGCGTGACCGATCGGGTCGTGGCCGTTCGGGGCGTGGGTTTCCGCCTCGAGGGCGGCACCCCCGATGCGTGAGCGCCTGACCGCAGCCTTCGTCATCCTGACCGTCGTCCTGCTCTTCGGGGCCGGGACTGGTCCGCGTCGTACGTGCTCCGCGACCTGGTCCGGGAGCAGGAGTCGGGCCACCTGCGCCAGGAGGTCGACCTGATCTCGGCGATCGTCACGGACCGCGCCGCGGCCGGTGGTGACATCGACCGGCAGTTCCTCGAGTCGCTCGTCGGCAAGGACAGCCGGCTGGAGTTCGAGTCGGGCAAGGGCCGGACCGTCGTCGTCCGGGGCGAGGAGTACGCCGGCTCCGACAACGCCGACGCAGGACATGTCGGCGTCCGCGGCCGTGGACGCCGGGACGCGTCACGCTGAGCCAGTCCGACGACGTCATCTCCGACATCGTCGGTCGCGACCTCGGCTCGGTCGCGGCGCTGTTCCTGCTGATCGCCGTGGTGGCCGGCATCGTCGGCTTCGCTGATCGCCTCGGCGCTGTCCTCCCCGTTCCAGCGGCTGGCGGTGGCCGCCGGCAACGCTGGGGCGCGGGCGCTTCGACCTCGACGCTGCCGCGGACCCGGATCCCCGAAGCCCGAGCGATCTCGACCGCGCTGCGCACCAGCGCGATGCAGCTCGAGGACCGGCTGCACCGCGAGCGCGACTTCGCCGAGCACGCCTCCCACGTCCTGCAAGACGCCGCTGACCGGCCTGCGGCTGGAGCTGGAGGACCTCACGCTGCGCGACGACGTGGCCGACGACGTCAAGCAGACCGCCGCGCGCAGCCTCGCCGCCATCGACGAGGTCAGCAACGTCGCCGGCGAGCTGGTCGAGCTCTCGCGCGCGCGGCAGCCTCGTGGCGGGCGCCGAGCTGCCGCTGGTCGACCTCGCCACCCAGCTCGCCCAGCGCTGGGCGGACCGGCTCGGAGTGCGCAACCGGACCCTCACCGCCGCGGCGGAGGGCGACCTGGCCATCACCTACACCCCCGGCCCGGTCGAGCACGTCACCGACCTGCTGCTCGCCGACGTCGTACGCCGGGGCGTCGGGTCCGGTCCGGCATCGTCTTCCACGGCGAGGAGGCCGGCCACCTGCGGGTGCGCGTGGAGTCCGAGGGTCGCGCGAACGAGCACGACGGTCAGTCGCTCGACCGGATCTCCCAGGCCCGGGCGGTCGCCGAGTCGCTCGGCGGCCGGCTGCTCGGGGAGCACCCCGCGGACGGCATCGAGGTGCTGCTCCCGCGCCGCTGACCGCCAGTTCCTGGTGCTCACCAACAACTCGATCTTCACCCCGCGCGACCTGCGCGCGCGCCTGCTGGGCAGCGGCATCGACGTGCCCGAGGAGGCGATCTGGACTCGTTCGAGGCGATCACCCGGGCGATCCGGCTGGTCGCCGCGGGCGCCCGGTTCATCGCGACGAACCCGGACCCCAGCGGCCCGAGCCAGCACGGCATGCTGCCGGCCACCGGGTCGGTGGCGGCGCTGATCAGCACCGCGACCGGCCGCACGCCGTACTTCGTCGGCAAGCCCGACCCGCTGATGATGCGCAGCGCGCTGAACCGGCTCGAGGCGCACTCCGAGACGACCGTCATGGTCGGCGACCGGATGGACACCGACATCATCAGCGGCCTGGAGGCCGGCCTGCGGACCGTGCTGGTGCTCACCGGTCGACCCGTCGCGAGCAGGTCGAGGCCTTCCCGTACCGGCCCACCAGGGTCGTGGAGTCGGTGGCCGACCTGGTGCCCGAGGTGTGACCTTCGCCAAGTCCGGGCCCGGTTCCACGCGGGGCCTGTGGTCCGGCTCACCCGCTCGAGCAGGTCGCGAGTCGTGATCGGGCGAATCCGTTGGCTACCGTCCTCCACCGTTTGCACGACGCAACAACGGCCCCGGGCACGCCGAGTCCTGCCACCCGGGCGCCGTGGACCACGGACAGGCAGGAGTGGGGGACCCACTTCCGCGGCCGCGCCAGCACCGGGCGGCCGCTCGGGGTGAAGCCACCGACCGGTGGCCGGGCACCTTCTCGCCCGAACCCGACAGCTCACCTCACAGGCGTGGGAAGGAAGTACCCCCATGTCCATGATCCACACGCTCGCGCTCCGCGTGCTCGCCAGCGGCGCGCTCGCCGTCGGCCTGCTGACCACCGCCCCCCTCTCCGACGCCCACGCCGCCACCCGCCACCACCACGCCGCCCACCACAGGCACCACCACCACAAGCACGCGCCCGCCGCACCGTCGGCCCGCCGGGTCGGCAGCGCGATGGGCATCGCGGTGCACCAGAAGGGCGACCCGTACCGCTACGGCGCCTCCGGCCCGAACGCGTTCGACTGCTCCGGCCTGACCTTCTACGCGTTCCGCAAGGCCGGCTTCAAGCACATCCCGCGCACCTCGTCGGCGCAGGCGCACTTCGCCAAGCGGATCAAGCGCAGCCACATGAAGCGCGGCGACCTGATCTTCTTCTACAACGGCAGCGGCGTGTACCACGTCGGCGTGTACGCCGGGTTCAACCACGGGCACCGGTGGGTGCTGCACGCGCCGTACTCCGGCACCCGCGTGCGCACCGAGAAGCTCTGGACCAGCAAGTGGTTCCCGGGGACGCTGCGCTACCGCCGCTGATCGAGGCCGACCTACTTCCAGCGGAAGGTCGGCACGACCTCGCCCACGACACGCTCGCGCTCGGACTCCGGCACCCGCTTGTCGAAGGAGAAGAGCACGGAGACGATGCGGTCGTCGGTGATGGCCCCGAACTCCTCGACGTACCGGTGCGGGGTGACGAAGCCGGCGACGTGGTAGGCCGGACGGCCATCGAGCTCGGCGACGGGCAGCAGCTTCGGCGGGTTCGGGAAGACGCTCGAGTGGACCCGGGTGCGGCCCAGCTCCCGGGCGTCCATCGTCGACCCGAACGCCTCGATCTCCGACAGCGACAGGTAGGAGAGGCCGTCGGGGCCGTCGGCGTCCCGCTCGTCGCTGACCAGGGCGTGCCCGCGCTTCCAGCCCGCGGGCGCGCGCACGCTGCTGTGCTCCTTCGACAGCCGGATCCCGGTCGCCTGGCTCGCGCTCGGCGCGGGCGTGTCCGTCGGCGCGGGGCTCGACGCGAGCGGCTCGCCTGCGGTGGCCGGCGGCCCCTCGCCGTCCCCGCCACCACAGCCCTGGACGAGCGCGAGCGCGACGAGAAGGGTGGTACTGGCGATCCGCTGCACCGATCAGCTCCTGGTCCGAGAAGGTGCCAGGAATCTAGCCGATCGAGGTTTTGCCCGGCGCGGCTCGGGGCAGGTCAGTGCTGACGCAGTCGGCCTTCGCTCGGGGGAAGGATCACGTTCTCGGATGTACGACGTGGACATGGGTGCTGCCGCGGTCGCGGCGGCGCAGGAGCTCAACCTGCCGTCGGATCTGATCGAGGAGATCCGACAGATGCTGGGCCGGAACGCCGATGACCTCGAGCACCACAACGTGCAGCCGATCGCCGAGAGCCTGTTCGGCGGATCGGAGCGCGGGGCCGAGCTCGGCCACCACAGCAGTGTCGCGCAGCAGCACGTCGCCCAGGCGGTGCTGCAGATGGCCGCCGGGCTGCGCGGGTACCGCGACAACCTCGGCCGGTTCTCCGACGACCTCGGCGACACCGACGTCGAGCGCGCGACCGTGATGCAGGGCCTGCACGAGTCGACGGTCTGCGTGGCGGCGCCGACCTTCGAGACCAACAACGCGTGCAGGCTGCCCGTCCCGTCGTCGACGGGAGGGGAGTGACGTGGCGGCCGGACCGCAGCGCGCACGCCTCGACCGGGCTCTGACCGGGGCCAGCGAGCAGGAGATCGAGCGACGGGCCCACGAGTGGGTCAAGGCCCAGGACCTGCTCCAGCGGATCAGCTTCGCGCTCGGGGTCGCCTCTCCGCAGGTGCGCGAGCGCATCGGGGGCAGGACCGGACCGGCGATCGACGCCGCGTTCACCCGCTCGTCGCACAAGATGGGCGACAAGGCCGGCGAGCTGATCGAGGGCGCGGAGGCCCTGCGCAGCGCCGCCACGGTCATCCGGCAGGCGCGGGCCGAGCAGGCCCGGCTGCAGCAGCAGCCGCTCCACGAGCCGCCGGCGTACACGCCCCCGGTGGGGCAGCCGACCGAGGCCGACCTCCGCGAGCAGGCGCAGAACCGGCGGGCGCACCAGGAGTACCAGGCGGCGTACGCCGACCAGGAGGCCCGCGCGAAGGCGCACGCCGACGCGATGGACCGCGTCTTCGGCCAGTCGACCGCGACCATGAAGAAGATCCACGGCGAGCCCGACCCGCAACCGACCGCTCCGGGCGGCTCCGGTGGCGGGGGCGGCGGCAGCCGGGGTGGCGCGCCCGGCGGGCCTGCCGGGTCGCCGTACTCCGGCGGCGGCACCCGTCCGGTGGGGTCCGGCCCGACGTACCACCCGAACGCCCCGCAGCACCACGGCGGCTCGGCCGACCCCGCTCCCTACCCGCCGGGCCAGCCCGGCGCCGGTCCGGGCACTCTCGGCGGTCCGGCCGGGGCGCCGCAGGGCGGCACTCCGGTCGAGGCGCCCGGCGGCTCGCCCGGCGGGCTGGTCGGCGCTCCGGGGGCGTCCGCGCCCACCGGCGCTGGAGGCGGCACCGGGGCCGGCACCGGCCTCGGGGTCGCCGGCGTGACCGCCGGGGGTGCGGCGGGCGGGCTGCTCGGCGCCGGGCTCACCACCGGCGGCATCGGCGGCATCCGCGGCATCACCCCGGTCGTCTCGAGCCCCGGCACGGCCGCGGGCGCGGTCCGCGGCATCGGTGCGACCTCGCGCACCGGCGTCACCGGCACCCTGGGCCGCCCCGGCGGCGTGGGCGCGGTCGGCTCGAGCCGGAGTACGGGTGCGCGCGGGGCCTCGGCGGGCGCGCGCGGCGGCGCCCCCCGCGGTGGCAGCCGCGGCGCGGCGGGTGGCCGCACGGGCACCGGCGCGACCGCATCCGGTCGCGGCGGCCGCGGCAAGGACGAGAAGGGCCGCAGGCGCGACCCGTTCGACACCGGCGACGAGTGGCTCGACGAGGACGAGGCCGCCCCCGGCGTACTGGACTGATTTCCGCCGCCGGGCTGCTACCTCACGGGGTGCCGGCGAAGTACGGCGAGTACGTCCACGTCCTCAGCAGCAGGGACGCGTAGTCGGCGCTGAACTTGGTGCCGCCGGAGCCCTGGTTCGGCAGCCACGGGCGGCTGACCCACAGGTAGGCGTCGACGTACTTGCCCGCGGCCTTCGCCGCCTTCGGTGCCAGGCCCCACGCCGGGTTGTCGACGTCGGTGGTCGGCGGCACGCCGAGCGCGGTGCACGGCCTGCCCTCGTGCTTCCTGGTGCACGGGCCGATCTCGCCGGGCATCGTGTACGGCGAACCGGGCGGGTTGATCTCGCGGCCGGCGAACGGCTGGCCGTTGTCGGAGGTGTCGATGACCGCGTGCTTGCCGCGCAGGCCCATCTTCGCCAGCGCCCGGGAGACCTTCTGGGCGAACAGGACCTCGCGGTCCAGGTAGTTCTTGTGGGAGACGTCCAGGGAGAAGCCGCGCGCGTACTTCACGCCGCACAGCTTGAGGAACTTCGCCACCGGCCGCACCTTGCCGAGCGCCCAGTCCTCCGATCCCATGTCGACGTACACGCTGACGTGCGGCCCGGCCTGGTCGAGCGTCTTCGCGGTCCACGCGAGCATCCGCGAGGGCAGCAGCGCCTTCTTGCGGCCGACCTTGGGCGTGAGGATCTTCGCGGCCTTCCAGGCGAAGAAGCCGTCCGGCTGCAGCACCACCGCGACCCGGTTGTCGCCGATCGCGCGGGCCATGCCGGTGACGAACGTCCGGTACGCCGCCTGCTCCTTGCGGGTGGGCAGGCGCTTGAGGATGCTGGCCTCGCCCTCCCACGGGAACATCCGGAACAGCGTGAGGATGGTGAGCTTCTCGGGGTCGCCGGCCTGGGTGGCGGCGATGTACTCCTTCGTCTTCTGGTACGCCTGCGCGTCGGTGATCCAGCGGCCGAAGAACTTCGACTTGTGCATCATCGCGATCGGCGCGAGCTGGTCCTGCTGGGTGCGGCCGAGCTTGTTCCAGCCGATCACGGCCGGGTCCTGCAGCCCCGTGTAGACGCCCCACTCGCGCCCGGCGAGGGGGTTGGACCGGTTGGCGGCCTGGGTGGTGGTCACCGGGGCGATGTAGAGCTGCTGGTCGGTGGTGACCTCGGCGCTGGTCGTCAGCCCGAGGGTCGACCGCACGCCGACCTGGTAGCTGTGCCCGACCCGGAGGCTGTCGTCGGCGATCACGTACGACGTCTGCAGCGCCGTCGTCCCGACGACCTGCCCGTCCAGCAGCACGTCGTACGCCAGGCCGACCGGCACGCCGGACGTCGGCGGGCTCCAGGCGACCGCGATCGCCTTGGCCCCGCCGACGACGGTGGTGTGCACGTCCTCGGGCGGCCCGAGCAACGGGCCGGCGGACTCGGCGGACGGCGCGGCGGTCACCGCCGCGGTCAACGCGACCAGAAGTGCGACGGCGGTACCCAACGCCCGAGATCTCATGCACGAATCCTTCGTCTGTCTGGACCAGTCGCAGGGAACATCGGACGAGATCGACGTCGAGTTGAGCCTTCCGTCGGTCGAGTCGGGAGTTCTGACCGGTCGAATCGGGAGTTCCGGCCGGTCGAATCGGGAGTTCCGGCGGGGCCGGCGCCCCCCGACCGGGTGTCGGTGGTCGCCACGAGAGTCGACCCACAGCACGGGGCGAGCCGATGCGGCTCGATCGATCTCGGGAGGTCAACCATGACGACAGTGACGACGGCCACGACGGCCATTCGCAGGCAGCCCACCCAGCGCGTCTGCGAGTGCACCCACGGAGGGCTGGGGTCGGACCAGGCATGCGGGAAGGAGGCCGTGTTCCGGGTCACCGCGATCTGCGTGAAACCGGGGTGCGACCACGCGGCGGCGGTCCACCTCCTGTGCGCGGTGTGCACGCGCTCGTGGCAGGACCAGGCGGCCGCGGACCCCGGCGCGCCGGCACTGCGGATCAGGAGGTTGTGAGAGCCGCCGTCCCGTCCCGTCCGGTCAGGAGTGCTTGGTCGTCGATCGCAGCAACGCGAGCAGGGGCCGGCCCTCGGTGGCGGTGCCGTCGCCCTCCAGCCAGCGCTCGGACTGCGGCCTCCGCAGGCGCTGCCCCGCCAGCAACCACAGCCCGACGACGATGACCGCGCCGGCAGCCGCTGCTCCGATGCCGACCCAGAGCCCGATCCGGACCGACTCCTGGACGTCGCGGGCCGCGTGGGACGCGAGGTGGAGGAACATCGGCCCGGCCAGGAACGCCGCCAATCCGCGGAGCAGCTCGATCAGCGCGAAGATCTTGGGCAGCTGGCTGGACGGCATGGAGAAGCCGGCGGAGAAGAGTGCGGGAGCCACGGAAGCGCCGATGCCGAGTCCGACCAGTCCGGTGCCGAGCAGCACCGGCACCGCCGCGCCGTCCAGGGCGGTGAGCAGGATCGCGCCACCGGCGGCGGTCAGCACCAGGCCGGTCACGGCCATCACGGGCGGGTAGCGGGTGAAGAGGATCCGCCCGAACACGACGGCGGTGACCAGCGCGGCGAGGACCTCCGGGAGGAAGAGCAGCGCCGTCCGCACCTGCGACGAACCGCTCGCCTGGAGCGAAACGCGGGTGAGCCCAACGAGCCCGACCGAGGCGAGTCCGCCGGCCATGGCCACGACGATTCCCGAGGTGGCGATCGTCTGGGCCGCGTTGCGCACGGGCATCAGAGGTCGCTTCTGGCGCATCTCGTAGCCGACCAGCACCGCCACTGTCAGCAGCCCGGCGAGCATCGGGGCCAGCACGGTCGGGGCGAGGATGTCGTGGGTCTGCAACATCGCCGCGCCGAAGAAGCTCGCACCGCACCCCAGCCCGGCGAGCACCATCGCAACGATGTCGACGGGAGCCTCCGGGTCCACGGGCGGCTGGTCCTGGAAGGTCAGCACCGCGAGGACGAGCGCGGCCACGCTGACCGCCAGCACGATCCACACGAGCGCCCGCCACGTGCCGGCGCCCGCGAAGAGGCCGCCGAGCACCGGGCCGAGCGCGACCGCGCCGAAGATGCCGAGGTTCATCACCGTGGCGGTCGTGCGCATCCGGGCGACCGGCCAGCCGATGATCAGCGCAGGCGCCGCCGCGATCAGCATCAGCGACGTGGCCAGCCCCATCAGCGGCCAGCCCACGACGAAGGCCGTCTCCGCCGGCGACCACGCCACGAGCAGGGCGCCGACGATCATGAGGCCGAGGTAGCCGAGGAGCAGGCGCCGGGGCGGGAAGCGTGTCGAGAGCTGGATGGAGGCCACGGTGCCGAAGCAGTACGCCGCATTCGCGCCGGCGATGGTCAGCGCGTAGGCGGTCGCACCCACGGCGAGGTCGCGCTGGATCATCGGCGCCAGGGAGGCAGCCGCCGTCGTCAGCATCAGGTACGGCATCAGCGCGAGGAGGACGAGGACGACCGCGGACCGGTAGCTGCCCGCGAGGGGGCCTTGGGCATCCACCGCGCCGCGGTACCCAACCGTGTCCCGGGCATCAGGAGACGTGCCGACGGCGCGGGCAGCGAGTCGGAACCTCGCGGTCCGGTGGTCGTTGTCCACAGGGAAACGGCCGGGCGGTTTCAACACCCGGCCGATCCGGAAGACTGACGACGAAGATTCCAGCTCGGGGGATCCGCATGTCACTGACCCATCCACCCGCCCGTCCGGCGACCCGGACGGCGACCGCGCGCGACGACCTGGTCGAGCAGCTCGACGAGCGCGTGCGCGAGCTGGTCCGGCGGGAGGCGGTCGACCCGCAGCGCGACGCCGCCGTCGTACGCCGGATCGCCGAGGGCGTGGTGCGAGCCCACGACGACCGCAGCCTGACCGGCCAGGTCGCGCCGATCCCCGACGTCGAGTCGATGGTCGGCGAGCTCGTCGCCCGGGTCTCGGGCTTCGGGCCGCTGCAGCCGTTCCTGGACGATCCGGCGGTCGAGGAGGTGTGGATCAATGACCCGAGCCGGGTGTTCATCGCCCGCAACGGCCGCCACGAGCTGACCAACCTGGTGCTGACCACGGCGCAGGTCCAGGAGCTGGTCGAGCGGATGCTGAAGTCGAGCGGCCGACGCATCGACCTCAGCCAGCCGTTCGTGGACGCCATGTTGCCGGAGGGGCACCGGCTCCACGTCGTGCTCGAAGGGATCAGCAGAGGGTTCTCGGCGGTCAACATCAGGAAGTTCGTCCTGCGCGCGGCCCGCCTGCGCGACCTGGTGGAGCTCGGGTCCATGACGCCGCAGGCGGCGGCGTTCCTCGAGGCGTCGGTGCGCGCCGGGCTGAACATCCTGGTCGCGGGCGCGACCCAGGCGGGCAAGACGACGGCACTCAACTGCCTCGCCGCGGCGATCCCGGGCGGCGAGCGCGTGGTGTCGGCCGAGGAGGTCTTCGAGCTGCGGTTCCCGCACCCGGACTGGGTGGCGCTCCAGACCCGGCAGTCGGGGCTCGAGGGGACCGGTGAGATCCGGCTGCGGCAGCTCGTCAAGGAGAGCCTGCGTATGCGGCCGAGCCGGATCATCGTGGGCGAGGTGCGGGCCGAGGAGTGCCTCGACCTGCTGCTCGCGCTCAACGCCGGCCTGCCCGGCATGTGCACGATCCACGCCAACTCAGCGCGCGAGGCGCTGGTGAAGATGTGCACGCTGCCGCTGCTGGCGGGCGAGAACATCTCTGCGCGGTTCGTCGTACCGACGGTCGCGGCCAGCGTCGACCTCGTGGTCCATCTCGGCATCGACCACCACGGCGTACGCCGGGTCAACGAGATCGTCGCCGTGCCCGGCCGGGTCGAGAACGACGTCATCGAGACCGAGACCGTGTTCGAGCGCCGCGGCGGCGAGCTGCGCGGCACCGGCGGCCGGCCGCCCCACCCGGAGCGGTACGAGCGGGTCGGGCTCGACCTGCACCGGATCCTGGCCGGGGAGCAGTGACGTGGGCGCGCTCGTCGGGCTGGGGGTCGGCGTCGGGCTGATGCTCGTGTGGAGCGCGTTCTTCCTGCCCCGCGGCACCGGTGGCCCGTCGCGTACGTCGGGGCGCGCGACCGAGCTGCTGGCGCGAGCCGGGCTCGGCCAGGTGTCGGTGACCGGGTTCGTGGCGTTGTGTGCGGTCTGCGGGGTCCTCACCACGCTCGCGCTGCAGCTCGTCTCCGGCACGCCGCCGGTCGCGGTCGCGTTCGGGCTGATGGGCGCCTGGTCGCCGGTCGCGATCGTGTCGGGACGTGCCCGGCGGCGCCAGCGCGAGCTCGCCGAGGTGTGGCCCGAGGCGGTCGACAACCTGGTGTCGGCGGTGCGGGCCGGCATGTCACTGCCGGACGCCCTCGCCGCGCTCGGGGTCCGCGGCCCCGAGCCGCTGCGCGAGGCGTTCGACCAGTTCGCGCTCGACTACCAGGTGACCGGTCGCTTCCACGACTGCCTCGACCGGCTGAAGGTGCGGCTCGCGGACCCGGTCGGTGACCGCGTGATCGAGGGGCTGCGCATCGCGCGCGAGGTCGGAGGGGGAGACCTCGGGCGGCTGCTGCGCAACCTGTCGGCGTACCTGCGGGACGACGCGCGCACGCGCTCCGAGCTCGAGGCCCGTCAGGCCTGGACGGTCAACGGTGCGCGGCTGGCGGTCGCCTCGCCGTGGCTGGTGCTGCTGTTCATGTCCTTCCAGTCCGAGGTCATCCACCGCTACGCCTCCCCGGCGGGCGTGGTGGTGCTCGCCGTCGGTGCGGGCGCGTGCGTGGTCGCCTACCGGCTGATGATGCGCATCGGCCGACTCCCCGTCGAGCGGCGGATCCTGTCATGACCCCCGCGTGGTGGGGGGCGGTCCTCGGCGCCGCGTTCGCCGGGGGATTGCTGCTCGTCGCCGCCCGGCTGCGCGTGCTGCGGCGCCCGCAGCTCGCCGTGCGCGTGCTGCCGTACGTGCGGGACCTGCCGCAGGTCGCGGGCGCACCCCTGCCGGGCGCCTCCGCCCCGGCGGGGGTCTTCGGCCCACCCCTGCGGGCCGCGGCCGAGACCGTCGAACGCGTCCTGGGCGGCGCCACCTCGGTCCGACGCCGGCTGGAGCGTGCGAACATCGACAAGACCGTGCACGAGTTCCGTGTCGAGCAGGTGCTGTGGGGCGTGGTCGGCTTCGCGGTCGCGGCGGCACTCGGGCTGCTGCGGATGCTCACCACGGCGGGGTCGGCCGGCTCGAGCGCCACCTGGCTGCTGGTCTGCGCGATCGCAGGCGTCTCCGGGATCCTCGCCCGCGACACCTACCTGACCAGTCAGGTGCGCAACCGCGAGCGCCGCATCCTGGCCGAGTTCCCGACGGTGGCCGAACTGCTCGCGCTCAGCGTCGCCGCCGGCGAGAGCCCGGTCGCGGCGCTGGACCGCGTCGTACGCCGCAGCGGCGGCGAGCTGTCCGTCGACCTGGCCCGGGTCCTCGCCGACATCCGCACCGGCGAGCCGGTCGGCGCCGCGTTCGACCGGATGGCGGCGGCCACCGGCCTCCCGCTGGTGGCGCGGTTCGCCCAGGGCGTCGCCGTGGCCGTCGAGCGCGGCACGCCGCTGGCTGACGTCCTGCACGCCCAGGCCGCCGACGTCCGCGAGGCCGGCCGGCGCGAGCTCATCGAGACCGCGGCGCGCAAGGAGGTGTTCATGATGGTCCCGGTGGTGTTCCTCGTCCTGCCGGTGACCGTGCTGTTCGCCTTCTGGCCCGGCGTCATCGGTCTCAGCCTGACGACTCCCTGAAGGAGGGGAACATGGAACACATCTCGGTACACATCTCGATGACCCTGATCCGGATCTGGGTGGCGATGACGGCGCCCCGGGTGCGCGACGAACGCGGTGACGTGCCCGGCTGGGTGATGATCACGGTGATGACCGCCGGCCTGGTGGTCGCGATCACCGCGGTGGCCAAGCCGCAGCTGCAGTCGATGCTGAACGCCGCGCTCGACCAGGTGCGGTAGTGCCCCGGCGTCGGGACGCGCGCGGCTCGGCGGTCGTGGACTTCGTGCTGGTCCTCGTCGTGCTCATCCCGGTCGTGCTCGGCATCCTCCAGGTGGCGCTCGTGCTCCTGGTGCGCAACACGCTGGCGTCGGCGGCGTCGGAGGGCGCGCGGTACGCCGCGACGCTCGACCGCGGCCCGGCCGACGGCGCGGCGCGGACCCGCAGCCAGATCACCGGCGCCCTCTCGGGCCGCTTCGCGCGCGACATCGACGCGCACCCGGCCGTCGTGGACGGTGCCCCGGGAGTCGAGGTCGTCGTGCACGCGACCGTCCCGGCGCTCGGCCTGGGCGGTCCCGGAATCTCGCTGACCGTGGCCGGCCACGCCGTGGAGGAGCAACGGCCGTGACCCGCCGCGCGCCTCGGGGTGAGGACGGCAGCGCCCTGGTCGAGCTGACCTGGCTGGGCATCCTGCTGCTGGTGCCGCTGCTGTGGATCGTGGTGTCGGTCTTCGACGTGCAGCGCGGCGCCTTCGCCGTCAGCGGCGCCGCCCGCGCCGCCGGTCGCGCCTACGCGCTGGCGCCGACCGACGCGGAGGGCCAGCGCCGGGCGGAGGCGGCGGCGCGGCAGGCGCTCGACGACCAGGGCGTCCACGGCGTGCCGCTGTCCGTGCGGGTCACGTGCACGCCGTACCCGGCCGACTGCCACAGCGGTACGTCGGTGATCACGGTCCGCATCGCCTCGCGGGTCGACCTGCCGCTGCTGCCGAGCTTCCTCGGCGGCCGTGCGCCGAGCTTCGCGCTGGACGCCACCCACACGGTGCCGATCGGGCAGTTCCAGGAGGTCGACCGTGCGGCTCCATGACCGGCGGGGGCAGGAGGGTCAGGCGACGCTGATGATCGTCGGGTTCGCGTTCGTGCTGGCGATGGCGGTCGCGCTGGTGGTCGACGCGTCCGCGGCATACCTGCAGCGGCAAGGCCTCGACACGGTCGCCGACGGCGCCGCGCTGCGCGGCGCGGACCTGGGCGCCACCGGTCGGGAGGTCTACACCGGCGGGGTCCCGCAGGGGCGCCTCGACCTGACCGCCGCGGCCGTCCGCACCGCGGTCCACGACTTCCTGGCCACCTCCGGTGCCTACGCGAAGTACCCCGGCCTCTCCTTCGCCGTCGACGTCGACCCCGCCACCTCGACCGTCACCGTGCACCTGCGTGCACCGCTCGACCTGCCGCTCACCGTGCCCGGATCGCCGGGGGTCGCGACCGTCGGTGCCACCGGCTCCGCCGTGGTGGTCGCCGAGCGTTGAATCGGGACTTCCGACGGTTCATTCGGCCGACTCAACCGTCAGAACTCCCGACTCAACCGTCAGAACTCCCGACTCAACCAATGGTGACTGGTCGGTAACGCTGCGGGACGGGCCGGAGCGGGATAGCGTGACGCCCGCCCGGTCTAGTCCACCCCCGGAGAAGTCATGAAGGTCATCGGCGCCCTCGTCGGCGCGTTCGCCGTCCTCGCGAGCATGGTCACGCTCGCCCCGCCGGCAGTCGCGCAGACCGCCGACGCGACGACGTACCAGCGCCAGGTCTTCCGCACCACCAACCAGCAGCGGGCGCGGCACGACCTGGTGAAGTACCGGCACCAGAGTTGCGTGCAGCGGTACGCCGTGCGCCAGGCCAAGCGGATGGCGCGGCAGGACCGGATGTTCCACCAGGACCTGCTGCGGGTGCTCACCGACTGCGGGCTGGCTCTCGCGGGCGAGAATGTCGCCTACGGCTACAACTCCGGACGATCGGTCGTCAACCAGGGCTGGATGCACTCGCCGGGGCACCGGGCCAACATCTTGAACCCGGCGTTCCGCCTCCTCGGCAGCGGTGCGCGCCGCAGCGCCGACGGCACGTGGTACGCCGCGCAGGTGTTCGGCACCCGCCTGTGAGAGCCGAGCTTCAGCGCGTGACCGGGTCGGAGTACGGCGCGCGTTGCGGGCCGGGCTCGCCGGCCGAGGCCAGCTCGGTCACCGAGTACAGCGCGGCCGCGAGCATCGACACGCCCAGGACCGCGCCGACGAGGCGGGCACGGTGCCGCCGCGGCGCGGGGGTGGGGCGGACGTCGATGATCACGCGACCAGCGTGACAGCCGATACGGACGCCCGCCGACGGATCCTGCCTCAACTTCCTGCGGTGCAAGAAACTGCAGAAAGTGGGTAGGTTCTCCTCCGTGTCCGGGGGAACGGCAGATCGGGAGCCGGCGCGCCCGACCATCGCAATCATCGACGACGCCGCCGAGGTGCGCCTGCTGGTGCGCACGAGGCTGCGCATGTCCCGCAAGCTCGAGGTCGTCGCCGAAGGCGGCAACGGCGCGGAGGCGGTCGAGATCGCCCGCGAGCACCGGCCCGCGCTGATGCTGCTCGACGTGTCGATGCCCGTCCTCGACGGCCTGGCGGCGCTGCCCCAGGTCCTGGAGGTCTCGCCGGGGACCCGGGTCGTCATGTACAGCGGCTTCCAGGAGCAGGGGCTGGCCCACCGGGCCGTCGAGCTCGGCGCCTCGGTCTTCCTGGAGAAGTCCAGCTCGCTGGACACGCTGGCCGACGAGCTCGTGGCCGTCCTGAGCGCTCCCGCACAGCCGACCCAGGAGACGCCGGCCGAGGATGATGACGAGGCCGAGGAGGCCGACCGGGCCGTGCTGCGCGAGCATCGCGAGCGCTTCCGGGAGGTCTTCGACGACGCCGCGATCGGGATGGCGACGGTGACGCTCGCCGGCCGGGTCGTGCGCGCCAACGCCGCGCTCGGGGCGATCCTCGGGCGATCACCCGCCGAGCTGGTGGGCATGGCGTACGCCGAGCTCGCCGACGGCGACGCCGCGAAGGTCGACGTCGCCCTCGCCGACATCCTCGAGCGCGACAGCCGGGTGGTGCAGATCGAGCACGACGTCGACGTACCCGCCGGACGGCGGCGCGCGCTCGCGACGCTGGCCCCGGTGCTCGACAGCGCCGACCGGCCGCTCTACCTGTTCCTCCAGGTCCAGGACGTGACGGCCCAGCGGGGGGCGGAGGAGCAGCTGCGGCGCACCGAGGCCTGGGCCCGGCTGCTGGTGGAGAACGTCGAGGAGTACGCGATCTTCATGCTCTCGCCCGAGGGCCTGGTGCAGACCTGGAACGCGGGCGCCGAGCGCATCAACGGCTACCGCGAGGACGAGATCCTCGGGCGCCACTTCCGCACGTTCTACCCGGCCGAGGTCCAGGAGTCGCGGCACCCCGAGCACGAGCTCGAGATCGCCCTGCGCGAGGGCCACTACGAGGAGGAGGGCTGGCGGATCCGCAAGGACGGCAGCAGCTTCTGGGCGAACGTGCTGATCACCGCGGTGCACGACCACGACGGCCGCCTGGTCGGCTTCGCGAAGGTGACCCGCGACAACACCGAGCGGCGGGAGATGGTCGAGGCGCTCGCCGCCGCGAACACCCAGCTCCAGCAGGCCGCCGACGACCAGGCGCACTTCCTGGCCGTCACCGCCCACGAGCTGCGTACGCCGGTCGGCGTGCTCGCCGGCACGGCCGAGACCCTGCGGCAGCACTGGGCGGCGCTCGAGGACGACGAGCGCGCCGAGCTGCTGGACGGCATGGCCAGCAGTGCGACCCGGCTGCGCCGCCTGCTGACGGACCTGCTCACCGCCTCCCGGCTCCAGTCCAGCGCGCTCGAGCTCAGCCTGGACGACGTCGACACCGCGGAGCTGGTCGAGGTCGCGGTCGCGACCGCGCGCCGGCTGCACCCGGACGCGGAGATCGTGGTCGACGCCGAGCCGGGGCTGTGCGTGCGCGGGGACGCGGACCGGCTGGCCCAGGCCGTGGACAACCTGGTCGGCAACGCGCTGCGCCACGGCGTGCCGCCGGTGCATGTCCGGTCCCACCGGGTCGGCGACACGGTCGAGATCGCGGTGAGCGACGCGGGCTCCGGCGTACCGGAGGACATGCGCGAGCGGCTCTTCGAGCGGTTCGCCACCGGCCGGACCCGTGGGGGCACCGGGCTGGGGCTCTACATCGTGCGTCAGCTGGCGCGCTCGCACGGGGGTGACGCGGCGTACCTGCCGCCCGCCCCGGACCGACCCGGGAGCGGGCTGTTCGTGGTGTCGCTGCCACTCGCGCCCGCGACCCCCTAGGATCCTGTCGTGCCCATCCGCGTCCTCCTGGTGGACGACGTCGTCGAGGTACGCCGGCTGGTCCGCACCTCCCTCCGGTTCCGGGGCGGGTTCGAGGTGGTGGGCGAGGCGGCCGACGGCGCCGAAGCCGTCCGGTTGTCCGAGGAGCTGCGACCCGACGTCGTCGTGCTGGACCTCGGCCTGCCCGACATCGCCGGGCGCGAGGTCCTGTCCCGGGTGCGCGAGCGCGCGCCGGGCTCGAAGGTCGTGGTGTTCTCCGGCCTGGAGACCGCCGACCGGGCGTGGATCCGGGAGCACTCCGAGGGCTACGTGCTCAAGGACAGCGACCTCGGCTACCTGATCGACCTGCTCGAGTCCGTGGGCTCCGCGGGGACCGAGGCGACCATCGACCTGCCCGACGACCTGAGCAGCGTCGCGGACGCCCGCCGGTTCGTGCGGGACATCCTGCGCGAGTGGGGCATCGACGAGCCGCTCGACGACGCGCTGCTGGTGGTCAGCGAGCTGGCCGCGAACGCGCTCACGCACGCGCGGTCGTCCTACCGGCTGCGGGTCTCGGCCACCGCGCACGCGCTGCGGATCGAGGTCGACGACGCGGGGGTCGGGACGCCGGAGCCGCAGCCGCTGACCGAGACCGAGGAGCACGGCCGCGGCCTGCACCTGGTGGACGCGCTGGCCGCGTCGTGGGGCATGGAGTCCGCCGAGACGGGCGGCAAGAAGGTGTGGGCGGAGCTCCCGCTGGAGGTGGCGGTCGGCGCCGAGTAGGTCCGGCCACCGGCGGCGCCGTACCCTTGTCCCTCGTGGCAGGTCCCGACTTCGACGCAGAGATCAAGCAGCTCCAGGCGACGCTGCGCACCATCGAGCAGGTGCTCGACGTGGACGCGATGCGCCGCGAGATCGCCGAGCTCGGCGAGGAGGTCGCCGCGCCCGACCTCTGGGACGACCAGGCCAACGCCACGCGCGTCACCGGGCGGCTCTCCGCGCTGCAGGGCGAGCTCGAGCGGTTCACCGACCTGCGGTCGCGCGTCGAGGACCTCGGGGTGCTGGTCGAGCTGGGCCAGGAGGAGGGCGACGCCGAGTCGATGGCCGAGGCCGACGCCGAGCTGGCGCGCCTGCACAAGTCCGTCGAGGCGCTCGAGGTCCGGACGCTGCTGTCGGGCGAGTACGACGCCCGCGAGGCGATCGTGACCATCCGCTCCGGCGCCGGCGGCGTCGACGCGGCGGACTTCGCCGAGATGCTGATGCGCATGTACACGCGCTGGGCCGAGCAGCACAAGTACCCCGTCGAGGTCTTCGACGTCTCCTACGCCGAGGAGGCCGGCATCAAGTCGGCCGAGTTCGCGATCCACGCGCCGTACGCCTACGGCACGCTCTCGGTCGAGGCCGGCACCCACCGCCTGGTCCGGATCAGCCCGTTCGACAACCAGGGCCGCCGCCAGACGTCGTTCGCCGCCGTCGAGGTGGTGCCGGTGCTCGAGCAGACCGACGAGATCGAGGTCGACGAGAACGACGTCCGCGTCGACGTCTTCCGCTCCGGCGGCCCCGGCGGCCAGTCCGTCAACACCACCGACTCCGCGGTCCGGCTGACCCACCTCCCGACCGGCATCGTGGTCAGCTGCCAGAACGAGAAGTCGCAGCTGCAGAACAAGGCCTCGGCGATGGTCGTCCTCAAGGCCAAGCTGCTCGCGAAGAAGAAGGCCGAGGAGGCCGCGCTCAGGAAGGACCTCAAGGGCGACGTGGCCGCGGCCTGGGGCGACCAGATGCGCAACTACGTGCTGAACCCGTACCAGATGGTCAAGGACCTGCGGACCGGCTACGAGGTCGGCAACCCGCAGGCGGTCTTCGACGGCGACGTCGACGACTTCATCGAGGCCGGCATCCGCTGGCGCCGAGGCGCCGAGAAGGCCGACGCCAACTAGGGCCTGGCTCCTTATCCGGATGCGCCTGCTACGCGGGCTTCCGCATCCGATCTGGCGGCGTTGTCGGCGACTCGACGGGCCTCCGGCCCGCCTTCGCGCCTCCGCCTTGCCAGATCGGCGCGAAATCCCGCTCGCTACGGCGCCGGATAAGGAGCCACGCCCTAACTCACCACGGCGCGGACCGCGCGGGCGACCGCGTCCGCGAACGCATCGGCGTCGAGGACGCCGGGGGAGACCTGCGCGTCGTCGAACAGCGCCTGTGCGGCGCCGAGGGCGAACAGCATCCGCCACGCCGCCTCCGCCGACTCCGGCGAGGCGTCGAAGCGACTCCGCAGCCAGCCGGTCACCGAGGTCGCCAGCAGGTGCGAGCTGCGCACGTTGCGCGCCTCGATGCCCGGGTCGCCCTGGCCCTCCACGAGGAACGCGCGCATCGCGCCGCGGTGCCGGGCGAAGATGGACAGCGCGGCCCGAGCGAGCAGTCGGAGAGCGCGCCCGTCGTCCGGCTCGTCGTCTGCGGCCGCGAATGCCGCCTCCGTGTCCACCTCGATCGCCGAGAGCGCGCGGTCCTGGGCCGCGAGCAGCAGGCCCGTGCGGTCGCCGAAGCGGTGGTAGAGCGAGCCGTTCGACGTACCGGCCCGGCGCGCGACCGCGGCGACGGTCACCGCCTGCAGCCCGCCGCTGCGTCACCAGGTCGAGGGTTGCCTCGAGCATCCGGTCCGCGGAGGACTCGCTGCGGGTCTGGACGGGCCTGCGCACCGCGAGCACTTACAAGATGGAGTGACTGCTCCACTTTCGTCGCCCATGAGGCGCGACCACTGGAGACGACTCAACGACCGGCTCGACCCGGCTACCGACTACGTCGAGATCTACCGCAACGTCGTGATGCACGAGTTCCCCTGGGACATGAACCAGGCGCTGAGCTTCGCGCTGTTCCGCACCTATGCGGTGCCGGGGATCGGCCGGCTGCTCGCCGAGACCGGGGAGTTCACCGAGCGCGTCCAGAAGCGGTACGACGACACCGCCCTGCTGCTCGAGCGCCCGACGCGGCTCGGCTTCGACCATCCCGAGTCGCGTGCCGCGATCCGCCGGATCAACACCATGCACCGCGCCTACGACATCCCCGACCACGAGTTCCGCTACGTGCTGAGCACGTTCGTCGTCGTACCCAAGCGCTGGCTCGACGACTACGGCAAGCGGCCGCTGACCGCGCGCGAGGTCGAGGCCAGCGTGCACTACTACCGCGCGCTCGGGCGCCGGATGAACATCAAGGACGTGCCCGAGACCTACGCCGGCTTCGCGGAGCTGATGGACGCCTACGAGGCCGAGCACTTCGGGTACGACGAGGGCGCCCGCCGGGTCGCCGACAGCACGCTCGCCCTCATGCAGACCTTCTACGCCCGGCCGCTGCGCCGGCCGGCGGGCCTGTTCGCCAAGGCGCTGATGGACCAGCCGCTGCGCGACGCGTTCCGGTACGCCGCGCCGCCCGCGCCCGTGCCGCAGCTGAGCCGGGCCGCGCTGCGCGCCCGGGGCCGCCTGCTGCGGCTCTTCCCGGCGCGCCGCGAGCCCAAGCGGATCGAGGACAACCCGTGGATCCGCAGCTACCCCGACGGCCACGACCTCGAGCAGCTCGGCACGTTCCCGGTCCCCGGCCGGGGCGGCTGCCCGGTCCAGCACGCGGGCTGACCGCGCAACGTCATACGGACGGTGCAAGGGGTTGCCCCCTCCGCATGACGTCCCGGGGGCCGTCAGGCGGTGGCGGCCTGGGCGACCGCCACGCACCAGCGGCCGACGGCGTCGAGGTCGGCGCCGCCGCGGGCGCTGACGGCGCAGGAGAGCCAGGCGTCACCGAACAGCCCGTGGTACGCCGTGGTGCCGTCCGGGCAGCGCACGGCCACCGATGGAGCGCCGAAGCGGGGTGCGTCCGGGACCGGCCGGCAGCCGTCGCCGGTGGCCGCCCGCGCCAGCCGCCCGGCCTGCTCGCGGGTGACCGGCGGGGCGAAGACCCACGCGGTCGCCGTCGTACCGTCCGCGGCGCGCCAGCGGCAGCCGAACTCGTGCGCCACGTCCGTGACGCCGTCGGCCAACTTCGCCCGGTCGCCGTTCGCCCAGCTCCTGCTCGACGCGGCCGCGCCGCCGAGCGCGTCCTCGACCGCGGCCGGGGCGACCCGGGCGCAGAAGTCCGCGCGCGCGACGGTCAGCACCGTGGTGTCGAACGACGCGAGCGGGGTCGGTGGCACCGTCGACGGCGCCGCCGCCGGTGACCCGTCGCCACCACCCGAGCAGCCGGCCGCGGCGAGCAGGGCCGCGCCGGCGAGGGCGAGCGACAGGCGGGACACGCTCCACAACCTACGGCCCTACGCTTGAATGCACCCGATGAGTGCCCCCGACCCGACCTTCGCCCTCCGGCTCGACCGGTGGGCCGGCGACCTGCGCGCCGCCCTGGCCGCGCTCTACCCGGACCCCGACGCCGTCGCCGAGCGGCTGCTCGAGGTGGCCGCCCGGCGGTACGCCGAGCGCCCCGACGAGCTGCGCCGCCTCGACGAGCGCCGCCTGCTCGAGCCGGACTGGCTGCAGCAGCCGCGGATGTTCGGCTACGCCTGCTACGCCGAGCGGTTCGCTGGCGACCTGGCCGGCGTGGGACGCCGCCTGGACCACCTCACCGACCTCGGCGTCACCTACCTCCACCTGATGCCGCTGCTGGCCAGCCGCGCGACGGCGACAACGACGGCGGCTACGCGGTCACCGACTACCGGACCGTGCGGCCCGACCTCGGCACCCGCGACGACCTGCGCGACCTCGCCACGCTGCTGCGGGGGAGCGGCATCAGCCTGGTCGTCGACCTGGTGCTCAACCACGTCGCCCGCGAGCACGACTGGGCGGTGCGCGCCCGCGCCGGCGACCCGGCGTACCGCGACTACTTCCACGTCTTCGCTGACCGCGCGCTGCCGGACGCCTACGAGCAGACCCTGCCCGAGGTGTTCCCCGACTTCGCGCCCGGCAACTTCACCTGGGACGACGACCTCGCGGGCTGGGTGTGGACCACGTTCAACGCCTGGCAGTGGGACCTGAACTGGGCCAACCCCGACGTGCTCGTCGAGTTCGCCGACATCGTCCTCGACCTCGCCAACCTCGGCGTCGAGGTGCTTCCGCCTCGACGCGATCGCGTTCCTCTGGAAGCGGCTCGGGCACCGACTGCCAGAACCAGCCCGAGGTGCACGCGGTCACCCAGGCGCTGCGGGCGGTGGCCCGGATCGCGGCGCCCGCGGTCGCGTTCAAGGCCGAGGCGATCGTCGGGCCGCGCGACCTGGTGCAGTACCTCGGCCTCGGCGCGCACGCCGGCCGGGTCAGCGACCTCGCCTACCACAACACGCTGATGGTCCAGGTCTGGTCGATGCTCGCGACCGGCGGCACCGCGCTCGCCCGGCACGCGCTCGGCGCGCTGCCGCCGACCCCGACCACCGCGACCTGGATCACCTACGTCCGCTGCCACGACGACATCGGCTGGGCGATCGACGACGGCGACGCCGCCGCGGTCGGCCTCGACGGCGCCGCGCACCGCCGCTTCCTCGCCGACTGGTACGCCGGGGAGTTCCCCGGCTCCTGGGCGCACGGCCTGGTCTTCCAGCACAACCCCGCGACCGGCGACAAGCGGATCAGCGGCACGGCGGCGTCGCTCGCCGGCCTCGAGGACGACCCGGACGGCCGCGCTCGCGCGGCTGTTCCTCGCGCACGCCGTGGTCGCCGGCTGGGGCGCGATCCCGGTCGTGTGGAGCGGCGACGAGCTCGCCCAGCCCAACGACCCCGACTGGGCGGCCGAGCCGGGCCACGCGGACGACAACCGCTGGGCGGGACGCCCGCGGCTGGACCCCGACGCGGGCCGCACAGCGCCACGACCTCACCACGGTGCCCGGCAAGGTGTACGCCGGCCTCGCCCACCTGGCGCGCGTGCGGGCCGGACTCCCGCAGCTGCACGCCTCGGCGCCGAGCCGGGTCGCTCGACGGCACCGACGACGGGGTCCTCGCGACCGAGCGCGCACCACGCCAGCGGCCCGATGGTCGGCCTCTACAACGTCACCGCGACGCCCCGGCCGTTCCCGATCGCCCGGCTGCACGAGGCCGGGCTGACCACGCCGTACGACGCCATCGGCGGCCACCCGGTCACCGCGGGAGCCGACGGGCTGGTGTGGCTGCCGGCGTACGCCGCCTGGTGGGTGGTCGACGCCACCCCGTGAGCGTTCAGCCAACTGCCAAGGTCCCTCGTCTACGCTCGACTTCCGTGATCCGCTTCGAGAAGGTCGTCAAGACCTACCCCGGCCAGGCGCACCCCGCGCTCGACCAGGTGACGGTCGACGTGGAGAAGGGCGAGTTCGTCTTCCTCGTCGGGTCGTCCGGCTCGGGCAAGTCGACCTTCCTGCGGCTGGTGCTGCGCGAGACCCGCGCGACCTCCGGCCGGGTGTACGTCGCCGGCAAGGAGATCAACCGGCTCGCCAGCTGGAAGGTGCCGCGGCTGCGCCGCCAGATCGGCACCGTCTTCCAGGACTTCCGGCTGCTGCCGAACAAGACGGTCAGCGAGAACGTCGCCTTCGCGCTCCAGGTGATCGGCCGGTCGCGCTCGGAGGTCACCACGCTGGTGCCCGAGACGCTGGAGCTGGTGGGGCTCGAGGGCAAGGGCGACCGGATGCCCGACGAGCTGTCGGGCGGCGAGCAGCAGCGGGTCGCGATCGCGCGGGCGTTCGTGAACCGGCCGATGATCCTCATCGCCGACGAGCCGACCGGCAACCTCGACCCGACCACCTCGGTCGGCATCATGAAGCTGCTGGACCGGATCAACCGGACCGGCACCACCGTCCTCATGGCGACCCACGACGCCGGCATCGTGGACCAGATGCGCAAGCGGGTCATCGAGCTCGCCGACGGGCGGGTCGTGCGCGACCAGGCCCAGGGCATCTACGGCTTCCAGCACTGACCGCGACCCGGACCCCAAGGACCCACCACACCCATGCAGCTTCCCTACGTCTTCTCCGAGCTCGGTCAGGGCCTGCGGCGCAACCTGTCCATGCACCTCGCGGTGATCCTCACCCTGTTCGTGTCGCTCACCCTGGTCGGCTTCGGCGTGCTCCTGCGCGAGCAGTCGATCAAGGCGACCGACCAGTGGGGCTCCGAGCTCCAGATCACCGCGTTCCTGTGCAAGGCGCGTGACGACAACCCGGCCTGCACCAGCGAGGTGACCGACGCGCAGAAGCAGCGGATCGCCAAGGTCGTCGAGGACAGCCCCGAGGCGGCCGGCTACCGCTTCGAGTCCAAGCAGGAGGCCTTCGAGAAGGTCAAGGAGCTGCTCGGTCCGGACAAGTTCGAGGGCCCGAACCCCGCCGCGACCGCCGCCGACATGCCCGAGTCGATCTGGATCACGCTCAAGGACCCGAACCAGTACCAGGGCATCGAGAGCGCGATCATCGGGCTGGACGGCGTCAGCAGCGTCCGGGACCAGCGCGACACGGTCGGCCCGATCCTGAAGAGCATGCGCTACCTGCAGCGGGGCGCGGCCGGCGCCGCGATCGTGCTCATCGTGGCCGCGCTGCTGCTGGTCGCGAACACGATCCGGCTGGCGGCGTTCGCCCGGCGCCGCGAGATCGGGATCATGCGGCTGGTCGGCGCCTCCTCGCTCTACATCACCCTGCCGTTCCTCATGGAGGCGGTGGTCACCGCCGCGATCGCCGCGGTGCTCGCCGGCGGGGCGCTGACGGCCGCGATGTACTTCGGGGTCGAGCAGCGACTGCGCGAGTCGCTCGGGTTCATCCCGTGGATCGACTGGTCGAACTTCGTCAACGCGGTCATCGCCGTCGCCATCCTCGCCCCGATCCTCACCCTGATCCCGACACTCGTACTCACGCGCAAATACCTCAAAGTCTGACCCGCGGGCGTTACCGTCGAGGGGTTCTCTTCCCCGAACACGAAGGCAGACCGGTGCGTCTCTTCCCCCGTACCGCACGCCCTCGCCTGGCGGCAGCCACCCTGGCCTGCTCGCTGGCGGTGGGTGGGCTCGCCGTTCCGCTCGCTCATGCGGACCCCAAGCACAAGGACCTCAAGGACCGCCAGCAGCAGGCGCAGGCGCCAGGTCAAGCACGCCCAGCACGACCTCGACGAGTCCAGCAGCCGGTTGCGCAACGCCCAGGCCGCCGTCGCGACCGCCGTGCGCGAGCTGTCGTCGGCGCGCGACGGCGTACCAGTCGGCCAGCGCCCGCCTGGACGCCGCGCAGATCCGCGACCAGGAGATGCAGGAGCGGCTCGCGGCCGCGGAGGCGCGCCTGGACCGGGCGCAGACCGATCTCGCCGACGGCCAGCGGGCGCTCGACGACCAGCGCCTCAACCTGACCGACACGGTCACCGACATCTACGAGCAGGGCGACCCGCAGCTGGTCGCGTTCGGGAACCTGCTGCACTCGCAGTCGACCACCGACCTGACCCGCCAGGAGGCGTTCAACGACGTCGTCGTCGGGCGCGAGGCCCGGGCGTACGACGACCTGCACGCCGCCGAGGTGCTGCTCCAGGTCAAGGAGAACGAGGTCCAGTCCGCCCGCGACGACGTCGAGGTGAAGCGCCAGGAGGCCGCCGACCACCTGGTCACGATGCAGCAGCTCCACCAGGAGACCCGCGACGCCAAGAACAAGGTGCTCGGCCTGGTCGAGACCCGCCGCGACGCGCGGGCGGGCGCGATCGCCGCCCGCCAGGCCGACCTGCGCGACCTGCAGGAGGCCAAGCGCCGCGAGAACCACGTCCGGCAGCTGATCCTCGCCGCCGCGCGGCGCGCCAAGGGCGGCTACCACGGCCCGACCAACGGGCTGTTCATCCGCCCGGTGCCCGGCTACGTCACCTCGCCGTTCGGCTGGCGGATCCACCCCATCTACCACTACTGGGGCCTGCACGACGGCACCGACTTCGGCGTCTCCTGCGGCGAGCCGATGCGGGCGATCGCCGGCGGCACCGTGATCGCGCGGTACTGGTCCGACGTCTACGGCAACCGGCTCTACCTCAACCTGGGCCAGATCAACGGCCAGAACATGACCGCCGTCTACAACCACGCGACGTCGTACCGCGTCGGCGTCGGCCAGCACGTCAACCAGGGCGACGTGGTCGGGTACGTCGGCTCCACCGGCTGGTCCACCGGCTGCCACCTGCACTTCACCCTGCTCGTGAACGGCAACGCCGTCGACCCCATGAAGTGGCTGCCCTGACGCCGAGTCGGCGCCAGTTGCTGTGCCCGCCCCGTCGAGTCGGCGTGAGTTGCCGGCAACTCACGCCGACTCGGCGTCAGTCACCGGCAACTCACGCCGACTCGGCGTTGGTCGGTTGCCGGGCTTTGCGAGAATGGTGGGATGGCCAGGGAACAGGGGCGCAAGCTCGTCGCGCAGAACAAGAAGGCGCGGCACGACTACCACATCGAGGACACCTACGAGGCCGGCCTGGTCCTCCAGGGCACCGAGGTGAAGTCGCTGCGCCAGGGCCGGGCGTCGCTGGTCGACGGGTTCGTCGACATCGAGGGCCACGAGGCGTGGCTGCACGGCGTGCACATCCCGGAGTACTCCCAGGGCACCTGGACCAACCACTCCGCGCGGCGCAAGCGCAAGCTGCTGCTCAACCGCGAGGAGATCGACAAGATCGAGCGGCGGGTCAACGAGAAGGGGCTGACCGTGGTCCCGCTCGCGCTGTACTTCAAGGACGGCCGGGCCAAGGTCGAGATCGCGCTCGCCAAGGGCAAGAAGTCGTGGGACAAGCGGCACGCGATCGCCGAGCGCACCGCCAAGCGCGAGACCGAGCAGGCCGTCGGCCGCCGCCTGAAGGGGATGCGTGACTGACCAGCCCGACGTCCATCCCGACGTCGGCCCCGTCCGCGAGTTCTGGCGGGGCCTCGGCCTCCCCGGGCTGTTCGACTGCCACGTCCACTTCCTGCCGCCGAACATCCAGCGCGCGGTCTACGCGCAGTTCGACGCGGGCGGCCCCAAGATCGGCCGCGAGTGGCCGATCCGCTACCGCCAGGACCACGCCGAGCGGGTCGAGATCCTGCGCGCGATGGGGGTCCGCCGCTTCCCGACCCTGCCCTACGCGCACAAGCCGGGCGTCGCGACGTACCTCAACGACTGGGCCGCCGGCTTCGCCGCGCGACGTGCCCGAGTCGCTGTGGTCGGCGACGTTCTTCCCCGAGGAGCCGGCCGCGGCGTACGTCGGGGAGCTGGTCGCCGCGGGCGTCGACGTCTTCAAGGTGCACCTGCAGGTGGGGGAGTTCCATCTCGACGACCCGCTGCTCGACCAGGTCTGGGGCACGCTGGAGGACGCCGGTACGCCGGTGGTCGTGCACGCGGGCTCGGGTCCCGTCGGCAACGAGTTCACCGGCCCGGGGTCGACCGAGCGGCTGCTGCGTCGCTTCCCCCGGCTCAGCCTGCTGATCGCCCACATGGGCGCGCCGGAGTGCGGCGAGTTCCTGGCGCTGGCCGAGCGCTACGAGCGGGTGCACCTGGACACCACGATGGTGTTCACCGACTTCTTCCCGCCGTACCCGCGACGAGCTGGTGCCGCGGCTGCGCGACCTGGCCGGGAAGGTGCTGCTGGGCAGCGACTTCCCGACCATCCCGTACCCCTACGCGCACCAGCTCGACGGGCTGGTCCGGCTCGACCTCGGGCGACGACTGGTTGCGCGCCGTGTGCTGGCACAACGGCGAGCGGCTGTTCGGGACGGGACCCTCGACGTCCCGGCGGTGACCTTCGGCCCTGCCTCCTCGGGCAGCGGCAGGAGTGGACTGGCGTCGTGCTCGAGACCGACGTCCGCCCCGACCGGGCCGCGCCGTACCGTCTGTGGGTCGCCGCGTGCGCCGCGGCGCAGACGGTGGGAATGGCAGCCGTGGCCGGGGCGGCGGTGCTGGCCGACGAGATGACCGGTCCGGCGGCACTGGGTGTCGTCATCGCCGCGGGACTGGTCGAGGGCGCCGCCCTGGGCCTGGCCCAGGCGACGGTGCTCGCTCGGTTCGCACCGGCGAAGGTCCGGGCACGCTACCTGGCGGCGACCCTTCTCGTCGCCGGGTTGGGCTGGGCCGGGGCGTCCGCGCCATCCGTCCTCGGAGGGAGAGGTGACGCCGAGCAGCCTCCGTTGCTGCTCGTCGTCCCGGGGGCGGCCGCGCTCGGGCTGGTGCTGGGCCTCGTGCTCGGTGCCGCCCAGGCGGTCACCCTGCGGGGCGCCGTGCGGCACCCCGGGAGGTGGGTGGCTGCGAACGCCACGGCCTGGCCCGTAGCGATGGTCCTGATCCTTCTCGGGGCCACGGTGCCCGGCGCCGGCTGGCCGGCCGCGAGCGTGCTCGTCGTGGGGGCGCTCACCGGTGCGGTCGCCGGCGCGGTGCTCGGACTGGTGTCCGGGCTCTTCCTGCCGACCCTCTCGGGGGTGTCGGCATCGAGTCGGGCGGTACTGGCGCTCCTCGCGTCGTCCCGGCCGCCGGGGTTGCAGCGGGCCCTGCTCGGTCTGGGGGTGCGCGGCAGGGTCTCCGGGCGCCAGTACCGCTTCCCGGTCCAGTACGCCGTCGCGCCGGGCGGCCTCGCCGTCGTGCCGGGACACCCGGAGCGCAAGACCTGGTGGCACAACATCGGCACCTCTGTCACGGGGGTAGAGGTGCTGCGTGAGGGCGTCTGGGCCCCGGCCTCGGCACGGTTGCTCGAGGCCGGGGACCCGACGTACGCCGAGGTGCTGTCGGCGTACCTCGCCCGCTGGCCGGACACGCCGGCCTCGGTCGGCCAGCCGGTCGTGCTGGTGCGGCTGGGCGCGGCTGCCTGACCGGAGGAAACTCGGGCGACAACCGACCGCAGCACCGCGCAGAATCCACGGTGATGTTCGCCGCCCTGCTCCGTCACGCCCGTCCGCCGTCGCCGCTCGCGGGCCGCCTCGCCGTCCAGTCGCTGCTGTTCGCCCTCGGCGAGGGCGCGTTCATGGCCGGGTCTGCGGTCTTCTTCACCCAGATCGTCGGCCTGTCGGCGGCCCAGGTCGGGCTCGGCCTGACCTGCGCCGGCATCGCCGCGTTCCTGGCCGCCTGGCCGATGGGACGGCTGGTCGACCGGTACGGGCCGAAGCGGATGTGGGCGGTCAGCGCGACCGGGCAGGGTGCGATGTTCGCGTTCTGGCCGTTCATCACCGACTTCAAGGGCTACGTCGCCATGGCCGTCGGCATGGAGGTGATCGGCGCTCTCGGCGGGGCCGCCCACGGCGCCTACACGCTCGACGTGCTGCCGCCCGAACAGCGGGTGCGGTCGCGCGCGTACATGTACTCCGCGCTGAACGTCGGCTTCACCCTCGGCGCCCTGACGGGCGGCATCGCGCTGGCCTTCCACTCCAACGACCTGCTGCACGCGCTGCCCTGGTTCACCGCGGCGGTCTTCCTCGTCAACGCCGCCGCGATCTCCCGGCTGCCGCGGGCCCCGCACGACGAGCGCACGCCGGAGGAGCGGAAGGTGAAGGTCCCGGGCCCGGGGCCGTTGCGCAACCCCGGCTGGATGCTCACGACGTTCTTCGGCGGTGTCTTCTGGACCAACCAGGTGCTGCTCAACATCGTGATCCCGCTGTGGCTGGTCCAGGAGACCGATGCGCCGCGGGTGCTGCTGGCGTTCCTGTTCGGCACCAACACGGTGATGTGCATCGTGCTGCCGATGGCGGCCGCCCGCGGCGTCCATGACGTGCCGACCGCCCTGCGGGCGGTCCGGGTGTCCTCGACCTTCTTCGTCGTCTCCTGCCTGATCACGCTGGCCACCCACGACACGGTCGGATGGACGACGATCGCCCTGGTCTGGCTGGGCCACGTCACCGTGACGGGCGCCGAGCTCTACCTGTCCGCGGCGAGCTGGTCGTTCGAGGCCGAGCTGATGGACCCGCGCCAGCGCGGCGCCTACCAGGGGGCCGCGGAGCTGAGCAGCACCCTCGGCCGGGTGTGGGCGCCGGCGGTCTACACGTTCCTCGCGATGAACTGGGGCGCCGCGGGCTGGCTGACGATCGCGGGGATCGTCGTCGTGGCCACCGTCGCGATCCATCCCTCGACCCGGCTCGCGCGCCGGTTCGTCGAGCAGCACGTGCCGGCCGACGTACTCGCCGCCGCGCGCGCCTCGACCCCGGACGCCGAGGACGGCCTCGCGGTCGGGCCGCCCTCGCTCATCGATCCCGAGGACCCGGTGACGCAGGCCACGGTGGGCTCCCCGCGATGAGCGGGTGCCGGGAATCCCACGTGCCCGGCGCGCGTTGGACCCGTAGACTGAACGTCACAACTCAAGAGGGGCTGATCGGTTTCGACTTGGGACGTTAGTTCCAGGGGAAGCGGGTCGAGGAGCCAGCGTCATCTCGTAAACGATCGCTGGGAACCAATAACTGCCAACGCTAAGCGCAGTTCCTTCGCTCTCGCCGCCTGAGCGGTGATCGAAGCGTCAGACCGGGCATCCGTCTCCGTCCCGGATCCTGGCGTCGACTAGGAGACTTGCTGCTCACTCCGCGTCACGGAGGGTGAGCGGGACTCAACCGTGACTGAGCCTGTCGGGGACGTGTCCGTGCGAGCCCCGGGGCCGAGAAAACGACATCGCGGACTGCACCCGGAGAAGACCTGGTTCGACGCTCGAGGACGCGGGTTCGATTCCCGCCAGCTCCACATGGCTTGACGCTGGACGAACCTCTGTCCAGTCGTCGTGGCCTGTCGTGGACCGCCCGCAGGGGCGGTATCCATGGCTCATCTCCTCTTGAAGCGCCGGCGGACCCTCGTGGTCCGCCGGCGTTGTCGTTCTCGGCGCTGCTCCAGTGTGCCGCACCGGTGGGACACCGTCCCCGACCCCGGCCGGTACGCCATCATCGGATCGGCCGCGCGCGGGACCAGGTGTGGCTTCGTGAGGTTGTTGGACAACGAGGCATCCGCTTCTGCCGAGATGAGGGGACTGAGCGAGAGCCCCTAGCTTCTCTCGTTTGAGGCGGCGGGCGTGGAGGTATATGCCGATACCGAACAGGCATGCACCCCCGAGACCGGACGCGGCCTGCGGCCAGTCACCAGTCACCGCGTTTCCCAGACCGATCGCCAGTGCGAGCACAATGAACGGCGACATACGCTTCGCCAATGCCCCCGTCGTGGGAGGTCGTCGCCCATCTTGCTCTCTCATGCGCCAAAGGCGACGCCAGAGAAGAGCAAACACGGCGAGAACGAGCGCGAACGGCAAGAGCGTCAGCACGATCGCGGGGACTGTGTCCACGGCTTAGACCTCTCCTGCGCTCAAACCAGACTGGGGACAATCCACGATGGCTCTGTTCCCGAGCCGCGCGACATGCCAAACGTCCGCCCATGCCGCCATTCGCGAGACCGAACATGCCGATGAGCGGGCGTCGGGTCAGCAGGGTCGAGCCGCATCATCGGAAAGGGCCGAGACGCCCGACTCGCCCACGGCTCCGGCCCCTGACCAGGCCGCGATGCGGTCAGTGGCCGGGACCATTGATGACTTGTCCAGTCAGTGTTGCTGGTCGGTGTTCCGGTGCACGATTAGGCCGGTCATGAGTAGCCCAGTCGAGATGATTCCCAATGCAGCGACGACGATGACGAATGCGATCACCGCGCCACGCAGACCGTCAGCCGCCGCGCCGACTGCAACGGTGCTCGCCGCGACGAAGAGGCAGACCAGGTAGAGCACGGAGACCCACCTTCGAGTTCGTATCTGCGCAGAACCGCGACCGGAACGAATCACTCTGGCCACACCTCCCTTCGGCGTCTCGTACCCGACGGGCGCCCGCGCTATCTGTCGCGTACCGGATCTGCCGCGAAGTGCCCGCTCATCGGCATGAGCGGGCGAGATCCCCGCGCGGACTACGATGCGCGCATGGACGCTCAGGAGCGCCACCCTCTCGGACGTTGGAAGTGGCCGGTGCTTCTCGGCTCTCTGACATTCCCATTCGTGATGGCGGTGCTGGGCGGTCTCATCGCTCGTTCGGCTGGTGGCCCGGAGCTCGTGGGTGCGGTGCTGGGTCTCGTCGCCACGGTCTTCCTCACCGTCTGCCTGTATCTCGTGGCTGGTGCGACTGGCTCACGGCGCAACTCGTAGCGTCACGTCGACTCGCTTCGAATCGCCCGCTCATGCCGATGACAGCGTGCGGCGACCCCCTTCCGATGTCAGGATGGATTGTGGCATCGAGACGCTGCGTTCACAGACGCCGCGACGTGGCCGCGGTCGCGGTCGTCGTCGTGCTTGCGGCTGGATGCTCTGGCATCAGCACCTCGACTCAGCCGGAGGACTCGGGCACGCCTCCCGGGAGTACTGAACTTCCCACGGCCGCCGACTTCGCTCACGGTCGTGAAGTCGAGGGCCACTTCGGTAGCGGGTCCTTGTGGGCGCTGTTCTACCACCGGCGAGCGGGCCAGCAGGTGAAGACCCTTTGGCGAGCGACGGGTCGGGGCGACCTCCGACTGCAAGCGGTCGGACCGGCTGGACGGACCATCCGTCCACGATGGGGCCCGGAACCGCACGCGGCTAGCAGTTGGCAGCGTCCCGGTGACGAATGGGGCGCGGGCTGGTTGATCCCGGCGCCAGGGATCTGGACGTTCAAGGTGAGGCGCGGTGACATGCGTGGGACGGTGACGGTCCGGTTCACCTGACCAAGGATCGAGCGATGGCGCCCGTTCGCGTCCGATGCACCTCTCTGCAGCGGGTGGGGGCTGCGACGCTTGGGCAGCGATCTGAACGCGCGGATCTGCCGCGAGTCGGGCGTCCGCCCATGCCGATGGTCGAGTTCTCGACTCGGTAGCGCATCATGTGTATGTGCTGCGCTTGCTCGGACTGATCATCGTCGTCGCCTACACCTGCGTCGGGGCGATGCTGCTGGCAGATGGTGAAGGTGCGTCCAGCGTCCTCGGCCTTGTTCTCGTCCTGATGGGGGCCACCTGGCTGGTGGTTGACGTGCTGCGGCGCCGTCGGGTCATCTGAGCCCATCCGGGCCCTGGCGCGACCCAGCATCCGCTCATGCCGATGACCGGGCGGCGCCACTGGCGTCAGCAGACGGCCTTGCCATTCACGGGTTGATGGCTAGGCGGAGGCGAACACCTTCATGTCGGTGAGGACGGGGGTGAGGTCGCGGAGTTGCCTTCGGATGTCGCGGTTCAGGGTCGGGCCCTGCAGCGAGTCGTCGTTGGAGTCGGTGAGCAGCAGGGCGTTTCCGACCCTGATCAGTCGCAGCCAGCTGGCCTGTAGGCCCCGCGCCGGTCCCAACGTCTGTCGTCACTTCGAGTAGCGACTGGTCGCCAACGCTTGATGGACGGAGGTCCGTCGTGCAGCACCCTTCGTTGCTGTCGCAACCGGAGAGCCAGTGTTGAACCAGCCGGAAGCGATGCCTGGCATGCGCTGCGTCGGCGTACAGGTAGAGGGTCCGAGAGTCGCCCGGGTAGTCGGGGGCGTCGACACCGACTCGATCGACGGCTCCCTCATCGAGGCTGGGCGCGTCGAGGCCGAATGCGTTCGAGCAGAACCCTCGCAGGCTCGCCTGATGCACTCTCCGGTTCTGCTTGCTGATGGTGCCGTCTCGCCCGGCATGGATGTTGGTGTCGATCCGGACGGTCTCAGGGATGGTCTGCAGCCACCCAGCCGCCATCGAGGTCTGGCCAGGCGTCGGGGTGCCAGGCGACCTCGGCGAGACACTTTCCGCGACGGGCTCTTCGGACCCCCCGGAACTCGCGGTGAGCGCCAACAAGAGGACAACGGACAGGCAGAACGACCCGATCCGGACGAACCGGCTACGCCAAGGCTCGCGCCCGAGTGTGTACACGATGCTGTGATGCTACGGCGGGCCTTTTGGTTGCCGTCGAGCACGTCACGGTTCACCTGACCAACGACCATGGACGTCGACCTCGATCCCCGACGGGCACCCCCGCCCCAGCCGTCAGGACGAACGACCGGATCTGCCGCATTCCGCGTGGCTGGTGAGGACCGGGGTCAGCACGCACAACCGGTCCCCAGCGCAGGCCTCGGCGCAATAGGAAGACGGCCAGTGAGGTGGGTGACGCGTCCCCGCTCACGGCGCGGGACTGGTCTCCAGGACGGGGACTGCGGCGGGGTCGTAGAGGCGGAAGACGGGCCGGATGTCGTCCCGGTCCTGGACCGTGAGCCCGTCGAGGAGCGCGTTGAACAGCGCCTTGCGGGCGTGCAGATCACCGTGGCGGACGCCGTGCTCGAGGTGGGTGCGCATCGCAGCCAGCTGATCCGGGGTGGGCGCGGTGGGTAGCGGGGCGGACCCGAGGGACACCTCCAGCTCCGCTGCCCTGCCTGTGAGGCCGGCGATGTCGGCGTCCAACTCGACCGAGCGGGCCTCGTAGCGGACCGCGGAGAGCTTCTCGGCCTCGTAGTCGGCCCGGTAGCGCGCGGCGAGCTGCTGCTTCCGGCCAGCGAGGTGCGCACCGCGGCGAGCTCCCGCTCGAGCGGTTCTCGCACCGTCTCCTGCTCGGCGAGGTGCTTGGCGATGGCTTCGTCGAAGAGGGCGTTGTCGCGGTAGAGCTCCAGCAGTGCCTCGGTGACGAGACCTTCGAGCCTTCGGCGGGGAGGCTGGGAGCAGCGCACGTCTTCGACCCGTACTTGCGGGCGGTCCCGCACGAGTAGTAGCGGACCTTCACCCCTGCTCGGCTGGTGCCGCTGGTCCCGACGTAGGCGCCGCCACAACGGCCGCACGAGACGAGTCCGGCGAGGACGAACTCGCCGCGCAGCGCCGTCGGCGCAGGGCCGGCCGAGGAGCGAGCCGTGACCAGCGTCTGCGCGGCTGCGAAGATTTCGGTGTCCAGGACGGGGGAGTGGGCGCCGGGCAGCCAGGCGTCGCGGTGCTTGACCTCGCCGACGAACGCGCGGTTGCGCAGGATGTTGCCGATGCTCTGCGGTGCCCACTGCTTGCCCGCCGGGCCGGGGATGTGGTCGTCGTTGAGGGCGTCGGCGATCGCGCGGAAGCCGCTGGTGCCGGCGGTGTACTCGCGGAAGATGCGTTCCACGACGCCGATGGTGGCGGGGTTGGCGGTGATCCGGCCGACAGCGTCGATGGTCAGGCCGTACCCGACGCGGCTGGACAGGGGGAGGCCGCGCTTGATCTTGGCTCGGTTGCCGCGCTGGATGCGGTCGATGATGGAGGACCGCTCATATTCGGCGAAGGTGCCCAGGAGCATGAAGCAGGAGCCGTCCGACGGCGGTGCGGGTGTCGAACTGCTCGGTGCACGAGGCGAGGCTGACGTCGGCCTCGTCGAGCTCTTCAACGGTGTCGAGGACGTCGATGAGGCTGCGAGACCACCGGTCGAGGCGGGCGACGAGGACGACGTCGAACCTGCCGGCGGCCGCGTCGTCGAGGAGCCTCAGCAGCTGGGTCGGCCCTCGATGTCCTTGGCGCTGGCGCGTTCCTCGTACTCGGCGACGACGGTGCCAGCTCGGGTCGAGCTTGGAGGTAGCTGTCCAGGCGCAGTTGCTGCGCGCTCGAGGCTGAACGGCTGGTTGCCCTCCTCGGTAGAGGCGCGCTTGTAGGTCGCGACGCGGGCCGGCCGGTTCTCGGTGTCGTGGCCGAGGCCGGTGGCGGTTCGCCTGCGGCGGCGACGTCGGTTGGCTGTGGCGGGAGCCGGAGCGGCGCTCGAGGCGCTGGGCGAAGGGGGCAAGGGCTACTCCTGGTCGCTGGGTTCCGGAGAGGCGGGACGTGGGGCGTCGGGCGGCACCTTGCCAGACGCGGCGACTCCGGACGCGGCTTCTGAGCATGTCGGTGCCGGCGCGACTCGCGCGTCGTCGGTGGTGTGCAGGTCGGTGTGCGGGCCGGTGGCAGTTCCGGTGCGACCGAGGTCCCGGGCGGTGGGGACGGGCTCTAGGTCGTCGAGGGTGGGCAGCAGGGCGGCGAGCGCGCTGAGCGCGTCGCGGTGGCTACCGCCGGGCAGGCCTCGGCTGCTGGGGAGCGCCAGCACCAGTGGATCGCGACGCCGAGACGTACGCGGAGGGTCCGCAGGCGCCCGGTGGGGGGCTGCATGAGGGTGGGTCACCTGTCCCCCTGTGCCGGTGCAGTCCGCGCTACCAGTAGTCACGCAGCGCTCAGCGGCCGACCGGGAGCCTTGGTGTGCGCCTTGGTGCGGAGATCGCGCCCTGCCGGAGCCCGGTGGACTGGACCAGTCGGGGGCCGTCGCGGGCCGGGCGGTCAGTCGTCGAGGACGGGGATGCCCAGGTCGTTGGTGTGGAGGACGGCCTCCACGAGCGCGTAGGCCTGGAGGAAGCGTCCCCAGTGCTCCTCGGGCCAGGCCGCGATCAGCTCGTCCATGTGGGCGACCTGGGTGCGATCCGGGCGCCCGCGGCTGGTGACGAGGCGGTCGACGACGGCGTCCGGGACCCGGGAGGCCACGCTGTCCCAGCGGAGGGCCAGCGCGCGGTCCGGGGGCGGCCCGGCCGCGACCCAGGCCGGCACGTCCAAGAGGGCCGGCGGCCCGGCGAGATGGGTGCGGACGTAGTGGTTGACCAGCCCCCAGAAGGCGTCCGGCTGGTTGGGGCTCCAGCTGGTGAGGACGCGCTCGGCGTACCAGGCGCCGCGGGTATCCAGGGCCGTCAGGTGTGCCCGGAGCGCCGGGGTCGGCTCGAGGTACTGCTCCGCCAAGATCGCCATCCGCATCCGGCGGACCTCATCGAGCGGACCGGCCGCCGGGGGCAGGTCCGCGGCGACCTCGAGGGTCGGCGCCGGGGCAGTGGGCGCGGCGGGCACCAAGTGCAGCTGGCCGCGCGAGCTGCGGGCGTTCACCGGTTCACGGGAGGGGCCGTGGCTTCGTGGTCATGACCGTCACCGTGATCCACGCCCGGTCTGGAGCAGTGGTTCCCATCGACTGCTCGTACCCGCAGGGGGCGCTGACCGGTGATGGTGACCAAACCGGCCTCTCGCGCACGGCGCACGGCGCGGTAGACACCCGAGGGTTCGTAGAAGTGGCCCTGGCCGGTGAGGTGGGTCATCAGCTCCAGCGCGCTCACCCCGTCGCGGACCGCGGCCGGGTGCGGCGCCGTCGCGGGGGAGGTGAGGTGGTGGACGGCGTCGAGCACGACCTCAGCGCACAGGCGCCCGTCCGCACCGGGGCGCACCGCCTCCTCCCGGTCGGGGGCGGCCACGACGAGCCGTCGCCGCAGCAAGGTGGGCATCGGTGTCGGTCCCGGCGGCCGCGGTCCGGTCGTCTCACCGCGGTTGGCTCCGAGTGCCGGCGCCTCGACGATGTGCGCGTCGGGGCGTTGGAGCTCACCAGCCAGGGCGTTGCGCAGCGTGGGGCGGCGCAGCTGCGGGTGCTGGCGCAACGTCTCGGCCACCAGGTCCTCGCCGGTGAAGGGGCTCAGCCCCCGGATAGTCAGCTGTGCCGCGCACTCGCGCAGCGCCTGCAGCGTCGCGCCGATCCGCGGCCGGGCGGCCGCGGCCGCGGCCGCCGCACGACGGTTCTGCACGTCGCGCTTGCGCTCCGTGACGGAGAGCGGTGGGTGCTGGTGCAACACGAAGGGGACCGCGGTTCGCAACTGGTCGTACGTGGTCCACCAACCAACCAACCACCCAGAGGTGATGTCTCAGGACATCACCACGGCCCGGACCACGGGTGTGGGTTCGGGCTGCCTGTCCCTCGCGCGCGCGCAGCCGGCCGACTTGTCGGCGCCCGGTCGGCACTCCATGATGTGCCCGTGTCGACCGAGGGCAGTGTCGTGAGGGTGTGCGTGGTGTCCGACCAGCCGATCGTGACGGCCGGGATCCGCGCCCTCCTGGACGAGCTCGCGTCCGTCGACCGGAGGTACGCGACGGTGCCTGACCCGGCAGACGCCGACGTCGTCATCTACGACGTGTTCCGTCTCGCCACCGGCGACGAGGGGAGTGCGGCCGAGCTGGCGGACCTCGTCGCCAGCCACCCCGGCCGGGTGCTCGCCCTGTCCCGGCTCCTGCAGCCGGGGCTGACCGCTCGCGCGCTCGCCAACGGCGCGGTCGCGCCGGTCTCCGTCAGCGTGGATGCCGACGAGGTCGCGGCGCTGGTCGACGCGGCCGCGGGTGACGTGCTGGCCACCGATCCCGAGCAGGTGCGCCGCTATGAGGCCGACCTCGCCCGGGTGCTGAGTGCCGACGTCGAGCTGACCGCGCCAGCAGACCGTCATCGCCCGGATCGCTGCGGGGTACAGCAACGGCGAGATCGCCGCGGACCTGTACATCTCGATGAACACCCTGAAGAGCGGCATCCGCGTCCTGTACGGCCGCATCGGCGTGACCAACCGTGCCCAGGCGGTCGCCTGGGCTCTCGAGCACGGGTATGCCGGCATGACCCGGCCCGCCGATGCGCGTAAGCGGCGACCGCTGGCGCCGTCTCGTGCGCGGCGGTCCGCCGCGCCCTGACGCCTCGGTAGCCGGTGTCCTGGTGCGGGCGCGTGCTCGGGCTCAGGGGGAGGACTGCTCGAGGGGCAGCTCGGCCCAGACCGTCTTGCCGTTGCCGTCGATGGCCTCCACGCCCCACGACGCGGAGAGGTGCGCGACCAGGTGGAGTCCGCGACCCCGTTCGGCCAACGTGTCGCCCCTGCTCAGGTCGGGACTGCCCGGTCCGTGGTCGACCACCTCGACGCGCAGCACGTGCGCATCCCGCAGCTCGAGGCGCACCTCGAATCCGGTCCGGGCGTGCTCGACGGCGTTGGCGGTCAGCTCGCTGACCACGAGCACCGCCTCGTCGACCAGCCCCGGCAGGGCCCACGTGTGCAGCTGGTGCCGGACGTATTCGCGGGCCATCGCCAGGCTGAGCGGGTCGCGCGGCAGCGAGTACGAGGCCGTCTGGCCCGTCGGTGGCTCGGAGATCGCCACGAGGGTGTCGACCAGGGAGTCCAGGCGGTCCTTGGGGACGTAACCGTCGGTGCGGCGGGCGAACCACTCCTCGTCCTCGGGTCCGTCGGGTTCGGTCCCCGTGAAGACCACGATCTTCGCGTAGGGGGCCGCCTCCCGGATGCGCCCGACCAGGTGGTGCCCGCTCAGGTCCGGCAGGCCCAGATCGAGGACGACGACCTGCGGCTGGACCCGCTCCGTGACCGCGATCGCCTCGGCCGCCGTGGCGGCATCCCCAACGACGGCGAACCGACCCCCGCCCCCGAACCGCAGCGTCGAGCGCAGCAACCGGCGCACCTCGATGACGTCATCGACGATCACCACCCGGACCAGGTCAGCCATCGCGGCCGGTGCCTCGGTCGGCTCGGGCGAAGCGGTGGGATGTCACATCCGACGGTGCCCGCGGCCGAGCCGTCCGAAACGCGGGTGCCCTTCGGCATGGGGATCAGTGCGCCGGGAGGTGCCAGCCGTCGTGCGGGAGGGTCATGGCGCAGTCGACGTCGGCGCTGCCGGCATCGGCCTCGTCGAAGTCGACGGACATGACAAGTGTCTTGCGGAACGAACCCGATGTGGTGAACCGCTCAGTGGTCTCGCCGATGACGCCGCCGGTCTTCGTGTTGATCGCCTGGAGGGTCACTCCCAGGTTGATCGACCCTCGCTCGGTCCTGCCGGTGTACAGCAGCGTCGCGGCGACGGTGTCCTCGTCGACGCGGTGGCACGTCGTCGCCCAGCGGACATTCGCGGAATCCAGCGATCCCAGGCCACCGCGGTTGAACACGACCGCCGTAGCGGCGAGGATCACAAGCGCCAGCGCGGCGGCCACGCCTCCCCATCTCGGGTGGGCCTTGGCAGGCTTCACGGTCGGTCCTTCGGTCCGGTCACCCGGACCGTGTCCGCCAGCCCGAGATCCCCCATGCTGCCGCATCCGCCGCGGCCAGGACTACCTGGACGACTCGCCCGGCCGGGTCGCCCCCTGACTGGGTCCGGTCGCGAACGTGTCGGTGGTCCCGTCGGCCCACACCACCAGGCCGGAACGGCCCGGCCGGGTGCGGAGCCAGTCGAGGGCCGACCGGCCCATGGCGTACGCCGCGGTGGCGTCGATGTCGGCCGAGGTCAGGTCCGGCGCCACCACGGTGACCGAGGCGACGCCGGCGGGCACCTCGCCGGTGACCGCGTCGATGATGTGGGCGCCGCGGTGGGCTGCGCCCGACGTGGCGACCGCGCCGGTGTGCACCGGCACGACCGCCAGCACGCGGGTCGGGTCGCGCGGGTCCTCGATGCCGACCCGCCACGGCTCGGCGCGCCGGGGTCGCGCGACCACGCACACCATGTCGCCGCCGGCGGAGAGGCAGACGTCGGTGTCCTCGAGGTGTCGAAGGCCCGCATCGCGCGCTGCACGGCCCAGCCCTTGACGATCCCGTCGGTGTCGAGGGCCCCGCCGTCGGCCCGGCGGCGTACGGCGAACGCGCCGCCGGACGCCCGCCGGGCCTCCTCGCCCAGGGCGAGCACCTCGGCGACCTCGGGCGGGCAGTCGGCCAGGTCGAGCTCGCCGCGGCCGAGGCGGGAGATGACCGAGTCGGGCGGTACCTGCTGAAGACCCGGTCGGCCTCGCGCAGCACCGCCAGCGCGTCGGCCCACGCCGCGTCGGCGAGCGGACCTCGGGCGTGCCGCCCGCGCAGCGCCAGGCTGATCGGCAGGCCCATCACCATCTCGACGCGGCGGCGCACCGCCGGCTGCTGCGTGGTCGTCACAGCCCCGCCTGGTCGAGCGCGCTCTGCAGCGACTGCAGGTAGCCGGTGCTGGTCACGGTCGCGCCGCTGACCATGTCGATGTTCGCGCTCTGCTGGTCGACGGTCTCGCGCATCAGGATCGGCAGCGCGTAGCTGTTGATCTGGGCGTCGGTGCCGTTGCCGCTCGGGTACTGCACGACCGCGACGTTGGTGATGCTGCCGCCCGCGACGGTGCAGCTGCACCTGCACCGGTCCCCACTGGGTCTGCGCGACCGCGCCGGTCACCGTCGACGGCGACGAGGACTGCTGGCTGCCCGTGGCTGCCCTGCTGACTGCCCTGCTGCGAGCCGTGGTGCGACGCCGCGGACGAGCCGCTGCCCGCGCCGGAGCCCGACGGCTGGCCGCTGCCCGCCGGACGACGACGGCGGGTGGGCTCGCGGTCAGGTTCGGGCCGGAGGTCGAGGTGTGGTAGCCGAACAGCAGCACCAGGATGGAGAGCGTGCTCAGGAACCAGAAGACGATGCGTCGCACAGGATTCACCAGCTGAAGGTCTCGTAGTGGAGGTGGTCGGGTGGGAGGCCGGCGGCCAGCAGGTCGCGCCGCACCAGCGTCGGCCCACGGCTCGGGCCCGCAGACGTACACGTCGCGCTGGGCGATGTCGGGGATCCAGCCGCGCAGCGCCCCGAGGTCGGAGACCGGACCCACGGCGGCCGGCATCCACGAGTCGTTGCCGCGCCGGTGACCCGGCAGCCGCAGCACGTGCAGCCCGCGCTCGCGGCCGAGCAGGTCGACCTCGCCGCGCGAAGAGGGGTACGTCGGCGTACCGCTCGACGTACACGGCGTCACCGGGCGCGTACGGCATGGCCTCGGCCAGCGCGCGCAACGGCGCGGTGCCGACGCCGGCGCCGATGAACGCGAGCCGGCGGCGGGTTCGGGCGCGCTCGCCGAGGCGGCCGAAGGGTCCCTCGAGGAGCACCCGGGTGCCGGGCGTCAGCGCGTGGGCGCCGCGGCTGCCGTCGCCGACGTCCTGGACGCTGATCCGCAGGCTGCGGCCGTCGGGCGCCGCCGAGAGCGAGTACGGGTTCGCCCGGGTCCAGCCCGGGCGGCCGAGGAACCGCCAGTGGAAGAACTGGCCCGCCTCGACCGGCAGCCGGTCCAGGTGCCGTCCGGCCATGTAGACCGACGCGACCCCGGGAGCCTCCGGCACCACCGAGGTCACCCGGAGCTGGTGGCGGGCGTTGCGCCACACCGGCAGCAGCACCCGCCAGAAGACGACGGTGGCGGCCGAGAGCGCCCACGCCGTCCACCAGAACACGGTGCGGGCGGGGGAGGACAGGAACTCGTGGCCGGTCCAGAGCTGGTGCGGCAGCGCGAGGCCGACGCCCAAGTAGGCGTAGAGATGGAGCAGGTGCCAGGACTCGTAGCGGATCCGGCGGCGCGCGGCGCGGATGCTGGTGACGACCACCAGGACCAGGGACGCGGTGCCGGCGACGGCCAGCAGCATCGCGGGGTAGGTCCAGGTCAGGGTCCACAGCTCGACGAGGGAGCGGGCCGAGCGACCCGGCGGCGTACCCCCACGTGATCAGGACGATGTGGGTCAGCATCAGGTTGAACGACGTGAAGCCGACGAACCGGTGGATCCGGGCCAGCCGGTCCTGGCCGTATGCCCGCTCGAGCAGGGGAACCCGCGCCATCAGCACGACCTGGGCGAGCAGCAGCACCGAGGCGGCCAGGCCGGTCCAGCCGGCCCAGCGACACCAGCCCGGTGGCCCAGGCGCCGAGGTCGACGACGCCGCCGCCGGCGGCCCACCAGTACGTGACCAGCAGCAGCGCCAGCCAGAGCGCGGAACCGGCGACCAGGCGCACGGCCTCGTCGCGGCGGGCCCGGGTGCCGCCGCCGCGGTGCCGCAGCGGGCGCGACACCGCGGAGGCGGGGGTCATCGTGGTCACTGGACGTCCCGGTCGGGGAGCTGGCCGGGCGCGACGCCCGGACCGCCGAAGCCGCCGCCGGGCTGCGGTCGGAACTGCTGCCCGTGGTCGCCGGGGAACGGGCCGTCGTGGCCGTCGGCGGTCACCCGGCCCAGGCCGAAGCCGGCCGCGCCCACCAGGACCACGGCCGCGGCGACACCCGCGGCGACCAGCGCGGTGCGGTCGGAGGGGACCGGGCCGGCGGCCGGGGGAGCAGGCGGTGGAGCGGTCGCCACCGCGCCGGGCTCCCAGCGGTTGCCGCTGGGGGCGTCGGTCGGGTGCTCGGCCGGAGTCGTCGGGTCGCTCATGGGAACAGGGTGCGTCGCCCGCTTGGGTGGAAGTTGGGCCCTTCCTGTCTGAATCCTGTGAACGCGGCGAGCCGCCGAGGAGTGAGTCGCCAGGCACAGGGCACGCTGGGGCCATGTCTCTCGGGTCCCGGCTTGTGCTCGTCCTGTCCACGCTCGCCCTCGTCCTCGGCTCGCTCGGCACGAGTCCGGCAGGTGCGGCCGAGCCCACCGCGACCACCCTCGAGCTCGAGGCGTCACCGGCGTACGCCGGCAACCGGACCACCCTCGACGTGGCCCTCGTCGCCGCGTCCGGCGAACCGATCGCGAACGCCGAGGTGTCCCTCGAGCGGCGCGCCGACGGCGCCTGGACACCGGTGGGGACTGTCACGACCGACGAGCAGGGCCACGCCAGCCAGCGCCTCGAGGTCGCGCGCACGACGGCCGCCAACCGGGTGCGCGCGACGTACGCCGGGGACCCGGCGCACGATCCGGCGTACGACGGGGCCGAGGCGACGACGCAGCTGCCGATCAAACGGCGCCACAGCGTCGTCGTGGTCCGCGGCCCGGGCCGGGTGGAGGACGGGTCGACGGTGCCGGTGCGGGTCCGCTGGAGGACGGGGTCGGGCGAACCGGTCGCCGGCACGGTCAAGCTGTTCCGCGCCCTCGGTGGCGGTCACTGGCGGCGGGTGCGCTCGCTGCACACCGACGCCGACGGTCTCGCCGTGATCAACACCCGGCCGCGGCAGGACTCGCGGTGGCGGGCGGTGGCCGTGCGGCGCGCCTGGGTCGAGGGCGACCGGAGCCCGGTGCACCGCGTCGACAACCTGCCGCCGGGCACGCCCGGTCCGGCTGCCGAAGGCGGCGCCGCACCCGCGCCGGTCAGCTCCCGCCGCAGCCGCACGCCGTCCCCGCCGGCGCCGCACCTGGTCGATCACGCCGATCCCGGGCGGGGTGTGGCGCCAGATGACCGGCGTCTCCTGGCACCGCGGCTGCCCGGTCGGCCGCGGCCGGCCTGCGGCTGGTCCGCGTCAACTACTGGGACTACCGCGGCTACCCGCGCCGCGGCGAGCTCGTCGCGAGCACCGCCGCGGCCCGACCCGATGGGCGCCGCGATCGCGGAGATGTTCCGCCGCCGGCTGCCGATCCGCGCGATGTACCGCGTGGACCGGTTCGGCTGGGGCAAGCGCTCGCGCGGCGGCAACGACTACGCCTCGATGTCGGCCGGCAACACCTCGGCGTTCAACTGCCGCGACGTCACCGGCCGCCCCGGGGTCCGGTCGCCGCACAGCTACGGCCGGTCGCTGGACCTCAACACCTGGGAGAACCCGTACCGCTCGGCCCGCGGCACCGTCCCGAACACCTGGTGGCAGGGCCACGCCCACCCGCGGGTCGCGTGGCGCTCGCGGTCCCACACCGTCGTGAAGCTGATGGCCCGCCACGGGTTCCGCTGGACCTACGGCCTCGGCGACACCCAGCACTTCGACTACGTCGGCGGCCGCGGCCGCGCCCTGGTCCCGCCGCGCTCCTGCGACCGCTACTGCGACTGACCCGAGTGCCGAGTCGGCGCAGTCTCAGGAACCCCTGCCCACCCAATCGCCGAGTCGGCGCAGTCTCAGGCAGTTCCAGCCTGAGACTGCGCCGACTCGGCAGTGAGAGCCGCTACCGTCCTGCCATGCTCGCGTTCCTGGTGGCCGGCGTGATCCTCGGCGTGCTGGCGCGGGTGCTCCACCACGAGCCCGACGACCCGAACCCGGTGCTCACCGTGGTCGTGGGCGCGGCGGTCGCGTCGTCGCCGGCGGGCTGATGAACCTGGTGCTCGGTGACGCCCTGACCGCCTGACCGCCTGGAGCTTCACCGGCGTCGTGCGTGGTGGCGTTCGTGGTGCTCGGCCTGCTCGAGGGCGTGTGGTCGGACGGCGCGCCGTGAGCGGACTGCGTCTTCTGCGCGATCGTCGCGGGCGACGTGCCCGCCGACATCGTGCTCGACGAGCCCGACCTGGTGGCGTTCCTGGACCGTCGCCCGGTGTTCAAGGGCCACGTCCTGCTGGTGCCGCGCGACCACGTGGTCACGCTGCCCGACCTCCCGGCCGGCCTGCGCGACGGCTTCCTGGCGGCCGCCCAGCGGCTCGCGACCGCGGTCGTGGACGGCCTCGGCGCGCAGGGCAGCTTCGTGGCGCTGAACAACGTGGTCAGCCAGTCGGTCGCCGCACCTGCACCTGCACGTGGTGCCGCGCACCAAGGGCGACGGCCTGCGCGGATTCTTCTGGCCGCGCACGACGTACGCCGAGCGGCGAGTCGGCGGCGTACGCCGAGCGCCTGCGCGCCGCGTTGGCGCTGACTGTCGCAACCGAAGGGCCGCGGCACGCGTCACCACCAGCATGAGCACACGACTCCTCGGGATCCTGACCCTGCTCCTCGCCCTGCTCGCGCTGCCCGGCCCGGCCACGGCCGCACCCCAGCCCGGGCCCGGCTGGTACCTGGCGGTGGTCGACCACGGCCCTCGCGGCGAGTACGGCGTGCGGCCGCGGGTGCAGCGCCTCCTGCTGGTCGCCCCCGACGGAAGCCGCCACCGGGTGCTCCAGCGCAAGGCCGGGAGGTGGGGCGGCTTCCGGCTCGTCGACTGGTCGCCGGACGGAGCCACCGCCCTGCTGGTCACCGGGAGAGAGGGGCACGAGCGAGCGCTGCGCGTCGACGTACCGACCGGCCACCGGGCCGCGATGCGGCTCCCGGCGGACACGGCGTCGGTGATCCTGGCGCCCGACGGCATCCGGGGTCCTGACCGCTGCGTTCGGAGACCGGTCGGGTGAGCCGATGTCGCGGATCGCGTGGGACGGCACCGTCACGGCCCTCGAGAAGAAGATGGACGCCGCGGTGCTGCCCTCGCCGGACGGCACCACGCTGCTCACCAATGGCCCCGGCTGGCACGCGAAGGTGGTGCGGGTGCTCTCCGCCTCCGACGGATCGCTCGTGGACCGCATCGGCGTCCCCGGCCACTGCCGGCCGGTGCGCTGGTGGGACCAGCACCGCGCGCTGCTCGCCTGCGACGGCGACCTCGCCCTGCTCGCCCCGTCGACGGGCGCCTTCCGCCGCCTGACCGCCCGCCACGACCGGCACATCGGCGACTTCGGTCACCTCGATGCCCGCCGCATCGGCAGCGGTCTCTACGTCCAGGTCGCCGGGGCCTGCGGCTACGAGTTCCTGGGGCGCAAGCACCACGGCGGGCGGGTCAGCCGCGTGCGCGTGCCCGGCGCGGTCGGCAGCGTCCTGCTCCTCGGCGGCGCCGGCGAGCGGCTGGTGATCGAGCACGCCGCGAGCTGCGACGGCGCGTCCCCCCGGTCGGAGATCGGCCGGTTCGACCCGGTGACCGGGGCGGAGGACGTGCTCGTCCGGCTCGGCCGGCACGAGGCGTTCGGACGGGTGCTGGCGTACGGCGAGCGCCCGACCCTCGGTTACTGACCGGTCCGGGGTCGCCTAGGGTGTGGTTCCGACGGGTCCGACCCCCGGGCCCGCCGGACCACGAGGAGCCACATCCATGGGCCGTTTTGACGGACGGGTTGTTGTTGTCACCGGTGCCGCACGCGGCATCGGGTTCGGGACCGCCACGCGGTTCGCCGAGGAGGGCGCGTCGGTCGCGGTCCTCGACCTCGACGAGGCCAGCCGCCGCGGAGGCGGCGGCGAAGCTGCCGCTCGCCGACGGCGCCAAGGCGGTCGGCATCGGCTGCGACGTCAGCGACACCGCCTCCGCCGAGGCCGCGGTCGAGCGGGTCGTCAGCGAGCTGGGCGGGATCCACGTGCTGGTCAACAACGCCGGCATCACCCGCGACAACCTGCTGTTCAAGATGACCGAGGAGGACTGGGACCTGGTCATGGGCGTGCACCTGAAGGGTGCGTTCCTGATGACCAAGGCCGCCCAGAAGCACTTCGTCGAGCAGAAGTACGGCAAGATCCTCAACCTCTCCAGCGTCTCGGCGCTCGGCAACCGCGGCCAGGCCAACTACTCGGCCGCGAAGATGGGCATCCAGGGCTTCACCCGCACGCTCGGCATCGAGCTGGGCCCGTTCGGCATCAACGCCAACGCGATCGCGCCCGGCTTCATCGCCACCGAGATGACCGACGCGACCGCGCGCGCCGGCTCAAGATGGAGCGTCGAGCAGTTCCGCAAGCTCAACGCCGAGGCCAACCCGGTCCGCCGGGTCGGCTACCCCGAGGACATCGCGGCCGCCGCGGCGTTCCTGTGCAGCGACGAGGCGTCGTACATCACCGGCCAGACGCTGTACGTCGACGGCGGCGCCAAGCTCGGATAACGACCCGTCCGAGCACGCGGCGGGCGCGCCTCCCCGGCGGGCTGGCGCGCCGTCGCACACTGGACAGTGATCCCGTCACCATGCATCACCGATCGCATCACGTATCGCATCACGAATCGGAGCGTGCCCCCGTGCGCCGTGCCCACCTGACCCGTCCGCTGGCTGCCGTCCTCGTCGGCCGCGAGCCTCGTGCTCGCCGGCTGCGGCGGCGGTGGCGGCGACAGCGACGACTCGCCCGGCGACCAGCCGCCGGCTCGCAGCAGGTCGCCGGCGGCGAGGCGCTGGCCTCGACCTGGCCGCTCACCGGGCTGCCGGTCACCGGCGCGAGGAGCGCCGCGCAGCACCACCCGGTGCTCGTCGCGAAGATGGACAACACCGACTCCAGCGCCCCGCAGGTCGGCCTCGGGTCGGCGGACCTGATCGTGGAGGAGCTCGTCGAGGGCGGCCTGACCCGGCTCGCGGCGTTCTACTACTCCCACATCCCCGACCGGGTGGGCCCGGTCCGCTCGATGCGGGCCAGCGACATCGGCATCGTCTCGCCGATCCACGGCGCCGTGGTCACCAGCGGCGCGGCCGACGTGACGATCGCCCGGATCCGGAGCGCCGGGCATCCCGTGCTTCACCGAGGGCACGAAGGGCTTCGCGCGCGACAGCTCGCGCCACGCGCCGTACAACCTGTTCGCGACCTGAAGCGACGTCGCGACCGACGGCGAAGACCAAGGCGGCCGCGGCCCGACGACTACCTGCCGTGGGGGAGCGAGGACGACTTCCCGAAGGGGCAGCCGGCCAAGACCGATCGCCGCGCCGTCTTCGGCGGCGGCCACACCACCAACTGGGTCTACGACGGCCACGGCTACGTCAACGAGAACACCTACGCCGCCGAGGGCGACGAGTTCCCGGCCGACACCGTGCTGGTGCTGCGGGTCGCAGGTCGGCGACGCGGGCTACCTCGACCCGGCGGGCAACCCGGTGCCGGAGACCAAGCTGACCGGCAAGGGCGAGGCGATGATCTTCCACGGCGGCCGGCTGGTGCGCGGCACGTGGTCGAAGAAGGACCTCGACTCGCCGCTCACCCTGTCGACCAAGGCCGGCAAGCTCACCGTCCCCGCCGGCCACACGTGGATCGAGCTGGTGCCGGCGGCGAACGGCAACGTCACGTTCCAGAAGAAGTAGACGGCTCCAGCACCTCGCGGGCGGGCAGCTCGACGCCGCTCTCGGCGAGCGCCTGGAAGCCGGCCAGGATGAACCCGATCGCGGTCTCCACGCTGGCGGCGGCCTGCTCGGGGTCGTCGGCACCGGAGACCGACTCGCCGGCCGAGGACATCGCCCCGAAGAAGATCCGGGCGAAGGTCTGCAGCATGTCCTCGTCGAGGTCCCAGTCGCCGGCGGCGAGCACCGCGCGCGACGATCTCGAGCACGTTGGCGAACGTCGAGCGCTCCTCCTGCTCGCGGAACCGCTCGTAGCCGAGGACCGAGGGGCCCTCCTGGATCACGATCCGGCGGTAGCGGGGCTCCTGGACCACGGCGAGGAACGCCCGCAGCCCGGCGGTCGCCTTCTCCCACGGGTCCCGGTGGCCCTTGAGGGCCTTCTGGATGGCGCGCGCGGCGTCGTTCTCGACCCGCTCGAACACGGCCTCGAAGAGCGCCTGCTTGCCGCTGAAGTGGTGGTAGAGCGCGCCCTTGGTGACCCGGGCGCCGGCCACGATCGCGTCGAGCGAGGTCGCGGCGTACCCGTTCTCGGTGAACAGCTCCTCGGCGACGTCCACCAGCGCCCGCTTGGTCGAGGCGGAGTACTGCTGGCGACGGCTCGTCCCCGGGACGCCGGGGACCTTGGGCACCAGCTTGGAGACCGAGGACTTGCTCATCCGGAAGCCTAGATACCGACCGTCGGTACGGGTGAGCAGGTCACCCGAAGGCCGGTGTTGCATACCGCCGAGTATGGATACCGTACTCTGAGTACGTACTTACGGTATGTAAGTGCCCCAGAAGGAGCACCCCCATGACCTGGAAGTCCTTCCACTCCCGCGGAGAGATCCTCCGCGAGGTGATCGCCGTCGCGAACCGACGCCGCGACGGGCTGCTGCCCATGGACGTCGAGGGCGTCGCCGAGACCTTCGGCGACGAGCTCACCCTGCTCGGGGCGCTGCAGCTGCGCTGGCACACCCGGCTCTGCCGGGCGGCATCGAGCGCGAGCTGATGAGCAGCCCGATGGACCTCGAGAACGCGGTCGTCGCCGCCTGGCACGCGACCGCCGACGAGCTCCCCGGCGTCCTGGCCATCGTCGACCACTACCGGGCCGAGCCGCTGGACGCGGCGATGGCCGAGGCGATGGCGAAGTCCGCGGCCAAGGAGCACATCCTGCTCGCCATGATGGCCGGCCGCGCGAGCGCGCCGGACGCACACCGCGGCGCGCGTCGGCGCCGCCATCGAGGGCCAGGCCCGGGCGACCTACCGCCCGGTCCGTGTCCCCACCCCGCGCCGCGCCGAGCAGCCCCGGCCTGCTCCGGCGCCTCAAGGCCGCCCTCGCGGCCTGATCGGGCTCTCCCGCCCGCACCCGGCGACCCCGGCCCCGACGCGTCCCTCCCTCCCACAGCGTCGGGCCCGGGGTCGTCGCACGCCTGCTGCCGGACGCTGAGCCCCGACCCACGAATCCTGCGCCTGCTGCGCGACGATCCATGGATCGAGGCTGGACCGCTGAGGGATGATGGGGACATGACCGAGCCGCGCGCCGGGATGCTGCTCGTGGCCACCCCTGCGCTGCTCGACCCGAACTTCGCCGACAGCGTCGTGCTGCTGCTCGACGTCGACGACCAGGGAGCGCTCGGCGTGGTCCTCAACCGGCCCTCGGCCGTCCGCGTCGCCGACGTGCTCGACGGCTGGGGCGAGGTGGTCGCCGAGCCGGAGGTGCTCTTCCAGGGTGGCCCGGTCAGCACGCAGGGCGCCCTCGCGGTCGGCACGCTGCGCTCCGAGGACGACGTGCCCGTCGGCTTCCGCGAGGTCGAAGGGCGGCTGGGGCTGGTCGACCTGGACACCCCGGTCGAGCTGCTCGAGGGCAGCCTCGACGGGCTTGCGGATCTTCGCCGGGTACGCCGGATGGGGCGCGGCCCAGCTGGTCGGCGAGATCGAGGAGGGCAGCTGGTACGTCGTGCCCGGCGCAGCCGCCCGACGTCTTCCGCGTGGACCCGCGCGACCTCTGGCGCGACGTGCTGCGCCGCCAGCCCGGCGAGCTGGCGTGGCACTCCACGCGCCCGTTCGACCCGGACCTGAACTGATGCACGCGCCCCTCGTCGGGGACCGGCGTGACGTACCCTTGGGCGAGTGACCACCATCGGCTTCTCGACAGACACCGACGTCCGCGAGGACCGTCGTACCGTCCCGACCGACGAGGGTGACCACGAGCGGTTCTCCCACTACGTCGAGAAGGACAAGCTCACCGAGGCGATGGTGATGGGCACCCCCGTCGTCGCCCTGTGCGGCAAGGTGTGGGTCCCCAGCCGGTCTCCGGAGAAGTTCCCGGTGTGCCCGGAGTGCAAGGAAGTCTGGGAGTCCCTCAAGGACGACGCGGGCGACCAGGAGTGACGCGGCCGGCCCGAGGCCGACCCCCAGCCCAACGCACTGACTCCGGCCTGGCCGGAGCGTGCCGCCTGGGGGACGGCGCCGTCCCTGCGCGCGTGGCAGTCGGCCGCGATGCGCCAGTACTTCGACGAGCACGCCGCGCGACTTCCTCGCGGTCGCGACGCCGGGCGCCGGCAAGACGACGTTCGCCCTGTCGGTGGCCGCCGAGCTGCTCGGCCGGCGGCTCGTCGACCGGGTCACGATCGTCGCGCCCACCGAGCACCTCAAGCTGCAGTGGGCCGAGGCGGCCGCGCGCGCGGGCATCCCGATCGACCCGACGTACGCCGCCGGCAAGGGCAAGACCTCCCAGGACTACGTCGGGATCGCGGTCACCTACGCCGGCGTCGCGGTCAACCCGCTCGCGATGCGGATCCGCACCGAGCGGTTCAAGACGCTGGTGATCCTCGACGAGGTGCACCACGCCGGTGACGCGCTGTCGTGGGGCGAGGGCGTCCGCGAGGCGTTCGAGCCGGCCACCCGCCGGCTCGCGCTGACCGGCACGCCGTTCCGCTCCGACGTCAACCCGATCCCGTTCGTCACCTACGCCCCCGGCGAGGACGGCGTCCCGCGGTCGGTCGCCGACTTCACCTACGGCTACGCCCACGCGCTCGCCGACCACGTCGTGCGCCCGGTGCTGTTCCTGGCGTACTCCGGGGAGATGCAGTGGCGCACCCGCGCCGGCGACGAGATCGCCGCCCGCCTCGGCGAGCCGCTGACCAAGGACCTGACCGCGCAGGCGCTGCGCACCGCGCTGGACCCCACGGGGTCGTGGATGCCCGCGGTGCTGGCGGCCGCCGACAGGCGGCTCTCGGAGGTGCGCCGGCACGTCCCGGACGCCGGCGGCCTGGTCATCGCCACCGACCAGGACTCCGCGCGCGCCTACGCCAAGCTGCTGCAGCAAGATCGCCGGCGAGGCGCCGACGGTGGTGCTCTCCGACGAGAAGGCGGCCTCGAAGAAGATCTCGGAGTTCAGCGACAACGACCGGCGCTGGATGGTCGCGGTCCGGATGGTCTCCGAGGGCGTCGACGTACCCCGCCTGGCGGTCGGCGTCTACGCCACGACCACGTCGACGCCGCTGTTCTTCGCCCAGGCCGTCGGCCGCTTCGTGCGCGCCCGGGACCGCGGCGAGACCGCGTCGGTGTTCCTGCCGTCGGTGCCGACCCTGCTCGGCTTCGCCTCCGAGCTGGAGGTCGAGCGCGACCACGTGCTCGGCCGCCGGATCACCGACGAGGGCGACATCTTCGCCGCCGAGGACGACGCTGCTGGCGCAGGCCAACGCCGGCGAGGCCGCCTCGGCGGAGCTGGAGACGTCGTTCGAGGCGCTCGGCTCCGAGGCCGCGCTTCGACCGGGTGCTCTACGACGGCGGCGAGTTCGGCCACTCCGGCGAGGTGCACGTCGGGCTCGGAGGAGGAGATGGACTTCCTCGGCATCCCCGGGCCTGCTGGAGCCCGACCAGGTGCGCGAGCTGCTCCACCACCGGCAGAGCGAGCGGGCCCGCAAGCAGAAGGCGAGCCGCCGACAGCGACGCACGGACCGCGCCGGTGACTCGGTGCGCGGAGGTCTCCACCCACGAGCAGCTCGCGGTCCTGCGCCGTGAGCTCAACGGGCTGGTCGCCGCGTGGCACCACCGCACCGGCCAGGCCGCACGGCATCACCCACGCGGCGCTGCGCAAGGAGTGCGGCGGGCCGGCCGCGGCGGTCGCGACCGCCGAGCAGCTGCACGCCCGCGATCGACCGGATCCGCGAGTGGGCGCTGCGCAAGACGTCCTGACGGTCCCGGTCGGTCCGGCCCTACACTCGGCCCGTGCCGGCCGAGACCTCCCAGACCCTGGACCGCGGGCTGCGGGTCCTCGACGTGCTCGCGGCGGCCGCCGACGGGCTCACCGTCACCGAGCTCGCCGCGCCGGCTCGACGTCAACCGCACGGTCGTCTACCGGCTGGTCAGCACGCTCGAGCAGCACGCGCTGGTGCGCCGCGACCCACGGGGCCGGCTGCACGTGGGCCTCGGCGTGCTGCACCTGGCCTCCGCGGTCGCAGCCGGTGCTGCGCGACCTCGCCGTACCCGTGCTGCGCGAGCTCGCCGAGGCGGTCGGCTGCACCGCCCACCTCACCGTCGCCGACGGCGAGGAGGCGCTCGCGCTGGCCGTCGTCGAGCCGTCCTGGACCGACTTCCACGTCAGCTACCGCGTCGGCTCCCGGCACCCGCTGACGCCAGGGGCGCCGCCGGTAAGGCGATCCTGCTCGGCCGGCGCCCGCGACCCCGCGCCGTTCGCGGTCACCGAGGGCGAGCTCCAGGCCGGCGCCCGGGGCCTCGCCGCGCCCGTCCCGCGGCGTCGACGGCCTCGAGGCCAGCGTCGGCATCGTGACGCTGGGCTCCGACATCGACGTCGACACGATCGCGCCCCTGGTCCGCCACGCCGCCGAGCAGGTCGCGACCCGGCTGTCCTGAGCCCGGATCCACCGGTTCCCGCCTGCTGCGCGCCACCGTCCGGGCACCCTGGCCGCGTTGCCGACGCTCGGAAGACGCACCGGTATGCCGTCGCGCCGGCGCCTTGCCAGCGCACCCGTCCGATGGCGCTCGCGACGGCGGCCATCGGTGGATCAGGGCTGAGCCCGGCGCCGTCAGTAGCTGAAGCGGCCCACCAGCGACTGCATCTCGGCCGCCATCCGCGAGAGCTCGGTGGCGGCCTCGGAAGCGACGGGTTCCCCGGAGGGCCGCTCTGCTGACGTATCCGTGGGTGGGTCGGGGCGGCCGCCCCGGGTCACACACCAGCCCCTCCAGCTCGAACCTGTCGTGGGAAACCCGACCGACACGCCGGGCGACCTCGGCGTGTCGGTCGGGTTTCACCGGCTGACCGGTGAAACCCGACGTGTCGCCGGGCCGGACGGACCACAGCGCGCCGGGAGGCCGCCGAACCGCCCCTGGCCCAGAGATACGTCAGGAGAGCGGGGCGGCCGCGGAACCCGTCACTTCTGGGCCGAAGCTTCGCCCGAGAGGTGCAGGGACTGCCCGCCAGGTCCGGCCGCGGTGGGTACGCCGGGCAGTCGTCGCGGCAGGCCGAGCAGCGCGGCCGCGCTCACCACCGCGCCCGTGCCCGCCACCCATGCCACGGTCTGACCGGTCGCGGCGGCAGGACCGTGTCCCAGCGCAGCGCCGTACATCGCCTCGGTGACCGCCAGCGCGATCACGCCGACGAGCTGCCGGCCGAGCAGGAGGGTGCCCATCGCGGCGCCCAGGTCCGCCGGTGCGGTGACGCGCAGGAGGGCGACCTGGAGGCCGGACAGCGCCGGGCCCATGCCGAGCCCGAGCACGCCCATCGCGACCAGCGGGCAGCCAGGTCGGCGTGCCGTCGTCGAGCGTGGCGAACCCCGCGGCGCCCGACGACCGTCACGCCGCACGCGGCGGCGAGCGGGCCGCGCGCGTCCCCGTCCGCGCCCCACCGCCACGGCGCCGATGTTGACCGCGACCAGCACGGCGAGCAGGAGCGGGTAGACGCGCAGCCCCGAGCTCGTGGCACTGGTGCCGAGCTCGAGCTGGTACCAGCGGGGGACCAGCAGGATGCAGGCGTACAGCCCGGTGGTCGCGAAGGCGCCCGTCAGGAGCAGGCGGCCGGTGACGCGGTCCGCGAGCAGCCGGACCGGGATGACCGGCGCCTCGGCGTACCGCTCCACGCCGACGAAGGCCGCGAGCCCGACGAGGCCGAGCGTGACCGCGGCACCGGTGGTCGGAGCCAGCCACGTGCCGAGCTGCTGGTGCCGGGTCACACCCAGGATGACCGACCCCACGGCGGCGGTGAGCAGGACGGTCCCGAGGACGTCGACCGGGGTCTCGCGCGACTCGTGGCGCCCGAAGGTGGGTGGCAGTGCGACCGCCAGGAGCCCCATCGCCGCCAGGCCGATCGGGACGTTGACGAGGAAGGCCCACCGCCAGCCCGCGTGGTCGGTGAGCAGTCCGCCGACCAGCGGCCCGGCGACGAAGCTGATGGCCATCACCGCCGAGATCGCCGCCTGTCCGGCGCCGCGGCGCGCGCCGGCGGAGAGCTCGCCGACCACCAGGAAGCTGAGTGCCTCCAGGGCGGCGGCGCCCGCGCCCTGCGCGGCGCGCCCGGACACCAGGACGGGCATGGACGTCGCCAGCGCACATACCGTGGATCCGCTGACGAACAGGCCCATCCCGCCGAGCAGCACCCGCTGGCGACCCAGTCCGGTCCGAGATGCGCGCAGCGACCGGCAGCAGCACCGTGGCGGGCACCAGGTAGGCGGTGAAGGCCCACACGTACCAGCCTGGGCTGCCCAGGTCGGCGACGATCGCGGGGAGGGCGGTGCCGACGATGGTCTGGTCGAGCATGGCGAGCAGCAGGCCCGAGACGACGGCGGCCCAGACGAGGGGGCGGCGGCGGTCGAGGATGGCTTCCGGAGTCACGTGACGAAAATGACATGTCGAGATAGACATGTCAATCCGGATAGGCGCCGGTACAGTCGACCCATGTCGCTGCGCCACTCGATCCTGGGCCTGCTCGCCCGCGAGCCCTCGACCGGCTACGAGCTGGTGCGGAAGTTCGACCTCTCGTTGCGGACCGCGTGGCACGCCAGTCACAGCCAGATCTATCCGGAGCTCGCGCGACTGGAGTCCGCCGGGATGGTCGAGGTGGTGGCGCGCGGAGCGCGGGGCAGCAAGACCTATGCCCTCACCGAGGGCGGCCGCACGGAGCTGCGCCGCTGGCTGCTCGAGTCCGACCCGGACCGCTCCCAGCGGAACGAGAGCGCCCTGCGGCTGTTCCTGGGACAGCTGCTCCCCGGCGAGGAACGCCGCCGCGTCTTCGAGCGCGACCTGGCGTACGCCGAGGGCGAGCGCCAGCACCTGCTCGACCTGCAGGCCCGGCTGGTGCCGGACGAGCCGTTCGCCGCCCAGGTCGACCTCGGCCTGCGCATGAACGCGGTGATCCTCGACTGGCTGCGCGAGCAGATCGCGGTCGCAGGCTGACGCCAGGAGCTACCCGGTCACCGTCCGCGCCAGCGGACGCACGCGGTACGGCACCTGCGTGGCCAGGGCGATCACCGTCGAGGAGCGGACGATGGCGGGGTGCTCGAGGACGGCGTCGATGACCCGCTGCAGATCGGCGTTCGAGCGGGCGACCACGCGGGCCCACATGTCGCCGGCGCCGGTGATCGTGTGGGCCTCGAGCACCTCGGGGATCCCGGCCAGGTGGGCGCCGACCAGGTCGTGTCCACCCTGGCTGGTCTCCTGCCGGATCTCCAGGGTCAGGAACGCGGTCACCGGGAAGCCGAGCGCGTCGGGGGACAGCGTCGGCCCCCACCCGGTGATCACCCCGCTGGTGACCAGCTTGTCCAGCCGCGCCTGCACCGTGCCACGGGCCACGCCCAGCCGCCGGGAGGCCTCGAGCACGCCGATGCGCGGCTCGGTGCCGAAGAGCTCGATCAATCTGCCGTCCAGATCGTCCACGATCACCCCTCGATCTGTACAAGATGTTCAGTGTCCCCGGCCACTGTTGCACAGAATGCCTGCTCCGACCACGCTGCGGCCATGACGTTGACACCTGACGAGCTCAAGGCCGACCTCACTCTCGAGCAGCTCAAGGAGCTGGTGGGCCTGGTCGAGTACGACGCCGCCAACGACCCCTTCCCGGTGACCGCCCAGGACGCCGTGTGCTTCGTGGTCGGCAACGCCACTCAGACCGCCACCTTCTACCAGCTCGCCCTGGGCATGGACCTCGAGGCCTACCGCGGCCCCGAGAACGGCTGCCGCGACTCCAAGACCTACGTGCTGCGGTCCGGCAGTGCCCGGTTCGTGTTCACCGGCGGCGTCACCCCGGACAGCCCGGTGCTCGACCACCACCGCAAGCACGGCGACGGCGTCGTCGACCTCCCGATGGAGGTCCCGGACGTCGACAAGTGCATCGAGCACGCCCGCGCCATGGGCGCCACGATCCTGGTCGAGCCGCACGACGAGTCCGACGAGCACGGCACCGTCCGGCTGGCCGCGATCGCGGCGTACGGCGAGACCCGCCACACCCTGGTCGACCGGTCCCGGTACGACGGCCCGTACCTGCCCGGCTTCGTCGCCGCCTCCACCACGGTCGTGCGCCGCGAGGGCCACCCCAAGCGGCTGTTCCAGGCCGTCGACCACTGCGTCGGCAACGTCGAGCTGGGCCGGATGGACGAGTGGGTCGAGTTCTACAACAAGGTGCTCGGCTTCACGAACATGGCCGAGTTCATCGGCGACGACATCGCCACCGACTACTCGGCGCTGATGTCGAAGGTGGTCGCCAGCGGCAACCACCGGGTGAAGTTCCCGCTCAACGAGCCGGCGATCGCGAAGAAGAAGTCGCAGATCGACGAGTACCTCGAGTTCTACGACGGCGCCGGCTGCCAGCACATCGCCCTGGCGACCAACGACATCCTGCGGTCGGTCGACATCCTGCGCGACAACGGGATCGAGTTCCTCGACACCCCCGACTCCTACTACGACGACCCCGAGCTGCGCGCCCGGATCGGCGAGGTGCGGGTCCCGATCGAGGAGCTGAAGAAGCGCGGCATCCTCGTGGACCGCGACGAGGACGGCTACCTGCTGCAGATCTTCACCAAGCCGATGGGCGACCGGCCCACGGTGTTCTACGAGTTCATCGAGCGGCACGGGTCGCTCGGCTTCGGCAAGGGCAACTTCAAGGCGCTCTTCGAGGCCATCGAGCGCGAGCAGGAGCTGCGCGGCAACCTCTGAGCCGTCGGGCCGTCGGGTCGTGTGCCCGGTGACGCGCCCTGGCGCGTCACCGGGCACACGACCCCCCTGCCACGGCTACGCTGGACGACCTGAGCGATCCCGGGAGGGAGTCGCTCCGCGGACTCCCTTCTGGGAGGGAGCAACGCCCCGGCCGCCACTGGCAGCCGGGGCGTTGATGCTCAGCCCTCCGGGGTGACCAGCTCGACGCGCGAACCGGGCGGCAGCGCCTGCACCAGCCGCAGCCGGGCCAGGGCCGGGTGGTCGTCGAGCAGCTTGGCGCCGTTCGCGAGCGACCGGAGCGCGGCGGTCTCGGCGCGCGCGGCCTCCAGCTGCGCCTGGCCGCGGGCCCGGGCGGTGACCAGCTCGGCGTACGCCGCGCGCAGCTCGTGGGGGAGGAGCACGTCCTTCACCACCGTGGAGCGCACGGTGATGCCGACGTCGGCGCCGGCGGCCACCGCCGCCGCGGTGACGGCGTCGGCGACGGTACGCCGGGCGGCGCGCGCCGCGTCCTCGGCAGCCAGGTCGGCCAGCGCCTCACGCAGCGCCACCTGGACCGCCAGGTAGACCAGCGCGAGCGGGTCGTGCGCGGCCTCGACGTACCGCTGCGGGTCGCCGACCGCCCAGCGGATCGCCACGGTCACGCGGATCCCGACGCCGTCGGCGGTGGGGACGTCCTGGGGCGCGGTGGTCTCGACGCGGTCGAGCACGAGGATGCGGCGCAGCTCCGCGCGGCGGGCCAGCCGGTGCCGGCCGGGCTCGAGCACGCGGGTGCAGGTGCCGTCGACGTACTCGATCGCACGCTCGCCGGCGTGGACGGTGACGGTGGTGCGGAACGGGTTCAGGTGGTTCGACATGGTTGCTGGCCTCCTTCCTCGGGGCCTCGGTGCGGGTGGAGCGGTGTCGGGACGGGAGCGGACGGGCGGACGAGCGATCCGGCGCGGGGCGTCGGCCGTCGTGCGGACCGGCCGGGCCACGGGCGCCGGGTCGCGTGAGCGTCCGCCCGCCCACCCCCGGATGAGGAGGGGGAGTCGAACCCCCGCGCTGTGCAGGCGCGTATGCCACCGGTCGGGGTCCGAGCGCAGGACCGGACCCGGCACACCGGGCCGGCTGCTGAACCCGACCGGCCCACGACGGTACGCGTCGTGGGCCGGTGCGGCGAGCGGTTTTCCCCAGGGAGGGCGGGTCGGGCCAGGGTCAGGCGAGGTCACCGAGCAGCTCGGCCTCGGCCTCCTGCTCGCCGTGGGCCTCGGGCACACCGTGCAGCGCGCGCCGGATGACCGGCGTACCCGCCGCGATGATCACGACGCCCACCGCGATCGCGGCCGCGCCGAACCAGAACGGCGCGTGCACGCCCTGGTGCTCGAAGAGCTTCATCGCGACGTACGGGCCGATGGCGCCGCCGGTGAACCGGACGAACGAGTACGCCGCGGACGCGACCGGCCGCTCGACCGGCGCGGCACCCATGACGGCCTCGGTGACCAGGGTGTTGTTGATGCCGAGCAGGGCACCGACCGCGATGATGCCGACGGTGATCACCGTCTCGTTCTCCGCGAAGGCGGCCATCAGGCCCATGACGACGGCGAACAGCGCGAGCACCGAGGTCAGCGTCGGCAGCGTGCCGAACAGGCGCTGCAGCCAGGGCGCGACGACGACGGACGTGAACGCGAGCAGCACGCCCCAGCCGAAGAACGTCCAGCCGATCTCCATGATCCCGTAGGTCGGCAGCGCGAACGGGCCGGCGGCCATCAGCGTGAAGAACCCGAGGTTGTAGAAGATCGCGACCAGGGCGAGCAGCAGCAGCGCCGGGTGGCGCAGGGCGCGGAACGGGTCGGCCAACGACGTACGCCGTCCCTGCGGGGGCGTGGACGGCAGGAAGAACGCGGTCGCCACGAGCCCGATCGTCATCAGCGTGGACACCCCGAAGAACGGCGCGCGCCACGACTGCTCGCCCAGCAGGCCGCCGACCAGCGGGCCGGACGCGATGCCGAGGCCGAGCGCGGCCTCGAAGAGGATGACCGCCTGGGCGACCGATCCCTTCGACGCCTGCACGATCGTGGCCAGCGCGGTGGCGACGAACAGCGCGTTGCCCAGTCCCCAGCCGGCCCGGAAGCCGATGACGGCGCCGACGCTGTTGGAGGAGCCGGCCAGGGCGGCGAAGACGATGATCAGCAGCAGGCCCGACAGCAGGGTGCGCTTGGCGCCGATCCGGCTCGAGACCACGCCGGTGACGAGCATCGCGATGCCCATCACGGCCATGTAGCTGCTGAACAGGAGCGAGACCTGGCTGCCGGTCGCCCCGAGGTCGGCCGCGATCTCCTTGAGGATCGGGTCGACCAGGCCGATGCCCATGAACGCGATGACGCACGCGAAGGCGACGGCCCAGACCGCGCGGGGCTGCTTGAGGAGGGAACTCACGAACTGCCTTTCTGGAGACTGGTGTCGTCGAGGACCCCGCGGAGCACGGCGACGGCCGTGGCGAGGTCCTCGCTGGTGAGCGAAGGATGGGCGGCGACGAGCCCGGCGACCCGCGCGCCGAACGCGTCCCGGACCCGGGCGAGCTCGGCGCGGCCGGCGTCGGTGAGCGTGACGACCGAGGCGCGGGCATCGTCGGGGTTGGCTGCCTTGGTGACCTGGCCGGCGTCGACGAGGTGCGCGACGGCGCCGGACATCGACGGCTGCGAGGAGCGGTCCAGCTCGGCCAGGCGTGTGATGCCGAGGGGGCCGAACTCGTCGAGCAGCGACAGGATCCGGATGCCCGCGGGCAGCTGCAGGTCGCGGCGTACCGCGCGCACCAGGCGCGCGGCGTGCACGACCAGGTCGCTGGCGAGCTCGGCGTCGGTGGTCACGAGAGACATAATGCATCGGAAACCTATGTAATTCCCCATCGGGCACGATGTGGCCATGGCCACGTACGTCGGGTTCCTGCGCGCCATCAACCTCGGCCCCACTCGCAAGTTCCCCCGGGCGGCGATCGTGCGCGCCGCCGAGCGGGCCGGCTTCGCCGGCGTCGAGACCTACATCAACACCGGCAACCTCCGGTTCGACACGAGCAGGCGCTCGCGGGCGCGCATCGAGGACGCGCTCGAGCGGGCCTTCGCGGCCGAGGCCGGCTTCGACGTACCGACCATCGTGTTCACCCCGACGGAGCTGCGCGCAGATCGCCGCTGACGCCGAGCGGTTCGCCGCCGGCCACGAGGGCCGGCACTACGTCTCCCTGCTCAAGCAGGCACCCACCGCCGCCCAGGTCGCGGCCATCGAGGCCGAGCGCCCGACCGGGGAGGTGGCGCGCGTCGGAGGACGCGCCGTGCACCTGCTGCTCGGCGACGACTACCACCGGGCGACGCTCACCAACGCGGTCGTCGAGAAGCACCTCGGGGTGTCGACGAACCGCAACCTGAATGTCATCAAGACACTGGCCGAGAGGTGGGGCGGCTGACCCCGCGGGGTGGTAGAACTTCCTCTTGCCGGACCCATCCGCGGGAGGAATTGTCGTGACCGAAGCCATGCCCAGTCGCCGTGCCGTCATCGCCGGCGGCCTCACCGGAGGAGCTGCGCTCGCGGCCGCCGGGTTCACCACGCCGTCGTACGGCGCCGAGTACGACGAGCGCCGCCCGGGCAGTCGGGTCCGCCTGACCGTGCTGGGCACGACGGACCTGCACGGCCACGTCTACAACTGGGACTACTTCAAGGACGCCGAGTACGACGACAAGGCGCACAACGACGTCGGCCTGGCGAAGGCGGCCACGCTGATCAAGGCGATGCGCCATGAGCGGCGCGGGCGAGCCGATCCTCACCATCGACGCCGGCGACACCATCCAGGGCACGCCGCTGGCCTACTACTACGCCAAGATCGACCCTCATCGGGGGCAAGACGATCCACCCGATGGCCAGGGCCATGAACCTCGTCGGGTACGACGCCGCCGCGCTCGGCAACCACGAGTTCAACTACGGCATCGACACTGCTGCGCACCTTCGAGGACCAGCTGGACTTCCCGCTGCTCGGCGCCAACGCCGTCGACCCGGCCACCAAGCGGCCGGCCTTCCGGCCGTACATCATCAAGACCTTCCGTGTCGGCCACGGCCGCACGCTGAAGGTCGGCGTGCTCGGGCTGACCAACCCCGGCATCGCGATCTGGGACAAGGCGAACGTCGAGGGGAAGCATGGAGTTCCCCGGCCTGGTCGAGCAGGCGAAGAAGTTCGTGCCACGAGATGAAGAAGAAGGGCTGCGACCTCGTCATCGTCTCGGCCCACTCGGGAGCCGACCACGTCCTCGTCGTACGGCGACGCGCTGCCGTACCCCGAGAACGCCGCGTCGCTCGTGGCCGAGCAGGTGCCGCACGTCGACGCGATCCTGGTCGGGCACGCCCACAAGGAGATCCCCCAGCAGTTCGTGCGCAACGAGCAGCACCGGCCAGCAGGTGCTGCTCTGCGAGCCGTACTACTGGGGCATGCGCGCTCGCGCGTCATGGACCTCGTGCTGCGCCCGAGACCTACACCCGGCACGGCCAGCTGAAGTGGGTCGTGGTCGGCTCCGGCTCGCAGCTGCTCAACTCCAACACCGTCGACCCCGACCCGACCGTGGCGGCCGCCGTGCAGTCGCAGCACGACACCGTGCGTCGACTACGTGAACTCGCCGGTCGGCACCTCGACGAGCGAGATGCCCGCCGCGCGTGCGGTCGTCGAGGACGTGCCGATCATCGACTTCGTGAACTACGTGCAGGCCGACGCGGTCAAGGCCGGGCTGACCGGGGCGGCGGCGTCGCTGCCGGTCCTCTCGATCGCCGCGCCGTTCAACCGCGGCGGCGTCGTTCCCGGCCGGGCAGGTCACCGTCCGCGACGTGGCGGGCCTCTACATCTACGACAACACGCTGCTCGGCGTGCAGGTGTCGGGCGCGGACGTGCGGGCGTACCTCGAGTACTCCGCCCGCTACTTCAAGCAGGTCTCCGGCACCGGGCCCGTTCACGATGGACCAGGTCACCAACGCGGTCACCGACGACCGCGCCCAACGGCACCCCGGACTACAACTACGACGCCGTGGCCGGCCTGGATGCGCCGCTGACCTACGACATCGACATCTCCGCCGCGTCCGGGTCCCGCATCAAGAACCTGGCGTACGACGGCACGCCGGTCGCCGACGCCGACCAGTTCGTGATGGCGGTCAACAACTACCGCCAGTCCGGCGGCGGCGGCTTCCCCGCCGTCTCCACGGCGCCGGTCGTCTACAACCGCCAGAACGAGATCCGCCAGCTCCTCATCGACTGGGTCACCGCCCACGGCACCATCGACCCGACCGAGTTCGCCTCCGTCGACTGGCGCCTGGTCTCCGGCTCCGACCCGGTGACGATCACCGGCTGACACCAGGCCCTCTCCAACGGTCGAGTCGGGAGTTCCGTCGCTTCAGTCGGGACTTCCGTCGCTCGAGTCGGGACTTCTGAACACGCTCTGTGTCAGAAGTCTCGATTCGAGCGGTCAGAACTCCTCAACTCAACCGACGAACGGACCGATTCAACGCGCGGAAGTCTCGACTCAACCGTGGGGCCGGCCCGGTGAGAGAGCTTCGCTCCGGTTGATCCGTTCTCGGGAGGAACTGTCGTGTTCGAGCCTTGCCTTCGCCTGCCCTCGTCGCCTTGGGCCACGCCGACGCGGGCCCGCTCGCGGCGACCGGGACGGCGGGCCGCCGTACCGCTGGTCCGGGTCCTGACGCTCGCCGTCGCCCTCGCGGTCGGCTCCCTCGCCCTGCTCGCCGCCCCGTCGCAGGCCGCCCCGGCGGCGCCGCAGCCGGTGGTGTCCGGCGCGCGCCTGACCGACGCGGTCACCGGCGCTCCGCTGCGGATCGCCGGCGTGAACCGATCGGGTTCCGAGTACGCCTGCGTCCAGGGCTGGGGGCTGTTCGACGGCCCGGTCGACGACGCGTCGATCGACGCGATCGCCTCCTGGGGCACCAACGCGGTCCGGATCCCGCTCAACGAGCACTGCTGGCTCGACGTCAACGGCGTGACCAGCGCCTTCGGCGGCGCCACCTACCGAGCCGCGATCACCGACCTCGTCGCTCGCCTGCACCGCCACGGTCTGGCGGCGATCCTGGACCTGCACTGGGCGGCTCCCGGCACCGACCGGGCCACCAGCCAGCAGATCGCGCCGGACGCCGACCACGCCCCGGCGTTCTGGGCCAGCGTCGCGGCCACCTTCAAGGACGACCCCTCGACGATGTTCGAGGTGTTCAACGAGCCCCGGGACATCTCCTGGGCCTGCTGGCGCGACGGCTGCCGGACCGCGGCCGGGTGGACGGCGACCGGCGCCCAGCAGCTGCGTCGATGCGATCCGCGGCGCCGGGGCCCGCCAGCCGGTCATCGTGGATGGGCTGAACTGGGGTGGCGACCTGAGCGGCTGGGTCGCGAACGCGCCCCGCGACCCGGAGCACCAGCTGGTCGCCGGGTGGCACATCTACAACTTCTCCGGCTGCAACCAGGCGGCGTGCTGGAACGACACCGCCGCCCAGGTCGCCGAGACCTATCCCGTCCTGCTGACCGAGGTCGGCGAGGATGACTGCGCAGCCGGATTCCTCGACCAGGTCCTGACGTGGGCCGACGAGCACCGGATCGGCTACCTCGCGTGGTCGTGGAACACGGCCTCCTGCGGCGCCGGGCCGGCCCTGATCAGCAGCTACGACGGCACCCCGACCGCGTTCGGCGCCGGCTACCGCGAGCACCTGGCGCGGCCCTGGGCACCGGCCGCCGGCGAGCCGACCGCACCCAGCGCGCCCACCGGTCAGGACCCGGTCTCGCAGCCGGCCGACCCGGCAGCGCTGTTCGACTTCGAGGACGGCGTCGACGGCTGGGCGGCCCGGTGGGGCGACGTGTCCGTGGCGAGCTCGAAGGAGCGCGCAGCGACAGGATCGGGCAGCCTGCTGGTGCGGGTGGCCGGCGGCTACCCGGCGGTCGGCACGGAGTCGAACCTCGGGGCGGTCGGTCCCGGCTCGCAGGTCACGTACCGCGTGTGGGCGCCGGACGGTGTGCACGCCGCGGTGTCGCCGGTGGTCTACGACCAGTGGTGGCAGGTGAGCGTGCTGGCGGCCCAGGACCTGGTGCCGGGATGGAACACGGTCACCTTCACGGTGCCGGGCTGGCTCGGCGGCGTGCGTGTCCTCGGCCTGCAGGTCGACGCCGGCTCCGGCTGGACCGGGGACCTCGCCCTCGACGACGTCACGGCGATCACCATTCGGCAGGGCTTCGAGGACGGCGGCACGGGCGGCTGGAGCACCCGGTGGGGGACCCTGCCGGTCTGGAACGACGGGCAGGCGGACACCGGCAGCCGCGGGCTCGGCCTCGGCGTGGGCGGGAGCGGCTACCCCGCTGCGGGCACGGACCAGGTCGCCGGCCTCGAGCCGGGCGCCGAGGTCACCCTGCGGGTCTGGGCCCCGGACGGTGCTGCCGTGGGCGTGTCGCCGATGTTCTACGACGGCGACTGGCGAGTCACGGTCCTGCCCGACCAGCAGCTGGCCGCCGGCTGGAACACCGTCCGGTTCACCGTCCCGGCCACGATCGGTGGGATCAAGGTCCTCGGTCTCCAGGTCGACGACAGCTCCGGCTGGTCGGGCAAGCTCGTCGTGGACAGCGTCACCTGGTGAGACCGGGCCCGCTCACTCCCCGCGGAACACCGGGCGCCGCCGCTCGGTGAAGGCACGCATGCCCTCGGCGGCGTCGGCGGTGCGCAGCAGCACGGTCTGGCCGGTGCGCTCGCGCTCGAGGGCGTCCTCGAGGCCGGGGAGGGTGGCGGCGTTGATCGCCTTCTTGGTGGCGGCGAAGGCGAGCGGCGGGCCCGCGGCGAGGCGTACGCCGAGGGGCCGCGATCCGCTCGGGGAACGCCGCGTCGTCCACCACCTCGGCGACCAGGCCCGCCTCGTGCGCCTCCGCGGCGGAGAGCGGCTCGGCGAGCAGCGCCATCCGCAGGGCGCGGGCCCGGCCGATCGACGCGGCGACCAGCAGCGAGGCGCCGCCGTCGGGCATCAGCCCGACCCGGCTGAAGGCGAGCAGGAACGACGCGGACGACGAGGCGACCACCAGGTCGGCGGCGAGCGCGACCGAGCAGCCGACGCCGGCCGCCACGCCGTTGACGGCCGCGACCACCGGGACCGGGCACGACACCACGGCCCGCACCATCCGGTTGGCGCGGTCGAGGGCGCGGACGTCGAAGCGCAGATGGGCGTCGGGCCCCGCGATGTCGGCGCCGGCGCTGAACGCGGGGCCCGCGCCGGTCACGACGACCGCACGCACCTCGGGCCGCGACGCGACGGACTCCAGCTCCTCGGCGAACGACGCGGACATCTCGTCGCTCATCGCGTTGAAGGCGTCCGGCCGGTTGAACGTCAGGGTCAGCACGCCGTCGGCCGACGCGGCCAGCAGGTCAGGCAACGGTCACCCCGGCGGCGCGCATCTCCTCCAGCGCCGCGGCCGTGGTGTCCGGGTGCACGCCCGCGCACAGCTCGACCAGCAGCCGCGTCGGGAAGCCGGCGCCGACCGCGTCGAGCGCGGTCGCCCGCACGCAGTAGTCGGTCGCGATGCCGCACACGTCCACGGCGTCCACCTCGCGCGCCCGCAGCCAGTCGGCCAGCGGCGTGCCCTCGACCGACCGTCCCTCGAAGCCGGAGTACGCCGCCGCGTGCTCGCCCTTGAGGAAGATCGCGTCGAACGGCTTCGGGTCCAGGTTGGGGTGGAACGCCTCGCCGGCGGTCCCGACCTCGCAGTGCACCGGCCACGAGGTCGCGAAGTCCGGCTCCTCCGACCAGTGGTCACCCGGCGTCGACGTGGTGGTCCTTGGTCGCCACCACGTGGGAGTACGCCGGGGCGTCCGGTGCCCGGGCGACCCAGCGCTGCAGCAGCGCACCGATGTCGGCGGCCACCGCCGCGCCACCGGCCACCGCGAGCGACCCGCCCTCGCAGAAGTCGTTCTGGACGTCGGTCACGATCAACGCGCGCGTCATGTCCCGACCCTAGGACACCGTTCGCCCGGTCACAGGTGCAGCGTCGGGATGACCGGCTCGCCCCGCGACATCTGCTGGATCGCGACCGGCAGCTCGGCGCGGGCCGCGTCGTGCCGGTCCCGGGCGTCGTCGAGCGGCTCGCGGCCCACCACCTCGCCCGCGCGGACCAGCGGGACGAGCAACGGGCGGTCGTCGCCGTCGTCCTCGGGCGGCGCGCCGACGCCGACCACCTCCGCCTCGGCGACGCCGCCGGCCGAGCGTCGGCGCAGCGCGTACTTCCGCCCGCCCACCGAGCCTTGTCGGCGCTGCGCTTGGCGACCGAGACCATCTCGCCGTCGTCGCCCTCGCGGGAGACCAGCTTGTAGACGAAGCCGCAGGTCGGGTGCCCGCTGCCGGTGACCAGCTGGGTGCCGACGCCGTACCCGTCGACCGGCGTCGCCGCCAGCGCGGCGATCGCGTGCTCGTCGAGGTCGCTGGTGACGATGATCCGGGTCCCGGTCGCGCCCAGCGAGTCGAGCTGAGCTCGCGCACCTGCTCGGGCGAGCACGCCCAGGTCGCCGGAGTCGATCCGCACCGCGCCGAGCTCCGGCCCCGCGATCTCCACCGCCAGCCCGCACCGCCTCGGCGATGTCGTAGGTGTCGACCAGCAGGGTGGTGCCCGACGCCCAGCGACGTCGACCTGGGCGCGGAACGCGTCCGCCTCGCTGTCGTGGAGCAGCGTGAAGCTGTGCGCGCTGGTGCCGGCCGTCGGGACGCCGTACCGCTGCCGGGCCGCGAGGTTGGAGCTGGTCGCGAAGCCGGCGACGTACGCCGCCCGCGCCGCCGCCACCGCGGCCTCCTCGTGGGTGCGCCGCGAACCCATCTCGATGCACGGCCGGTCGCCCGCGACCAGCGTCATCCGCGAGGCCGCCGACGCGATCGCCGAGTCGTGGTTGTAGATCGACAGCAGCAGCGTCTCGAGCAGCACCGCCTCGGCGAACGTCGACTCGACGATCAGCAGCGGCGAGTACGGGAAGTACGCGTCGCCCTCGGCGTAGCCCCAGATGTCGCCGGTGAACCGGTACGACGCGAGCCAGTCGCAGCGTCGGCTCGTCGACGACGTCGGTGAGGGCCTCGAGGCCTGCGTCGTCGAAGCGGAACCGCTCGATGGCGTCGAGGGCGCGCCCGACGCCCGCCACGACGCCGTACCGGCGGCCCTCGGGGAGCCGGCGGGGGAAGAGCTCGAACACCGACCGGCGGCCCGCCGTACCGGCCGCCAGGGCGGCCTGGAGCATGGTCAGCTCGTAGTGGTCGGTGAGCAGCGCGGTGCTGGCCGAGGTGCTGGCCGAGGTGCTGAGCGAGGTGGGGTCGGGCACGGACGCCAGTGTGCCAACATGGGGCTGTGACCGCGCCCGTCGAGGTCGAGCCGACCACCACGCCCGACGAGATCACCCAGACGGCGAAGCCGTGGGTGACCATCGTCTGGAACGACCCGGTCAACCTGATGTCCTACGTCACCTACGTCTTCCAGAAGTACTTCGGCTACGACAAGAAGAAGGCGGAGAAGCTGATGATGGAGGTCCACGAGGACGGCAAGTCGGTCGTCAGCCACGGCACCCGCGAGGAGATGGAGCGGGACGTGCAGGCGATGCACGAGTACGGCCTCTGGGCGACCATGGACAGACAGGACTGACCCGGCGGGATGAGTGCCTTCCACCGACACCGGCGCAGCAGGCGGATCATCGCCAACTTCACCGGCTTCGAGGCCGACCTGCTGCGCTCGCTCGCGAGCCAGCTGGTCGAGCTGCTGCGCAACGAGGCCGCGGTCCCGCGGGACGACGCCGACCCGTTCGAGGCGCTGATGGACTTCTCGGGGCCGACCCAGGAGCCGGAGGACCCGGTGCTCGCCCGGCTGTTCCCGACGGCGTACCCGGGCGACGAGGAGGCGGCCGCGGAGTTCCGCCGGTTCACCGAGGGCACGCTGCGCGACGGCAAGGCCGCGGCGGCGATCGCGATCATCGACGGCCTCGAGGACGCCGGGCTGCCGCCCGAGCTCACCGAGGAGGGCTTGATGATCGACGTCGAGCTGGACGAGGCGACGGCGGAGACCTGGCTGCGGTCGTTCACCGACCTGCGGCTCGCGCTGGCCACCCGGCTGGAGGTCGAGGAGGGCGACGAGGCGTACTGGCACTCGCTGCCCGACGACGACCCGCGCGCCCAGGCGCACGACATCTACGAGTGGGTGGGCTACCTCCAGGAGACCCTGGTCGCACGCCCTCAGCAAGTGAGGTCCAGCAGATGCCGATCCCGCCGTTCGTGGCCGAGCTGCGCAGCATGGTCGGCAGCCACCGGTTGTGGCTGCCCGGCGTCACCGCGGTCGTACGACGGGGCGCCCCGGGCGGCAGGAGATCCTGCTCACGCTGCGCGCCGACGACGGCGAGTGGGCGCCGGTCACCGGCATCGTCGACCCGGGCGAGGAGCCCGGCGGTGACCGCGGCCCGCGAGGCGACTGGAGGAGGCCGGCGTCGAGGTGAGCGTCGACCGCCTGGCCGCGGTCACGGTCAGCCCGGACGTGGTCACGGCAACGGCGACCGTTCGGCGTCACCTCGACCTGACCTTCGCCTGCACCTGGGCGCAGCGGCGAGGCGCGGGTCGACGACGACGAGAACCTCGACGTGCGGTGGTGGCCCGCCGACGGGCTGCCGCCGATGACCGCGTCCGCCCTCGAGCGGATCGACGGCGGCGCTCGCGGATGAGACCGCGGCGCGGTTCACCCCGCCCGCCTGTAACGCTGGGTCCGTGCTGACCATCGACCGCGCGACGTACGACGCCATCGTGGCCCACGCCAAGCGCGACCACCCCGACGAGGCCTGTGGCATCGTCGCCGGCCCGGAGGGCAGCGACCGCCCGGAGCGGTTCGTGGAGATGGTCAACGCCGCCGGCTGCCCGACCTTCTACGAGTTCGACTCCACCGACCTGCTCCAGCTCTACAAGGAGATGGACCAGAACGACGAGGAGCCGGTGGTGATCTACCACTCGCACACCGCCACCGAGGCCTACCCGAGCCGCACCGACATCGGGCTGGCGATGGAGCCCGGACGCCCACTACGTGCTGGTCAGCACGCGCGAGCACGGGAATAACGAGGGCCCCGTGGAGTTCAGGTCCTACAGGATCGTCGACGGCGAGGTGACCGAGGAAGAGGTCACCGTCGTCGACGAGCTGCCCGCCCGCAACTGACCCGTTCCAGAGGAGTCGACAGCCCATGGCCATCGAGGTCCGGATCCCGACCATCCTGCGCACCTACACCGGCGGCGAGAAGGCCGTCACCGCCGAGGGCGCCAGCCTGAGCGCGCTGATCGACGACCTGGAGGCCAACCACCCCGGCATCAAGGAGCGTCTGATCGAGGACGGCGACCTGCGCCGCTTCGTCAACGTCTACGTCAACGACGAGGACGTCCGCTTCATCGGCGGCCTCGACGCCGAGCTCAGCGACGGCGACCAGGTCGTCGTGCTCCCCGCGGTCGCCGGGGCGAGCGCACGGTGAGCCGGTACGACAACCTCCTCGCCTCCGTCGGCGGTACGCCGCTGGTGGGGCTGCCGAGGCTGTCCCCGTCGGCCGACGTGCGGCTGTGGGCGAAGCTCGAGGACCGCAACCCGACCGGCTCGATCAAGGACCGCCCGGCCCTGAAGATGATCGAGGAGGCCGAGAAGGACGGGGCCGCTGCGCCCCGGCTACACGATCCTGGAGCCGACCTCCGGCAACACCGGCATCTCGCTGGCGATGGCCGCGAAGCTCAAGGGCTACCGGATGGTCTGCGTGATGCCGGAGAACACCTCCGAGGAGCGCCGCCAGCTGCTGCGCATGTGGGGCGCGGAGATCGTCTCCTCGCCCGCCGCGGGCGGCTCGAACGAGGCGGTCCGGGTCGCGAAGAAGGTCGCGGCCGAGCACCCCGACTGGGTGATGCTCTACCAGTACGGCAACGCCGCGAACGCGCTCGCCCACGAGGAGGGCACCGGCCCCGAGCTGCTCGACGACCTGCCGTCCATCACCCACTTCGTCGCCGGGCTCGGCACCACCGGCACGCTCATGGGCGTCGGGCCGGTTCTTCCGCCGCGCCAAGCCGGACGTGCGCATCGTCGCCGCCGAGCCGCGGTACGGCGAGCTCGTCTACGGCCTGCGCAACCTCGACGAGGGGTTCGTGCCGGAGCTGTACGACGCCGACGCTGATCGATGCGCGCTTCTCCGTCGGCCCCCGCGACGCCGTCCGGCGCGTGCGCGAGCTGCTCGAGCTCGAGGGCATCTTCGCCGGCATCTCGACCGGCGCGATCCTGCACGCGGCGCTCGGGCAGGCCGCCAAGGCGGTCAAGGCCGGGGAGCGCGCCGACATCGCGTTCGTGGTCGCCGACGGCGGCTGGAAGTACCTCTCGACCGGCGCCTACGAGGGCACCGTCGACGAGGCGGAGGACCGTCTCGAGGGACAGCTCTGGGCTTAGCGGAGACGCGCCAGCGGATCCGTTGATGGTGGTCGAGCGAGCCGCGCGACCGAGCTTGCGAGGTCGCGACCGGCGTGTCGAGACCTCGGTGCGAATTCGGTGGACAGTCAGCCCTTCTCCAGGTTCGCGGGCTGGGCGCGGACCAGGTCGCCCTCGGCCGAGGTCCTCGTCGGTGATGTCGGTCGATGGTCTCGCCCATCATCGCCCGGGCCGCCGCGAGCGTGCCGTCCAGGTAGGACCGGCAGCTGTCGGTGTCGCCGAGCTCGAGGGCGTACAGCGCGGCGGTGAGGCCCTGCACGATGTTGTCGTTGATCTCGACCGCCTGCCGGCGCCGCAGCTTGACCTCGCTGAGCCGGAGCGCCGTGGCCTCGCGCTCGCGCTCGGCGAGGTACTGCTCGGTGATGTCGATGCAGGTGCCGCGCATCCGGTCGGGCTTGCCGTCCTCGCCGAACACCACCTGGCCGTTGGAGTGCAGGTAGCGCACCTCGCCGTCGGGCCGCACGATCCGCTCGAGCATCTCGTACGGCTCGCCGGTGGCGTACGAGTGCTGGTGGATGCCCTGGATCTTCTCCCGGTCGTCGGGATGGATCATCGACAGGAACCGCTCGTAGGAGGCGTTGAAGGACTGCGGCTCGTACCCGTAGATCCGGTACAGCTGGTCCGACCAGCGGTTGGTGTCGGTGGGGATGTGCCAGTCGTAGTCACCCATGTTCGCCAGCTGCTGGGCGTTGTCCATGCGCTGCTGGAGCTGCTCCAGCTCGGTCGCGGCATCCATGCCGAGATTGTCGCCCCGCGCGCGCCCGGCCGCCAGAGCGTGACCGCGATCTCCCGTGACGTCCGTCGCGTGCCCATGCGGCGGAGGGCGGGAGGACCTAGCCTTGCGTGCTGTGCGCACCTCGACGACCGCCGGGCTCCGGCTCACGATCGTCGGCTGCTCGGGCTCCTACCCCGGCCCGGACTCGCCGGCCAGCTGCTACCTGCTCGAGGCCGAGCACGACGCGGCGGGCGCACCTGGCGGGTCCTGCTCGACCTGGGCAGCGGTGCGCTCGGCGCGCTGCAGCGGCACGCCGACCCGCTGTGCGTCGACGCCGTGCTGCTCAGCCACCTGCACGCCGACCACTGCCTGGACCTCGCCGGCTACTACGTGCTGCGCAAGTACCACCCCGCCGGCGCCCAGCCGCGGATCCCGGTGTGGGGCCCGGCCGGCACCGCCGACCGGCTGGCCGCGTGCGTACGACCTGCCGACCGACCCCGGCATGCACCGAGGAGTTCGACTTCCGCGAGTGGGACGGGCCGATCGAGATCGGCCCGTTCGTCGTGAGCCGGTCGCGGTCGACGCACCCGGTGCCGGCGTACGGCCTGCGGGTCTCGGCGCCGGCGGCGCGACCCTCGCCTACACCGGCGACACCGGGCCGTGCGCGGGCTCGAGGACCTCGCCCGCGACGCCGACCTGCTGCTGGCCGAGGCGTCGTTCCGCTCCGGCGGCGACAACCCGCCGGACCTGCACCTGACCGGCGCCGAGGGCGGCGAGGTGGCCGCGGCGTTCCGGCGCGAAGCGGCTGGTGCTCACCCACGTGCCGCCGTGGCACGACCCGCAGGACGCGCTCGCCGAGGCGGCCGCGGTGTACGACGGGCCGGTCGAGCTGGCCGCGCCGCCGGCAGCCGCCACCGTCACGAGCCTGCGCGTCAGCGAACCGTCCTGAGCTACTCAGGCCCGCGTCGTGGACGCAGATCGCGATCTGGACCCGGTTGGTGACGCCGAGCTTCTCGAACAACCGGGAGACGTGCGCCTTGACCGTGGGCACCGACAGGAACAGCTCGGCGGCGATCTCGGCGTTGCTCAGCCCGCGGCCGACCGCGAGCGCGACGTCGCGCTCGCGGTCGGTGAGCCGGGCCAGCCGACCGCCGCCTCGGCGGTGCGTCCGGTGCCGCTCGCCGGAGCCGCTCGGGTGGTCGCGCAGCCGCCGGATCAGCGTCCGGGTCACCGACGGCGAGAGCATCGGCTCGCCGTCGGCGACCTTGCGGATCGCCTCGACGATCTGCGGCGGCGGCGTGTCCTTGAGCAGGAACCCGTCGGCGCCGGCACGCGAGCGCTCCGACCACGTGGTCGTCGGCGTCGAACGTCGTCAGCACGATGACGCGCGGCGGGCTGCGGCTCGGCGTGCAGCTCGCGGGTCGCGTCGAGGCCGTCCAGCCGCGGCATCCGGATGTCCATGAGCACCACGTCGGGGTCGAGCCGCGCGCGCGAGCCGCGACGCCCCTCGCGGCCGTCACCGGCCTCGCCGACGACCTCGACGTCCGCCTGGCCGCCCGAGCATCAGCCCCAGCGCCGAGCGGACCAGCGGGTCGTCGTCGACGAGCAGCACCCGAGTCATCATGCCGCCCACGGTATCCACCCGTGGAGCACGAACGACGACCCGTCGCGGCCGGTGCTCGAGCCGGCCGCCGCGCAGCTCGGCCCGCTCGGTCAGGCCGACCAGCCCGAGGCCCGGCGCCCGGCGTCGCGGTGGGCCGAAGCCCGAGCGGGTTGCGCAGCACGACGTCGACCCCCTCGTCCGGGGAGCCGCTGACCCGGACGGTGAGCAGTGGCTGCCGGGCGCGTGCTTGCGGGCGTTGGTGATGCCCTCCTGGACGATCCGGTAGACGGTGCGCCCGACGACCTCCGGCATCCGCGTCGCCGTCGTCGTCGAGGTGGTCGTCGAACTCCATCCGGCCAGGCCCGAGTCCCGGGCCTCGGCGACCAGGCCCGGCAGGTCGTCGTACGTCGGCTGCGGCGCGCCGCAGCAGCTCGCCGGTGCAGGCGTCGCGCAGCACGCCGAGCACGCCGCGCAGGTCGGTGAGCGCCTCGTGCGCCTTCTCCCGGATCACCGCGGCGCTGGCGCGCATCTCTTCGGCGACGAGGTCCTCGCGGAAGGCCAGCGCGCCCGCGTGCATCGAGATCTGGGAGATCCGGTGCGCGAGCACGTCGTGCATCTCGCGGGCGATCCGGGCCCGCTCGTTGCTGCGCGCCTGCGCGCACGCGCAGCTCCTGCTCGGCCTCGGCCCGCTCGGCGCGGTTGCTGCAGCGTCCAGATCAGCTCGCGCCGCGAGCCGATGTACATGCCCCAGCCGAGCACCGCCGCCGGTCGACGACCGCGTTCGACGATAAGGTTCAACCCAGGACGGGTCCTGGTCGGCGGTGCTGGCACGCTGATGACAGCTCAGGCCGGCCACCGACGTTCGACGAGCCCCACCGGCATGATCTGCCGCCAGCGGCGCCGGGTCGCGATCGAGACCGCGGCCAGCACGGCCGGGCCGGCGGCGACGCCGGACACCCCGGCCGCCAGGGCGAGCACCACGGCGACGGCCACCGGCCAGCGCCGGCGGAAGAACACCAGCGACGTACGCCGCGGCGCCGAGGCCGAGGTCGGCGACCACCACAGGTCGAGCGTCGGCCTCGCGCTGCCAGCACCGGGAGCCAGGCCACGGCGACTGACGACCAGCATGCACCAGCACGCGCCAGGCGTGGCCCCACCGCGGCAGCGGCGGCTGGTACTCGTCGCGGCGTCGGGCTGCTCCACGCGCGCACAGGCTAGGCGCCCGCGTCGCCGTGCCGCAGTCGCCCGAGGTCGCGGGGTGACCCCTACTTTGGTCGGCGGCGATCCCCTCCGCGGGTCCGATGCGCGGCGTCGGCCGGATTCGGGCAGGGTGGCCCCCATGATCGTGGTCGAGGGACTCGACCAGGAAGTACGGCATCGTTCACCGCCGTGGACGACGTCAGCTTCGTCTGCCAGCCCGGCCGCGTCACCGGCTTCCTCGGGCCCAACGGCGCGGGCAAGACCACCACGATGCGGGTCATGGTCGGGCTGACCCCGCCGACCGCGCGGCCGGGTCACCATCGGCGGTCACCTGTACCGCGACATCCCCAACCCGGGCCGGCACGTCGGCGTCCTGCTCGACGCGTCCGCGCAGCACGCCGGCCGCACCGGTCGCGAGATCCTCGAGCTCGGCGCCCGGACGATGGGCCTGCCGGACTCGCGGGTCGACGAGATGCTCGAGCTGGTCTCGCTCGACGCCGCGGGAGGCCAAGCGCCGGCTGCGCAACTACTCGCTCGGCATGAGGCAGCGGCTCGGCATCGCGCACGCCCTGCTCGGCGACCCGTCGGTGCTCATCCTCGACGAGCCGGCCAACGGCCTCGACCCGGCCGGCATCCGCTGGATGCGCGGCCTGCTGAAGGGGTACGCCGAGCGCGGCGGCACCGTGCTGCTCTCGAGCCACCTGCTGCACGAGGTCGAGCAGATCGCCGACGAGATGATCCTGATCGGCCGCGGCCGGATCGTCGCCCAGGGCGACAAGAAGACCCTGCTGGCCGGGGCGGCACAGGAGCGGCGACGACCTTCGTGACCGCGCTGGACAACGAGCGCGCTCGCCGCAGGCGCTGACGCGCGAAGGGCATCACGGTGGCCAGCGCCGGGCGAGGGCCTGCGCGTGGAGGCCGAGCCGGTCGAGGTCGGCCGGGTCGCCGCCGGAGGCATCGATCGTCCTCACCGACCTCCGCGGCGCCGAGGGCGGCCTCGAGGACCTGTTCCTCGAGCTCACCGCCGGACACCCAGCGGGAGACCGTCGGCATGAGCGCGACCGCTGCCGCCCACACCACTCGACATCTCGGGCACGCACGCCGATCCCGTTCTCCGCGGCTGGTCCGGGTCGAGGTGCGCAAGGCCTACGACACCCGGGCCGGGCTCTGGCTGCTGATCTCGACCGCGGCGCTCACCGCGGCTGGTGATGGTCATCCAGCTCGCGGTCGGCGCCGTCCAGGAGTCCGTCACGCTGACCTACAACAGCTTCCTGACGTCGACGAACTTCTCGATCGCGCATCCTGCTGCCGGTGATCGGCATCCTGCTGCTGACCAGCGAGTGGAGCCAGCGCACCGCGATGGTCATCGTTCTCGCTCGAGCCGCCGCCGCCCGCACGTCGTCGCTCGCCAAGCTCGCGGTCGGGGTGGTCCTCGCGGTCGCTGGCCGTGGTCGATCGCGCTCGTCCTCGCCGCGCTCTGCAACGCCGTGTACGGCGTCGTCTCGACCGACCCGGTCGAGTGGAACCTGAGCCTGGACCAGACCGCGGCGTTCGTGCTGCTGCAGCGTGATCGGCATGCTCACCGGCTTCGCGTTCGCGGCGCTGCTGCTGAACTCCCCGGCCGCGATCGTGCTCTTCATGGTCTACTCGTTCGTGCTGCCCGGGCTCTTCGAGCTCGGCGCCCAGCTGATCGGCTGGTTCGACACCATCCGGCCGTGGATCGACTTCAACTTCGCCCAGAACCCGCTGGTCGACGCGAGCATGACCGGCCAGGACTGGGCGCACTTCGCGGTCGTCCGGGATCATCTGGCTGGTGGTGCCGCTCGCGATCGGCTGGTGGCGCGTGCTGCGCGCCGAGGTCAAGTGATGAGCGCGCCGCCCGCCGTACTCGACGTCTCGGCCACCGAGCGCATCCCCTTCCGCCGCCTGGTGGCGGTCGAGCTGCGCAAGTCCTACGACACGCGCGCCGGGTTCTGGCTGCTCGCCGTGATCGCGCTGCTGGTGCTGGCCACCGAGGTCATCGTGCTCGCGGTGACGACGGTCCAGGACGAGGCGGTCTCGTTCGGGGACTTCATCGGGGCGGCCGCGTTCATGACGTCGTTCCTGCTGCCGGTGCTGGGGATCATGGTGCTGACCAGCGAGTGGAGCCAGCGCACCGCGATGGTGACGTTCGCGCTCGTGCCGCACCGGCCGCGGGTGATCGCGGCGAAGGCCTCGGTCGGCGTGGTGCTGACCCTGCTCACGGTCGCCGTGTCGATCGCGATCGGCCTGGTCTGCAACATCCTCTACGGGCTGATCCAGGGCACCGCCGACTGGACCTTCGGCTGGGCCGGCTTCTTCGGGTTCCTCGTCACCCAGACGTTCGCGATGCTCGGTGGCTTCGCGTTCGCGGCGCTGCTGCTCAACACGCCCGCCGCGATCGTGGTGTTCTTCGTCTACAAGTGGGTGCTGCCCGGCCTGTTCGCGATCGGCGCCGCGCTGATGGGCTGGTTCGACGCCATCCAGCCGTGGATCGACTTCCAGTCCGCGCAGGGGCCCCTCTACGACATGTCGCTGAACGGGGCGGAGTGGGGCCACCTGCTGGTGTCCGGCTTCCTCTGGCTGGTGGTGCCGCTCGCGGTCGGGACCTGGCGGGTGCTGCGCGCCGAGGTGAAGTGAGCGTCTCGGCCGGGCATGGCTAGGGTCGGAGCATGACGACACGCGCAGACGGTAGGGCCGACGACGAGCTCCGCCCGATCACGTTCACCCGGGGGTGGCTCGACCACGCCGCCGGCTCGGTGCTGGTCGAGTTCGGGCGGACCCGCGTGCTGTGCGCCGCGTCCGCCTCCGAGGGCGTGCCGCGCTGGCGCAAGGGCTCGGGCCTGGGCTGGGTCACCGCCGAGTACGCCATGCTGCCGGCCTCCACCAACACCCGCTCGGACCGCGAGTCGGTCAAGGGCCGGATCGGCGGCCGCACCCATGAGATCAGCCGGTTGATCGGGCGCTCCCTGCGCGCGGTGATCGACTACAAGGCGCTGGGCGAGAACACCATCCAGCTCGACTGCGACGTGCTCCAGGCCGACGGCGGGACCCGCACGGCGGCGATCACCGGGGCGTACGTCGCGCTCGCGGACGCGGTCGCCCACCTGCGCTCCACCGGCGCGCTCACCGGTGAGCCACTCACCGGCTCGGTCGCCGCGGTCAGCGTGGGGATCATCGACGGCGTACCCCGCCTGGACCTGCCGTACGTCGAGGACGTCCGCGCCGAGACCGACATGAACGTCGTGATGACCGGCGACGGCAAGTTCGTCGAGGTCCAGGGCACTGCCGAGGGCGCGGCCTTCGACCGGGCCGAGCTCGACGCGCTGCTGGATCTCGCCGGCAAGGGCTGCGCGGACCTGACCCGCCTGCAGCAGGAGGCGCTCGCCCAGTGAGGGTCTTCCTCGCCTCCCGCAACGCCAAGAAGATCGAGGAGATGGAGCGGATCCTCCGCGACCACCTCCCCGACATCGAGGTGCTCGGCCTCGACGACGTCGACCCTTACGACGAGCCGGTCGAGGACCAGCCGACGTTCGAGGGCAACGCCCTGGTCAAGGCCCGCGCTGGCTTGGCCGCGACCGGGCTGCCGTCGCTCGCCGACGACAGCGGGCTGTGCGTCGACGCGCTGAACGGGATGCCCGGCGTGCTGTCCGCGCGGTGGTCGGGCCAGCCCAAGTCCGACGACCGGAACAACGCAGCTGCTGCTCGACCAGCTCGCCGACGTACCGGACGACCGCCGCGGCGCCCGCTTCCACTGCGCGGTGGCGTTCTGCCACCCCGGCGGCGAGGAGCTGACCACCGGCGTGATGCCGGGGCGGGTGATCCGCGAGTGCCGCGGGAGCGGTGGGTTCGGGTACGACGTGCTCTTCGTCGCCGACGACCGGCCCGGGCTCACCACCGCCGAGCTGTCCCGCGAGGACAAGGACGCGATCTCGCACCGCGGCTGGGCGCTGCGCCGGATGGCGCCGATCGTCGCGCGGCTCCTGGCCGGGAGCTGACGGGCGGGCGCCGCTGGTCCGACGCCCGACTCGACACGTCAGACGTCGACTTCCGGGTCGGGGTCGTCGAGGACGTGGCTGCGCGCGACGCCGACGAGTCCGAGCACGATGACGACGATCCCGACCAGCTGGCCCAGGATCGCGAGCGCGCCGGTGGCGGGCCGCTCGTGGAACACCACCACCCCGAAGCCGATGGCGACCAGGACGTCGACGATGTTGAGGATCGGCATCGACGCCGACAGGGGTCCGCAGCGGTAGGCGCGCTGGTTCAACGAGACTCCCGACAGGCCGACGACGACCACGGCCCACGTCGGCCACGCCGCCAGCAGTGCCCACAGCTGCCCGACCGGTCCGGACCCGGTCGCACTCATCGTCGTTGCCAGCTTGACCAGACCCGCCGTGAGCCCGAACAGCAGGCCAGCTGCGGCGCCGTACAGGTGGGCTCGGACCAGCCCCGGCCGCCCGTTCGCCAGCCAGACCACGCCAAGGGTCAGCACAGCGCCGACGGCCGTGACGACCGCCGCGGTGCCGCTCCTCGGCGCGACGTCGTGGACGGTGGGATCCGCGCTCACCAGGAAGAGCGACAACGCCGCGGCGGTGAGAGCGACCATGCTGATCTCGCGCGCCGCCGGGATCCGTCGCTCCAACGCTGCGCGCACCGGGACCGCCAGGACGATCCCGGAGACGACCACGGGCTGGACGACGACCATGAGCCCGAGGCGCAGCGCGACGGCATGGAGGGTGAACGAGACCAGGGCGAGGGCCTGGCCGACGACCCACCAGGGCCTGCGGAGCAGCGCAGCGAGGTGTCGGTTCCCGCGGTGGGTCGCCACCAGCTTCTCGTTGGCGTGGTGCTGCAACGACGACGACATGGCGAAGCCGACGGCGGAGGCGGCGGCGACGCAGATCGCGAGCGCGTTCACGGCGCCGCCGGGGCGCCGGCGCCCCGGTCAGGCGCCACGGTCGACCAGGTCGTGGCCTTGCAGGTGGACCGGGAGGGACTCGATGCCGTACACCGCCGAGAGCCTGCGGAACTCCAGCCGCTCCGCAGGGGCGGCGACCCGGAGCCGCGGGAAGCGCTCGGCCAGGGCACGCAGGGCGATCAAGAGCTCCATGCGGGCCAGCTCGGCCCCGACGCACCGGTGCATCCCGTGCCCGAAGGCCAGGTGCCGCGTCGGCGGACGGGTCGGATCGAACTCGCCGGCATCCGGCGACAACCGCTCGTCGCGATTCGCGCCGAGGAGCGAGATCCCGACGACGTCACCGGCCTTGATCTGCTTGTCCGCCGAGCTCCAGGTCGTGTCGCGCGAAGCGGAGAAACGCCACCTGCACCACGGTCAGGTGGCGCAGCAGCTCCTCGATCACCCGGCTCGCCGTGGCGTCGTCGCTGCGCACCAGGTCCATGGCCGCGGGATCCTCGCTGAGCAGGTAGGTGCCGAGCGCGAGCATCGAGGCCGAGGTCTCGTAGCCGCCGAGGAAGACCCCGTCGGCGAGCCCGCCGAGCGTCACGTCGTCGAGCTCGTCGCCGTGTTCGCGCAGCAGCTCGCCGATCAGGCCCGGACCGGGGTCGGTCCGCTGGGCGGCGACCGAGCGGATGAGGAACTCGCGGGAGTGCGCGGCGGAACCGAAGATCCCGACCCCGCCCTGCGCGAGATCGAAGCGTGCGACGCCGAGCCTGCGGAACTCGGCGCGATCGTCGACCGGGAGACCGAGCAGTTCGCAGATGACCTCGAAGGGGATCGGGAACGCGAACTGCTCGACCAGGTCGACGACCGGCCCGGCCGCCTCCATCGCGTCGAGGCGCGAGTCCACCACCGCCCGGATCACCGGCTCCAGGCGCGCCAGCCGGCTCTTCGTGAACTCTGGTGTGAGGTAGCGGCGCAGCACCGTGTGGTTGGGCGGGTCCGTCATGCCCAACCCGCCGATCTGCTCGGAGTCGGCCCGCCCGTCCATCGAGACGAACTGACGCAGATCGTGGCTGAAGGACGTGCCGTCCGCGAGCGCGGCCCGCGCGCCTCGTCGTACCCGCTCACCAGCCAGATGCCCTTGCCGAACAGCTCGGTCAGCCGGGTGACCGGTGCCGTGGCGCTCAACCGCGCCAGATCGGGGAGGGGATCGAGACCCTCGCGCTTGAACGGCATGGTCATGGAGTCCGGTAGGTACCGCAGCTTGCGGAGGTCGATGCCGCCTCGCATGGTCCGCGCGAGGAGCAGCTTTCCGACTCCCCGCCTGACGACCGACACGAAGCCCACGGCCGTATCTGACCACATGGGTGTCGACGCGGGCCTGCGGGGTCTCCCCGCGTGGTCGAAGCACGTCGCGCGGTGTCCGCGCCGCCCGCAGCCCCCGGGTGCGCCCGGAGAGATTCGAACTCTCACTGGCCAGGACCTAAACCTGGTGCCTCTGCCGTTGGGCTACGGGCGCGCGGGTGCAGTCTGGCACGGCTCATGCCGGTACTTGTCGTGGGAAACCCGACCGACACGCCGGTGCGCACCGGCGTGTCGGTCGGGTTTCACCGGCTGACCGTGACTGTTCAGGTCTTCGGCGCGCCTGACGGTTTTCGGCGCTGGGCGGGGCAGGGTGGGTGTTGTTCGTGACCAGCGTCTTCCCCCGTCTGGCAGGTTCACGTGTCGGAGTCGTCGTTTTCGTCTGAGGCTGAGGCCGTCATCGCGGCGTTGCGTGCGCAGGTGGCTGAGCGGGACGCGGTGATCGCGGCGTTGTTGGCGCGGGTCGAGGCGCTGGAAGCGCGGGTGGGGAAGAACTCGAAGAACTCCTCGAAGCCGCCGTCGTCGGACAATCCGTTCACCAAGAAGCCGGCGCCGCGGTCGCTGCGTGGCAGGTCGGGACGACGGCCGGGCAAGCAGCCCGGTACGCCGGGGGCGCGGTTGGAGCCGCGTGCGGACCCGGACCGGCTGGTGGTCCATGTGCCGGCCGCGTGCGCGGGGTGTGGCAGCGACCTGGTCGACGCCGTGGTCGTCGACGAGCAGGTCCGTCAGGTCTTCGACCTGCCCGCGATCCGGGTCGAGGTCAGCGAGCACCGTGCTCAGGCTCGGCGGTGCCGGTGCGGGCAGGTCACCACGGGGTCGTTCCCGGCAGCCGCGACCGCGCCGGCGTGCTACGGCCCCGGGGTCGCTGCGGTCGCGACCTATCTGCTGGCCCGTCAACACGTGCCGTTCGCGCGGACCGCGGAGCTGCTGGCCGACTGTTTCGGGGTGAAGGTCTCGACCGGGTGGCTGGCCGGGCTGCTGCCCGACGCCGCGGCCCGGCTGACCGGGTTCGCCCGGGTCACCCAGGACCACCTCAAGGCCGCACCGGTGGCGCACTTCGACGAGACCGGTGCCCGCGTCGACGGCAAGCTGTGGTGGATCCACGTGGCCTGTACCAACACCTTGACCCACTACCACCGGGCCGCAGGACGCGGGGCAGCGTCGGCCGACCAGGGCGGCGTGTTGCCCGGATTCACCGGTGTCGCGGTCCACGACGGACTGACCAGCTACCGCGGCTACGACGTTCCCCACGCCCTGTGCAACGCCCACCACCTACGCGAGCTCATCGCACTGACCGAGGCTCACCAGCGCGACGGGGCCACCAAGAACACCCCGGCGATCACCTGGCCACAGGCGATGATCGACCTGCTGATCGAGATCAACAACGCCGTCACCACCGCCAAGGCCGCTGGCCACTCCCGGCTGGAGGCCGGCGAGCTCGACCGGTTCACCGACCGCTACCGCGCGGTCATCGCCGACGGCCGGCGAGCACACCCCCCACCACCCCCGACCGGCAAACAAGGCCGCCCCCGACTCGGCACCGCCGGCTCGTTGCTACGCCGCCTGGACATCTACCAGGCCGACGTACTGCGTTTCGCGACCGACTTCACCGTGCCCTTCGACAACAACCAAGCCGAACGCGACATCCGAATGATCCGGGTCCAGCAGAAAATCTCCGGCAGCTGGCGCAGCGAAGCCGGAGCCGACGCCTACCTCGCCGTCCGCTCCTACCTATCCACCGCCCGCAAACAACACCGCAACGCACTCGACGTCCTACGCGACATGTTCAACGGAACAACCTGGCTACCCGCCACCTGAACAGTCACGGTCAGCCGGTGAAACCCGCCGGCGTGTCGCCCTCAGGCGCCGTTCCCCGGCTCCTCGTCGGCCAGGTTGAGCTTGAGGTCCTTGCGGAGCTTGGCGACGTGGCCGGTGGCCTTGACGTTGTACTGGGCGAGGAAGACCTTGCCGTCCTCGTCGACGACGACGGTGGAGCGGATGACGCCCTCGACGAGCTTGCCGTAGAGCTTCTTCTCGCCGTACGCGCCGTACTCCTTCATCACCGTCTTGTCCGGGTCGGAGAGGAGGGTGATGGTCAGCGAGTCGCGGGCGCGGAACTTCGCGAGCTTCTCCGGCTTGTCGGGCGAGATCCCGACGACCTCGTAGCCCTCCGCGCGCAGCGAGTCGAGGGTGTCGGTGAAGTCGCAGGCCTGCTTGGTGCAGCCCGGGGTCATCGCTGCCGGGTAGAAGTAGACGATCACCTTGCGCCCCAGGAAGTCGCGCAGCGCGACCTCGGCGCCGGTGTCGTCGAGCAGGCTGAACTCGGGCGCGGTGTCACCGGGGGAGAGGCGGGCGTCGCTCACGGAGGCTCCTTCTCGCAAACTATGTGCAATAACGTAGGCTGGGCACTGCCCAACCTAGCCGAGCCGCGCGCCGGCACCCCGTCCGAAGGAGATCCGTGCCCCGTCCCGCGTCCGGCACCACCTCTCCCTCCAGGTTCGCGGCCTTCCGCCACAGCCTGACCGCGGCGGACCGGCGGTCCCTCGCGGGGATGACGGGCTTCGTCGTCCTGCTGCACGTGGTGGGGTTCGCGCTGCTGCTCGGCCTGGTCGTGCCGGGCCACTACGCGCCTCGGCGGCGACCACCCGGTGTTCACCGCCGGAGTCGGGGTCCTCGCCTACACGTTCGGGCTCCGGCACGCCTTCGACGCCGACCACATCGCCGCCGTCGACAACACGACCCGCAAGCTGATCGCCGACAACGCCGCGCGGGAGATCGCGGGGGGTACGCCGGGTCCGAAGCCGCTGTCGGTGGGCTTCTGGTTCGCGCTGGGCCACGCCACGATCGTGTTCGCGCTGTCGTTCCTCCTCGCGATCGGCGTGCGGTCCCTCGTGGGTCCGGTCGAGGACGACAGCTCGCGGTTGCAGACGGTCACCGGGGTGATCGGCCCGACCGTGTCCGGCGTCTTCCTCTGGATGCTCGGCATCCTCAACCTGATCGCCCTGCTGGGGATCCTCAAGGTCTTCCGTGGCCTCCGGGCCGGCCGGTACGACGAGGCCGAGCTCGAGCGCCAGCTGGACTCCCGCGGCTTCATGAACCGCTTCCTCGGCGGCCTGACGAAGTCGGTGCGCAAGCCATGGCACATCTACCCGGTCGGCCTGCTGTTCGGCCTGGGCTTCGACACCGCCACCGAGGTCGGTCTCCTCGTGATGGCCGGCGGTGCCGCGGCGTTCAGCCTGCCGTTCTACGCGATCCTGGTGCTCCCGATCCTGTTCGCCGCCGGCATGTCGCTCATGGACACCATCGACGGCGTGTTCATGAACGCGGCGTACGGCTGGGCCTTCGAGCAGCCGGTGCGCAAGGTGTTCTACAACCTCACCATCACCACCATCTCGGTGCTCGTCGCGCTGGTGGTCGGCACGATCGAGCTGGTCGGCGTGCTCGCCGACCAGCTCGCGATCGCGCACGGGCCGCTGGCGTGGATCGCCGCCATCGACCTCGACTACGCCGGCTACGCCATCGTCGGGCTGTTCGCGGTCTCGTGGGCGCTGGCCGTCTCGATCTGGTACTTCGGCCGGATCGAGGAGCGCTGGTCGGCCAACCTGTCCTGAGCGGCAGGCGTCCTCCAGCCGCCGACGGGGTACCCGGGCGGCATTGGTAACCTCCCAACCGACACCGATCCGGAGGAGCAAGCGTGGGTGACGAGCAGCTGTCCGCCCTGGAGCGTGAGATCGAGGAGACCAGGGAGAACCTGGCGACCACCATCGACCAGCTCCTCTACCGGGTGCACCCCAAGACCATCGCCACCCGCGAGGTCCACAGCATCAAGGCCCACTACGTGGACCCGCAGACGGGCCAGCCGCGCACGGACAACATCCTCAAGACGCTCGGCGTCGTGGTGGGCGTGGTCGGGTTCTTCATCGTGGTCCGCAAGGTCGTCAACTGACCGTGGGTGAGAAGACCCCGATCAAGATGCTCCACGACCGGATCCTGGTCGAGGTCGACCGCGAGTCCGGCGAACGCCGCTCCTCCGGCGGCATCGTGATCCCGGCGACCGCCGCGATGGGCGCCCGCCGGCTGGCCTGGTCGCGGGTCGTCGCCGTCGGCCCCCACGCCCGCGCCATCCAGGTCGGCGACCGGGTGCTGTTCGAGGCCGAGGACAAGGCCGAGGTCGAGGTCGCCGGCGAGACCTACCTCGTCATGCGCGAGCGCGACATCCACGCCGTCGCCGCCGACCGGGTCGGCGACGAGGCGACCGGGCTCTACCTCTGAGACGCTTCTATGGTTGACAACCCATAGAAGCGTCTGACGGTTACCGCTCCGTAACCAACGCGCGCGGCGGCCCGTTGACCCGGCATGCTCCGACGCCTGACCGCCGCACTGGCGGCGACCGCGCTCGTGCCGCTCACGGCGGTGGCCCTGCCCTCCGGGGGCGCCGACGCGGCCCGACCAGACCAGCACTCCCGCTACCGCGCGACCATCGCGATCACCAAGCACGGGATCCCGCACATCACCGCCGACAGCTTCGGCTCGCTCGGGTTCGGCAGCGGGTACGCCGCGACCGAGGACGCCGTCTGCACCCTCGCCGACACCCTGGTGACGGCGCGCGGGGAGCGGTCCCGCTGGTTCGGGCCCGACAAGCGGTACAACGACCAGGTCACCCTCGAGGCCTCCAACCTCCAGGTCGACGCGTTCGTCACCGACCTGCACCAGCGCCACGTGGTCGAGAAGCTGCTGCGCGACCCGGTCCGCGGCCCGGGCAAGCAGGCGAAGGCCATGGTCCGCGGGTACGTCGCCGGCGCCAACGAGTGGCTGCGCACCAACCGGGTCACCGACCCGGCCTGCCGTGGCGCGGGCTACCTCAAGCCGGACGTGAAGCCGATCGACCTCTGGTACGGCGTGTACCTGGCCAACCTGCTCGCCTCGGCCGGGGTCTTCGTCAAGGAGATCGTCGACGCCGCGCCGCCGAGCGCCGACGATCCCGGCCTGCCGGCGCTGCCGGTCAAGGCCTCCCAGGTCGACCGCAGAGCGCTGCTGACCGCGCTCGGCCGCGACCCCGAGGCGCCGTTCGGCTCGAACGCCACCGCGGTCGGTGGCGACGCCACCACGACCGGCAAGGGCATGGTGCTCGGCAACCCGCACTTCCCGTGGCGCGGGCGCTACCACTTCACCCAGCAGCACCTGACGATCCCGGGCAGGTACGACGTGGCCGGCGCTTCGCTGATCGGCTCGCCGGTGGTCAACATCGGCTGGAACAACAACGTGGCGTGGAGCCACACCGTGTCCACGGCGTACCGCTTCACCCCCTACGAGTACAAGACGCCCGGCCCCGGCACGACGTACCTCACCGACGCCGGCCCGCAGGAGCTCATCCACGACACCGTGACGGTGCGGCTCCCGCACGGGAAGACCGCCACCGAGGACCTGTACCGCACCCCCGAGGGGTACGTCGTCGACTCGCCCGCCACCCTCATGCCCTGGGGCCCGGGCAGCCTGTGGGCGATCCGCGACGCGAACGCCGAGCACCTGCGCACCATCGACACCTTCCTGGACATGGCGAAGGCACGCAACGTCCGGGACCTGCTGCGCCGCCAGGACCGCGCCGCCGGCATGCCGTGGGTCAACACCACGGCCGCGGACCGCGCCGGCAACGTGCTGTACGCCGACCACTCGGTCGTGCCGAACGTCCCCGACGACCTGGTGCAGCAGTGCCTCACCCCGACCGGCGCCATCCTGGACCAGGTCGCCGGACTGCCCGGGCTGGACGGCACGTTCGCGGACTCGAGCTGTGGGTGGCGCACCGACGACGACGCCGAGCGCCCGGGCATCTTCGGCCCGAGTAACCTCCCGATGGAGGTGCGCCGCGACTGGGTGATGAACGCCAACGACTCGTACTGGCTGCCCAACCCGGCCCAGCCGCTCGAGGGGTACGCCGGGATCATCGGCTGCGAGCAGTGCGTGCGCACGATGCGCACGCGCATGGTGTCGCACTACGTCATGGACCGGCTCGACTCCGGCCGCAAGGAGTCCCCGCGCAGCCTGCGCGGCCACGAGCACGAGAACCGGGTGATGGCCGCCGAGGTGATGCGTCAGGGCGGCGCCCTCGACCAGGTCTGCCAGGCGACGGGGGAGACCGAGGCGTGCCAGGTCCTGCACGACTGGGACGGCCACTCGAACACCGACTCGGTCGGCACCCACATCTTCGAGGAGTTCATCGCCCGGCTGCCCACGCCGACCCTGGGGCAGGCCGACCCCGTGTGGCTCACCCAGTTCGACCCGAACGACCCGCTGAACACCCCGCGCGACCTCAACGTGGCCAACCCGCAGGTGATCCAGGCGATGTCGGACGCGATCGCCTCGCTGCGCGACCGGGGCATCCCGTTCGACGCGCCGTGGGGCTCGCTCCAGGTCGCCGGTGACCGTGGCGCGCCGCCGATCCCGCTCGGCGGCGGCACCGGCGACGCGGCGGGCAACGCGAACGCGCTGGCGGCGCGGTGGGTCCGTGACAACAAGGACCACTACCGTCCGATCACCTACGGGTCGTCCCACATCCAGGCGATCTCGTTCCTGGCGCACGGCCGGGTCGACGCCCGCACGATCCTGACGTACAGCCAGTCGGAGAACCCGCGGTCGCCGTTCTCGGCGGACCAGACGCGGATGTTCTCCCAGAAGCGGTGGGTCCGGTTCGCCTGGACGAAGGCGCAGATCCGCCACGACCTGCTGCGCCGGTTCACGATCACCGGCTGAGGACATGGTGCTGCGGCCGGCGCGTCCCCCCGGCGCGCCGGCCGCAGCCGATCAGGTGGGTCCCGTCAGCGGACCCGCACGGTGAGCGTGCCGGTCGTGTGCCCGGTGGCCAGCTCCGAGCCGGCCACGGCGAGGCGGAACCGGTAGGTGCCCTTCCGGGTCAGCTTCGGGAACGTCACGCGGGCGGTGCCGCTGTCGGACACGGTGACCGCCTTCACCGACGCCCAGTGGCCGCCGGAGCGGGCAGCGGTGCCGCGGCCGGAGCCCGACACCCACTGCTGCAGCTCGAGGTCCTCCTCGCCGCACTGCCCGACCACGACGCTGTCCGGGGCGACGGACCCGCCCTTCGGCACCGTCACGGTGCCGGTACGGAAGCCGTCGACGTCCGTGCGGCCCTTGAGGACGCCGTCCTCCAGGACGCAGCCGACGTCACCCTTCCAGTGGTAGTTGGTGCCACCGACCTGGACCCAGGTGATGTCGTACGACGGCGTGCTGGCGTCCCACTGGGCGTGGTCGGCCAGGTTGAACGCGTGCGAGCCGCTCCAGGTGCCGTCGTTGTCGTGGAAGTTGAGCGTCTGGACGCCGGCCGGGGTCTCGACGCGGATGTTGACGTCGTTGGCCTGCCCGTCCGGGATGTCCGCCGGGTAGTCGACCGTCACGCCGGTGCAGGTCGGGTCCTGGTAGGTCCAGTCCCAGTCGAACGGCCCGGTCGGGGTGCCGGGGTCGCTCGGGGTGCCGGGGTCGCTCGGGGTGCCGGGGTCGCTCGGGGTGCCGGGGTCGCTCGGGGTGCCGGGGTCGGCCGGCGTGCCGGGGTCGGCCGGCGTGCCGGGGTCGGCCGGCGTGCCCGGGTCGGCCGGCGTGCCCGGGTCGGACGGAGTCCCCGGATCGCTCGACGGGACGTCCGCACGAGCGCACTCCACCCAGAAGGTCTTCGGCTTGCTGTCGCCCTTCTTGCCACCGCGCTTCTTGCCGTCCTTCTGGTCGGACCTGGCCGTCTCGGCGGTGACCGTGAGGTGATACCCGTTCTTGTTCTGCGGGTCGGCACCGGTGAAACGCAGGGTGTAGGTGCGGGCGGTGTTCAGCTCGCCCCCGGACTTCGTGTCGCCGAGCTCGACGCTGGTCGGACCGGACACGACCTTGATCGTCAGGTCGGGATCCTTCGACGTGAAGGAGACCGTCGAGGTGGACCGCTGGAACCCGTACCACTGGACGTCGAAGGAGCACCCGACGTGCGCCTCGGTGTTGTCGTCGGCCGATCCTCCGACGGTGGAGACCTTGATGTCGCCCTTGTTGTTGTCGCCGTCGTCCTTGCTGGCATGTGCTGGAGCGGCGCCGAGGGCCAAGAAGGCTGACAGCGTCGTCGCGGTGGCGACGGCGGCGGTGACGAGCCGAGCTCGCATGGTGGTCTCCTGCAGTGGTTCGTGGAATGGCGTCGAGACGACGCTGTCACGCCCCGCGCACCTCGACCAGCGATGAGAACGAACCTTGGGCCGCCCGTGGAGAAACCTTGAGCCGGGCTTGAGGAAAGCCGCCCGCCCGCGTCCGGAAGGTCGCGACGGGACTCTCGACTCAACGGTCAGGGAAGGCCGGTGAACGGCTCGGTGCCGCGGACCAGCCGCAGGCCGCGGATGCCGGAGTGGGCGCGGGCGAACGCGAGCTCGTGGGCGAGGTCGCCGATGTTGTTCGAGGCGGGCAGCGGGGCCAGGCCGATCGTCGAGAGCACGCCGACCGCGCGGCCGTCGGAGTCGAGGAAGCCCGACCCGGAGTCGCCGGGGATGCCGGGCGTGGCGGTGTAGAGGGGGTGCGACCAGCCGTGGTCGGCCGGATCGTCGCCCAGGCTCACGCCCGTGTGCGGCGAGAGCGGAGCCAGGCCACCGCGCAGGCTCGAGTTGCCGTACGTGTAGAGCCGGTCCCCGGCCGCCGTGCCGTCGGTGTCGATCCCGGTCGGGCCGCCCCAGAACGGCACCGACGGGTTCACCGAGCCGACGTCCTTGCGGGCGACCCGCACCAGCGCCAGGTCGTTGTAGGCGCAGGTCTCGACGGCCGTGGTGCCGAGGTGCTGCATGGTCAGCCACGACGAGTACACGAGACGACCCGCGCCCACCCGGGTGCCACCGTCGACGAGGCTGCCGCCCTCGGCGAACCGCACGCGAGTGCCGAGCGGGAGCGACCGGGTCGTGCAGCCGTCGGTGTCGGTGGACGAGCCGGTGCCCGCGCAGTGGGCGGCGTAGCCGACGTACACGTGACCGGCCCGGTCGGTGTAGACGAAGTTGGCGGTGCACTGGGCGCCCCGGGTGTACATCATCGTGCCGGGGTGGATGGTCGCCTGGTCGGCCGGCGCCCACCGGGTGGCCGCGCGGGCGGCCGGTGCGGCCGGGGAGAGCGCGACGGTCAGGATCGCGGCGACGGCGAGGGCGGCAGCACGGCGGACGGACATGACCGTCCAACGAGGTGCGTGGAGCGCCGGTTACGGATCAGCGCAGCGCGCCGTACGCCCGTGTCGGCACCAGGCGCACCACGACCCGGCGGTCGCGGACCATCGCCGCCCGGTACTCCGCCCAGTCGTCGTGCTCCCCGGAGAGCTCCCGGTAGAGCGCGACGAGCTCGTCGACGGTCGCGTCGTCCGGATCCGCTGCCACCTCGGAGAGCGTCACGTCGCCCTCGAGGACGGCGTACGACCAGAAGTCCGGGCCGTTGACGTGCAGCGCCGCCCACGGTGTCCGGCGCAAATTGGCGTACTTGGCCCGGTCGGCCGTCGTCGACACCCGGACGACACCGCCCCCGTCGACGCCGTGCAGGACGTTCGACAGCTGAGGCTTCCCGTCCCGCCGGATGGTGGTGAGCACACCCTGGTGGTTGGCCCGCGCGGCGGCGAGCGCCCGACTGATCTCCATGGCCGGTCAAACCCCGGGACGGGCAGGGGTGTTCCGCAGCGGGCAGGTCGCCGGGCCCTCGAGCACCGCACCGTCGGGGCCGAACCGCGACCCGTGCAGCGGGCAGTCCCAGCTCTCCTCGGCGTCGTTCCAGCGCAGGACGCCGCCGAGGTGGGTGCACACCGGCGGGGTGTCGCTCCCGGTGAGCCGGCGGATCCAGCCGGTGGTCATCTCGAGCGCGACCTCGGCGTTGATCCGGGCGCTGGTCGGCGCGCCGGGGACCTCGTGGCGGGTCCACGGCTCGAACGCCGACGCCCAGGGCACGTGTCCGCCGAGGATCCGCGCGGAGAGCGCGAGCGCCGCCGCGGCGCCGTTGGTGAGCCCCCACTTCGAGTAGCCGCCGGCGACCAGGACGTGCTCGCTGCCCGGCAGGACCGGCCCGACGTACGGGAGACCGTGGTGCGGCACGTAGTCCTGGGCCGACCAGGCGTGCGTCTCGACGGCGGACGGGAAGTGCTCCGCGGTCCAGGCGCGCAGCCGGTCCAGGTGCTCGCGCTCGGACGTGTCGGCGCCGACCTTGTGCCCGTCGCCGCCGACGAGGAGCAGGGGCCCGTCGGCGTCGGGGGCGTCGCGCAGCGATCGGGTCGGCGTGTCCGCCGAGAGGTACATGCCGTCCACCGCCGGCGTCCCGGTCCGGAAGGCGAGGCTGTAGGAGCGGGCCGGCTCGGCGCGGGCGAAGAAGCCGCCGCGGTCCAGGATCGGCATGTTGGTGGCGATGACGACGGTGGCGGCGTCCGCGTCGCCCGCGTCGGTCACCACCCGGGCGGGCCCGCGACCGTGGACCCGACGTACCCGTGCGCCCTCGGCCAGGACCGCGCCGTGCGCGCGGGCCTCGGCGGCCAGCGCGTCGAGCAGCTCCATCGGGTCCAGCTGCACCTGGTCGTCCATCCGGACTGCTCCCGTGGTGGGGAAGGGCAGGGGTACGTCGTCGGCCCAGCCGGCCTTCTCGAGGCCGGCGCGCTGCAGTGCGTCGAGCTCGGCGCGCGCCGCACGGGCGCCCTTCTCGGTGGTCGCGTACGTGTACGCCGGCCGGCGCTGGTGGTCGACGCCGTGGTCGTCGCAGAAGCGCACCAGCCAGGCCAGGCCCTCGGCGTTCGCGTCGGCGTACTGGCGCAGCACGGTGGACGAGTGGCGCCGGGCGATCTTCGAGTACTGGGTACCCTGCAGGAGGCTGACCTTGGCGGTGCTGCCGCCGGTGGTCACGGCGCCGACGTGCCGGGCCTCGACGACCAGCACGGAGCGCCCGCTGCGGGCCAGCAGCGCGGCGGTCGTGAGGCCGGTGATCCCGGCGCCGACCACGATGACGTCCCAACTTCCGGCGATCGCCGGGGGCACGGGCTCCGTGCGGGGGTGCCGGTCGTGCCACAGCGAGGTGAGTGCCATGGCCCGCAGGTGCCCGCGCGGAGCACCCCTCATGCAGTCACGTGCGGCTCGGCCCACTCCTCCGGGGGCGCGAACCCGTGCTGGAGGCACCAGGCGACCGCACGGCTGCGCGAGGTGGCCCCGATCTTGGCGTAGGCGGACCGGATGTAGGTCTTGACCGAGTTGATCGACAGGTACAGGTGCTCCGCGATCTCCAGGTTGCTCCGGCCCTGGGCGATCAGGGAGAGCACCTCGACCTCGCGCGGGGTGAGCCCCACCTGGCTGCCCAGGCGGTCGGTCCGTCCGGGCAGCTCCTGCCCGGCCGCGGCGGCCTCGACGGCGGCGACCAGCTCGCTGGCGTCGACGCTCATCGAGATCCAGCCGTGCGCGCCGGCCGCGAGGGCGCGGGCGCGGAGGTCGGGCCGCAGGTCCCGGCTCACGGCGACGACGACCGAGCCGTCCGGCCGGGCGAGCCGCTCGAGGTCGGTGACGTCGTGGCGGTGCACGCCGAGCACGTCGTACAGGACCACCTCGGCGTCCTCGAGGGGTGTCACGACGGTGCGGCCGGGATGCTCGTCGAGCATCGCCGCCAGGCCCCTGCCGAGGACCTCCTGGTAGCTCACGATCGCCACACGGGTCGGTCTGCCGGACATGGGCACCATCGTCGTGCCACCGCGTCGGGACGGTCCTCCACGACGGCACGCCCAAAGGGGTGATTTTGGCGGTGGCCATCGGCAAACGGCCGGAAACGGTGACCCGGAAACGCCGAGAGCCGGCCCCTCGGGGACCGGCTCTCGTGGACCGTACGCCATCAGGGACTCGAACCCCGAACCCGCTGATTAAGAGTCAGCTGCTCTGCCAATTGAGCTAATGGCGCGCGTGGTGAAGCGACGTGAACTCTACCAGCGCACGACGGGAGGGAGAAATCGGGCAGGCCGCTCACCCGGCGGCGAGCAGGGCGTGCGCGGCGCTGTGGCCGCCGAGGCAGGTGACGCCGCCGCCGCGGCGCGATCCGGCGCCGCAGACGAGCACCGAGGCGACGTCGGTCTGCACACCCCACTGCCGGGCCGGGGTGTCGAGCCGGGCCCGGTTCGACGCCCAGGGCCACTCCAGGTCGCCGTGGTGCCAGTGCCCGCCGGGCATCGCGAACTCGCGCTCGACGTGCTCCGGCGCGACCGCCCCGGGCGCGGCCTCCCACCGGGGCTTGCGGGCGGGGTCCTCCGGCTCGCCGAGCAGGATGCTCAGCACCCAGGGCGCGACGTTCGCGAGCACGTGGCGGGCGTGTACGGACCGGGACGACGCGCCGTCGTGCCAGGTCACCTCCGCCCCGTCGTCCGCGGCGGCGATCGCGCTGACGCCGGCAGCGGTGAGCACCTCGGCGCCGGCGTCGGCCACGGCACGCTCGAGCGCGTCGGCGACCGCGACGCCGCCCCCGGCCACCGCCGGGGTGCTGGCGCGCAGCCGTTCGTGCAGGTCGGCAGGCGTCGTCACCAGGTCGGCCCACGCGGAGACCCGGGCGCGGATCTCGCGCTCCAGCGGCAGCGGCTGCACCAGGGTGGGCACGACGACCCGCGCGAGCTCGTCGGTCGCCGGCCGGTCCTCCAGGTCCAGGGCGAGCCCGAGGTCGGCGACCAGCTCCGCGTGCAGCGCGGCCGTCGGCGACCACCGCGCCGCGCCGCCGGTGCGCGCGAGGCGCTCGAGGATGAGCACGGACCGACCCGCGCGGGCGAGGTAGGCCGCCGCCGTCAGGCCGTTGTGCCCGCCGCCGACCACCACCACGTCGTACCTGCTCATCGCCGAAGTCACCCGGCCAAGGTAGTGCCCACCGGCAGGTCGTCCTGCGAACGACCACGTCCTGCGGCCAAGATGGCGGACGAGGGAGCCGTCGAGGTGACGAGGCACCGGGTCGAACGGGAGGTCGCGGTGGGTGTCGAGGTGACGGCCGGGTCGCGCAGCGCGACGCCGGCCGGCCGGGTGGTCCGCGCGTGAGCGAGGTGGCGGTGCCCCTGCAGGGAGGGGTCGCCGTACGACGGTCGTGGCTGACCCGCGTGGTGGGCCTGCTCGCGCTCATGACGTTCCTCGGGGTTGCCGCCGCCTCCCAGGCGCCGGCCGGCGGCCACGCCATCGGCGTCTGGCCGGTGGGTGCCGCCACCGCGTGCCTGATGGTCACGTCCAGGCCCCGCACGTGGGCCCTGGTCACGGCGATCGGAGCGCTCGCCGTCGCCAGCCTCTGGCTCGGCGGCCGGGACCCGGAGGTCGCGCTCGGTCTCGGCGTGGGCGTGACGGTCGAGGCCACGGTCTCCTGGTGGGTGCTGTGCCGGGGGCGGCGCGAGCGGGCGCCGTTGCGGACCTCGACCGACCTGGCGCGGTTCCTCGTGGCGGTCGTCTCCGGGGCCGTCGCGGTCGTCGTGGTGGCGTTCCTGACCGCGCTCGTCACCGGCTACGGGCAGCCGGCCGTCCTGGCGATGGCGCTCGCCGCGTCGGGGCTGATGTCGCAGCTGACCGTGGTGCCGCTGTTCTGCCGCCTGCGCAACCACGAGCCGCTGGCGCGACCTGCGGAGCGGGCCGTGCAGTGGTTCCTCGTCCTGGCCATGACGCCGCTGGTGTTCCTGCCGCAGGACTTCCCGTCGATCGTCTTCCTGGTCATCCCGGTCCTGGTGTGGAGCGCGCTGCGCACCAGCCCCTACGAGGCGATGGCGCAGCTGATCGTCGTGCTCGCGTTCTCGATCCCGCTCACGACGTACGGCTACGGCCCGTTCGCGAACGTCGGCCCCCGGTTCGACATCTCCGACGACGGCCAGGGCATCCTGCTCGGCACGTTCGGCGCGGTCTGTGCCCTGGTCGTGCTCCCGCTGATGCTGACCGTCGGCGAGCAGCTCGAGAACGCGCGCCAGGCCGCCGCCGAGCGCGACCGGGTCCAGAACATCGTCAACGGCGCCTCGCGGGTCGCGATCATCGGCACCGACGAGCAGGCGCGCGTCACCCTGTTCAACCCCGGGGCGGAGCGATTGCTGGGCTACCGCGCCGACGAGATGCTCGGGGACACCACGCGCCGCCTGCACTCCCCGGAGGCGGTCGCCGAGAAGGCGCGCGAGCTCGGCGTGGCCGACGACTTCGCCGCCGTCGCGCTCGCCCTGGTCGGTCGCGGTGCTACCGACCTGAAGTTCCGGCGCAAGGACGGGCAGGAGCGCAGCCACTCGATGTCGCTGGACCGGATCGAGGACGACCGGGGCAGGCTGATCGGCTACGTGAGCACCTCGGAGGACATCACCGAGCGGATCGAGGCCGAGCGCCGGCTCGTCGAGGCCCTGGAGGCCGAGCGCCAGGCCGTCGAGCGGCTGCGCGAGGTCGACCAGGTCAAGGACGCCTTCGTCTCCAGCGTCAGCCACGAGCTGCGCACGCCGATCACCAGCATCCTGGGCTACACCGAGATGCTCGCGGACGGGGAGTACGGCGACCTCGCGCCCGAGCAGCTCGACGCGGTCCGCCGGCTCGCGGCCAACAGCACCCGGCTGCTGTCGCTCATCGACGACCTGCTCACCCTGTCGCGGGTGCAGGAGGACGGGCTGGCGCTGGCCGACCGGCTCGTCGACCTGCGCACGGTCGTCTCCGCCGGCGTCGCCGTGGTCGCCCCGGTGCTCGAACGTCGCACCCTCGACCTCGCTGTGGACCTGCCCGAGGAGCCGGTGCCGTTCCTGGGGGACCGCGACATGCTGGAGCGCGTGGTCATCAACCTGGTCGGCAACGCCGTGAAGTTCACCCCCGAGGGCGGGCGGGTCGACGTCGCCCTCGCGTTGGGGGAGGAGTGCGCGCTGATCAGCGTCTCCGACACCGGCATCGGGATTCCGGCCGAGGAGCAGGAGCGCCTGTTCAGCCGCTTCTTCCGCTCCTCGCTCGCCCAGCAGCAGGCGATCCCCGGCAGCGGTCTCGGCCTCTCGATCGCCCGCGCCATCGTCGACAAGCACGGCGGCTCGATGTCCGTGGAGTCGCAACCGGGTGAGGGCACCACGTTCCGCATCAGCCTCCCGTTGATCACCGCGGCCTGACGTGGAGCTGCACCGCGACGCGTACGGCGTCCCGCACGTGCGCGGCACGTCCCCCCTCGACGTCGCCCGCGGCCAGGGCCAGGCGACCGCGCAGGACCGGCCGACCCAGCTCGCGCGCCTGCGCCGCTTCGTCCAGGAGCCGCTGGCACGGCGGGCCGGTGTGGCCGACCTCGCTCGCCGTGCCCACGCCCGGCTGCGCCCGGAGACCGCGGCGTTCGTCGCGGCGTACGTCGACGGGGTCAACGCCGTCCTCGACCGCCCCTGGGAGCCCTGGATGCCGCTCGCGGCGTTCCGGGCCCACCACCTGCTGTTCGGCAACCTGACCGGCAAGCTCTGGACGGCGCGCGCCCGCGCGGTGCTCGGCGAGGACGCCCGGCTGCTGGCCCGGGAGGGGCCGCTGTCCAGCGGCAGCAACGCCTGGGCGGTCGGCGGGGCGCGGACCGCGTCCGGATTCCCGCTGGTCGCCGGCGACCCGCACCGCGCGCTCGACTCACCGAGCGTCTACCTCCAGGTGCGGCTGACCTGCGCGGAGTTCGACGTGGCCGGGTTCGCGTTCGCGGGTGTCCCCGGCATCCAGCACTTCGGGCACGCCGGTGACGTCGCGTGGGCGATCACCAACGCGATGGCCGACTACGAGGACCTGTACGCCGAGCAGCTGCGGCGTACGCCGGGCGGCGTCGAGGCGCTCGGTCCGAACGGGTGGGAGCCGGTCGAGGAGGGGGACGGGTGGCTGCGCACCCGCCGCGGGCCGCTGATCGCCGAGGGCCTGAGCCTGCGCGCGCCGAGCGACGTGCTCGAGGACCTCGGGTTCGACACGTTCCTCCCGCTGCTCCGCTCCCGGACCGCGGCCGACGTCGTGGCCGCGCTCGACGGGTGGGTCGAGCCGGTGAACAACGTGGTCGCCGCCGACCGCGGCGGTGACGTGCGGTACCGGGTGGCGGGCCGGGTGCCGGTCCGGCCGGAGGCGAACCGGCTCGGCGTCGTCGCCGCTGCCGACCCCGCGACCGGCTGGAGCGGCTGGCTCGACCTGCCGGCCCACGCCGTCCCGGCGGACGGCCACGTGGTGACCGCCAACGAGCGGCGCGGGCCGGAGAGCGCGGTGATCGGTGTCGACTTCGCCCCACCGCACCGGGCCGCCCGGATCCACGAGCTGCTCGACGGACGCACCGGGCTCACGGCCGAGGACTGTGCCGCCATCCACCGCGACACCCTGCTGCGGTCGGCGCCGACGTTCCAGGCGTTCCTCCGCGAGCTCGCGCCCGGGCCGGTCCGGGACACGATCCTGGCCTGGGACGGGCACATGGACGCGGCGTCGACCGGGGCCGCGGCGTTCGCCGCCTGGCGGTCCGCACTCACCCGCCGGATGGCCGCGGAGCCGGTGCTCGCCCCGCTCGACGAGCCGCTCGTGGACGATCCGGACCTCACTCCGTGGCTGTCGCTGGTCGGCCGCGTCGCCCTCGGCCTCGAGGCGCTGGTCGAGGCGCGGACGCCGTTCGGCATCGACCTCGCCGCCCTGGCGACCGCCGCGCTCGCGGACGCGGCCGGGCACCCGCCGACCTGGGGCGAGACCCACGTGGTCGCACCGGTCGGCGAGCCGGTGCCGTCGCTGACGCTCTCCGGCGACATCGACTGCGTGCTCTGCACGTCGTCGACGCCTGGGGTCACCGACGGGTGTGCGCGCGGCTCCGTGGCGCGCTACGTGTGGGACCTGGCCGACCGCGACGGCGGCGGCTGGGTGGTGCCGTTCGGGGCGGCCGACCACGGCGCGCACCGGGTCGACCAGCTGCCGGCGTGGGCGGTCGGCGAGCTGCTCCCGATCGTCAGGTGAGCTGCTTCTCGAAGAACGCCTCGGCGTACGGGTTGTCGTTGTAGCGCTCGATCGGGGTGTACCCGGCGCGCTCGTACATCGCGATCGCCTCGGTCAGGGCCCGGTTGGTGTCGAGCACCACCCGGCGATGGCCCCGGCGTACGGCGAGCGCCTCGAGCTCGCGCAGCATCCGCGCGCCGAGGCCGGCTCCGCGCCAGGCGTCGTCCACCCACATCCGCTTGATCTCCCCGGTCCCCTCGGCCAGCGCCCGGACCCCGCCGTACGCCACCGGACGACCGCCGCTGGTCGCGAGCAGGAAGGTGCCCGCGTGGTCGGGGTCGCCCGGGTCGAACCCGGCCGGGAACCGCCGGTCCAGCTCGGCGAAGTAGAGCCCGGCCGCCGTCCGGGCCACCGGGTCGTCGGGGTCGACCTCGCGCAGCTGGATCGTCGCCGCCCGGACCAGGAGGTCCGCGGTCGCCAGCGCGTCGGTGAGCCGCGACCGCTGGCGCTCGGTCAGCGGCGCGACCAGCCGCTCGGCCAGCCGCTCGCTGCGGTCGTCGAGCTCGCGCCAGGCGGCCCGGCCGTCCTCGGTCAGCATGGCGGTGCGGCGGCGCCGGTCGGCGGGGTCGGGGCGGACGTCGACCAGCCCGTCGTCGGCCAGGCGGTGCAGCAGGCGGGTCAGGTAGCCGGAGTCGAGGTCCAGGCGGTCGCGCAGCTCCCGGACCGAGGCGCCGTCCGGGCCGATCTCGAACAGCAGCCGGGAGACGGCCAGCGGACGGCCGGTGCCCAGGAAGGACTCCTCGAGCACGCCGATGCGCTGGGTGAAGGTGCGGTTGAAGCGGCGCAGGGTCGTCGTGTGGAGGTCCGGGCCCATTCTCTGACCTTAGTCAGCGAATGGGCCCGGTGTCGACCGATCGCCCGGAACGGGGGACAGTGGAGGCATGCGTCTCGCGATCGCCGTCCCGCTGCTCGCCGTCGCCGCCCTGCTCGCCGGGTGCGGCGATGACACCGGTGCCACCACCGCCGCCGACCCCAGCGCCGGGAGTGCCAGCACGACCGCGACGAGCCCGGCCGCGGAGCCGGTCAGCCTGCGCAAGTCCTGCGCCGAGCTGTACCGGCCCCCCGACCAGCTGATGCCGCGGGCGATCGAGTTCGTCCACGGCTCGCCCTCGGCCGAGGACTCCTCGCAGGCGAACGACCTGGTCGACGGCCTCGCCGCTGCTGCGGCGCACGCGAGCCCCACCCTGGTCGCCGACATCGAGGTCGTGCACGCCGGCGTCCAGGCGCGCCTCGACGGCCAGCAGCCGACGCTGGCCGACTTCGACCGCGCGGTCAACCGGCTGGGCGGGCACTGCGAGCTGTACGGCGACTGACGACCGGCACGTCGTCCGGACCCGGGTCGGGTGCGGCGGAACGTCCGGGCCCCGGCGTCGTTGTCGGGGGGGACAAGGGGGTTTGCGGTTGAGGAGCACCGGTGACGTCCGGGTGGCATTTCGACAGGCGGCGGTGATCTCGGCCGGAGCGGGCGTGGTCACCGCGCTGTCGCTGCTGGACCCGAGTGTGGGTCCGCCCGGCGTCCTGACCGTGGTCGGGCTGCACGCGGCCATCGGGCTGACCGTGTGGCTGCTCGCCCGCAGCCCGTGGGCCGAGGAGCACGCGGGCTCGGTCCGCGCGCTGGTGGCCGCCGGGTTCGCCATGCTGACCGCCCTCGGCCTGACCGCGTGGGCGACCGAGGGCTACGGGTCGGGCACGGGTCCGCTCGTCGTGCTCGTGTTCGCGTGGTTCGGGCTGCACTGCTCCACGCGGGTGCTGTTGGCGGCGGTGCCGTGGGCGGCCGTCACGTACGCCGGGGGCCTGCTGCTCGCCGAGGCGCCGGCCCGCGTCGTCTGGTCGACGGCCGTGCTGATCCCGATCGCCACCACCGTGGCCGTCTTCATCGCCGCGCGGGTGGAGGAGCAGCGCCGGCTGCGCGAGGCCCTCGAGGTCCGCGAGCGGTGGCGCGGCGCCCTGATGGCGACGCTCGCGCACGACGTCCGCTCGCCCCTGACGACGGTCACCGGGACGCTGGAGCTGCTCGAGGACGAGCCGGAGATCCCGGAGCGCTACCGCTCGCTCGTGGCCGCGGCGATCCGCCAGACGCAGCGGGTGCTCCGGCTGGCCGTCGGCATCCTCGAGGTCGAGCGGGTCGAGCACGGTGCGCTCGTGCTCGACCGCGCCGACGTCCGGGTCGCCGACCTCGCCACCGAGGTCGCCGCGCTGACCCAGCCGGACGCGGTGCGGGTGGAGGTCGCTCCGGACGTCGTCGTGCCCGCCGACGCCGCCCGGCTCGAGCAGGTGCTGTTCAACCTGGCCAACAATGCGCTGCGGCACGGCCGGCCACCGGTCGTCATCAGCGCCGCCCGGGCCGACGGCCGCGTCGAGCTGGCGGTGGAGGACCACGGCAGCGGCGTACCCGAGGCCGACGTACCGTTCCTCTTCGACCGGTTCTCCTCCGCCGACCACTCGCCCGGATCGGTGGGCCTCGGGCTCTGGATCGTCCGCATGCTGGTGGAGGTGCACGGCGGGGAGGTGCGCTACGAGGCACCGCGCGGTGGCGCTCGGTTCGTGATCAGCCTGCCGGCGAGCGACGGCGTCGCGGTCGGCTAGTCAGCCGCGCGCCTGTCCTGCTGCTCCTCGGAGAGCTTGGCGAGCATCCGGTTGTACGCCGCGAACGCCTCGTCGGAGTCCGCGTCGACGCCCTCCCCGGGCCCCTCCGCGCCGCTCTCGGCCACGTGGGTGGCGAGCGCGGAGCTGCGGGCCGACTCGAGCCACGGGCCGGTCATGTGCGCGCGCCGCCGCGGCGAGGTGATGACGGCGATCATGAGCCCGACGCCGATGGTCATCATCAGGCCGTCGCCCGCCGCCCACATCAGCGCACCGCCGGTCTGGACGTCGGTGAGCGGGTCGGGCGCCCAGGCGGGGTGCATGCCCATCATCACCGGGAACGGCACGTGGTTCGTCTGGAGGAGCACGATCCCGACCACGGTGTCGGGGACCATGGCGGCCACGATCAGCACCAGGCGCACCAGGTACGGCGGGTTCGCGCGGATCGGCTCCTCGCCGATCAGCGGCAGCAGGAACAGGTACCCGGCGACGACGTAGAGCACCTGCTCGCCGGTCATCAGCCACGAGTGCTGGGCCATCTGGTCCATGAAGCCGGTCAGGTGGGTGCCGATGATGACGGCGGAGTACACGAGCACGCCGGTGATGTGGTGGGTGAGCACGGCGAGGGGCCACGAGCGCAGGACGCGGCGGGCGCGGACCCGGCCGGCGGGGGAGAAGGCCTCGACCAGCACCGTCAACGGGTGGCCGAGCACGAGCAGGGCCGGCACCACCATGATCAGGGCCAGGTGCAGCACCATGTGCATCCAGAACAGCGACATGGCGTACGCACCGATCGCGGACGCGACGCAGACCCACGTCAGCAGGCAGCCCAGCAGGAACGACGCCACCCGCCAGGCGGCGACCGTCGACCGGCCGCGCGCGGCGCGTCGTCCGGCGAGGTAGAGCCCGGCGAGGAGCAGGAGAGCGGCGAGCCACCCCGGGCTGAGGCTCCAGGTGCCGAAGAAGCGGGACCAGGTGAGCTCGGGGAGCCCGGACATGGCGTGGGTGCCGTCCACGGCTATCGGTCCCGCTGCGAGGCGCACATCGGTCCCATCGTAGGAGCGTGTCAGGATGGCCGGCGATGCAGGGCAGGGAGTGGACGCCGTGGCGGGCCGTGGTCGCGTTCGGCCTGGTCAGCCTGGCGGCGGACATGGTCTACGAGGGCATGCGCTCGGTGGCCGGGCCGTACCTCGGCTCCCTGGGCGCGTCGGCCCTCACCATCGGCCTGGTCACCGGCGCCGGCGAGGCGGTGGCGCTGGTGCTGCGGCTGGTCACGGGCGCGTGGGCCGACCACAACCAGCGGCACTGGCGGCTGACCGTGGTCGGCTACGCACTCACCGCCGTCAGCGTCCCGCTGCTCGCGATCGCGCCGTTCGTGGGCGCGGCCGGCGTCGCGGTCGCCGCCACGCTGATCCTCCTCGAACGGACCGGCAAGGCCATCCGGAGCCCCGCGAAGTCCGCCCTCCTGGCCCGGATGGCGGTCGCCACCGGGCGCGGCCGCGGGTTCGCGGTCCACAAGGCGCTCGACCAGGTGGGCGCCTTCGCCGGCCCGCTGCTCATGGCGGGTGCCGCGGCCGTCACGGGCGTGATGTGGCCCGGCTTCCTCCTGCTCGCCGTCCCCGGGGCGGTGTGCCTGCTCCTGCTCGCCCAGCTCCGTCGCCGCGTCCCGTCCGTGGCCGCGCCGGAGGAGCCCGACCCGCACGACCCTGCCCCCGAGGGGCCCTCGCGGCTGCGCGACGCGGTGCTCGGGGCCGACCTGCCGAAGGAGTTCCACCTCTTCTCGCTCGCAGTCGCCTTCGCCACCGCCGGCCTGATGACGTTCGGCGTCATCTCCTACCGGTTCGTCGACATCGGCCTGGTGTCGCTCGCCGTCGTGCCCGTCGTCTACGCGCTGGCGATGGCCGCCGAGGCCCTCGCGGCACTCGTCACCGGTGACGCCTTCGACCGGTGGGGCCCGCGGGTCCTCCTGGTCGTCCCCGTCGTGGTCGCCCTCGTGCCGCTCGGCGTCTTCGCGGACCGGCTGTGGCCGGTGCTCCTCGGCGTCGTGCTGTGGGGTGTCGCGACCGGCATCCAGGACTCCACGGTCAAGGCGTACGTCGCCGCGCTGGTACCCGGGCGGCGGCGAGCCTCGGCGTACGGCATCTTCGCCGCGGTGCAGGGGTTCGGGGCACTCGGCGGCGGCGCCCTGGCGGGCGCGCTCATCGACGACCACCGTGCGGTCCTCGCGGGTGCGATCGCCCTGCTGCAGGTCGCCTCGTTCGGGCTGCTCTGGCGGACCATCCGGTCCCGCGAGCGCGTGCCGGCCTGAGCGTGGAGGCTGAGCCTCAGAGCCAGCGGCGGGTGCGCCCTCGGTAGCCGCGGTAGTCCTCGCCGAAGGTCCGCTCGAGGGCGGCCTCCTCGACCGGCACCCACCGGGCGAAGATCCCGGCGGCGGCGAGGGCCAGGACGAGCGCGCGCGGTGAGCGCGCGGCCACGGCGCTGCCGGCGAGGAGGAGCAGGTAGCCGGTGTACTGCGGGTTCCGGTTCAGCCGGTAGACGCCGGTCTCGGCGAGGGTGCCCGTGCTCACCCCGGAGACCTGTGCGGGTCCCTGGAAGCGACCCATGCCGGCGACGCAGAGCGCGGCGCCGGCCGCGGCCGAGCCCAGTCCCGACGAACCGGACCCACCGCCCGCCGGCCGAGCCTCGCCGCAGCGACCGCGTGAAGAGTGCTGCGTGGGCCAGATACCCGGCGTACATCGCCGCGGTGGTCGGGCCGCTGAGCCGGCCGCGCTCCTCGAACTCGCCGCGCATCCGCCGCAGCAGCGGTGGTGTGGCGGCGGCCAGGGCGAGCTCGGGGATCACGGGTGCGTCTCGTGCTCGTGCTCGGCGTGGCCGGCGGACTCGAACTGGATCGTCGAGTGCTCGATGTCGAAGTCGTCGACGATGCACTGCTGCAGCTCGTCGAGCATCTCGCCGAGATGCCCGTCGAAGAAGCAGCTGTCGTCGACGACGACGTGGGCGGTGAGCACCGGCAGTCCGGTGGCCACCTGGGTGGCGTGCAGGTCGTGCACGTCGTGGACGTGGGGGTGGCGCTGGAGCCGCTCGCGGACGTCGGTGAGGTCCAGGCCCGGCGGAGTGGACTCCAGCAGCACGTTCACGGTCTCGCTGAGCAGGCGCAGGGTCCGCGGGATGATGAGGGCTCCGATCACCAGCGAGGCCACGGCGTCGGCGCGGGTCCAGCCGGTGGTGGCGATCACCAGCGCCGCGACGAGCACCGCCACCGAGCCGAGGGCGTCGTTGACCACCTCGAGGAACGCCGCGCGCATGTTGAGGTTGGCGCTGCGGCCGCTCGCGAGCACGGCGATCCCGACGATGTTGCCGGCGAGGCCGACCAGGCCGAAGACGACCATGGCGCCCGAGGTCACCTCGGGCGGCTCGATGAGCCGGCGTACCGCCTCGACGAGCACGAACCCGCCGACCGCCAGCAGCACCGCGGCCTGGGCCGCGGCCGCCAGCACCTCCGCCCGTCGGTAGCCCCACGTCTTCGCGTCGGTGGCCGGTCGCCGCGCGAGCACGGCGGCGACGAAGGCGAGCGTCAACCCGGCGACGTCGGTGAGCATGTGCCCGGCGTCGGCCAGGAGCGCCAGGCTCCCCGACACCACGGCACCGACGACCTCGACCACCAGGACGGTGCCGGCGATGCCCAGCACCACGGCAAGCCGGCCCCGGTGGTCGGCGAGGTCGTCGCCGTGCGAGTGGTCGTGGCTCATCGGTCCTCTCCTGGGGCCGGAACGGTGCTCGCGAGCGGGTCGTCGGCGGTGGCGTCGGGCTCGCAGCGGTCGCACGCGCCGGCGCTCGCGCTGGGCGCGCAGCAGCCCTCGCCGCGCCAGGCCTCCAGGCCCTCCCGGGCCGCGACCGTGGCGATGACGAGTCCGGCGACCGGGTCGGCCCAGGACCAGCCGAGCGTCGAGTTCAGCACCAGCCCGACCGAGCAGGACCGCGGAGAGGTAGGTGCACAGGAGGGTCTGGGTCCCGTCGGCCTGGACGGTCGACGAGGAGAGCGCCCGGCCGGTGCGGCGCTGGGCCCACGACAGCACGGGCATCACCGCGAGCGACACGGCGGCCAGGGCGATGCCGACGGTCGAGTGCTCGGGTTCGCGGCCCGACAGCAGGGTGCGGACCGACTCGATCGCGACGTAGGCGGCCAGCGCGAAGAAGGCGACCGCCATCAGTCGCAGCGCCTGCCGCTCCCGCTGCTCCGGGACGGGGTGGCGGAACTGCCACAGCACGATGACCCCCGAGGAGACCTCGACCACGGAGTCCAGTCCGAAGCCGACGAGGGCGGTCGAGCCCGCGGCGGCGCCCGCGGCGATCGCGACGGCGGCCTCGACGACGTTGTAGCCGACCGACAGGCCGGCCAGCCGCTGGGCGCGCCGGGACAGCCGAGGCACGGCGCTCGTCGGTCAGCACCGTCACTGGGTCGCCTCCGCGCCGTGGGTGGGACAGAGCACGACGGCGTCGCCGGTCAGCGCGAGCAGCGTCTCGGCCGCCGCCAGCAGCGCCATGGTCGCCTCGGGGTGAGCGAGGGAGTACACCGACGAGCGGCCCTCCGTGCGGACCCGGAGGACACCGCAGTCGAGCAGGCACGCGCAGTGCTTGCTCACGGTGCTCTGGGCCAGGCCGAGGTGGGCGGTGAGCTCGACGACCCGGTGCTCGCCCAGGGCGAGGTGCTGCACGATCGCCAGGCGGGACCGGTCGCTGAAGCCGTGGAAGAGGCACGCCGCTGCGGTGAGCGCGGTCGTCTCGGGCGGGTCCGCGGGTCGGTCGCCTGTCAGCATCGCCATTCGGCGATGTTATCGCCGCAGGCCGGGACCCGGTCAAGGCCGCCGGACGCGATCGAGCCCCCGCCGGCGGTGCCGGACGAGGGCTCGATGGTCGCCACGAGGGCGGTGGGGTGAGTGACGGGACTTGAACCCGCGGCCACCTGGACCACAACCAGGTGCTCTACCAGCTGAGCTACACCCACCATGCAGGATCCCGGCGCGGCCGGGACCGAGGAGAACTGTAGGGGACTCAGGCCGGTCCCGCGGAATCGCCCGGAATCGGGCTCCGTCGGTGAGGCCGGTCAGCGCGCCGCCGTGCCTGGCGGCGATCCCGCGGGCGGCGTCGCTGTCGGGACCGGGCGCAGGGGACGAAGACCGCCTCGCGGTAGTAGCGCAGCTCCTCGATGCTCTCCTGGATGTCGGCGAGCGCGCGGTGGTTGCCCCGCTTGGCCGGCGCCTGGAAGTAGGCCCGGGGGAACCAGCGGCGAGACAGCTCCTTGATCGAGGAGACGTCGACGATCCGGTAGTGCAGGAACGCCTCGAGGTCGGGCATGTCCCGGGCCAGGAACGCGCGGTCGGTGGCCACCGTGTTGCCGGCCAGCGGGGGCCGGCTGCCGTCGGGGCAGTGCTCGCTGGACGTAGGCCAGCACCTGCTCCTCGGCCTCGGCCAGGTCGATGCCCTGCGTCGAGCTCCTCGCAGCAGCCCCGACTTCTCGTGCATGTGCGCACGAAGTCGTTCATCTGCTCCATCGCCTCGGCCGGCGGCTTGACGACCAGGTCGATGCCCTCGCCGAGCACGTTGAGGTCGAAGTCGGTCACGAGCGCGGCCACCTCGATCAGCGCGTCGGCGCCGCAGGTCGAGGCCGGTCATCTCGCAGTCGATCCAGACGAGTCGGTCATTCACGAGGCCACCTTATCCGCGCGGCGTCGAGGACCTCTGTCTCAGTCGCGATTCAGGACCCGCCTTCAGGGTCGGGGGCGTGAAGGAGTGGTTCGGCCTGGCCGCCCGCCTCGTCGTCGGCGGTGCGTCTGGATCGTCGCCGGCGCCGTCAAGCTGCCCGACCCGGCTCCGAGCGTGGCCGCCGTCCGCGCCTACCAGCTGCTGCCGGCGTCGGTGGTGCAGCCCGGTCGGCCAGCTGCTGCCCGTGCTCGAGATCGTCGTCGGGCGACGCTGGTGCGTCGGCCTGCTCACCCGCGGGGCCGCCGTCGCTCTCCGCGCTGCTCTTCGTCGCGTTCATCGTCGGCATCGCCGTCCGTCTGGGCGCGCGGCCTCACCATCGACTGCGGCTGCTTCGGCGGCGGTGGCTACGACCCCGACGCCGCCGTCGAAGTACCCGTGGGAGATCGCGCGCGACGTCGGCCTGCTGCTGCTCTCGCTGTTCCTGGTCTGGCTGGCCGTCGACCCGGCTCGCGCTGGACTCGCCTGCTGTTCCGCCGCTACCGCCGAAGTCCGAAGGATCCTGATGTCGAAGAAGAACCGAGCCACCGACCGCGCCGACCGCGCGGCCGCCGCCGCGCTGGCCGAGCAGCGCCGCCAGAGCGCCGGCGTGCAACCTGATGGTCGGCGGCGTCGTCGTCGCCCTGGTGGTCATCGTGCTCGTGGGCGGCTGGCTTCCTGTCACCCGCGCCCTGGACACCACCACGGACGTCCGCCGCGCCGGCCGGCGGCAGCACCTACGGCGTCACGCTCGGGCCCACGGACGCGCCGCACACCGTCGTCGTCTACGAGGACTTCCTCTGCCCCTACTGCGGGCGTTCGAGAAGGCGACCCGTGCGGACCTCACCACGCTCGCCGACGCCGGCAAGGTCGACGTCGAGTACCGGCCGTTCGACCTCCTCAGCACCGCGGGTGACTACTCGGTCGCGGTCGGCCGAGGCGTTCACGGTCGTGCTGGACAGCTCCGGGCCCGACGTGGCGAAGAAGTTCCACGACCTGCTCTACGAGAACCAGCCCGAGCGAGCAGGGCCCGTTCCCCTCCAACGACGACCTGCTGAAGCTCGCGGTCGCAGGCGGGCGCCGACGAGTCGGCCGTCGGGGACGCGATCGAGCAGACGTCGACAGGAAGGGCGCCTGGGTCGACCCAGGCCACCCAGAAGGCGCTGCGACGCCGGCGTCCGCGGCGACCCCGACCGTCCTGCTGGACGGGAAGGTGTTACCAGACGGCCGCACGATCGACGAGCTCGCCAGCAACCTGGTCGCAGTGCTGAGCCGAGTCACCGTGCGGGCAGGATCAGGCGTTTCGCGTTGGCGCCCGCTGCCAGACTCCGCCGGGTGAGCCTGCACCGACTTCATCGCCCGCATGCCGAAGGCCGAGCTGCACGTCCACCACGTCGGCTCGGCCTCCGCCCGGATCGTCTGCGAGCTGGCCGCGCGCCACCCCGGGCACGGTCCCCAGCGACCCCGAGGAGCTGCGCCGGTTCTTCGAGTTCCGCGACTTCGCGCACTTCATCGAGGTCTACCTGGCGGTCGTCGACCTGATCCGCACCCCCGAGGACATCCGCTACCTCACCTATGAGATCGCCCGGGAGATGGCGACCGGCCAGAACCTGCGGTACGCCGAGCTCACCTGCACGCCGTACACCTCGGTGCGTCCGCACGAGGACGGCAAGGGGATGCCGATCGAGGCCTACACCGAGGCCATCGAGGACGCCCGCGTCGCCGTCGAGCGCGACTTCGGGCTGGTGCTGCGCTGGATCTACGACATCCCCGGCGAGTTCGGCCTGCCGGCGGCGGACGCCACCCTCGAGTACGCGCTCGACCACCGCCCCGACGCCCTCGTCGGCTTCGGCCTCGGCGGCCCCGAGATCGGCGTGCCGCGCCCGCAGTTCCAGCCGCACTTCGACGCCGCTCGGTCCGCCGGGCTGCACAGCGTGCCGCACGCCGGCGAGACGACCGGCCCGCAGACCGTCTGGCACGCGCTCGAGCTGCTCGGCGCCGAGCGGATCGGCCACGGCACCTCCGTCCGCGCAGGACCCGGCGCTGCTCGCGCACCTCGCGGAGCGCCGGCATACCGCTCGAGGTCTGCCCGTCCTCCAACATCGCCACCCGCGCGGTCGCCTCGCTCGACGAGCACCCGATCCGGGCGTTCCGTGACGCCGGCGTGACGATCACGGTGAACTCCGACGACCCGCCGATGTTCGGCACCACGCTGAACCGGGAGTACGAGATCGCCGCCGACCTGCTCGGGCTCGACGACGCGGGCGTCGCCGACCTGGCCCGCACTGCCGTGCGGGCGTCGTTCGCGGAGCGACGACGTCAAGGCGCGGCTGCTCGGCGAGATCGACGCGTACGTCGAGGAGCACGCCGGCCCCGAAATGAATTGAGCCCCGCGAGCTCATACCAAGCGGGGCACGTCCTTTCTATCCCGCGTACGGGGCCGAACCATGCATTGACACGCGTGTCGGGCCGGTCACACCTGCGCGCGACCGTCGCCTTCACTAGGCTGACGGCATGGCCAGCGCCCCGATCCGGGTCGCGGTCGTCAACGACTACGAGATCGTGGTCGCCGGCGTCGCGGCGATGCTCGCTCCCCACCACGACCGGGTGAGCGTCGTGGAGATCGACTCCGGGGTGCCGCGTGCTCAGCGACGTCGACGTGATCCTCTACGACACGTTCGGACAGGTGCAGGGCGACGGGGTCGACCTGGAGGACCTGGTGCGCGGCAGCGATGCCAGGGTCGTGATCTTCAGCTGGAACGTCCAGCCCGAGCTCGTGCGGAAGGCGATCCACCGCGGCGCGGCCGGCTACCTGTCGAAGGGCCTGTCGGCCGACGAGGTCGTCGCCTGCCTCGAGGCGGTCCACCGCGGGGAGACCGTCACGCCGCGCGAGTCCGCGCAGCAGGTCGACCGGAGCGCGGCGGGCGAGTGGCCGGGCCGCGAGGAGGGTCTCACCGCTCGCGAGTCGGAGGTGCTCGCCCTCATCACCCAGGGGCTGAGCAACCAGGAGATCGCCACCCGCACCTACCTGTCGATCAACTCGGTGAAGACCTACATCCGCACGGCGTACCGCAAGATCGGTGTCACCCGCCGCTCGCAGGCCGTCGCCTGGGGCATGCAGCACGGGTTCTCCCCGGACCGCACCCGCAGCATCGACACCTCGCCCTCTGCGCCGTCTGCATAGCGCCGGCCCGTTCGGGTACACCTCGGGCATGGCCGAACCCAAGCCGCTCCACCACACCCGCCAGCCGATGGAGGAGGAGCGCCTGGTCGACGCGAAGGGCGTTCCCGCCGAGGAGGACATCGAACGCACTGACACCAGGCCCGCCGACGACGTCGACATCGAACCCGGCGAGCACGTCAACCGGCCCGACCAACCGGGCTTCGACCCGGCCGAGCGGGAGCAGTACGACGACCCCGAGGTGACCTCGCCGCTCGACGACAAGTCGTAGTGTCCGCCCGGCCGCCGGAGCGGTGAGCGCCCCCGGCAGGACTCGAACCTGCGACCAAGAGATTAGAAGGCTCTCGCTCTATCCAGCTGAGCTACGGAGGCGGGGGGTAGGAAATCCCATCGGCACTAGCATAGGAAATACAGTTTTGTAGTTCGCTGCTGGGGACCCACCCGGGAGTCAGTATGCCGCAGGGCCCTTCGCCTCAACCCATCGAGCGTCATCTAGGCCGTGGTCTCCCAGTCTCGACGCCGGTTCTGATCCGAGCCGTGACTCGGCTGCTAGTACGCTGAGAGGTCGTCTCCGCACGACGACGTCTTTTGTGAACCCGGCGCCGCGTTGCGCGCTTGTTGGGTCGCGGACGTGGATGCCCACGCAGGGTCTGCGAGATCCCGTCTGTCGGTCAGCGCATCTCGCCCAGGATGCGCAGTGAACCGAACGCGCGTTTACGAAGCCGGAGCGGCCCGTCGCATGCTGTCGAACGGGCGCTGGGCGGCGAGATCCACCCCACCCTGCGCGCCATCAACCGGGTCGCGCCGCTCGCCGACGGCGCGATCCGGGGCTGCTGTGCGACGGCGCGGTCGGGGGAGGGCGACTTCCCTTCCCGGCATACCGGTGTGCTCGGCAGGGCGCCTTGTGATGGTGTCTTGCTCCGAGGGTTGCTCCGAGAGTTGCTCCGACAGTGGTGGCGCCAGTCACGTTGCCGGGACGCGCTGGCTGCGGGCCATGGCCTTTGCGGTGTGGGCGAGTTCGGTCAGGAGGACTCGGATCGCGCTCTGTGAATGTTCCGCGTTGAGGTCGCCGGCGCGGGTGATGACGCGGTCGGCCAGGGCCACGCTGACCACCGGTGCGGCGACCAGGCAGGCGTCACAGTGTTGGAGGACGTCGAGTACCTGGGATCGGGCGGTCTGTGCCCCGAACCTGCTCGGACTGGCCGACATCACTGCGACTGGTTTGCTCGCCAGCGGCCGCATGCTCTGGGGGCAGGCCAGCCAGTCCAAGACATTCTTCAGCGGGCCCGGGATTGCGCCGCTGTATTCGGGCGTCGCGAGCAGGAGCGCATCGGCCGCTGCGACGGCACGTTCGAGCACACCGACAGTCCGCGGAAGCCCCAGTTCGGCGCTGTCGGCGTCGAACGGCGGAATGTCTGCAACGGTGACCGGGGACTGGCGCACGGCCACCGCGACGGGTAGGTCGACCGCGAGCCGCTGAGTGGCGGTTAGCAGCGCAGTGTTGAGGCTGCCCCGGCGACTGCTTCCTGACAGGGCGAGCACGTTGATCATGAGGTTTCCTTCCAGGAGTCCGGCAGCGGGGTGGTGGCGCAAGTCGGGACCTGCTCCGCGGCCTGTTCCGCGGTTCGTGCTGCGGTCTGTTCTGCGGTCTGGCCCGGGGTTCCGCCCCGGGGCAAGCGGCTCGGCACCTGACTCGGCATCCGGCTCGGGGCGCGACTCTGGCTCTGAGAGTGGCCTGGTGCGTTGGACTGGCCGGATGCGACGACGGGTTGTTGTGACGGGTCGGGGGTGGTTCGGGGCCGGGCGACGTTCGGCTGGGGGTGGCGGCGCATCGTCGTCAGAGTCGCGACCGCGAGGAGGTCGAGTACGACGAGCAGAAGCGGTGCGGCGACCAGGTGCCATCGCAGTAGAGCGGTGAACAGTGCTGGCGCCAGGGCGCCCGCGACTGCCCAGGCCATTTGATTGACGGCCATGTACCGGCCGCGCACGCCCGGGTCGGCCTGCTCCAGGGCGAGGGCGGTGCTCATCGGGGCGTGCAAGAGCTCGCCGGAGGTGTAGATCACCATGCCGGCGGTGAGGCCGACGATCAATGTGGCGGTGCCCGCATGGCCGATGATCGGCCCAGCAGCGAAGACCGCGAACCCGCCAGCCATTCCGATCAGGCCGCACTGTGCGATCCGCGGTGGGGGCGCCAGCTTCGCCGCGGCTGCGGCCGCGGGTACTCCAGCGACGGCGCACATGGCCGTGTTCAGGCTGAACAGTGCTCCCGCCGTCCATGTCGGCGCCTCGAGCTCGACCAGGTAGAGAGGCAGGAAGATCGTCAGCGCTGAGTAGCCGAAGGCGCCGAGCGCGGTGCTGGTGACAAGTAGCCGGAAGGCGGGGCGTGCCAGGACGTCGCGGTAGGACGTCTGGCTGGTGTCGTCGGCGCGGGAGCGGGTCGGGGCTGTGCGGTGTCGGATTGCGCTGACCATGGCGGCCGCCGCAACGAAGGTGACGGCGTTGAACCAGGAGGCCGCGAGGTACAGCCACGCGACTCCGAGCTGGCCAGCACCGCGGCGGCGACCCGCCCAGACCCATGCCGGCGTTGTTCAGCGACCGGGTCAACGCCACCAGTCGCTCGGCATCTGCGCTCGTGGCGATCTCACCGATCAGCGCGGGTTGCGCGATCCGTGCGACGCGTTCGGTCAGCGCCGACAAGGCGGCGACCGCAGCGAACGCGCCGAGGCTGTGCAAGGCGGGGACAGGTGGCGAACGCCACGGCCCGCAGCAGGTGGGCGACACCAGTGTGCGTCGACGCGCCCGGCTCGGTCGACCACGGTGCCCATGGCTGGCATCAGCGCCAGCGCGACCAGCGCCGAAGCGGTCATCGCGAGCCCGACAGCTGGTCGACGGCAGACCGGTCAGTGCGATCAGCAGCACGAGGGAGAACGGCAGGTAGGCCCCGTTGCCGGCAGCGTTGACAGCAGTGCTCCACGTGAGCAGCCGTCGGTTGCGGCTAGCACATCCGAATATCCCTCACAGTCGCTTATTGGTAAGTGATCGGTGAGGGTATGCTGCGCCGGTGCGGTGCAGCAAGTCGGGACGGGAGTGGTGGCGTGGACGAGGTCGACGTGATCGTGCAGCAGTGGTCGCGGCAGCTGCCGCAGCTGGACACCCTGGCGATGGAGATCTTTGGCCGGATCTATCGGCTGGCCGGTCGTCGTCGGCGAGGCGATGGGAAGGATCTACGGCCGGTTCGGCCTCACCCGCGGAGAGTTCGACGTCCTGGCGGCTCTGCGTCGCGCCGGGGAGCCCTACCGGCTCTCGCCTCGGGACCTGGCCGCCTCGCTGATGGTCACGACCGGCGGCATGACCGGCCGACTGGACAAGCTGACGGCGGCCGGTCTGATTCGTCGGGTGCCCCACCCCACCGACGGCCGGTGCGTCTACGCCGAACTGACCGACTCGGGCCGCACTTGCGTGGAGCAGGCGCTGATCGCCGGCGTGGACGCCCAAGCGCCGATCGTGGCGGAGCTCGGAGAGGAGCGCCTTCGTGCGTTGGCCGGCGATCTGCGCGACCTCCTGGCGGTCAGCGACCAGGTGCTGCGGCATCCGTAGGGAGCGGTGCCGGAGACCGGGCGCGGGGCGCCGGGGCGGGTCAGTGACCGGGTGATCGCCGTTAGCGGGCGGCGCGCCGGATGGAGGGCAGGATCGCGTCGACGACGTCGGCAGCTAGCTCGTCGCTCAGCGGAGCGCCGGTGTACAGCAGCCGGTAGTACACCGGTCCGAAGAGCAGATCCTGCAAGAGCGCCACGTCGACGTCGGGCCGCAACTGCCTACTTGCCACGCCGCGTCGCACCAGCTGTTCGAGGTGGCCTTGTCGCAGCGCGATCACCTCGCGATGGAAGGCATCTGCCAGTGCGGGGTCGGTAGCCAGGTCTGAGGACAGTCCCCGCATCACCTTGCCCATCAACGTCTCGCGCAGGATGGTGGTGGCCGTGGTCAGGTAGCCGATCAGTGCGCTGCGAACGTCACCTCCGGTCGGGGCAGCGATCGCGGTGCGGGCCATATCCAGCACCACTGCCAGGGCCAGGTCCTGCTTGGAGCGCCAGCGGCGATACAGCGTGGTCTTGGCGATCCCCGTGGTTGCCGCCACCGCCTCAATTGTCAGCCCCTTGACGCCCTGACCAGCCAGCAGTTCGCGAGCGGCCGCGAGTGCGACCTGCTCGACGCTGGCCGACCCCGTCGGCAGCGCCGCCTGGCTACGGCTCGGACTGGGGCTGCACGTCATGGTGGGCCGCAATCTACTCCCGTCTTTACCGGTCTCGGGTACTACGCTACGTTGCGTATCGAGGTGGGTCGTGCCGCCGCCCGGGTCGCGGGAGGGAACCCACGTCTCGTTGGCCGACACCCGACCTGCCTCATGCCGCTGCGGATCCGCGGCGGTGATGATGGAGCCGACCTGGCACACCGGCTCGGGCGCTGTGTCACCGTCGCCTCGGGGAGCGAGGAGTGGTGGCTGGTTCGAGACAACGCATCCCTGGCCGCATCGTCGGTTCTGGCGTGGGAGCTCTTGCGGGCCTGGTGTACGTGGTCGCGAACGCGACCGCGATGGAGCCTCCCCTGCGCATCGCCGCCCGACTGGTGGCCGGAGCAATCTTCGGCGCCTGCGCAGTGGGGATGATCCGCACTCTCCGCACCCTCCGCACCCACCGCCTCCATGAACCGGATCAACCGCGACACGCGGACCGCCGGTACTGGGCAGTGCTTGCTGGCGAGGTCGCGACGGCAGTGAGCGGTGCCTACGTGCTCGCCGGTCCGCTCCAGCGTCCTGGCGCCGTGCTCGCGTGGGTCACCCTGGTCGTCGGGCTCCACTACTTCCCACTGGCGACCGTCCTGCGCGCCCCGGTGTTTCGCGTCCTGGGCCTGTGCCTGACCGGGCTCGGGCTGAGCGCCTTGGGCGTTGCTGCCGCGGTCGGGGACCAAGGCCCGGCGATCCCGGTCATCGCGGGCGTGTGCCCAGGCTTCGTGCTCCTCGCGGCGAGCCTGTGGGCCTTGCGGCATTCGCTTCGTGCCTCGAGGGCTGCCGCGCGGCGCCCACGAGCCTCGTTGCGCCACGCCATGCGACCGCGGCCGGAGTCCAGCCCGTCCACGACCCACGAGCGAGACGCGACGGATATCGAGACAACGCCAGCCGATAGCTAGGGCTTGACACCGAAAAGCTATTGAGGCTAGCTTTTGAGGCGAACGGACTAGCAGGAGGGAGTGCAGAGATGACGACGTTCGACGTTGACACCCGGATGCTGAACCGCGACGAGGGGCGGATCGCGTACGACGTGCGCGGGTCCGGGCCGCTCGTGGTGTGCCTGCCGGGATGGGCGAGCTGCGCAGCAGCTACCGCCACAACGCCGGCGCCCTGGCCGAGGCCGGGTTCCGCGTGGCGACGATGGACCTGCGTGGGCACGGCGACAGCGACGCCACCTTCTCCGCGTACGACGACGTCGCCGCCGGCCCCGACGCGCTGGCGCTGGTCGAGGAGCTGGGCGGGCCGGCGCTGCTGGTCGGGAACTCGATGGGCGCCGGCGCGGCGGTGTGGGCGGCCGCCGAGCGCCCGGACCTGGTCGCCGGGCTGGCCCTGATCGGGCCGTTCGTGCGGCAGGTCCCGATCAACCCGCTGCATGGCCTGGGCGTTCCGGCGTCGCGATGTGCGGGCCCTGGGCGCCGGCGGTCTGGAACGCCTACCTGCCCTCGCTGTACCCCGGGCCGCAAGCCGGCCGACTTCGCCGAGCACCGGGCCGCGATCCGCGCCAGCATGCGCCGCCCCGGCCACGCCAAGGCGTTCAGCGCGACCACCCGCACCAGCCACGCCCCGGCCGAGGCCCGGCTCGCCGAGGTGCCGCGCCCCGGCGCTGGTGGTGATGGGCACCGCCGACCCCGACTTCCCCGACCCGGCCGCCGAGGCCGACTGGATCGTGGCCCACCTCGCCCACGCCGAGCGGCTGCTGGTCGACGGCGCCGGCCACTACCCGCAGGCCGAGGAGCCCGAGACCGTCAACCCCGCCGCTGATCGCGTTCGCACGACCAGGTGCTGTCCACCACCTGACGCAGTCAGGCCGATGCTGCCGCTGCGACCAGCCCCGATCGCGCCGACCAGCCCGAGAACCATCTGCAACACACTATCGGATCCTCAGCCTTGGAGCACCATCATGGCCACCGTCACGACCGAATCCCCCTCACTCGAGCCGCTCCGACCCACCCTCGTGGCGCACGCGGCCTGACCGCCGCGCCCGAGCTCTGGATCGCCGGCCTCGCGTTCGTCGTCTACCCCGCGCTGCGCCCGTTCAGCGACGAGGTCTCCCGCGCCGGCGCTGTCGCCTTCGCCTCCCCACGCTGGATCATCGCCCACACCTTCGGCATCGCCGCCTTCACCCTGCTCGGCCTGGGCTTGTTCCGCCTCACCGAGCACTGACCCTCCACCGCACCCGAGCCCGCGCCGGCCTGGCGCTGGCCTGGATCGGCATCGGCCTGACCCTGCCCTACTACGGCGCCGAGGTCTTCGGCCTGCACGCAGCCGGCCAGCAGGCCCTGGCCACCGGCCAGCATCGGCCAGTTCGACGACCTGACCCACGACATCCGCTGGGAGGCCGGCATCTGGTTCATCCTGCTCGGCCTGCTCGCCCTCGCCGTCGGCGTCGTCGTCCTGGCCACCGCCGCCTGGCGCGAGCTGCCCCGGCCGCGGCTGACTGCTGCTCCCGCTGACGGTGGCGGTCGCGCTCTACATCCCGCAGTTCGCCGCCACGCAACCGATCCGCGTCGCCCACGGGGTGCTCATGGCCGCCGGCTGCATCCTGCTCGCCATCGGCTTCGCCGGCCGCCGGCTCACCGCCCCGGTGGGCTCGGAGGGACCTGAATGAACGGGCGTCGGAGCCACGTCAGCATGTTGATGGCCAACGTGGCCCTACGCGGTGTTCTCGAAGCCGGCATCGTCGCCGCGCTCGCCCTTTGGGGCTGGGCCGCGAGTGACAACGTCGCATTGCGCACCTGCCTCGCAATCCTCGCGCCACTGCTGGGCTTCGGGTTCTGGTCAGCCGTCGACTTCCGGTTCGCCGGCCGGCGTGCCGAACTCCTCCGGCTCGGCCAAGAACTAGCCATCACGCTCTTGGCCGCGGCGGCGGTATACGGCACTCACCCCGTACTGGCCGCGCTGCTGCTCGCGATCAGCGTCATCCACCACCTCGCCGTGTACCTGCTTGGCGATCGGCTGCTCAAGCCTCGGGCCGCCTGACGACGAGCCACCGGCTTCATCCAGCACGAACCGCCCTACCGCCCGCCACTCATCCGGCCCGACCGACGCGACGACACCATGACACCCCCCGCCCTCCACACCCTCAACGCATATCTCGACACCGCCCCGCGCCCTGACTGCGAAGCGATCGACGCCGGTGCCTTCACCCTCTTCGTCTCCCGCACGCCGTGGCCCTACTACGCACGTCCCAAACCCGACCACAGCAGCCCCATCGCCCCGGTCGACATCGACATCCTCGCGGCAACCTGCAACCGCGAAGGAGTAGGCCTTGCGATCGAATGGGTGCACGAACTCCACCCCGAACTCGCAAGGCTGGTCGCCGATGCTGGGCTCGCGGCCGGCGCCCACGCCCTGATGTGCGCCCAGCCCGGGGACCTGCGCCACCGCGAGGTCACTGCCGGCCACCAAATCCGGATAACCGAAACCGGTGAACAAGCGCTGGTCGACGCCGTCGCCGTCACCGATGTGGCCTTCGCCAGCCAAGCCGGCGGCACAACGCCAGCCGGGACTGACGAACGGGACTCCTGCAGGCGCCACCTCCCTGCCGACCTGGTGACCCACGTTCACGACCGCGCCCGGCGCGGCCTGACCGTGACCGCGGTCGCCGAGACCACGGCCGACGGCGTGGTCGCCGCAGGCAGCCACCAGCCGCTGGACGGCCTCACCGAGATCCTCGCCGTGGCCACCCTGCCCAGCGCTCGCAAGCGCGGACTGGCCGGATCGATCACGATCCACCTGGCCGAGCACGCCTTCGCGTCCGGCAACGACATCGCACTGCTCTCCGCGCAGAACCCCGCCGTGGAGCGGCTCTACGCACGCCTGGGCTTCCGCCGGGTGGGCACCGCCATGGCGGCCGAACGCCAACCACCTGGATGCTCGTCGAGCAGTCGCTGAAGAAGTGGCAGCGACAGCCCGCGTGCTACGAATTGCCACCTGCAGGCTAGATGTCCTAGCCCACTGACCCGATGCCACTAGGAGACACCACGTGCCCCATGTCCGCCGCTCCGCTCATAGCGGGATCCGTCGCAACCGACGCCATGCCTAGGGTGGGACTGAACCGGGCCAAGGTCGTCGAGCAGGCCGCGGACCTGGCCGACGAGGTCGGTTGGGACCGCCTGTCGCTGGCGGTGCTCGCCGACCGCTGCGGCGTCCGCCAGCCCAGCCTGTACAAGCACGTGGCCGGGCTCGACGCGCTGCGCGTGGAGGTCAGCGCGCTGGCGCTGCGCGAGCTCGGCGAGGACATGACCGGGGCCGTGCTGGGCAAGGCCGGAAGTGACGCGCTGCTCGCCCTCGCCGCGGCCTACCGGATGTTCGCGCTGCGCCACCCCGGCCGGTACGCCGCCACCGTCGCCGCTCCCACGGGGGAGCACCCGGGCCAGGCGGAGGCGGCGGCCGCGGTACTGCGGGTGGTCGAGGCGACGCTGGCCGGGTACGGACTCGCCGGTGACGACGCCATCGACGCCGCCCGGGCGCTGCGCTCCGCGCTGCACGGCTTCGTGCACCTCGAGATCAACCACGGGTTCGGCCTGCCCGCGGACATCGACCGCAGCTACCGCCGACTGGTGGCCGGCATCGACGCCGCGATGACCACTTGGGCGAGCGACGAGCCGGCATCCTGACGCAACGGAGGTACGCCCCGGGCCGCCCTAGACGAAGGCGCGCAGCGGGGCACCGTGAGCGCGAGGGTGATGCACGGCCACACGCGCTGGCATCTGGGGTACCAGTCCAGTCCGGAGGGCCTGACAGTATCCCGCTGCTCGGCGCGCGGCTCCGTGCTGCCCACGGACGACACCCTGCCGCAGTCGAGCCGCCTCGACCGGTGCGGCGTCCCGGCGGCCTAGGGGTTGATCGACCAGGCCGCGAGCAGTGGCATCGTCGACCCCTCGATTCGCTTGCTCAAGACGGGGCCTCGAGTCGCTTGGCCGCGCGTCTCGCGCCGAGGTGAGGTCGGAGAGCGGGGGCTTTGGATCCCATCCGCATTGCTGAGCAGGTCGGGGCGGGTACCGAGATGGTGGGGGTAGGCCTCTGGACCTTTGGATTAGACCAGGAGTCGATTCCGTCGGATTCCGAACCTCCCCGGGCGGTCGGTGCCTACGGTGCTGGGGCCGTTCCGATCAGAAACCCCGGGAGTTCTGCCGCGTGTCGAATGCACGAGCGTCGTCCGTCCTTGCCCTAACTGACCGCCGACGCCGGCTGAGCGGGCTTCTCCTCGGCGCGCTCGTCACTGCCACGTTGGTGGCGCTGCCTGCGGCGACGCTGTCCGTCCCGGCGTATGCCGAGGCGGCTCCGACCGTCTTCGACACGCCCGGGGGGCCGTACGCGTATGTCGTTCCTGATGGCATCGGCGAGTTCCACGTGCGGGCGGTCGGGGGCACCGGCGGCGAGGACGGCGGCACCACCGCTCCGGGCGGGTCAGGTGCTGTCGTCGATGCGGATCTGCCGGTCGCAGCGGGAGACACTGTCTACGTCTACGTCGGCGGCAACGGCGACGGCCCCAGTGCTGGCGAAAACGGCGGAGGGATCGGTGGCACACCGGGCGGGGGCGGCGGTGGTGGCGCTTCCGACGTCCGGACCGATCCGGCCGACCTCGGCAGCCGGATCCTGGTGGCGGCCGGAGGTGGTGGCGCCGGGTACCCGGGCCAAGCCGGCGGCGCGGCTGGCCTCGCGGGGACCTCCTGGCCGGGGTGTTCTGGGAAGCCACCACAGCGGGGAACCCTCGAGGGTGGCGGATCTGGCGGAACCTGCCCGGTCGGCGGTCCGGCCCTCGGTGGAGACGGCTCGCCGGGCGCGGGCGGGGATGCTGCGCCCTGGGGTGGCGGGGGCGGCGGAGGCTACTTCGGCGGCGGTGGTGGTTACATCGGCGGTGGTGCAGGTGGCTCCAACTACATCGAGAGCACCCCGTTTGCCCACAGCGAGGCGCTGAACACGACTGGCGAGGCGCCGAGTGTGACGATCACGCCGGGCCGGCTGGCACAGTCCGTCACGTTCGACGCGGTGCCGACCGGTGGCAACGTGGGCGGTTCGACTGGGGTTTCCGCATCCGCGGACTCCGGGTTGGCCACCACGATCACGGTCGGCGACGCCACCACCGACGCGGCCTGCTCGATCACCCAGTCCGGCGGCGTCTGGACGGTGTCGTTCGACAACGCCGGCACCTGCGAGCTGGTCGCGTCGGCCGAAAGCGACACCTACGTTCCTGCGGAGGCGTCGACGACGTTCACGGTGACCGCCGTGCCACCCCTGGTCGTCGCCTCCGGGCCGTCGATCGCCGGGACGGCGGCGGTCGGGCAGGTCCTGACCGCGGACCCCGGCACCACCACCCCGGCCGCGGACTCCTACACGTACCGGTGGCTGCGCGACGACGGCAGTGGCCCCACCGCGATCGACGGCGCCACCGGCTCGACCTACACCCTGACCGCCGCCGACCGCGACACGTCCATCACGGTCGAGGTGACCGTCACCAAGACCGGGTACACCGACGCGGTCGCGATCTCCGACCCCACGGCCACCGTCACCCGGGGCACCTTCACCACCGGCCCGACGGCGTCGATCACCGGTGTCGCCCGGGTCGGCGCGACCCTGACCGCCACCACCGGCACCACCACCCCGGCCGCGGACGGCTTCACCTACCAGTGGCGACGCGGCGACACCGACATCGACGGGCAGACCTCGTCGACCTACGACGTCGTCGCGCTCGACCTGGGCAAGCAGGTGACCGTGACCGTCACCGCGACCAAGAGCGGCTACGCCGGCACCTCCGACACCTCGGCGCCCACCGACGCGGTCGCCGCCGGTGTGCTCGAGCTGTCCGGGTCGGTGACCATCAACGGCACCGCGCAGGTCGGGCAGAGCTTGACCGCGGACTCGACCGTCACCACCACCCCTGCCGCGGTGCTGACCGGCCAGTGGCTGCGCGACGACGGCAGCGGCGCCACCCCGATCGACGGCGCGACCGACCCGACCTACACCCTGGTCGCCGCCGACTACGGCACGTCGATCTCCTACCGCACCACCGCCCGTCTGGTCGGCTACGACGACGCCACCGACACCAGCACCGAGGTAGGCCCCGTCACCCTGGGTGACTTCACCACCGGACCGGCCGCCTCGATCACCGGCACCGCCCAGGTCGGCAAGACCCTCACCGCGCACCCCGGACCCTCGACGATCCCGGCCGCGGACGACTACAGCTACCAGTGGCTGCGCGGCGCCGGCAGCAGTGCCAGCCCGATCGATGGCGCCACCGACCCGACGTACACCCTGACCGCCGACGATCTGCTGACCACGATCAGCGTCCAGGTCACCGCCAGCACCGCGGGCTACACCGACGCGGTCGACACCAGCGCCCCCACCGGCACGATCCTGGCCGGCGTGTTCACCACCGGCTCGGCGCCGTCGATCACCGGGGACGCCACGGTCGGCAAGCCCCTCACCGTCGACCCCGGCACCACCACCCCGGCTGCCGACGGCTACACCTACCGGTGGCTGCGTGACGACGGCACCGGCGCAGCGGCGATCGACGGCGCCACCGGATCGACGTACACCCTGACCCCCGCAGACCTCGACACGTCCATCACGGTCGAGGTGACGGCCAGCAAGAGCGGCTACACCGACACCGTGGCGGCCTCCGGCCCCGTCGGACCAGTCGACAAGGGCACCTTCACCACCGGACCAGCCCCGACGGTCACCGGGACCGCCCGGGTGGGCTACACCCTCACCGCCGCCCCTGGCCCGCCAACCGACCCGGTCGCGGACGACTACACCTACCAGTGGCTACGCGACGACGGCAGCGGCGCGGCGCCGATCGACGGCGCCACCGGCTCGACGTACACCCTGACCCCGGCCGACCTCGGGCAGACGATCGCGGTTCGGGCGACCGCCAGCTCGCTCGGCTACACCGACGCGGACGGCACCTCCGAGCCCACCGCCGCCGTGGGCCTGGGAGACCCGGTTCCGGTGGACCCGGTCGAGATCACCGGCACCCCCGCCGTCGGACAGACCCTCACGGCAGTCTCCACGGCCACCGGAGACCCTGCCGACGGTGGCCAGTGGTCCCGCGACGGACAGCCCGTCCCCGACGCCTACGACGCCACCTACCGGCTCACCGCGGCCGACCTCGACACGGCGATCGGGTACCGGCTCACCGTCGCCCCGCCCGGCCACGCCGCCACCACGGTGCGCGCTGACCGGGTCGGACCTGTGGTCCCCGGCAACTTCGACCCCGGCCCGGCGCCCACGATCACCGGGGACGCGGTGCTCGGGCAGACGCTGACCGCCCATCCCGGCCAGATCGTCCCGACCCCGACCCAGGTCGGCTACCAGTGGTATGCCGACGACACCGCGATCCCAGGCGCGACCGGGACGACCCTGGAGATCACCGAGGACCTCCTCGGCACAGTCATCAGCGTCGCGGTCACCGCCGCCCGCGCCGGGTACGACGATGCCTCGGCAACCTCGGACCCGTTCGGCCCGGTGACCACCGGCCAGCCGCCCACTCTGATCCTGAACGCGGCCGACCATCACCTACGCCGCGGCCAGGACACGGTGCTGACCTGGACCAGCCAGGAGGCCACCAGCCTGACCGCCACCGGCGACTGGCCCACCCAGCCCGGCCCGCTGCCGGCCAGTGGATCGGTCACGATCCACCCCACGGGACTGGGAGCTCACACCTATCGGCTCGAGGCGACCAACGCCGAGGGCACCACGGCGGTCCAGGTGACCGTGCGCGTGTGGCGCGAGCCGCTACACCTTGATGTCCGTGCTCCTCGGGCCGGGCGTCGCGGGCTCGACGTCCAGGTCCGGACCAGCGGGCTGGACCCGCACGAACCGTTCCGGATCCGGTTCGGCAAGGACCTAGTCGCCCGCGGCCGCGCGGATGCCCACGGCAGGGTGGTCCGACAGATCACCGTCCCGGTCCACGCCCACCTCGGCCGCACCTCGGTCAAGATCATCGGCTCAACCCGCGACCGCGTCGGACACACCATCGTCCGTGTCAGGAGGTCCCATCGCTGACCGCCGACCCGCACGCCATGACGGCCCGAGACACTCGACGCCCCGGCCGCGCCTTGGCTGCGGCACCACCTCGTATCCAACGACGGAGCTACCGTCCACGACCGCGGCGGCCCCGACGGCCGCACCAAGGGTGGCAAGCGCATCGTCGCGGTCGACATGACCGGGCGTCCGGTCGGCGCGGTGGCGTACCGCCCTCGACCCACGAGAACCGCGCCAGCGATCTGATACTGGAGCACCTGAGCCGGCAGGACGCGATCGGGCGACTCGAGACGGTCCTGGTGGCCCGCTGCGTCGCCGCAGGCAGGGAGCTTCCTTGGCCGATCCGGCCCGCCCCACGACGGAGTCTCCTATCCTCGGGCGAGTCCGCGTCGGGGCCTGCGGCGTGGGGATGGGGGTGGTGTCGATGTCGCTGTGTGGTGCGGCGCGCACGGCGATGCTGTCCGGCGACCACCACCGGGCGCAGGAACTGCTGCGCCAGGCGCTCTCCGCGGCCGAGACGGACGAGGACCGCTCCACGGCGTTGGCACTCCTCGCACGGCTCGCCCTGACCGACGGCGAGGCCGCCGGGCTCCTGCCCACGCTCGAGGATGCCGTGGCCGAGGCCGCTGCCGACAACCCGGAGACGGCGGGCACGCTCCTGCTCGACGTCGTCGTCCTCAAGCTGTACGCCGGCGGGGACGACGCGCTCGCCGACGCGGAGCGGGCCCGCGAGCTGACCGCGTCCGCCGACGAGCTGACCCGGGCGCGCGCCGACACGGTGCTCGGCCTGGCGCACATGTTCGCCGGCAACCCGGAAGCGGCTCGCCACCTGCTGTCGCGAAGCGCAGACCTGATCCGGCTGGGCGGGACCCCAGACGAGGTCGTCTACCTGCTGCAGCACGTGATCGTCGGGCTGGCCGGCGTCGAGCGCTACGACGATTCGGCGGCGCTGTCGCGGCGCTACGTCCGCTCGGTGCGGGCCGTAGGCGCCGACGGGTTGCTGCCGGTGGTGTTGTGCTACCTGGCGAACTCGGTCTACTTCACCTCCTGTTTCGCCGAGCAGGAGATGGCGGCGGCGGAGGCGGTCGGCATGGCCCGACTGCTGCGACAGCCGGGGTTCGAGGTCTACGGCGAGGTGTGCCGGGCCCTGGCGGCCGGGTTGCGCGGCGACGCCGCGGCTGCCGTGGCCAGTCTCGAGGAGTGCCTGCCGCGACTCGCGGACGCCGGCATGGGGGTGATGTCCGGGATCACGCTGATGGGCTGGGACTCCTGGAGCTCACCGAGGGCCGGTGGGCGGCGGCCGCCGACCGGTACGACGACCTGCGTGCGTTCCTCGCCGAGGTGCCGGCGGTGCCCGGCGTGCTGCACTGGCGCGCCGACGAGATCGAGGCGCTGTGGCACAGGATGTTGTCAGCCTCCGACCCAGCCGCTGCACCTGGACGCAGCCGTCAGCGCGGAGGGACGGGTCGACCCTCACCGCGGCCGAGCCTGCAGAGCGAGAACGGGATCCTCGGGGTGGGTGCCTACCCGGTCGAGGGCGAGGAGGACCCGGACCTGATCAACGCCGGCAAGGAGACCGTGACCCTGCGGCGGGGGGCGTCGTTCTTCGACTCCGCCACCAGCTTTACGACGTGCATGTCTTTGCCAGCTCCGAGTCCACACCGTGCGGGGACGAGTCGTGGGCCACCCGCACGCCTGCGCCCTCGTCGAGTGCACCGTGACGGCCTCGCAGCCCGGTGACGACACCCATTCGGCCGCGACACCGGTGACCCGTACGTTCACCGAGCTCGCCGTCGACGCCGCAGGGCCCTTCGCCTCAACCCATCGAGCGTCATCTAGGCCGTGGTCTCCCAGGGACGCAAGGATCGGATGGTCCCGATCGGGGAGCGGGCGATCGCCTGGATCGAGCGCTACCTGGAAGAGGACGGGCGCAGCTCTTGGATGGGCGGTCAGGAGGCTGCGTAGCGTTGCCGGGCGGCTTCCCCGGTGGTGCCGATGGCTTCACCGACGCCCGTCTCCTACGTCTCCACCGCCCCGAGCCGTCGCGACCGGTCTGCGCCCGTCCTATTCGACATACACGTCATGCAGAACGAGGCCGCCGCAGTTGCGTGTGCCTCCTCGGCAGGTCGGGAGCTGCGGCGCCGTTGGCGACCCAGATCGTGCAGGACGACAAGATCGTGGCGCTGATCGGCCCGGCCTTCTCGGGCGAGTCGCTGGCCACGGGAAAGACGTTCGCGGCGGCAGGCCTGCCGTCCATCTCACCCGCTGCGACCAACGTGACCATCACCCAGCAGGGCTGGCCGACCTGGCACCGCAACGTCGGGAACGACGCCGCGCAGGGGGCCGCGATCACCCGGTACATCAGTGACACCGCGAAAGCCGGGTCCGTGTACGTCATCGACGACGGCAGCGACTACGGGAAGGGCCTGGTCTCCTACGTCAAGGACGGGCTCGGGTCCGCGGTCAACGGCACCGACACGGTGCAGACCGGCCAGACCGACTTCTCGGCCAGCGTCACCAAGGTGACCGGATCCGGCGCCGACGCGGTGTTCTACGGCGGCTACTACCCCGAGGCAGGTCTCCTGGTGAAGCAGCTGCGGCAGGCCGGCTTCAAGGGCCTGTTCATCTCCGGCGACGGTTCCGAGGACCCGGCGTTCGTGAAGGCTGCGGGAGCGGCCGCGGCCAACGGTGCGGTGCTCACGGCGCTGGTCGGCCCCGCCCCGGCCGACTTCGACGCGAAGTACCAGGCGGCGATCGGTGGCCCGTCCGGCTTGTACTCCACGCAGTCCTACGACGCGACCAACATCGTGCTGGCCGGCATCGACGCCGGCAAGACCAGCCATGCCGACCTCAACGACTTCATCACCAGCTACACGGGGCAAGGAGTCAGCGGCCCGATCGCGTTCGACGACAAGGGTGACATCCAGCAGTCGGTGGTCTTCGCCTACACGGTGACGAACGGGGTGCTCGACACCGCCAACCCGGCGCCGATCAACTGACCGCCCCTCCGGGCCTTCTCGTGGCTGTGGCCGAGAGCATGCTCCGGCCACAGCCACGCCCGGTTCGTTGAAGGGACTGCCCCGTGGACTACGCGTTCCTGTTCCACAACTTCGCCCAGCTGACGATCACCGGCCTCGCCCTCGGGGCCATCTACGGCCTCGTCGCGCTCGGTTACACGATGGTGTACGGCGTGCTCCAGCTGATCAACTTCGCGCACTCCGAGGTGTTCATGTTCGGGACCTTCGCCGTGGCCTGGACGGTCGTGCTCGTGCACGGGACGAGCCAGGCGAACGAGAGCCTCGCCAGCGCTGCCGGGCTGCTGGTGCTCTGCCTCGTGGCCGCGATGGCGACCTCGGCAGGAATCGGGCTCCTGCTCGAGCGGCTCGCCTACCGGCCGCTGATCAACAAGGGGGCACCCAAGCTGATCATCCTGATCTCGGCGATCGGCGCATCGTTCTCCTTGGCCGAGCTCATGGGCCTCCGCGACCGGATCGCCGGATGGTTCGGCCTCGGCGACCAGCTCAGCAACTACGTCGGCCAGGCGCGCAACGTGTACTCCAGCCCGGTCACCATCGATCCCCACGGCGTCTTCAACATCGGCAACTACCGCGTCACCGACGTCGACGTCCTGGTGATCGTCTCGGCGGTGGTCATGATGGTCGTCCTCGACACCTTCGTCCGCCGGACCCGCCTCGGGCGCGGCATCCGCGCCATCGCCCAGGCACCGGAGGCCGCTGCCCTCATGGGCGTCAACTCCACCCGGGTGATCCGGGCCACCTTCCTCATCGGGGGGCTCATGGCTGGCGCCGCCGCCACGCTCTACATGATCCGGATCGGCTCCACCCGACAGAACGCGGGCTTCATCTTCGGGGTCAAGGCCTTCACCGCGGCGGTCATGGGGGGAATCGGCAACCTTCGGGGAGCCCTCCTCGGAGGGCTGGTCCTCGGCGTCGCGGAGAACTGGGGCTCCGCGCTCTTCGGCACCCAGTGGAAGGACGTCGTCGCATTCGTCCTGCTGGTTCTGATCCTGCTGGTCCGACCCACCGGAATCCTGGGGGAGTCGCTCGGGAAGGCGCGCGCATGAACACCGCAGCCGACACCAGGCCCGTGCCGCGCCGTCCGCGGCTCCCTCGCTCGGCGGCTCCGCTGCGCGTCCCGCTGCCCTTCCTCCGGACCGGCCGCGCGCGGTTGACGATGATTCTCCTCGGCGTGCTGCTGGCCTACGCGCTCCCGCTGTTGCGCCCACCACTGCTGACCACCACCGGCTCCGACTTCGGCGGGGTCCTGCTCACCGCGACGTCGTACGCGCTGGTTGCCGTCGGCCTCAACATCGTCATCGGGTACGCCGGGCTGCTCGACCTCGGCTACGTCGGCTTCTACGCCACCGGCGCGTACACCACCGGAGTGCTCACCTCCCAGCACTGGCACTGGCCGTTCCTGCTCGCCCTGCCCTGCGCGATCGCGGTCACCATGGTCACCGGCGTGATCCTGGGTGCCCCGACCCTGCGGGTGCGCGGCGACTACCTCGCCATCGTGACCCTCGGCTTCGGGGAGATCATCCGCATCGTCACGCTCAACGTCGGATGGCTGGGCGCCGCGACCGGTATCAAGGACATCCCGCCGCCACCGAGCATCGGCCCCAACCCCGTCGGGATCGAGCAGGACGGCATCTTCCAGATCCCGCACCTGACGTGGAACGGCCTCATCCCCAGCGTCGACAACTCGCATCGGACGCCGGTTCTGGTCTTCGACGTGCTCGACGCGGTCCCGTACTACTGGCTCCTGCTCACCGTCCTGATCGTGGTGCTGCTCGCTGACCACCTGCTCAAGGAGAGCCGCGTCGGACGGGCCTGGGAAGCCACCCGTGAGGACGAGGACGCGGCCGAGCTGATGGGTGTGCCGACCTTCCGGTACAAGTTGCTCGCCTTCGCGCTGGGCGCCGCCATCGGCGGCCTGGCTGGTGCGATGCTCGCGGCCGGCCAAGCCGGCTACATCAACCCGGGCAGCTTCCTGATCCTCCTCTCCATGCTGTTCGTCTCCGCCGTGATCATCGGCGGCGCGGGAAACCGGTGGGGCGCGGTGTTCGGGGGATTCCTGGTGGCCTACCTGCCCGAACGGTTCCGAGCTCTCAGCGACTGGCGGTTGCTGATCTTCGGCGTGACGCTGATGGCCGTTGTGTACTTCCGGCCCCAGGGCCTGCTCCCCCCACGCCGAAGGCGCCGCGAGCTCCGGTCCACTGCCGACCACGACCACCCGGAAGGGGGCCCCGTCGATGACTGACACGGAGACGCACGCCGGCAACGCCACCAGCCCGCTCGAACCCCGGAGAGCCCTGCTCGAGCTCGACGACGTGACGATCCGCTTCGGCGGCGTCGTCGCCCTCGATGCGGTCTCCTTCGCCATCCGGGAAGGCGAGATCCTCGGCCTGATCGGTCCCAACGGCGCCGGCAAGACGACCTGCTTCAACGTCATGACCGGCGTCTACCAGCCCGGCAGCGGGCGCGTTGCGTTCGACGGCCGACCGCTGACCAGGCTCAGACGGTTCCAGATCACCCGACTGGGCATCGCGCGCACGTTCCAGAACATCCGGCTCTTCAAGGCCATGACCGCCTTGGAGAACGTCATGGTCGGCGCCGACGCCAACAGCAGGGTAGGAGCGCTGAACGCCCTCTTCCGCACCCGGCTGCACCGGCAGACCGAGCTGGAGGCCGAGCGGCTGGCACACGAGCTGCTCGAGTTCGTCGGCGTGGCCGAACGGGCTGACGAGCTGGCCGACAACCTCTCCTACGGCGACCAACGCCGCGTCGAGATCGCCCGTGCCATGGCGACCCGGCCCAAGCTGATCTGTCTCGACGAGCCGGCCGCGGGCTTCAACCCAGCCGAGAAGGAGCGGCTCACCGAGCTGATCCGCAAGGTGCGGGATCGCGGCTACACCGTGCTGCTCATCGAGCACGACATGCGCCTGGTCATGGGCGTCACCGACCGGATCGTCGTCCTCGAGTTCGGCCGCAAGATCGCGGAGGGCACGCCCGACGAGATCCGCGAGAACCCCGCCGTGGTGGCGGCCTACCTGGGGCTGGAGGACAGCGATGCTTCTTGAAGTAGAGGGCCTCTGCGTCGAGTACGGGCAGATCTCAGCCGTCCGCGACCTCACCTTCGGCGTCGACCAGGGCGGGATCACCTCGCTGATCGGTGCCAACGGTGCCGGCAAGACGACCACGCTCAAGACCATCTCCGGCCTGCGGAAGGTCCGGGCCGGCAAGGTCGTCTTCGACGGTCGCGACATCACCCGACTGCCGCCGTACGAGCGCGTCAGGCTGGGCATCAGTCAGTCACCGGAGGGTCGCGGCTGCTTCCCCGGAATGACGGTGCGCGAGAACCTCGACATGGGCGCCTACGTCCGCACCGACCGCCGGTCGGCCGCGTACCGCCAGGACCTCGACCGTGTCTTCCACCTCTTCCCCCGCCTCCGGGAGCGGACCAGCCAGCAAGCCGGGACCCTGTCGGGCGGCGAGCAGCAGATGCTGGCCATCGGCCGCGCGCTGATGGCGCGCCCGAGGCTGCTGCTGCTGGACGAGCCCTCCATGGGTCTGGCGCCGCGGTTGATCCAGCAGATCTTCACCATCGTCGAGGAGATCAACGCCCAGGGCACCACCGTCCTTCTCGTCGAGCAGAACGCCGCTCAGGCGCTCAAGCGCTCGCACCGGGCACACGTCCTCGAGACCGGCGAGATCGTGCGATCCGGCGCGGGCGCCGAGCTCGCCGGCGACGCTTCCGTGCGGGCCGCGTACCTCGGCGGAGACGTCTGAGCCTCGAGCCGTCGGCCGCGTTCAGGTCATCGGCTCGACGCCGATGGGCCCGTGGAACCGGTGCCGTTCGGCCCTGACCGGCCTGCCGAGGTGGGGCGACCCTGAATCGCAGCGGCCTTCCGTCCGGGCGGGCCGGGATCGACGGTCGAGGCAGGTGGACGATGACGCTGCCAGCATCCCGATCGGCCGCCGCCTGCGGCACGACCCGGCCCGGCGGACCGCTCACGATCGGGGTGGAGGAGGAGTTCCTGCTGCTCGACCCGGAGACGGGTGCGGTGGCTCCCTGCGCGCCCGACGTGATCCGCGCGTGCGGTGACCGAACCGCCGTCGTCCCCGAGTCCATGCGGTACGTCGTGGAGACGCGGACCCCGGTGTGCCACTCGCTGGGCGAGGCGCAGCGCGCGCTGGCCGAGGCGCGGCGCGTCGTGGCCGAGGCGGCCGCGCGGTACGGCGCGGCGAGCGTCGCCTCCGGCGCGGCCCCGTTCGGCGTGCCGTGGGAACCGCTGGTGACCGATACGCCGCGCTACCGCGAGCTGGCGCACCGGTTCCCGTTCCCGATGCGCACGACCGGGACCTGCGCCTGCCACGTCCACGTCGGCGTACCGGACCGCGACCACGCCGTGGCGGCGCTCCTCGGGGTACGGCCGTGGCTGCCGGCGCTGCTCGCGCTGACCGCCAACTCGCCGATCAGGGGCGGCCACGACAGCGGGTGGGCCAGCCACCGGTTCGGGCTGCAGTCCCGGTGGCCGACCGCGGTGCCGCCACCCCCGGTGCAGACGCTCGCGGAGTACGACGCCCTGGTGCGCCGTGCCGTCACCTCGGGCACTGCTCTGGATCCCCGCAGCATCTACTTCCTGGCCCGGGTGTCGCCGAGGTACCCGACCGTCGAGGTCCGGATCGCCGACGTCTGCCCCACCGCTGACGAGGCCGCCGGGTACGCCGGGCTGGTCCGGGCGCTCGTGGCGACCGCACTGGACGACGCGGCGGCGGACCGACCGGCCGCGCTGGTGCCGCACGAGCTGCTCCAGCAGTCCTGTGACGACGCCGCCCGGGTCGGGCTGGCCGGCCTGCTCCTCGATCCCGGGACCGGGCGCGAGGTCGAGGCCTGGACGTTCGTCGAGCGGCTGCTCGACCATGTCGGCCCGCGGCTGCGCGCCGACGGCGACGAGCAGCAGGTCGCGGCGTACCTCGACGGCGTCCGGCTCAGCGGCGGGGGAGCGGAGCGGCAACGACAGCTGTTCCGTGAGGCCGCCTCACCCGGCGCGTTCGTCGCGGCGCTCGCCCGAGCTGGCTGAGAAGCCTCAGGGCGGCGCCCGACGCGACGCCAGGAGCAGGAGCAGCGCCGCCGCGAACAGGCCACCGCCGACCGCGAGCGCGGCGGTGCGCCGTGACCACGGACGGTCCGGGGATGCCGTCGCGACCACCGGGTCGGCGGGTCGGGGCGACGCGGCCGGTGGCCCCGCGGCAGATGGCGCCCCTGCCGCCGCCCCGACGGTGAAGCTGACCTGCCCGGTGAGCTGGTGCCCGTCCCGCGAGACGACCCGGTACGCCATCGCGTAGGACCCGGGCGGGCCGTCGCCGAGCCGCTGCCGCACGGTGGTGCCGTCGACATCCGGCTCGCCCGAGGCCACGGAGGTGCCGTCCGGCGCCGTGACGATCACGTACGCCGGAGCGGCCATCTCCTGGTCGAACTCGAACGTCACCTGCGCCGGCAGTGCCCCGAGCCGGTCCCCCTGGGCGGGGGTCGAGGCGACGAGCCTGGCGTGCGCCGATGCGGACGACGGCATCACGACCACGCCGAGCCCCACCACGGCGGCGAGAAGCCCGAGCAACCGGCGGACCCGCCGCCGGCCGAACGCGCCGGTGTGGTGCGGGGCCGGGGGCGGCATCTCAGGCACCGAGCAGCCGCTGGGCGACGTACTCGCCCTCGGCCGCTCCCGGTGGTACGGCGTAGACCGCCGAGCCGATGGTCGTGACCCACTCGTTGAGCCGGTCGAGGTCGGCGAGCCGACGCTGGACGGGGACGAACTGGCGCTCGACGTCCGCGGCGAACGCGATGAACACCAGGCCGCTGTCCTCGCCGGTCGGCCGGCTCGGGTCGGGCGTCGTGTAGTTGTACCCACGGCGCAGGAAGCGGTGCCGCGGGTCGCCGGTGCGTGCTCGGGCCACGTGGCTGGCCGGGTCGATCACCGGGAACCCGAGCGCATCGGTGGCGTCGAGGTCCGGCTGGTCGTGCTCGGACGCGCCCGTGAGCGGTGCCCCGTTGTCGAGGCGACGGCCGATCACGGCCTCGCGGCCCGCGCGGTCGACGCGGTCCCACTTGTCCAGCAGGGTGCGGATCCGGCGCACGACCAGGAACGTGCCGCCCTCGAAGCCCGGGCGACGCGACCAGACCAGGTCGGCGAAGTCGGCGTCGGCCTCGGTCGGGTTGCCCGTCCCGTCCACCTGGCCCAGCAGGTTGCGCGGCGTCGTGCCGTCGGGCACGGTGCCGCGGGCGTGGCGGAAGCCGTCCTGCAGCCAGCGCAGGCGGCCGAAGCCGGCGAGGTCCTTGAGGAGCATCCGCCGTGCGTGCGCCACGGTGACCGGGTCGTCGGCGCAGACCTGCACCGCGAGGTCGGTCTGGCCCCAGGCCGGGTCGAGGCGGTCGGTGCGGAACGGCGGGAGCGGCCGGACCGCGCCGGCCGGCCGCGGCCCGAGCAGGCCCATCGTGCGCGGGCCGAAGCCGAACGTGACGGTCAGCCGGGCGGCGTGCCCGGCGAGCTCGGGCTCGGTGTCGGCCAGGGCGGGCAGGCCCCGGGTGAGTCGCGCGGCGTCGTCGCTGAGCAGGCGCATCAGCCGCCGCAGCCCGTCGCGGCGCACGTCCGGGAGCAGGTCCAGGCCGAGCAGGGAGAGGTGCGCCTGGCCCGGCGTGGCCACCCCGGCCTGTCGGGGACCGTGGAACGGGACGGTCTGGTTGCCCGGAGGGGCGCCGTACGACGCGGCGGGCGGCGCGGCGGCGCTCGACTGGCCGGCCGGGAGCAGGGTGGCGGCCGCGCTCCAGCCGGCGCCGGCGCCCCCGAGGGCGGCCGCGCCGGTCCGGAGCAGCTGGCGCCGTCCCCAGCGACGGGGGACGGCTGCCATCACATGCCGCCCTGCTGGTAGTGCTCGTCCGCGCCGGTGAAGCGCTTGACGGTGGCCTCGAAGCGGATCGTGCTCCCGTCCGCGAGGGTCAGGGCGAACGGCACCGTCTCGCCCGGCTCCAGTGCCCGGTCGAGGCCCATCAGCATCAGGTGGTCGCCGCCGGGCGCCAGCTCGTGCCGGCCGCCGGCCGGCACGACGAACCCGTCCTCCTTCGGCTGCATGGTCATCGTCCCGTCGGCGCCCGGCACGGTCTCGTGCAGCTCCATGGTGGCGGCGACCCGGGTCGTGGCCGCGACCACCGTGAGGTCCTGGTCGCCGGAGTTGACCAGGGTGCCGAAGGCCGCGGTCATGCCGCCTGCGGCTGCCTTGACCCAGGGGTCGGTCATGGTGAGGGAGGTCGTCTCGGCGGTCAGGTCGGCGGTGTCGCGGGCCGGGGTCGACGCCGACGGGTCGTCGCCGGCGGAACCGGCCGGGTCGGTGGTGCCGCCGCAGGCGCCCAGGGCAAGGGCGAGCGCGGCTGCGCCGAGGGGTACGGAGAGTCGTGAGTAACGCACAGCGTGGTCCTGTCTCGTTCGAGGTCGCAGATGGCCGGGCAGGGGCCCGTGGGGCGGCGGACCGCACGCGCCAGCCACCCGCGCCGTCGACGACGAGCGGGGCCAGGAGTGCGGTCAGGCGACGACCGGCGGCCCGCGACGAGAGTGCGGACGGGCCTGCCAGCGGGAGGCGCGGACGTCGGGGGCGCGGCGGGCGGCCGCGGCCCGGTGCAGGACCGGCGCCGCGGGCGCCGGGACGAGGGCCCAGGTGGCCATGAGGACGCGGTCCCCGGTCAGGGCGAGCACGGTCCACAGGCAGCGCTCGCCGTACCCGAGCCAGAGGCCGACGGCGATGGCGGCGGCCAGGTGCGCGGCCATCATCGGGGCGTGCGCCTGCAGGTCGCCGATCAGGTGCCCGAGGGGCAGCGAGGGGGCCAGCGCTCCGGCCTGACCGGTTGCGCCGTGGTACGCGTCCTGGAGCGAGCCGACGCGGTGGCCGTCGACGGTGGGCAGGCTGGGCAGGCCCGGCGGCGCGGGCCCGGTCGCGGTGCTCGCGCCGGCGTCACCTCGGTGCCCGGCGGTGACGGTCAGGACGAGGTGGACGACGGTCTGGCCGCCGACCAGCATCGCGACCAGGCGCAGCCGGGTCGCCGGCCGGGCGAGCATCGGGGCCGACAGCACCACCGCCATGGCGAGCAGGGCGCCGAGCAGGCCGGGGCCGGGCAGCAGCCCGTCGGCGGTCACGTGGCCGACGACGCCGAAGCCGAACGTCACCACGCCCACGCCGACCGCGCGTGGCCAGAGCAGCCACGGGTCCACGCGGGCGTCCATGCCGTGCAGTCTGACACGCGGTCCCAGGCCCGCCGTCCCGGGCCCGGCGGGGTCAGTGCAGCGTCCACTCCCGGAGCAGGCCGGTCTGATTGACGGCGCGGCCGTCGGCGGTGAGCGTCATCGACCCGATCGACACGCTGGGCCGGCCCGTGGGGTGGGTGTGCGAGCGGGTCCGGTAGCCGGTGGTCTGCCAGAGCTTGCCGCCGGCCGGCTTGCCGGGCAGCTCCCGTACGTCGAACTCGATCCGGTCGTCGAACACGGTGCCGACCATGTACGTCGCCTGCCCCTTGTAGAGCAGGCCGCCGGTGGAGATCTGGGTGATCCCGTCGGCCCGGCGCATCGTCGTCGCGTGCACCTCACCGTTGAGGTACACGTCGACCCCGTAGCGCGCCATGGTGCGCCACAGCGGCGACTTCCGGCCGCCCTCGACGTGGCCACCCGACGAGGAGTTGGTGCGCACCGGCCACAGCACCGGGTTGTGGCCCTGCACGATCACCCACGGCACGTGCTGGGCGCGCGCCTTCTTCAGGGTCTTGCGCAGCCAGGCCAGCTGGCCGCCGGTGACCTCGAGGTGCACGTCGCGGTTGCGGCGGTGGAACTCGTCGATGCTGACCAGCAGCACGTCGGGGGACAGGTGCACGGCGTACGCCGTGTTGGCGAACGACGTCCGGAACGGCCGGTCGTGGTACCGCGGCTTCCCGCCGGGGGTGCGGGTGAGGTACCGGGCCCACATCTGCTTGAACAGCGGCAGCTTGTGCCGCTTGAAGGTCTTCCAGGGGCTGGCGTCGTTCCAGTCGTTGTCGCCGATGTCGTGGTCGCCGATGGCGGCGTGCAGGGTGAGGCCGCGCGAGCGGAACCGCTGGACGTAGGTGGGGTAGTAGAACCTGGCCGCGCGGCGTACGGCGGCGGCCCGCTGTGCCTCGGTGTGCGCCGGTCCGAACAGCCCGCTGCCGGTCACGTCACGGCCCCAGCGGCCCTCGACCAGGTCGCCGGCGACCAGCACCGAGCCCGGCTTGGTGGCCGCGATCTCGTCGAGGAACGCGTCGATGTAGTGCTGGAGGTCCGGGGTCCAGGAGTTCGGGTCGCCGCGGTGCCAGGTGCGCAGCTTGCGCAGGTCGCCGACGTCCTGGTTCAGGAAGTCCGGGGCGGCGACGAACTCGTAGTTCGGCGTCGTGTCGGCGTCGGCCGGCGGCTGCCACGCGTGGGTCTGGGTCCGGGAGTCCATGCGGACCGTCTCGTGCGCGGTCGACGAGGCTGCTCCGGAGCTCAGGCAGCCGGCCGCCATCAGGCAGGCGCACAACGAAGCCGCGACGACCGCCCATCCGGGCAGGCGTCGCGGACCAGATGCGGGTGTCGTGGCGATGGGAAGGTCCTCGGTGGTCGGGTCAGCGACGGTGCTCGTCCATCCACGCCTCGACGTCCGCCGAGGTGCGGGGCAGTGCTGCGGACAGGTTCTCGTACCCGTCGGCGGTCACGAGGATGTCGTCCTCGATCCGGATGCCGATGCCCCGCAGCTCCTCGGGCACCAGGAGGTCGTCCTCCTGGAAGTACAGGCCGGGCTCGACGGTGAGCACCATGCCCTCGGCGAGGGTGCCCTCGGCGTACGCCTCGGGTGCGGCGCGACCGCAGTCGTGGACGTCCATGCCGAGCATGTGGCTGGTGCCGTGCAGCGTCCACCGGGCGTACACCCGGCTGTCCGGGTCGAGCGCCTCCTCGGCGGAGACCGGCAGCAGCCCCATGTCGGCCAGCGCAGTGGGCGAGCACCTCCATCGCGGCGTTGTGCGCGGCGCGGAACGGCGCGCCCGGGCGGACCGCCTCGATGCCGGCCTGCTGGGCGGCGTACACGAGGTCGTAGAGCTCGCGCTGCAGCTTCGTGAAGCGGCCGTCGACCGGGAGGGTGCGGGTGACGTCGGCGGTGTAGAGGCTCCGGGCCTCCACGCCCATGTCGAGCAGGACGAGCTCGCCGGGCGTGATCGGACCGGTGTTGTCGATCCAGTGCAGCGTCGTCGCGTGCGCGCCGCCACCGACGATCGAGTCGTAGCCGATGTCGTTGCCCATCGCGCGGGCCCGGCGGAAGAAGGTGCCCTCGATCCAACGCTCGCCGTACTCCAGCACGCGGTCCCACTCGCGGACCGAGTCCTCGAAGCCCAGCGTGGTGGCGTCGCACGCCTGCTGGAGCTGCTCGACCTCCCACGTCGTCCTTGACCAGGCGCATCTCCGAGGCGACGCGGGCCAGGTCGTCGTCGGTGCGTGATCGTCGCCGGGTCTTGCGGTCGTCGTCGAACGACGGCAGGTCGTCGATGTGGCGCACCTCGATGCCGAGGGAGTCGGAGATCTCCCGGGCGACGGCCGGCGGCCGGCCCACAGCTCGCCGTACTGGCGGTCGCGGAAGAACTCGTCGGTCTCCCGGGAGGAGCGCGGCCGCGCGTACAGCACCGACTCGCCGCCGTCGACCACGAGGACGGCGTCGCTGGTCTGGTTGCCGGAGAAGTAGGTGTGCGCGGTGTCGGGGCGGAACCGGTAGTCGGTGTCGTTGGCGCGGACCTTGAAGGTCCCGGCGGGCAGCACCAGCCGCTCGCCCGGGAACGCGTCGGCCAGGCGGGCGCGGCGCTCGGCGGCGCGGTCGGCCACCGGCTGCCGCGGCAGGTCGAGCTCGCGGTCGCCCCAGCCCTCGCGCATGAACGCCGCGTACGCCGCCGGGACGGCGGGGTCGTGGGACTCGGTCTTGGCCTCGGTGCTCTCGGGCGTGGTCTGCTCGGTCACCCGGACACTCTACGCCGGGGCGGAGGCGGCCCGGAGAGCCCCGATAGGCTGCCGGGCATGCCCGGAACCCGCCGCGACCGTGCCGGCTCCCCGGCCGGGTCGTCCGGTGGGTCGTCCGGCGGGTCGTCGGGCGGGTCCTCGGTGGCCTTCACGGTCGTGGTGACCGTCCTGGTCACCCTCGGGGCGCTCGGGATCCTGGCGGTGATGGCCCTCTCCGGCGCGCCCGGTTCGCTGCTGCTGGCGGCCGTCCTCGCGGCCCTGCCGGTCGGCCCGCTGGTGGGCTGCTACCTGTGGCTGGACCGCTACGAGCCCGAGCCGCGCACGCTGCTCGCGTCCGGCCTGCTGTGGGGCGGATTCGTGGCGACCGCGTTCGCGCTGGTCATCCAGGGCATCGGCGGCTTCGTCGCCGGGTTCAGCGACCAGCAGAGCCTCGAGGTCGTCGCACCGATGTCGGAGGAAGCCACCAAGGGGCTCTTCCTCCTCCTGCTGCTGTGGTGGCGCCGCGGCGAGCTGGACGGCGTCCTCGACGGCATCGTCTACGCGGGCATGGTCGGGGTCGGCTTCGCCTTCACCGAGAACATCCTCTACCTCGCGGCGGCCTACAACGGCACCGACGGCTCGGGTCCCGGCGGCACCTCGGCGCTGACGGCGACGTTCGTCGTGCGGTGCCTGATCAGCCCCTTCGCGCACCCGCTGTTCACGACGTTCACCGGCATCGGCGTCGGCATGGCCGTCAACGCGCGGAGCGGGCGGGCGCGCTTCCTCTGGCCGCTGGTGGGGTACGCCGGGGCCGTGATCGCCCACGCGACCTGGAACACCTCCACGGTCTACGGCTTCGGCAACTTCGCGCTCCTGTACGTCGTGCTGATGGCGCCGGCGTTCCTGGCGGTGCTCGGGCTGGCGGTCTGGTGCGCGCAGCTCGGAGCGCCGGATGCTCGCGACGGCGCTCGCCGACGCGGCCCGGCGGGGGCTCATCCCGGCGACGGACATCGGCTGGGTGGTGGACCTGCGCGCCCGGCGTACGGCCCGGGCCTACGCGCGGAGGGTGCGGCGGAAGCCGGGGGAGCGCGCGATGCGCGACTACCAGCAGGCGGCGATCGAGCTCGGGTTCCTCCACTACCGTCTGCTGCGCGGCACGCCGCCGCCCGACTACGCCGCGCGCGGCCAGAGTTCCTGCAGAGGATCGACGCGCTCCGGCCGTCGATCGAGTTCCCCGGACAGGTGGTACCCACGAGATGAGCGCGTCCAGCGACCAGAGCACCCGGATGCTGACCGCGCTGGTGCGGCTGCGGGGTGCCCTCCAGGACGCTCAGCTGCCGCTCGAGCTCCCGGGCGTCGAGGCGCACCGCGCGGTGCGCGGGCGGGTGATCGACCAGCTCGAGGACTACGCGATCCCGCGCCAGATGAGCGTCGACGCGCCGATGCTCGTCGTCGTCGGCGGGTCGACCGGTGCGGGCAAGTCGACGCTGGTGAACTCGCTGGTCGGGCGCCGGGTGACCGCGTCCGGCCTGCTCCGGCCGACGACCCGGTCGCCGGTCCTGGTCCACCACCCCGACGACGTGCAGTGGTTCCGGCAGGAACGGCTGCTGCCGGACCTGGTGCGCGTCGACCACGGCACCGACGACCCGCACGCGCTGCAGCTCGTCGCGTCGGACACGGTGCCGGAGGGCATCGCGATCCTCGACGCCCCCGACGTGGACTCGGTCGAGGAGCACAACCGCGACCTGGCCGCGCAGCTGCTCGCGGCCGCCGACCTGTGGCTGTTCGTGACCTCGGCGGCGCGCTACTCCGACCAGGTGCCGTGGCAGCACCTGCGCCAGGCAGCCGAGCGGGCGGCCGCGGTGGCCGATCGTGCTGGACCGCACCCCGGCCGACGCGGTGCAGACCGTCGCGGCCCACCTCGCCCGGATGCTCGCGAGCCGGGGGCTCAAGGACTCCCCGCTGTTCACCGTGAACGAGGCGACCGTCTCCGAGGACGGCTTGCTGCCGCCCGAGGAGGTGGCGGAGATCCGCGGGTGGCTCACCTCGCTGGCCGCCGACGCCGACGCGCGGCAGGGCGTGGTGCGGCAGACGCTCGACGGCAGCGTGCGGACGCTGGCCCGCCACTCGCACGCCATCGCCGACGCCGTCGGGGAGCAGCTCGCGGCGGTCGACGGGCTGCGTGAGCTGGCAGACACGGCGTACGACGAGGCGACCGCCCGGCTGGGCCGCGAGGCCGGCGGACGGCAGCCTCCTGCGCGGCGAGGCGCTCGCGCGCTGGCAGGACCTGGTCGGCACCGGGGAGCTGCTGCGCAGCCTCGACCAGCGGGTGGGCCGCCTCCGGGACCGCGTGGTGAACGCCGTGAAGGGCACCCCCCAGGCGGCCGACCGGGTCGCGCTCGCTCTCGAGGCGGGCGTCGAGTCGCTGGCCGTCGACCACGCCGAGGCCGCCGCGGACGCCGCCGCAGCGGCGTGGGCCGCGCACCCCGCGGGGCGGGCGCTGCTGGCGGCTCACGACGGGCTCGACCGAGCCACGCCGCAGGCTGCGCCGGCGGGCCGAGGACGAGGTGCGGGCGTGGCAGCAGGAGCTCGTCGAGCTGGTCCGGGCCGCGACCACCGACAGGCGCACCAGCGCCAACGTCCTCACCTTCGGCGCGCAGGGGCTCGGAGTGGCGCTCGCCGTCCTGGTGCTGACCCGCGACGCCGACGCCGCGGGTCCCGCGGCGGCAGCCGCCCGGCCCGGGCGCGCGCTGCTCGACGCGGTCCTCGGCGGCGACGCGGTCGCCGCGCTGGTCACCGGCCGGCCAGTCGCTCGACCGACGGCTCACCGCGCTGCTGGTCGACGACCGGCGCCGATTCTCGACCTGCTCGACGGGCTCGGGCTGTCGCCGGACGCCGCCGAGCACCTGCGCGCGGCCACCCGGCGCGTCGACGACCGCCGGTTCGAGCAGGCCCGGCTCGGAGGCGACGCCGTCGCGGACGACAACAACGACTAGGGTCTCCGTAGCACCGTCCGTGTCGAGGGAGAAGATGACGTCCACGCTCGAGGGGGCCAAGAAGCTGGTCACCCGTGGTACCGACCTGGGTGCCCGCATCGAGGGCCTCGACGCCGCCACCGGGGCCGCGCGCGGCCGGCTCGACGACGACCCTGGTCGACGAGGCCCAGGCGGTCGTCGACCGCGCGACCGGGCGGTTGCGCTCTCCGCCGCGCACACCGTGGTCGCGATCGCGGGTGCCACCGGGTCGGGCAAGTCGTCGACGTTCAACGCGCTGACGGGCCTCGAGCTCTCCGCGGTCGGCGTACGCCGGCCGACCACCTCCTGGGCCTCGGCCTGCGTGTGGGGACGCGACGGCGCCGAAGAGCTCCTGGAGTGGCTCGGCATCCCGCCGCGCCACCAGACCACCCGTGACTCGATGCTCGACAGCGGCCGGCGTGAGTCCCAGTCCGAGCTCGACGGCGTGGTGCTGCTCGACCTTCCCGACCACGACTCGACCGAGGTGGCGCACCACCTCGAGGTCGACCGGCTCGTGGCGCTCGCCGACCTGCTGGTGTGGGTGCTGGACCCGCAGAAGTACGCCGACGCGGCGATCCACGACCGCTACCTGGCGCCCGCGGTGGCGCACCAGGACGTGATGCTCGTGGTGCTCAACCACATCGACACGGTGCCCGAGGACCGCCGGCAGGCGATGCTCGACGACATCCGGCGGCTGCTCGACGACGACGGGCTCGACCGGTGCCAGTGCTGGCCGTCAGCGCGCGGCAGGGCATCGGCATCGACGAGCTCCGGGCCGAGATCGCCCGCCGGGCCGCCGAGAAGGGCGCGACCGGCGCGCGGATCGACTCCGACGTCCGGAGGTCGCGGCTCGCCTGGCCGCGGCGTCCGGGACGCCCCCACGCGCGCCCTCTCGGAGGAGCGCGTCACCGATCTCGACGACGCCTTCGCCGACGCGGCCGGGGTGCCGGCGTGGTGGAGGCGTCGAGCGGTCGACGCGGATGAAGGTCCAGCGCGCGACCGGGTGGCCGGTCGCTCGCTGGGTGGCCGGGCTGCGACCGGACCCGCTGCGCCGGCTCCAGCTCGACCTCGGACCCGACGGCCGCCAGCTCACCGGCCGTGGCCGCCCGATCCCGACCGCAGCGCAGGTCCAGCGCGCCCGCGTCGACACCGAGGTCCGCGCGCTCGCCGACGAGGTGTCCTCCGGCCTCGCCCGGCCGTGGGTCGACGCGGTGCACCGCGCCTCGGTGTCCCGGCTCGACGAGCTCGGCGACCGGCTCGACGAGGCCCTGGCGGCCACGGAGATCGGCGGGATGCGGACACCGGTGTGGGCCGGGTTCGTCCGGGTGGTCCAGTGGCTCCTGCTGCTCGCCAGCGTCGTCGGCCTGGCGTGGACCGGGGTCCTGCTCGGGTCGGGCTCGTTCTCCGACCCCGACACCCTCCAGGTGGCCGGCCAGCCACTGGCCGTCGTGCTGCTGGTCGGCGGCGTCGTGCTGGGCATCCTCCTCGGGCTCGGATGCCGCATCGCGGTCGCGGGCACCGCCCGGCGGCGCGCCGAACGCGCGGACGAGCGGCTGCGGGACGCGGTGGCCGAGGTGTCGCGCGAGCTCGTCGTGGTGCCGGTGGACGCCGAGCTCACGGCGTACACCTCGGTGCGCACCGGCGTCGACCGCGCCCTCGCCTGACCCGCTTCCTGTCCACAGGCTCCCTCCGGACCACGCTCTCCCCAGCCGTGGCGGGCGGCGCCCGGATCTGTCGGCGCCCGCGCCGAGCCTCGAACCGACCACCCGGAACGAGGCAAGGAGTCCTTCCATGTACGACAGCACCATCACCGTGCGCGGCTGGATCGGCGGTGACGTCGTCCTGCGCAGAGCGGGCGACGTCCCGGTGGCGAGCTTGCGGCTCGCCTGCACGCCCCGCAAGTTCAACCCACGCACCCAGACCTGGTCGGACGGCGAGACCCAGTGGTACACCGTGGTCTGCTGGCGGGCCCTGGGGGAGAACGTCGCCGACTCGCTGCGTCGTGGCGACCCGGTCGTGGTCCACGGCCGGCTGGAGCTGCGCAAGTACGTCAACGGCAACGGCGTCGAGGTCGAGGCACTGGAGATCGACGCGGCGGCGGTCGGCCACGACCTGGCCCGCGGCACCAGTCGGTTCACGCGGACGCCGAAGCAGGAGGCTCCGGCCGAGCCCGGCGGGGAGTCCCCCGGCGCGGCGGCCGCGGCGTGAGTCAGCGTCGCGACCCGGCCGCGGCCGACCAGTCCTGCCAGGTCGGGTCCGCCGCGAGGTCGCGCAGCCCCCCGAGGGTGAGCGGCGGGTGCTCGCGGTCGGTCGAGGACTCCTGCCCCCACTTGTCGTCCGAGCTGTTCGACGCGGCCGCGTAGACCAGCCCGCCGCCGGGGCGGACCAGGGTCACCTCGAGGACGACGACGCCGTCGCTCCTCCAGCGGGCGCTTCGCCCGACGACCTCGCCGCGGCGGTCCACCAGCTCGGTGCACGTCGTGGGGTGCTCGAGGTTCCCGGGACAGCCCACGCGGTCGCCGGTGACCTCCCCGTCCTCGGCGGGCGGATACAGCAGCACGTTCAGTCCGCCGGCCGGCGCGCCGTCCTCGGCCAGGTCGACCTGCAGCCACCCCCCGTTCGGCTCCTTGCCCGGACCGCCGCCGTCCTCGACCGGGTGCGTGTCGACGACCGTGAGGCCCGGCCCCAGCAGGCTGTCGAGGCGGTGTCGCATCACCCGGCTGGGCATGTCCCACCAGCCCGGAGGCGCCTGGTAGAGCGTCGGGTCGGTGTCGGTCGATTCGTGGGCGACCCGGTTCCCGGCATCATCCGTCCCGGCGAGCGACGGCAGCGCGACGGTCGCGACCAGCGCCGCGGCCGCGATGCTTCCCAGGGTCGCGACCGCCCGGCGACGCCGGCGCAGGGCGCGGCCGCGGGCCACGGCCCCCTCCTGGATCCGGCGGGTGGGCGTCTCGAGGTCGGTGAGCGCACGGTCGAGCACGCCGTGCAGGTCGGTGTCGAGGTCGGTCATCGGCTGCTCCGGTTCGTCAGGTGCGTGTCGGCGAGGAGGGCGCGCAGCGACCGCAGCGCACGCAGGCTGCGGTTCTTCACGGCGGCCTCGGTGAGCCCGAGGTCCGCGGCGGTCTGGGCGACGCTGCGGTCCTCCCAGAACCGCAGCACGACGACCGCCCGGTCCAGGGGCGCCAGCTCGGCCAGCGCCGCGAGCAGCACCACGCGCTCGGCGGGATCGGGTTCGCGGACGGCCGCGTCGGGCAGGTCGGCGGTGGGCAGCTCTCCCGAGCTGCGGCGCCGCCGGTCGGACAGGAACGCCTTGACCAGCACCCCGTGCACGTACGCCACCGGGTCGCGGGACGCGCGCACCCGCCACCAGGCGGCGTACGCCTTGCCCAGCGCCGTCTGCACGAGGTCCTCGGCCGCGTGTGGCGAGGTGGTGAGCAGGTACGCGCTCCGGTAGAGCTGGGGTGATCGCGCGGCCACGAACTCCGAGAACTCGTCGTCGTGGCGAGTCGACCGACTCACGGGGTCTCCGTCCTGTCCGGCCTCCCGGTCGAAGGCCCGTCACCCTACAGACGCGACAGCCCCCGGTCGGGTCTCACCCGGCGGGCTACTAGGCTCGGGGATCATGGCGGAGTATGTGTTCACCCTGCGCAACGTGCGCAAGGCCCACGGCGACAAGGTCGTCCTCGACAACGTGACGCTCTCGTTCCTGCACGGAGCGAAGATCGGCGTGGTCGGCCCGAACGGCGCAGGCAAGTCCTCGCTGCTCAAGATCATGGCCGGGCTCGACCACCCCAACAACGGCGACGCGATCCTCGACCCCGAGGCGACGGTCGGCATGCTCCAGCAGGAGCCGCCGCTCACCGAGGGCAAGACGGTGCTGGAGAACGTCGAGGAGGCCGTCGGCGAGATCAAGGGGAAGCTGGATCGCTTCAACAAGATCTCCGAGGAGCTGGCCGACCCGGACGCCGACTACGACTCCCTGCTCGCCGAGATGGGCGACCTGCAGACCGACCTCGACCACGCCAACGCGTGGGACCTCGACAGTCGGCTCGACCAGGCCATGGACGCCCTGCGCTGCCCGCCTCCGGACGCGCTGGTCGACAACCTGTCGGGCGGTGAGCGCCGTCGCGTGGCGCTGTGCAAGCTGCTGCTCCAGCAACCCGACCTGCTGCTGCTCGACGAGCCCACCAACCACCTCGACGCCGAGTCGGTGCAGTGGCTCGAGAGCCACCTGAAGTCGTACCCGGGCGCCGTCCTCGCGGTGACGCACGACCGGTACTTCCTCGACAACGTGGCGGAGTGGATCGCCGAGGTCGACCGCGGCCAGATCCACGGCTACCAGGGCAACTACTCCACCTACCTGGAGACCAAGAAGGACCGCCTCAAGATCGAGGGCCAGAAGGACGCCAAGCGCGCCCGGATGCTCGAGAAGGAGCTGGAGTGGGTGCGCTCCAACCCCAAGGCGCGCCAGGCCAAGAGCAAGTCGCGGCTCGCGCGCTACGAGGAGCTGGCCGCCGAGGCCGAGCGCGCCCGCAAGATCGACACCTCCGAGATCAACATCCCGAGCGGTCCGCGACTCGGTGACGTGGTGCTCGAGGCGAAGGGCCTCGCCAAGGGGTTCGAGGACCGGACGCTCATGCACGACCTGTCGTTCTCGCTGCCGCGCGCCGGCATCGTCGGTGTGATCGGCCCGAACGGCGTCGGCAAGACCACGCTGTTCCGGATGATCACCGGCAACGAGACCCCGGACGCCGGCGAGCTCAACCTCGGCCAGACCGTGAAGATCTCGTACGTCGACCAGAGCCGCGGGGGGATCGACCCCAACAAGAACGTCTGGGAGGTCGTCTCCGACGGGCTGGACTTCATCAAGGTCGCGAACTTCGAGATGAACTCGCGCGCCTACGTCGCCTCGTTCGGGTTCAAGGGGCCCGACCAGCAGAAGAAGGCCGGCGTGCTGTCCGGTGGGGAGCGCAACCGCCTCAACCTGGCGCTCACGCTGAAGATGGGCGGCAACCTGCTGCTGCTCGACGAGCCGACCAACGACCTCGACGTCGAGACGCTGTCCTCGCTGGAGGATGCGCTGCTGGACTTCCCCGGCTGCGCCGTGGTGACCTCGCACGACCGGTGGTTCCTCGACCGCATCGCCACCCACATCCTCGCCTGGGAGGGCGACGACGAGGACGATGCGAAGTGGTTCTGGTTCGAGGGCAACTTCGCGGCCTACGAGGAGAACAAGGTCGAGCGCCTCGGCGCCGACGCCGCCCGCCCGCACCGGGTGACGCACCGCCGGCTCACCCGCGACTGACGCGCCGGGAACCTGGCTCCTAGCGGAGCTCCATCTCCGGGTGGCCGGCCACGAGGTGGTCGGCCACCGCGTTCATCACCCGGCCGACGGCGCGGAAGTCCTCGCTGCTGACCAGGTCCACCAGGTGGTCGCGCACCCCCTGCACGTGCAGCGGAGCGATCCGCGCGAGGAGGCCGTAGCCCTTCTCGGTCATGGTCGCGACGACGCCGCGGCCGTCCTCCGGCGACGACGAGCGCACGACGAGCCCGGCGTTCTCCATGCGCGTGATCGTGTGCGTGACCCGGCTGCGGCTGTGCGCCAGCGCGTCGGCCAGCTGCGCCATGCGCATCTGCCGGCCGTCCCGCTCCGAGAGCCGGACGAGGATCTCGTACTCCCCGAGGGAGAGGTCGCAGGAGCGGCGCAGGTCGTCGTCGAGCCGGTCGAGGAGCAGGGTCATCCCCATGACCAGCGCGCGCCACGAGCGCTGCTCGTCCTCGTCGAGCCAGATCGGCTCCTGTCCCGGGCGCCCGAGTTCCCCGTGTCCGTCACCCCGGCAGTGTAGGTGGTGCGCCCCGCCCGGCGACGCCGGCGGAGCCGGTGTACGGCCGTGACGGGGCGCAAGTTTCATCGGCCGGCCGATGAGACTCACGCTGGACGACAAACCTTCGTCGTCCAGGCGTGAGTTTCGTGGCGCGTGCCGGGGTCGCCGGCTACAGGCGCTCGAGGATGAGCGCCATGCCCTGCCCGCCACCGACGCACATGGTGATCAGGCCGGTCGTCTTGTCGTGCCAGTCCAGCGAGTTGAGCATCGTGTTCTGGAGTCGGGCGCCGGTCATGCCGAACGGGTGGCCGACGGCGATGGCGCCGCCGTTGACGTTGAGGCGGTCCAGGTCGATGCCGAGGTCCTGGTACGACGGCACCACCTGCGCGGCGAAGGCCTCGTTGATCTCGACCAGGTCGATGTCGTTGATGCTCATCTTCGCGTGCGCGAGCGCGCGCTTGGTCGCCTCGACGGGGCCGAGGCCCATGATCTCGGGGGAGAGACCGCGAGACGCCGGTGGCGACGATGCGGGCGAGCGGCTTGATGCCCAGCTCCGCGGCCTTGGTGTCGGACATGATGATGACCGCGGCCGCGCCGTCGTTGAGGGCGCAGCAGTTGCCGGCGGTGACCACGCCGTCGGGGCGGAAGACCGGCTTGAGGTCCTTGATGCCGTCGTAGGTGACGCCGGCGCGGGGGCCGTCGTCCTTGCTGACCACGGCCCCGCTGGGCGAGGTCACCGGGGTGATCTCACGCTCCCAGAAGCCGTCCTCGATGGCCTTCTCCGCGAGGTTCTGCGACCGCACGCCGAACTCGTCGAGCTCCTTGCGGGACAGTCCGCGCAGCTTGGCGACGTTCTCGGCGGTCTGGCCCATCGCGATGTAGACGTCCGGCAGCAGGCCGTCCTCGCGGGGGTCGTGCCAGTCGACGCCGCCCTCGGCGGTCTTGTCGGTGCGCGCCTTCGCCTCGGCGAACGCGGGGTTCTGGGTGTCGGGCCAGTGGTCCGAGGTGCCCTTGGCGAACCGCGAGACCGTCTCGACGCCCGACGAGATGAAGACGTCGCCCTCGCCGGCCTTGATCGCGTGGAAGGCCATCCGCGTGGTCTGCACCGAGGAGGAGCAGTAGCGGGTGATGGTCGCGCCGGGAACGTCGTCGAGCCCGTTGAGCACGTTGACGACGCGGGCCATGTTGTTGCCGGACTCGCCGCCGGGGAGACCGCAGCCGAGGTAGTGGTCGTCGATCGTGGTCGGGTCGAGGGCCGGGATCTTGTCCAGCGCCGTCTTGACGATGAACGCCGTGAGGTCGTCGGGACGGAACTCGGTCATCGAGCCCTTGTTGGCGCGGCCGATGGGTGTGCGGGCCGCGGAAACGATGACTGCCTCGGGCATGTGAACTCCGTTCGCTGGGGGCTGGCTCCGACCGCCCACACTAGACCGTGTTCCAGTCCCTGGGCCGAGGCGTTCGTCACGCCTCGGCGGCCCCGGCGAGCCCGTTGCCCAGTGCCTCGAGCGACCGGCTGAGGAAGTCCGGTCGTTGCGCGACCGGCTTGAGCAGCGCGGCGAGCAGGATGCCGTCGTACGACGCGACGAGGGCCTCGGCCCGGCCGGCGCCCCGCTCGGTTCCGGTGGCGGCGGTGATCCCGTCCACGATCTCGACCAGCCGGGCCCGGTGGGTCGCCAGCAGCGCCGCGAGCTCGGGGTCACGGGTCGCGGCCATGGTCAGCTCGAGGCGGGCGATCAGCAGTTCGCGCTGGTCGAGCCAGCGCTGGAACAGGTCGAGTGCCGCCCCGACGCCGTCGCTCGAGGACGGCTCCGCGAGCGCGCGCAGCCGCTCGCCCAGCGTGTCGACGTCGGCGAGCAGGGTGTCACCGACGTACTCCGCGAGTGCTCCCTGGAGGGCGCGCCGGGTGCGCAGGTACGCCGAGCAGCTCCCCTCGGGGAGGCCGGCCCGACGGTCGACCGCCCGGTGGGTGAGCCCCTTGAGCCCCTCGTCCGCGATCACGTGCAGGGCGGCCTCGAGGAGCTGACGGCGTCGGGGGCTGGGTGGCATCGCGACCTCTCGGGCGGTGGTCGGGTGTGAGCGGGGACACTACCCGCCCGCTGGTGTGCGTCGGCGGACCGCGCTACCTTCTACATACGTAGATACTACATCTGTAGAAAGGCATGATCATGGACCTCTACACCGGTCTGACCCCGTTCGCCCTCGCCTTCATCGTGCTGGCGGCCGTCGCCGCGCTCGGTTCGCTCGCGGTGGTCGGCGAGGTCGTGCTCCGCAACCGACGGACCCGCCTGGCCCGGCACGAGTCCATCCGGACCTACTACCGCGGGATCGCGTTCACGCACTGACCTGGCGCCTGCCCGTCGACGACGGTCTGGCAGCATCGGGCGCGTGCGGCACACCTACCGCTGCCCCATGCGCTGGGCCGACCTGGACCTGCTCGGGCACGTCAACAACGTCGTCTACGTGGACTACCTCCAGGAGGCCCGCGTGGACATGCTGCGGACCCATGGGCCGGCCGCCCGCACGGGCGAGCTCGCTGAGGGAGTCGTGGTCGTCCGCCACGAGGTCAGCTACCTCGCGCCGCTCACGTTCGGCTTCGAGCCGGTGACCATCGAGTCCTGGGTGACCGACATCCGGGCCGCGACCTTCACGCTGGCCTACGAGATCTTCCACGAGCGCGACGGCGTACGACACGTGTACGCCCGCGCCACCACCGTCCTCACGCCCTACGTCTTCGCCGACGAACGGCCGCGCCGGCTCACCCAGGTCGAGCGCGAGACACTCGCCGCCTTCCTCGAGCCGGACGACCCGGCGCCGCGCCCGCCGATGCCGCGCGCCCGCCCGGACGCCGTCACCCACTACCCGGTCCAGGTGCGCTTCTCGGACGTCGACGTGTACGGCCACGTCAACAACGTGAAGTACTTCGAGTACCTCCAGGAGTCCCGCATCGCGATGACCGCGCAGATGTGGAGCGGGCTCGACCCGGTCTCGATCGTCGTGGCGCAGACCGACGTCGACTACCTGCGTCCGATCCTGTTCCGGCCCGAGACGTACGACGCCTGGTCATGGGTCTCCCGCGTCGGCACCCGGTCGGCGAGCATCGACTCGCTCATCACCGATGCGGACCACGTCCTGGCTCGGGCCCGGGTCACGATCGTGTTCTTCGACGCCGAGACCCAGCGTTCGGCGACGCCGCCCGAGCCCTACCTCGCCGGACTGCGCTCGCTGCTCGCCTGAGCCGGCGGGACCGCGGCGAGCCGGTCCCGGAGACGCCGCAGGCCCCGGTGGTGGGCCACCCGGACCGAGACCGCCGAGATCCCGAGCGCCCGGGCGGTCGACTCGACGTCGAGCCCGACCACCTCGCGGCACCCGACCACGTCCCGCTCGCGAGCCGGCAGCATCGCGAGTGCGCGCGTGACCCAGTCGTGGGCGGCGTACGCCGGCTCCGGGCCGGGCAGCGTGGGGTGCTCGCCGAGGCACTCGAGATCGGTCGGGCTGGTCCTGCGGCGCAGGCTGCGCCGGTGCACGTTGCCGCCGAGCTTCCGGGCGATACCGAACAACCAGCCGGCGAACTCCGACGAGGTCCCGTGGAACGCGCCGATCCGGTCGGCGGCGGTCAGCCACGCCTCGGCCGCGAGGTCCTCCGCCGCGACCGCGGCATCGGCCGGTGGGCGGGTGCTCAGCCAGACCAGCAGCCGGCCGGCGTGGTCACGGTAGAGCGCGCGCCAAGCCTCGGCGTCGCCCCTCTTGGCGCGCGCCACCACGTCGTCGTCGCTGCTCAAGGTCGTGCGCGCTCGTCCTGGTTCTCCGCCCGCGGCGGGGCGGTGGGCCTGTCGCCGCCGGGTTGGTTGCCGGATTGGTCACCGGTGGCGTGGTCGTTCGGATGGTCCGCGGCCTGGTCGTCGGGACCGTGGCCGTGCCGACCGCCGCCGTGCCCGTGTCCCGAGCCCTGCTCGCCTGGCTGGCCGCCGTGGTGGTTCCCGGGCTGGTTCCCGGGCTGGTTCCCGGGCTGGCTGTCGTCCTGGTGGCCGCCCGGGTCTCCGGCTGGGTTCTCGGCTGGGTCTCCGGCCTGGGTTCCCGGCTGATCACCGTACTGGTCGCCGACACCGGTGTGGTTCCCCTGGCCGGTGCCCATCCCCGTGACGGACGCGCCGGTGCCGGGCTCCGGCGCCGCGGGCGGTCCGCTCGGGCCGCCGGCGGGTGCGTCCGGGGCGCGGTCGGCGGAACCGGAGGTCATCGACGGGGTCGTCACCGCGTCGTCGGGGCCCGACGTCGCGCCGATGGGCGGGGTCGGGTGCGGATCCGGCGCTCCCGCCGACCCGAGGCCGGTCAGCCACGCGACGCCCACGAGCACCGCCGCCACCGCGGCGGCCGCGAGGCCGACGTGCCAGAAGCCGGCCGGGCGCGAGGTGTCGGCGGGAGCGGCGCCAGCCGCCGCCCGCGCGCTCAGCTGCGCCAGGAAGACCTCGTCCGGATCCAGCGTCGGGATCGCGGCGCGGAGGTCGGGGCCGGGTGGTCGTCGGTCGGGCATGGTCGTCTCCTACCCAGGAGGTGGCCCCGCCGCACTCACGGGGGACGAAACGTGCGGCGGGGCCACCCGTTCCTGGGGGTCAGTCCGCGCTCGCGGACCCGCCGGCGTGCTCGTTCGGGTGGTCACCGGCGTGCTCGTCCGGGCCCTGGCCGTTGTCCTGGCCGCCCTTGTCCTGGCCGCCCGTGTCCTGGCCGTGCTCCTCGCCGCTCTTGCCGTGCTCCTGGCCGTCCTTGCCGTGGTCGGTCCCGCTCGCCAGCGCATGCGTGTCCGGGTGCGAACCGGCGTGCTCGTTCGGGCCGGACTGGTCGCCCTGGTCGCCCTGGTCGTCGGCCGAGCCCTCGGTGGAGTCGTCGGTGGAGTCGCCCGTGGTGGACTCGTCCGTGGTCTCGTCGGTGGTGGACTCCTCGGTGGTCGAGTCGCCGGTGGAGTCGTCGGCGGAGTCGTCGGTGGAGTCGTCGTCGGTCGACCCGGGCGCGTCCGTCGGGTCCGCGGTCTCCGTCGACGCGTGCTGGGCACGGGCCTCGGCTGCGCGCGCCTGGCCCTTGGCGGCGTGCTCGTTGACCTCGTGGCCGTTCTTGTTCACCACCGTGGCGGTGGTGTCGGTGTCGTCGGACGCGGCCTGGGTCGCGTAGGCGGTGCCGAAGGTCAGGGCCGCGGCGAGCGCCGCGGTTGCGGAGACGGCCGTAGTGGTCCTGCGCATGGGAACCTCCTGGTTCAGGGGTGGCGGTGTTCCGCCCGGTCACCCCCCACCTGTCACGGGGCGGCTGCGCTGTTACCCGACCGGGAAGAAAAAATCCTCAGTCGAAGGTGTTCACCATGAACTGGGCGGCGTGGGTGACGTAGTCCCAGAACTGCGCGTCCTGCTCGGGGGTCAGCTGCGCCTCGTCGAGTCCGGCGCGGAAGTGGGTGAGCCAGTGCTCCTTCGCCTCGGCCGTCACCGCGAACGGTGCGTGGCGCATCCGCAGTCGGGGGTGCCCCCGGTTGTCCGAGTACGTCGTGGGGCCGCCCCAGTACTGCACGAGGAACAGCAGGAAGCGCTCCTCGGCGGGGCCGAGGTCCTCCTCGGGGTACATCGGCCTGAGCACCGGGTCGGTCGCGACTCCCTCGTAGAACTTCGCGACGATCTTCTGGAAGGTCTCGAACCCGCCGATCTCCTCGTAGAACGTCGTCACTGGGGTCGCCTCTCCTCTCGTACGGACCCGTCCATTGTGACGAGGGCACGGTGAGCGTCCGACACCGGCGTGCAAGACTCGCTGGCGTCCCGCCCGCACGCTCACGTACGAGGAGAGAAACGCTCATGGCAACGACCCGCTTCGCCAGCACCCACTGGGAGGGCACCCTGTTCGAGGGCGCCGGCCAGGTCACCCTGGAGTCGTCCGGCATCGGCACCTACGACGTCTCCTGGCCCGCGCGTGCCGAGGAGCCCAACGGCAAGACCAGCCCCGAGGAGCTCATCGCCGCCGCGCACTCGTCGTGCTTCTCGATGGCCCTCTCCAACGGGCTGGCCAAGGCGGGGACGCCGGCCACCTCCCTGGACACCAAGGCCGCGGTGGAGTTCACCCCCGGCACCGGCATCACCGGCATCAAGCTCACCGTGACCGGTGTCGTCGACGGCATGAGCAACGACGACTTCGTGGCGGCGGCCGAGGCCGCGAAGGAGGGGTGCCCGGTCAGCCAGGCGCTCGCGGGCACCACGATCACCCTCGAGGCCTCACTGGCCTGACCCTCGCCGACCGGCTCGCGGCACCGACTCAGCCGCTGACGGGCTCTTCCCCTGCGGGGGTGGAGCCCGTCGCCGCGTCCGGGGCAGCTGCGTCCTCACGGAACCACACCACCCGCTGGGGGAACGGGATCTCGATCCCCTCGTGGTCGAAGCGGGCCTTGATGCGCTGGCGCATCTCGCGGGCGACCGCCCACTGCTGGAGGGGAGCGGTCTTGACCAGCACGCGGAGGGTCACCGCGTCCGCCGCGAGCGCCTCGCACGCCGGTGATCTCCGGCTCCTCGAGGATGATCCCGGTGAAGTCGTCGTCCTCCCACATGCCGTGGGCGACGTCTCGCGCAGGGTCTGCTGCACCCGGGCGAGGTCCTCGCCGTAGGCGACGCCGACGTCGAGCGACGGCCCGCGACCAGTTCTGGCTCATGTTGCCGACCCGAGCGATCTCGCCGTTGGGACGTACCAGACCGTGCCGTCGAGGTCGCGCAGCCGGGTGACCCGCAGCGCGACGGCCTCGATCGTCCCGGTCGCCTCGCCGAGGTCGACGACGTCGCCGACGCCGTACTGGTCCTCGAAGATCATGAAGACGCCGGACAGGAAGTCCTTGACCAGGGCCTGGGAGCCGAAGCCGAGCGCGACGCCGATGATGCCGGCGCTGGCGATGATCGGGGCGATGTTGACGCCCATCTCGCTGAGGATCATGGTGCCGAAGACCGCGATCAGACGACGCCGGTGATCGACGCTCTTGAGCAGGGCGCCCATCGTCTCGGCGCGCTGCACGCGACGGGTGCGGCCGGAACTCCTGGGCGGTCGCCTGCTGCGCGGCCCGCCACGCCGCCGAAGCGGCTGACCCTGTCCGGCAGGACCCCGTCCTCGGCCCGCGCGACGAGCGGTCGACGAGGCGGTGGAGCACCCACCGCGCGAGGAGAACGAGGAGGAGCAGCCAGGCGATCGCCAGTGGCTTGCCGATCAGGACGTCGGAGGCGTTGGCGACCGTCTGGTTCCCGGTCCAGTCGAGCACCTGCTGCAGAGCGCGTCGGAGGTGTCAGCAGGTCGGGGTGGCGGTCGTCGAACCCGAACACTGGGGCCCATGTCTATCGCATCGGGCCGAGCGAGCGGGTGAGGCATGCCCGACCAGTATGGGCGATACCCTTCTGCCCGTGACCAAGCCGCGCACGCTCGCTCCGTCGTCCTCCCTCGCCCTGCTCGTCGGCGGGCCTCGTGCTGGCCGCTCCCGGACCGCGCCGGCCCACGCCGACGTGCCCGAGGGCTGGGGCGACACCGAGTACCACCTCGACCCCTGGCACGCTCTCGCTCTCGTCGGCGCTCCCGCTGCGGCTGTTCGTGCTCCTCGCGTTCGCCGTCCTGCCCGGCGATGGTCCGGGGCGAGCGGTTCACCGCCCGGCGCGCCGGCGGCCGAGGACCAGTGGTTCGGCGGACCCCGTCCAGGGGTCGCCGAGCTCCCCGCCCCCGACGGCGACGACTCCCAGGCCGGTGGCGCCAGTGGCCGCTGGTGAGCTCAGCGAGCGCGACCGGCTGCCCTCGACAAGGCGATCCGCATCGCCGAGCAGTCCTGCCGCTTCGAGTTCTCGCGTCTACGTCGGGCCCGGCCGAGGGCGAGCCGCGGGCCTTGGCGACGCGGCTGCACAACCGCTCGTCGCGCCCGGCCCGCAGCGTGCTGATCCTGGTCGACCCCGCGCGCGCGGGTCATCGAGGTCGTCACCGGCGGGGACGTACGCCGCCACCTCACCGACGCCGAGGTCGAGCTGGCCGTGCTGGCCATGACGCGGAGCTTCGCCGCCGGCGATCTCGTCGGCGGCCTCCAGCGGGGCATCGCGATGCTCGCCGAGCACGCCGCGGCCCCCGCAGACCCTCCACGCCGAGTCCTGACCAGGCCTCGAGATCAGCCGACGCTCGGCGCAGTCTGCACGCGCTGTGCAGACTGCGCCGACTCGGCGTGTCCTCGCCGGTCAGCGCCCTGCGGCGTCGCAGGCCTGGGCGGCGAGCGCGCGGGCGATCTCGGCCCGCCCCTCGCCGACGTAGCGCCGCGCGCCCTTGGGGCGCCGTGTGTCGGCCAGCCACTCGTCCACCCGCTCGAGCAGCGTCCGGCGAGCCGAGCGGCTTGGGGAAGCCGTACTCGAGCACGGTCGAGGCCTTGTGGAAGCCGAGCGTGTCGATGACGCGTCTCGGCCGCCTCGAGGTACTTCTCGAGGTAGGGCTCGAGCACGTCCTCCTGGCCGAAGCGGAAGATCGAGAAGACCATCTCGCGCGACGTCTCGTTGGGCGTGGCCGGGTCGAGGATCGCGTCCCCAGCGCCTCGGCCTTGGCCTCGGCGGTGGGCTGCGAGACCCGCGCGGCGGCGGCCTGCTCCTTGCCGGAGATGGTCTTGTCGCGCTCCAGCTCGGCGTCGATCTCGGCGTCGCCGAAGCGACCGGCCGCCGCCAGCGCGGTGATGAGCACCCAGCGCATGTCCTGGTCGACGGCGAGGCCCTCGACCGACAAGGAGCCGTCGAGCAGGCCCATGAGGTCGTCGAGCGCCGCGTCGCTGTGCGCGGCAGCGGCGTACGACCGGGCGAAGGTCAGCTGGTGGTCGCTGCCGGGCTCGGCGGCGAGCAGCAGCCCCCGCAGCCCGGTCTCCCACGTCGGCGCGCAGCTCGGCGCGGTGCGCGGGGTCGGAGTAGGAGTTGACCGCGAGCGCGGCGTACGTCGGGATCCGGGTGACGCCCCAGGCGTCGGTCTCCGCGCCGATGTTGGCCAGCACCAGGTCGACGAAGTCGCTGCGCCGGCATCTCGGCGTCGCGGGTCATGTCCCACGCCGCGCCCCACACGAGCGCGCGGGCGAGCGAGTCGTCGAAGCGTCGACAGCGCGGAGATCGCGGTGGCCAGCGACCGCTCGTCGAGGCGGATCTTGGCGTAGGCGTGGTCCTCGTCGTTGAGCAGCAGCAGCGTCGGGCTGCTGCACGCCGACCAGCTCGGGGACTCGGTGCTGGCGCCCTCGACGTCGATCTCGAGGTAGTCGCGACGGACGAGGCGGCCCGTCGCACCGTCGTCGTAGAGGCCGATGCCGAGGCGGTGGCGACGCAGCGTCGGCCACTCGGGCGCGGCGGTCTGCGAGACGGCGAACGAGGAGTAGGTGCCGTCCTCGCCGAGCTCGAACGACGGCGAGAGCGTGTTGACGCCCGCGGTCTGGAGCCACTCCTGGGCCCAGCCCTGCAGCTCGCGGCCCGAGGACTTCTCGAGCGTGGCGAGCAGGTCCTTGAACTCCGGGTTGCCGTACTCCCACTCCTTGAAGTACGCGCGCAGGCCCTTCAGGAAGGGCTCCAGGCCCACCCACGCGACGAGCTGCTTGAGCACCGAGGCGCCCTTGGCGTAGGTGATCATGTCGAAGTTGACCTCGACCGCGTGGAGGTCGACGTTGTCGGCCGCGATCGGGTGGGTCGAGGGCAGCTGGTCGGCGCGGTAGCCGGTCTGCTTGCGGGCGTTGGCGAAGCCGGTCCAGGCGTCGGTGAACTCGGTCGCGTTGGCCTCGCACCAGTAGCACGCCCACTCGGCGAACGACTCGTTGAGCCAGAGGTCGTCCCACCACTTCATGGTCACCAGGTCGCCGAACCACATGTGCGCCATCTCGTGGGTGATCACCGAGGTGCGGAACTCGAAGAACGAGCGCGGCTGGCGGCTGCGGGGGAGGTACTCGTCACGCAGGGTCACGCAGCCGGCGTTCTCCATCGCGCCGGTGTTGTACTCCGGGACGTAGAGCTGGTCGTACTTGCCGAACGGGTAGGGGTAGTCGAACTGCTCCTCGAACCACGCGAAGCTCTGCTTGGTGAGCTCGACCAGCTCGGCGGTGTCCATGTGCTCCTTGAGCGACTGGCGGCAGTAGTGGCCGAGCGGGATCGTGCCGAACTTGCCCTCGTAGGTGTCTGAACTCGCCGTGGTACTCGCCGGCCACGATCGGCGGTGATGTAGGTCGACATCCGCTTGGTGGTGGGGAAGCTCCACACCGAGGCGCCGTCGCCGAGCCCGCCGGGCCCCGGGCGTCGCGGCGTTGGAGACCACGACCCAGTGCGAGGGCGCGGTGACGTTGAAGGTGAACACGCGACTTGAGGTCGGGCTGCTCGAAGGTGGTGAAGACGCGGCGGGCGTCGGGCACCTCGAACTGGCTGTAGAGGTAGACCTTGTCGTCGGCCGGGTCGACGAAGCGGTGCAGGCCCTCGCCGGTGTTGGAGTAGGCGCAGTCGGCGGTCACGACGAGCGTGTTGGTCGCCTCGAGGTCGTCGAGCGCGATGCGGCTGTCGGCGTACGCCGTCGCGGGGTCGAGGCTGCGACCGTTGAGCGTGATCTCGCGGACCGTGGCGCGACGAGGTCGGCGAACGTGCTCGGCGCCGGGCTCGCGGCAGGTGAACTCGAGGGTGGTGGTGGAGGCGAAGGTGCCCTGGTCGGCCGGGTGGCGCTCGTGAGGTCGAGGTCGATGGTGTACGACGTGACGTCCAGGAGGGCGGCGCGGGTGGCGGCCTCGTCCCGGGTGAGGTTGGTTCCAGGCATGCGGGCATCCTGCCACCGGGAGGAGGGCCGCGACCCACACCGGTGCGGGAATAGGTGGGTCGGGGCGAGTTGATGTGGACATGGCTACTGCTGACCTCTGGTTCGACCCGCTCTGCCCGTTCGCCTGGATCACCTCGCGCTGGATCCGCGAGGTCGAGCAGGTCCGTGACATCGAGGTGCAGTGGCACGTGATGTCGCTGGCCTACCTCAACAAGGACAAGGACATCCCCGCCGACTACCGCGAGATGCTCCAGGGCCCGAGAGCCCGTGCGCGTCGCGATCAGGATCGCGGACAGAAGCACGACAACGCGACCCTCGGTGACCGGTACACCGCCATCGGCACCGCCGGCACAACAACGGCGAGGCAGCCAACGACCGGGAGACCGTCGCCGCGTCGCTGGCCGACGTGGGTCTGCCCGCCGGGCTGATCGAGGCGTGGGACGACGCGTCCCTCGACGACGCCGTCGCGAAGAGCCACCACGAGGGCATGGACCCCGTCGGCGACGACGTCGGCACGCCGACCATCCACATCGACGGCTCCGCCTTCTTCGGGCCGGTGCTGTCGAAGATCCCGCGCGGCGAGGAGGCCGGCGAGCTCTGGGACGGCGCGTGGCGCTCGCGAAGTTCCCCTACTTCTACGAGCTCAAGCGCACCCGGACCGGCGACCTCGACTTCAGCTGAGGCGATTGCCCCAGGGGGAGCGGGCCGTTGGTCCCTCGACGCCCCGGTCGGGCCGACCTACCGTGAGGCCATGACGACACACGTCGAGTGGGGTGACGAGGTCCGGGTCCTGGCTCGTGCCATCGACCAGGCGGGTGACGTCCTCGACCACGTCCACGAGGGGCCGCTGACGCAGCCCACCCCGTGCGCCGACTGGGACCTGGCCGCACTCGCCGACCACCTGGTGGCGGCGCCGCGGAAGTTCCGGGCGATGGTGCGCGGCGAGGCGGTCGACTGGTCGATCGCGCCGCCGCACATCACCGAGGAGTGGGGCCCGGCGTTCCGGGTCGCCGGCGACGACCTCGTGCACGCCTGGCACGAGCACTCCGGCGAGGCCGCGGTCAGCGCGGACTGGCAGACCGCCGAGCTGGCGATCCACACCTGGGACGTCGCGCAGACGATCGGGTACCCCGTCGACCGGCTCGACCCCGAGGTCGCCGAGCGCGGGCTCGCGTTCATGCGCGAGAACCTCACGGAGGACAACCGGGGCGGCGCGTTCGGGCCCGAGCACGACGTACCCCAGGACGCCGGGCCGTACGAGCGGATCGCGGCGTACGCCGGGCGGCCGGCGATCTGAGCACCGCCACGCCAGATCGATCGGACGAAATCCCTCCGCATCCCCCGCGTGAGGCGGCAGCATGACCGCCATGTCTCGCGTCCGGACCCGTGTCGCCGTCGCGCTCGCCACGGCCGTCACCTCGCTCGTGCTCCTCCCGGGGAGCGCCCACGCCGGGGACCTCGGCGTCTACCCGCTCCTCGACTGCGTGGAGGAGGGTGCCGCCGGCACGCTCACGGCGCACTTCGGCGCGGTCAGCACGAACCCGACCGAGATCGAGGTCCCGTTCGGGATCAGCAACTACTTCACCCCGCTCCCGCCGTTCCAGGGCCAACCGTTCTACTTCCCGCCGGGCAGGATCCACCTTCGAGGTGGAGTTCCCCGCCGACGCGACCCGCACCTGGACGCTCGACGGCGTGGCCGTGACGGCCAGCGGCGCCTCGCCGCGGTGCCCGTACGGCGCCGAGCAGATCGTCCACCAGCCCTCGGTGGTCGGCACGCTCGCCGCCGGTGACCAGGTGGTCGTCACCGGCGAGCAGGCGAAGCTGAACTACGAGGACTACACCGTCGACGTGGCCTGGGTCCGCGGCTGCGACGAGGACACGCCGACGGTGGTGGGCACGCAACGGGCCTACGACGTCACCTCCGCCGACGTCGGGCACCGGCTGCAGGCGCGGGTCTCGTACGTCAGCGCAGCCACGAGCGGGCCGCTGCTGATGACGACCCCCTGCGACGACGCCGCCCTGGTCGGGAAGGCGCCGGCGCCCGCGGTCGTCGACCACGTCGTCGGCGTGCCCTGGGTCGGCACGCAGCTCTCGCTGGCGGGTGGTTCCTGGAGTGGCGCCGACCCGATCACGGAGACCGTGAGGTGGGAGACCTGCGACGCCGTCTGCCGGGATGCGGGCGACGGCGCCACGTACACCCCGTCGAGCAGCGACACGGGCCGTTGGGTGCGTGCCGTGGTGACCGCCACGTCGGCGTACGGCCGGACCAGCGTGACCACCGCGCCGGTCGGGCCCATCGCCCCGGCGCCCAGTGGCACCGGCCGGGTGGACCCGGCCACCCTGGCCTTCTCGGCGCCGGTGGGCACCACCGCCCCGACCCAGCTGGTCACCTACACCAACGGCAGCAACTTCGCGCGCCGGCTGGCCCGGGTGTCGCTCAGTGGGCCGGGGTTCGTCCTGGCCGGCGGCGACTGCGCGCCTCGGGTCACCCTCGATCCGGGGGAGTCCTGCACTGTCGGTGTCGCATTCGCGCCGGCGGCGGAGGGGGCGGTGACCGGCTCCCTGGTGGTCGACGACGGGGTGGCCCACAGCATCGCCCTGACCGGAGCAGGCGGACCCCCCGGGTCCGCCTGGCTGTCCACCGACAGCCTCGAGTTCAGCGGTGCGGTCGGGACGACGACGGAACGCCAACTCGTCACCTACACCAACGACACCCACGTCGCCCGCAGCGTCACGGCAGTCACCCTGACCGGGCCGGGCTTCGTCCGTGACGGCGGCGACTGCTATGCGCGGGTGGTCGTCGACCCCGGGGACACGTGCACGGTCGGGGTCGCCTTCGCGCCCGACCGCCAGGGCGCCTCCTCCGGCCAGCTGCTGATCGACGACGGGACCGCCCATGTGGTCTCGCTCGACGGCACCGGCGAGCCCGGCGGCCTCCTGGAGGTGTCGGACCGGGCGGTGGCGTTCGGTGCGGTACGCGTCGGCGGGCGCTCAACGGCGCGGATCGTGCGCCTGCTCAACCCGGGCACCGAGGCCATCTCGATCACCGCGGTGGAGCTGGGCGGTCGCCAGCCCGGTGACTTCGTCCTGCTGAGTGACTGCGCCGGCACCGAGGTGGCGCCCGGCGCGACGTGCGCCCTCCGCGTGGCGATGACGCCGCACGGCACGGGTGCTCGCAGTGCGACCCTCACGGTGAGCAGCACGGCACCCGATGGCGTGCGCAGCGTGCGGCTGCGTGGACACGGGCGGCGCGCGAGAGGGCACGGTGCCCGGGTCTGACTGAGGGTCAGCCCCGGTCGCCGCGGTCGTGGCTGCCGCCGCGGTCACTGCCGTGAGCGCGGCGACCGACGCGTTGATCGCGTCCCGCACGGCCTCGGCGGCCCAGGCGCCCTCGGCGATCTCCTTGGCGCGCCGGCGCACGTCCCGGGCCGGGATGCCCGGGTGCTCGACGACCCGGTGCGCCTGGCCGAGCGCGGACAGCAGCGCGACGAGCGCGCCGGTCCGATCGTCCGGTTCGGCTCCCTGCACCAGTGCAGCGGTGACCCGGCGTCGCACGTCCTCCTCGTGGCGCATGTCGGCGGCGGGCCACCTGGTCCGCGGGAAGAGGCCGAGCGTGCGCGACTCGCGGCGCTCGAGGATGCCGTCGGCCACCAGCCGCTCCGCGAGCCGGTCCGGCAAGCCCTTGCCGAGGCGGGTGACGAGGTCCTGGGCGGTGCGCGGCTTCTCGGCGACCACGGCGTACGCCGCCGCGAGCACCTCGTCGGTCGGGGCCGCGCCGGCCGTGGCCCGGACCTTCGCCGATCGCCAGGGACCAGTACTCGGCTCCACCGTCACCGCCCCGGTGAGGGCGAGCTCGATCAGCACCGCGCCACCGAGCGCGGGCTGCGGGTACGCCGACGCGGCGAACCGGCCCTTCTCGTCGTCGAGGAGGAGCAGCAGCAGGTCCTCGGCGATGATGGCGGTCATGGTTCGAGCGTAGTTCGGGAGGCGCCGTGGCCGGTCCGCGCTTCGGCGCCCGGCACGGTGAGCCGGGAGGCCTTCGCCTGCAGGACCGGCCGGTGTTCCGCCGTGGCCGCGGCCTCGAGGTCGGCGAGCATCGACCTGAGGCGACGGGGCGTCTGGACCCCGTCGGCACCCCACCGGGCGATCTCGTCGACGGCCAGGTCCAGCAGGTCGGCGAACGAGTGCTCGGTGGTGACCAGCCGGATCACGCCGTCCTCGTCCCGCCAGACCACCGGCGGATCGGGGCGTGCCGCCAGGCGGCGCAGCAGGTCGTGGAGCTCGTCGATGGCCTGCGTCGCGGTCGTCGGGTCGTTGGTGCCGGGGGACAGGGCACGCTCGGCGATGTCGACCAGCCGGCGCATCCCGAACGTCAGGTCCTGCTGCATGGTTCGGTCGCGCGCGACGCCGACCCGTGCTGCCCCAGGTCGGAGCCGGAGAGGCGCGCCGGCGGGCCGTCGCCATGCACCAGCACGACGGGGGCACCCTCCGGCAGGAACGTGCCGAGCGGATGCAGCACCTCGAGGCGGACGTCGTGCTCCCGGGCGAGCGCGACCAGTCCGTGCTGGTCGACGGTGTCGAGGTAGCCGGACGACGGGGAGGTCACGACCGACTGGTGTGCCAGGTGTGGGGGCTCGTCGGCCTCGGCGGGCTCCGTGGCGGCCGGCCGCGACAGCAGCGCCCGCGTCCCCTCGCCGACCTCCCGGATCACCGTGGTCACGGAGATCATCCGCGTGATCCGGTGGATGAAGGCGAGGAACATCCCCACCGCGGCGAGGACGAGCAGGTACCCGACGGTGACGCCGAGCTGCGGCACCGTGTCGCCCGGCGCCCGTCGTCGACCGACCGGAGCACCGTCAGTGCGTAGACGAAGGTCGCCGCGAACAGGCCCAGCGTGTTCTGGGTGATGCGGTCCTCGAGGAAGGCCGGCAGCACCCGCGGTGAGAACTGGCTGCTGGCCAGCTGGAGCACGACGATGGTGATGGAGAAGACCAGGCCGGTCACCGAGATCATCGCCCCCGCGATGGTCGACAGCACGGTCCGGGCGCCGTCGGCGCCGCCGTTGAACAGGTACGGCGCGAGGTCGGTCGCCCCTTCGTCCGCCAGGGGCAGCAGCACCCCGCCGATGACCGCACCCAGGCACCAGAGGGCGGGCAGCACCCAGAAGCGGGCGAACGCCTGCCGGGCCCAGCGGCGGGGACGGGTCGCGCGGCGCGCCCGGTCGGGGGTCGGCATCGGTGACGGTGTCGGTCGGCTCGTGGTCACCTCCCCGTCATACCCCACTCGCGCCGCGAACCTGCCCGGCCCGAAAGCGGCTGGCCGGCGCTCCCTAGGATTGACCGCATGAGCCGAGTCCTGTCCGCCGTCGCCTGGCCGTACGCCAACGGCCCGCGCCACATCGGCCACGTGGCCGGTTTCGGCGTGCCCTCCGACGTCTTCAGCCGGTACATGCGGATGGCGGGCCACGACGTGCTCATGGTCTCCGGCTCGGACGAGCACGGCACGCCGATCCTCATCGCCGCCGACGAGGAGGGCCTGACCGCCCAGGAGCTGGCCGACCGGAACCACCGCATCATCGCGGAGGACCTCGCCAGCCTCGGCCTGACCTACGACCTCTACACCCGCACCACCACCCGCAACCACCACGCGGTGGTGCAGGAGCTGTTCCTCGGGGTGTACGAGAACGGCTACTTCGTCGAGCAGACGACGTACGGCGCCATCTCGCCGTCGACGGGCCGCACCCTGCCCGACCGCTACATCGAGGGCACCTGCCCGATCTGCGGGTACGACGGCGCACGCGGCGACCAGTGCGACAACTGCGGCAACCAGCTCGACCCGCACGACCTGATCGAGCCGCGCTCGAAGATCAACGGCGAGACGCCGGAGTTCGTCGAGACCCAGCACTTCTTCCTCGACCTGCCGGCGCTGGCCGATGCGCTCGCGGAGTGGCTCGACGGCCGCGAGGCGACCGGACTGTGGCGCCCGAACGTGATCCGGTTCAGCCAGAACATCCTCAAGGAGATCCGGCCGCGGTCGATGACCCGCGACATCGACTGGGGCATCGCGGTGCCCCTCGACGGGTGGCGCGAGAACCCGACCAAGAAGCTGTACGTCTGGTTCGACGCGGTCATCGGCTACCTCTCGGCCTCCATCGAGTGGGCCCGCCGGCTCGCCGAGAAGGACGGGGGGAGCCCGGACCGCTGGCGCGACTGGTGGAACGACCCCGAGGCGCTGTCGTACTACTTCATGGGCAAGGACAACATCACCTTCCACAGCCAGATCTGGCCGGCCGAGCTGCTGGCCTACTCCGGTAAGGGCGCGAAGGGCGGCACCCCGCGGCAGTACGGCGAGCTCAACCTGCCCACCGAGGTGGTGAGCTCGGAGTTCCTGACCATGGAGGGCCGGAAGTTCTCGTCCTCGAAGCGGGTCGTCATCTACGTCCGCGACCTGCTCAGCCGCTACCAGGCCGATGCGTTCCGGTACTTCGTCGCGGCGGCCGGCCCGGAGAACCAGGACTCGGACTTCACCTGGGCCGAGTTCGTGCGGCGCACCAACGACGAGCTGGTGGCCGGCTGGGGCAACCTGGTCAACCGCACTGCGAACCTGATCGCCAAGAACTTCGGCGAGATCCCGAAGGCGGGCGAGCTGACAGCCGAGGACGAGGCGTTGCTGGCCGGCGTCGGGGGCACGTTCGGGACCGTGGGTGCGCTGATCGCGCGACACCGCCAGAAGCAGGCGATCGGCGAGGCGATGCGCGCCGTCGCCGAGGTGAACAAGTACGTCTCGGACACCGAGCCGTGGAAGATCAAGGACGACCCGGACCGCCTCGGGACCGTTCTGCACGTGGTCGCGCAGTGCGTCGCCGACCTCAACCTGGTCCTGAGCCCCTTCCTGCCGTTCGCCGCCAACGAGGTCGACAAGGCCCTCGGTGGCGCCGGTGACGTGGCACCGATGCCGCGGCTCGAGGAGGTCGAGGACCTCGACGGCGGTGCGCCGTACCCGATCATCACCGGGGAGTACTCCGGGTTCCCCGCGTGGGAGCGGCGGCCGATCGTGCCCGGCACGCCGGTCACCAAGCCGACGCCGATCTTCCGCAAGCTCGACGCGTCCGTGGTCGAGGAGGAGCTCGCCCGCCTCGGCGGCTGAGTCCTAGGAGTCGCTGACCCGGCCGCGCAGCGCCTTGGTCTCGCCGCGCTGCTTCTTGGCGTCCAGCCGGCGCTGCTGGGAGCCGCGGGTCGGCCTGGTCGGCCGCCGGCGCGGCGGCGGGGGAGCGAGCGCGGTGCGCAGCTGGTCGGCGAGGCGCTCGCGGGCCGCGACCCGGTTGCGGTGCTGCGAACGGTGCTCGGTCGCGACCACTCGCAGCAGGGGAGCACCCAGGCGGGCGAGGGCACGGGCGCGTTGCTCGTCGGTGAGGGCGGTCGACGACGCGACGTCGTACTCGAGCTCGACCCGGCTGTCGGTGGTGTTCACCGACTGCCCGCCCGGCCCCGGGGAACGGGAGAAGCGCTCGACCAGCTCCGCCGCAGGCACTACCAGGCCGTCGGGCAGGCCCGGGCCGGCCGGTACGACGAGGTCGCGGGTCACCGCCGCCGACGCCACTCGATCGCGGGACACGTGTCCATGACCATCGGTACGCCGGCGGCCGTGGTGCGCTGGAAGGCGTCCTCGTCGACCACGCCGAGCTGGAACCACACGCCGCGGGCGCCGATCGCGACGGCTTGGTCGGCGAACTCGCCGGCGGACTCCGAGCGCCGGAAGACGTCGACGACGTCGACCGGGAACGGCACGTCGGCCAGCGTCGCGTACCCCTGCTCGCCGAGCACGGTGGGGGCGGACGGGTGGACCGGCACGATCCGTTTGCCGCGCTCCTGGAGCAGCCGGGCGATCGAGTACGCCGTGCGGGTCGGGTCGCCCGAGAGTCCCACGACGGCCCATGTCTCGCAGTCGTCGAGCATCATCCGGACCCACTCCTGGTCCTGCCAGTCAGCCATGTCCCGAGCCTAGATCGGAGCCGGTCGGGAACCCCTCTCCTCAGATTTTGGTCAACTTTCAGGTGTTCGGCTCCGCCCGTCCTGAGGAGGGGATAGCGTTCGAACGTTCGTGTGGCTACCCCCTGGTAGCACCGTCTTAGTTGCTCGGGAGGGAGCACATTTCATGAAGCTTCGCCGCATCACCTCGCGCCTCGCCATCGCGGGCGCAACCACAGCTCTGGCCGCCGGCGCACTGGTCGGTGCCACCGGCACCGCCGCGGACGCCGCGGCCACCAGCTCCAACTACGACTGCAGCGCCCTCGGCAACCCGGTCGGCAGCTTCGTCTTGAACCTGGACGTCCCGCTGCTGCCCCCGACCGCGCCGGCCGGGTTCCCGGTGACGCCGGGCCTGCTCAGCTACACCTCGTCCATCAACGTGCCCGCGGGCGCGGCCGAGCTGCTCGGCCAGTTCGGCGTCGACGGCGGCACCATCGACGACTTCGCGATGAGCATCGGTGACACGGTGGTCCCGGCCCCGGGCACCTACACCGCCAACGCGCCTGCCCAGGACGGCTCGGTCCTGATGGACGGTTCCGGCGCGAACGGCGCGTTCAACCTGCCGGCCGCCGGCACCTACGACGTGATGATGCCGGACGCCTTCACCTTCACCCCGACCGTCGCGGGCGCTCCGCTTCCGGCGACGGTGTCGTGCACCTCGGCCAACCCGGGCAGCCTCGGCCAGGTCACGCTGACCAAGCAGGCCGGCACGATCAAGGCCAAGGCGGTCAAGAAGCACAAGGTCATCGTGTCCGTCGCGAACGAGTACACGAAGGCGACCGGCAAGGTCGTCGCGAAGGTCGGCAAGAAGAAGTTCACCAAGACGCTCAACAGTGCGGGCAAGACCGTCTTCAAGTTCCCGAAGTCGTACAAGGGCAAGAAGGCCGTCATCGCCTACAAGGGCGACAGCTACACCGCTGGCTCGAAGACCTCGGTGAAGATCAAGTGACGCCACGCCGCGAGGCGTAGCACCAGCCACACGCCCGGCCGGGTTCTGCCCCGGCCGGGCGTTGCTGTCCCCGGCGCCCGACGGCGGTTACCCGGAAGTAGAATCCGCCCCATGACCTCCGAGTTCCCCCTGTTCGCGTTGTCCGAGGAGCACCAGGCGATCCGGGAGGCGGTGCGCACGGTGTGCGACGCCAAGGTCGCGCCGTTCGCGGCCGACGTCGACGAGCACGCCCGCTACCCGGAGGAGGCGGCTGCGGCGCTGCTGGCCGCGGACTTCCACGCCCCGCACGTGCCGGAGGAGTACGGCGGCGCCGGGGCGGACGCGCTGGCGACGGTGATCGTGATCGAGGAGGTCGCCCGGGCGTGCGCGTCCAGCAGCCTGATCCCCGCGGTGAACAAGCTGGGGTCGCTGCCGGTGCAGCTGGCCGGGTCGGAGGAGCTCAAGCAGAAGTACCTGGCCAAGCTGGCCGCGGGCGAGGGTGGTTTCTCGTACTGCCTGTCCGAGCCGGACGCCGGGTCGGACGCGGCGGGGATGAAGGCCCGCGCGGTGCGCGACGGCGACCACTACGTGCTCAACGGCGTGAAGCGGTGGATCACCAACGCCGGCGTCTCGGAGTACTACACGGTGATGGCGGTGACCGACCCGGAGAAGCGGTCGCGCGGGATCTCGGCGTTCGTGGTGGAGAAGTCCGACGAGGGGGTCTCGTTCGGCGCCCCGGAGAAGAAGCTGGGCATCAAGGGCTCGCCGACGCGTGAGGTGTACCTCGACAACGTGCGGGTCCCGGCGGACCGGATGATCGGCGCCGAGGGCACCGGGTTCGAGACCGCGATGCGGACCCTGGACCACACCCGCGTCACCATCGCCGCGCAGGCGGTCGGGATCGCGCAGGGCGCGCTGGACTACGCGCTGGGCTACGCCCAGGAGCGCAAGCAGTTCGGCAAGTCGATCAGCGACTTCCAGGGTCTGCAGTTCCTGCTGGCCGACATGGGCATGAAGGTCGAGGCCGCCCGGCAGCTGACCTACGCCGCGGCCGGCAAGTCCGAGCGCGGCGACGCCGACCTGACGTTCTTCGGTGCGTCCGCGAAGTGCTTCGCCTCCGACGTGGCCATGGAGGTCACCACCAACGCGGTCCAGGTGCTCGGCGGCTACGGCTACACGCGCGACTACCCGGTCGAGCGGATGATGCGCGACGCCAAGATCACCCAGATCTACGAGGGCACCAACCAGGTGCAGCGCATCGTCGCGGCCCGCCAGCTCCTCGCCGGGGTGCAGAGCCAGCTCTGACCGGCGCCTGGTTGTGCGGGTCGCCTAGCGTCGGCGTCATGAGCGAGACGATCGAGATCCGGACCGGCGACGGCGTGGCGGAGGCCTACCTCGCCGGAGAGCCCGGCCGCCCGGGCGTGCTCTTCTACGTGGACGCGATCGGGCTGCGTCCCCAGATCGAGCAGATGGCCGACCGGATCGCCTCGTGGGGATACGTCGTCCTCGCGCCGCACGTGTTCTACCGCGACGGTCGCGCCGCCGACCTGGCGCCGCACGCCGACCTGCGCGACCCGGGCGCGCGCGAGGCGTTCATGGCCTCCGGGGTCATGGACCGGGTCGGCGCCCTGACGCCGGACCGGTCCGCGCCCGACGCCGAGGCGTGGGTGCGCACCCTGGCCGAGCACGCCGGCGACGGACCGATCGGGGTCACCGGCTACTGCATGGGCGCGCGGCTCGCCGTACGCACCGCCGGCCAGTTCCCGGGCACCGTCGCCGCGGTCGGCGGGTTCCACGGCGGCGGCCTGGTGACCGACGCCGAGGAGAGCCCGCACCGGGCGATCGGCGCCTCCACGGCCGAGTACGCCTTCGGGCACGCCGACCAGGACCGGTCGATGCCGCTCGAGGCGGTGTCCGCGCTGGAGGAGACCCTCCAGGCGGCCGGCCGCCCCCATCTCAACGAGATCTACGCGGGTGCCGCCCACGGCTACACCATGGCCGACACCTCGACGTACGACGAGGCAGCGGCCGAGCGGCACTTCTCGGTCCTCCGCGGGCTGCTCGAGCGAACGCTCTGAATCCCCCGAAGGGGTGGTGTGCGGTCTAGACAGGGCTGCGAAGATCGACAGCGGTGAGTGAACGCCTCGCCCATCACACGCAACAGGAGGTGTGGGATGGAGGACCGGCGCACGGCCACCGCTCGGCTCTTCGCCGAGCTCGGGAAGACACCCCCCGGCCGCCGCCACGACCTCGAGAACGAGATCGTGCGGATCAACATGGAGGTCGCCACCGACTGTGCCCGCCGCTACCGCGGACGCGGCATCGCCACCGACGACCTCGAGCAGGTCGCGCTCCTGGGGCTGGTGAAGGCCGTCCGCGGCTTCGACCCGGCGCGGGGCCATGACTTCCTGGCGTTCGGGGTGCCGACCATCCGCGGCGAGCTGCGCCGCCACTTCCGTGACCAGGGTTGGCTGCTGCGCCCGCCCCGGTCGATCCAGGAGCTGCAGACCCGGATCCTCGCCGTGGAGGGCGAGCTCACCCAGCAGCTCGGGCGGTCCCCGCGCCCGTCCGACCTCGCCCGGCCACCTCGACGTCGACCTCGAGCAGGTGCTCGACGCGCTCGGGGCCAACGGGTGCTTCAGCCCGGCCTCGCTCGACGCCCCCACGCCCGAGGGTGAGGAGGCCGTCGGTGAGCGTCTCGGTGAGGACGACCCGGCCTTCGACGACACGGACGCCCGGCTGACGCTGGCCGCGGTGATGCGCGGGCTCACGCCGCGCGAGCGCCGGATCCTCGAGCTGCGGTTCTTCGGCGGCCGGACCCAGGCGGAGATCGGCGCCGACATCGGCGTCACCCAGATGCAGGTCTCCCGGCTGCTGAACCGGATCCTGGCCAAGTTGCGTGACCGGCTCACCGAGACAGGCTCTAGCCTGTCCGCGTGAACCCGGAGGAGGTCGCCCGGCGCAGCGCCGCCGCGATGTGGGCCGACGACCGCGCCAGCCAGTCGCTCGGCATGACCCTCGAGTCGGTGGGTCCCGGCACCGCGACGCTGCGGATGACGGTGCGCGACGACATGGTCAACGGCCACGACATCGGCCACGGGGGGCTGACCTTCACGCTCGCGGACTCGGCCTTCGCGTTCGCCTGCAACTCCTACAACCGCCGCACCGTCGCGGCCGGTGCCGAGATCCGCTTCCGCCGGCCGACCCGCGCCGGTGACGTGCTGGTGGCGGCCGCGGTCGAGCGTGACCGCGACGGGCGCGACGGCACCTACGACGTCACGGTCACTGCGGGGGACGAGGTCGTCGCGACATTCGTCGGGCGGAGCCGGGAGATCGGAGGAGAGTTGTGGTGACGGAGCCCGGGATCATCCCCGACCTCGACCGCGCCGCCCTCGAGGCGCTCCAGGTCGAGCGCCTGCGGGACACCCTGCACACGGCGTACGAGCGGGTGCCGCACTACCGGCGGGCCTTCGACGAGGCCGGCGTCCACCCCGACGACCTGGGCTCCCTCGCCGACCTGGCGCGGTTCCCGTTCACGACGAAGGCGGACCTGCGCGACAACTACCCGTTCGGGATGTTCGCCGTGCCCCGCGACCAGGTGGCCCGGGTGCACGCCAGCAGCGGTACGACGGGCCGCCCGACCGTCGTCGGCTACACCCGGTCCGACCTGGACACCTGGGCCGACCTGATGGCCCGCTCGATCCGGGCGGCCGGCGGTGCGCCGGGGGACCTCGTCCACGTCGCGTACGGATACGGGCTGTTCACCGGTGGCCTCGGTGCCCACTACGGCGCCGAGCGGCTCGGCTGCACCGTGGTCCCGGTGAGCGGCGGCATGACCGAGCGCCAGGTCCAGCTGATCGTCGACTTCCGACCCCGCGTGATCATGGTGACCCCGACGTACTTCCTCGCCATCCTCGACGAGATGGACCGGCAGGGGATCGACCCCCGGGCGACGTCGCTCGAGGTCGGGATCTTCGGCGCCGAGCCCTGGACCGACGAGATGCGGCGCGCGGTGGAGGAGCGGTCCGGGGTCCGGGCGGTCGACATCTACGGGCTCTCCGAGGTCATGGGGCCGGGGGTGTCCCAGGAGTCCGGGGAGACCCAGGACGGCCTGCACGTCTGGGAGGACCACTTCCTGCCCGAGGTCGTCGACCCGGTGACCCTGGAGCCCCTGCCCGACGGCGAGCGCGGCGAGCTGGTCTTCACCTCGCTCACCAAGCAGGCGATGCCGGTGGTGCGCTACCGCACCCGCGACCTGACCCGACTGCTGCCGGGCACGGCGTTCCCGGCGTTCCGGCGGATGGAGAAGGTCACCGGCCGCACCGACGACATGATGATCGTGCGCGGCGTCAACCTGTTCCCCAGCCAGGTCGAGGAGCAGATCCTCACCGTCGAGGGACTGACTCCGCACTACCTGTGCGTGCTCACCCGCCCGGGCAACCTCGACGAGCTCACCGTCCAGGTGGAGGCGGCGTCGGAGACGTACGACGAGGGGCTGGCCGCCGTGCTCGCCGGTCGCATCAAGCGGCGGATCGGTGTCACCGCGCGCGTCGAGGTGCTCCCGCCGTACGCCCTCGAACGGTCGCTGGGCAAGGCGAAGCGGATCTCGGACCGCCGCCAGCGACGTTGAGTCGAGACTTCCGTCAGAAGATCCGGGGCAGCTCGGACGCGCGGCCGGTGAACTCCGGGGGCCGCTTGTCGCGAAAAGCCGCGACCCCCTCCTTGCCGTCACCGAGCGACGTCCAGTACATCGCCAGCGAGTCCGAGAGGTGCGCCTCGAGGGGCTCGGCGGTCGCGCTGTTGCGGTAGAGCAGGCGCTTGGCGAGCCCGAGCGCGACGGGGGAGCGGTCCACCACGAAGGAGCGGGCCAGGTCGAGCGCGGCGGGCAGCAGGTCATCGGGCTCGTGCACGCTGCGCAGCAGCCGGCCGGCCAGCGCCGCCTCGGCGTCCAGGATGTCGGCCGAGTACACCCACTCGAGCGCCTGCTGGATCCCGACGATGCGCGGGAGGAACCAGCTCGACGCCGCCTCGGGGACGATCCCGAGCCGTCCGAAGACGAACCCGATGCGCGCGGCCGTCGACGCCATCCGGATGTCCATGGCCAGCGTCATCGTCGCGCCGATGCCGACCGCCGGTCCGTTGATCGCGGCGATGACGGGCTTGGGCAGGGCGTGGATCGCCAGCGTCACCTTGCCGCCGGTGTCGCGGACGCCGTCCTGGTACGGCGCCTCGTCGTACGCCGCCCGGAACTCCTCCACGTCCGGCCGCAGCGACTCGTCGAGGCCGAACACGTTGCCCTCGGCCGCCGAGGTCCATGCCGGCGCAGAAGGCGCGGCCGGCGCCGGTCACCACCACCGCGCGGACGTCGTCGGACGCCGCATCGGTGCGGAACACCTGCTCGAGCTCGCCGGCCATCGCGAGGTCGAAGGCGTTGAGCCGGTCCGGCCGGTCCAGGGTGAGGGTAGCGATGCCGTCGCCGTCGACGGTCCAGTCGAGGGTGTCGTAGCTCATCCGGTCACGCTCTTGGGGAGTCCGGTCGGGGTGCACAGGCTCTTGGGCATGTCGGCGGTCTTGTCCTGCTTGATGTAGTCGAACATCTGCTTCGAGCGGTCGGGGTCCCAGTGGACGACCAGGTCGGAGATCGGGACCACGCAGCTCAGGTCGACGCTGCGCATGGCCAGCGCCCACTTCGCGGACTGGAACGGACCGGTGCCGTCGCCGAAGGCGAAGAAGTCGGGGACCGCGGTCGCGAGGTTCCAGTACCGCACCGGGTTCAGGAAGGTCCACGGCGAGAAGACCTTGCCGCCGACCGCGGACACGACCTCGCGCTGGTGCTTGACGCGGGTGATGTCGCCGTACCGGGGGTCGGTGTGCCGCGAACGCGCGTACCCGAGCGCGGTCGCCCCGTCGGCGTCCTGGCAACCCTTCTTGATGTGGAGGTTGGCCAGCTTGTCGTCCATGTCGAACGTGGGGCAGATCTGGATGCCGCCGACCGCGTCGACGACGCCGGCCAGCCCGCCGAGGCCGATCTCGACGTAGTCGTCGATCCGGATCCCGGTGTTCTCCTCGATCGTCCGCACCAGCAGCTTCGGCCCGCCGTAGGCGTAGGCGGCGTTGATCTTGGTGGTGCCGTGGCCCGGGATGTCCACCAGCGAGTCGCGCGGGATCGACATCAACAGGTTCGGGCCGCTGCCGGTGTGCAGCAGCATGATGGTGTCGGTGCGCTGGCCGGCGGCGTTCCCGGTACCCAGCTGCTTGCGCTCCTCCTTCGACAGGCCGGCGCGCGAGTCGCTGCCGACCATCAGGTACGTCGTGCCGGGCTGGTCGCCGGGGCGCTTGCCGCTCGGCTCGAAGGCGACCTTCTCGACCGTGGTCCAGGCGTAGAGCGGGACGGCGACGAGGTAGATGACCCAGATCAGCACCAGGGCGAGCACGAGCCCGAGCCAGAACTTCGGTCCGCGGCGCCGTGGACGGCGCCCGCCGGGGGTCGGCGCGACCGGAGGCGGCGTCGGCGGTGTGGAGCTGCCGTCCCGGCTGGGCGGGTGGTCCTGCGGGCTGCTGGGGCCGGTCGGACGGACGCGACATCGTGGGCATCACCCGGGTCTCGTCGGGGCGGGGCTCCTCGTCCGCGCCGGCCTGGTCGCCGTAGAGCCAGTGGAAGTCCGGAGCGCCGTCCTCGGGCGCGCCATCCTGCCGAGGACGGTCGGTCATGGCGCTGACGCTACCGTGCAGCCATGACCGAGCAGCCGCACGGCCTGGCGCCGTCGTACGCGCGCGTCTCGCTCGCGATCGTCACCTCGGGCCGCGAGGCGAACCTCCTCGGCAACATCCACGGTGGCGAGATCATGAAGCTCGCCGACTCCACGGCGGGCGCGGTCGCGGCGCGGCACAGCGGTGGTCCGGCGGTGACCGCGGCGGTCGACGAGGTGGCGTTCCTCGAGCCGGTGCACGTCGGCGACATCGTGCGGACGTTCTCCCAGGTCAACTGGGCCGGCCGGTCGTCGATGGAGATCGGCGTCCGTGTGGAGACCCAGCCGTGGAACGACCCGTCGACGACCTCGGTGCACGTCGCGTCGGCGTACTTCGTGTTCGTGGCGATCGACGGAGCCGGACGCCCGCGCGCCATCCCTGGACTGGTGCCGGAGACGCCCGACGAGGTGCGCCGGATGCGCGAGGCGGAGATCCGGCGGTCGCACCGGCTGGCGCGGAAGGCCGAGATCGAGTCGGGGCGCCGTACCGTCTGACTTTCCCGGCGAGTCGCGGCCGGATGTGACGGGTGTGACTGGTGATACTGGCGGTCAGCGTCACTTCCCCGTTCCACCTTCGCAGAGAGGCATCTCGATGCCACCCGTCTCTTCCCCCGGGTCGCTCGACAGCCAGCGCTCGCGGTTCTCCGCGGGCGACCGCGCCGCTCGGGTGCGTTTCCGCAGGGCGATGGCCCTGATGCTGATGACCCTGCTGCTGCCCGGCTCGGCGCAGCTGGTGGCCGGCAACCGCCGGATCGGCTGGATCGCGCTGCGGACCTGGTTCGCCGTGCTGATCGCCCTCGTCGGCTCTCTCGTGGCGGGGGTCTTCTGGCACGAGCTGTTCTTCTGGCTGGCCTCGGACACCTTCGCCCTGTTCTGGCTGCGGATGGCGCTGATGGTGCTCGCCACGGGCTGGGCGCTGCTGTTCTTCGACGCGTGGCGGATCGGCCAGCCGCTGACGCTGAGCCTGGGGCACCGGCGGGCGGTGGTGGGCGTGAACGGCGTCCTGTGCCTCACCGTCGCCGGGTCGCTGCTCTTCGGTGCGCACCTGGTCAATGTGCAGCGCGACTTCATCCTCACCATGTTCGGGAACGGGCAGGTCAGCGGTGCCCACGACGGCCGCTACAACGTGCTGCTCATGGGCGGTGACTCCGGCGCCGGGCGCTGGGGGCTGCGGCCCGACTCCCTGACGGTGGCGAGCATCGACGCCGACACCGGCCGCACGGTCCTGATCTCCCTGCCGCGCAACATGAAGAACTTCCCCTTCGCCAAGGGCACGGTCATGCACCAGCAGTTCCCGCACGGTTTCGACGCCGACTACCTCAACGGGGTCTACACCTGGGCGCTGGACAACAAGCAGCTGTTCCCGGACTCGTCGACGCCGGGTGTCGACGCCACGATGATGGCGGTCGAGGGCATCACCGGCCTGAAGATCAACTACTGGGCGATGGTCAACCTCGAAGGGTTCAAGGACCTCGTCGACGCTGTGGGTGGTGTGACCCTGAACGTCCGGCAGCCGATCCCGGTCGGTGGCCTGGGCTCCGACGTGACCGGCTACATCCAGCCCGGCATCCGCAAGCTCAACGGGCACGACACGCTGTGGTTCGCACGCTCGCGCGACAGCTCCGACGACTACTCGCGGATGGCCCGGCAGAAGTGCGTGATGAACGCGATGCTCCAGCAGGTCAGCCCGCAGACGGTCGTCACCAACTTCGAGAAGATCGCCCACGCGAGCTCGGCGATGGTCTCCACCGACATCCCGGCCAGCGAGGTCGACCGCTTCGCGCAGCTGGCGCTCAGGGCGCGGGGCCAGAAGATCTCGACCCTCTCCCTGGTGCCCCCGCTGGTGCCGAACACCGCGGACCCCGACATCGCGCTGATCCGCGGCAAGGTCGCCGAGGCGATCGACCGCGCCGAGGGCACCGCCCCCCCGCCGGCCAAGGCCAAGAAGCACAAGAACGCCACGGTCACCGGCGGCTCGATCGGCTCGCTGAGCAACGGCTACGCCGCCAACGAGTCCACCGACCTCGACGCCGCCTGCTGACCCGAGTGCCGAGTCGGCGCAGTCTCAGGCTCAACCTGCCTGAGACTGCGCCGACTCGGCATCTAGGGTGGTCGCCGTGACCGAGCAGCCGACGCCGTACGCCGGGCGTCGGATCGCCGCGGTGGTCGTGACGTACAACCGGCTGGCGCTGCTGCAGCGGCTCGTCGAGCGGCTGGAGGGCATCCCGGGGCTGGCCGAGGTGCTGGTGGTCGACAACGCCTCGACCGACGGCACGGGGGAGTGGCTCGCCGGTCTCGACGACCGCGACCCGGGCGACGCTCACCCGACGGTGCCGGTGCTCGGCCGCACGCTGGCCGAGAACGGCGGCGGCGCCGGGGGCTTCCACGACGGGTTGGCCTGGGCGGTGGAGCGCGGGGCGGACCTCGTGTGGCTGATGGACGACGACGGCCTGCCCGACCCGGGGTGCCTGCAGCACCTGCTGGGCGAGACCGACCTGGACTTCTGGGGACCGCTCGTCGTGGACGAGGCCGACCCGGGGCGCCTGGTGTTCCCGATCCGGCTGCCCGGCGGCACGCGCGTCGTCCACCGGCTCGACGACGTGCGTGCGGCCGCGCGCGACGGTCGGATCGACGAGATCGTGATCCCGTTCAACGGCGTGCTCGTCACCCGCGAGCTCGTCGAGCTCATCGGGCTGCCGCGTGCCGAGTTCTTCATCTGGGGCGACGACCACGAGTACCGGCTGCGCGCCGAGGCCGCCGGTGCCCGGATCGCCACCGTCGTCGACGCGCAGGTCCGCCACCCGGCGGTGGGCAGTCTCGGGACGCCGATGATGTTCGGCCGCACGACGTACAACCACAGCCCGAGCGACCTCAAGCACTACTGCATGGCGCGCAACAACCTGCTCAACCTGCGCACCTACCGCGGCTGGCCACACGCCCTCGCCTTCGTTGCGAAGACGCTGTGGTTCTACGCGTTCACCCGACCCTCGCCCGGCCGCGTGCTGCTCAGCCTGCGGGCGATGGTGGCCGCCCTGCGCGGCGACTTCACCGGCCACCGGAGGTACCTGTGAGCGAGACCGTCGCGGTGGTCGTCGTCACCTACAACCGTGCCGACCTGCTGGAGCGGATGCTGGCCGGCCTGGCTGCCCTGGACCGGCTGCCCGAGGCCGTCATCGTCCTGGACAACGCCAGCTCCGACCGGACCCAGGAGGTGCTCGCCGCCGCGACCAACCCCGGGCTGCACGTGATCCGGAGCGAGGAGAACCTCGGCGGCGCCGGCGGGTTCCACCGGGGGGTGCAGGAGGCCTACGAGCGCGGTTTCGACCGCATCTGGCTGATGGACGACGACGTGGTCCCCGCCCCCGACTGCCTGTCGGTCCTGCTCGCCCAGGACGAGCACTGCCTGATGGCGGTCCGCGAGGACACCCGCGGCGCGCTGGTCGAGAAGGCCGCCGTCCGGTTCGACCTCGCGAACCCGCTCGCAATCCGTCCCAAGACCGCGATGGTCGAGACCGAGTACGGCCACCGGCACCGGATGCCGCACCGGGTGGAGCTCCACAACGTGGCCTTCGAGGGCTTCATGGTGCGCCGGTCGGTCGTCGCGGAGATCGGCCTGCCCGACCCGTCGTTCTTCATCTTCTACGACGATGTCGACTACGCCCTGCGCGCCCGCCGCGCCGGCCACCGGATCTGGGCGGTCCGGGACGCGGTCCTCGTCCGCCAGCTCGACTTCGACCAGCAGCACGACCTGAGCGGCTGGAAGGGCTACTACATGTACCGGAACCTGTTCGTCGTCCACCTCCGGTACGGCGAGAACGCGCTGGTCCGCGCCAAGCCGTGGCTGATCACGGCTGCGGTCGTGCTGCTCAGCCCGCTGCGCGGGGGGCGCGCCGAGGTCCGCAATGTGATCCGCGCCATGCGCGACGCGCGGAGAATGCGGGTAGGGCCCTCCTGATCCGTAGACTGACCCACTGCGCCAACCCGAGGAGTTCCTGCTTGTCCACGTCTCCCGAGAAACCAGTCCAGCTGGTCGTCGTCGGCTCCGGCTTCTTCGGCCTCACCATCGCCGAGCGCTGCGCCACCGAGCTGGGACTGCGCGTGCTCGTCCTCGAGCGCCGCCACCACCTCGGGGGCAACGCGTACTCGGAGAAGGACCCGACGACCGGGATCGAGGTGCACAAGTACGGTGCGCACCTGTTCCACACCTCCAACGAGAAGGTGTGGGAGTACGTCAACCGCTTCACGTCCTTCACCGACTACAAGCACCGGGTCTTCGGGAAGTACCGGGGGCAGGTCTACTCGCTGCCGATGAACCTGGGCCTGATCAACCAGTTCTTCGGCAGGTCGCACACGCCCGACCAGGCCCGCGCGCTGATCGCCGAGCAGGCCAGCGAGATCCGCACCGAGGACGCCGCCAACCTCGAGGAGAAGGCGATCAGCCTGATCGGGCGCCCGCTGTACGAGGCGTTCATCAAGGGCTACACCGCCAAGCAGTGGCAGACCGACCCGACCAAGCTGAGCGCCGACATCATCACCCGGCTCCCGGTCCGGTACACCTTCGAGAACCGCTGGTTCAGCGACACCCACGAGGGCCTGCCGGTCGACGGCTACACCGCATGGCTCGAGCGGATGGCCGACCACCCGAACATCGAGGTCCGGCTCGACACCGACTTCTTCGACGTCGCCGACGAGTACCGGGGCCGGGTCCCGATCGTCTACACCGGCCCGGTCGACGAGTACTTCGGTCACGCCGAGGGGCGCCTCTCGTGGCGGACCGTCGACCTGGAGGAGTCGGTGGAGGACGTCGGCGACTTCCAGGGCACCGGCGTGATCAACTACAACGACCAGGACGTGCCGTTCACGCGGATCATCGAGTTCAAGCACTTCCATCCCGAGCGGGAGAGGACCCACCTGCCCGGCAAGACCGTGATCGTGCACGAGTACAGCCGCTTCGCCGAGGAGGGCGACGAGCCGTACTACCCGATCAACACCGCCGAGGACCGCGAGAAGCTGAAGAAGTACCGCGAGCGCGCCAAGCGCGAGCCGATGGTGCTCTTCGGTGGCCGGCTCGGCACCTACCAGTACCTCGACATGCACATGGCGATCGGCTCGGCCCTGTCCATGTTCGAGAACAAGCTCCGGCCGCACTTCGCCGAAGGTGCGCCGCTCACCAGCGGAGATGCCACCGAATGACGACTCGCCTGCTCCAGCGACAGATCCTGCCGACCGACCGGGACTTCGACGTGCTCCCGTTGTACGTCGACATGCAGCCCGCCATCCTCGATGCGGACAAGTACGAGGTCGGCTCGAACCGCAACGCGCAGGAGCTCAACAACGCCGCGATGCGCCAGGCGGTCGGCGACGGGTCGACGATCCACCCGGACCAGATCGAGTCCCGGACCTCGCTCCGGGTGGTGTCGGGGGAGCGGCTCTCGTTCGGCACGTACTTCAACGCCTTCCCGGCGAGCTACTGGCGACGCTGGACGGTCGTCGACCGGGTCAGCCTCACGGTCACCCTGCAGGGCCGGGGTGCGACCGTGACGGTGTACAAGTCGATGGCGAACGGCCGCTCCCAGCGCGTCGACGCCGCGACGACCGAGTCCGGGAACGCCGAGACCTTCAGCTTCGACCTCTCGCTCAAGCCGTTCGTGGACGGCGGGTGGTACTGGTACAACGTCGTCGCCGGCGACGAGGACGTCATCGTGTCCGCGGCGGAGTGGTCGGCAGAGGTCCCCGAGGACCGCGTCGACCACGGCACGGTCGACATCGCGATCACCACGATGAACCGGCCGGACTTCTGCGCGAAGCTGCTCGGGCAGATCGGCGACTATCCCGAGCTCCAGCCCTACCTGGACACCGTGTTCGTCATGGAGCAGGGCACCGAGAAGGTCGTCGACTCGCCGGACTTCGCCAAGGCGCAGGCGCTGCTCGCCGAGCGGCTCCGCGTCGTCGAGCAGGGCAACCTCGGCGGCTCGGGCGGCTACGCCCGGGGCCAGCTCGAGTCGGTGCGCAAGGGCACCGCGACGTACACGATGATGATGGACGACGACGTCGTCTGCGAGCCCGAGGGCATCATCCGCGCGGTCACCTTCGCCGATCTGGCCCGCCGGCCCACGATCGTGGGCGGCCACATGTTCAGCCTGTACGCCAAGTCGCGGCTGCACAGCTTCGGCGAGGTCGTGCAGCCGTGGCGGTTCTGGTGGCAGTCGGCGCCCGGCGTCTTCAACGACTGGGACTTCTCCGCGCGCAACCTGCGGTCCAGCCGGTGGCTGCACCAGCGTGTCGACGTGGACTTCAACGGCTGGTTCATGTGCCTGGTCCCGCGGCCGGTCCTCGAGGAGATCGGTCTCTCGCTCCCGCTGTTCATCAAGTGGGACGACTCCGAGTTCGGCCTCCGGGCCAAGGCCGCCGGCTACCCCACGGTGACCTTCCCCGGTGCGGCGGTCTGGCACATCCCGTGGACCGACAAGAACGACGGCGTCGACTGGCAGGCCTACTTCCACCAGCGCAACCGGTTCATCGCTGCGCTGCTGCACTCGCCGTACCCCAAGGGCGGGCGGATGGTGCGGGAGAGCCGGAACCACCAGATCTCGCACCTGGTGTCCATGCAGTACTCCACCGTCGAGATCCGGCACCAGGCGCTGCTCGACGTGCTCGCCGGTCCGGACAAGCTGCACGAGATGCTGCCGACCCGGCTCGCCGAGATCAACGCGCTGCGCAAGCAGTACACCGACGCCCAGCTCGAGCCGGACCGCGACGCGTTCCCGCCGGTGCGCCGCAAGAAGCCGCCGCGCAAGGGCAAGGACGGCACCGAGGTCCCGAGCCGCCTGTCCCAGCTGCTCAGTGCGGGACTCCAGCCGCTGCGCCAGCTGAAGCCGCCGCGTGAGCTCGCCCAGGAGTACCCGGAGGCCGAGGTGCGGGCCATGGACGCCAAGTGGTACCGGCTGGCGTCCTACGACTCGGCCGTGGTGTCGATGAACGACGGCACCTCGGCGGCCTTCTACCGCCGCGACCCGCAGAAGTTCCGGGAGCTGATGGCCAAGACCGTCGAGATCCACGAGCGGCTCAAGCGCGAGTGGCCGCGGCTGGCCGAGGAGTACCGCGCCAAGCTGGGGGAGATCACGTCGCCGGAGGCGTGGGACGAGACGTTCCGGCCCTGGACAACGCCCGACGCCGATGACTGACACCACCACCGTGACCGAGCAGTCCGCCCCGCGGCCCGTGCACCGGGTCGACGCGCCGCTCAGCCCGCCGTCGGCGTCGACCGGGCTCTTCGAGGTGTTCCGCCGCCGGTACCTGCTGCGGCTGCTGGTGCGCCGCGAGCTCAGCGCCCGCTACCAGGGCTCGCTGCTCGGCCTGCTGTGGTCCTACGTCAACCCGCTCACGCAGTTCGCCATCTACTACTTCGTGATGGGCGTGCTGTTCCAGCTGCACCAGAACGTGCCGAACTTCGCGATCCACATGTTCTGCGGGATCATGATCGTCCACTTCTTCAACGAGACCTTCAACGCCGGCACCCGCTCGATCGTGCGCAACAAGGCGCTGGTCCAGAAGATGGCGATGCCGCGGGAGATGTTCCCGGTCGCCTCGATGCTCGTCTCGGCCTACCACGTGCTGCCACAGCTGGTGATCCTGCTCGTGGTGTGCCTGCTCAACGGCTGGACGCCGGCGGTCATGGGCGGCGTCGCGCTCGTGCTGTCGCTGTTGATCATCATGACGCTGGGTACGGCGATGGCGCTGCTGTTCAGCGCGGCCAACGTGTTCTTCCGCGACGTCTCGAACGTCGCCTCGATCATGACGAACTTCGTCCGCTTCGGCGTGCCGATGATCTACCCCTACAGCCTGGTGGCCGAGCGGTTCCACGGCCACACGGAGTTCTACCTCGCCAACCCGATCGCCGAGGCCGTGCTGCTCATGCAGCGCGCGTTCTGGGTCGGGACGACCGACCACCCCGCCGAGACGATCGCCGCGCACATGCCCGACCACCTGTTCACCCGCAGCGTCATCGCGCTGGGCATCTGCCTCGTCGTCCTCGGCTTCGGGCAGATGGTGTTCTCCCGGCTCGAGAACAAGATCCCGGAGCGTCTGTGATGGGCAACGAGTCGATCGTCGTCGAGAACGTCACCAAGACGTTCACGCTGCGCTACCACCGCACGTTCAAGCAGATGACGGTGGCCGCCCTGCGCCGCCAGGAGATCAGCGACAGCTTCAAGGCCGTGGACGACGTGTCGTTCACCGTCGAGCAGGGCGAGTCGATCGGCCTGATGGGCCTGAACGGGTCCGGCAAGAGCACGCTGCTCAAGCTGATCAACGGCATCATGCGGCCCGACGGAGGCTCCGTCCTCACGCGCGGTCGCGTCTCGGGGCTGATCGCCACCGGTGCCGGCTTCCACCCCCAGCTCACCGGCCGCGAGAACGTCTACCTCAACGCCGCGGTGCTCGGCATGGGCGAGGCCGAGACCCGGCGCAAGTTCGACTCGATCGTCGAGTTCGCCGACATCGGCAAGTTCCTCGACTCCCCGGTCGGCCACTACTCCTCGGGGATGTTCGCCCGCCTCGGCTTCGCGGTCGCGATCCATGTCGACTCCGACATCTTCCTGGCCGACGAGGTGCTCGCGGTGGGGGACAAGCCCTTCAAGCAGAAGTGCCTGGAGCGGATGGAGGAGATCCGCAACGGCGGTCGCACCCTCTTCTACGTCAGCCACGCCGCCGCGTCCGTGCGCCGCATGTGTGACCGCGTGCTGGTCCTCGAGCAGGGCCGCCTCGGCTTCGACGGTGACGTCGACGCCGGCATCAAGTACGTCAAGTACGACGGCGGCGAGAACGAGGAGGAGCTGACCGCCGAGGAGGAGGACGAGGAGCTCGGCGCGGACGTCTGACCCGCTGGCGAGCGCGCGGGAATGGTCTCGGTACGCCGGTCGCGGCTTCGCAGGCTCAGCCGCGCGGCTACTCGACCTGGCTGCAGTTTCGCGGTCCGAGCGAGCTCGGCCCGCGGCAGTTCAAATTACAAGCCTGTAATTTCTTGACAAATCCCGAATTCGTCGGCGTGTCGAGTAGAAATTACACGATTGTAGTTACTCGGATCCGCTATCGCGACCCGTGTTGCGCGTGTGAAAGTTGCGTCTCGTGTGAACTTCCCCGCGCACATGGAGTACGACAATGCCTCCCAGCAAGACCACCTTCGTCACCGCCTGCCAGCAGCTGCTGGCCCTGGGCGTCGTGATCGCCGCCCTCACCCCGGCGGCGGGCGTCATCAGCCTCGACGTCGTCCGCGAGAGCCCCCACGGCGCCAGCGCCTCGGGTGGCCTGCACGGCGACGTGCGCGGCAGCCTCGCGGCGTACACCAAGGCGGCCGAGACGCCCGCCAAGGTCCCCGCCGAGGTCGTGGACGCCACCGTCAGTGAGCACCAGCTCACCGCGCCGGCCGGCCAGCCGAGTGCCCGCCTCGAGGTCGAGCGGGCACCGCTCGCCCGCGGCAAGGCGGGGGCGCTGGCCGCGAGCCCGACCGTCACCAGCCTCCCCGAGCCGGTCACCGGCTACGGCACCGTCGGCGTGACCTGGGCGCACGGCACGCAGCTGCCGGAGGGCGACATCACCCTCCAGGTCCGCACCCGCACCGGCGACACCTGGTCCGGCTGGATGGACCTGCACTACGACGCCGAGCACGGCCCCGACCCGGGCTCGGCCGAGGCGCAGCACGCGCGCCCAGGCACCGACGAGCTGCTGGTCGGCAATGTCGACCAGGTGCAGGTCAAGGTCGCCACGACCCGTGCCGCCCTGCCCGCCGACCTCAGGCTGGCCGTCGTCGACCCGGGCCGGGCCGCGCGCACCGCGATGGAGCGTCCCGCGCTGGACACCACCACGATGGACGGCACGCCCGGTGACGCCGTGCCGGCCGCGGCCGCTCCGGCCACGGTCGACACCGACCCGGGGGAGGGCACCGACGGCTCGGACCAGATCGACCTGTCCGCCGCAGTGTTCACGCCCAAGCCGCAGATCTTCTCGCGCGCCCAGTGGGGTGCCGACGAGCGCATGCGCGACAAGAGCTCGCTGCACTACTACGAGGTGCACGCCGGCTTCGTCCACCACACGGTGAACGCCAACAACTACACGCGCGCCGAGGTGCCCGCCATCCTGCGCAGCATCTACGCGTACCACACGCAGTCGCGCGGCTGGTCCGACATCGGCTACAACTTCCTCGTCGACCGGTTCGGGCGCATCTGGGAGGGCCGGTACGGCGGCGTCGACCGCCCCGTCGTCGGCGCACACACGCTCAACTACAACGACTACGCGTTCGCGATGTCGGCGATCGGCAACTACGACATCAAGCAGCCCTCGCAGGCGATGGTGCAGGCGTACGGCGCGCTGTTCGCCTGGAAGCTGTCGCTGCACGGCGTGGACGCCTCCTCGACCAAGCAGTGGGTCGGCTCGCGCTACTTCCAGGCGATCAACGGCCACCGCGACGCGGCGTCGACCGCCTGTCCGGGCAGGTACCTCTACGCGAAGATCCCGCAGATCCGCACGTTGGCGGCGCAGGCTCAGCGCGGCTGGTCCGGCCGCGAGCTGGAGTCCAACCTCGCGGGCACGCCGTACCCCGACCTGATCGTGCGGCGGGCCAGCGACGGACAGGGCTTCGTGATCCCGACCGGCGGACTGACCGCGCTCGACAAGGGCGTCACGGCGGCCACCGGGCTCGGGGCGGACGACCAGCTGGTCGTCTCCCCGGACCTGACCGGCGACGGCATCGGCGACCTCATCGACGTCCCGGCCGACGGCACCGCCCCGCAGCTCCTCGCCGGGCAGGAGGACGGCACCTTCGCGAGCGCCGGGAGGACGATCGGCCGGCTCCGTGGCCACGACCTCGTGACCGCTGCCGGTGACATCAACGGCGACGGCCGCAACGACCTGCTCGGTCGCTGGCCGGCGACCGGACGCCTCGACGCCTTCTACCAGGGCAAGAACGGCGGCTTCCGGCTGAAGCGGCTGGGCACGATCTGGGGCCGCTACCAGCAGCTGGTCGGTCCCGGCGACGTCAACGGTGACGGCCTGGCCGACGTGCTCGGCCGCGACGCCGCGGGCAACGTCTGGCTCCACCCGGGGAGGACCGGCCACGGGTTCGCGCCGAAGACCCAGCTGACGGGGGACTGGACGCGCTGGTCGGCCGTCGTCGGCATCGGTGACTTCGACGGTGACGGCCGCGGCGACCTGTTCGCCCGCGACGCGAACACGAAGAAGGGCTTCGTGCTGCCCTCGAACGGCGACGGCACGTACGGCCACCCCCTCGGGCCGATCACCCGGGTCACCGGGATCGGCAGCCTGGTCGGGGCCGCGCAGCTCACCGGCGACCAGACCCCGGACATCGTCGGGCGCACCGGCGGACGGGTCGTGGTCTTCGGCAACAAGGGCACCACCGAGCTCGGGAAGCCGATCGCCACCGGTGCGGACCTGTCCCGGGTGAACCTGCTCCTCAACGCCGGCGACTGGAACCGTGACGGGTTCGGCGACATCATCAACCGCAACAAGCGCTCGGGTGCCCTCTTCGTCCGCTTCGGCGACGGCACCGGCCACTTCTCGTCGCCGAAGAAGATCGGCACCGGGTTCGGCAACGTCCAGATGCTCGCCGCCGTCGGCGACATGACCGGGGACGGATGGCCGGACCTGATGGGCCAGCCCCAGGGCGGTGCCATCCGGATCTACCCGGGTGCCGGTGTCGACGGCCTGCGGCCGAGCTACGTCGCGCACAGCGCGATCCGCGCGGGCCAGCAGATCCCGGTCGGCCGGTGGAACGGCGACGGCGCGCCCGACTCCCTGTTCCGCAACGGCGACAAGCTCACGCTGTTCCCCGGCAACGGCCCGGGCGGGCTGACCAACCCGCGGTCGCTCGGGCTGGACGTGTCGCCCTACGACTGGGTGATCGGCGTGAGCGACGTCCAGCTCCACGGGCACGCCGACCTGATCGCGCGAGAGCGGGCCACCGGCGACCTGTACCTGCTCCCCGGCACCGCCAAGGGGTTCAAGGCGCGCCGGTTCCTGGGCTCGGGGATGGGGGCGTACGACCTGGCGGGATAGTGCGAGAACTGGCTGGTCGACCCGCGATCAAGGGAAGCGGGCCGTGGCACGCTCGGCGGCGTACGTCGCCTCGAGGCGCCCCGGTTCGGCGTGGGAGACCAGGACCAGCGAGCCGCCTCTGACGAGCGGCTCGGTGAAGGTGGCGAGTCCTGGTGGGGAAGCCGGGTTCGCCTCCGTGAGGAGGCGGCCGCCGTCGGTGAGGAGGCTCCCGGCGGCGGCCGCTCTCCATGTCTCGCCCTGGCTCGCCGCGCCGTACGACGTGCCGGTCGCCGGGTCGTCCGCGGTCGGCGGGTCCCACGGCGTGAACGCGTCCGGCTGGGACCAGACCTCGATCCCGACATCGTGGACCCCCGGTGGCAGCGGCTCGGCGAAGCGGACGCCGAGCGGCAGCAGCGAGCAGGCGAGCACCGGGATCTCCGCCGCGCGCTCGGCCCACTGCTCGAGCGACCCGGGCCCGCAGACGACGGCGTCCGGGTCCCCGTCGCCGGGGCCGCTGACCACGAGCCCGACGGTCCACGCCGCACCGAGGAACACCGGGCCCAGCCAGTGCGGCGGCAGGTCGATGCACAGCGTCTGGCCACGTTCGAGGTCGTGCTCCTCGGCGAGCAGCGAGGCGGCCTTGGCGACCCAGTTCGCGTACGTCGTCACCGAGAGCTCGACCCGCTCGCCGGTGGCGTCGTCGTAGAACGTGATCAGGGGTCGCGAGGAGTCGGCACGCAGCTGGCGCGCCAGGACGTCGGCGAAGGTCGTCATCTCGCTAGCCTCTCAGCATGCCTGCGACGACCGAAGCCATCGACCACTTCTGGGCCGTGATCCCTGCCGGCGGGGCGGGGACCCGGCTGTGGCCGCTGTCCCGTTCGTCGGCGCCGAAGTTCCTGCACGACCTCACCGGCACCGGTCGCACCCTGCTGCAGGACACCCGCGACCGGCTCGCGCCACTCGCCGAGGACCGCTTCGTGGTCGTCACCGGGCGACCGCACCGGGACGCGGTGCTCGGCCAGCTGCCCGAGCTCGAGCCGGGTCGCGTCCTGGCAGAGCCGTCGCCGCGCGACTCGATGGCCGCGATCGGCCTGGCGGCGGCGCTGCTCGAGCGCGAGGACCCCGAGGCGGTGATGGGCTCCTTCGCCGCCGACCACGTGATCCCCGACCCGGAGTCGTTCGCGGCCGCGGTGCGGCTGGCGGCCGAGGTGGCCCGCGACGACTGGCTGGTCACCCTCGGCATCGAACCCGCCTTCCCGTCCTCGGCGTTCGGCTACGTCCACCTCGGTGGACCGCTCGCCGGCCACCCGGGAGCCGAGTCCGTCGCGGAGTTCGTCGAGAAGCCGTCGGTCCGGGTCGCCAGCGAGTACCTCGCCAGCGGGCGCTACCGCTGGAACGCCGGCATGTTCATCGTGCGCCCGACCGTCCTGCTGGACCTGCTCGCCCGCTGGCACCCGGAGTTCGCCGCCGGCCTGCGGGCCATCGCGGCCGATCCCGCGCGACTGGACAGCGTCTGGGGCGAGCTCCCGAAGATCGCCCTCGACCACGCCGTCGCCGAGCCCGCCGCCGACGCGGGCCGGGTGGCGTGCGTGCCCTCGTCGTTCCGCTGGGAGGACGTCGGCGACTTCGACTCGCTGGCCACGCTGCTCGGCGGCGACACCGAACCGACGGTCCTCGGCGACGCCGGCCTGGTGCGGGCGATCGACGCCACCGGCCTGGTCGTCCCGGCCGCCGACCGTGTCGTGGCCGTGGTCGGACTCGACGACGTGGTCGTCGTCGACACCCCGGACGCGTTGCTGGTCACCACGCGCGCGCGGGCGCAGGACGTCAAGCAGGTGGTGGCGGAGCTGAAGGAGTCGGGGCGCGGGGACCTGACGTAGGGGCGCTGAGGTAGCCGAGTTGGTCTTGATGCGTGGCAACTGGGTTTCGAGACGCGTCGCACGTCCGCGCTGACGCGCGTCCGTGCCGACGCTCCTCAACCTGGCGCCCGGTCTTCTCCCGAGCAAGCTCGGGAGAAGGGCGCTCACATCGCGTTGGGCTCCGGGGAGTCGAAGTACGGGTACTTGTCGATGAACGACTGCAGCGCCGCGCCGCTGACCGCCGAGCAGTACTGGAAGACGCCGACCTGCTTGCTGGTGTCGGTCGATCCGGCGCCGCCGGCGGACCAGTGGGTGATCGCGACGTGCTCGCCGTCGGGGAACTTCGCGCCGTTCTCGTCGCTGGACTCCCACGGCGCCGCGATGAACTTGTCGCGCAGGTTCGTGTCGCCGAACTTGTCGGCGATCGCCTTGATCTCGGCGACCTGGTCCTTGTCGCCGGCGATGGACTGGTCGTACCAGAGGATGTTGTAGCCGTGCTCGAGGTTGTGCACGAGCGCCTCGAGCGGGGGCCGGTCCTGGTCGGTGTAGAACTTGCGCGCGAACGGCGCGGGCGCGACGCCCGCCTGGTTCCAGTGCGGTCCGTACGCCGGCGGGGCGGTCTTGTAGTCGACGGGCGTGCCGACGTCGACGTGGTCCTGGTTGCCGTCGGCCTTCTTCGTGGTGATGTCCTGGCACGCCGACGCGGGCGCGCCGATGTCGGAGAGCGCCTTGCCGGAGTACTTCCGGGCGTCGAGCTTGTCCTTGACGATCGGCACCACCGCGGCGGCGATGATGCCGAGCGCGATGACCAGGCAGACGCCGATGATCGCGAAGTTGCGCCGGCGGTCGGCGCCCTTCTGCTTCTTCCGCATCTGCTCGATGACCGCCTGGCGGTCGGACTTGGCGGACTTGGTGGACTTGGCCACGGCTGGACTTCCCTCTACGGCTGGGCCCGGGGGCTGGACGACGAGGGCAGAGTCTACGGGGTCCCGGCCGCAGGCGGACATCACTCGGCGAATCCGTGCCCTCGACGTCCCACCCGTGGGCGAAGGCGAGCGCGGTCAAGGCACGGGCGAGCCCGCGGGGCACGGTCACCAGCAGCAGCCCGCCGTCGTGGCCGGACCGGGAGGGCACCAGCCCGAGCACGTCGGTGACCGCGGCGGCCAGCTCCGCGACGTCGGCCGGGGCGCCGAACGGCGCCCGGTCCGCCGGGTCGCCCTTCAGGGCCCGGACGACCGCCTCGCGGGCGCCGTACCCGAACAGGTCGCCGCCCTCGGCGCGCACGAGCGAGGCGGCGCCGGGGCCGTCCTCGTCCGGCGGGAGCACCAGGTCCGGGCGACCGCGGACGACCGCGAAGGGCCTCCCCGTCAGCTTGCCCTGGGCGAGCTCGGCGAGGCCGGCGATCTCGTCCGCGACGGCCGGCAGCGTCACGGCCAGCTCGTTGCCGTGCGCGTCGGTGCGGCCGGCGTACTCCTCGACGACCCGCAGCCCCGCCGCGCCGATCGCGATGTCGGTCTGGCCCTCGCGCCAGGCGCGGCCGGCCGTGTCGGTGACGACCACCCCCACGTTGTGGCCGCTGCGCTCGAGCAGCGCCCGGCGGAGCCCGCGGGCCGAGGCGTCGGGATCCTGCGGCAGCAGCACCACCGTGCCGGCCGGGACGTTCGAGGCGTCGATGCCGGCCGCGGCCATGGTCAGGCCCAACCGGTTGCGGACGATCGTGGTGGGCCCGCGCCGGGCGACCACGCGCACCGTCTCGCCGGGCAGCGCCTCGTCCCGGGTGCCACGCCGGAGCCGGCCCTCGGCCTTGCTCACCACCTTGCTCGTCACGACGACGATGTCCCCGTCGGCGAGGTCGACGAGGGGCAGCAGCGCGCCGGCCAGGTCGCTGCCCGCCCGGATCTCGGGAGCGCCGTCGGGCGCCACCACCTCCAGACGGGTCACCGGGCGACCAGCTCCACGGCGGCCGCCGCCATCGCGGCGGTCGCGTCGACGTCGGTCATCATCAGGGGTACCGCGCGGCACGGCAGCCCGCCGGAGACGACCCCCTCGACCTCGCCGGCGTCGGTCTCGTCGACCAGCCAGCCGTCGAGCACACCGCCGGACGCCCGCGCGCCGTAGTGCAGGCCCACCGCCCCGGCCGACACGTCGACGCCGATCGCGGTCAGCATCTGCTGGGCCATGCCGCGCACGTGGGTGCCCCCGACGATGGGGGAGAGGCCGACCACGGGCGCCCGCGTGCCGGCGAGCGCCTCGCGCAACCCGGGCACGCCGAGGATGGTGCCGATCGAGACGACGGGGTTCGACGGTGGGAGGACCACCAGGTCGGCGTCGGCGATGGCGTCGACGACCCCGGGCGCCGGGCGTGCGTCGTCGAGGCCGACGACCACGACGGTCTCGGCGGGCACCTCGGCGCGCAGCCGGACCCAGTACTCCTGGAAGTGGACGACCCGGCGGCCGCTGGGGGACTCCGGGTCCGCGATCGCGACGTGGGTCTCCACCCGGTCGTCGGTCATCGGCAGCAGCCGCACACGGTCACCCAGCGTGGGGGCGAGCCAGCGGTTGCACAGCGCCTCGGTCACCTGCGACAGCGGGTACCCGGCGTCGAGCATCTGGGTGCGGACCAGGTGCGTCGCGACGTCCCGGTCGCCGAGACCGAACCAGGTGGGCTCCACGCCGTACGCCGCCAGCTCGCTCTTGACGCTCCACGTCTCGTCCCGCCGGCCCCAGCCCCGGTCGGGGTCGATGCCGTCGCCGAGCGTGTACATCACGGTGTCCAGGTCGGGGCAGACCTTCAGCCCGTGGATCCACAGATCGTCGGCGGTGTTGGCCACCACCGTGACGACGGCGTCCGCCGCCACGCCGGGCAGCAGGCCGCGCTCGATCCCGTGCACCAGGCCCTGGAGGAACCGCGCGCCGCCCATGCCGCCCGAGAGCACCGTGATGTTCCGCATGCGGATACCTTGCCGCACGGCACGCCCGCGCTCGGCCGTAGGTCAGTGCCCATAGCAGATCCGGGGTTGACTTTCCGGGTACGACAGGCATGTAATTCCCACAGTGTCGTTCGCGATTCCTCACGGCGATCCGGGTACCCGACGGGAGCGGGGCCGCGGGGGAACGGGGATGTGGGAGCAGTACCGGGTCGAAAGGGCGAAAGCCGTGAGAGAACTATTTCTCCTCGACGGGGACGCCGAGGAAGCAGGTTGGCAGGAGCGCGCGCTGTGCGCTCAGACCGACCCCGAGGCATTCTTCCCCGAGAAGGGCGGGTCGACGCGGGAGGCGAAGAAGGTCTGCCTGACGTGCGAGGTCCGCGACGAGTGCCTCGAGTACGCGTTGATGAACGACGAGCGCTTCGGCATCTGGGGCGGTCTCTCCGAGCGGGAGCGCCGCAAGCTGAAGAAGCGCGCCGTCTGAACCACGACCGTCCTCGGTCGGGGTGCCTCGGGGGAGGGGCGCCCCGCCGGACGGCCGACGGCGTGGGACCGGCCGTTAGTGTCTGGCCGTGGTCACCTCGGTTACGGCGCTGCTCGTCAGCCATGACGGCAGCCGCTGGCTGCCCGCCGTCCTCGAGGGCCTGCGCGCCCAGCGCACGCCGGCCGACGCGGTCGTCGCCATCGACACCGGGAGCAAGGACGCCAGCGCCGACCTGCTCGAGCAGGCGTTCGGCGACGTGATCAGGGCGCCCGGGTCCACGTCCTTCCCCGCGGCCGTCGAGCTCGGTCTGGACCGGCTGCGCGAGCAGGGCTCCACCAGCGAGTGGGTCTGGATCCTGCACGACGACGCCAGGCCCGACCCCGAGGCGCTCGCCGCGCTGCTCGCGGCCGCCGCGGACGACCCGCGCGCCGACGTACTCGGCCCGAAGCTGCGCGAGTGGCCGTCCCTGCAAGCGGCTGCTCGAGCTCGGCGTCACCATCTCGGGCACCGGCCGGCGCGAGACGGGCCTCGAACGCGGCGAGTACGACCAGGGCCAGCACGACGAGGTGCGCGAGGTGCTCGCGGTCAACACCGCCGGGATGCTCGTGCGTCGATCGGTGCTCGAGGAGCTCGGCGGGTTCGACCGCCAGCTGCCGATCTTCGGCAACGACATCGACTTCGGCTGGCGCGCGGCGGCGGCCGGTCACCGGACCCTGGTGGTGCCGCAGGCGATCGTCTTCCACGCCGAGGCCGCCCATCGCGGCGTCCGGCGTACGCCGCTGACCGGGCGGCACACGCACTACCAGGAGCGCCGCGCCGCACTGTTCACCCTGCTCGCGAACGCACGGCGCCGGTCCCTGCCGTGGCTGGTGGTGCGACTGTTCTTCGGGACGCTGCTACGGATGCTCGGGTTCCTGCTCGTGCGGGCTCCGGGTGAGGCGCTGGACGACCTCGCGGCGCTGCTCAACCTGTACTCACACCCGAGCGAGATCCGGGCCGCGCGACGCGCCCGCCACCAGCCCGGCGTCGCCGACCTGCACGCCCGGTCACTGCTCGCGCCGTGGTGGTTGCCCTACCGGCACGGGCTCGACTTCCTCGGCGACCTCGTCGCCGCGGCGACCAACCAGGCTCAGGACGTGGCCGAGCGACGCCGGATCGCCGCGGCCGAGCACGCTCCGGCCAGCACCGTCGCGCGCCCGCGCACCGAGGAGGAAGAGTTCGTCGAGGACACCGGGCTGGTCGCCCGGTTCTTCACCAACCCGGTCGCGCTGCTGCTCACCCTCGTGGTCGTGGCCGCCCTGGTCGGCGCGCGCGGCGCGTTCGGCTCGGTCGCCGGTGGCGGCCTCTCGCCCGTGCCCGGGGCGGTGTCCGACTGGTGGCGCCTGCAGGTCGAGACCTGGCATCCGCTCGGGACGGGCACCGCGGTCCCCGCGCCGCCGTACGTCCTCCCCCTCGCCCTGCTCGCCAGCCTCCTGGGCGGCAGCCCCGGCGCGGCCGTGTCCGCGGTCCTGGTCCTCGCCGTCCCGCTGGCGCTCTGGGGAGCCTGGCGGTTCCTGCGGGTGGCCGGTCGGCTGGTGACCCCCACTGGGGCGCCGCGGTGGGTGCTGCTGTGGGGGGCGGTGACCTGGGCGGTGGTCCCGGTCGCCAGCGGTGCCTGGGGCGACGGCCGACTCGGTGTCGTCGTGGTCGCGGCGCTGCTGCCCTGGCTGGCGCATGCCGCGCTCGGGTTCGCCGACCCGGACGCCGACCGGCGCTGGCGCGCGGCCTGGCGCGCCGGGCTGCTGCTGGCCCTGGCGTCGGCGTTCGCCCCGGTGCTCTGGTTGTTCGCCGTCGTGCTCGGCCTCGTGGTGGTGGCCGCCGCCTTCGCGATCGTCCGCGGTGCCGGCCGGGACCGCTCGGTCTGGGGGCCGCCGGCGGTCGCCGTCGGCCTGGTGCCCCTGCTGCTCGCGCCGTGGTGGATCCCGGCGATCCGGCGCGGCGCCGCCGAGATGCTGCTGGCCGACGTCGGACGGCTGCCGACGCCGTCCATCGACGGCCTCGACCTGGCGACCGGTCGGCTCGGCGAGCTGGGAGCGCCCTGGTGGCTCGGCATCGTGGTCGCCGTCCTGGCGCTGGGCGCCCTCCTGCCGCGGGCCACCCGGATCCCGGTCCTGGTCTGCTGGATCGTCGCCGTGGTCGCCGGCCTGCTCGCCGCGGCCCTGGGCACGGTCTCGCTCGACCTCGCGACCACGACGATCCCGGCGGGCCTGGGTGCGCTCGTCGTGGTCCTGCAGGGCGCCTTCGTGGTCGCGGCCGTGCTCGGCGCCGTCGGGGCGGGGCGGGACCTCAGGTCGTGGCGACGGCCGGTCGCCGCGCTGGTGGGGGTGGTCGCCGCCGTCGTCCCCCTCGCCGGGCTGGGCTGGTGGGTCGCCGGCAGCGACAACGCCATCGACGACGGGATCGACACCGACATCCCCGTCTACATGGTGCAGAGCTCGGAGGAGGGGCCACAGCACGGCATCCTGGTCCTGCGCGGCAGCGTCGACGACGGACTGACCTACTCGGTCCGCCGTGGCGACGGGATCACGCTCGGCGAGGACGAGGTGATCGACCAGACGGCCGAGGACCGGCGGTTCACCGACACCGTCCGCCAGCTCGTCTCGCGGCCCACCCCCCAGGTCGTCGACGCCCTCGGCCGCAGCGGCGTCGAGTACGTCGTCCTACCGGCGCCGGCCGACGGCGACGTCGCCGCCGTCCTCGACGCGGCCGCCGGCCTGGTCCAGGCGAGCGCCGCCGACCGCTCGACTCGGGCCTGGCAGGTGGCCCGACCTCTGGACGCCTCGCTGCTGGACGGTCCGACGTCGGCGGTCCGGGTCGTTCTCCTGGTCGTGCAGGGCATCGCGCTGCTGGTGGTCCTGGTGCTCTGCCTGCCCACGACGAGACGGAGGAGGTCGGCATGAGCCAGGGTGCACCCGAGACCACCGGCCGGCGCTCGGCACGGCGTCAGGGGCGTCGGTTCGACCTGACGACGGTGCTGGCGGTCGGGCTCCCGGTGCTGTGTGCGCTCGCACTGCTCGCGGTGCGGCCCGGGGACCTCGGCGGATCCGCCGAGGCGCCGACACTCACGGCGCTCACGCGTGCCGCGGTCGTCTGTCCGTCGGCGATGACCGGAGCACCCGACGTCGCCATGACCAGCGCCGCCACGGACGTCCGCGGGCCGGTCCGGGTCGGGCTGGGCGAGGACAAGGTGGATGCGCGGATCGCCTCGGGCGAGGTGACCACCGCCGACCCTGGCCCGGGCGCCGCCGCGGTCATCGGCGAGGACGAGACGGCCCCCGGGCTCGTGGCGGCACGGTTCGGTCCGGGCGGCTACGCCGCCACGGGTTGCCTGCCACCCATCCCGCACGCGTGGTTCACCGGCGTCGGCGCGGGCGCCGGTCACACCTCCGTGCTCGAGCTGACGAACCCCGACTCCGGAACCGCGATCGCCGACGTCACGGTCTACGGCCGCCGCGGCACCGTGAAGGCCCCGCAGTTGCGCGGCGTGTCCGTGCCGGGCGGCAGCAGCGTGCAGCTCGACCTCGGCGCCGTCGTACCGCGCCGGGACGAGCTGGCGCTCCAGGTGGTCGCGGCCCGCGGACGGATCGGCGCGACCGTCCTCGACCGGTCGGTGCCGATCGGGCGTGGGCGGACGAGCGAGGACTGGCTACCGGCGCAGTCCGACCCGTCGACCTCCAATCTGCTGCTGGGGCTGCCGGTCGGCGACGCGGCCCGGCACCTGCTGGTGGTGGCGAACAGCGGCGCCGACGAGGTGCGTGCCACGGTGCGGGTGGTGACCGAGGAGTCCGTGTTCGCGCCGAAGGGCGTCCCCGACCTGCGGGTGCCGCCGCAGAGCGCGGCCAAGCTCAACCTGTCGCGCGTCCTTCCCTCGCTCGTGAAGCAGGGGGCGATCGGCCTGGCCATCACCGCTACCCAGCCGGTCACCGCGTCGCTGCGTTCGCTGACCGACGGAGACCTGGCCGACGCCGCTCCCGGTCAGGTCATCGACGGAGCGGCCACGGCGCTGCTCCCCGATCCCGGCAAGGGGGCGAAGAAGACCCTCCTGCTCGCCGGCGCGTCCCGGGGTGGCTCCGTCGAGGTCGTCGCCCGGTCTGCATCGGGCAAGGAGCTGGCGCGCCAGACCGTCGACATCACCCCGGACCACGGTGTGACCGTGAAGCTTCCGGGCAGCGCTGCGCTCCTGTCCGTCACGCCGTCGCGGACCACGGTGCAGGGGTCGGTCCTGGTCTCCGGCAAGGGCGCCGCACTGGTCCCGCTGACGATGGCACCCGTCAACGGGCTCGTCCCGGCGGTTCGGCCGGGGCTGTCGTAGCGACCGGGCTCCCTGGGCATGGGTGTGGCCCCGCCGGCCGTGGTCGGCGGGGTCGTGGTCAGCCGATATGTCGGTGGCCCAGCGGGCTGGTCCAGATCCAGCCGATGCCGGGGGCTCGGGTGTAGGTCCAGGCGGTGAAGGTCTTGAGTCGGTGGTGTCCGCGGCACGGTGGCGCCATGTTCGAGGACGCGGTGGGGCCTTTGGGGTACTCGACGATGTGGTCGTGGTCGGCGTGCTGCCCGGATCCCTGTCCGAAGCCCTGCGCGGCCCGTGCTCGGCCCCCTGTTCGCCTTCGCGTTCGGATGGCTGTTCGGAGGCGCGGCGGGGTCGCCAGGAGGGGCGGTTGCACAGCGGGAAGGGGCATTCGGGGTAGCGCAGCCGGGTCTGCTCCTTCAGCGCCGCGGTGGGCCGGTAGGCCTCGGTGGACAGCTCCTCGTTGAGGTCGATGACCGGCTTGATGGTCACCTTCGTGCCCGCCTGGGCGCACCAGTCCTTGAGGTGCTCGGGGGTGATGAACGACCGGGTGTTGTCGAGGTCGACCATGGTCTGGTCGGGGCGGGTGTGGGTGTAGATCACCAGCTCACGCTGGCGCCCGGGGCACCTGGACCCTGGTGCTCGCCGCTTGACTGGCCGAGCATGCCGAGGACCATGGAGCGGCGGACCTGCAGCGGGATCGTCGGGTCGAGCTTGGCGGCCTGGGTGGCGAGGTAGTCCTCGAAGGCGACGGCGTCGCCGATGTCGGCCATCGCGGTGATCGGGACCTGCCCGTCGTGGGTCATCGCACCGAGGTGGACGTTCACGTGGCGGCGTTCGGCGGCCTCGAGGCGGCGGCGTTCGGCCTCGGCGGGGTCGTACTCGGCGCGGGCCTTGTCGACCTGCCGGTCGATCTCGGCGTAGGAGCACTTGTGGGCCACGAAGTACAGCGCCCGGTCCACGAACGCTGCCCCGTCGGCGGGGAGGGAGCGGGTGGCGTCGGCGATCTTGCGGGCCTTCCACACCGGCAACCGGCCATCCAGCACCCGCTTCCAGATCCGGGGCAGCCGGTACTTCAGCTCCACCGCGTCGCCCAGGTAGAGCCGCCCCGAGTCGGTGGACACCCCGATCGCCAGGCTGAATTCGGCGATCGCGCCCTCGTCGATGGTGGGGGCGCCGTCGCCGGCGATCTCCAGGTCCCGCATCGCCCACGGCACCGTGGTGTCGACCTCCTCGCCGGGGTGCAGGAGCACCCACTCCACCGCCAGCTCAGGCGCTGGATCTCCAGGCCGGTGATCGCGGCGCGGTTGGCGCGGGCAGCGTCGATCACCAGTGCCTCGCGGGGCTCCGGGCTGGTGATCGGGGTGGCTGCCATGGGATCCAGCCAAGCAGGGGGCACCGACATCGAGGCCTGCTCAGGGCCGGTCTGTCTCGCTTGGTGAGACGATTTCCAAAACTATTTTCGCGGCCGATTCTCGGGCGCCTACCTGTCGCTGGGGGTGGTGGTTTCGAGGCTCGTCGCTGGCGCTCCTCGCACCTCAACCACCGTGTGCTTCCGGTGGTTGAGGAGGCTGCGCAGCAACCGTCTCGAAACCCCGTGAGCCGGGAAGCGACCGCGACCACCTGCCCGGCGTACCCGCTTCGCTGCCTGTCGGCGCGCAACCACCCGCCGGCCCGCCGGCTGCCGACAGCCCGGTGGTGGTTTCGGGCTCGCGCTGGCGCTCCTCGCACCTCAACCACCGTGTGCTCCCGCTGGTTGAGGAGGTTGCGCAGCAACCGTCTCGAAACCCCGCGGCCCGGGAAGCAGCGGCGACCACCCGCTCGGCGTACCCGCTTCGCTGCCTGTCGGCGCGCGACCACCCGCCGGCCCGCAGGCCGCCGTCAGCGGCGCGGTGGTTTCGAGGCTCGGGCGCGGGGCGCCCTCGCACCTCAACCACCGTGTGCTCCCGGTGGTTGAGGAGGTTGCGCAGCAACCGTCTCGAAACCCCCGTGACCCGGGACGCAGCGGCGACCCCCGCTCGGCGTGCCCGCTTCGCTGCCTGTCGGCGCGCGACCACCCACCGACCCGCCGGCTGCTGACAGCGGCGGTGGTGGTTCGAGGCTCGGGCGCGGGGCGCCCTCGCATCTCAACCACCGAGGGGTCAGTCGGACTCGTAGCGCGGGTCGACCTGCTCGGCGTCGATGCCCAGGAGCTCGGCGACCTGCTCGACCACCACGGTGAGGACCATGGCCTCGAGGTCCTCGCGGGTCTCGCAACGGTGCTCGATCGGACGGCGGAAGAGCACCAGTCGGGTCGGCGTCGAGCCGGTGCCCCGGACCAGGGACGACAGCGGGACGGTGCCCGACGTCCAGTCGTCGGGGATCTGCGGGGTGTCCTCGACGGCGTACTCGACCAGCCCGAGGCGGTCCTGCCAGCGTTCGTCGATGCCGGTGACGATGCCGAGCGCGAGCTCGTCGAACCGCTCGCGCGCCGTCGGCAGCTCCGGCCGGCCCGGCACTCGGGGGAGCACGGCCGGCCCGCGCATGCCTCGTCCGCGCCGATCGCGCACCCGTCGCTTCCGATCCACGCCGCGAGCCTAATCCGGACCCCGGGTGACGGCGGGTACCGTCTGCGGCGTGAGTCCTGCCCGCCGCTGTTCGCGTACGGCCTGCGGCCGTCCCGCGGTCTGCACCCTGACCTACGTCTACGCGGACCAGACGGCGGTGCTCGGGCCCCTGGCGACGTACGCCGAGCCGCACGCGTACGACCTGTGCGAGACGCACAGCGAGCGGCTCAGCGCCCCCCGCGGATGGGAGGTGCTCCGCCTCGCTGGCGACCCGGCCGCCCAGGGCCCGTCCAGCGACGACCTCCTCGCCCTCGCCGACGCGGTCCGTGAGGCCGCCCGGCCGGTCCCGCCCCGCGTGGCACCGGCGCAGGAGACCGGTCGCGAGACCGCCCGGCGCGGTCACCTCCGGGTCCTCACCACCGAGCGACCGAACCCTCAGTAGGCTCGCCGCATGGCGGACACCCTCGACCCGGCCAACGTGCAGGCGGTCTTCAAGGCGTACGACGTCCGCGGCACCGTCCCGGACCAGCTCGACGAGGCGCTCGCCCACGCGACGGGCGCGGCCTTCGTGCGGGTCACCGGCGCGGAGACGGTCGTGGTCGGACACGACATGCGCCCCAGCTCGCCCGGGATGGCGGGCGCGTTCGCCGAGGGCGCCAGCTCGGCCGGCGCGGACGTGGTGCTGATCGGGCTGGCGTCGACCGACCAGCTGTACTTCGCGTCGGGCCATCTCGGTCACCCGGGTGCGATGTTCACCGCGAGCCACAACCCGGCGCAGTACAACGGCATCAAGATGTGCCGCAGCCACGCCCAGCCGATCGGCATGGAGAGCGGGCTGGCCGACATCCGCGACCTCGTCCTGGACCCCGTGTCGTCACGGCGGGTGCCCGGCGAGATCTCCGAGCACGACGTGCTCGAGGCGTACGCCGCCCACCTGATCGGTCTCGCGCCGGTGCGGGGGCGCCACCTGAAGGTGGTCGTCGACGCGGGCAACGGCATGGCCGGTCACACCGCGCCGGCCGTCTTCGAGCGGCTCGGCCCGGACGTCGAGCTGGTACCCATGTACTTCGAGCTCGACGGCACGTTCCCCAACCACGAGGCGAACCCGATCGAGCCGGAGAACCTCCGCGACCTGCAGGCCCGGGTGGTCCAGGAGGGCGCGGACATCGGCCTCGCCTTCGACGGCGACGCGGACCGCTGCTTCGTGGTCGACGAGCGCGGCGGGCTGGTCTCGCCGTCGACGCTGACCGCGCTCATCGCCACGCGCGAGCTCGCCAAGGAGCAGGGCGCGACCGTGATCCACAACCTGATCACGAGCCGGGCCGTCCCCGAGATCGTCACCGAGCTCGGCGGCAAGCCGGTCCGGACCCGGGTCGGCCACTCGTTCATCAAGGCGACGATGGCCGAGACGGGGGCGATCTTCGGCGGCGAGCACAGCGGGCACTTCTACTTCCGTGACTTCTGGCGCGCCGACTCCGGCATGCTCGCGGCACTGCACACGCTCGCCGCGCTCGCCGAGACCGAGCGGCCGCTCTCGGAGCTGCTGGCGAGCTACGAGCGCTACGTCCTCTCGGGCGAGATCAACAGCGTGGTCACCGACCAGGCCGCGGTCATCGAGGCCCTCGAGACGGCGTACGCCGGCGCCGACGGCGTGACCACCGACCGGATGGACGGTCTCACCGTCAGCCATGCCGACTGGACGTTCAACGTCCGTCCCTCCAACACCGAGCCGTTGCTGCGCCTCAACGCCGAGGGGCGTGACGAGGAGACGATGGCGAGCATCCGCGACACGGTGCTCGCCCAGATCAGGAGAACACCGTGAACATCGATCCCGCACTGCTCGAGCTCATCGTCTGCCCGGCCTGCCGCTCCGACCTGACCGTCGCGGGGGAGGAGCTGGTGTGCAGCGGGTGCGGGCTGGCCTACCCGGTCCGCGACGACATCCCGGTCCTGCTGGTCGACGAAGCGCGCAAGCCCGACTGATCCGACGCCCGCGATGGTGAGCTGGTTCGACGAGTCCCGACTCGATGACGTTGCGGCCCTCGAGGTCGGCGACGGCAGGCTGCGCGCCCTGGCCGAGACCGGTGCGCGGGTACGTCGCGCGGCCGGTGACGCGGCCGAGGCGACGGAGGAGGCGGTACGCCGCGCCGCGGAGCTCGCTCGCCCGCGTGCGGTCGTCGCGGCCGGGCCGGACTCCCGGCTGTTGCGCGCGGTGCTCGAACCCTGGTGCCCCGTGCCGTTCGTGGCGTGGCCGGGTCCGGCGCTGCCCGGCTGGGCGGGGAGCCTCGACCTGGTGGTCGTGCTCGCACCCGACGGCTCGGACACCGGCACCGCCTCGGCGGTCGCCGAAGCGGTTCGTCGCGGCTGCCAGGTCGTGGTTGCCTGTCCGCCCGGGTCCCTGGTCGCCGACCATGCCGCCGGGCGGTGGAGCACGATCCTGCCGACCTCCACGCGCGACCCGCTGGCGACCGCGGTCGTCGTGCTGACCTACCTCCACCGGGTCTCCCTCGGCCCGGACGCGGACGCCGACCAGGTCGCCGACGCGCTCGACCAGGTGGCGATCTCGTGCTCGCCGCACCGCGACCTCGCGGTGAACCCCGCCAAGATGCTGGCCATCGCCCTGGCCGACGCCAACCCGCTCGTCTGGGGCGGCTCGGTGCTGGCCGCCCGGGCGGCTCGCCGGGTCGCGGAGTCGATCCGGCGCGCCAGCGGGCGGACCGCGCTCGCCGGTGACGCGGAGCACCTGCTGCCCGTGCTGGAGGCGGCCCGGCCGCGCGACGTCTTCGACGACCCGTTCGCCGAGGGCACCAACGAGCGGCGACCGATGCTGATCGTCCTCGACGACGGGGCCGAGGACCCGGTCGTGCGGGAGCAGGGGGGTCGACTGCGTGCCGCCGCGTCCGCGCGCGGGCTCCGCGTGGAGACCGTCACGACGGAGGCGCCCACCGAGGTCGCGAGGTACGCCTCGCTGCTGCTGAGCGGCACCTACGCGGCGGAGTACCTCGGGATCGGGCTCGTGGAGGACTGAATCCGGCGCGAGCCGGGTAGGACGATCAGGTGCCGAACCCGACACCGTCGCCCGTGACGCCGGCCCGCGATCCCTGGTTCGACAACGCCAAGATGGCGCTGGTCACCCTGGTCGTCGTGGGGCACTCCTGGGTGCTGCTGTCCGGCGCCGGCCACGCCTACAACTTCCTCTACGCCTGGCACGTGCCGGCGTTCGTGTTCGTCACCGGCTACCTGTCGCAGCGCTTCAGCTACACGAAGGTGCGGCTGTGGCAGCTGGTCCGCACCGTCGCCGTTCCGTACCTGGTCTTCGAGACGCTGCTGGCGCTGTTCCGCATCTACGTGGGCGGCGAGGAGCTGGCCGACCTGTTCCGCGACCCGCACTGGCCGATGTGGTACCTCTCGGCACTCTTCTTCTGGCGACTGCTGACGCCGGTCTTCCGGCCGATGCCCGCCGGGCTCCTCGTGGCCGTCGCGGTCAGCCTGGTCGCCGGGATGTACGCCGGGGACACGCTCGACATCGCGCGGGTGCTCGGCCTGCTCCCGTTCTTCGTCATGGGCCTGAAGGCGACGCCCGAGCGCCTGGAGCTGCTGCGCCGGCCGCACGCCCGCATCGCGGCGGTCTTCGTGTTCGTCGGGATCTGGGTCCTCACCACCTGGACCGACCGCTGGGCCAGCACCGAGTGGTTCTACTACCGCTCCCGGTACGACGAGATGGGGTACGGCGACGACCTGCACGCGCTGGTCACCCGGGCCGCGGTGCTGGCGGTGGGCACCCTGGGCGCCTGGGCGTTCTTCGCGCTGGTGCCGCGCGTGCCGGGGTGGTTCACCCGGATGGGCGCCTCGACGCTCGTGGTCTACCTCTTCCACGGGTTCTTCGTGAAGGCGGCCGGCTACGCGGGCTACGACGGGTGGGCCGGCGACCACGAGGTCGTCGCGTTCGGTCTCACGACGCTCGCGGCGGTCGGTCTGGCGCTCCTGCTGGCGTCCCGCCCGGTGGCGTCGCGGCTCCAGGACGTCGTCGACCCGCTGGGGTACGCCGAGCGGCACGTCTCGCACGCCGTGGACCTCACCGTCGCCAAGGACCAGGTGCAGCCGGAGGTCCAGGCCGAGCTGGAGGTCGCCGCCGTCGGGGAGGCCCCGGCCGGCCGATAGGCTCGGCTCATGGCTGGAGGGCTGTTCGCGCTGCTCGACGACGTCGCCGCGCTGGCCCGGATGGCCGCGGCGTCGATCGACGACGTCAGCGCAGCTGCCGGCCGCGCGACCGTCAAGTCCGCGGGCGTCGTCGTCGACGACACCGCGGTGACCCCGCAGTACGTGCACGGCGTGACCGCCGACCGCGAGCTGCCGATGATCCGCAAGATCGCGATCGGCTCGCTGCGCAACAAGCTGCTGATCATCCTCCCGGTCGCGCTGCTGCTCAGCCAGTTCCTGCCGGTGCTGCTGACCCCGATCCTCATGCTCGGCGGGTCCTACCTGTGCTTCGAGGGCGCCGAGAAGGTGTGGGGCCGGCTGCGTGGGCACGAGGAGCACGCGCGGCCGGTCACCGAGGAGGGCGCGGGTGCCGAGCGCGCGATGGTGTCGGCCGCGATCCGCACCGACCTGATCCTGTCCGCCGAGATCATGGTGATCGCCCTCGACTCGGTCACCGAGGAGCCGTTCCTGGCCCGCCTGGCCATCCTGGTGGTGGTCGCCATCGTCATCACCGTGGGGGTGTACGGCGTGGTCGGCCTGATCGTGAAGCTCGACGACATCGGCCTCGCGCTCACCCAGCGAGCCTCGTCCGTGGCGCAGCGGATCGGGCGCGGCCTGGTGGTGGGCACCCCGCGGTTGCTCTCGGCCATCGCGACGATCGGGGTGGTGGCGATGCTCTGGGTGGGTGGCCACATCCTGCTCAACGGCGTGCACGAGCTCGGCTGGCACGCGCCGTACGACCTGGTCCACCACGCCGAGGCCGCGGTCCACCACGGCGCCCAGGGCTGGCTGGTGAACACCGCCCTCTCGGCCGTGGTCGGCCTCGTCGTCGGAGGCGTGCTCCTCGCTCTCGTGCACCTCGGGTCGCGGGCGCGTCGAGGATTCTTCGGAACCTAGGACGCCGTTCTACGCTCGGATCCAGGCAGCTTCCGCCACTGGACCAGGAGCAGAACATGGACTTCAAGGTCGCCGACCTCACTCTGGCCGACTACGGCCGCACCGAGATCGAGCTCGCCGAGCACGAGATGCCCGGCCTGATGGCGATGCGGGAGCGCTACGGCACCGAGAAGCCGCTCGCCGGCGCCCGGATCGCCGGCTCCCTGCACATGACCATCCAGACCGCCGTCCTCATCGAGACGCTGGTCGCGCTCGGTGCCGAGGTGCGCTGGGCGTCCTGCAACATCTTCTCGACCCAGGACCACGCGGCGGCCGCCGTCGCGGTCGGCCCGAACGGCACCGTGGACGACCCGCAGGGTGTCCCCGTGTTCGCCTGGAAGGGTGAGACGCTGGAGGAGTACTGGTGGTGCACCCAGCAGATCCTGCGGTGGCCCGACGGCGAGTTCGCGAACATGATCCTCGACGACGGCGGTGACGCGACGCTGCTGGTCCACCTCGGGGTGGAGGCCGAGAAGAAGGGCGAGGCGCCCGACCCGGCCACCGCCGCCAGCACCGAGCAGCGGGTGGTCTTCGAGGTCCTGCAGCGCAGCCTGGCCGAGTCCTCCGACCGCTGGACGCAGATCGCCGGCGAGATCAAGGGCGTCACCGAGGAGACGACCACCGGTGTGCACCGGCTCTACGACATGATGCGCGAGGGATCGCTGCTCTTCCCGGCGATCAACGTGAACGACTCGGTCACCAAGTCCAAGTTCGACAACAGGTACGGCTGCCGCCACTCGCTCGTCGACGGCATCAACCGCGCGACCGATGTCCTCATCGGCGGCAAGGTCGCCGTCGTGTGCGGCTACGGCGACGTCGGCAAGGGCTGCGCCGAGTCCCTGCGCGGCCAGGGTGCGCGGGTGATCGTCACCGAGATCGACCCGATCTGCGCGCTGCAGGCGGCCATGGACGGCTACCAGGTCTCGACCCTCGAGGACGTCCTCGGCGTCGCCGACATCATCATCACCGCCACCGGCAACCGCGACGTGGTCACGGTCGACCAGATGTCGCGGATGAAGCACCAGGCGATCGTGGGCAACATCGGCCACTTCGACAACGAGATCGACATGGCCGGGCTGGAGTCCTACCCGGGCATCGAGCGGAAGAACGTCAAGCCGCAGGTGGACAAGTGGACCTTCCCCGACGGCAAGGCGATCATCGTCCTGTCCGAGGGCCGGCTGATGAACCTCGGCAACGCGACCGGCCACCCGTCGTTCGTGATGTCGAACTCGTTCACCAACCAGGTCCTCGCGCAGGTCGAGCTCTACACCAAGCCGGAGGAGTACCCGGTCGGCGTCTACGTGCTCCCGAAGCACCTCGACGAGGAGGTCGCCCGGCTGCACCTCGACGCCCTCGGCGTGCGGCTGACGACCCTCACCGACGGCCAGGCGTCCTACCTCGGCGTCGACGTCGCCGGCCCGTACAAGCCGGACCAGTACCGGTACTAGCGCGCCTGGCCCGAGCTTGCGAGGGCCAGGAAGCACGCGCAAGGGTCGTCGGGACCTCCTGCGTCGGCCGCAACGGCTACTCGACCGACGATGAGATGACACTATTGAGGACATGAGCGACTCCGTCGGCGCCCCGTCCGGCCACGCCAACGACCTCAACACCCGAGGTCGGATCCTGGTCGTGGACGACGACGCCTCGCTGGCCGAGATGCTCACCATCGTGCTGCGCCAGGAGGGCTTCGAGAGCCGGATGGTGAGCCGCGGGGACGTCGCGATGGATGAGTTTCGCGCCTACCACCCCGACCTGGTGCTGCTCGACCTGATGCTGCCCGGCAAGGACGGGATCGACGTCTGCAAGGAGATCCGCGCGGAGTCCGGCGTCCCGATCGTGATGCTGACCGCGAAGGGCGACACCGTCGACGTCGTGGTGGGCCTGGAGTCCGGAGCCGACGACTACGTCGTCAAGCCGTTCAAGCCCAAGGAGCTGGTCGCGCGGATCCGGGCCCGGGTCCGCCGGTTCGACGCGCCGACGCCGGAGTCCCTGTCGATCGGTGACCTCAGCATCGACGTCGCCGGCCACTCGGTGACGCGCAACGGCGAGCCGGTCAACCTGACGCCGCTCGAGTTCGACCTGCTGGTCTGCCTCGCCCGCAAGCCGTGGCAGGTCTTCTCGCGCGAGGTGCTGCTCGAGCAGGTGTGGGGCTACCGGCACGCGGCCGACACCCGGCTGGTCAACGTGCACGTGCAGCGACTCCGCTCGAAGGTCGAGCACGACCCGGAGAACCCCGAGATCGTGCTCACGGTCCGGGGCGTGGGGTACAAGGCCGGGACGCCGTAGGCCGGGCCATGCCGCAGCTCCGCTCCCCGGGCGCCTCCCGCCGGCTCCCGGAGTCCGTGCGCCGGGGACTGACCTTCTGGCGCCGCTCGATCCAGGCCCGCGTGGTCGCGAGCACCGTCGTCCTGGCGGCCGCCGTCATCAGCGTGGTCGGCTGGTTCCTGCTGCAGCAGACCCGGCAGGGCCTGCTGGACCACCGCGTCGACGCGGTCGTCGCCGAGGCCAACGACGAGACGTCGGGAGCGCGGGACCTGCTGCGCACCTCACGGGCCACGGGCAGCGACGCACTGCAGCAGCAGCAACAGCTGTCCGGGATCCTGATCCAGCGCGGCGAGACGCGGGGCTTCTCGGTCGCGCTGGTCGGGCCGGCGCTGCCCGGTGGCCGGCTCTCCGACGGCGGGGCGAGCTTCACCCCCGGCCTGGATTACGCCTCGAGCGTCCCGATCTCCCTGGAGCGGCACTTCGACGACTCGTCGACCACGGCGTGGACCTACACCACGATCCGGCTGACCACGCGGGGGGTGCAGACCGAGGAGCCCGGCATCGTGGTCGGCTCCCAGGTGCAGCTCCCGGCCGACTCCGAGACCTACACGCTCTACTACCTCTTCCCGCTCAACGAGCAGGAGGAGACGCTGGCGCTGGTCGCCCGGGCGCTGCTGACCGCCGCGGCGCTGCTGCTCGTCCTCGTGGCCGGGATGACCTGGCTGGTCACGCGCCAGGTCGTCACGCCGGTGCGGATGGCCCGGCGGGTGGCCGAGCGGCTGGCCGCGGGCCAGCTCCAGGAGCGCCTCAAGGTCTCCGGTGAGGACGACCTCGCCCGGTTGGCGACGTCGTTCAACCAGATGGCCAGCAACCTCCAGCGCCAGATCCGCCAGCTCGAGGAGCTGAGCCGGGTCCAGCGCCGGTTCGTCTCCGACGTGTCCCACGAGCTGCGTACGCCGCTGACCACCGTGCGGATGGCCAGCGACGTGCTGCACGACGCCCGTCAGGACTTCGACCCGGTGACCGCCCGGGCCGCCGAGCTGCTCCAGACCGAGCTCGACCGGTTCGAGACGCTGCTCGCCGACCTGCTGGAGATCAGCCGCTTCGACGCCGGTGCGGCGGTCCTGGAGGTCGACGACGTCAACCTGGTCGACGTCGCCCACCGGATCGTCGACGCCACCCGGCCGTTGGCGCAGCAACGCGGCGTCGAGGTGGTCGTCAAGGCCCCCGGCCACGCGTGCCTCGCCCAGGCCGACGTACGCCGGGTCGAGCGCATCGTCCGCAACCTGGTCACCAACGCGATCGACCACGCCGCCGCGGACCGGCCCGACCCGATCGTCGTCCACGTCGCCGGCGACGAGAACGCGGCGGCGATCGCGGTCCGCGACTACGGCGTCGGGCTCGCCCCGGGGGAGGCCTCGATGGTGTTCAACCGGTTCTGGCGGGCCGACCCGGCGCGCGCCCGCACCAGCGGTGGGACCGGGCTCGGCCTGTCGATCGCGCTGGAGGACACCCACCTGCACGGTGGCTGGCTGCAGGCCTGGGGACGGCCCGGCGAGGGCGCCCAGTTCCGCCTGACCCTGCCCCGGCGCGCCGGCGGCGTGCTCCGGCACAGCCCCCTGCCGTTGGTGCCGGCCGACGTCTCGGAGCCGGTCTCATGAGGAAGCTCGCTCGCCCCGATCGTGGCGACGCTGCTCGCGGCCGCGCTGGCCGGCTGCGTCGGCATGCCGCACGACGGACCCGTCGTCGAGACCTTGGACGAGGGCAACCAGGTCACCGCCGAGGGCGCGCCGTTCATCAACCCGCTCCCACCGCAGGCCGGGCAGTCGCGCACGGAGATCGTGCGCGGGTTCCTCCACGCCATGCAGGCCTGGCCGTCGCAGACGGCGACCGCGCGCAAGTTCCTCACCACCGATGCCGCGGCCGGGTGGAACCCGCAGCGGGAGACGATCACCTACGACTCCGCACCCTCGCCCCGCGAGGAGACCAACGACGTGGTCGTCAAGCTCGCCGACGCGAACCACCTCGACCAGCGGGGCGCCTGGCAGGGACCACTCCCGCGCGCCCGGCAGACCGTCGACTTCCCGATGGTCCTCGAGGACGGCGAGTGGCGGATCCAGCAGGTGCCCGACGCGCTGCTGGTGCCGCAGACGTGGTTCGCCGACCGCTACCGCCAGGTCTCGGTCTACTACTTCGACCCGACCGCATCGATCCTGACCCCGGAGCCGGTCTTCGTCCCGCGCGGCGACCAGCTCGCCACGTCGGTGACCGAGTCCCTCCTGATGGGCCCCGGACCGGGGCTGGGGCAGGTCGAGCAGACGTTCGTGCCGGCGGGCCTCTCGGTCGCCGTCGGCGTGACGGTGTCCGCCGACGGCGTCGCCGACGTGCTGCTGACCGGCGACGCCGGCCAGCTCTCGTCGAAGATCATCGAGCTGATGATGGCGCAGTTCGCCTGGACCCTGCGGCAGGAGCCGCAGGTGCAGAGCGTGCGGGTCTCGATCGGTGGCAAGCCCGTGCCGCTCCCGGGTGGGGCGACGACGTACCGGATCGACGGGGGCGCCGAGTACGACCCGGCGGGCTTCCGGGCCAGCCCGCTGCTCTACGGCCTGCGCCAGGGCCGCCTCGTCTCGGGCACCGCCGCGGCGCTCGACCGGGTCGACGGGCCGTTGGGCACGTCGTCGTACGGGCTGCGCTCGGTCGGGGTGAATCTCGGCGCCACCGAGGCCGCCGGCGTCACCGAGGCGGGCACCTCGGTGCTGCTGGCGCCGCTGACCGACGCCGGCAAGACCGGGGTCCGGGAGGTGGCGGTCGGCCGGGACCTGCTCCGCCCGGCCTGGGACTTCGCCGATCGGCTCTGGCTGGTCGACCGCGCGAGCGGCGGTGCCCGGGTCCTGTACGCCGACCGGGACGGCGCCGGGGACCTGACCGAGCTGCGGGTCCCGGGCATCACCGGCGCAGATGTTCGGACGTTCCTGATCTCGCGCGACGGGTCCCGGCTGGTGGCGGTCGTGCGCCGCCACCGCAGCGACGAGCTGGTCGTGAGCCGCATCAAGCACGCCTCCACCGGCCGGGTGACCGGCGCCGTCCCGGCCGAGCGGATCGACCTCGGCGATGCCATCGACCTGCCGGTCCGCGACGTCTCGTGGCGCAGCAGCACGAGCCTCCTCGTGCTCAATCCTCAGCTCACGCCCTCGCTGGCGCAGGTGGCATCGGCCTCGGTCGACGGTGCCCCCGCGAACCCGGACAGCGCCGCGATCGCGGTCGACGGCCGGATCGGCGCCCTCGCCGGATCCCCGGTGCCCGACGAGCCGATCTACGGCGTGATGCGCACCGGCCTCATCGACGTGACGAGCTCGGACCGGCGGGCGATCTCGTTCGAGCGCCCCACACGGGCGGTCGTCTACGTCGGCTGATCCACAGGCCGGGACGGACCCGGTTGTCCGGGGCCGCCCGGGCTGGTGGCATCACCGGCATGCGCGGAGAGCTGTGGGACGGCGCGCTCGACCTGGTGCTCGGCGGGTGCTGCGTGGGCTGCGGCCGCCCGGGTCGGGCGCTCTGCGCGGCCTGCCGCGCCACGCTGCCGACGACCGGTCGACCGGCCTGGCCCACGCCGGTGCCCGCCGGGCTGGCGCCGCCGTGGGCCTGCGACGAGTACGCCGGCACCACGCGGGCGATGATCCTCGCGCACAAGGAGCACCGGGTGCTCGCGCTGCGCACTCCGCTGTCCCGGCTGCTGGCGGCCGCCGTGGTCCCGGCGCTGGCGGCCGCCGGGCCCGGGGACGCGGTGGTGCTCGTGCCGGTGCCTTCCCGGCCGGCGACCGTGCGCGCCCGTGGGCACGACCCGATGGCGGCGGTGACCGCGGCCGCGGCCCGGCTGCTGCGCGCGGCCGGGCACGACGCGCTCGCCGTACCGCTCCTGCGGACCCGGCCGGGCGCTGCGCGACCAGGCGGGCCTCGACGCGGGGGAGCGGGCCGCGAACCTGGCCGGGTCGCTCCGGTGTCCCGCGCCGGGTCTGAGACGGCTGGCCCGACGCCGCCACCGGGTGCGGGTCGTGGTCTGCGACGACGTCCTCACGACCGGCGCAACGGCTCGTGAGGCGCAGCGTGCGCTCGAGGCGGTGGGCCTGCCGGTGACGGCGATCGCAGCGGTCGCCGCAACCCGCCGGATCTCGGGCCGTCCGGCTCTTTCGTCGGCACCGGGGACCGTCTAACGTCTATATATGGAGTCCGTCCGGGTCCGTGGTTGCGTCGTCGAGGTAGCCGGGGAGATCCGGACGCCACGTCGGCAAGCCGATGCCAGTCGCAGGCGAAGCGGCCCACGTAACCAGGCGTTGCTCGCGCAGCGCGTGGGATCACGGTGCGGCTTAGTGGTAAGTCCTGCCCCGGCTCCGTCGCCGGATGCGACGGCCACCGGGAGAAGGCCAGTAGTGGCAGAGAAGCTGCGGAAGCCTCAGCAGGCGGTTGTGGGGTCGAAGACCAGGTCGGCCGGACGGACTCCTCTGCCCACCCTCGACCGATCGGGCGGCGTGGGCAGCTGACGAAACCAACTGTGCAACGGGAGGTTCACATGGAAGTTGTGGTCACCGGACGTCATTGCGAGCTGTCGGACAGGTACCGCAGTCACGTCGAGGAGAAGCTGTCCAAGCTGGAGAAGCATGACCATCGCATCATCCGCGTGAACGTGGAGGTGGACTGTGAACGCAACCCGCGCCAGGCAGACCGCGCCGTACGCATCGAGCTGACGGCCCTCTCCAAGGGTCCGGTGATCCGCGCCGAGGCGTGCGCGGCCGACAAGATGGCCGCCCTCGACCTGGCCATGGACAAGATGGCCGCCCAGATGCGCCGGGCCGCCGACCGTCGCCGCGTGCACCGCGGCCGCCGGACCCCGGTGTCCGTCGGCCAGGCGCTCGCGGGGACGGCGGAGAGCGTCGCGGCCGAGGGCGAGCAGGTGACCACGACCGACCGGCAGGTCGGCCCCATCGACGTGACCGGCGACGGCCCGCTCGTGGTGCGCGAGAAGACGCACCCGGCGGCCCCGATGACGCTGGACCAGGCCCTGTACGAGATGGAGCTGGTCGGTCACGACTTCTACCTCTTCGTGGACAAGGAGAGTGAGCGGCCCTCGGTCGTCTACCGGCGCCGTGGCTACGACTACGGCGTGATCTCGCTGGACCTCGGCGAGACCGGCTGACGTCGGGACCGACGCGCGACCGCGACGAGGTGGGATGGCCCGAACGGGCCATCCCATCTCCTTCATTTGTGGCCCGGGTCTGCGCTCGAAGGGGCCTGAACGTGTCATGATGCGTCCGTGGCCGAGCAGACCGATGCCGAGCGTGAGCCGATCCGCGTGCTCGTGGTGGACGACCAGGAGCTCTTCCGGCGTGGGCTGACGATGCTGCTGGGCGTCGAGTCCGGGATCGAGGTGGTCGGCGAGGCCGGCGACGGCGTCGAGGGCACGTCGCTGGCGGCGACCACCGCGCCCGACGTGGTCCTGCTCGACATCCGGATGCCGAAGCGGTCCGGCATCGAGGCGTGCCTGGCGATCAAGGACGCGGTCCCGACCACGAAGATCATCATGCTCACCGTCTCCGACGAGGAGGCCGACCTGTACGAGGCGGTCAAGAGCGGCGCCTCCGGCTACCTGCTCAAGGACTCCTCGATCGATGAGGTCGCCCAGGCGGTCCGCGTCGTCGCCGACGGGCAGTCGCTGATCAGCCCGTCGATGGCGGTCAAGCTGATCGACGAGTTCAAGCAGATGTCGCGGCCCGAGCGCGACCACGTCCCCGGCCTGCGGCTCACCGATCGCGAGCTCGAGGTGCTGCGCCTGGTCGCGAAGGGCATGAACAACCGCGAGATCGCCAAGGAGCTGTTCATCTCCGAGAACACGGTGAAGAACCACGTGCGCAACATCCTGGAGAAGCTCCAGCTCCACTCGCGCATGGAGGCCGTGATGTATGCCGTCAGGGAGAAGCTGCTCGAGCTGCCGTAGCGCCGGCTCCGCCGGCGCTACGAAAGGCAGCGAAGGTTGAGGAGCGTCGACGCAGACCTGAGCTTGCGAAGGGCTGCGTGACGCGTCTCGAAACCCAGTCGATGCCGCGATCGAGCCGTGGGACCGTCGGCGCCGTCCCCTAGCCCTAGGGTCTCGCCCGTGGAGAAGCTCTCGCTCGCCCAGGCCCGCCGCGTCGCGCTGGCTGCGCAGGGCTTCCTGGACACGCCGCACCGGACGCCGACGATGCGGACGCTGCAGCGCACGATCGAGCGCACCGGCGTCCTCCAGGTCGACTCGGTCAACGTGCTGCAACGCGCGCACTACATGCCGCTCTACTCCCGCATGGGCGCCTACGACACCGACCTGCTGCACCGGGCCGCGGAGCGGCGGCCGCGCCGGATCGTCGAGTACTGGGCCCACGTGCAGGCCTTCATGCCGGTCGAGCTGTGGCCGGTGATGCGGCACCGCATGGCGACGTACCGCGCCAAGCGCGGCAAGTGGGGCTTCGTCGCCGACGACCACGAGCTCGAGCGCAACCTGCTCGCCGAGATCCGGGAGCGCGGTGCCTCCACCGCGCGTGACCTCGATGACGGCCTGCCGCGCGCCAGGGACAACTGGGGCTGGAACTGGTCGGAGACCCGCAAGACGCTGGACTACCTGTACATGACCGGCGAGGTCGCGATCGCCGGCCGCAACGGCCAGTTCGAGATCCGCTACGACCTGCCCGAGCGGGTCCTGCCCGCCGACGTGCTCGCGCGACCGACGCCGAGCGTCGCCGACGCCAACCGCGAGCTGGTCCGCCGGGCGGCGCGTTCCCACGGCGTCGCCACGGTCCAGGACCTGCGCGACTACTACCGGATGCCGGTCGCCGACACCGCGGCCGCCGTCGCCGAGCTGGTCGAGGCGGGCGAGCTGGTCCCCGTCGCCGTGGACGGCTGGACGCGACCGGCGTACCTGCATGCCGAGGCCCGGATCCCGCGCCGCGTGATGGCCCGCGCACTGCTCAGCCCCTTCGACCCGGTCGTGTGGGAACGAGCCCGCACCGAGGCGCTGTTCGACTTCCGCTACCGCATCGAGATCTACGTGCCGGCCGAGAAGCGGGTGCACGGCTACTACGTCTTGCCGTTCCTGCTCCGCGACCGCATCGTGGCCCGCGTCGACCTCAAGGCGGACCGCCAGTACGACGGCGGCGCGGGCCGGCTGGTCGTCCGGGCCGCGTTCGCCGAGCCGGGCGCGCCCGAGGACACCGCCGACGAGCTCTCGGCCGAGCTACGCCGGCTCGCGGACTGGCTACGGCTGGCGACGGTCACTGTCGAGGCGCGGGGCGACCTGGCTCCGGCGCTCCGCCCCGTGCCGGGCTGAGCCGCGGCCGCTGAGCAGCTCCTCGAGCGCATCGGCGCCGTCGCGCACCGCATCCGTCGCCCGGATCGCCGCCCCGAGCCGGGCGGCTGCCGCACGGTGCGGGCCGTCCGCGACGAGCGCGGCCAGGGCCGCGCGCAGCTCGGCCACGGTGGCCTTCCGCGACACCACCCGCCCGGCGCCCGCCGCCTCGACGCTGCGGCCGACGGCCGGCTGGTCGGTGTGCCGATCCAGCGGGATCACGAGGAGCGGCAGGTCGTGGGCGAGCCCGGTCATCGCGGACCCGTGCCCGCCGTGGGTGACCAGCAGCGCGGCGCCCGGGAGCACGTCGGCGTGCCGCAGCCAGCGGTGCACCTCCACCCCGGCGGGCGCGCGGAGGTCCGCCGGGTCGACCGCCGGCCCGGTGGAGACGAGGACACGTGCGCCCAGCCCCGCGCTCGCGTCCAGCAGGCGTCTGGAGGACCTCGGTCATGCCGGGGAAGCCGAACGTGCTCAGGCTGATCACGACGGTGTCGTCGCCGGCGGCCCGCGACGACCACGGGGCGACCGGTCCGACCTGGCGCACGTTCGGCCCCGCGACCGGGTCGAGCTCGGGCAGCGTCGTCACCAGCCGCAGTGCCGCCGCGTCGAGGGCGCGGCGGGGCGCGAGGCGACGCAGGCGGAGCGTGAGGCCGAGCGGGCCGCCGACGAAGTTCCGGAGGTACGCCGCGTCGTACATGTGCTCGAGCACGACGTACCGCAGTCCGGCCCGCCGGGCCGCGTCCAGGGCACCGAACATGAGGCTGTCGACCACGACCAGGTCGGCCGGCTCAGCGGCCACCGTCGCGAGCAGGTCCCGGCCCATGCCCCGGTCGCCGAACGTCGCGATCATCTCGCAGGGCCGAGTAGGGGCCCATCGTGCGGGCGTGACGCGGCGGCACGAACCGCAGCCCGGCACCGGCGATGGCCTCCTCCTGCGTCGCGTGGCCGAGGAACGCGGACGTCGTGGCCCCGGCGCGCGCAGCTCGCCGGCGAGGGCGGTCGCCGGCGGCACGTTGCCGCCGCCGTCCCAGGTGACGAAGAGGATGCTGGACATGGCGTTCTCCGGTGAGGTGGCGGGTGGGTCAGGGGGCGTGGGAGAGGAGCGCGCGGACCAGGTGCCGCATCCGCTCCTCGGTGCGGGCGCGGCTCAGGCCGTGGTCCCGGCGCAGCTGCTTCCAGGTGTAGACGTCGGTCGCGACGGCGAGCAGGTCGATCGCCGCGGTGCGCTCGTCGTCGCCGCCGGGCAGGTACGGCGCGAACGCGTCGGTCACCCACTCCCGGTGCAGCGCGCCGGCCGCCGGCCGTCACCGCCCGCACGGTCTCGTCGGCGTGCTCCTGGGCGAGCATCACGAGCACGCCGTCGCCGCGCCGCTCGTAGTGGTCGACGACGATGCGGACGGCCGCGTCGACGTCGCCGGCCGGCGTACGCCGCTCCTCGGTGACCTGGTCCATCGCGTGCTGCCTCGCGGCCTCGAGCAGCCCGGCCCGGCTGCCGAACCGGCGCAGCACCGTCTGCACGCTGACCGCGGCGGCGCCGGCGACGTCGTCGAGCGAGATCTCGGGGATGAGCTTGGAGTCGGCGAGGGCGACCGTCGCGTCGAGGATCCGCAGGCGGGTGCGTTCGACCGCCTCGGCGCGGGCCGTCATGGTGTAGCGGCGCGTGGTTTTCATGGTGATGGCAGTTGACGCGAATTCGCTTTTCGTGTCAACCTCTGTTGACGTCGAATATCTGGACCACCGGGTCGCCGCGCGAGTGCGGGCCGCCGCGGTTAGGGCGCGCTTCCCGTGCTCGGTAGAGTGGCGCGCGCCAACGACTTCAGGGAGCCCGACTCACGTGCCTGCCATTCTCGACAAGATCCTCCGCATCGGCGAGGGCAAGATCCTGCGCCAGCTCGAGGCCATCGCGCAGGCGGTCAACGCCATCGAGGACGACTTCGTCGCGATGAGCGACGCCGAGCTCCAGGGCATGACCGCGGAGTTCAAGGAGCGCCTCGACGAACGGCGAGACCCTCGACGACATCATGCCGGAGGCGTTCGCCACCGTGCGCGAGGCCGCCCGCCGGACCCTCGGCCAGCGGCCACTTCGACGTCCAGGTCATGGGTGGCGCCGCCCTCCACCTCGGCAACATCGCCGAGATGAAGACCGGTGAGGGCAAGACGCTGGTGCCGACGCTGCCGGCGTACCTCAACGCGCCTCACCGGCAAGGGCGTCCACATCGTCACGGTCAACGACTACCTGGCCAAGTACCAGTCCGAGATGATGGGCCGTGTCCACAACTTCCTCGGGCTCACGGTCGGCGTGATCCTGCCGGAGATGCGCCCCGACGAGCGGCGCACGGCGTACGGCTGCGACATCACCTACGGCACCAACAACGAGCTCGGCTTCGACTACCTGCGCGACAACATGGCCGGCTCCATCGAGGAGTGCGTCCAGCGCGGCCACAACTTCGCCATCGTCGACGAGGTCGACTCGATCCTCATCGACGAGGCCCGGACCCCGCTGATCATCAGCGGTCCGACCCAGGACGAGGTCAAGTGGTACGACGAGTTCGCCAGGATCTCGCGCACCCTGGTCCGTGACGAGGACTACGAGGTCGACGAGAAGAAGCGCACCATCTCGATGCTCGAGCCGCGGCATCACCAAGGTCGAGGACCACCTCGGGATCGAGAACCTGTACGACTCGGTCAACACCCCGCTGATCTCGTTCATGCACAACTCGGTCAAGGCCAAGGAGCTGTTCCACAACGACAAGGAGTACGTCGTCATCGACGGCGAGGTGCTCATCGTCGACGAGCACACCGGCCGCATGCTCGCGGGCCGGCGCTACAACGACGGTCTCCACCAGGCGATCGAGGCCAAGGAGGGCGTCGAGGTCCGCGAGGAGTACCAGACCCTCGCGACGATCACGCTCCAGAACTACTTCCGCATGTACGACAAGCTGTCGGGCATGACCGGTACGGCCATGACCGAGGCCTCCGAGTTCGACAAGATCTACGGCCTCGGCGTGGTCCCGATCCCGACCAACAAGCCGATGGCGCGCATCGACCAGGCCGACCTCGTCTACCGCACCGAGGAGGCCAAGTACGACGCCGTGGTCCAGGACATCGCCGAGCGGCACGAGAACGGCCAGCCGGTCCTGGTCGGCACCGTGTCGGTCGAGAAGTCCGAGCACCTGTCGCAGAAGCTGCGCAAGCGCGGCATCCCGCACACCGTGCTGAACGCCAAGGTGCACGCCGACGAGGCGAAGATCGTCGCGCTCGCCGGCCACAAGGGCGCGGTCACGGTCGCCACCAACATGGCCGGCCGAGGCACCGACATCATGCTCGGTGGCTCCGTGGAGTTCCTCGCCGACCTCGAGCTGCGCAAGAAGGGCCTCGAGCCGGCCGGCGAGACCGCGGAGCAGTACGAGGCCGAGTGGCCGGCTGCCGTCGAGCGGATCAAGGCCCAGGTGGCCAACGAGCACGACGAGGTCAAGGCGCTCGGCGGCCTCTACGTCGTCGGCACCGAGCGTCACGAGTCCCGCCGTATCGACAACCAGCTGCGTGGTCGTTCCGGCCGCCAGGGCGACCCGGGCGAGTCGCGGTTCTACCTGTCGCTGCAGGACGAGCTGATGCGGCTGTTCAAGTCCGACTGGGTCGACCGGGTGCTCCAGGTCCTCAAGATCCCGGACGACGTCCCGATCGAGAACAAGCGGGTCACCAGCGCCATCGCCAACGCGCAGGGGCAGGTGGAGTCGCAGAACTTCGAGTCCCGCAAGAACGTGCTCAAGTACGACGACGTCATGGACCGCCAGCGCAAGGTGATCTACGCCGAGCGTCGCGAGGTGCTCGAGGGCAAGGACCTCGAGGAGCAGATCCGCGGGTTCATCGACGACACGATCGCCGGCTACGTCAACGGAGCCACCGAGGAGCTCCCCGAGCTCTGGGATCTCGAGGCCCTGTGGACCGCGTTGCGCCAGATCTATCCCGTCGGCCTGGACTGGCAGCAGCTCGAGAAGGAGGCGGGCGGGCGCGCCAACCTCGACCGCGACGAGCTGATCGAGACGCTCCAGCGCGACGCGCAGGAGGCCTACACGCGCCGTGAGGACGAGATCGGCGAGGAGGTGATGCGCGAGCTCGAGCGCCGCGTCGTCCTCTCCGTGCTCGACCGCAAGTGGCGCGAGCACCTGTACGAGATGGACTACCTGCGCGAGGGCATCTACCTGCGCGCGTACTCCCAGCGCGACCCGCTCGTCGAGTACCAGCGCGAGGGCTTCGACATGTTCGCCGCCATGATGGACGGCATCAAGGAGGAGTCGGTCGGCTTCCTCTTCAACCTCGAGGTGCAGGTCGACGTCGAGGAGGAGGAGATCGAGGAGCCGGAGGTCGAGGAGCCGATGCGCCGCGCGGTCCCGTCCGGCGATCAGCCGCAGATCCGCGCGAGGGGGCTCGAGCGGCCCAAGCAGCCGCAGAACCTGGCGTACTCCGCGCCGAGCGAGGACGGCGAGGCCGAGGTGCGCGGCACCACGGTCACCACCGCGGACGACGAGTTCGCCGGGGTCGGCCGCAACGACAAGTGCCCGTGCGGCTCGGGCAAGAAGTTCAAGCAGTGCCACGGCCGCCCCGGCGGTCCGACGGGCCTGACCGCGCGCATCAGCTGACCGCGGCGCCCGCGGGACGTCATACGGGCGGAGCCAGCCCTGGCTCCGTCCGTATGACGTCGTGGGGCCCTCAGGCGAATTCGAGGGCCGTGCAGCACCAGCGGTCCTTGCGGCGCACGAAGCGGCAGGCGACGGCGCGGGAGCGCTCGCCGTACCGCACGTGCGCGCTGGCCTCGACGGTGTCGCCGGCGAGGAAGCAGGTGTGCACGCCGACGACCCGCGGGCGCACCGGCTGCACCCGCCCCTGGCCGGGCGTGTGGCGGCCGGCCCGGGCGACGAGCTGGGCACGGCGGGCCAGGTCCTCGTAGACCCGCTGGGAGCTCCACCGCAGCAGCTGGCTGACGGGACGATCCCCGCCGACGATCTCGACGGCGGCCTGCACGTAGCGGCCCGCCCACTGCTCGAGCCCCCGCCGCTGCCGGGCGTCGATCGCGATCACGTCCGCGACCGGCCGGTCCGCGCCCACGGGTGGCGGCTCGGGCGGGTCGAACCTCGGTTGCAGGTCCAGCGCCAGCGTGCCCTGCACGCTGGCGACCGGGACCGGCGGCAGCTGGACGACGTTCTCACTCATCGGTTCTCCTCGTGCGGGTGGTGCGGCAGCCGGAGCCGCTGCGCGGGCTGGATCAGGTCCGGGTCGGCGCCGACCACGGCGCGGTTGAGCGCATAGAGCTCGGGCCAGCGGTCGCCGGCGCCGAGGTGCTCCTCGGCGATCGCCCAGAGGGTGTCGCCCGGGCGGACGGTGACGATCGCGGCAGTGGCCGCCCGGCCCCCGCGGTGTGCCGTGCCCGAGGCGCGGTCGGGGAGCGGAAGGCCGGCGAGCGCGGTGGCGACGACGGACGCGGCGGTCTGCGGTGGGTCAGTGCGACCGGGCGCGGCGCCGGCGGGAGCCGCCAGCCCGGTCGCGACGGCCACCCCGCAGGCGGCCAGCACCGCCCGGCGTACCGGTACGGGGACGCCGGCGGGCCGGACCGAGCCGCCCGTCAGTGCGTCGACGGCGACCGCGGCGGTCGCGGCCCACAACCAGGCCGACGCCACCGCGCCGGCCACCGCGCACACCCGCACCAACGCGCCGTCGAGGCCCGGCTGCGGGGCGAGCGCCACCGGCACGAGCCACCGGCCGAGGGCGGCCGCGAGGGCGGTGGTGGCGAGCACCACCGCCAGGCAGCGATGGAACGACGCGTGCATCCCGAGAGAGCCAATCTATGCGTTTGCTTCTGTTTGCCTCAGGATGAGGTCTTTTGACCGTGCGGTCAATGCGCTCTCCACAGGCAGGGGGACCAAGGCCACGGGATCGGCCGCCGTGCGGCGGCGCCGGGAGTCCCGATACCGGACGCCGAAGGTCCCTTGGTTGTCGGTGCCGTCCGGCTCTGAGGCTCGGGCGCCATCCGGGTGAGGCTCGGTGCTGCAGGACTCGGTGACGCCTGTCGACGAATTCGGCTGGGGGAAAGGTGGGAAGGACATGAACGTCCACAAACTCGTAGGGGGCCTCACGACGCTGGTCGTCGCCGCGGCCCTGTCGATTCCGGCAGCCGTCCTGTCGGGTGCCAGCGCGGCGCCGGGAGACGGCGGCAGTGGCTCGGGAGGTGGTGGGTCGTCCGGCTCGGAGACCGGATCCGACTACTCCGACCTGGTCATCGTGCTGCGGGCCGCGGACGGCACGCCGCTCAAGGCGAAGTACATGGTCCCCGCGGATGACCCGGTGGACCCGGCGACTCCGGAGTACTGCGTCCAGCCGATCTCCTACGATCCGCTCCCGGGCGTCTCGTCGGTCACGAACCCGCTGACCGGCACGGACGTCTACCTGATCCCGCTGCAGGGCGAGTGGCTCGCGAGCCCGCCCGAGCCGCTGCCGGTCGCCGAGATCACGGCGTGCGACCCGCAGCCCCAGTACGCGATGTTCGTGTCCGAGGTCGAGCTCGAGCGCCTGAACATGGCGCGCACCGCCGACCGGGTCATGGACGACAAGACGGCCGCGGTCGAGACCAAGCTCCTCGGCGGCCACACCATCGACCTCGACCCCGCCGGCCGGATCCGCATCGACGGCGTGCCGATCGACGCCGCTCCCGAGCAGGCCTCGATCTACCAGTCGATCATGGACACCGGCACCATCCCCGGCCTCCCGGCCGAGATGGCCAGCCCGGCCTGGGTCGGCCCCGACCCCGCGCAGACGGGCGGCAACAGCCGCTTCGACGCCTGGGAGCTCGCCGCCGCCGCCGTCGGCACGGCCGCCAGCAAGGGCGTGCCGATCAACGTCGACAGCATCGAGTACTACAACCAGGTCATCAACTTCCCGCCCGACGACTCGTACGTGTCTCCCTGGGACCTCGGGTTCGTGAGGGCTGACGACCCGGACAACCTCGGGCACCAAGCTGACGACGGGCGACCGCTGGGTCGACTTCTCCGACTTCACCTACAACCGCTCGGAGACCTTCCGCGGGAGCGTCACCTGGCTCGACGTGCAGGACCTCGAGTGGCACGTCAGCAAGATCATCGACGACGTACCGTTCACGCACCCCGAGAACGACGACGTCACGCTGCACGGCGTGAACGCGTTCGCGCAACTGGCCGACGACACCCGTGCGACCATCCTGTACCTGCACGACCACGAGGTGGTCCTGCCCGGGTTCGACATGGACCCGGTGGGCATCGACACCTATGCCAAGCAGCTGAAGGCGATCACCGATCCTGCCGTTGACCTGGGCGCGCTGCCCACGGACGTCTTCCAGTCCGAGCCGTTCGGGATCACCGCGTCGGCGTTCAACCCGCACGCGCCGACCGGCCAGACGGTGCCGACGGCACAGGTCCGGCTGACCATCGACGCCGGTGACGCGTCGCTGACCGCTGGCCAGGTGTCACTGACGACCCCGGACGACCAGGTCGTCCCGCTCACCGAGCAGGGCGGCAAGCTGGTCGGGTGGTGGGACCCCGTGGACGGCGATGACCTTCTGCCCGGCGACCACAACTCGGCGACCTTCAAGGTCACCGTCGCCGAAGGTGCCCCTGTCGGTCCGTACAACATCACCCTCGACCTCATGAAGGGTGACCCGGCCACCGTGGCCGCGACGGACACCGGTCAGGTGCAGGTCAACGCCAACGAGCCCAAGGTCCTCTGGGGTTCCGACGTGCCGGCACTGGCCACGCAGGACTCCTACGTGACCCTGCCGCTGCGCGTCTACGCACCGGCGGCGGACCTGGAGCAGCAGCTGCGGCTCACCGTCATCGGTCCCGATCCCACGACGCTCGCGGCCGGGGACGTGAGGGTCTACGGCAGCAACGGTACGACGATGATCGGTATGCCTCTCACCCTCGAGGGCGACCACCTCGTCGGCACGTGGGACTTCACGACCGCCGACAAGTTCACCGACGTGACCTGGTACGTCTCCTTCGTGTCGGGTGCGGCCGAGGGCGGGTACTCCCTGCAGGTCAGCCTCGTGGGCTACAACGACCTCGAGCCGGTGATCGTCGCGGTCTCCGCTCCCGAGCAGCACGGCGAGGGCACCGAGGGCGGCACGGACAAGACGCCGCCGGTCGTGCACGTCGAGACCGACGGCACCCTCGGGACCGACGCCACCTTCCTGCTCACCACCGCGGTCGCCGAGGACGGCACGACGTACTCGTGCCGGCTGACCAAGGACGACGTGGCAGGTTCGTGGACCGACTGCACCAGTGGCACGGACAGCAACGGGAAGCCTGTCGGACAGGTGAGCTACACCGACCTCACCGACGGCAACTACGTGTTCTCCGCTCGGGCGCTGGACAAGGCCGGGAACGTCTCGGACGTCGTGACCAGGTCCTGGTCCGTCGGTCAGGGCGGCCCGGGCGGACCGGACCGGACGCCCCCGGCCCTCGACGTGACCGCGGTCGGCACGCTCGGCCAGTCGGCGACGTTCGAGCTGAGCGCCAACGAGGAGGGCGTGACCTACTCCTGCCGCCTGACCAAGGACGGCGTGGACGGGGAGTGGGAGACCTGCACGTCGCCGGTGACCTACAGCGGGCTCGTGCCGGGGGCTTACCAGTTCGCGGCCACCGCGACCGACGCGGCTGACAACGTCTCCGGACAGGTGACCGTCTCCTGGACCGTCACGTCCAGCGGCGGCAGCGGCGGAGGCGGGGGCGGAGGGGACGTCACCCCGCCGTCGCTGAAGGTCCATTCCGTCGGGACGCCCGGCCAGTCGGCGACGTTCGAGCTGAGTGCCACCGAGAGCGGCGTGAGCTACTCCTGCCGCCTGACCAAGGACGGCGCGGACGGCTCGTGGGAGCCGTGCAACTCCGGCACGGTGACGTACACCGACCTGGAGCCCGCGACGTACGTGTTCTCGGCGACCGCCACCGACGCGTCGGGGAACGTGTCCGGCCTGGTGACCCTGTCCTGGGTCGTCGACCAGCACGTCTACGACACCGAGGCGCCGGTCGTGGTGCTCACGGTCAACGGCGACCTCGGTAGTTCGGCGTCCTTCACGCTGAGCACCGACCCCGCCGAGGACGGCGTCACCTACCAGTGCCGCCTGACCCGGAACGACGTCGCCTCGGTGTGGGAGGACTGCACCAGCGGCAGCGTCGGGGTGACGTCGTACACCGACCTCGGGCCGGGGACGTACACCTTCTGGGGTCGCGGCATCGACCTGGCCGGGAACGTCTCGGACCCGGTGACCAAGACGTGGGTGGTCCAGGGGCAGCCCGGTGCGGCGCCGGACACCTACGTCCAGGGTGGTCCCCGTGACAACGGCTGGGTGTTCGCGACGACGGCGCGCTTCCGCCTCGGGAGCGACGCGGCCGACGCGCAGTACCGGGTGCGGGTCAACCACCGCGCTGCGGTGACGTGCCAGAGCGACTGCGAGGTCGCCCTGGCGCCCGGACGCAACCGGATCCGGTTCGCCGCCAGGAGCGGCGGGCTCACCGATGGCTCGCCCGCCGTCCGGACGGTCTACGTGCCGCGCGGTGCCGCCAGCCTGGTCCGGATCGGTCAGTGGACCTTCCACGAGGACGCTCCGGGCCACATGTTCGGCCAGTACGTGGAGACGACGGAACGCGGTGCCACGCTGCGGCACCACTACCGCAACGTCCACAGGATCGCGCTCGTGGCGTCGACCGGGGCCCACTTCGGCCGGGTCAACGTCTACTTCCGCGGTCACCGGCTGAACGACAAGCCGATCAACCTCGGTGGTCGGCACGCCCAGATCATGGGCCTGATCCCGGTCAAGACCTTCGCGACGCCGCAGAGCGGCATGGTGAAGGTCAGGGTCGCCAGTCGGGACCGCCTGGTGCGGATCGACGGCCTGGCCATTCGCTGATCGACCGAACCGGCACTGGGGAGTCGCGGCACGCGGCTCCCCAGTGTCATGTCCGGCGTCAGGCGCCGGTGCGAGTCAGGGCCGGAGCGCGTCGACGAGGCTCACGATCCAGACGGCCGCAGTTGCCAGCGCGATGAGCGCGAACACGAGGAACGTCCCGGCCGGGAAGAGGAAGCTGGATTCGAGCGCCATGAGCGGGACTCTACGGCGCCGCGTCCGGGCCGGTGACGCAGTAACCCGTCCGCGGTGCTCGCCGTTGGCTGGGCATGAAACGTGTTCTGGTCGCCGTCGTCGGGCTCGCCCTTCCCCTCGCGGGCCTGGTGCCCACGCTCCCGGCCGCCGAGGCGGCGGCCGAGCCGTGCGCCGCGTGGATGGACCCGCAGGACTCGGCCGACCACCGGGCGGATGCGCTGGTCGCGGCGATGACCGAGGACCAGGAGCTGCACATGCTGACGTTCAGCAACCCGCCCTGGTTCGCCTACTACGGCACGGCGGGGCACGTCGACGGCATCCCCGAGCTCTGCGTGCCCGACCTGGTGCTCAGCGACGCCGGCTCGGGTGTCGCCGGCCTCCAGGTCGCGACCACCGTGTTCCCCTCCGGTGTCGCGCAGGCCTCGACCTGGGACCCCGCCCTCCAGCGCCGCCTCGGGCGGGCGATCGGCCAGGAGGCGTTCGCCAAGGGCATCAACGTGATGCTCGGTCCCGGCATGAACATCGCGCGGACGCCGTACAACGGTCGCAACTTCGAGTACCTGGGCGAGGACCCGTACCTGGCCGCCAGCACGGCGACCGCGTTCATCCGGGGCATCCAGGACAACCCGGTACTCGCCAGCGCGAAGCACTACGCCTTCAACAACCAGGAGACCGACCGGATGACGGTCGACGTGCGCGTCGACGAGCGGACCCGGCGCGAGATCTACCTGCCGGCCTTCGAGGCCGCCGTGAAGAAGGCACATGTCGGCTCGGTGATGTGCTCCTACAACCGCGTCGGTGGCAGGTACGCCTGCGAGAACCCGCGGCTGCTCACCGACTACCTGCGCAAGGACTGGGGCTTCGACGGCTTCGTCGAGTCGGACTGGGGCGCCACCCACTCCACCGGCCCGGCCGCGATGGCCGGCCTCGACCTGGAGATGCACGCCTCACCGCTGCCCGAGCAGTACTTCTCGGCCGACAACCTGCGGGCGGCGCTCGCCGACGGATCTCTCACCCGAGCCCGGGTGGACGACATGGTGCGCAACGTGGTGCGGCCGATGTTCGCCCACGGTCTCTTCGACCACCCGGTCCAGCCGGAGCCGGAGCCCTACCTCAGCGACGCGTCCACGCCGCACACCGCGCTCGCGCGCACGGTGGCGGCCGCGGGGACGGTGCTGCTGAAGAACCGGCACCGGCTCCTGCCGCTCGGCGGGGATGGCGGCCGGACCATCGCCGTCATCGGATGGGCGGCCAACCCGGTCGGCGCCACGAGCTCGACCTCGGGCGGCGGTTCGTCACACGGGTCCGGGCTGTCCCGGCAGGTGTCGCCGCTCGAGGGGATCACCAGCGCCGCGCTCGACCACGGCGACCGCGTGGTCTACGTCGAGGGCTCGAACGTCGCCGACGCCCGGGCGGCGGCGGCCGCGGCCGACGTAGCCGTCGTGGTGGCCACCGACGGGTCCACCGAGGGCAGCGACCGGCCCGACCTCGGCTTCCGCCCGGAGATGTGCGTGTCGGTCGGCTGTTCGAGCATCCCGCTCGATCAGGAGGGCATGATCGCGGCGGCGACCGCGGCCAATCCGCGCACCGTGGTCGTCCTCGACGTCGGCGGGCCGGTGCGGATGCCCTGGCTGGCGGACGCCGGCGCGGTCCTCCTGCCGTGGTACGGCGGGCTCCAGCACGGCAACGCACTGGCCGACGTGCTCTACGGTGACGCGGAGCCCGGTGGGCGCCTGCCCCAGACGTTCCCCCGGTCGGAGCGGCAGGCGTCGTACCGCCCCGGGCAGTACCCGGGCGTCGACGGCAAGGAGACCTACTCCGAGGGACTGCTGGTCGGCTACCGCTGGTATGACGCGAAGCGCCAGCGGCCGCTGTTCCCGTTCGGCTACGGCCTGGGCTACACGACGTTCGGCTTCCGCGACCTCGAGGTCCGTCCGCGTGGTCGGGGCGCGGTGCTCGCGTTCACGGTCCGCAACACCGGTGACCGGGCCGGCTCGGCGGTCCCGCAGGTCTACGTCTCGCTGCCGCCCTCGACGGGTGAGCCGCCGAAGCGGCTGGCGGGCTTCGCGAAGGTGCGGCTGGCGCCGGGGGAGAGCCGCCGGCTGGTCGTGCGCCTCGACCGTCGGGCGTTCGCCTACTGGCACCGCGGGTGGGCGGTCGCGCCGGGTCGCTACGGGATCGCTGTCGGCCCGTCGTCGCGCGACCTGCCGCTGCGGGCCGTGCTGCGGCGCGGTTGACCGGGGCGCCGGCCGGGCAGGCTGGGGCCGTGCCCTGGGAGGAGGAGCTCTTCGCGCTGCTCGACGACCTCGAGCAGCAGGCCGACGCGCTCTACGACGCCGAGCGCGACGCCGACCTGGCCGACCGGAGCCGGGCGGCGTACCGGGAGGTGACCCTCGCGTCCCGCCTGATGGCCTCGCTCGGTGCCGAGCTGCGGCTCGACGTCACGGGTGTCGGCGCGGTCGCGGGCGTCTTGGACCGCGTCGGCTCCGGCTGGTGCCTGGTCGGCGCCGGTGCGCAGGACTGGGTGGTCCATCTGCCGGCCGTGGTCGGCGTCCACGGCGCCGCCGACCGGTCCGTCCCGGAGGTGGCCTGGTCCCCGGTCACCCGGCTCGGCCTCGGCTCGGCGCTGCGTCGCATCGCCGACGCCGGCGCACGCTGCGTCGTGCACCGCACCGAGGGGACGACGTACGGCGGGGTGCTGCGCCGGATCGGTGCCGACTTCGTCGAGGTGGCCGTGGGGGAGGGCCGGGAGGTGCTGGTCCCGTTCGCCGCGCTGGCCGCCGTCCAGAGCCGGGACGCCGAGTCGGCGTGAGTTGCCCGCCACTCACACCGAGTCGGCGTGAGTTACCGACCCGAGGCTGCAACTGACGCCGACTCGGCGCGTGAGGGGCGCAACTGACGCCGACTCGGCGCGTGAGGGGCGCAACTCACGCCGACTCGGCGTCAGGTGGCGTCGGCGTCGTACGGCGGGATCTCGCCGTCGTCGAGGGGGCGCTGGCCGCGGCGCGGCCGCCGGGCCGGCCGGTCGTCCCCGTCCTCGTCGTCCTCCATCGCCTCGGCGATGTGGCGGCGGACGATCTCGCGCGGATCGAGGTCGCGCAGCTCGAGGTCGGCGTACTCCGGCCCCAGCTCGGCGCGCAACTCGTCGCGGGCGTTGTTCGCCATCCGCCGCACCTGACGCACCATCTGCCCGGCCTGCCGCGCCAGCTCGGGCAGCTTGTCCGGGCCGAAGACGAGGACCGCGACGAGTGCGATCACCGCCAACTCGGGCAGGCCGACTCCGAACACGGCCCCAAACCTACTGGCTCAGGACTTGCTGGTGGGGGTGAGCCCCAGCTGCATGCCGGCGAGGCCACGGCCACGGCCGGCCAGCGCGGTCGCGATGTCGGTCAGCACGCGGGCGCCGGGCGCGGTCGGGTCGGAGTCGACGATCGGCTTGCCGATGTCGCCACCCTCGCGCAGCGACGTGTCGATCGGGATCTGCCCGAGCACCGGCACGTCGTACCCGAAGCGGGAGGAGAGCGTCGAGGCGACGCGCGCGCCGCCGCCGCTGCCGAAGATCTCCAGCCGGTGGTCGGTCGCCTCGTCGCAGTGCGGGCACGGCAGGAAGCTCATGTTCTCGACGACGCCCACGACACGCTGGTGCATCATCGACGCCATCGTGCCGGCGCGCTCGGCCACCTCGGCGGCGGCCTCCTGCGGGGTGGTCACGACGACGACCTCGGCCCCCGGCAGGTGCTGACCCAGGGAGATGGCCACGTCGCCGGTGCCGGGCGGCAGGTCGAGCAGGAGGACGTCGAGGTCGCCCCAGTAGACGTCGGCCAGCATCTGCACCAGGGCCCGGTCGAGCATCGGGCCGCGCCAGGCGACGACCTGGTCGCGCCGCGGCTTGAGCATGCCGATGGAGATCACGGAGACGCCGCTCGGGGTCGGCACCGGCATGATCAGGTCCTCGACCTGGGTCGGCCGCTGGTCGGCGACGCCCAGCATCGCGGGCACCGAGTGGCCGTAGATGTCGGCGTCGACGATGCCGACCTTCATGCCCTGCTTGGCCATCGCGAGCGCGAGGTTGACGGTCACCGACGACTTGCCGACGCCGCCCTTGCCGCTGGCGATCGCGAAGACCTTCGTGAGCGAGCCGGGCTGGGCGAACGGGATCTCGCGCTGGGCGTGGCCGTCGCGCAGCACCTCCTGCAGGCCGGCCCGCTGCTCGGCGGTCATCACGCCGAGGTTCAGGTCCACGCCGGTGACGCCGTCGACGCGCCCGACGGCGGCCGTGACGTCCCGGTTGATGGTGTCCTTGAGGGGGCAGCCGGCGACGGTCAGCAGCACGGTCAGGTGGACCACGCCGGCGTCGTCGATCTCGACGGAGTCGACCATGCCGAGGTCGGTGATGGGGCGCTTGATCTCGGGGTCGTTGACGGTCGCGAGGGCCGCGTTCACCTGGTCGAGGAGGGGGCTGCTCATGATCCCCGAGTCTACGTGGGTGCGGTCTCCTGCTCGGCGTCGCCCGGGTGAGACTGGCCACGCTCCTCGGAGCGCTCGTCGAGGTCGGCCAGCAGGCTGCGCAGCTCCGACCGCAGGAAGTCACGGGTCGCGACCTCGCCGACCGCCATCCGCAGCGAGGCGACCTCGCGGGCCAGGAACTCCATGTCGGCGTGTGCGCGGGCGTCGGCCTGCCGGTCCTGCTCGGCGATGACCCGGTCGCGCGCCTCCTGACGGTTCTGGGCGAGGAGGATCAGCGGGGCGGCGTACGACGCCTGCAGGCTGAGCATCAGTGTCAGGAAGATGAACGGGTAGTCGTCGAAGCGGAGGTCGCGCGGCGCGAGGAAGTTCCAGCCGACCCAGAACACCACGAACAGCGTCATGTAGATCAGGAACTTGGCGGTGCCCATGAACCGGGCGAACTGCTCGGCGAAGACGCCGAACGCATCAGCGTTGTACGTCGGGCGCCGCACCAGCGGCGACCGGCGCAGCTCCCGCGGCGTATCGAGTCGGGAGGCGCGCTCGCTCATGGCGTGACCTCCTGCCGCACGGCCCGGTCCCGCCAGCCCTCGGGCAGCATGTGGTCGAGCAGGTCGTCGACGGTGACCGCGCCGAGCAGGTGCCCGTTGTCGTCGACGACCGGGGCGGCCACGAGGTTGTACGTCGCCAGGTGCGCCGCCACCTCCTCGATCCGCGCCTCCGGCCGCAGCGGGTCCATGGTGTCGTCGAGCGCGCCGGCCACCAGCGTCGAGGGCGGCTCGCGCAGCAGCCGCTGGATGTGGGCGACCCCGAGGAACTTGCCGGTCGGTGCCTCGAGGGGCTGGCGGCAGATGTACACCAGCGCCGCCAGGGAGGGCGTCAGGTCCGGGTTCCGCACGTGGGCGAGGGCGTCGGCGATCGTCGCGTCGGGGCCCAGGATCACCGGCTCCGGCGTCATCATCGCGCCGGCGGTCTCCTCGGCGTACGACATCAGCCGGCGGACGTCCTCGGCCTCCTCGGGCTCCATCAGCTCGAGCAGTGTCTCGGCCGTCTCGGGCGGCAGCTCCGCGATCAGGTCGGCGGCGTCGTCGGGGGACATCTCCTCCAGCACGTCGGCCGCGCGCTCGGAGTCGAGGTGTTCGAGGATCTCGACCTGGTCCTCCTCGGACAGCTCCTCGAGGACGTCGGCGAGCCGCTCGTCGTCGAGCGCGGCGACGACGGCCGCACGCCGCTCCTGCGGAAGCTCGTGGATCATGGCCGCCGCGTCGGCGGGCCGCATCTCGTTGAGCGCGGCGATCAGGTGGGTGGCGCCCTGCGTCTCCTCGCGGCGGGTGAGCCCCTCGACGTCGCGCCACTCGACGACGTGCGTCTGGCCGCGGCGGCGCAGCCCCTTCGCGGGCTCCTGCACCGCCACCCGGCTCAGCACCCAGTCCCGGTTGCGCGCCTGCTCCATCGCGACGTCGTACACCGTGCCGGCCACGCCGGAGTCCACGATCCGCACGTTGCGGTCCAGCATCTGCCCGATGACCAGGGTCTCGGTCGGCCGCTGGACGAACCGGCGCATGTTCAGCAGCCCGGTGGTGTACACCTGCCCGCTGTCGATGTTGGTCACCCGCGTCATCGGCACGAAGATGCGCCGCCGCCCGAACACCTCGGCCACCAGGCCGAGCACCCGCGGCTGGTGGACCTCCGAGCGGACCGCCACCACGAGGTCGCGCACCTTGCCGACCTGGTCGCCCTGGGGGTCGAAGATCGGCAGCCCGACGAGCCGGGCGGCGTAGACGCGGACGGGGGTGGAGCTCACGTCGGAACACGCTACCGCCGGAGGCGGTGGCACCATGGCTGCCGTGCCGTCACCCGCTCCTCGCGTCGTGCTCCACGTCGGGCTGCCGAAGACGGGCACGACGTACCTCCAGGGGCTGATGGGGGAGAACCGCGACCGGCTCCGCGCATCGGGTGTCCTCTATCCGTTCGTGCGGCCGGGGGCGATGTTCCACGGCGCGGTCGAGGTCCGCGGCAGCCACGCCAAGTTCGGGCTCACCGCCGAGCAGGTGCGCGGAGCCTGGTCGGCGGTGTGCGAGCGGGCGCTCTCGTACGACGGAGTGGCCGTGATCAGCCACGAGGTGCTGGCCGGAGCCACCGCGGAGCAGATCGGGGCGGCCCTGGTGCCGCTCGCCGGCGCGGAGGTGCACGTGGTCGTCACCGCCCGCGACCTCGGCCGGCAGGCGACCGCGCACTGGCAGGAGGAGGTCAAGCTGGGCGCCACCTGGTCGTTCGCGGACTTCGAGCGCGAGCAGCTGCGCGCCGACACCGGTCCGGACGCGGGCCCCGACGCCGGCGGCGTCCGGCCGCACTTCTGGCACGCCCAGGACTTCGCCGACTGCCTGCGGCGCTGGTCCACGGCGGTGCCCGCCGGCCGCAGCCACCTCGTGGTCGCCCCCGCTCCCGGTGCTCCGCCGGACCTGCTGTGGGCCCGGTTCGCCGAGGCCTGCGGGTTCGACCCGGCGGTGCTCGACGCCGCCCGCGCGCCCGCGAACCCGTCCCTCGGCGCCGCCGAGGTGGCGCTGCTGCGGGCGGTGAACGCCCGACTGGCCGGACGGCTCGACCGTCCGGCATACCTCCGCGTCGTCAAGCGGGGGTACGCCGAGGGCGAGCTCGCCGCGCGCCCCGGGCCACGCCCGCGTGCGCCGTACGCGCTGCGCGACCTGCTGGACGCCGCGACGGACCGCTGGACCGCGCAGGTGCTGGCGGCCGGCCACCCCGTGCACGGCGACCTCGCCGACCTGTGCCCGGTCGTCGGGGGGCCGGGCGATCCCGGTCCCGACGACGTGGAGCCGTCGGACGACCCGGACCGGGTGGTCCAGAGGCTCCTGCGGCGGGGTTGAGGCCGGTGCGGCTCGGGTAGGCTCGAGGACCAGTGCGCCGCACGTACGAGGATCGGGAGGCATGGCCAAGCACGCAGGTCCGCCCGACCCCGAGCAGTCCACCGGCGCTGCCGTCGCCACGGTCGCGGTGGTGGGCGTCATCGGGGTGGTCGTCGCCGTGCTCGCGATCTTCCGGCCGAGCACCGAGCCGTCCGCCCCTCAGGCGGGCGGTCCGGCCGACGTGGCCATCGTCGGTTCGTCGCCGACGCAGTCGGTCCGCAAGCCCATGCGGATCCGGCGGGCGCCGACGGTCCAGCCGCAGCAGGTGGGCGAGGTCGGCAAGGCGCTGCGTCGCAAGACCCAGCGGGTCGCGACGCTGGAACCGACGACGTTCCGGGTGGCCACCTTCAACGTGCTGGGCGCCTCGCACACCAAGCCGGGCGGCAACAAGCACGGCTGGGCGCCGGCGCCGACCCGGATGACGTGGGCCACGTCGATCGTGCAGGCGTCCGGTGCCGACGTGGTGGGCTTCCAGGAGTTCGAGTCGCCGCAGGTGAACACCTTCCTCGCCCGCACCTCCGGGCACTGGGGTGTCTACCCGGGCAACACCGGTGATCCGCGGAACTCCATCGCCTGGCGCACCGACACCTGGCAGCTGGTCGAGGGTGCGACCGTCCCGATCCCGTACTTCCACGGGCGCACGGTCCAGATGCCCTACGTGCGGCTGCGCAATCTCGAGACCGACCAGGACGTGTACTTCATCAACGTCCACAACCCCGCGAGCACCCACCGCTGGGGCAACAACGAGCGGTGGCGCGACGCCGCCACCACCCGCGAGATCACCCTCATCAACCAGCTGCATGCCGAGAACTTCCCGGTGGTGCTGACCGGCGACTTCAACGAGCGGGACGAGATCTTCTGCAAGATCACCGGCTCCGGCGCCATGGTCGCGGCGGCCGGTGGCTCCGACGGCTCGGGCACCTGTGCCCCGCCGTCCGGCTCCGGCGTCGACTGGATCTTCGGCTCGGCCGTCATCAAGTTCTCCGACTTCGCGCGCAACGACGGCGGCCTGGTCCGCCGGGCGACCGACCACCCGATGGTCGTCGCCGAGGCCACCATCCCGCCCCTCGCGGTCAATCCCCGCCGCTGATCCCGCCTGCACGTCTCCCCGGGCGCGCCTGCCCGAAAGTGCAGGTTGTGACCTGCGTGACTGGTGTGACAATGGTGACCGTGAACGCTCTCGGAACCGTCCGCCTCGCCGTCGTCGCCGCACTGGTCGCCGGCCTGGTGGGCCTGTCCGCGCCCGCCACCGAGGCGGCCACGCCGGCGTCGCGGGCGAAGGTCGGCCACTACGTGCCGCCGTCGGGCCCGAACTTCAACAACCCGATCGGCACCCCCCGGCAGCAGCGCAAGCTGCTGCAGCAGGTGATCCGGACGACCAACAGCGCCCCGGCCGGCTCCACGATCCGGATGGCGGTGTTCTCCTTCGGTGACGGGCAGACCGCCGACGCGCTGATCGCCGCGTACCACCGGGGCGTGCACGTGAAGCTGGTCTTCGCCGGGGAGAACGTCTACCCGGCGATGGCCCGGCTGGCCGACGCGCTCGGCACCGACACCTCGAGCCCGTCGTTCGTCGTGATCTGCCAGAACAGCTGCCGCGGGGACGCCGGCCAGATGCACGCGAAGTACTTCTCGTTCACCCGCGCCGGCTCGGCCCGCTGGATCACCATGGTCGGTTCGGTGAACCTGACCCAGCACAACGCCCAGGACCAGTGGAACGACCTGTACACGCGGGTCGACGACCGGCCGTACTTCCGGGCGTACGGTCACTGGTTCGGGCAGCTCAAGAGGGACGAGCCGGTCGCCAAGCAGTACCTGCACCGGGCGGTCGGCAGCAACGACATCCGGATCACGCCGGTGAACCTCGACGACGAGACCGACCCGATCCTGCTCGCGCTCGACCAGGTCCGCTGCACGGTGCCGATGGGGGAGATCGACCCCGAGAGCCCGACACCCGACGACGTGGTCCGCACCAGCCTCGACATCAGCACGCACGCGTGGAACGGCGAGCGCGGCAAGGCCGTCGCCTGGAAGGTCGCGGGCCTGAGTGGCGAGGGCTGCGACGTGAAGGTCTTCTACGGCACCGGGTTCGGCGCCGCGGTGCGGTCGATCCTGAAGAACCACGGGGTCCGGCTGCGCAAGGGCCACCACCAGGGCATCCGCACGCACCAGAAGGTGATGATCGTCGACGGGGGATTCGCCGACGAGCCGGCGACCGTCCGGGCCTGGACCGGGTCGCAGAACTGGAGCGACCGGGCGCTGAACCGCGACGACCTGATCGTGCGCATCGACGACCAGGCCGAGGCGGCGACGTACGCCCGGCGCTTCTCCTGGATGTGGGACCACGGGTAGAGATCGCTACGCTCTCGCCCCATGACCCGACCGTTCCGCCGTGCGCGCGTGTCCTCGGTCGCGGTCACCCCCGACGGCATCGCCGCCCGCTCGCTGCGTGAGGTCGTCCTCGACGTGGCGTTCGACGGGCGCCGCATCTACTCGTTCTGGCTGCACCGCGACGGCGCCCGGCAGGAAGGATCCCGCGGCACCCGGCTGGTCCCGTGGCCGCACAGCCTGCGCCGCTTCCTCGAGGGCACCACGCGGCTGACCCTCACCGTGCACGAGACCGGACAGGTCGTGTACGACGAGGAGGTCGCCCTCGGCGGCGGCGGAGGCCGGATCGCGGTCGTCAACAAGGACGGCGCCCCCCTGAGCCTGGACAAGTCGTTGCGCCTCGTCCAGACCTTCGAGAGCCGCAGCGAGGAGAACGTCCGCCCGCTGCTGGACGCCATCGACCACGTGCTGGCCGGGCTCGAAGCCGCCGGCATCCACGCGTTCCTCGCCTACGGGACGCTGCTCGGTGCGGTCCGCGACGGCCGGCTGATCGGGCACGACAGCGACGCCGACCTCGGCTACGTCAGTGAGCACGAGCACCCGGTCGACGCGATCCGTGAGTCGTTCCGGGTCCAGCGCACCCTCGTCGCGGCCGGCTACCGGATCACCCGGTACTCCGCGCTCGCGTTCAAGGTCGATGTGGTCGAGAGCGACGGGCACGTGCGCGGCCTCGACGTCTTCGGCGGGTTCATGCGGGACGGTCGCCTCCACCTGATGGGCGAGATCCGGACGCCGTTCCGCCGGGAGTGGGTCACGCCGCTCGGCCGCGCGACGCTCGAGGGCCGCGAGTTCCCGGTGCCGGCGGACACCGACCGGTTCCTCGCCGCCACCTACGGGAAGAGCTGGCGGGTCCCGGACCCGGCGTTCCACTTCGCCACGCCGCCCTCCACGCACCGTCGCTTCGACGGGTGGTTCCGCGGCATCCGCACCGGCCGGCCGGCCTGGGACCGCTACTACTCCCGCCGGCGGGTCCCCGGCGACGAGCCGTCGGACCTGGCGCGGTTCGTCGCGCAGCGCGAGGACCCGGCCACGCCGGTGGTGGACCTCGGCTGCGGGGCCGGCACCGACGTGCTGTGGTTCGGGCGTCGGGGTACGCCGGCCACCGGCATCGACTTCGTCCGGCGCGGCTACGAGGCCGCGCAGACCCGGGGAGAGGCCGAGGAGCTGCCGGTCCGCTTCCTGACCGCGAACTTCCTCGAGGCGCGTTCGGCACTGGCGACCGGCGCGCTGGTCGGCGTGGATCCCGGGCCCCGCGTGGTCCTCGCGCGCCACCTCGCCGACAACGTCGACCGGCGCGCCCGCCGCAACGCGTGGCGCACCGCCCGGACGATGCTCGGCGACGGCGGACGGCTGTACGTCGAGTTCCTCGCCCAGCGCGGTGACGGGCGGATCGCACGCCGTGAGCGCGCCAAGGTCCGCAAGCCGGCGATGCTCGCGCGGGAGCTGCGTGCCGCGGGTGCCAGAATCGTGGAGCGCGAGGTTGTGAAGGTGCCCAGGGCCGGCCGCGCCAGCGGCTCGGCCACCAAGATCTGCCGGATGGTGGCGACATGGGATTGAAGGACGTGACGAGCGGGCTCGCCGGACGGCTGCGGGCGCCCGCGACGCTGGACCTGCGCAAGCGGGTCGCCGCGCTCGAGGAGGAGGTCCAGGAGTGCCGCCAGCTGAACCTCCGGCTGGCCGAGCTGACCGACCTCGTCACCGACCTCCTGGTGCCGCTCGCGCGCCGTGACGACGACGCCGTGCGCGAGGTGCTGGCGAAGTACCAAGAGAGCATCTGACCTCCGTGGCCGAGCGGGTCTACCTCCACATCGGTCTTCCGAAGACCGGCACCACGTACCTCCAGGGGGTGCTGTGGGAGAACCGCGACCGGGTCCGGCGCGACGGCGTCCTGCTCCCGGGGGAGGGGCACCGCGAGCACCTGTGGGCCGCACTCGACCTGCAGGGTCGCAAGAAGCTGCGCCGCCGCGGTCCCCGTGCGAAGGGTTCGTGGGGGCGGCTGCGCGACGAGCTGGCGGCGTACGACGGCGTCGGGCTGGTCACGCACGAGTTCTTCTGCGCGGCGTCGCGGGAGCAGGCCGAGCGGGCCGTCGCCGAGCTGGCGCCGGCCGAGGTGCACCTCGTGGTCACCGCCCGGCACACCGCCGGCATGCTCGCCGCCGGGTGGCAGGAGATGGTGAAGAACGGTGGCACCGAGACCCTCGAGCAGGTCCCGGACCGGAAGGGTCGCGGCTCGGAGTTCAGCTGGCGCACCTGGGACCTGCACGGGGTGCTCAAGCGGTGGGGCGGTGCCGTGCCCCCCGAGCGGGTGCACGTCATCCCGATGCCGGGCCGGGGCGAGCCGCCGGACCAGCACTGGCGCAACTTCGCCGGCGTCGTCGGACTGTCGGGGGACTACCCGCTCCCCGACCGCGCCGCGAACCAGTCGCTCGGGGTGGTCCAGGTGGAGCTGCTGCGGCGGGTCAACGCCCACCTCGCCGGGTTCCGGAGCCCGGGGAACCGGGGCCGCTGGATCCGCGGCTACCTCGCCGAGCGCCACCTGGTCGCGCAGGACGGGGAGCGCTTCGGCCTGTCCGAGGAGCTGGTCGCCGACTGCCGCCGCCGCAGTGAGCGCGCGGTGCGGCTGATCCGTCGCCGCGGCTTCCACGTGGTCGGCGACGTCGACTCGCTGCTGGTGCCCGACGACCTCCCGGTTCAGCGGTCGGTCGACTCGGTCACGGACGCCGAGCTCGTGGATGCGGCCGGTGAGCTGGTCGCTGTTATGCTCGCCGACGTTCGTGAGTTGTCTGGGGGCACGACCCGACGTCGTGCGCGTCGTTCGGCGAGGACAGCACCCACCGCCTGAGCGGCAGTGATCCCGGGTGTGCCGCACGACGTCGCCCCGGCTCAGGAAGGCGCGAAGGGTGCGGATGTGGGTGTGAGATCCAGGCTGCTCGTGGTGGCCGGTGCGATCGCGCTGGCGGTCTCGATGCTCGGAGGGCCGGCGTCCGTGGGCGCGTCCTCGAGCGGCGCCGCGGGTGCCGAGCGGGCGGTGGCGGCGAAGAAGGCCGACGGGAAGACCCAGCCGTGGAAGCCGACCACGGGTGGCTGGTTCAACGACCCGTGGGGTGATGCGGAGGCCAAGTTCCGCATCGAGCGGCAGATCGCCGACGCCATCCGGCACGCGCGCAAGGGCTCCTACATCCGGATCGCGCTGTACTCGTTCGACCGGGTCAACATGGCCAAGCTGCTCATCAACGCCCACCACCGTGGCGTCTACGTGCAGGTCCTGCACAACGACCACACGTACACGACCGCGATGAAGATGCTGAAGCACGACCTCGGCACCAACCGCGCGAAGAAGAGCTGGGACTACACCTGCAAGACCGGGTGCCGCAGCGAGCAGGGCGTCCTGCACGACAAGATCTACCTCTTCGAGCACACCGGTGGAGCCAAGGACGTCGTGATGACGGGCTCGCACAACCTGACGGGCAACGCGGTCAACCACCAGTTCAACGACCTGCTGATCAAGAACGACGTCCCGCGGCTGTACAACCGGATGATCGACCTCTTCGACGAGCTGAAGAAGGACAAGACCGCCAAGCCCCTCTACCAGCACACCGACCTCGGCGTGTTCGAGCTGTGGGTGATGCCGCACCCGCACACGACCGAGGAGAACGACCCGGTCATGCAGATCCTGCGCCCGGTCCAGTGCCAGGGCGCCACGGACGGGACGGGCACCGGCGGGAAGACCAAGATCCGCGTCTCCATGCACGCCTGGAACGGCGCCCGCGGGACCTACATCGCGCGCCGGCTGCGGCACCTCTACGCCCAGGGCTGCGACGTGAAGGTGCTGTGGGCGCTCGGTGGCGCCGAGATGAAGCGGGTCATCGGCATGCACACCCCGCGGGGCACCGTGCCGCGGCACACCGACAGCTACAACACCGACTGCGACCCCGAGCAGCAGGTCGACATGTACAGCCACCAGAAGTACCTGACCATCTCCGGCCACTACGGCGACGACACGTCGGCGTCGGACGTCTTCACCGGCTCGAGCAACTACACGCACTCCGGGCTCGTGGGCGACGAGCTGATCCTGCGCGCGGCCGGTTCGCACCTGGTCAACCAGTGGAACCGCAACTTCGACTTCATCTGGAACCACCGCTCGCGGCCGGTCGGCGACAGCCCGGGGCCGGGCTTCTACCCGCCGCCGCCCACCTGCACGACGTACCCTTCCGCCGGAGCGGCGCGCCGCGCGACCACCGACGACCTGGGCTTCTCGGGTCGCTTCTGGGAGGGCGACTGACGCGTGGCCGAGCGCGTGGTGCTGCACATCGGGACGATGAAGTCCGGGACGACGTTCCTGCAGAACGTGCTGTCCGCCAACCGGGAGGCGCTGCGCGAGCAGGGCATCAGCTTCGTCGGCCGCAAGTGGCGGCAGCAGGTCAAGGCCGCCCAGGACGTCATCGAGCACGGGGGTGACGACCAGGACCCGATCGCGCCGAACGGGCCGTGGGCCAGGATCGTCCGGGAGATCGACGAGTGGCCCGGGACGGCGCTGTTCTCGGTGGAGTTCTTCGGCGCCCGCAAGGTGTCCAAGATCGAGCAGATCGTCGCGGCGTTCGGGGACACCCCGATCACCGTCGTCATCACCGCCCGGGACCTCGCCCGGCAGATCCCCAGCATGTGGCAGGAGTCCGTCCAGAACGGCGGCCGCAAGACCTGGCAGGAGTACCTCACGGCGGTCCGGGAGGAACGCCGCGGTGACCAGTTCTGGCGCCAGCAGGGCGTCGCCACGTGGGCCAGGCGCTGGTCGGGTGTCGTGGGGACCGAGAACGTCGTGGTCGTGACCGCGCCGCCCAAGGGCGCCCCGAGCACGTTGCTGTGGGAGCGGTACGCCGGCGTCGTCGGCATCGACCCCGGCTCCTGCAGCCTCGAGGTCACCTCGAACCCCTCCCTCGGCCTCGCGTCCACCCTGGTCCTGCGCGCGCTGAACGAGGCGCTGGCCGCGGATCCGCTGTCGCGCAACGCCTACCACTCGAAGGTCAAGCGGGTGCTGGCCAAGCAGGGCATGGCCCGGTACCGCAGCGAGGAGCCGACGCTCGGCCTCGACGAGCCCTGGGTCTACCAGCGCGCCGAGAAGGAGATCGCCGCGCTGCGCAAGGTCGGCTGCCGGGTCGTGGGCGACCTGGCCGAGCTCGCGTCGTACCCCGTACCCGGGGTACAGCCGTCGGAGGTCCCGCTCGAGCAGCAGCTGGAGGCCGCCGTCCGCGGTCTGTCCCATGCGGTGCGCGATCTCACATGGGCCAAGCGGGGCAAGAAGAAGTAAGTTACCGACGAGTCACCTGTACGCCGCGACGGAAGGACGCCCATGGGCCGCCTGTGTGAGACCGACGGACTGACCGAGGACCAGACCGAGATCCTCAAGGCGGTGCGCACCTTCGTGGAGGAGAAGATCCTCCCGGTCGCGACCGAGCTCGAGCACGCCGACGAGTACCCGCAGGAGATCGTCGACGGGCTGAAGGAGCTCGGCATCTTCGGGCTGATGATCCCCGAGGAGTACGACGGCCTCGGCGAGTCGCTGCTCACCTACGCGCTGTGCGTCGAGGAGATCGCGCGCGGCTGGATGAGCGTGTCCGGCGTGATCAACACCCACTTCATCGTGGCGTACATGATCATGCAGCACGGCACCGAGGAGCAGAAGAAGAAGTACCTGCCGGCGATGGCCGCCGGTGACGTGCGCGGTGCCTTCTCGATGTCCGAGCCGGGGCTCGGCTCCGACGTCTCCGCGATCAAGACCAAGGCGGTCAAGGACGGTGACGGCCCGGATGCTGACTGGGTCATCGACGGCCAGAAGATGTGGCTGACCAACGGCGGCACGTCGACGCTGATCGCCACCCTGGTCCGCACCGACGAGGAGGGCGAGCGGTACGGCTCGGTGTACAAGTAACATGACGACCTTCCTGGTGGAGAAGGAGCCGGGCTTCGGCGAGGTCGCGCCCGGCCTGACCATCCCCGGCAAGATCGACAAGATGGGCTACAAGGGCGTCGACACCACCGAGGCGGTCTTCGAGGGCCACCGGGTCTCGGCCGACCAGATCCTCGGCGGGGAGACCGGCAAGGGCTTCTACCAGATGATGGACGGCGTCGAGGTCGGCCGCGTCAACGTCGCCGCCCGCGCCTGCGGCATCGCGCTGCGGGCCTTCGAGCTCGCGATCGCCTACGCCCAGCAGCGCGAGACCTTCGGCAAGCCGATCGCCGACCACCAGGCGATCATGTTCCGGCTCGCGGAGATGGCGACGAAGGTCGAGTCCGCGCACGCGATGATGGTCCGGGCCGCGCGGGTCAAGGACAAGGGTGAGCGCAACGACGTCGAGGCCGGCATGGCCAAGATGCTCGCCTCCGAGTACTGCAACGAGGTCGTGCAGGACTCCTTCCGCATCCACGGCGGCTACGGGTACTCCAAGGAGTACGAGATCGAGCGGCTCTACCGCGAGGCGGCGTTCATGCTCATCGGCGAGGGCACCAGCGACATCCAGAAGATGATCATCGGCCGCAGCCTGCTCAAGGACTACAAGCTGAAGGGCTGACCACGCGGGTTCGCGCGGATGGGGTCCATGTGACTGGAGGGACGTTAGAGTACTCCTGATCACACAGGAGGACCCGCATGCTCTCCGACGCTCGCACCCGCCAGCGCCTCACCGTCGCCGCCGCCCTGCTCCTCGGCATGGTCCTCGGCGCCGGCGCCCTGCGCTTCTCCGGCCTCGGCGTCGCCGCCGACGACGGGTCGGCCAGCCTGGCCGCCGCGTCCGGGCCGACCCAGTGGACGATCAGCTCGCTGAACGCCCTCGGCGCCGACCACACGGCCTCCGGCGGCAACAAGCACGGCTGGGCGCCCGGTCCAGAGCGCATGAAGTGGCTGACCCAGGTCATCAACGCCCAGAGCGTCGACGTCATCGGTCTCCAGGAGTTCCAGTACCCGCAGTACCAGGTGTGGGAGCAGCGGATGGGGGAGGAGTGGGACACCTACCCCGGCCTGCTGTGGGGCAAGAAGGGCATGCGCAACTCGGTCGCGTGGCGCACCGACCAGTGGTCGCTGGTCAGCGGCAGCTGGGTGAAGATCCCCTACTTCCACGGCACGATCCTGCGGATGCCGCTGGTGCTGCTCCAGCACGTCACGACCGGTCAGCAGATCTACGTCGCGTCGTTCCACAACCCCGCCGACGCGCGCGGGCCGGCGGCGAAGTGGCGCAAGCAGGCCACGCAGACCGAGATCGCCATGGTCAACCGGCTGCGCGCGGAGAGCGGACTGCCGGTCTTCGTCACCGGTGACATGAACGAGCGCGACATCTACTTCTGCCGCGTCACCGCCGCGACCGACATGGTGGCCGCCAACGGCGGCGTCAACAACGGGAACGGCGGGCTGAGCGGCTGCTCGCCGACGCGGCCGACGTACATCGACTGGATCTTCGGCTCCCCGGAGACCACCTTCACCGGGTACGTCGCCAACCGCGGCCCGAAGATCCGCAAGTCGACCGACCACCCGATGATCGTGGCCCAGGCCGAGCTCCCGCCGATCGTGACGCCGGAGTGCCCGACCGGGTCGCCGACCCCCGGCACGTCCCCGACGCCGACCCCCACCCCGACGCCGACGCCGACGCCGACGCCGACGGGGCCGCCGACGCCGAACGTCCCGTCCTCCTCGCCCTGACCGGGGAGGAAAGGCCGTAGCGTCGCCACGGCCTCGCGTGCGAGGGTGAGGCATGACCGACTCGCACGCCAACGACGACCTCAAGGCCAAGATGCGCGAGGCCCTCGACCGGAAGAACTCGAAGGAGTTGGGCGTCCACCAGGACGGTCCGGTGCGCGAGAAGGCGCACGGCTCGGAGGTGCTGGGGGGCGCGCCCAAGATGCACCGCCGCAAGGCGGGCGGTGGCGGCGCCTGACTGTGGCACACCCCACGCACCCGGGCGGGTGCGTCCCCGGCTCCGGCCGGGCAGAGTGTGCGCATGCAGTTCGGACGCAGCTACGAGGAGTTCGAGGTCGGCGCGACCTACAAGCACTGGCCCGGCAAGACGGTGACCGAGTACGACGACCACCTGTTCTGCCTGCTCACCATGAACCACCACCCCCTCCACCTCGACGCGCACTACGCGGAGGAGACGACCCAGTTCGGCAAGAACGTCGTCGTGGGCAACTACGTCTACTCGATCCTGCTCGGGATGAGCGTCCCGGACATCTCCGGCAAGGCGATCGCCAACCTCGAGATCGAGTCGCTGCGCCACGTCGCCCCGACGTTCCACGGTGACACGCTGTACGGCGAGACCACGGTGCTCGACAAGTGGGAGAGCACCTCGAAGGACGACCGGGGCGTCGTCCACGTCGAGACGATCGGCTACAACCAGGACGGCAAGGTCGTGTGCATCTTCCGCCGCAAGGTGATGGTGCCGAAGCAGAACTACCTCGACCAGCGCGGCGGCGAGCAGCCGGGCCGCCCGGTGCCCCAGCCGGACAAGAACTGGCGAGGCGCCGAGGACTGAGCTTGCGAAGTCCTCGTCCGCGCCGAAGGGTTGAGGAGCGTCGACTCGGGCCGGCGCGGAGCGACGGACCGAGTGACGCGTCTCGAAACCGAGCCGGCTTCGAGGACGGATCGTCCGCCCCGAGCTAGCGAGGGCTCGCGATCAGGAACCTGATGGCCGGCGGCCACTGACCACCGCCGGAGCCACACGCGGGGCGAACGCCGGTCGCCAGCGGGATGATGCCGAGCACGAGCATCATCGGTACGGCGAAGCCGATCCGCAGCGAGTCCCTGCCGACCAGGCCGGTGAGGACCGAGCCGAGCAGGGCGCCGACGTAGTTGAACTGGTTGAAGCGCGCGATCACGGCGTCGACCCGGGCCTGCCGGACAGCGGGCTCGAAGCCCTCGCCGGGGCCGCCGCCGGCGATCTTCGCCGCGGCGGAGAAGCTCAGCGGCGCGACGACGGCCACCCCGGCGCCGAGCAGGGCGAAGCCGAGGACGGCGACCTGCCACGCGGGTGAGAAGACCACCACGGCGAGTGCGGCGGCGCCGACGACGGCGCCCGATCCGCAGCACCAGCACCGCGCCGAACCGGGCCACCAACCGGTCGCCGGCCAGGCGCACCGCGCCGCTGGCGAGCAGATAGCAGAGGGCCGCGAGGGCGACGTACCGCTCCGGCGTCGGGAAGGTGTGGTCGAGGAAGAGCGGCCCCCAGGTCTGGACGGCGGTGTCGACCATGTAGAAGAGCACCATCGCGGCCCCGACCAGCAGGATCGGCCGCCACGGCACGGCCACCTGGGTGGCCAGCTCGGTCGGCCCGTGGTCGCGGGGGAGGAACGGCCGAAGGCGACCAGCAGCGGGATCACGCGCGAGCGCCGCGCTGGCCTCGAGCGGCAGGTCCGAGCGTCGCCAGGGTCCCGGCCGCCCCGACGACGCCGCCCAGCGTCCACGCGCCGTGGAAGGACGGCAGGATCGGCCGACCGTAGCGGTGCTCGAGCGCCACCGCCTGCATGTTCGTGCTCGCGTCGACCACGCCCAGCCCGACGCCGTAGACGGCGATCCCGCCGACGAAGAGGGCCATCGCCGGGGCGGTGCAGAGCACGGGCACCCCGACGGCGACGACCAGGAGTCCGGCGCGCAGCAGCAACGCGCTGTCGCGCCGCTTGGCGAGCGCCTCGGCCGCCACGGAGCCGGCGCCGGCGAGCAGCACCATCATCAGCAGGATCAGCGACAGGGCGACGTCGGAGAGGTCCCACCGGTCCTGGAACTCCGGCAGCCGGGTGGTCAGGCTGAGCAGCACCAGCCCCTGGGTGAGGAAGCCGGCCGCGACGGCCAGCCGGGCGCGGCTGAAGTCCATGGGCGGCATGGTGGCAGATGGACGGCGCACGGTTGGGCCAAAAGCCGTGTCGGGCGCACGAACCTGCGCGACGATTCCCCGAGCACTCGACACCCGGGGAGACGACGATGGCACGGACCGGCCAGCAGCTGCGGCAGCGGACGGTGAAGGCGATGACCCAGCCCGCCGGCCAGCCGCCGCCAGCGCCGGGCCGGGCCGCACCGACGGCCCGCTCGAGCCTCGGCGACCGCCTGCGCTACCGCTTCGACAACAGCATGTCGCGCGGCACGCCCGCGCTCATCGGGTGGCTGAGCGTGGTGACCCTCGTGCTGATCGTCGCCTTCGCCACCGCGGTCGACCGCCTTCCGGCTGCGCGGCGACGGCAGCCACGAGAACTTCTTCCGCGAGACGGTGCAGACCCTGTTCCACGCGCTCGACCCCGGCACCGTCGGCCGGCGACGGCGAGGCGCCGTGGCGCTTCCTGCTCACCATGCTGCTGCTCACGATCGCCGGCCTCTTCATCGTCAGCGCGCTCATCGGCGTGATCGCCGCCGGCATCGACACCAGGCTCGCCGACCTGCGGCGCGGCCGCTCGATCGTCCTCGAGAAGGACCACACGGTGATCCTGGGCTGGTCGGAGTCGATCTTCACGATCGTCCGCGAGCTGACGATCGCCAACGAGAGCCGCCGCAAGCCGGTGATCGTGGTCCTCGCCGACCGCGACAAGGTGGAGATGGAGGAGGACCTGCGTTCCAAGGTGAGCGACTTCCGCGGCACCCGCGTGGTCTGCCGCTCCGGGTCGCCGATGGACATCGACGACCTGCGCCTGAGCAGCCACACGACCGCCCGGTCGGTGATCCTGCTGGCGCCGGAGGGCTCCCAGGACCCCGACAGCGAGGTCATCAAGACCCTCCTGGCCCTGACCCACTCCGGCCCGGACGGGCCGCGGATCGTCGCCGAGATCCGCAATCCCACCAACCTGGAGGCGGCCCGCCTGGTGGGCGCCGAGCGGACCGTCCTGCTCGACATCCGCGAGACCGTGGCGAAGCTGATCGTGCAGACGTCCCGGCAGTCCGGCGCGGCCGCGGTCTACATCGAGCTGTTCGACTACGGCGGCGACGAGATCTACTTCCTCGAGCAGCACGCGCTGGACGGCACGACGTACGCCGAGGCCAAGCTCGCGTTCGAGCGGGCCACCGTCATCGGGCTGATCGCGGACGGCGTCGCCAAGCTCAACCCGCCGTCGGACACGGTGATCGCCGGGCACACCCTGATCGTCGTCGCCGAGGACGACTCGGCGCTGACCGCGGAGCCGGACGCGAGGACCGCGCCGGACCTGACGCTGCTCGGGACGGTGACCGGTCACGACGACCACCCGACGTGCGGCCTGCTGATCGGCTGGAACCAGCGGGCCCCGATCGTGCTGCGCGAACTCGACCACTATGCGCCGCCGGGCTCCTCGCTCACCGTGCTGACCGCGGTCGAGGTCACCGGCGGTCCCGGAGCTCACCAACCTCGAGGTGACGGTCGCGCCGGGGCCGAGCACGGACCGTCGCACTCTCGAGGAGCACGTGCACGCCGACCTCGACCACGTCCTGGTCCTCTGCTACTCCGACGACCTGGATCCGCAGGCGGCCGACGCCCGCACCCTCGTGACGCTGCTGCACGTGCGCGACATCCTGTCCCGCGAGGGCGCCGCGACGCCGGTGGTCAGCGAGATGCTCGACGACCGCAACCGGGTGCTCGCGCAGGTGGCCCACGTGGACGACGTGGTGGTCAGCGGGGAGATCGTCAGCCTGCTGGTCACCCAGCTCAGCGAGGACCACCGGCTCGAGGCGGTGTTCGACGAGCTGCTCGGCGACGCGGGCAGCGAGATCTACCTGCGGCCGGCGGAGTGGTACGTCGAGCCCGGGGCCGAGGTGGACTTCGCGACGATCGTCGCCGGTGCGTCGCGTCGCGGCGAGTCGGCGCTCGGCTACAAGTCACAGGCGCTCGCCGAGGGCGACGCGTCGTTCGGCGTCCGCGTGAACCCGCGCAAGTCCGACCGGTTCCGGGTGCAGGCCGGCGACCGGGTGGTGGTGATCGCCGAGCAGTGACCGCGGCTGTGCTCTCATGGACCGGGTGAACGAGCTGTGGCTGGTCCGGCACGGACAGACCGAGTGGAGCGCCGCGGGCCGGCACACCTCCACGACCGATCTCGACCTGTTGCCCGAGGGGGAGGAGGTCGCCCGGTCACTGACCCCGCGCCTGGGGGCCGTCGACTTCGGCCTGGTGCTGACCAGCCCGCGGTTGCGCGCTCGGCGCACGGCGGAGCTCGCCGGCTTCCCCGAGGCCGAGGTCGATGACGACCTGGTCGAGTGGGACTACGGCGAGTACGAGGGCATCACCACCGCCGAGATCCGCGAGCGCGCCCCCGGCTGGACCGTCTGGACCGAGCCGGTGCCGGGCGGGGAGACCGCCGACGCGGTCGCGACCCGGCTGGACCGGGTCGTCGCGCGCGCCCAGAGCGCCGACGGGCCCGGCCTCGTCTTCGGCCACGGCCACGCGCTGCGCGCGCTCGCGGCCCGCTGGCTGCGCCAGCCCGTCTCGTTCGGCCAGCACCTCCGCCTCGGCACCGCGACGGTCTCCGTGCTCGGCTGGGAGCACGAGGCGCCGGTGGTGCTGCGCTGGAACTCGTGACTGGCGGGGTGGTCGAGGAAGACGCGCTGGCGCCTGTCTCGAAACCACCGCGCCGCTGACGGCGGCCTGCGGGCCGGTGGGTGGTTGCGGCCGCAGGCAGCAGCGGGTACGCCGAGCAGGCGGTCGCGGCGGCTTCCCGGGTCGCGGGCAGGCGGTGGTCGCGCGCCGAGAGGCAGCGATGCGGGTACGCCGGGCGGGTGGTCGCCGTCGCTTCCCGGGTCACGGGGTTTTCGAGACGGTTGCTGCGCAACCTCCTCAACCACCGGCAGCACACGGTGGTTGAGGTGCGAGGAGCGCCAGCGACGAGCCCCGAAACCACCACCCCCAGCGACAGGTAGGCGCTCGAGAATCGGACGGGAAAATACTTTTGGAAACTGTCTCGCAGAATGAGACAGACCGGCCCTGACCAGGCCTCGATGTCGGTGGGCCCTGCTTGGCTTGAACCATGGCAGCCAGCACCCCGATCACCACCCCGGACCCGGTGCCGGTGACCCGCGAAGCGCTGGTGATCGACGCTGCCCGCGCCAACCGCGCCGCGATCACCGACCTGGAGATCCAGCGCCTGCAGCTGGCGGTGGAGTGGGTGCTGCTCCACCCCGGCGACGAGGTCGACACCACGGTCCCGTGGGCGATGCGGGACCTGGAGATCGCCGGCGACGGCGCGCCCACCATCGACGAGGGCGCGGTCGCCGAGTTCGCGTTGGCGATCGGCGTCTCCACCGACTCGGGCCGGCTTGTACCTGGGGGATGCGGTCGAGCTGAAGTACCGGCTGCCCCGGATCTGGAAGCGGGTCGTGGATGGCCGGTTGCCGGTGTGGAAGGCCCGCAAGATCGCCGACGCCACCCGCTCCCTCCCCGCCGAGGGCGCAGCGTTCGTGGACCGGGCGCTGTACTTCGTGGCCCACAAGTGCTCGTTCGCCGAGATCGACCGACAGGTCGACAAGGCCCGCGCGGAGTTCGACCCCGCCGAAGCCGAACGCCGCCGCCTCGAGGCCGCCGAACGCCGCCACGTGAAGGTCCACCTGGGCGCGATGACCCACGACGGACAGGTCCCGATCACCGCGATGGCCGACATCGGCGACGCCGTCGCCTTCGAGGACTACCTCGCCACCCAAGCCGCCAAGCTCGACCCGACGATCCCGCTCCAGGTACGCCGCTCCATGGTCCTCGGCATGCTCGGCCAGTCAGCGGCGACAGCGGGTCGGAGCCCAGCGTGAGCTGGTGATCTACACCCACACCCGCCCCGACCAGACCACGGTCGACGTCGAGAACACCCGGTCGTTCATCACCCCCGAGCAGCTGCGGGACTGGTGCGCCCAGGCCGGCACGAAGGTCACCATCCGGCCGGTCATCGACCTCAACGACGACCTGGACACCGACGCGTACGTGCCGACCGAGGAGATCAAGGAACAGATCCGGCTGCGCTACCGCGAGTGCGTCTTCCCCTACTGCCACCGCCAGGCCCGCTCCTGCGACCTCGACCACATCATCGAGTTCCCCGCCGGCCCCACCGCGTCATGGAACCTCGCACCCCTGTGCCGCGGACACCACCGACTCAAGACCCACACCACCTGGACCTACCAGTGGATCCCCGGTATCGGGTTCGTGTGGACCGACCCCGGCGGCGGACGACATATCAACTGACCACACCCCGCCGACCACGGCCGGCGGGGCCACACCCATGCGCGCAGTGCTGGATCGGCTGGCGAAGCGGTTCTCGGCGGGCCGCGGCTGGCCTACCGTAAGTCCCATGCTGACCGCCAGCTGTGTGCGCTGCTCGGCCCCCGTGGTGCCCTGTCCCGATCACGGCGGCCGGTACGCACTCTGGCGCCCGGACGAGGTGACCTACGAGTCGTTCGCCGCCCACCTCGCCGCGAGCCCGGACTTCCCGACGTACCTCCCGTGGCCGATGAGTCCGGGCTGGAACGTCACCGACGTCGCGGCGGTCGGCGACGGCCAGCAGCGCGTGACCGCGACCCTGACCTGCGTCTCGGGCACCAGCGAGCTCGACGGGCCGGTCGACGTCATCGTGGTCGCCGAGGAGGCCGGCACCGGGCTCGGGGCCCGCTGCGCGAGCACCCGGTACGACGACCCCGGGGCCGACATCGGCGACCGGCCGCCGACGGCCCGGGTGCGCATCGGCAGCCAGTCCGTCAATCTCTGGGACGTGTCGACGAGCCGCTCCGACGGTGAGTTCGACCGATCGGTGCTGGCGGGGGAGGCCGGGGGCCGCTGGCTGTGGGTGGTCCTGCGGCCGGCCTCGGCCCTGCTCCTGCTCCGGGACGACTGGATCCTGCGCGACGTGTCGACCGTGGGGCCCCAGCTGCTCGAGATGCCGTTCGGAGGTCCCCGCCCCTCCTGGTGAGGGTCACTAGGGTGGGCGGGTGCGCATCGACCTCCACACGCACTCGCGGGCCAGCGACGGGACCGACAGTCCCGCCGGGCTGGTCCGCGCGGCCGCGGACGCCGGCCTCGACGTCCTCGCGCTCACCGACCACGACACCGCCGACGGGTGGGACGAGGCGACGCGCGCGGCGGCGGAGGTCGGCCTGACGCTCGTGCCCGGGATGGAGATCAGCACCCGGCACCGCGGCCGCAGCGTGCACCTCCTGGCCTACTACCCCGATCCGGAGTACCCGCCCCTCGTGGCCGAGCTGGACAAGGTCCTCACCGGCCGCAGTGCGCGTGTGCCGATCATGGTGGACCGACTCAACGGCCTCGGGATCGACATCACCGAGGACGATGTCCACCACGCGGCCCACGGGGCCGTCGCCTCGGGTCGTCCGCACGTCGCCGACGCGCTGGTGACCCTCGGGGTGGTGCCGGACCGGACCGCGGCGTTCGACCGCTACCTCGGCTGGGGCCGGCCGGCCCACGTCGACCGGTACGCCGTCCCCCTGGACGTCGCGCTCCGGCTGGTGGCGGAGGCCGGTGGGGTGTCGGTGGTCGCGCACCCGTGGGGGCGCGGCGGCCTGGGGCACCCGGACGGCGCGGCGTTCGCCGAGCTCAAGGCCCTCGGGCTCACGGGGATCGAGGTGGACCACCAGGACCACGACGCCCGGGCCCGGGACCGCCTACGCGGGATCGCCCGGGACCTCGACCTCGTCGTCACCGGCTCGAGCGACTACCACGGGGACGGCAAGGCCGACCACGACCTCGGCTGCAACACGACCGCGCCGGAGGAGTTCGAGCGGCTCACTTCCGCCCGAGGGCCTGGAACTTCTGGAGCACGCCACCCGGGATGAGCCGCGCGGCGGTCGAGATCGCCTTGTACTGCGGGCTCGGGATCGAGAACACCTTCCCCTTGGCGTGGTCCTTGAGCGCGGTCGCGACCAGCTCGTCGGCATCGAGCCACATGAAGCCGGGCGCGGAGCCGCGGCCGACCTGCATCCGCTCGTGGAACTCGGTCTTCGTGAAGCCGGGGCACAGGCAGGTCACGGTCACCCCACGCGGGCCGTACTCGCGCGCGGCCCACTCCGAGAAGCTGTTCACGTACGCCTTGGCCGCCGAGTAGGACCCGCGCGGCAGGAAGGAGGCGACGCTCGAGACGTTGATGATGCCGCCGTTGCCGCGGGGCGCCATCGCGCCGAGGGCGGCGTGGCTCAGGCGCATGACAGCGGTGACGAGGACGTCGAGCATGGCCTGCTCCTCGTCGACCGAGTTGTCGAGGAAGCGCTTCTTCAGGCCGAACCCGGCGTTGTTGACCAGCAGGTCGACCGGACGGTCCGCATCGGCCAGGCGGGCCTCGACCGTGGCCAGCTCGGCGCGGTCGGTCAGGTCGGCCGGGAGCACCTCGACGGTGACGCCGTACGTCGTGCGGAGCCCCTCCGCCTCGGCCTCGAGCCGGGCGCGGTCCCGTGCGACGAGCACCAGGTCGTGCCCCTGGGCGGCGAGCTGGTGGGCGAAGGACCGGCCGATGCCTGCGGTGGGTCCGGTGACGAGCGCGGTCGACATGTGGCAAGTCAAGCAGGTGCCTGCGCGGTGTGCGCCCCGCGGTCGGGCATGATGGACACCGATGACGACGACACTCGCGATCGCGAACCAGAAGGGCGGGGTCGCCAAGACGACCACCGTGGCCTCGGTCGGCGCGGCGCTCGCCGAGCTCGGTCACTCGGTGCTGCTGGTCGACCTCGACCCCCAGGCCTGCCTGACGTTCTCCCTCGGCATCGACCCCGAGGACCTCGAGCTGTCGGTCCACCATGTGCTCACCAAGGGCCTGGACCCCGCCGAGGTGCTCATCGAGACCGACGACGGGGTCGACCTCCTGCCCGCCACCATCGAGCTGGCCCGCGCGGAGGCGGAGCTGCTGACCCGCACCGGACGCGAGCACGTCCTGGCGTCGATGATCGAGGCCCTCGGCGAGGCCGAGCTCGACTACGACTGGATCCTCCTGGACTGCCCGCCGTCGCTGGGCGTGCTGACCGTCGCGGCGCTGACCGCGGCGGACGGGGTGCTGATTCCGCTGCAGTGCGAGACGCTCTCGCACCGCGGCGTGGGCCAGCTGCTCGACACCGTCCACGACGTCCGCCGCTTCACCAACCGCGGTCTGGAGGTGTGGGGCGTGCTGCCCACGCTGTACGACGGCCGCACCAACCACTCCCGCACGGTGCTGGAGACGATCTCGGAGACCTACGAGCTCGAGGTCGTCGAGCCGCCGATCCCCAAGACGATCAAGTTCGCCGAGGCCCCGGCCGCCGGGCGCTCGATCCTGGCGACCAGCCGCAGCAGCAAGGGCGCCCAGGCGTACCGCGAGGTCGCCGAGAACCTGGTCGCCCGGGCGAAGCGCCCGAAGGCGAGGAAGGCTGCCACGGCGACGAAGGCCGCGCGGGGTCGGCGGTGAGCCGCCACCGCGCCGACGTCCGGCCCCGTTACGGCCGGCTGGCCGTGCTGGGCTCGTCGCTCGCGGTCACGACCATCGCGGTGCTCGGCGGCGCCGGCATCCTGCCCTCGGCCGCCGGGGGACACCAGGCGACCGGCCGCGGCGTCGCTCGCGGGCCGGCCTCCAGGCCCGACGAGCACGCCGACCAGCACACCGACCAGCACACCGGCCACCGGGTCGAGCCGGTCCGCCCGGCTCGACGCCGACTCGACCGAGGCCAGCGGGGCGCCGGACTTCACCGCGCTCCCGGCGGCCAGTGGCAGTGGCCGGCGGATCGTGTTCAGCCAGAGCCTGCAACGGGTCTGGCTGGTCACCGGCGGCCGCCACGTGGCCCGTACCTACCTGGTCTCGGGCAGCGTCACCGACAACCTGGATCCGGGGACGTACTCGGTGTACTCGCGCTCGGAGCAGGCGTGGGGCATCGACGACTCCGGGACGATGCGCTGGTTCGTGCGGTTCACCCAGGGCGACACGGGCGCCGCGATCGGCTTCCACGACATCCCCGTCAAGGACGGCCAGCCCCTGCAGACCAAGTCGCAGCTGGGGACGCCGCAGTCGCACGGCTGCATCCGGCAGAAGGAGGCCGACGCGAAGGCGATGTGGACCTTCGCGCAGCTGGGCACGAAGGTCGTCGTCGTCGCGTGACCCGGGGGCCCGACCCGGCGGCTACTCCGCGGCCGGGCTGGGCTTGCTGCCGCTCGACCGGCGGCGACGCCGGCGGTTGCGGCTCGGCGACGTCTTCTCCTCGCCCTCGGCCGCCGGCGGCGACGGTCTCGCCCCCGCGGGTGCGCGTCCGGTTCCGGTTGTGGTTGCGCTCGCGCGGCGCCCGCTGCTCGCGCGGCTCGCGCTTCTCAGCCGGCTTCGGCTCCACGATCCGCCCCCTCGTGCCCGGCGCGATGCCGTGGTCGTGGAAGAGGTGCTCGGAGGTCGAGTAGGTCTCCTGCGGCTCGTCGAAGGGCAGGTCGAGTGTCTTGTTGATCATCTTCCAGCGGTGCAGGTCCGCCCAGTCCACGAACGTGATCGCGGTGCCCGTGGCGCCGGCGCGACCGGTGCGGCCGATCCGGTGGACGTAGGTCTTGTCGTCCTCGGGGCAGCTGTAGTTGACCACGTGCGAGACCCCGGCCACGTCGATACCGCGCGCGGCGACGTCGGTCGCCACCAGCACCCGCAGCTTGCCCTCGCGGAACTTGGTCAGGGCCTTCTCGCGGGCGACCTGTGCCATGTCGCCGTGCAGCGGGCTCGCGTCGAAGCCGCGCTCCGCGAGGTCATCGGCCACCCGCTGCGCCTGGCGCTTGGTGCGGGTGAACACGATGAACTTGTCGGCGTCCTCGGCCTGGAGCAGCCGGCCGATGATCTCCGGCTTGTCCAGGTCGTGCACCTGGTAGATGAACTGCGCGGTCGCCGGCACGGTCGCGTTCTCGTACGACGACTCGGCGCGGATGTTCATCGGGTGCCGCATGTGCCGGCGGGCGAGGGCCACGATCGCCGACGGCATCGTCGCCGAGAACAGCATCGTCTGGCGGGTCTCCGGCGTCAGCCGCAGGATCTTCTCGACGTCGGGCAGGAACCCCAGGTCGAGCATCTCGTCGGCCTCGTCGAGGACGAGCGCGTGCACGTGGGACAGGTCCAGGGCCCGGCGGTTCGCCAGGTCGATGAGGCGGCCGGGCGTGCCGACGACGATGTCGACGCCGGTCTGGAGGGCCTCGAGCTGCGGCTCGTAGCCGACCCCGCCGTACACGGTCAGCACCCGCAGGCCGCGGTCCGCGCTGGCCAGCGCGAGGTCGTTCGACACCTGCAGCGCGAGCTCGCGGGTCGGCGCGACGATCAGTGCCTGCGGCTTGCCCTGGGGCAGGTCGCTGTAGTCGGGGTCCTTGGGCGCGACGCTGCGCTGCAGCACCGGGATGCCGAAGGCGAGGGTCTTGCCGGTGCCCGTGCGGGCCTGGCCGATCAGGTCGGTGCCCATCAGGGCGACCGACAGGGTCATCTCCTGGATGGCGAACGGCGTGGTGATGCCGGCGCGGTCGAGCGCGTCGCAAATCTCGGGGAGCACCCCGAGCTCTCGGAACGTAGTCAGGATCTTGTCGCTTTCGTGAGTCAGCCGGGTGTCAACCGATTGAAGGTCGGGTTGCGGCGGACTCGAACGACTTGCCTCGTTCGACAAGCGGGAGCGGTCTGCCGCGCACATACGGTCGGTCGCCGTCGTCGGACAGTGGCGACCTCGAACCCGTCCACTGTATCGGTAGGGTGCCCACGTGACTGCATCCACGCCCGTCGCGTTCGAGGATCCGCAGTACCGGGAGGCGGTCGTCGACCTGCTGGGCGCGATCGCGTACGGCGAGATCTCGGCCTTCGAGCGGCTCGCCGAGGACTCCAAGATGGCGCCGAACCTGGAGGACAAGCTCGCGATCGCGGGGATGGCGGCCGCGGAGTTCGGCCACGTGGCGCGGCTCAACGAGCGGCTGGCCGCGCTGGGTGCGGACCCGTTCGCGGCGATGGCCCCGTTCGAGGAGCCGATCGACCGGTTCCACGAGTACACCGCACCGGACGACTGGTACGAGAGCCTGGTCAAGGCGTACGTCGGCGACGGCCTCGCCGACGACTTCTACCGCGAGATCGCGGCGTACCTCGACGCCGACACCCGCGACCTGATCCTCGCGTCGCTGGAGGACACCGGCCACGCGGCGTTCGTCGTCGACCGGGTGCGGTCGGCCATCGCCGCCGACCCCCGGCTGGGCGGCCGGCTGGCGCTGTGGGGGCGCCGCCTGATGGGGGAGGCGCTGACCCAGGCCCAGCGGGTCATCGTCGACCGCGACGCCCTGTCGGCGATGCTCGCGGGCGGCGTGGACCGGCCGGGGATCGACCTGGCCGCCGTGGGCCGGATGTTCACCCGGATCACCGAGCGGCACGCCGAGCGGATGGCCGAGCTGGGCCTTGCCAGTTGAGGCGGTAGCCCGGCTCACCGGGTCTCGACACGCCGGTCGCGACCTCGTCCCTCGGTCGCGCGGCTCGCTCGACCACCAACAGCGGATCCGCTGGCGCGTCTCCGCTAGCTCCGGAAGCCGACCTGGCCGAGCGTGCCGTGGCCGATCTCGACGTAGGCGAGCTTCTCGACCGGCACGAGCACCTTGCGGCCCTTGTTGTCGGCCAGCGTCAGCAGCCCGCCCGCCGCGATCGCATCGGCGATCTGCTTCTCGATGCTCTCGCCCGACTCGTCGGTGTCGATGTGCAGCTCTCGGGCGGCGTTCTGGACGCCGATCTTGACCTCCACGAGGTCCTCCTTCGTTGGTGTGCCCCTGGGGGCTGGTCAGTGGTCGTCGGTGCGGGGATAGCCGCGGATGCCGCGCCACGCCAGGCCGGCGACCAGGGCCGCGGCATCGGACTTGCTGATGGCGCCGGGATCCGACAGCCAGAACCGGGCGCTCACCTGGGCCATTCCCACGAGGGAGACCGCGAGCAGCCGCGACGCGTCGTCGGGGAGCCCGGTGTCGTCGTGGATGACGTGCGCGATCATCGCGGCGCACTCGGTGGTGACCCGGTCGACCTGCTCCCGCACGGCGGGCTCGCTGGTCAGGTCGGACTCGAACACCAGCCGGAACGCACCGGTGTCGCCGGCGACGTACTCGTAGAACACGTCCATGGTCGCCGCGACCCGGTGCTTGTTGTCCTGGGTGGACTCCAGTGCCGTGCGGGTGTTGTCGATGATCGTGTCGCAGGACTGGTCGAGCAGGGCGAGGTAGAGGTCGAGCTTGCCCGGGAAGTGCTGGTACAGCACGGGCTTGGAGACCCCCGCGCGGTCGGCGATGTCGTCCATCGCGGCCGCGTGGTAGCCCTGGGCGACGAAGACCTCGAGGGCGGACTCCATCAGCTGCGCGCGGCGCTCGCGCCGCGGCATGCGCGCGCCGCGCGGCCGCGCCGCGGGTGCGTCGTACTGGTCTGTCGTCACGGGCGGAACGATACCGGTCGGTCACTTGCGTCCGGATGACGGGACGCGGCGAGGCGCGGGCGGGTCCGAGGGGAACATGGCAGGGCCGGAGGTTGTTCGTAACAGGGAACCCACCCGATCAACCCGCGACTCAAGGAGTACGCCGTGTCCTTTCCCGCGCTCGTGGAGCCCGCGGACGAGCTGACCATCGACGAGGTGCGCCGCTACAGCCGGCACCTGATCATCCCCGACGTCGGGATGACCGGGCAGAAGCGCCTCAAGAACGCCAAGGTCCTGGTGATCGGGGCCGGCGGCCTCGGCAGCCCCGCGCTGCTGTACCTGGCCGCCGCCGGCGTCCACACCATCGGCATCGCCGAGTTCGACGAGGTCGACGAGTCGAACCTGCAGCGGCAGATCATCCACGGCCAGTCCGACATCGGGAAGTCCAAGGCGCAGTCGGCCAAGGAGTCGATCGCGGAGACCAACCCCTACGTCGAGGTCGTGCTCCACGAGGGGCGCCTCGACAACGACAACGTGATGGACGTCTTCCGGGGCTACGACCTCATCGTCGACGGCACCGACAACTTCGCCACGCGGTACATGGTCAACGACGCGGCGTACTTCCTCGGGATCCCGTACGTCTGGGGCTCGATCTACCGCTTCGACGGCCAGGCCTCGGTGTTCGCGCCGACGATGGCCGACGACGCGCCCTGCTACCGCTGCCTGTACCCGGAGCCGCCGCCGCCGGGCATGGTCCCCAGCTGCGCCGAGGGCGGCGTGCTCGGCGTGCTGTGCGCGTCGATCGGCTCGATCCAGGTCAACGAGGCGATCAAGCTGCTGACCGGTATCGGTGAGCCGCTGGTCGGCAAGCTGATGATCTACGACGCCCTGGAGATGGAGTACCGCAAGCTGAAGGTCCGCAAGGACCCCAACTGCGCGCTGTGCGGCGAGAACCCGACCGTCACCGGCCTGATCGACTACGAGACCTTCTGCGGTGCGATCTCCGACGACGCCGCCGACGCCGCCGCGGGCTCGACGATCTCGGTCACCCAGCTCGAGCACATGCTCAAGGAGCGCGAGGACGGCACCCGCGACTTCGTGCTCGTCGACGTGCGTGAGCCGAACGAGTTCGAGATCAACCGGATCCCCGGCTCGGTGCTGATCCCCAAGGGCGACTTCCTCAACGGCACCGCCCTGGAGCAGCTCCCCGCCGACAAGCAGATCGTCATGCACTGCAAGTCCGGTGTGCGGTCGGCCGAGACCCTCGCCATCGTCAAGGGCGCCGGATACGCCGACGCCGTGCACGTCGGCGGCGGCGTGGTCGCCTGGGTCAACCAGATCGACCCCTCGCAGCCGTCGTACTGAGTTGAATCGCCGAGTCGGCGCAGTCTCAGGCTCCAGGAGCCTGAGACTGCGCCGACTCGGCGTTGGTGGCCACCCCTACGGGTGAGGAAAGCGGCTACCGGCGCGTAACCCGGGCGGGCCGCGGGTCGTTGGGCCGGCGTCAGAACAATGGCGCCGGTCGTCGCCGGCACCCCTACCGGGAGGGTCAACCACCACATGCGCTTCTCCGCCAGGCACGCCGTCGCCACCGCCGCGATGCTCTCCGCCGGTGTCCTCGCCACCGCCTTCTCCACCGCCGCCCCGGCCTCGGCCGCACCGACCTGGGCGCCGGCCGGCTCCGCCGCCATCCACCCCGGCACGATGATGTACACCGAGGGTGCCCAGTGCACCGCGAACTTCGTCTACACCGACGGGGCGGGCACCGTGTACGTCGGGTACGCCGCCCACTGCGCCGGCACCGGCTCGTCGACCGACACCGACGGCTGCACGACCAAGTCGCTGCCGCTCGGCACCAAGGTCACGTTCAACGAGGGCGGGAGCCTGGTCAGCGAGGGCACCCAGGTCGGCACCGGGACGCTGGCCTACTCCTCCTGGGACACCATGCAGAAGGTCGGCGAGACCGACGCCAACACCTGCGCCTACAACGACCTCGCGCTGGTCAAGGTCTCGGCCGCGGACGTCGCCAAGGTCAACCCGTCCGTCCCGTTCTGGGGCGGCCCGACCGGCCTCGACACCGACGGCACCGCCGCGGGCGACCGGGTCTACACCTACGGCAACTCCAGCCTCCGGGCCGGGATCTCGGCGCTGTCCCCGCACACCGGCGTCAGCCTGGGTGACAACGCCGCCGACGGCGGCTGGTCGCACCCGCTGTACACCGTCACCCCGGGCATCCCCGGCGACTCCGGCTCCGGCTTCATGAGCGCCGACGGCTCGGCGATCGGCGTCCTGTCGACCCTCGGCCTGGCGCCGCTCCCGGCGTCGAACAACATCGGCGACCTGGCCAAGGAGCTGGCCTACGCCAACGCCCACTCGGGCATCTCCGGACTGCAGCTGGTCAACGGCACGGAGCCGTTCTCGCCCGTCCTCTGAGTCCGGCCCGAGCCCACCTCCGAGGGAGCTCCCGACGGCCCCGTCCGACCCGGACGGGGCCGTCGGCCGTCTCGGGTAGGTTGCCGGGCATGACAGCTCGGCAGGCCGGCGCGGTGGCGGTCGGTTCCGTCGTCGCCACCGCCCTGCTGCTCGTCGTCCTCGCCGCCTGGGCGGCGACCATCGGGCCGAGCGACGTGCTGACCGGGCCCGGTCCGCAGCCGGCCTCGCCGACGACCGCGCCCACCGCGACCGCGACGCCGACCAACGAGGCGCCGCCCGTCGTGGAGCCGCCCCCGCGGAGCCACCGCACCCCGGCCTGGGTGCGCGCCCTGGCCGTCGCCGTCAACGTCGCGGCGCTGCTCCTGGCCGGCTACCTGCTGCTGCGGTACGCCGGCCGGCCGGCCCTCGCGGGGTGGCGGGTCCGCTGGCGCCGGCGACGTCGCGGCGGCCGCGGTGCGCACCACGAACCGGAGATCGAGGTCCTCGCGCCCTCGCGGGCGGTGGCCCAGGAGATGGTCGCCGACGCCCGGGCCCAGCGCGCGGAGCTGCTGGGCGACACCCCGCGCAACGCGGTCGTCGCCTGCTGGCACCGCTTCGAGAGCCAGGGGGAGGCGGCCGGTCTCGTCCGGCGCCCGTGGGAGACCTCGTCGGAGTTCGCGATCCGCGTCCTCGACCTGGTCGAGGCCTACCAGCCCGCCGTGTCCCGCCTGGCCGCGCTCTACCGCGAGGCCCGCTTCTCCGAGCACGAGCTGACCGAGGAGCACCGGCAGGAGGCGCTCGCGGCGCTCGACGAGATCCACCGGACCGTCGGGGCGATGACGTGAGCGCCGGCCGCTGGTGGGGCCGGGCGATCGCCGGCCTGGTGGTGTTCGGGCTGCTCGAGCTGCTGCTCGTCGTCCTCGACGCCGGGCCCGACGCGCTCCGGCTCGCGCTGCTCGTCGCCACCTGCGTCGGCGTCCTCGGCCTGGTGCGCGACGCCCTCACCGACCCGGGGCCCTCCTGGACCGTGGAGGTGGACGTGCCGTCGCTGCGCCACCGCGGCGACCCCCGGCTGGGCCGCTACGTGAACCTCATCGAGGCGCACCGGGCGGCGCGCACCGACGACGCCGCGCTGCGCGACCGGCTCGGGGTGCTGGCCGACCAGGTCCTGCGCCAACGCCATGGCATCACCCGCGCCGACCCCCGCGCGGCCGACCTGCTCGGGCCCGACCTGTCCGCCACGCTCGACGGACCGGTCCGCCGGCTCGGGCTCGCCGACGTCGACCGCCACCTCACCACCATCGAGGAGCTTCTGACCATGCCCCAAGCCCTGTCCGTCCCCGAGGCCGCCACCCTGGCGGGCCGCGTCCTCGACGAGGTCGAGAGGGCGGTGGTCGGCAAGCGCGAGGCGCTGATGCACGTGCTGGCCGCGGTGCTCGCCAAGGGACACGTGCTGCTGGAGGACTTCCCGGGCCTGGGCAAGACCCTGGCGGCACGCTCGTTCGCCCGGGCGCTCGGTATCGACTTCGCGCGCGCCCAGTTCACCCCCGACCTGCTGCCCGCGGACCTGACCGGCTCGTTCGTCTACGACCAGCGCCGCGGCGAGTTCGACTTCCGGCGCGGGCCGCTGTTCACCGGGCTGCTCCTGGCCGACGAGATCAACCGGACGCCGCCGAAGACCCAGTCGGCGCTGCTCGAGGCCATGCAGGAGCGCCAGGTCACCGTCGAGGGCGAGACGTTCCCGCTCCCCGCGCCCTTCCACGTGCTGGCCACCGCGAACCCGATCGAGTACGAAGGCACCTTCCCCCTGCCCGAGGCCCAGCTCGACCGGTTCCTGCTGCGCGTCAGCTTCGGCTACCCGTCGCCGGGGGAGGAGTACGCCGTGCTCTCGCGCCGGATGGAGCGGCGCCGGGAGGAGGTCGACCTGGACCGGGTGACCGACGCCGCCGGCCTGCTGGCCATGCAGGAGGCGGTCGAGACCGTGACCGTCGACGAGAGCGTCGGCCGGTACTGCGTCGACCTGGCCGTCGCCACCCGCACCCATCCCGACGTCCTCACCGGCGCGTCGCCGCGCGGCTCGCTCGGCCTGGTGCTCGCGGCGCGCGCGTTCGCGCTGCTGCGCGGCCGCGACTACGTCGTGCCCGAGGACGTCAAGGCCGTGGCCCGTCCGGTGCTCGCGCACCGGATCACCGTCAAGCCGGAGCTCTGGATGACCGACGCCAGCGGCCGGCAGGTCGTGGACGCGGTGCTGCACCAGGTCGCGACGCCGGCGACGCTCGAGCGACGATGACCGGCTGGCTCCCGACCGCCGCGCTCGGCCGGGCGCTGGTGCTCGGTGCGGTCGGGCTGGCGCTCGGGCTGGTGACCGGGGACCCGGTGGTGGTCGTGCTCGCGGCACCGTTCGTGGTGCTCGCCGCGGTCACGCTGGTGCACCGGCCGACGGGCGAGCCCGGCCTCGACTCCCGGCTCGACCACACCGCGTTCCAGGAGGGCCACGGCACCACCTCGCGGCTGACCCTCACCGACACCGAGGACGTCGAGTACGTCGCCCGCGCCTTCGGCCGCCCGCCGTACGTCGTCCACCGTCCCCAGGACGGCCAGGTGGGCGCCCTGCTCGGCGAGGAGGCGCCCGTGGTCGAGGTCGGCCCCCGGCGCTGGGGGGTGCGGATGCTCGGGGAGGAGCGGGTCGCGCTGTACACGCGGTGGGCCGGCTTCCGGTTCGGGCCGGTCGGCCGCGGCGGCCAGCCGGTGCGCGTGCTGCCGAGCACGGCGCCGTACGACTCGCGCGCCGAGGCCCCGCAGCCGCTGGGCCTGGTCGGGGCGCACCGGTCGCGGCGCAGCGGCAGCGGCACCGAGCTGGCCGGGATCCGGCCGTTCCTCGCGGGGGACCGGCTGCGCCGGATCAACTGGCGGGTCTCGCTGCGCACCGGCGACCTGCACGTGGTGACCGCGCGCGCCGAGGAGGACACCGGCGTGCTGCTCGTGGTCGACGCGCTCGCCGACCACGGCGTGTCCGGGGGCGTGGACGGGTCGGCGAGCAGCATGGACCTGACCGTCCGTGCCGCGGCGGCGATCGCCGAGCACCACGTGCGCACCGGGGACCGGGTGGCGCTGCGCGTGGTCGGTCGTGGCCAGGAGCAGGTCGGGTACGGCGCCGGTGCCCGCCACCTGCGCCGGATCCAGGACCGCCTGGCGGGCGTGCGGATCGGGGACGCCGGGCCGTCCGGCGACAGCGACGCGGGTGTCCTCCAGCTCGGTGTGACCGGCGGCGCGGTGGTCATCGTGCTGTCGCCGATGCTCGCCGAGTCGATCGGCACGGTCACCGCCACCCTCACCCGGCGCGGCGTCACCGTGCTGGTCGTCGACACGCTCCCGCCCGACGCCGGCCCCGTGGTCGCCGACGACGCCGACCCGCAGGTGGCGGCGCTGGCCTGGCGGATGCGCCGCATCGAGCGCTCGGTCGTGCTCGACCGGCTCACGGCCCTCGGCTGTCCCGTGGTCGCCTGGCGCGGGCCGGGCACCCTCGACGACGTGATGCGGCGGCTGGCGCGCCGCGCCCAGCTGCCGCGGGTGGTGTCGCGGTGAGGCCGGCGATGCCGCGCTCCCAGGTGGTGCTGCGGGCCGTCGTGCTGCTGGGCCCGATGGTCGCGATGCTCGCCACCGGCCCGGCCGGCCACTGGGCGCCCTGGTGGCTGCTGCTGCCGGTCGCCGCGCTCGCGGCCGCGGGGGCCGTCGCCCCGGACACCCCGATCGTGGCCGGCGCCGGCCTGGCGGTGCTCGTGTGGTGGTCGGTCGGGCTCGACGCCGGCGCGCCGGCCTGGGCCCTGCTCGCGGCGGCGGCGCTGGTCGCCGGGCACGTCGCCGCGCTGCTGGCGGCGTACGGCCCGGCCTCGATGCCGGTGGATCGCGCCACCGTGCTGGTGTGGGTGCGGCGCGGTGTCGTCGTGCTGCTGGCCGCCCCGGGCGCCTGGCTGGTGGTCCGGGCGCTGCGCGGCGAGCCGGAGCAGCCCGGCGTGTGGATCCTCGGGGTGGCTGCGGCCTTCGTCGCGACGGTGGTCGCGACCCTCGCCCTCGAGGTGCGGAGCCGGCCGTGACGCTCGACCACGAGGAGTACGTCGAGCGCGTCCTGGAGTGCGTCGAGCGGGTCCCGCGCGGCCGGGTGACGACGTACGGCGCCATCGCCGAGGTCGTCGGCGAGCTGCTCGGCGGGGGTGGGCCGCGGCTGGTCGGCTCGACGATGGCGGCGCACGGCGGCCCGGTGCCGTGGTGGCGGGTGGTCCGCGCGGACGGCTCGCTGCCGCCCAGCCACCAGGCCGAGGCGCGCCAGCACTACCTCGAGGAGGGCACCGCGCTACGGCCCACCGGGAACGTCGACATCAGGGCCGCGTTCTGGCGGCCGCCCGACCTCCGGCCTCATCGGGCGTAGCCGTTGCCGTAGAACCTCGTCGAGTCCGCCAAGGTGCTCTTGTCGCCGCACACCCAGGCCTTGCGCTTCCCGTTGCGCTCGAAGGCGATGCCCCTGTTCTCGCTGGTGGTGCTGCTGAAGGTGCCCGAGACGCCGATGCCGGTCAGGGTTGCGCTCGCGGTGTAGCCGTGTGACCAGTTCACCTCCACCGACTGCCCGCCTGCTGCCAGGTAGAGCTTGTGGTCGGGCTCGGACCCGCGGCTGCGGCACGGCACGATGGTGTACGGCGGCGGGACCCGGTACTTCGCGCGGCCGGCCCACCCGATCGGGAGGTACCGCATGCGGGGGGACTTCTGGTAGCTGATGATCGAGGTGCGCGGGTCACGGCTGCCGCAGTTGATCCGGACCTTCTGGTACCTGTAGGCGGTGATGACCTGCTTGTGCCTGTCGTGGCCGAGCCACGGAAGGTGGATCTTCACCGAGTAGGACCGGGTCGCACCGAAGGTCGCGCCGACCTTCCAGCTCTTGCCCAGGTCGGCACTGAGGCCGCCGGAGAGCATCGAGGAGACGCCGGTGCCGGTCATGAACTTGCCGCGCGTGTTCGGCCCGGTGTGGATCTCACCGATCGGGATCCACTCCCGGTGCCTCTTCCCGACCTTCGTGTACTTCACGTAGCCCTGCGTCCCGCGCACCTCGCGGCAGTAGTACCCGTCCTCGGTCTGGAAGCCACGGGCCACGGCTCGGGTCGTCGCCGCCCGGTCCGTCGGAGGAGGTGGCGCGGACGCCTCCGAGGGGTTGGTCAGGCTGATGGCTGCCAGGACGGCGAGCACCGGGGCGATGGTCCGAGACAGGGGGCGCATGCCTTCGTCCTACCCCGCCCGGGACAGTGGGAATCCGCGGCTGCACCATCGTGCAGCCGGACGGTGATCAGGTCCGGGCAGCCGCCCGCTCGGCGAGCCGGGCCAGCGCCTTCGGGAAGATCTCCGCGGGAGGGGTGACCAGCCCGGCGCCGACCTGGCCGACGCCGGCGACCTTGCCGGCCATGCCGGTGTTGATCTGCGGCAGGATGCCGGTGCGGCACACCCTGGTCACGTCGATGCCCGTGGGCGTGCCCTGGAACTCCAGGACCGGCACCGACCAGCGCGGGTTCTCGCCGAGGGTGATCTCGTGCATCCGGCGGGTGGTCGCCAGCGCGTCCGGCACCGATCCGCCCACGAACCGCACGATCGCGGGGGCCGTCGCCATCGCGAACCCGCCGATCCCGGCGGTCTCGGTGATCGCGCGGTCGCCGATGTCCGGGTTGGCGTCGTCGGGGCCGTAGAGCCGAGGAAGAGGCCGTCGGCCAGCTGGGCGGGCCCGGTGAACCACTCGTCCCCGGTGCCGGCGACCTGGATGCCGAAGTCGGTGCCGTTGCGGGCCATCGCGACGACCATCGTGGAGCCGTCGATGCCCCGGGCCGCGTCCAGGGCGAGCTTGCAGGCGGGCATGGCGAGGTTGAGGAAGAAGTGGTCGTTGCCGCCGATGAAGCGCAGCGCGCTCGCCACGTCGGCCGCGTCCGCGCCGGAGGCGACCATCGCCGGGGAGAGGTCGCGCAGCAGCATCAGGGTGCCGGCGCGGTTGCGGTTGTGGGCCTCGTCGCCCATCTGCAGCATCTGGGTGAGGATGCCGGTGACGTCGATGCCGCCGGCCGCGCGCACCGCAGCCCGCAGCAGCGGACCGAGCACGCCGCTCATCCAGCGCAGCCGCGTCGAGCACCTCGGGGGCGTACGCGCCGTACCGCAGCACCTTCCCGAGCCCCTCGTTGAGCGAGCAGTAGGTGCGCCGGCCGGTCGCCTGGTCCTCCAGCACGAACATCCACATGCTCGGCGTCACCACGCCGGCCATCGGCCCGACCGCCGAGCGGTGGTGGCACGGCTCGAGCGAGACGTTCGCCGCCCGACTCGAAGAGCGCGACCGCGTCCTCCGGGTCGTCGACCAGGCCCTCGAGCGCGGCCCCGCCCATGAGCGCACCGCGCATCGGTCCGGACGCGCGGTCCCAGGTCGATCGGCGGGCCGGCGTGCAGGAACTCGCCGGGCCGGAGCCCGAGCACCTCCGACGCGGGCGCGACGTCGACCAGCGTGGCCGTGACGTCGAGCATCGCGGCGAGCGCCCGCTCGTTGGCGGTACGGCCGCAGCGGGTCGGCCGCCACCGCGGCGAGGTCGGCCTCGGTGCCGGCATCGGCGGGCGCCAGTCGACGCGGGTGACGGGGACGGCCTGGTCGGCGACCGCGTCGGCGAACAGGTCCGCACCGACGTTGACGACCGCGCTGGGGGTGGTCACGCGGAGTCCTCCGATCAGCTCGACGGCCCGGCGCGTCGCGCCGGCGTTGGACAGGTGCACCTCGGCGCCCGCCGTCGGCGAGCGCCCGGACCTGGCGGGCCAGGCCCTGCGGGTCGGCCTCGGTGCCGACGACGGCGACGACCACGGGCTGGTCGATCCCGGCGAGCGCGGGCGCGAGCGACGCGGCGGGGTCGGGCTCGGCGCCGTGGCCGAGCACCACGTCGAGCAGCAGCACGCCGGTCTCCGGGTCGGCCGCGGCGCGGGCGAGGTGCTCGAGGCGGATCGTGGGGTCGATCATCGGGTGCGCGCGGCCGGCGGTGTAGCGCGTCGTCGCCGAAGTCGACGAAGGTGTGTCCCGCGCCGGCGCGGGGCGAGCAGGGACGCCTCGCTGGCGAGGGTGCCGCCCACGAACAGGCCGCGCAGCACGCCACGCAGCACGCCACCCGACCCGGGGCCGGCCGTGCCCGTCACCGGCCAGGCCGGCACGTCGCGCCCGAGCCGGCTCAGCACCGCCTCGGTCGCGGCGGTGAGGTCGGGCGGCCCGCGCCGAGCAGCGCGACTCGACGGGGGTGGCGAGCGTGCCGGCGTACTCCTCGATCTCGGCGGCGACCTCGTCGGCCGGCGGCTTGGAGACCAGCACGATCAGCTCGACCGCCGGGTCCGCGTCGAGCCGGCGCATGGCCTCGCGGGTCGCGAGCCCCCGCACCTCGGCTGGAGAGGTCCCGGCCGCCCACGCCGAGCGCGGACGAGACGCCGACCCCGGCGTGGTCGAGCAGGGCCAGCACCTGCTGGCACCCGGTGCCCGACGCCGCCACGATGCCCACCGGTCCCGGAGAGACGACGTTGGCGAAGCCCAGGCCGAGGCCGCCGACCACGGCGGTGCCGCAGTCCGGTCCCATCACCAACAGGCGCGCGCTCGGCCGCGAGTCGCTTGAGCGCGACCTCCTGGTCGACGGGGACGTTGTCGCTGAACACCATCACGTCGTGGCCGGACTCCAGGGCGTCGACGGCCTCCACGAACGCGCTCGCGCCGGGGACCGACACCAGCGCGATCCCGTCCGACGTACGCCGGAACGCGCTGCCGGTCGTCCGCGGCGGCGCCTCCTCGGTCGGCCCGCTGTCGCGGCGGTTGGCGTCGCGCAGGGCCTGGTCGACCCCGGCGAGCGCGGCGGCGCAGCGCCGCGGCGTCGTCGAGGCGCAGCGCCACGACGAGGTCGTTGGGCGTCGCCTCGGCGGGGACGTCGAACCCCATGCCGGCGAGCACCTCGGGTTGAGGGGAGTGGCCATCGCGACCTGGGCGGCGCGCACGCCGTCGAGCCCCTGCACGGTCCGGGAGACCTGGAGCAGGGTGACGGAGTCGGCGTAGGCACCGGGCCGGAGCTCGACGTGGGTGGTCATGCGACACCTTTCATCTGGGCGAGTGCGAGCCGGCCACCCTCGAGCAGGCCGCGTCCGGAGCTGTGGCCGACGGCGGCCAGGGCGGCCGCCCCGACGGGGGCGCCGAGGGCGGCGAGCCAGGCGGCGAACTCGGGGATCACCTCGCCGTGCATCGCGCACTCGAGGAGGGTCGCCGACAGCAGGGTGGTGCGGTGCGAGGTTCGCCCGCACCGCGGCGTCGACCTCGGGCGTCGCCACGCCGGCGGCGCGGTGCACCGCGAGCCAGCCGCAGAGCACGTCGTCGTCGTACGGCGTGAGGCCGTCACCGCGCCCGACCATCCTCGGCACGTCGCCGGGCGGCGGCGCCGGCCGGCTCCGTCCGGCGCAGCGCGGGCACGCGTACGTCGACGCACCCGGCCGACCCGCAGCGGCTCGTCGTCGAGGCACAGCTCGCCGTCGACGATCGCGGCCGCGGCGACGTCGAGGCGGTCGAGGTGGTCGAGCCCGGTGCGCAGCGCGCACGGGACCGCGGTCGCGCGCGACGTGACCACGCCGACGCAGCGGCCCGCCACGTCGACGTACACCGCGTCCCGCCCGCGGTGGACGACCGGCACGGGTCCGTCGGGCGCGGACCGCAGCGTGCTCCCGCACCGCGGGGCGGGGCGCTGACCGGCGATCACCTTCCCGACGCTAGCGGGGCCGATTACGTTTGCCGATGTGAGGTTGTGCCAACGAGGTGGGCAGGGGAGTGCAACTGTTGATAACCGGTGACCGCGAGGAGCTGGCGAGTGCGGCGCTGGCGCGCGTCGACGCGCTGCACACCGGGCCTGACCCAGATCGTGCTCGAGGGCGGCGACCTGGACGGGATCGCCGCCGAGGTCGCGCCGGGTCCTCGACGTCGGGGTGGTCGTCACGTCGACCGACGGCCGGGAGCGGGCCGCGGCGCTGTCCGACGACGACCCGCGCGCGGCGCTGGCCGGAGCCGACCTGCTCGACCCGACCGGCCGGTTCCGGGTGGAGCGGATCGAGCGCCGAGGCGTTCCGCGGTCGGCGCCGGGCAGGTCCGCAGGCTGCGGGTCGCGGCGGGCGGCGCCGACCTGGCCCGGCTGGTGTGCCTGCGGCCGCGACGGGCCGCTCACCGCCGACGACGTGCACGCGCTGGAGCGCGCCGCCGCGGTCGCCGCGCTGCTGATCACCCGCGAGGAGGCGGTGACGGCGGTCGAGAACAAGTACCAGGGCGACTTCCTGCGCGACCTGCTGCTGCGCGGCGCCACGACGACCCGGCGTACGTCGCGGAGCACGCCGCGACCTTCGGCTGGGACCTGCACCGCCCGGTCGTCGTGGTCGCCGCCGAGATCGACCCGCCGGGCGACGAGCCGGCCTCCAGCACCCAGCGCCGGCAGTGGCAGGAGCGCTTCTCCGCGGCATGGCGCCAGGTCGCGGACAGCTCGGCGCCGGCATCCCCAGCGTCGACTTCTCCTCCGAGGTGGTCGCGCTGCTGCCGGTCGTCGACGGCGACGACGACCCGTCCCCGGCCAGGGCTGGTCCGCCGGGCGGTCACCGCCGTCGCCGGCGACAAGGGCGGCGGCCGCCGGCCCTTCTCGGTGGGCGTCAGCCGGGTCGCCGCCACGGTCGACCAGCTGCCCGAGGCCTACGCCCAGGCGCGGCGCGCGGTGGAGGTCGGCCGCCGGGTCAGCGGCGGCGGCTCGACGACGTTCTTCGACCAGCTCGGGCTGCACCGGCTGATCGCGCTGATCCCCGACGACCGGAGGAACGCCGAGCTGCGCGCGTTCGTCCGCGACGTGCTCGGACCGCTGGCCGAGGACGACCACCGAGGCCGCCGACCTGCGCGAGACCCTCCAGGTGCTGCTGGACACCAACTTCAACGTCGCCGAGGCCGCGCGCCTGCAGTTCTTCCACTACAACACGATGCGCTACCGGGTCTCCAAGCTCGAGCGGCTGCTCGGCCCGCTGTCCACCGACCCGCACCTGCGGCTCGACGTCGCCGTGGCCCTCCGGGTGCTGGAGATCACCGGCTGAGGTGGGCCCGGCTGATACGTCGGGTTTCACCGGTCAGCCGGCGAATCCGGCGCTACACGCCGGGTCGCGACCGGGCGTGTCGGCCGGGTTTCTCACGACCGGTAGCCCGGCCGCGCCGACAACACGTGCCAGCGCACGGGCGTTCCTTCGGCACGTGTCGCCGTCGTGGGTGTGTTATGTGGATCACTAGTTTGTGACCCCTCGGGGCCCGGTCACCCGAGCAGAAGGGTGCTTCGACATGTCGATGTTCAAGTGGGAAGTGGTCGATCCCAGACCAGGCGAGGCCGTCGCGCCGAGACCAGCGACTCGGCCTGGGGCAAGACGGTGGGCCTCGGCGCCCAGCACGTCGTCGCCATGTTCGGCGCGACGTTCGTGTTCCCGCTCATCATGGGCCTGAACCCGAACCTCGCGATCATGATGAGCGGCATCGCGACGATCTGCTTCCTGCTGATCGTCCAGGGCAAGGTGCCGAGCTACCTCGGCACCTCGCGCGTCGTTCGTCGGCGCGGCCGCCGCGATCTACGCCGCAGGAGACGGCGGACTCCGGCCGACGTCACCGGCGCGATCCTGGTCGCCGGCGTCGTGCTCGCGCTCGTCGGCGTGATCGTCCACTTCCTCGGCGCCGACGTCGTCAACGCGGTGCTGCCGCCGGTCGTCACCGGCGCGGTCGTGATGCTGATCGGCTTCAACCTGGCCCCCGTCGTCCACCAGGCACTACATGCCCGCCGACCGCTGGATGGCGATCATCACCATGACCGCGGTGATCCTGATGGCCGTGGGCCTCCGCGGCTTCTTCGGCCGGATCGCGATCTTCCTCGGCCTGATCTTCGGCTACGTGCTGTCCTGGACTCTTCGACGCGATCCTGCGGGTCGGTGGCGCCGACGGCGCCGACCGCGTCAACTGGGACAACGTCAAGGGCGCCGACTGGTTCGGCCTGCCGCCGCACACCGCCGACGGGCTGGTCGGCAACCAGTCGCCCTTCGGCGGCGCCAACACTGCCGAGGTCGGCTGGCACGCGCCCAGCTTCTCGCTGACCTTCACGCTGCTGGCGCTCCCGGCCGTGATCGCCCTGATCGCGGAGAACATCGGCCACGTCAAGGCCGTGTCCGGGATGACCGGTCGCGACCTCGACCCGGTCATGGGCCGGGCCATCGCCGCCGACGGCATCGGCACCGTGATCGCCACGTCCGTCGGCGGTTCGCCGACCACGACGTACGCCGAGAACATCGGCGTCATGGCGGCGACCCGGGTCTACTCGACCGCGGCCTACTTCGTGGCCGCGATCGTCGCCATCCTGCTCGGCCTCGTCCCCAAGTTCGGCGCAGATCGTCGCGGCGACGCCCGGTGGCGGTGCTCGGCGGGCATCACGCTCGTGCTCTACGGCATGATCGGCCTGCTCGGCGCCAAGATCTGGGTCGAGAACCGGGTCGAACTTCGCCAACCCGGTCAACCTCGTCCCGGTGGCCGCCGGCCTGATCCTGGGCATCGGCCTCGACGCGGGCGACACGGGCGCGTTCTTCAAGATCACCAACGACTTCGTGCTCAGCGGCATCGCCCTCGGCACGATCGTGGTGATCGCTCGGCTACCACCTGGCCCGCCTGGTGGCGGCCGCATCGGTGACGACGAGGGCGCGATGATCTCGGTCGGCGGCACGGACCGCGGTGGAGGACCACGCAGCGCCACACCGTCACGCCCACACCGATCGCAAGCACTGATCCCGAAGAACAGGAAACCGTGAAACCAGCACCGTTCGACTACCGCCGGCCAGGGACGCTCGCCGACGCGATCGCCGCCCTGGCCGGCGAGCCGGACGCGAAGGTGCTGGCCGGTGGCCAGAGCCTGGTCCCGCTGCTGTCGATGCGGCTCGCGGCCCCCGCGACTGCTCGTCGACATCAACGCGATCCCCGGCCTGGACACCATCGAGGTCACCGAGGGCCAGGACGGCGGCGTCCGGGTGGGCGCGCTCGCCCGGCACGCCGCCGTCCTCGCCTCGGACGACGTACGCCGCGTGCAGCCACTCGTGCCGCTCGCGCTGGCGCACGTCGCCCACCCGACGATCCGCAACCGCGGCACCACGGTCGGCTCCCTCGTGCACGCCGACGCCGCGGCGGAGATGCCGGTCGTGCTGACCGCTGCTCGGCGGCTCCCTCGAGGTCGAGGGGCCCGTCCGGGCGGCGCACGATCCCGGCCGACGAGCTGTACGTCGGCCCGCTGGAGTCCTCGGTGCGCCACGACGAGATCGCGGTCTCGGCGTTCTTCCCGGCGCTGGCGTCCGGGCGCGGGCGTCGCGTTCGACGGAGATCGCCCGCCGGCACGGCGACTACGCCCTGGTCGGGGCCGCGGCCCTCGTCGACGGCGACTCGGTCAGGGTGGGCTACCTCTCGGTCGGCGACGTCCCGACGGTCGTCGACCTCACCGGCGTCGCCGACGACGAGCTGGGCGACGCGGCGCTGAGCACCTCGACCCCGCCGGACGACATCCACGCCACCGCGGCGTACCGGGCCCAGCTGGTCCGGGTCCTGACCGGGCGGGTGGTCCGATCGGCCCAGCGACGCATGCTCGGCGACGGGAGACGCAGTGAGCGAGGAGCTGCACGACGTCCGGCTGACCGTCAACGGCGCGACGTACGAGGTCCGGGTGCCGGCCCGCCGGCTGCTCTCCGACGCGCTGCGCCACGACCTCGGCCTCACCGGCACGCACGTCGGCTGCGAGCACGGCGTCTGCGGCGCGTGCACGGTCCTCGTCGACGGCGCCCCGATGCGCTCCTGCCTGATGTTCGCGGTCTCGGCGGTGGACCACGAGATCACCACGGTCGAGGGCCTGGCCGAGCGCCGACGGCTCGCTCGGCCCGGTCCAGCAGGCGTTCGCGGAGTGCCACGGCCTGCAGTGCGGCTTCTGCACGCCCGGGCTTCCTCACCACGATCACCGCCGGGCTGCGCGAGAACCCGCACCCCACGCACGAGGAGGCCCGCGACATGATCGCCGGCAACCTGTGCCGCTGCACCGGCTACCAGAACATCGTCAAGGCCGTCGAGCGGGCCGCCGAGCTCGCGAGAGCCGGGCGGCGATGACCACCAAGCTGATGGGCCAGAAGGTCCAGCGGGTCGAGGACCAGCGCTTCCTGCGCGGCCAGGGCCGGTACGTCGACGACGTCGCCGTCGGGCAGCGACCTCGCTGCACGCCGCCGTGCTCCGCTCGCCCCACGCGCACGCGCGGATCCTCGACATCGACGTCTCCGACGTGCTCGACGTCGAGGGCGTGCACGCGGTCTGGACCTACGACGACCTCACCGGCCCGATGGCCGAGCCGCTGCCGCTGCTGATCCCGCACCCGGCGCTGACCCACGGCCGCACGCAGTACGCGCTGGCGAAGGACGAGGTCAACTACGTCGGCGAGGCGATCGCGTTCGTCGTCGCCGACGACCGCTACGTCGCCGAGGACGCCGTGTCGCGGATCCGGGTCGACTACGAGCTCCTGACGCCGGTGGTCGGCGTCGACGCCGCCCGGGCGGCCGACGGCCCTCGTCCACGACGACGTGCCCGGCAACGTCGGGGCCCGCCTGGAGCAGAACGTCGGCGACGCGCCCGCCGCGATCGCCGCCGCCCCGCACCGGCTCGCGCTGGACCTCACCGTCGAGCGCAGCGCCTGCACGCCGCTGGAGGGCCGCGGCACCGTCGCCCGCTGGGACGCCGACCTCGACCGGCTGCCGGTCTGGACGTCGACGCAGAGCTCCACCGGCGTGCGCGCCGCGGTCGCGGTCAAGCTCGGGCTCGACCTCGGCCAGGTCGACGTCATCACCCCCGACGTCGGCGGTGGGTTCGGCGTGAAGATCAACCACCCGTGGCCCGAGGAGCTGCTGGTCCCGCTGGCGGCCCGCGTCCTGGGCCGCACGGTGAAGTTCACCGAGGACCGCCGCGAGCACTTCATCTCCTCCGCGCACGAGCGCGGCCAGGTCCAGCACATCGAGGTCGGCTTCGACGACGACGGCCGGCTGCTCGGGCTGGACGTCGAGTTCTGGCACGACCACGGCGCCTACACGCCGTACGGCCTGATCGTCCCGATCATCACCTCGACCCAGCTGCTCGGCCCCTACAAGCCGCAGAACTACCGGGTCGTCTTCGAGTCGCTCTACACCAACACGGTGATGGTCACGCCCTACCGCGGCGCCGGGCGCCCGCAGGGCTGCTACGCGATGGAGCGGACCATGGACGCGATCGCGGCGTACCTCGGCAAGGACCGCGCCGAGGTGCGGGCGGTGAACTTCATCCAGCCCGACGAGTTCCCCTACGACCAGGGCCTGATCTTCCAGGACGGCCGCGAGCTGGAGTACGACTCCGGCGACTACCCGGCGTCGCTGGACAAGATCAAGGCGCTGGTCGGCTGGGACGAGTTCCCGGCGTTCCAGGCCGAGATGGCCGCGCAGGGCCGCCGGGTCGGCATCGGCCTGGCCTGCTACGTCGAGGGCACCGGCGTCGGGCCCTACGAGGGCGCGCACGTGCACATCGAGACCTCCGGCAAGGTCAAGGTCGCCACCGGCCTGACCACCCAGGGCCAGGGCCACGCGACCGTGTTCGCGCAGCTGGTCGCCGACGAGCTCGGCGTGCCGTTCGAGGACGTCGAGGTCGTCACCGGCGACACCCGCCGGATGCCGTACGCCGTCGGCACGTTCGCCTCCCGCGCCGCGGTGATGAGCGGGTCGGCGATCCACCTCGCCGCCAAGCGGGCCAAGGAGAAGGTGCTCCGGATCGCGGCCGAGGCGCTCGAGGCCGTCCGAGGACGACCTCGAGATCGTCGACGGCGTGGTGTCGGTGAAGGGCTCGCCGGGCACGTCCATCGACCTCGGCACCGTCGTCGGTGCTCTCCAACCCGCTGCGCTACGCCTTCGACGAGGCGTCCAAGGCCGCCACCCAGTTCTCCGTCGGCGACCCGGGCAAGCCGCCGGTGGCCGAGGACGACGAGCCGGGCCTGGAGGGCAAGGACTTCTACTCGCCCGAGCGCGCGACGTTCGCCTCCGGGCATGCACGCGGTGATCGTGGAGACCGACCCGCTGACCGCCGAGATCACGATCCTCAAGTACGCCGTCGTCCACGACTGCGGCCACCTGATCAACCCGATGATCGTCGAGGGCCAGATCCACGGCGGCGTCGCCCAGGGCGTCGGCGGGAGCGCTCTACGAGCGGATGGCGTACGACGAGTCCGGGCAGCTGCTCAACGCCTCGTTCATGGACTTCCTGATGCCCTACGTCACCGAGGTCCCCGACGGCATCGACATCGACCACCTCGAGACCCCCGTCCCCGCTCAACCCGCTCGGCATCAAGGGCGCCGGCGAGGCCGGCGTGATCCCGTCGGCCGCCGTCTTCGCCGCCGCCATCGAGGACGCCGAGCGCACCGCGGTCCCGACTTGGCGATCACGCGCGATGCCGATCTCCCCGTCCGACCTGTTCACGCTGCGACAGGCCCAGGAGCACCCGCATGAAGATCACCGGATCCAACCTCGTCACCTTCCCGGTCGAGGCAGGTCTGGGACGCGCTGCTGGACCCGCGGGTGCTGGTCGCGACCATCCCCGGCTGCGAGCGGCTCGAGGCGACCGGCGACCACGCCTACGACATGACGGTCACCGCGGGCGTCGCCGCGATCAAGGGCACCTACGCCGGCTCCTGCGCGCTCTCCGACCTCCGGCAGCACGAGTCGCTGGTGATGCGGCTGCAGGGCGCGGGCGCCCCGGGCACCATCGACGCCACCGTGCAAGGTCTACTTCGCCGAGCCCGAGCCCGGCGTCACGCAGGATCGACTACGAGGCCGACGCCGTCGTCGGCGGCATGGTCGGCGGCGTCGGCCAGCGGATGCTGACCTCGGTGTCCAAGCGGATGGCGGGAGAGTTCTTCGCCAACGTCGGCGGCGTGCTGGTCGGGCAGGGCCCGGCCGCCGGTGGCCGCCAGCCGGTCGAGGCCCCGGAGGCGCGCCGGCGGCCGCGCCCGCGGAGGCCCCGCCGTCTTCACCGCACCCGCGGGCCGGCGACCGGGGCGTCCGCGCAGCGGCGACTTCGTCAAGGGCATCGCCGTCGGCGCCGGGCTCGTGCTGCTCGGCGTCGTCGCCGGGTCGGTCTTCGGGCGCCGCCGATGACCGCCTCACGGTCGACGTCCACCGCCCGCGACCAGGCGGCCGCCGTACGCGCGCGGCGAGATCTCCGCGCGCGAGCTGCTCGACCTGCACCTGGACCGGATCGCCGAGCGCAACCCGCAGCTGAACGCGATCGTCTCGCCTCGACGAGGAGCGGGCCCGGGCCGGTGCGGCCGCGGCCGACGAGGCGCTCGCCGTCCGGCGCCGAGCTCGGGCCGCTGCACGGGCTGCCGTTCGCGTTCAAGGACACCCACGCGGTCGCCGGGTGGCGCACGACCTACGGCTCCCCGCTGTACGCCGACCACGTGCCCGACCGCGACGAGCTCCTCGTCGAGCGGATCCGGCGGGCCGGCGCGGTCGTGATCGGCAAGACCAACGTGCCCGAGTTCGCCGCCGGGTCGCACACGTTCAACACGCTCTTCGGGACCACCCTCAACCCGGTCGACCCGACCCGGTCGGCCGGCGGCTCCAGCGGGGGAGCGGCCTGCGCGCTCGCCTCCGGGATGGTGCCGCTCGCCGACGGCTCCGACATGGGCGGGTCGCTGCGCAACCCGGCGTCGTTCTGCGGCGTGGTCGGGCTGCGGCCCTCGCTCGGGCGGGTGCCGGAGTGGCCGCTCTACAACCAGTGGGAGACGACCTCGGTCGGCGGACCGATGGCCCGCAACGTCGGCGACCTGGCGCTGCTGCTCTCGGTCCTCGCCGGCCCCGACCCCCGCGCCCCGCAGGCGCTGGGCGACCCCGGCGCCACGTTCGCGCCGCCGGTCGACCGGGTCGCCTGGCCGGGCTCCGGGTCGCGCTGTCGGTCGACCTCGGCGGCGCCTTCGAGGTCGACCACGAGGTCGCCGCCGTGGTGGCGTCCGCGGCGCCGGCCCTCGCCGCCGCGGGCGCCGCGGTCGACGAGGCGCACCCGGTGCTGGCCGAGGCCGACGACACCTTCCGCACGCTGCGCGCCTGGCACTTCCAGGCCAGGTTCGGCGCGGCTGCTCGCCGAGCACCCCGACGCGTTCAAGCCGTCGCTGGCCGACAACATCCGCGCGGGCGAGTCGCTCACCGGCGCCGACGTCGCCCGCGCCTACACCCAGCGCACCGCCCTGGCGGAGCGGATGCGGGAGTTCTTCGACGGCTACGACGTGCTGGTGCTGCCGGTCTCGCAGGTGCCGCCGTTCCCGGCCGACCAGGAGTTCCCGACCGAGATCAACGGCCGCCCGATGGCGACCTACCTGGACTGGATGCGCGCGGCGTACTTCATCACCGTCACCGGCTGCCCCGCGATCTCGCGTGCCGTTCGGCCGCACCGCCGCGGGCCTGCCGGTCGGCATCCAGATCGTCGCCGCCCACGGCCGCGACCGCTTCCTGCTCGAGGTCGCGGCGGCCGCTCGAGGCCGCTCGACGGTTGATCCGGGGCGGGCCGGGACCGGCCGGCACCGGTCCAGCCACAGCTGTGGGCAAGACCCCGTGGAAACGGCGCGCCGCTGTGGACAACGGGACCTTGTTCTGTGGATGAACAGGCCTTTCGATGTGGAACCCGAAGAATCTGGTCCGCGACCCCTTGCGCGGCCCGTCCCGCCGGGCATAGAACTCTCTCACGCCCCCCGGAGACGACGAGAGCGGGACAGCTCGGAGACGAGGGTCCGCACGACGCGAGGCGGCTTGCCCGGCTCGTGGCGCAGCGGCTGGGTGACGAGGTCGCTGGGACCGGAGGAGAAGAGTGCGTCGACCGGGAAGCGTCACCGGTACCGGTCACCCGAAGGGCCCTTGGAACTCATACTCTCGAGGGCCCTTCACCTATTGTCCGGCACTGTCCAAACTGCCGAGTCGGCGCAGTCTCAGGCTCCCGGCCGACCAGCCGCGCGCCGGCCCGGAATCCCTGTCACTGTGGGAATCCGTCGTTCCTGTGGATGACGGACCCACGATCTGTGGAGGGCCGGCCGCGAATTCCGGTGGAACCAGGGAATGTTCCCGAATGCCCTTGCGGGCGGGTTCTCCAGGGCATAGAACTTCTCCCACGCACTCCCGCAAGGGAGAGCGGGACGGTCGGAGACGAAGATCCAGCACGTTCGGACCGCCAGCTTGCCGGGAGCGTACGCGGCGGCCGGATGACGAGGCCGCCGGGGCCGGAGACGAGGACTGGATCGAGCGGGAGCGTCACCAGTACCGGTCACACGAAGGGCCCTTGGAACTCATACTCACGAGGGGCCTTCACCTTTGTCAGGCATCCTTCCCGGCACCCGTCCCCGGAAACCTCGCGCCCCAGGGAGCCGGCCCCGCACCCGGCCGCGAGGCCGGTCACCACCCGGACCTCCTCGGGTTTCCCGGCCAGGTCGGACACTGGGTCCTCGTCGGCCTGTCTACGCGGTCCTGCACCGGTGGTGCCCCCGGTCGCCAAGGCGGTCTGGCGGCCCGACGTCACCGGCGCTCGAGAACGTGCCCGCGCACCGGGCCGGTGATCCTGGCCAGCAACCACCTCAGCTTCGCCGACAGCGTGGTGATCCCGATCGTGGTGCCGCGCAAGGTGGCCTTCCTGGCCAAGTCCGACTACTTCACCGGCACCGGCATCAAGGGCGCGCTGCCAGCGGCGTGGTTCGAGGGCATGGGCATGCTGCCGGTCGACCGCGACGACTCCAAGGCGGCGCTGGCCAGCCTCGACACCGCGCTCGAGGTGCTCGCCGCGGGCGAGGCGTTCGGCATCTACCCCGAGGGCACCCGCTCACGCGACGGCCGGCTCTACCGCGGCCGCACCGGCGTCGCGCACCTGGCGCTGACCGCCGGCGTGCCCGTCGTCCCGGTCGGCCTGCACGGCACCGAGAAGCTGCAGCCGGTCGGGTCGACGCCTGCCCCGGCGTGGTGCCGGTGCCGGTCACCTTCGGCGCGCCGATCGAGGTCGCCGGCCGGTACGACGGCGTGCCCCTCGGCCGCGCCCGCCGCGAGGTCACCGACGAGATCATGGCCGCGATCCAGCGGCTGACCGGCCAGGAGGCGGCCGGTGTCTACAACGAGCGCGCGCCCGAGGACGCGTGAGGCGGTCGGCCGCGCGCTGGCAGAGATTGCCGGACATCGGCCGCTTCCGTCGGCAGAGGTGCTGCCGTGGCCGCGGTCGCCCGTGCCGGTTGGATGCGCGGCATGGCCCAAGCCGCGATCCGGATCGGCATCGACACCGGCGGCACGTTCACCGACGTCGTCGCCTTCGACGAGGACGACCGGCGAGCTGGTCACCACCAAGACGCCGTCGACCCCGGGCAACCCGGCCGACGGCTTCCTGGCCGGCATCGACAAGGTGCTCGGCCTGCTCGGCCGCCGACGCGGCGCCGACGATCGACCGCGGTCAGCCACGGCACCACGGTCGCGACCAACCAGCTGCTCGAGGGCAAGGTCGACCGGCTCGGCTTCATCACCACCGAGGGCTACGAGGCGATGCTCGAGATCGCCCGGCAGTCGGTGCCCGACGGCTACGGCAACTGCTACTTCTGGGTCAAGCCCGACCGGATCGTGCCGCGCGACCTGGTCCGGGGCGTCGACGGCCGGCTCGACTTCACCGGCGCCGAGGTACGCCCCTTCGACGAGGACGGCGCCCGCGCGCGTCGCCCGCTGGTTCCGCGACCGCGGCATCAACACCCTCGGCGTCTGCTTCCTGCACGCCTACGCCAACCCCGGCGCACGAGCAGCGGATGCGCGAGGTCCTCGCCGAGGAGCACCCCGACGCGGTCGTGTCGCTCGTCCAGCGAGGTGCTGCGCGAGTACCGCGAGTACGAGCGGGCGATGACCACGCTGGTCGACGCCGCGGTGAAGCCGCGGCTCTCGCGCGTACGTCGCCAACATCAAGACGCCGGCTCGGACGGCCGCTCGGGGAGCGACCGGCCGCGCCGATCCCGTTCTACGTGATGAAGTCCAACGGCGGCGTGCTCTCGGCCGACGAGGTCGTGCACCAGCCGATCACCACGGTGCTCTCCGGGCCCGGCGGCCGGTGCGCTCGGCGCCGCGCTGATCGCCAAGGTCGCCGGCTTCGACCGGGTGCTGACCTGCGACGGCGGCGGCACCTCGACCGACGTCGCGTGGTGATCGACGGCGAGCCGACGCTGACCACCGAGGGCAGCGTCGGGCGCGTACCCGTCCAAGATCCCGATGATCGACGTCGTCACCGTCGGCGCCGGCGGCGGCTCGATCGCCTGGCTCTCGCCCGGAGGGCACCCTCAAGGTCGGCCCGCGGTCGGCCGGCGCCGACCCCGGCCCGCTCTGCTACGGCAAGGGCGGCACCGAGCGTCACCATCACCGACGCGCACGTCGTGCTCGGCCGGATCCCGCCGCACCTGCTCGGCGGCGAGATCCCGCTCGACGTCGACGCCGCCCGCGCCGGGCTCGACGCAGCTCGCCGGCAAGCTCGGCCTCAGCCCGGAGGCCTGCGCCACCGGCATCCTGGAGATCTCGGCCTGGAACCAGGCCAACGCGCTGCGCCAGGTCACCGTCAAGCGCGGCCTCGACGTCCGCGACTTCACGCTCACCACCTTCGGCGGCTCCGGCTCGCTGCTGCTCTGCCGGCTGATGGACGTCCTCGGCCTCCCGACGGTGCTGGTGCCGCCCGAACCCGGGCAACGTCTCGGCGTTCGGCCTGCTCACCGTCGACGTCAAGAACGACTACGTGCAGACCCACGTCGCCCTGCACGACGCGCCTCGACCCGGCCGACGGTCGCCGGCGATCTACGACGACCTCACCGGCCAGGCGGCCGACGGCGCTGGCCAAGGAGGGCTTCGGCCGAGCGAGCACCAGCTTCGTCCGCACCGCCGACCTGCGCTACTTCGGCCAGGCCTTCGAGGTGCGGGTGCCGGTGCCGCGACGGGCCGCTCGACCGCGCACGCCTCGCCGAGGTCGCCGACCGCCTTCCACGCCGAGCACCGGGCGCTGTACGGCTACGACTTCGCCGGCGACCCGCCCAGCAGGTCGAGTGGGTCAACCTGCGGGTCTCCGGCATCGGGCCGATCCAGCGCCCCGAGATCAGCCGCAGTCACGAGCGTCGCGACGACGGTGCGCAGCCTCCCGAGCGGCGCCGGCCGGCCGGTCTGCTTCGACGCCGCCGACGGGTACGTCGACACGCCGTGCTCTGGCGCACGGACCTGGCCCCGGGCGACCGGTCGACCGGCCCGGCGATCATCGAGGAGTTCGGCTCCACGGTGCCGATCCATCCCGGCTTCGCCGCCCGGGTCGACGAGTACCTGCAACCTCATCGTCACCCGGACCGACAGGAGGCGCGGTAGACCGCGGCCGTCAGCAGCTCCCCCGAGCCAGCCGTCGCGCTCCCACGCAGTTCCCGTTCGGTCACGCTGACCGCGGACGCCGGTGCGAGCGCCGACCCGGTGCTGGTCGAGATCGTGCAGGGCTCGCTGGCCAGCGTCGAGAGGGAGGTCGAGACCGCCATCGGCGCGCACCAGCCGCAGCCCGATGATCCGCGACGCGCACGACTTCCGGGCCGGCATCCACGACCGGCTGCTGCGCAAGCTCACCGGCCGCTCCTACTCCGCGCTGGTGCACCCGGTCGCCCGCGACTTCCCGATCGAGGAGATGCGCGAGGGCGACGTCTTCTTCCACAACGACGTCTACCGGTCCGAGGGCGGCATCGGCCACCTGCCCGACCTGTGCGTCACCGTCCCGGTGTTCGCGAGCCGAGGGCGACGCGGTGGTCGCGTTCGTGCAGGCGTTCGGCCACCACGACGACATCGGCGGCGCGGTGCCCGGGCTCGATGCCCTCGCGACGCGACCAGCGTCTTCGAGGAGGGCCTGATGGTCCCGCCGATCAGGCTGTGGGACGCCGGCGTGCCCAACCGGGCCGCGCTGACGATCATGACCCGCAACTCCCGGATGCCCGAGTCGCTGGCCGCCGACCTCGACGCCGAGTGCTCGGCCTGCCTGATGGGCGCCCGCCGGCTGGGCGAGCTGTTCGACCGCTACGGCGTGGAGACCGTCGAGGCCTGCTTCGACGCGATCATCGACCGCACCACCGAGACCTACCGGCGCGAGATCCTCGCCAAGATCCCGGTCGGCACCTGGGTCTGGGAGGACTACGCCGAGCACGACGGCGTCGACGAGCCGAAGCTGCACACCCAGCGGATCACGCTGACCCGCACGCCGGCCGACGACCCGGAGGGCGAGCGGCTGATCCTCGACTTCGACGGCACCGGCCCGCAGGCCAAGGGCCCGATCAACCACTGCGGCGACTACAGCGACGGCGTCTTCCTCAAGAAGTGGCTGGCGCCGATCCTGCGCAACCTCGCCGACACCCCCGAGCGGATGGCCGAGCTCGACGTCAACGAGGGCGTCGTGCCGCTGATCGAGATGCGCTTCCCGCCGCCGGGCACCCTGCTCACCCCGGTCTTCCCGGCGCCGACCAACGCCCGCACGTTCGTGATCCTGCGGCTGCTGGGCGTGCTGGCCGGCGTGCTCGCCAAGGCGGTCGACGGCCGGATGCCCGCCGACCAGGAGACCATCCGCTACACCGGCGTGTACGGCGAGGACCTCGACGGCCGCCCGTACCTGATGCGCGAGGTGCTCGGCGGCGGCTCCGGCGGCCGCTACTACGCCGACGGCGAGGACACCATCCACGTGGTCCCCGACTCGCGGAACCTGCCCACCGAGTTCACCGAGGCCCGCTTCCCGTTCCGCGTCGAGTGGCTCGTCGCCTGGCGATCGACTCCGGCGGCGCCGGGACAGTTCCGCGGCGGCCTGGGCTACGAGAAGCACATCCGGATGCTCGAGGACGCGCCACTTCATGTCCATCGCCGACCGGTCGATCCTGGCCTGCTGGGGCGTCAAGGGCGGCCGGGCCGGGCAGGCCGTTCGAGGTCACCATCGACCCGGGCGGTCCGAACGAGCGCGAGGTCGACGCCCTCGCCGACGCCGAGCCGGTCACGGCCGGCGAGGTGATCCGGATCCGCACCACCGGCGGCGGCGGCTGGGGCGACCCGCTCGAGCGGGACCCGGCCCTGGTGGTCCGCGACGTGCGTCTGGCGCAAGGTGTCGCCGGAGGCCGCGCTCGCGCGACTACGGCGTGGTGCTGACCGGCTCGACCCTGCCGTCGACGACGACACCCTCGGCTACGACGACGGCGGCGACCGCCGCCGAGCGGGCGCGCCGGGCCGGCGCGCGAGCGAGGCGTTCTTCGACCGCGGGCCGGGCTACGCCCGGCTCGCCGGCGGTGCCCCGTACGCCGCGGTCGACCTGGCCTGACCGCCCCGCAGCCCGCTCGGATCCGGGACCTTCGACCCGGGTCGTCGATACCCCGCGGGGTATATCGTGGCGGCCAAGGAGGCCGCCCATGTCATCGTCCACCGACACCCGCCCGACCGTCACCGAAGAGCTCCCGGACTGGGGCTCGGTGCTCGCCGTGGTCGCCCATCCCGACGACGAGTCCTTCGGTCTCGGCGCGCTGATCGACGCCTTCGGGCGGGCGGGCAGCGCCGTGTCGGTCCTGTGCCTCACGCGCGGCGAGGCCTCGACGATCCACGGCGTCTCGGGGGACCTGCGCGACCTGCGTGCCCGCGAGCCGCCAGTGCCGCCGAGGCGCTCGGTGCGCGCGTGGCGGCCCTGCGCGACCACCCGGACGGGCGACTGGCCGAGATCGTCGGTGACGTGCTCGTCGACGACATCGTCGCCCAGGCGCGGTCCGTCGGCGCGGCGGGCCTGCTCGCCTTCGACCTCGACGGCGTCAGCGGGCACCCGGACCACGCCGCGGCCAGTGCGGCGGCGGTCGCGGCCGCCGACCTGCTCGGCCTCCCGGTGCTCGGGTGGACCGTCCCGGCCGGTGTCGCCGAGGAGCTCAACGCGGAGTTCGAGACCACGTTCACCGGCCGGTCGGACGACGAGATCGACCTGCGGGTGCCGGTCGAGCGGGACCGCCAGCGCATCGCCAGCCTGTCCCACGCCAGCCAGGCCGTGCCCACGAGCGTCCTGTGGCGCCGGCTCGACCTGCTCGGGGACGTCGAGTCGCTGCGCTGGCTGCGCCAGGGCCCCGCCCTGTCGACGATGCGTGTCGACCACCTGGGCGAGGACCGCTTCGACATCGTCGTCCGCGGCCACCACCTGCTCGTCGACCAGCCCGTCGACGTCGGCGGCACCGACGACGGGCCGACACCCACCGAGCTGTTCGTCGCCTCCCTGGCGTCCTGCGTCGCGTTCTACGCGCGTCGCTACCTGCGCCGCCACCACCTGCCCGAGGAGGGGCTCCGGGTCACCGCCGACTTCGAGCTCGGCAGCAAGCCGGCCCGCGTCGGGGCGATGCGGCTACGGATCCAGGTGCCCGACGGCGTGCCGGAGGACCGGCGGGAGGCGCTGCTCGGGTTCGCCAGCCACTGCACGGTCCACAACTCGATCACGCACACCCCCGACATCGAGGTCGAGCTGGCCTGATCAACCTCTAGGTTTGGCCCGTGATGCGGATCGCGGTGCTCGGCGGCAACGGCAAGACGGGGCGGGCGGTGTGCGCCGCCCTCGCCGGTCGCGGTGCCGAGCCGGTGCCCCTCGGGCGTCGGGACCGGCCGGACCTCGCCGGGGCCCTCGGCGGCTGCGCCGCGGCGTACCTCATCGCCCCCAACCTGCACCCCGACGAGCCCGGGTACGTCTCGAGCGCGCTCGACGCCCTGGCGGAGGCCGGCGTGCCGCGCGCGGTCTACCACTCGGTCGCGTCGCCGTACGCGCCGCAGCTGCCGCACCACCTCGGCAAGGCGGTCGCGGAGGACCTGGTGCGCCGGTCCGGCCTCGCCTGGACGATCCTGCAGCCGGGCGCCTACCTGCAGAACCTCGACCTCACCGGCCCCGAGGTGCGCGTCCCGTACGACGTGGACGCGCCGTTCGGCTTCCTCGACCTGGCCGACCTCGGCGCGGCCGCCGCGACGGTCCTGCTCGCGGACGGCCACGAGGGCGCGACGTACGAGCTCGCCACCCGGCGCGCGACGGTTCGGGTGCTGGCCGAGGAGGCCGGGGCCACCGCCGTACGCGTCGACGACCCCGGCACCCACCCGTGGCTGACGGCGATGTTCGCCTACTACGACCGGCACGGCCTGCCGGTCGGCACGCTGCCGCTGCGCGCGTTGCTGCAGGCGGGCTCGTGACCGCTCAGCTGCTGCTCGGCTGCGGGAGCTTCGGGATCAGCCAGCCCAGGAAGGCGTCCTGGCTGCGCGTCTGGATGTAGATCCGGCCCGGCCCGGTGAGGTCGCAGACCAGTCCCTCGCCGGAGAAGAACGTCGACTTCCAGTTGCCGACCTTGCGCACCGCGTAGTTGACGCCCTCGGTCCACGCGACCATGTGGCCGGTGTCGACCGTGTACGTCTGGCCGGGCTGCAGGTCGATGGCGTGGATCGCGCCGTAGCTGGACAGCACCACGTCGCCCTGGCCGCTGACCCGGAGCATGAAGAGCCCCTCGCGCGAGAAGAACGTCTTCGACCCGCCCCAGCTCGAGTCGACGTCGACCCCGGCCGAGGACGCGAGGTACGACCCCGACTGCACGAACAACGTGCCCTGGATCGGCCAGGCGACGACGTCCCCGGGCAGTGACGGGGCCAGCCAGAGCTCGGCGCCGTCGACCTGCGCGGTGAAGGTGTTCATGAAGAACGACTCCCCGCCCAACACCGAGCGCCGCAGCCCCTTGAGGACCCCGCCCTGCGTGGAGGTCTCCATCGCCATCCCCGGCGACATCGCCAGCATGGCGCCCGACTCGGCGCGGACCGACTCGCCGGCGGCGAGGGTGAGCTTCGCGGCCGCGTACGCCGGGCCGTACATGATCTCTGACTGCATCGGACTACTTCCTGTGCGCTCCCGAGCCGGATGGGTACGCCGCGAGCGTAGTCACGCGGTGACCCGCTCGACGGCGTTCGACCACGGAAGCCCCGCCGACCACCCGAGAGGTCTAGGTGTTCTGACCACGGACGTTAGGTACGGCGGGTCGGCTGGACGATGACGAAGACCTCCGGGTGAGGTGTGGAGCTACCACGCAACCACTGCTCACCACCGGAGGCCTTCGTGTCCCACGCTAACGCGACTCTGACTCCCACTGGTCGGCTGCGTCTGGCGACGTTGATCGTTGACCAGGGCTGGACCTATGTCCGGGCTGCCGAGCGGTTCTCGGTGAGCGTCACCACGGCGCGCCGCTGGGCCGACCGGTACCGCTCATCGGGGGCAGCCGGGATGAACGACAGGTCGTGTCGTCCTCGCCGCTGTCCGAACCAGCTGCCGCAGCGAACCGAGCGGCGCATCGTGAAGTTGCGCGTCACCCGCCGGTGGGGACCGGCACGGATCGCCTACCGCCTGGGACTGAACCCCTCCACCGTGCGCAAGGTGCTGGTCCGCTACCGGTGCCCGCACCTGAAGTGGACCGACCCGGCCACCGGGGTGCGGACCAAGACATCTCGCGCCGAGAACCGCAGCTATGAGCATGCCGCGCCCGGTGACCTGGTCCATGTCGACGTGAAGAAGCTGGGCCGCATCCCCCCGGGCGGTGGGTGGCGATTCCGCGGCCGCGTGGAGGGATCGGCGAACAAGAAGCGTCAGCCGGCCGGCTACGCGTTCCTGCACCACGCGGTCGATGACCATTCCCGCCTGACCTACTCCGAGATCCACGACGACGAGAAGAAGGAAACCGCCGTCGCATTCTGGCAGCGGGCCGAGGCCTACTTCGTCAGCTGCGGCATCACGGTCAAGGCGGTGCTGACCGACAACGGCAACGCCTACCGATCACACCTATGGGCGACAGCGCTCGGGAAGCGGATCAAACACCGCCGCACCCGCCCCTACCGGCCCCAGACCAACGGCAAGGTCGAGCGATTCAACCGAACCCTCCTCGAGGAGTGGGCCTACGCCCACGAATACCGATCAGAAACCGAACGCGCAGCCGCCTACCCCGCCTGGCTCCATCACTACAATCACCACCGCGGCCACACCAGCCTGCGCGGCAAGTCACCCATCGACCGCGTGCCCAACCTCCCCGGGCAGAACACCTAGGGCGCGGCCCCAGGCTCCTAGCCCCAGACCTCCTGGGCGACCTCGACGAGCAGCCCCAGCTTCGCCTCCTCCTCCTCGACGCTCAGCTTGTTGCCCTCCACGGTGGAGGAGAAGCCGCACTGGCGGGAGATGCACACCTGGTCGGGTCGACGTACTTCGAGGCCTCGTCGAGCCGCCGCTGAGCGCGTCCTTCGACTCCAGCTCGCCCCGCTTGGTCGTGACCAGGCCGAGCACCACCTGCTTGCCGGCGGGACGTGCCGCAGCGGCTCGAAGGCGCCCGAGCGCTCGTCGTCGTACTCGAGGAAGTAGCCGTCGACGTCAAGCTCGTTGAACAGCGCCTCGGCGACGAAGTCGTAGCCGCCCTCGGCCGCCCACGAGGACCGGTTGTTGCCGCGGCACATGTGCGTGGTCACCGCGAGGTCCGCGGGCCGACCCGCCAGCGCCGCGTTGAGGTTGCGGATGTACGCCTCGTGCAGGTGCTCCGGGTCGCTCGCCGCCGCGACCATGCGCGCACGCTGGGCCGGATCGTTGATGTAGGCCAGCGACGTGTCGTCGAGCTGGAGGTAGCGGCAGCCGAGCTCGTGGACGCGGCGCATCTGCTCGCGTTAGGCCGCGGTCAGGTCGGTCCAGAACTCCTCCAGGTCCGGGTAGACGTCAGGGTCGATCGCGCGGCGCCGCCGCGGTAGTGGACCATGCTCGGCGACGGGATCGTCAGCTTCGGCGTATGCCGCGGCAGCGCGTCGTCGCGCAGGAACGTGAACGCGTCGGCGAAGATCGTCTCGGACGACCCCGACCTTGCCGTCGACCTTGCATCGCGGCCGGCGCGAAGTCGACTCGCCCTCGCGTTGCTGGAATGCACGTCAGGTCGCCGGTGGCCTGCTGATGCCGTCGAGGCGAGTAGATGAAGTCCATGTGCCACGACCCGCGGC